>NZ_BDBR01000049.1 GCF_001613085.1 Nocardia salmonicida NBRC 13393
GGCGCGCCGGCGGCTCCGGCCGCACCCGCCCCGGCCCCCGAGCCTCCAGCCGCACCCGCGGCTCCCGCCCCACCGGCACCGACATCGGCCACACCGGCGCCCGCCGCACCGCCCGCCGGCGCGCCGGTAGCCCAAAGCCGCTCCACCGGAGCCGCGTTCATCGCTGACCCGGAGAATCTCGAACCCGGCACCACCCCCGACACCCCCGCCCTCTCCCCCGGCGCGGTCGGCTCCGACGTCATCGACCAGGTGGGCGCGCAGGTCAAGGAGATCACCCAGGACACGCCGTTCAGCATGGTCGCCGTCACCGCCCGCGACCTGGTCAACACCACAACCAAGCTCCGGGCTCGCCAGCTGGACGGCAACTGGGGCCCCTGGTACAACGCCGATCCGGTCGACACCAGGGCAACCGATCAGACCCCCGCCGACGCACCGACCGGCACCGAACCGATCTACGTCGGCGAGACCACCGCGGTGCAGATGCTGGTCACCCGCAAGCCCGCCGCGGGCCCCGACCACGACCCGGCCCACCTCACCGAGGCCGCGCTCAAGGCCGTCCTGATCAATCCGGGCCGGGCCGCGATCGATGCCGCGCTCAACGACGTCGCCGCGGCGCTGCCCGGTGGCGGGCCGAGGGTCATCACCCGCGCGCAATGGGGTGCCGACGAGTCGATCCGCTGCCAGGAACCCACCTACGACGACGGCGTCGGCGGCATCACCGTGCACCACACGGCCGGTCGCAACGACTACAGCCGCTCCGAATCGGCGGGGATCGTCCGCGCGATCTACGCCTATCACGCCGAAACGCTCGGCTGGTGCGACATCGGCTACAACGCCCTGGTCGACCAGTACGGCCAGATCTTCGAAGGCCGCTACGGTGGCCTCGACCGCGCGGTGCAGGGCGCGCACGCGGGTGGTTTCAACGAGAACACCGCCGGTGTGGCGCTGATGGGCAACTACGAGAACGAGGACCCGAGCAACGAGTCGCTCAATGCGATCGGCAAGTTCATCGGCTGGCGGGCCAAGCTCGCCGGGATCAACCCCAAGGGCACGACCACGATGTACTCCGAGGGCACCGAGTTCACCCCGTACGCGTACGACGAAGCGGTCGACCTGCCGGTGGTGTTCGCCCACCGCGATGTCGGCAACACCGACTGCCCCGGCGACGCCGCCTACGCGCTGATGGATCGCATCCGCGGGATCGCGGCGGGCAATTCCGGCACCTATACCTCCCCCCCGACGGCGAATCGTCCGCCGAGTCAGCAGGCCCGTGCCCCGCAGGGGAACATGGCCGAGCTGGGCGCGATGGTCGACAAGTTCCTCGGCCTGTCCGGCGACAACGCGATCGCCAAGCACTGGGTGGCCAAGGGCGGGGTCGACGGGCCGCTCGGCGCGCCGCAGTCGGACCTGATCGCGGGCGCGCAGGGCCGTCAGTACGCGAAGTTCGCCAACGGTTTCGTCTTCGCGGACGAGGGCGGTGAGGTGTTCGAGGTGGTCGGCGCGATTCTCGACCGCTATCTGAGCCTCGGCGCGGACTCGGGCGTGCTCGGTCTGCCGACCGCCAGCTCCTACCTGGTCCCGAACGGTCTCCGCACCGATTTCCAGCACGGTTCGCTGGTGCTCAACGAGCTCACGGGCATCGTCACCACGTTCTGGAAGACCTACGACGAGACCTACAAGCAGGAAATGAACGGACAGCCGAAGCCAGGGCAGGCGGCGACCCACCCCACGCTCGAACTTGCCGTGCCTGCCCCGACCGAAGCTCCATCGGTACCCGCCGAACAGCAGGCTCCCCCGGTCGAACCGGCACCTGTCGAACAAGCCCCGGCTGACCCGCCTGCCCCCGAGCCCGCCCCGACCGGCTGAACCCGGTCACGGCGAAGAACGGCCGGTGCACCCTCCGAGCGAGGGGCACCGGCCGTTTTACTGTGTCGTCGGAGCTATCGCCACCAGCGCTCGAGCACCATCGCCACACCGTCGTCGATATTGCTGCCGGTCACCTCGTCCGCCGCCGCCCGAGCCTCCGGGTGCGCGTTGCCCATCGCGACGCCGTGCCCGGCCATCGCCAGCATCGGCACATCGTTGGGCATGTCGCCGAACGCCACGATCGACGAATTCTCGACGCCGATCCGTCGGGCCACCTCGGCCAGTCCGGACGCCTTCGTCACCTTCGGCACCGCCAACTCGATCAGCCCGCTCTCGGTGGAATAGGTGATCTCGGCGCGGTCGCCGATGAGCGGGGCGAGGGCGGCGCGCATCTCGGAACTGCGGGCCGAGCTGAGCCGGATGAGCATCTTGATCGCGGGGGAGTCGATGACCTCGGCGTGCGAGACGACGGTGTCGTCGGGATTGAGCCAGGCGTGTTCGTAGGTCGGCGAGCTGACGAACTGCTGGGTCACGGCGTCGTGGGCGCTGGCCCCGACCCGTTCGGTCGCCAGCCCACAACCGGGCAGCGCGTGTTCGGCGACTTCGGCCAGCCAGCTCAACGTGTCGACGTCGAGGGTGTGACTGGACAGCACCCGATCGGTCGCGCTGTCGTAGATGACCGCGCCGTTTCCGCAGATCGCGAGCGGTGCGTACCCGAGTTCGCTGACGACCGGGTCGATCCAGCGGGGCGGGCGGCCGGTGGCGAGCACGAAGGTGGCGCCGTCGGCGACGAGCGCTCCGACGGCGGCCTTGGTGCGCGCCGAAACCTTGTCGGAGTCGTCGATCAATGTGCCGTCGACGTCGCTGGCCACCAGCTGCGGTTTCGGGTGCAGGTTCGTCATCCCGTCTATCCTGCCGCACGTCGCCACGCGAGGACGACGGACTGTCCCTATGATCAGGGCCTGATTACCCGATCCAGAGGGGACTGATGACCGGCTTCTTGGTGCGGCGCACACTCAACTACGTTGTGCTCCTTCTGCTGGCATCATTTCTGACTTTCAGCCTCGCCTCACTCACATTCAACCCGCTCGAGAGCCTCGAGCAGCGCAACCCGCGCCCGCCGCAGTCGGTGATCGACGCGAAAGCCGACCAGTTGCATCTCGACGAGCCGATCCCACAGCGCTATCTCACCTGGCTGGGCGGCGTCGTGCACGGCGATTTCGGGACCACCCTGGCCGGGCAGCCGGTGAGCGAGGAACTGGGCAGACGGGTGGCGGTGAGTCTGCGGCTGCTGATTCTCGGTTCGGTCATCGGCACCGTGCTCGGCGTGCTGATCGGTGCGGCGGGGGCGATCCGGCAGTACAAGTTCAGCGACTATTTCTCGACCGTGCTGTCGCTGCTGATCATCTCGACACCGATCTTCTTGCTGGCGACGCTGTTGAAATACGGCGCACTGCAGGTGAATACGATGACCGGGACGCAGATCTTCCTCTACACCGGCGAAACGTCTGCCACGCAGGTCAACGGGTTCTGGAACCAAATGGTCGACCGCGCACAGCATTTGGTGCTGCCCACCTTGGCGCTGGCGCTCGGCGCCATGGCCGGCTACAGCCGTTACCAGCGCAACGCCATGCTCGATGTGCTCGGCAGCGATTTCATCCGAACAGCGAGAGCCAAGGGCCTGACCCGCAATCACGCGCTCTATAAACACGGCCTGCGCACCGCGCTGATCCCGATGGCGACGCTGTTCGCCTACAGTCTCGGCGCCCTGATCACCGGCGCCACCTTCGTCGAGAAGATCTTCGGCTGGCACGGTGTCGGCGAATGGCTGATCGATTCGATCAACTCCCAGGACCTCTATGTGGTGGTGACGGTGACAGCGTTCGCCGGCCTGGTGGTGCTGGTGTCGGGGTTGCTCTCCGATGTCGTCCTTGCCCTGCTCGATCCGAGGGTGCGTGTCTCATGACCGAAACCGAACTCATCGCCGTCGGCGCGCCCGAGATCGCCGCGGCCGGTCGCCGCAAACTGGTGTGGCGACGCTTCCTGCGCAACAAGCCCGCCGTGGTCGGTGCGGTGATCCTGGTGCTGATGTTCGTGGCCAGTTTCGTGCTGCCGCCGCTGCTGCCGTGGGACTACCAGCAGATGGACTACAAGGCGCTGCTGAAGCCGCCGAGCCTCGAGCACCCGTTCGGCACCACCCAGATCGGTCAGGATGTGCTCGCCCAGACCATGCGAGGACTGCAGAAGTCCCTGATCATCGGTTTCTGCGTGGCGATCTGCTCCAGCGTCATCGCCGCGACGGCGGGCGCGGTGGCCGGACTGCTCGGCGGCTGGCCCGACCGCGCGATCATGTGGTTCGTCGATCTGTTGCTGGTGGTCCCCAGTTTCATCATCATCGCGCTGTTCGCGCCACGCACCAAGGGTTCGGGCTCGATCGCGATCCTGATCGTGCTGCTGAGCGTGTTCGGCTGGATGATCGCCGCGCGCATCATCCGCGGCCTCACAATGAGCCTGCGTGATCGCGAATTCGTCCGTGCCGCACGGTATATGGGCGCACCGACCCGCACCGTGATTCTCAGTCACATCATCCCGAACATCGCCTCGATCCTGATCATCGACACCACCCTCGCGGTCGGCGCGGCGATCAGCGCCGAAACCGGTTTGAGCTTCCTCGGTTTCGGTGTGCAGCCGCCGGATGTGTCGTTGGGTTCGCTGATCGCGTCCGGCACCAAATCGGCGCTCACCTACCCGTGGTTGTTCCTGTTCGCCGGTGGCCTGCTGATCACGATCGTGTTGAGCGCCAACCTGGTCGGCGACGGTCTTCGTGACGCCTTCGACCCCGGCGCCCGTGGCGCGCGCAAGGCTCGCAAGGAGGTCGCCGAGTACAAGACCGAGGCGCAGGTGGAGTTGCAGAAAGCCGAGAAGCGATGACCGCGTCGACCGCACCCCTGCTCGAGGTCACCGATCTGAGGGTCTCGTTCCCCGGCGAAGAAGGCCGCGTCGAGGCCGTGCGCGGGGTGAACTACACCGTCGCCGACGGCGAGGTACTCGCCATCGTCGGCGAGTCCGGTTCGGGCAAGTCGGTGTCCTCGCTCGCGGTGATCGGCCTGCTGCCCGACCAGGCACGGGTGCAGGGATCGGTGCGCCTGCGCGGCCGCGAACTACTCGGCCTCGGCGACAAGCAGATGTCGAAGCTGCGCGGTTCCTCGATCAGCATGGTCTTCCAAGATCCGCTCTCCGCGCTGACCCCGGTGTATCGCGTCGGTGATCAGATCGCGGAAGCCCTGCTCGCGCACGGGAAGATGAGCCGCAAGGAAGCGGGCGAGCGGGCGGTCGAGCTGCTCGAACTCGTCGGCATCACCGACGCGAGGGCTCGTTCCAGGGCGTTCCCGCACGAGTTCTCCGGCGGCATGCGCCAGCGCGTGGTGATCGCCATGGCCATCGCCAACGATCCCGCCCTGATCATCTGCGACGAACCGACCACCGCGCTCGACGTGACGGTGCAGGCGCAGATCCTCACCCTGCTGCGCGAGGCGCGCGATATCACCGGCGCGGGCGTCATCATGATCACCCACGACATGGGCATCGCGGCCACCGTCGCCGACCGGGTCGCGGTGATGTACGCGGGCAAGGTCGTCGAAACCGCGCCGGTCGCAGAGCTTTTCGCGGCGCCGCGCATGCCGTACACCGTCGGCCTGCTCGGCTCCATCCCGCGCATGGACGGCCCGCCGCGCACCCCGCTGATCCCCATCCTCGGCGCTCCGCCCGCCATGCACGCCCTGCCGCCCGGCTGCTCGTTCGCGCCGCGCTGCCCGGTCGCGATCAGCGACTGCGTCGCCGCCGAGCCCCCGCTGGAGAAGGTGAGCCCCGGCCACTCGGTGGCCTGCATCCGCACGGCCGAGGTCGGCAGCCACCAGCTCTTCGAGGCCTACCGCGAGGAGATCCCGACCCCGGCCCACCCCGACCGCACCGACGACGAGGTGGTCCTGCGCGTCACCGACCTGGTGAAGACCTTCCCCCTCACCTCCGGCGTGCTGCTGCGCCGCCGCACCGGCGAGGTCCGCGCGGTGGACGGCATCAGCTTCTCGGTCCGCGCGGGCCGCACCCTCGCGCTGGTCGGCGAATCCGGTTCGGGCAAGTCGACGACCCTGTCGCAGATCATGGACCTCGCGCGACCGCAGTCGGGCAGCATCGAGGTGCTCGGCAACGACGTCGCCACCCTCACCAAGGCGCGCACCCGCGAGATCCGCCGCAAGATGCAGATCGTCTTCCAGGACCCCAGCTCCTCCCTCGACCCCCGCCTGCCGATCTTCGACGTCCTCGCCGAACCGCTGCGCATCGATGGCCGGTCGCGCGAAGAGGTCAATCGCCGGGTGCCGGAGTTGTTGCGGCAGGTGGGATTACGTCCCGAACACGCCGATCGCTACCCATCGGACTTCTCCGGCGGCCAGAAACAGCGCGTCAGCATCGCCCGCGCGCTGGCCCTGGACACCCAGTTGCTGATACTCGACGAACCCGTCTCGTCTCTGGACGTCTCGATCCAGGCGGGCGTGCTCAACCTGCTGCGCGACCTGCAGGCCGAGCACGGCCTGTCCTACCTGTTCGTCTCCCACGACCTCTCGGTGGTGCGCAATCTCGCCCACGACATCGCGGTGATGTTGCAGGGCAAGATCGTCGAATCCGGCCCGGCCGAGCAGATTTTCGCCGATCCTCAGCACGAATACACGCGCTCGCTCATCGCGGCCGTACCGGAACCCGTCGTCAGCGGGTAGGACCCGAGCAGGAGGTGCCATGAGAACCCGACGCATGCACGCACGTGGAGCCCGATTGCGCTGTGCCGCAGTGGTAGTGGCGGCCGGGATGATCGTGGCGGGGTGTGGCGGCGCCGATGAATCGGCCACCGGTCTCAGCGATGCGATCGGCACCACCAGCGACGTGAACCCCACCCCACGCGACCAACTCCGCGAGGGCGGCAACCTGCGCCTGGCCACCACCGGCTACCCCGCCAACTGGAACATCCTCTCCAATGACGGCAACAACGGCGAGATCGGCTACATCGTGCGCGCGATGCTGCCGCGGTCCTACGAGATCGACGCGGCGGGCCAGCTCAGCATCGACACCGACTTCTTCACCGATATCCAGCTGACCGGCTCCGATCCGATGCAGGTGACGTATTCGATCAATCCGAAAGCCGTCTGGTCGGACGGTTCGCCGATCACCTGGGAAGACCTCGCCTCGCAAGCGCACGCGCTGAGCGGCCGGGACAAGAGCTATCTGATCGCGATCACCAACGGTTTCGAATTCGTCGACAAGGTGGAGCGAGGTGTCGACGACCAACAGGCCGTCCTCACCTTCAGCAAGCCCTACGCCGACTGGCGCGGTCAGTTCTCCGGCAACTCCGCCCTCTACCCGAAGTCGGTGACCGGCACGCCGGAGGCCTTCAACACCAGCCTCACCGATGCGATCACGCTCACCGCCGGGCCGTTCGTCGTCAGCGCCACCGACCGCGCTCAGGGTCGAATCACCCTGGGTCGCAACCCGAAGTGGTGGGGCGACAAGCCCGTGCTCGACACCATCACCTACAGCGTGCTCGACGCCACATCGTGGGTCCAGGCGTTGCAGAACAACGAACTCGACCTCATTCGCCTGACCACCCTCGACGATGTGAAGACGGTGCGTGGCACCGAGGGACTGGTGGTACGTCGTGCTCCCGGTAATCGCTGGCGCCACATCACGTTCAACGGCGCACCCGGCTCGATCCTGGCCGAAGAAGGCGTCCGCGTGGCCATCTCGAAGGCCATCGACCGTCAGGGGATCGTCAACGCGATGCAGAACGGGCTGGTCGAGAACCCGAAGCCGTTGAACAACCATGTCTTCCTCCAGGGCCAAAAGGGGTACCAGGACAACAGTCTCGGCTTCGACCCCGCCGCCGCGGCAAAGCAACTCGACGACCTCGGCTGGAAACTCAACGGCGAGGTACGCGAGAAGGACGGCCGCAAACTGGTCATCCGCGACGTCATGTACAACGACCCCACCTGGGTCCAGATCGCCCAGATCATCCAGCAGAACCTGGCCGCCATCGGCGTGCAGCTGAACATCGACACCAAGCCCGCCGCCGGTCTGTTCACCGATGTCATCCAGCCCGGCGACTTCGACGCCGCCCAGTACGTCTACGAGGGCGACCCCTTCCCGCTGAGCAGCATCCGCCAGATCTACTACTACGACCCCACCGACCTTCAAGCCAACTACGGCCGCATCGGCTCCCCCGAACTCAACGCTCTCATCGAACAAACCCTCACCGAACTGGACCCACAGAAGTCCATCGACCTCGCGAACCAGGTCGACCGCAAGGTATTCGAAGAAGGCCACTCCCTGCCCCTGATGCAGTCCGACGGCAGCTTCGGCGCCCGCACCACCCTCGCCAACATCGGCTCCCCTGGATTGGCAACCTACGACTACACGAAGATCGGATTCACGAAATGACCACTGCTACTCATGCCAGGCGTTTACGCCGGGCCGGTCTCCGCATCGCCGTACCTGTTTTCGCCTTGACGTTGGTACTCGGCGGTTGTGGGTCCGGTACGGACGTGCAATCGGGTTCGAGCACAATCGGCTCGGTCAATGACATCAATCCGCAGGAACGCGATGCCGTGCAGGACGGCGGCAATCTTCGGCTGGCCATTCCCGGCTTCCCGGCGACGTTCAACAGCAGCCATGTCGATTCAGATGGCTATGTGAGCGAGGTGACCGGCTGGACCACTCCGGGAACTATCACCGCCGACGCCGCCGGAAATCTCACCACCGATACCAACTACTTCACCTCCGTCGAGCTCATCGACACCAACCCGCAAACGATCGAATACACGATCAACCCGAAAGCAGTGTGGTCCGACGGCTCCCCGATCACCTGGAACGACCTGCGTTCCCAAGTCGGCGCACTGAGCGGTCGTGACCCGGCTTTCAAGGTGTCGGCGACCCAGGCATACAGCAGCGTCGAGAAGGTCGAGCGCGGCGTCGACGACAGGCAGGCGATCGTGACCTTCGCCGAGCACTACGCGGAGTGGAAGGGGCTGTTCAACCCCCTGCTTCCCCAGCAGGCCACTGCCACACCGCAAGCCTTCGACGACTTCTATCGCAACGATATGCCGCTGTCGGCGGGTCCGTTCATGATCACCTCCATCGACCGCGCCCAGCAGCGGATCGTGCTCAGCCGCAACCCGAAATGGTGGGGTGACACTCCCAAACTCACCAATGTCACCTACAGCATCCTCGACAGCGCCGCCCAACTCAGCGCGCTGCAGAACAACGAACTCGACGCCGTCGATCCGTTGAGCACCATCGACGAGATCAAGACCGCGACGAATACACCCGGCATCCAGGTTCGCCGAGCCCCGGCCAATCGGTTCATGCACACGACCTTCAACGGCGCACCCGGTGCCCTGCTCGCGGATCCGAAACTGCGCATCGCGATCTCCAAGGGCATCAATCGGCAGGCGATCGCCACCGCCATTCAGAACGGTCTGGTCACCGACCCGAAGCCGCTGAACAACCACCTGTACCTGGTCGGCCAGACCGGTTTCCAGGACAACGCCGAGTCGGTGTCCTTCGACCCGGCCGCGGCCGCCCGCATGCTCGACGAACTGGGCTGGAAGCTCAACGGTGACGTCCGCGAAAAGGACGGCCGTCAGCTGGTGATCCGCGATGTGATGGCCCAGAACGATGTACAGGTCCAGGTCGCCACGATCACACAGCAGAACCTGGCGGAGATCGGGGTGAAGCTGCTCATCGAAACCTATCCGGGTACAGCCTTTTTCACTGACATCATCGATCCCGGCAACTTCGATATCGCCCAATTCGCGTGGATGAAGAGCATTTTCCCACTCGGTGCGCTCCCCCAGATCTACTACTACGATCCGGCGAACAAGCTGAGCAATTACGGCAGCATCGGTTCCCCTGAGCTCAACGCGCTCATCAAGGAGACCATCGCGGAACTCGATCCACAGAAGGCGATCGAATTGGCCAACAAGGCCGATCGAATGATCTTCGAAGAAGGGTTCTCGCTGCCGCTCGTGCAGTCCGCCGGAGCCGTGGCGACCCGCGAGAATCTGGCGAACTTCGGCGCGTTCGGCCTCGCTTCGGCCGATTACACCAAGGTCGGCTTCCTGAAGTGAGTTCCGGCCCGGCGCGCGCACTCACCTATCCGCTGCTCGTCACGAGCGGCACCCTCGCGGTCATCGCCGCGTGGGTGCCGTTCGCGGATATCGATCAGCTGAGTGCGCTCGCCGTGGTCGCTCTCGCCGTACTCGCCTACACCGCTTATCAATTGGGGCTTGCCTTCGGTGTGTTTCCCACGGGGTCGGTTGCGATGGGAACGGTGCGTGGTAAACGGGTTCGGCAGCAATATCGACTGGTCAGCCGGTCGTGGCTGGAGATCGGCAGTGGTGATCGTCTGGTGTGGCAGCCGGTCTTCTATGAGCCGGCATTGTCGGTGCTCACTCCGACCGAACTAGAACTGCTCGGCCGATCCATCCGCCAGGGGAACACTCGCTTCTACCCGTCGGGCCGCGTTCGCACCACCGAGCCGACGGGCAAGCTCGTCGACAACCCCACTCGCCCCACCGATCCACCCGCTTTCGGGGTCGCCCGCCGTTTGATCCTCGATCTCCAGCCCGCGATCGGCGCTCCCCTGGTCGGCCTGCTCTGGGTCTACGTCATGAGCGGCGGGCTCGGCGCTTTCGTCGCCACCACCACGATCGCCGCCGCTGCCTTCACCTGGCTCTCCGCCATCCGAGGCTCCGACCCCAGCTGACCTGGGGGTTCTACTCGGCCGATACTCACCTCAGTGGCTGCAACTGGTCTGACCACTTGACCTCTTACCATCGAAGGCGCATTATCGGGGTATGGCATGGACTCCCGTGGTGAAGCGCTCGGTTTCCGGTGATGTGTTCGAGCAGATCGCCGCCGAAGTGCTGGGTGGGGAGTTGGCGGCGGGGAGCACATTGCCGAGCGAGCGGCAGTTGGCCGAGGCGTTGGGGGTTTCGCGGCCCGCGGTGCGGGAGGCGTTGCAGCGGCTGGCCGCGGCCGGGCTGGTTGCCGTTCGGCAAGGCGAGGCGACGACTGTGCTCGACTATCGGCGCAGCGCTGGGCTGGAGGTGCTGCCGCGACTGCTGCTTCGCGGGAATTCCATCGATCCCGCGGTCGCGCGCAGCATTCTCGAGGCGCGGCTGCACAACGGGCCGAAGATCGCCGAGCTCGCCGCCGCGCGGGTTCGATCGCGAGGTGCGACCGATCCGCGGGTCGGGGGCGAATTGGCGGTGCTGCGCGAATCCGTCGATTCCCTTGTCGCCGAATCCGATCCCCTCACCCAGCAGCTGATCGCCCTCGAATTCTGGGACCACATCCTCGATCTGGCCGATTCGATCGCCTTCCGGCTGATGTATTCCATGCTGCGCGCCGCCTACGAACCCGCCTTGGCCGCGCTGGCGCCGATCATGTCCGCCGAGGTGGGCAATGCCGACGCCTATCGAGACCTGGCCGCCGCGATCGCCGCGGGCGAGCCGGAACGGGCCGCCGATTCCGCCCGAGCACTGCTCGAGCCGGCGACCACCGCCCTGATCCATGCCCTCGACGTGGCGTGAATTACCCGAGGAATGATATGACCGAGCACCGTCCGACAACGACGTCGCACGACATCGCCGACGAAACCCGTGCGACCGAACGCCGCCGAACTCCCGACCGCGGCTCGCCGCGTGCGATCCGGCGCAGCATGCCCCTGAGCGAGGCTGCCCGCGAATTCCTCCGGCATCCGTCACCCTGGATGATCGCCGCGGTCTTCGTGGTCGCGGTGACCACCCGCGTCGCCATCGGCGACTGGCAGCTCACCGACGCTCTTGTCCCCGTGCTGATCCTGGCCGCGTTCCCGGTGATCGAATGGGTCATCCATGTCACCGTGTTGCACTGGCGCCCAAGACATCTCGGCCCGCTGACCATCGACAGCGAACTGGCCCGCAAACACCGCGAGCACCACGTCGACCCGCGCGACATCCCGCTGATCTTCATCCCGCCGAAGTCGCTGCTGATCACGATCGTCGCCTTGGTCGCGATCGCCCTCCTCGCCTTCCCCCGCACCGGCCTCGGCCTCACCTTCCTGCTCACCATCACCACCCTCGGCCTGCTCTACGAGTGGACGCACTACCTGATCCACACCGACTACAAGCCGAAACATGCTCTGTACCGTGCAATATGGCGCAACCACCGCCACCACCACTACAAGAACGAGCACTACTGGTTCACCGTGACCACCTCCGGCACCGCCGACCGCCTCCTCGGCACGGCCCCCGACCCGGCCACGACACCGACCTCCCCCACGGCGCGCAACCTCCACGCCGACTAGGTCCGAGGCACCACCTCGGGACAGCACTCAGACCCGGCTCGCATCACTACGCGAGCCGGGTTTTTGCTTGACAGGTTAATACCCTAGGGGGGTATGGTACCGAGCACGAGAAGCATTCCGCTCGAAAGGACGAAAGTCGTGACTACGCAATCGCAATCCACCCGGAAGTGGTGGGCGCTGGCGGTGATCGCCGCCGCGCAGTTCATGGTCATCATGGACACCTCGATCATCGGGATCGCACTGCCCAAGATGCAGGCCGAACTCGGGTTCACGCCGGGCAATCTGACCTGGGTGTTCAACGCCTACGTGGTCGCGTTCGGCGGTCTACTGCTGCTCGGCGGCAGGCTCTCCGACCTGCTCGGCGCTCGCCGGGTGTTCGCCGCGGGCTGGGTGGTGCTCGGCGTCGGCTCCGTCGTCGCCGGTGCCGCGGGCAATGTCGGCGTCGAGTTGGCGGGTCGGGCGATTCAAGGCGGTGGCGCGGCGCTGATCGCACCGTCGGCGCTCACGCTGCTGATGATGCTGTTCGGCGGCTCGCCGCAGGAGCTCACCAAGGCCCTCGCGGTGTATGGCGCGGCCGCGCCCGCCGGTGGTACCGCGGGGGTGTTTCTCGGTGGCGTGATCACCGAATACATCAGCTGGCCTTGGGTTTTCTACATCAATATTCCGATCGCGGTGATCGCGCTGATCGCTGTGCCGCTGCTGATGCCCGCTGCCCCGGCGCGTAAGGGATCTCTCGATATCGCTGGATCCGTCACTGTGACAGCCGGTTTGGCTGCCGCCGTATATGCGATCGTGCAAGCACCGGAGGTCGGTTGGGCTTCGGGTGAGACATGGGGCGTGCTGGCGCTGGCCGCCGCGCTGCTGGCCGGCTTCGTCGTGATCCAGTCCCGGCGCGGTGAACCGCTCATGCGGCTGAGCATCTTCCGCGCACCGAACCTGGCCGCCGCCAACTTCGCCCAGTTCGCGCTGGCCGCCGCGTGGGTACCGATGTGGTTCTTCCTCAACCTGTACCTACAGCAGGTACTCGGTTACAGCGCGTTCCCGTCGGGTGCGGCACTGCTGCCGATGACCACGCTGATCATGCTCGGCATGGTGGTTCTCGCGCCGAAGGCGATGCAGCGTTTCGGCGCGAAGCCGATGATCGTCACCGGCCTGATCGTGCTCGGCCTCGGCCTCGCGGTGATGTCGCTGGTGCGGCCGACCGGCAATTTCTGGGTCGACGTGCTGCCCGCCTCGCTGATAGCCGCGGGGGGTATGTCGCTGGCCTTCATTCCCTCGCTCGGCACCGCCATCTCGGCGGCGCGTCCCGAGGAAGGCGGACTGGCCTCGGGCATCGTCAACGTCAGCTACCAGGTGGGTTCGGCGCTCGGCCTGGCCGCCATGACGGCGGTGGCCGCGGCGTTCGGCGCGAGCGAGCTCGGCGACACGTCGGCGCTGACCGACGGCTATTCCGCGGCCTTCCTCGGGGCGGGCGTGCTCGCCCTGGCAGGCGCGGGCGTCACCGCGGCGACCATGCGGACCCCGGCCGCGGACAAGGCCGACGCGACCGTTTGACAAAATACCCTAGGGGGGTATGGTAAAAGTCAACCGACTCGCAGACTGAACGGATACGGAGCATCCCGATGAACGCAACAGGCAAGTTCGCCGGATTCGCCCTCGGCCTCGCGGCGGTCTTCGGGATCGCTCTGGCCGTCGGCGCCCTGGTCGGTCCGGAACCTTCCGAACCGGCCGGGCACGGCGAGCACGCGACCGCGGCGGCGCCGTCTGCCGATCTGCCGGGCGGACTGCTCGCCACCGATCAGGGCTACACGCTCGCCTTGGACAAGCCCGACACCACCACCGCACCGCAGTCGCCGACAAGTTTTCGCATCCTCGACGCGAACGGCGTACCGGTCACGAAGTACGTGAACAGCCACGACAAGGACCTGCACCTGATCGTGGTCCGGCGCGACATGGCGGGCTTCCAGCACGTACACCCCGTCCTCGATCCGGCCGGGACCTGGACTGTTCCGCTGAACCTCAGTCGGGGCGGTGACTACCGGGTCTACGCCGATTTCACCCCAGAGGGCGGGTCGAACCTGACGCTCGGCGCCGATCTGCGCGTGGCAGGCAATTACGACGTGCAGGCACTCCCCGCCCCGGCCGCCACCGCGCAGGTCGGCGAGTACACGGTCGCGCTGAACGGTGCGGTCACGCCGGGTACGGCGTCGGAGGTGACGCTCTCGGTCAGCCGCAACGGCACCCCGGTCACCGACCTCCAGCCCTATCTCGGCGCCTACGGCCACCTGGTGGCGCTCCGGGCCGCCGACCTCGCCTACCTGCACGTTCACCCCGAAGGCGCACCCGGCGACGGAGTCACCCCCGCCGGGCCGGGCATCGACTTCGTGGTGAACGCGCCGAGCGCGGGCGATTACCGCCTGTTCCTCGACTTCCAGCACCAGGGCGTGGTGCGCACCGCCGAGTTCACGGTGCGGGTCGCCACGCCGAACGCCGCCGGTGCGAGCAACCCCGCCCCGACCAGCGCACCCGCCGACCACGCCACACCCGGCCACGGCCACTGACCCCACCTGTTTCACCCGCGACCTCTCAGCGAGAATTGCTATCAGGAACGAAGGAGCACCCCATGACCACCGTGACGCACCCACCGGGCACCGGCCAGGTAGAACTGGTGATCGGTGGCATGACCTGCGCTTCCTGCGCGAACCGGATCGAGAAGAAGCTCAACAAGCTCGACGGGGTCACCGCCACGGTCAACTACGCGACCGAGAAGGCGCGCGTCGACTTCACCGGTGACGTTTCCCCCGAGGAGCTGATCGCCACCGTCGAGCAGGCCGGCTACACCGCGGCGCTCCCCGCGCCGAAGAAGCCCGAGACCGACGCGACGCCCGTTGCCGAAGCGGACCCGACGGCCTCCCTGCGCACCCGGCTGATCGTGTCGGCGCTGCTCACCGTCCCGGTGATCGCGATGGCGATGATCCCGGCGTTGCAGTTCACCAACTGGCAGTGGCTGTCGCTGACGCTGGCCGCGCCGGTCGTGATCTGGGGCGCGCTCCCCTTCCACAAGGCCGCGTGGACCAACCTGAAGCACGGCACCGCCACCATGGACACGCTGGTGTCGATGGGCACACTCGCCGCGTTCGGCTGGTCGCTGTACGCGCTGTTCTGGGGCACGGCGGGCACGCCGGGGATGAAGCACCCGTTCGAACTCACCATCGCGCGGATGGACGGCACCGGCAGTATCTACCTCGAAGCAGCGGCGGGCGTGACCACGTTCATCCTGGCCGGGCGGTATTTCGAGGCGCGGTCGAAGCGACGGGCGGGCGCGGCGCTGCGGGCCTTGCTAGAGCTCGGAGCGAAGGACGTCGCGGTTCTTCGCGGCGGAGTCGAGACGCGAATTCCGGTGGAGCAGCTGGCCGTCGGCGACGAGTTCATCGTGCGTCCGGGCGAGAAGATCGCCACCGACGGTGTGATCACCGAGGGCACGTCGGCGGTCGACGCGTCCATGCTGACCGGTGAGTCGGTGCCGGTGGAGGTCGGCGTCGACGATGGCGTCACCGGCGCCACCGTGAACGTCGGCGGCCGACTCGTAGTGCGCGCCACCAGGATCGGCGCCGACACCCAGCTCGCCCAGATGGCACAGCTCGTCGAGGACGCGCAGACCGGCAAGGCGCAGGCACAGCGGCTGGCCGACAAGATCTCCGGCATCTTCGTTCCGATCGTCATCGCGCTCGCCGTCGCCACCCTCGGATTCTGGCTCGGCACCGGCGGTTCCATCGCCGCCGCCTTCACCGCGGGCGTGGCGGTACTGATCATCGCCTGCCCCTGCGCCCTCGGCCTGGCCACGCCGACCGCGCTGATGGTGGGCACCGGACGCGGCGCGCAGCTCGGCATCCTGATCAAGGGACCCGAGGTGCTGGAATCGACCCGCAAGGTCGACACCATCGTGCTGGACAAGACCGGCACCGTCACCACCGGCAAGATGACCCTGCTCGACGTGATCCCCGCCGACGGCGAACTGGGCAGCAAGGTACTCGAACTCGCTGGTGCGCTGGAGGATTCGTCGGAGCACCCGATCGCCCAGGCGATCGCCAAGGGTGCGCGGGAAGAGTTCGGCACGTTGCTGCCGGTGGAGGGCTTCGCCAATGCCGAAGGGCTCGGCGTGCAGGGCGTGGTCGACGGGCACGCGGTGATCGTCGGCCGGGCGCGACTGCTGGCCGACTGGTCGCAGCCGCTCGACGAGAAGCTGGAAACCGCGCTGGCGCAAGCGGAATCGGCGGGCAAGACCGCGGTGGCCATCGGCTGGGACGGCAAGGCGCGCGGCGTGCTCGTTGTCGCCGACGCGGTGAAACCGACCTCGGCGCAGGCCATCGCCCAGTTCCGCGAGCTCGGTCTGACGCCGATCCTGCTCACCGGCGACAATGCCCGCGCGGCCCGCACCATCGGCGACGAAGTCGGCATCGACGAGGTCATCGCCGAGGTACTGCCGCAGGACAAGGTGAACACCGTCAAGCGGCTGCAGGCTGAAGGCAAGGTCGTCGCCATGGTCGGTGACGGCGTCAACGACGCGGCCGCCCTGGCCCAGGCCGACCTCGGCCTGTCGATGGGCACCGGCGCCGATGTCGCCATCGAGGCCAGCGACCTCACCCTCGTCCGCGGCGACCTCCGCGCCGCCGCCGACGCGATCCGCCTGTCGCGGCGCACCCTCGCCACGATCAAGGGCAACCTGTTCTGGGCCTTCGCCTACAACGTGGCCGCTATCCCGCTGGCCATGGCCGGCCTGCTCAACCCGATGCTGGCCGGCGCCGCCATGGCGTTCAGCTCGGTCTTCGTGGTGAGCAACAGCCTGCGTCTGCGCCGGTTCAAGTCGACCGCACAGTAGGGCAAAGACCAGCGGCGATCTCTGTGGATAACAGAGATCGCCGCTGCCTGTTCGCCTAGATCAGAACAGGTATTGCCGGTCGGCCGAGATGAAGAAGCCGTGACCGCCGACATCGCAGCGGACGCCCTGTTCGGTGGAGGTGCAGGCGGCGCCGCGGACGATGATGGTGTCGCCGTAATTCAGGGAGTTCGGGTGGGATCACACGCGTATCGGCCAGCTGGCAACCGACGCCGAGCGTGCCCTCCTCGACGAAGCCGCACAGGATGTTTCCGGTGGGCGACTGGAAGTAGAAGTTGTCGCGCTGACCAGCGCGGCCACCACGATGACTGATCTCATGAATCTCCCCCTCGATGTCCTCGGTGACCTATCGAAGGAAGAATCGAGAGCGGGAGCGAATTCGTTTCCTTCGCTCATGGAACCTTGACCCACCGAGGTGAGCCCGTGACCACAGCTCAGCACGTCTGGTACGCCGCGTACGGCTCCAATATGCATGCCGCGCGCTTCGACTTCTACCGCTGCGGCGGCACGCCACCGGAGACCACGCACACCTATCCGGGGTTCCGCGATCCCACTCCACCCGCGGCCGTCACCACCCTCACGCTGCGCGGCAGCCTGTATTTCGCCTGGCAGAGCCCGGTCTGGACCGGGGGCGTCGCCTTTTTCGCCGACCGGCCCACTGCGGATCGGCCGACCGCTGCCCGAGGGTATCTGCTCACGGTCGATCAGTTCGCCGATCTTCAAGCTCAGGAGATGTACCGCGAACCCGGCGCCGATTTCGACCTGGCCCGGGTGCTCGCCGACGGCGCGGTGCGTCTCGGGCCGGGTCGCTACGAGACCGTACTTCACGCGGGCACGAGGGACGGTGTGCCCATTCTTACCTTCACCGCGCCATGGGATCCGGAAACTGTTGCACCGCAACGACCATCGGCCCGATACCTCGCCATGATCGGCGCGGGCCTGCGCGAGTCACACGGTTGGGACACCGATCGCATCGTCGAGTATCTGCGGGTGTGCCCGGGGGTCGTCGGGCGGTGGCGCGATGACGATGTGCGGGTCCTGCTCAGCGACTGACGAGGGCATTCCGCCGAGCGGGCATCAAGAGGACAATCGAACCGGGGAGGCCGACCGTGCGGGAGCTAGTGCATGGAGTGGTTCACGGCGCCCGAGTACTGGCAGGGCAGGCTGATCTTCCAGCGTGGCCTGGCGGTGGTCTACGCGCTCGCGTTCCTCGGCGCCGCGCTGCAATTCCGCGCGCTGCTCGGCGAGCGGGGGATGCTGCCCGTGCCGCGCTACCTGGCTCGGACCCCGTTCCGCCGGTCACCGAGCCTGTTCCACCTGCACTACTCCGACCGGTTCTATGCCGTCCTGGCCTGGTCGGGAGCGGTGCTGGCGGTGGCCATCGCGGCAGGAGTCGCGGATCTGGTGCCGCTGTGGGCGTCGATGGCACTGTGGTTCGCGCTGTGGGCGCTGTATCTGTCGATCGTCAATGTCGGGCAGGCCTGGTACTCGTTCGGCTGGGAAACGCTGCTGCTCGAGGCGGGTTTTCTGGCGATCTTCCTCGGTAACGACACCGTAGCGCCTCCGCTGCTGGTGCTGTTGGCCGCGCGCTGGCTGCTGTTCCGGGTGGAGTTCGGGGCCGGACTGATCAAGATGCGCGGCGATCGGTGCTGGCGTGACCTGACCTGCCTGTACTACCACCACGAGACCCAGCCGATGCCCGGCCCGCTGAGCTGGTTCTTCCACCATCTGCCCCGGCCGCTGCACCGGGTGGAGGTGGCGGCCAATCATGTCGCCCAGCTGATCGTGCCCTTCGGGCTGTTCGCGCCGCAGCCGGTGGCGAGCGTCGCGGCGGGCATCATCATCGTCACGCAGTCGTGGCTGGTGATCTCGGGCAATTTCGCCTGGCTGAACTGGGTGACCCTGCTCCTGGCGACGACCGCTGTCAGCGCGTACCCGGCGCTGCCGGACGCGCCGGCGGTGGCCGAGCCGCCCCGATGGTTCCTCGGCGCTGTCCTCGCTTTCGTCGCGATGGTCGTCGTGCTGAGTTTCTGGCCGGTGCGCAACCTGTTGTCCGCGCGGCAGGCGATGAATGCCTCTTTCGAACCGTTGCACCTGGTCAACACCTATGGCGCGTTCGGCAGCATCACCCGGGTGCGTCACGAGATCGTGCTGGAGGGCACCGACGCCACCCATCTGGAGCCGGACACGGTGTGGCGCGAATACG
The DNA here is from genome assembly GCF_001613085.1 of Nocardia salmonicida NBRC 13393. Lineage (GTDB taxonomy): Bacteria > Actinomycetota > Actinomycetes > Mycobacteriales > Mycobacteriaceae > Nocardia > Nocardia salmonicida. The sequence goes on from NZ_BDBR01000049.1 coordinate 19,363, forward strand.
AGTTCAAGGGCAAACCGGGTGCCCTGCGGTCTCGCCCGCGCCAGTGGGCGCCGTATCACCTGCGACTGGACTGGCTGATGTGGTTCGCCGCGCTGTCCCCCTCCTATGCGCGCTCGTGGGCGCTGCCGCTGGTCATCCGGCTGCTCGACAACGACCCCGACACCCTGCGCCTGCTGCGGCACTGCCCCTTCCCCGACGCACCGCCGCGCTACCTGCGCGCCCGGCTGTACGAGTACCACTTCAGTACGCCCGCCGAACTGTTCCGCGAGCGGATCTGGTGGCGCCGAACACTGATCGGCGAGTTCCTGCCGCCACTGAATCGCGAGCGCCTCGAACGGCGCCGACAATAAGAAAAGCCCGGCACGATGGCCGGGCTTTTCGTTGAGCGGATGACGAGATTCGAACTCGCGACCCTCACCTTGGCAAGGTGATGCGCTACCACTGCGCCACATCCGCGTGCCTTCCGAAGCCGATCCGGCGACCGCCGGTGACTTCGTCGTGCGAAAAGGAACTCTAGCGCGAAACTCCCGAACTACGAAATCCGGGCTCACGCACCCGGCTCGGGTAGCTGTGAGATCGGGTGCCGACGAGGCTCGTTAAGCGCGCGCCAAGCAATCGAAAGACATTGTGCGGGAGGGTTTTCACAACAACGGGAGGATCACCATGAAAGTCTCCGCACTACTCGCCACGCCCCTCGTGGCTGTGGCGCTATCAGTCGTCGGCGCGGGCTCGGCACAGGCTGATGACTTCGTCGGCACCGACAACTACGCGGCAACCGACTACCCGCAGTCGTGCCTGATCGTGCAGAACCACATCGGCGACACCCTCACCGTCCGGATGGACTACCCCACCGGGTACAGCCACTGGGAGATCGACCCCGAACAGCTCACTTGGCTCGACTGGGGCGACTCCCCGGTGACCTCGCCGAGCGGCCACTGGCAGCTGCGTGTGTACCCACCTGTGCAGGCCTCCTGGGTCTTCGACACCGGTGCCACGCGCGGCGGGAGCTGCAACGGGTCGTGGATCTTCACCGCGAGTTGACCGATGCCCGTTCTGCGCAGGACATCGGTGCGGGGAAAGGCTTTTCAACAGGCAGCAATCGCTGCGGGAATCGTGGGAGGAACACCATGAAGGCTCTGGGGATGATCGCGGCGGGCGTTGCGGTGACGGCGGTGGCCGTGTTGGGAGCCGGGCCCGCGCGGGCCGATTTCACCGACCCGGTGGAGTACACCGACAGTGGGGAGAACGTGGAGGACGATGGTTTCGGGGAGTACGCGGTCAGCCGGACCGAACCGGGGTCGTGTCTGGTGGTGCAGAACCACACGGGTGGGCGGGTGACGGTGCGGTTGAACTACCCGACCAGCGGGGGAAAGTGGCAGTTCGACCACGACCAGGTCGGTGTGCTGACACGCAACGGCAAGCTGGTGACCTCGCCGTCGGGTAATTGGAATGTGCGCACGAACCCGCCGATCAGGTTCAACTGGGTCTACGACGGCAATATGAACGCCCGCAGGGGTTGCAACGGGTCGTGGGTGCTGACGATGAACTGAGCCGACGGGTCCGCCTGGTCAGCGGGGGGTTGTCACGGCGCGGTCGACGAAGGCGGTGCGGTGGTCGGCGGCCCAGGTGGCGTAGCTGCGGGGTGGGCGGCCGAGGACGCGTTCGACGTCGTCGGTGATCAGTTCGTTGTGGCCGCCGCGGATGAAGGCTTGGCCGGTCAGTGCGCCGTCGACGAAGGCGGGCGGAAGGCCGGCGTCGACCATGAAGGCGCGGGCGTCGGCTTCGGCGATATCGGTGACGGCGATCGGGCGGTCGATGATCTGGGCGAGGACGGCGGCCTGGTCGCGGCCGGTGTGCAGGGTGGGGCCGGTCAGGGTGTAGGTGCGGCCGTGGTGGTCGTTGGAGCGCAGCGCCGCTGCGGCGACGGCCGAGACATCGCGCGGGTCGACCACGGCCTGTCTGCCCTCGCCGGTGAGGTTCGGGACGGGGTGACCGTTGCTGAGCGGTTCGATCCAGCTGAACGTATTCGAGGCGAAAGTGTTGGGGCGCAGGATCGTCCACTCCAGACCCGAGTCGCGCACGGCCTGCTCCCCCGGCACATGCCAGGAGCCCGGCACGCCCAACCGTGGATCGCCGGTGCCGACGGCGGACAGCTTCACCACGCGCCGCACACCGGCCTCGCGCGCGGCAGCCACCAATGCGGCATCGGTGCCGGTGTCGTCCGGGCCGGGGATCCCGACGAGAAACGCGGCCTCGATGCCCCGCATGGCGGGCCCGAACGTTGTCGGGTCGCGGTAATCGACCCGAACCACCTCGACCCGGGCGGGGAACTCGGTCCGCTTCGGGTCGCGGGTCGCCGCCCGGACGGCGACGCCCTCGGCTACCAACTGTCGAACGATGTCGCTTCCGATGGTGCCTGTCGCACCGGTGATCAGGATCATGGGATGAGCATGGACGCCGGGCTACCTGCGAATATAGGAGAAATCCGCACGGACATCGCGGCCGGCGACGCCTACAGTCGATCAGGTGGAGTATCTGACCCCGGCGCACATCGAAACCCCCGTGACGACACCGGAATCGTTGCGCCCCTGGCTCACCGAACTCACCAGCACGCCGGTGTTCGACGATCTCGCTCAGCCGTTCACGCATCCTCCCGCGGCGACGACCACAGTGGTGCTGCGCACCGAACAATCCGGCCGCAGTAGGGCATTCGTCGTCGGCGCGCAGACGAAGGCGTCCTACTCGCGACCCGATGAGCCGGCCGGTTGCGTGCGGCTGCGGTTGGAACCGGGTGTCACACGTCAGCTCCTCGGCGTCGCCGCCACCGAACTCACCGACCGCGTCCTTCGCCTCGACGAATTGCCCGGTCCGCTGGGTGGTTTCGCGCCGGAACTGACCGAGCTGCCGACCGAGCAGGCGATCAGCTACCTGGAAGATCGACTGCCGCAGCATGTCTCGGAATCACCTACCGAACGCGCGCACCGGATCGTGCTACGCGAGGCGATCTCCGCGCTCGCCGCCGACAATGCCCCCGCACTTGCCGAACTCACCGCCCAGCTGGCCGTCAGCGAACGCCAGCTGCGCAACCTGTTCACATCGGGAATCGGCCTGTCCCCCAAGCATTTCGCCCGCATCCAACGCCTGCACCGCGTGCTCGCCTTCGCGGGCAACACCCCGTGGTCGCACCTGGCCATCGACACCGGCTACTACGACCAATCCCACCTCACCGCCGACTTCCGCACCCTGATGGGTGTCCCGCCCGCCGCCTACCTGCGCGGCAAGCTCCCCACACCGACCCGCTGCCAGATGCCACGCTGAGTGGTTCGCGATCACGGCGCGGGAGTGCACACCACGCGGATCGTCGGCGGATGCCGCAGGCTCTGGCCGACCACGCAGTAGCGCTCGGTGAGTTCGGCGAGCTTGGCCAGAGCAGTGTCGTCGACCGCTTCCGAGGTGGTGACGGTGATCGTCACGGCGATCGGCGAAACCCCGACTTCAGCGGTGCGATCGATGCCGAGGGTGCCGGTGGCGTCGAACGAGCCTGTCGCCTCGACATCGGCCCCGGTGAGCGGCAGGCCCATCGCGGTGGCGACGCTGCGGCACGTCACCCCGGCGCAGGCCGCCACCGCTTCGAGCAGCATGTCGCCCGAGCAGGCATCGGTACCGTCACCGCCGGTGGCGCGGTGCAGGCCCGCGCGGACCGGGCCCGCGAAGGTCCGCACCGTGCAGGTGATGCCGGGGTCGGTGAACGAGCCCGCACCCTGCAGCGCGGTGACCGCGGCGGCCGGGTCTTCCCGGTAGCGCTGTTTCACCGGAGCTTGCAGGGCCCTCAACTCCGCCGCGGTGGTCATCTATCGAGCGTATGCCCGCGTGAGGGCGAACGTCAGCCTTCGTTCTCCTGCGTTTTCTCGGCCTTGCGGGCGAAACGTTCGGCCGCTTCGGCGTCGTCGAGCGCGGTTGCCTCTTCGAGGGTCGGGGCACTGCCGCCGAGCCGTTTCGGGACCCAGTAGGCGCCGGGCTCGTGTTCGTAGGATTCCTGCAGGTCGGCGAGCATTTGCTGCATGGTGGAGCGGAGCTGCGCGGTGAGATCGGCGGCGGGTTCGTAGGGCTGGATGGGGGCGCCGACGGCGATCGAGATGGGGGTGTTGGTGCGGCCGAGACGCTTCGGGAAGCCCTTGGTCCACACGCGCTGAGCGCCCCAGATGGTGATCGGGATGATCGGCACCTCGGCTTCTATCGCCATCCGGGCCGCGCCGGACTTGAATTCCTTGATCTCGAAGCTACGGCTGATCGTGGCCTCGGGGTAGACGCCGACGAGCTCACCGTCGCGCAGGTACTGCACCGCCGACTGGTAGGAGTCGGCGCCCGCGGTGCGGTCGACCGGAATGTGCTTGAGGGTGCGCATGATCGGGCCGGAGATGCTGTTGTCGAACACCTCCTGCTTGGCCATGAACCTGATGTAGCGACGCGGGGTGCGCACGGGCAGACCCGCATAGGTGAAGTCCATGTAGCCGGTGTGGTTGACCGCCAGCACGGCGCCGCCGGTAGCGGGGATGTTCTCCGCTCCCTTGACGGTGAACTTCAGACCTTCGAGGAAGAACAGTGTTCGGGCCACGCCGATGATCGAGAAGTAGAGGGGTTCCACAATTACCCAAGCGTAGTCGTAGATCTCCCCGTCGGCAGGGGTGCGTTCGGTGGGCCCGATCACCGTAGAATCGCGGCGTTCGCTCGCGCAGCCAATCCGCTTCGCGCACACCGGTCTACACCCGGCGAGTCCGCTCGCCCCGACAGTCACCGCCCGCATCGCACGGGTGCCACGGCCTAGGAATTGAGGAACGTCGAAGTGGAACGCGCTCAGTCGACCCCGATCGCTACGACTCGCCGCGCCTACGCGCTGGTCGCCGGACTCGCCGTCGCGGCCCTGGTCACCGGCTGCGACTCGGTGTCGGGTATCCCGGGAGATCCGGTCGAGGCGACCACTACGGCGTCCACCACGTCAGCCGCGCCGACGACCACGGCGACCCAGGCCATCGCACCCGGCGAACCGGCGCCGAACAGTCCACTCCCCGCCGATGCACCGCAGGTCGGCACCGTGGCGGGCCATGCCGATGCCGTCACCGCTGTGCGCCGCTGGGCGGCCGACCTACAAAACGGCACGGTGAAGGAGCTCCAGGACAACTGCTGGACCATTCCCCCGGCTACCGTCGCCGAGATGTACGCCGACCCGCAGTCGGTGCTGGCCGCGCTCGCCGCGCCGGGCGCCGCGACCGCCGACACCGTGACCTGGCGTAACCGAACCACCACCGTCACCGTCGACCGTGAGTCCGTCGCGTCCGGCTATGCCTGCGGCAGGGTGTCCGCGGCGGGCGTCGAGCCCGGTTACGACGACGCGGACGCGCGCCACACCGTTCGCCGTTACCTCGCTCGCGCCACCGGCAAACCACTCGACGCGGCCGACATCGAAGCAGATCATCCACTGACCTGCAAGGCCTCTCCCGCCAATTGGGATCCCGAGGGCACCGGCAACCCCACAGCAGCCCCCTTGGCAGGCGACTCGGGCAAAGTAGGCAATGTCACCTCCTTCACCGGCGAGGAGCTACGATCCGACCAGGTTCGTGGCGACTACCTGGCAGTTCACGTCCCTGTGACCACCTCTCCCGGAGGCACGCGGACACGCACTTTCACCGTTGTCGCGACCGCTGAGGGCTATTGCATCGGTGACGTAACGATTTAGCCACTACCCTGGTTGGCTGGTACGCCGAAGCAATCAGGGGGCCTGAGGCGGTAGCTCGCCATTGATCCGGCGAATCAGATCCTGGTAGGAGGAAACAGCTCGTGCAGATCACCAGTGTCGGACATGCCGGCTTCCATATCCGAACCGAGGCCGGGACGATCCTGTGCGATCCCTGGGTCAACCCCGCGTACTTCGCGTCGTGGTTCCCGTTCCCGGACAACTCTCAGCTCGACTGGGAGTCCCTCGGCGATGTCGACTATCTCTACGTCTCGCACCTGCACCGCGACCACTTCGACGCCGCGCACCTGGCGAAGTACGTGAACAAGGACGCGACGATTCTGCTGCCCGACTACCCGGTGCTCGACCTGCGCCGTGAGCTCGAGGCGCTGGGATTCACCAAGTTCTTCGAGACCGAGGACTCGGTCAAGCACACGATCACCGGGCCGAAGGGCTCCGTCGACATCATGATCGTGGCGTTGCGCGCGCCCGCCGACGGCCCGATCGGCGACTCCGGCATTCTCATCTCCGACGGTGAGACCACCTGTTTCAACATGAACGACGCCCGTCCGGTGGATATGGACGTCATCCACGACGCGTTCGGCGACATCGACATCCACCTGCTGCAGTACTCGGGTGCGATCTGGTACCCGGCGGTGTACGACATCCCGGCTCGGACCAAGGCCAACTTCGGCAAGCAGAAGCGTCAGCGCGGGATGGATCGCGCGCGCTCATACATCGAGCAGGTCGGCGCGACCTGGGTGGTGCCGTCGGCCGGTCCGCCGGTGTTCCTCGACTCCGAGCTGCGCTATCTCAACGACGATCGCGGCGACGAGGGCAACATCTTCCCCGATCAGATCGTGTTCCTCGATCAGATGAGCATCCACGGCAACCCCGGCGGGATCCTGATGATCCCCGGTTCGGTCGCCGATGTGCGTGGCAAGGAACTCGACCTCGCGCACCCGTTCGACCCGGATCGGATCTACGGCGACAAGGCCGCCTACATCGAGGAGATGGCACAGCGTTTCGCGCCGGTGCTGGCCGCGGAGAAGGCGACGTGGGAGACCGGCGAGGGTTCGCTGCTCGAGCCGCTGCGCGAGCTGTTCGAACCGATCATGAAGCAGAGCGCGCTGATCAGCGACGGCATCGGCTACCCCGTCGGCCTGGTGATCGGCGAGGAGACCATCGTTCTGGACTTCCCGCATCGCACCGTGCGCGCGCCGCTGGAAGGCGAGGGCCGCTACCGCTACGGCTTCCGCATCGCCCCGGAACTGGTGCGCACCGTGCTGCGCGACAACGAGCCGGACTGGGTGAACACGATCTTCCTGTCCACCCGCTTCCAGGCGTGGCGCATCGGCGGCTACAACGAGTTCCTCTACACCTTCTTCAAGTGCCTCACCGACGAGCGGATCGCCTACGCCGACGGCTGGTTCTCCGAGGCGCACGACGACTCCGCCGTCACCGAACTCGACGGCTGGGAAGTCCAGCGCCGCTGCCCCCACCTCAAGGCCGACCTCTCCAAATTCGGTGTGGTGGAAGGCAACAACCTCACCTGCAACCTGCACGGCTGGCAATGGGATCTGGAGTCGGGACGCTGCAAGACATCGAAGGGTCACGAGCTGCGCTCGCGCAAGCTCTGAACCTTGAACCGGGGACGGCGTCCGAGGTAGTTTGAGTTTGTTCGGCTCATTCTCTACCCGACCAGGGAGCGACGATGACCGGCACACGAGTATCGACCTTGCTCGAAGCGATCCGCGGTGAGGTGATCACCGCGGACTCACCCGGCTACGACCAGGCGCGCTCGGTGTACAACGCGATGATCGACCGCCGACCCCTCGCGATCGTCCGCGCGGTCGACGTCGCCGACGTGCGGACCACCGTCGACGCCGCCCGCGAAAGCGGACTCGACCTCGCCATCCGCGCCGGCGCCCACAGTGTCCCGGGGTTCGGCACCGTCGACGACGGCATCGTCTTGGATCTGAGCGCCATGAAGGGCATCCGCATCGATCCCGAACGGCGGACGGCCCGCGTACAGGGCGGCTGCGACTGGGGCGACTTCGACCATGCCGCGCACTCCTTCGGGCTTGCCACCACCGGCGGCATCATCTCGACCACCGGCGTCACCGGCCTGACCCTCGGCGGCGGCATCGGCTATCTCGCCCGTGCCTACGGTCTGTCCATCGACAACCTCCGGTCCGCCGATGTGGTGCTGGCCGACGGATCCTTCGTGACCGCGAACGCGACCGAGCACCCCGATCTGAACTGGGCGCTGCGTGGCGGCGGCGGTAACTTCGGTGTGGTCACCGAAATGGAGTTCGACCTGCATCCGGTGGACACGATCTACGGCGGACCCATGTTCTTCGAGCTCGACGTCGCCGAAGAACTGTTGCGGACCTACCGCGACTGGATCGCCGCGGCACCACGCGCGATGGGCGCCTTTCCCGGCTTTCAGATCGCGCCGCCGCTGCCGTTCATCCCCCCGGAACGCGTCGGCGAGCCGTTCGTACTCCTGGTGTCCTGCTTCAACGGCGCCGACGAAGACGCCGAAGCACTGCTCGCGGACTTGCGGGCGGTCGCGACACCGGTGGCCGAGCACGTCGGCCGGATGCCCTACCCGGCCCTCAACAGCGCCTTCGACGGGCTGTTGCCCCCTGGCCTGCAGCACTACTGGAAGGCGGCGTTCCAACCCGAACTCACCGACGGCGCCCTCGCCGCCCACCTCGAGTTCGGCCCTCGCGTGCCCGCCGTGCAGTCCACCATGCACCTCTACCCGATCGACGGCGCCGTGCAGGATGTCGCGGTGGACGACACCGCGTTCGCGTACCGCACCGCGAATTTCGCCCCCGTGATCGCCGGTATGTGGCCGGATCCGGCCGACAACGAAGCCAACATCAAGTGGGTGCGCGACTACCACTCCGCGCTCGAGCCCCACACCGCCGACGGCGGCTACATCAACTTCATGGCCTCCGACGACCAGGGCCGCGTCCGCGCCAACTACGGCCCCCACTTCGATCGTCTGGCCGGCGTCAAGAAGACCTACGACCCGACCAATCTGTTCCACCTGAACCAGAACATCGCCCCGGCGCAGTAGTCGCCGGATACCTTCACGAAGTGAGATCGGCGGGTTCCGCTACGTGGCGGGCGTATTCGAGGATGCGCAGGGTTTCCACGGCGTCGCGGGGGTCGACCGGGACCGGAGCTCCGTCGAGCAGCGCGGCGGCCATTCCCGCGTAGAAGGCGGGGTAGTCGCCGGGGAGAGTGGGGATCGGGCGAAGATCCTCGCCCGCGCCGAAGGTGCCCCACTTTTCGGATGCGACTGTGCCCCAGGGCTTTCCGTCGCCCGGGCGGCGGCCTGCGCGCAGTTCGTCTTCCTGGGGGTCGAGGCCGGACACGGTGTAGCCGTTGGCGGATCCGAGCACGCGCAGTCGCGGGCCCAGTTGCGGCGCAACGGCGCTCATCCACAATTGCGACCGGGTGCCGTTGGCATGGGTGAGGGCGATGAAGGCGTCGTCATCGGCTTTGACGTCAGGGCGGCGGCGATCGAGCTCGGCGTAGACCTCGACCACCGGGCCGAACAGCGTCAGCGCCTGGTCGACCAGGTGACTGCCGAGATCGAACAGGATGCCCGCGCCGTCCTCGGCATCGCCGACTTCGCGCCAACCACCCTTGGGAACCGGCCGCCACCGTTCGAACCTGGACTCGAACCGCCGGACCTCACCCAATTCACCGGCATCCATCAGCGCACGCACGGTCAGAAAATCGTTGTCCCAGCGACGATTCTGGAAAACACTCAGCGGCAGATCGGCCCGCGCCGCAGCGTCGACCACTTCCTCGGCATCGGCCGCGGTCACCGCGAACGGCTTGTCCACCACCACCGGCAACCCGGCGGCCAGCGCCTGCAACGCCAGCGGCGCGTGCGAGCGATTCGGCGTGGCGATCACCGCGAGATCGACGTCCTCGTCCTCGACGAACATCTCCTGCGCCGACTTCCACACCCGCACCCCCGGATGCTCGGCCCGCGCCTGTGCGGCCCGCTCCTCCGAGGAGGTCACTACGGCAGCTACCCGCATTCGCGGATCGGCGGCGATGAGCGGCGCGTGGAACACCGACCCGGCCAAGCCGTATCCGACTACCGCTACTCCGAGCTGGTCCATGGCTGCCCTTTCGTGGTGGTCTGCGAAATCGCAGTATTCACCGTAGCCGGGCCTGACTCAGCGCTCGGGCAGTTTCCCGACCGCCTGTCGTAGGAGGGACGAGGCGATCGCGCACATCTCGTCGCGGATTTCCTCGTTTCCGTGTACCGAGACCTCGATGGTCTCCTTGCCGGCATCCGGCATCAGGAACGCGCGGGAGCAGATGGCCTTCGAACCGCCCTTGCCGAGATGCATCTGGACCCCGTCGACCGTGACGATCTCCAGATCCTTGCCCGTAGTGCTCGTACTGGTGCTGACAAGCTCCAGGGTGACTCGCACGCGCGCGTCCCACTGGCAGGTGTGCGCGTCGGCGATCGTGGGCTCGGGTGGCAGGACACCGATCTTCTCGGCGACGGCGTCGCGGTCGAGCAGCGCGCACGGTTCCAGCAGGGCCAGCGAGGACTCCCTGCCCTCGGCGCGCGGCGCGGTCGTCAATGAACGGGCGAGGTTGGCCGCGATGTAGTCGAGACCCGCGCATTCCTTCACCCCGGACGGATTGCTGAGGACGATGACAATGCCGGATTCGTGCTCGGCGCCTGGGCTCGCGATGGCCCGCGTACAAGATGCCGCGCTGCCATCGATGATCGGAACCCCCTCTACCACCGTCTTATTGGGTGTCAGGTATTCGTCCTCCTTCCCCAGATGCAGGTAGAAGGCGTAGCGGTTGGAACTGGCGGTACACCCCCAGCTCGGGGACGGACTCAGCTCCCAGGTATCCGCGGCCAGTGGTGTCGGCGCGACCGGCACCGAGTCGCCGAGGGCCGAGGTCAGCCAGGGGCAGGCATCGATCTGCCGCAACTGCGCCAGGGTCAGCCCGGCCACCGGTCCCGGCTCACTTTCTTCGCGTGTCGCGATGTAGGTGATCCCGACGAGCGCCACGAGCAGTGCTGCCAGTCCACCTGCCAGGCCACTCCGGGCTCTCGGACTCGCCGCGCTCCAACGAAGACGCCCGGATTCCAGTACACGCCTGCCGTATTCGACGCTCGCACGACCTGATTCGACCATGACCACCGAAAAAGGCCGTCCAGGTATGGGTTCCGGTGCGGAAATCGCAGGCAGTGCGGCGAGCAGCGCCGAGATCTCGTGCTGCTGGCGCCCGATGTCATCGAGAACGGGGGCAGGCCATGGTGGCGGACCGCTCGGCTGGGCGCCGAGGTAGGCGAGGATTTGCCCTGGAGTGGGGCGGGCTGCCGGATCCTTGCGCAGACACGCGGCCAGCATCTCGAACAGCGGCTCTGGCACCCGGCTCAGATCGGGTTCGCGCTGGGCGATGTTGAACAGCGTGTACGGCACCGATGGTGCGGCGAACGGTGCGACGCCGGAGGCCGCGAAAGCGAGGACAGAACCGAGGGAGAACACGTCCGAAGCCGGCGTCAGCTCATACCCGAGCGATTGTTCCGGTGACAGGAAGTCCGGCGTGCCCATGGCCGTCGCGGTGGCGGTTCCGGCGGCCGGGGTGATACCGACTTCACCGAGACGGCCACTGTCCCGAGCCAGCAGCACCGTGTCGGCACGGATGCGCTGATGCACGAGGCCTGCGGCATGCACGGTCCGCAACGCCGAGGCCAGGGCGGCGGCCAGGGCGCGAACGGCAGGCACAGGCAGTGGCCCGTGTTCGGCTACAGCGGTGTCGAGGCGCACGCCTGGAACGAATGCCGATGCCAACCAAGGCTTCTCAGCATCGGCGTCGACGTCGATCACCGTGGTGTTGGCGGATCCGGACACACGCATCGCGGCAATCGCGCTGTGCCGCATCCTGATCCGGAACTCGGGCTCGTCGAGAAGTTCCGGTAGCGCCTGTCGCACGACGACCAAAGAGTCATCGGGGCCGGTGGCGAGCACGGACCGGAATCCGGCCGCGGACTCGAGTGTGCCGAGCACCCGGTAGCGGCCGATGGTGGGTGGATCGCTGGGACCGGGCGGATGGATCGTCATGATGGGGGCAACTTCTCGAGTACGGGTTCGAACAAATCGGCGACGGTCTCGCAGTTACCGTCGGCCTGCGGGGTGTTCGGGTAGTACGAGGCCCGCAGTTGCTCGGCCTGATCGTCCTTGGTCGGCATCACCATGAGGACAAAAGTGCAGTATGTGGGACCGCTGCCGTCGAGATAGACCGTGTGCTCCCCGATCGTGCGTGTCGGCCGGGCCTTTCGGCTCGTGACATTGTCCGGCCGGATGGTCTCGGTGACGTCGACTGTGAAAAGGCCGTTGGCACCGGTCATCGCGCAGCCGTGGGGAGTCGATGAGCGCACGAGGTCACCGAGCGACGAACGAGTTGCCGTGAGGTCGATCAGCGAGCACAGGTCGAGCGACAGCAGCGAGCCCTGCGGGTGGGTCCGCAGCGGCGGATTGACCGACAGCCGCCGGACCACCGCCGCGAGTGCGCGTTCGGACTCCGGGCAGAGGTCCCCCGCGGGCGGAAAGGTGCTCGCACTCATCTTCAGCACCATCGGCAAACCGCTCTGCGTCACCACCATCCGGTCACAGGAGGCGGACTCCTTGTGACGTCCGAACACCGGCATCCAATTGATGGTGCTACCCATCGGCTGTTTGTCGTCACGCACATCGGCGACACTCTCGCTGGTATCCAGGCCGAAAGACATCGTGCGACCGGCCTGATCGCGATACCCGACAGTGCAGCCGCCGAAGGCGTTCGGGACTACTTCACTTGTCGCCGTTCCAAGTTCACCGAGCACCGACGGATCCAGCAGCGCGCAGATGTCGAGCCGGCGGGATTCGTCGTCGGTCAGTGCCAGGGGCGGATCGTCCATCGCCACCGCGTTGCCCTCGACGCCGACGCCCCAGAATGCGATAGCGGACAACACCAGTGCCGACACCGCCGCAGCGACGGGAACCAGTCGCGACCACTTCGGCTTCGGCTGTTCAGGCGCGATCGACGCTGCGGCAGCAGCGGTTCCGTCAGCCCAGCGACCCGCCTCGGCCTGGCAGTCGGCGATGCGTCTGCGGATCCTGACCGGCCAGACGGGTTCGGCGTCGATCCGGCTCGCCGCGTCGAGCAACTGGTCGGGGGTCGGTCGCGCCGACGGGTCCTTGGCGAGGCAGGCATCGACCAGCGCGCGGATCTGCTCCGGAATTCCGGTGGTATCCGGAGAGTTGTAGAGCACGTTGTAGAGGACCTGCGGGGTGGAGGCCGCGTCGAACGGGCTCGCGCCGGTGGCCGCCATCGCGAGGACCGCACCGACGGCGAAAACATCGGAAGCCGGTGTGAGCGGCCGGCATTCGGCCTGTTCGGGTGACATGTACGCGGGCGAGCCGATCACCGCGCCGGTGGCGGTGAGGTTGACGTCGTCCTCGAGCGCCCTGGCGATGCCGAAGTCGATCACGCGTGGACCGTCGTTGGTGAGCAGGATGTTGCTCGGCTTGAGGTCGCGATGCACCAGGCCGGTGCGGTGGATCTCGAGCAGCGCCATGGCCAAACCGGTGGCCAGGAGTTTCAGCCCGTTCAGGTTGAGGCGGCCGAACTCGCCGATCATGTCCTGCAAGCCGGGACCCGCGATGTATTCCGAAGCCAGCCATGGTGTTTCGGACTCCGCGTCGTGGTCGACCACGCCCGCGGTGTAAGCGCCGGTGACCTGTTGTGAGGCCAACACCTCCCGCCGGAACCTGGCACGGAACTCCGGATTGCCGGTGAACTGGCGGTGGATCTGCTTCACCGCGACCAACCGGCCGTCCTGGCCCTGGCCGAGCAGCACCTGTCCCATGCCACCCCGGCCGATCACGGCGAGCAGGCGATAGCGGCCCAGCTGTTCGGGATCCTGCGAATTCAGCGGTTTCATCGCCGCGCCTCCCGTGTTCACCACGACCCGCTCAGTAGCGCGTGCTGCGCGACCGCCTGCTGTCGAATATCGGTCTCCTGGTTGCTGTAGAGGCGGACCACGAACTCGTTGTGGCGCACCAGGCAGGAGAACCGCCGGGCGGCAACCGACCTGTTGTCCGGCCTCGCCGCGCGGTAGCAGGAAACACCCGAGAGTCCCGGCGGACCCGTCATCGGTGTGTAATCAGCTGCCAGCGAATGTCTTTCCTCGGTGTCGGCGTAGGTCTTCGCGGCTTCGCCGTCCCGCGCGCGGTACAGGAACTTGTTGTACGACACCGCGATCGCGTCGATCGAGCTCTGTTCGAACTCACGCAGATTGACCGACGGATCGTCACGCAACAGGGCATAGGAACGAGGCCCGTAGACCATGAAATCCCACTTGTCGGGCCAGTAGTCGCCGGTCTTCACCACATGGGTGAGCAACTTGTCGCTGTCGAGTTTCAGCTTCGGCACGTCGGCGGCGGGCGTCGGAACGAAGGTGCCGAGCTCGGCCAGCTGTGCGCGGTAAGTCCGCGTGAGCAGATCGGTCAGCAGTTCCGGGCTGGGCTCGATGATCTTGGCGTACAACCTGATCACCAGGTTCTTCCACACCAGCCAGCTCCCGACCGTCGGCACACCGGGTCGCCAATGTGACAGTGCGGCAGGATATTCCGGAAGAGGCAAGGGAGCGTTCTCTGTGTTCGCGGCGAAATCCGCGGCAGCCATCGCCTGCGCGGCCGCCATCGCTTGGGCCTCGTCGGGTAGGGACAGGATCGCGATCGACAGCAGCTTGTGCTTCGATTCGTTGTCCGACTGGCCGTTGCTCGCGATCGCGCCGTAGCCGGCCAGCACGTCGAACGGCCCGAGCGCGCTCCGCTGTACGCCCGAGAGCATTCTGTCGACACCGCCTACCCCGACGATCAGCCCGTCACCGTCGCCCTCGGTCAATTCCGGGTCGACGCGGTCGGCGAGCAGTAACCGCTCGCCGATGCGCACGGATTCCACCAGCGTTCCGCGCACCGTGTTCGGCGCGTCGTCGTAGTCGCCCGCCACCGGTTCGAGGGCATAGTCACCGTGATCGGGTGCGGCGTTGTCACCGCATGCCGCGGTGAGCAGGGTGAGCGATAACAACGGCGCCAGCCAACACAACCGATTACGCACGAACATTCCCCTCCGACCGCAGCGTCGAACGCCAGGCCCCTCCCGAACTCTGCCGTGAAACTATCACCCGCGAGTTCGGCGCCGCTACCGCGCGGGCAACCGGCCGACCGCCTGCTTCACGAGCGGATCTGCGATCGCGCAGAGTTGCCCTTCGCGCTGGTTCGGATTGCTGACGGACACTTCGACATCCTCGCGAAAGGTCTCGCCGACCTTGCGGAACTGATACACCCGACGGCATTCGTTCGGCCCCAGCATCACGCTGTCGAGATTGTCGACCAGCACACCGTCACCGATATCGATCACCTTCTCCTCCATCGAGGTCGCTGGTCGCCGTGGCTGCGACAAGGTGATCCGCACGGTGGAGTCACCCGACCACTCGCAGGAGTGCGCGGACTTCGCCACGACGGAGCCGAGGGCGGCGAAGGCCGAATTGTCTACCAGGGCACAGGGGTCTACCGATGACAGCGATTTCTGCGCGGCGGATTCGGGACGCAATTCGCCGAGCGAGGCGGTGAGCCGCTCGAGGACATGGTCGGCGAGGCGGCATTCGCCGCGCGAGAAGGTGTCGACGATGATTCCCCAACGCGCGGCTTGCTCGCCGCCCTCGATGGCGAACACGCAGTCGTCGGCGCGGCGGGCAATCGCGTAACCGTTGACCACCTGCTTGCCGGATTCGAATCCGTTCAGCGCGGCACCGATCTCGACGGCCATGCGCGCGCCACCCGAGCTGCCGTCACATCCCCAACTCGACGTCGCCTGCCAGCGCCAGGCCGAGACATCCGGCGATGCCTTCTCGGCGACCTCGGTGGGCAGTCTCTCTCCGAGAGCCTGTGGCAGCCAGGTGCACGCATCGGTGCCACGCAGCTTGTCGAGGCCGGGAAGAGTCGCGGTCGGTATCGCCTGTGGCGTCTCCTGAGGTTTTGTCGCAGTCCCGTTGCCGCGCAAGACAACCGCTGTGATCGCTCCTGCGATCACGACTGCGGTCGCTGCGACGATTCCCAGCCGGAGTGCGGTTCGGCGCTTCTCGGCAGGAACCTCGACGGGCGGCGGTGCGATCGGCGTGTGTGCCGAAATGATCTGCGTCGCCTCGGGGTCCGAGGTCAGCGCGACCAGTTTCCGTGTCTGGTCCGCGATTTCGGCATGGACAGGCGCAGGCCACGGCTGCGATTGAACGGGCAGGACCCCCAGGTAGTCCAGGATCTGAGCGGGTGTCGGCCTGGCCCTCGGGTCCTTGCGTAGACATCCCGCGATCAGGTCGCGCAGCGGCGCGGGGACCTGGTCGAGTTGCGGCTCGCTGTGGACGATATTGAACAAGGTGTAGGGAGCGGAGGACGCCGCGAACGGTGCCGTTCCGGTCGCGGCCATGCACAGCAGCGAGCCGAGCGAGAAGACATCGCTCGCGGAGGTGATCGGTTCGCTGTTCGCCTGTTCCGGTGACATGTACGCGGGCGAGCCGACCACGGCACCCACTTCGGTGAGCTGCGCCCCGGTACCGACCGCCTGCGCGATGCCGAAGTCGATCACGCGCGGTCCGTCGGCGGCCTGAATTACGTTGGCGGGCTTGAGATCTCGATGCACCAGGCCCGCGCTGTGGATCGAGTGGAGTGCGGAGGCCATTCCGGAGGCCAGCGTGCGCAGCGCCGGGACCGGCAGGGGGCCGAGCTCTCGCACCGCTTTGTCCAGAGGCACACCTGCGATGAACACCGAAGCGAGCCACGGTGTTTCGCTTGCCGTATCGAAGTCGACCACCGCGGCGGTGAACGCCCCCGACACTCGGGCGGAGATGGCGACCTCACGTTCGAACCTGGCCCGGAATTCACGATCGTCGAGTAGATGCGAATGAATCTGTTTGATGGCGACGAATCGACCGTCGGGCCCCGTCGCCAGCACCACCCGACCCATCCCGCCGGCACCGAGCACACCGTGCACCCGGTAGCGCCCGATCATCGGCGATTCACTCGTCGACAGCGGATCGATCAATTCGGTACTCCCCCAACTCCCTGTCCGCCGCATCGGCAGACCGGCCGAATCACCCGGCCGCATTTCGCCTGAAACCTAGCATTTCGGCGTCTGGGTCAGCGACTGCTCCGGCTCGCCACTACCACCGCACCCAGCACGATCACACAGCTCACGACGGTGGTTGGCGACAGTCTTCCGTCAGCCGCGTCGAGAACCATCGCGGCGACGAGCTGGCCAGCCACCGAGGTGAGACCGAGCAGCAGGACTCCGATCATGCCCACCGTGACCGCGGCCAGCGCGATGAACGCGACGCCGATCAGGCCGCCGGTGTAGAGCCAGAGGTCGGTGGGGAATTCGGTGGGCAGGCCGGTGGTGGACAGGATGTAGAGGTCGAGCAGGAGTAGGGCGGTCAGGCCGACTGCGAAGTTGATCAGGGCGGCGGTGAAAGGGCCGCCGGTGGCGCCTACTCGGCCGTTGACCGCTTGTTGCCAGGCCAGGCCGATACCCGCGAGGGCGGGAAGGACGATGAGCAGGGCGGGGAGGTCGGGGACACCGGTGACGACGGTGGTCGGGGCGGAACCGCCGCCGGCCGAGAGCACGACCCCGGTGATGCCGAGGGCGGCCGCGAATACACGCCATGGGGTGATCGGTGTTCGACCGTTCGGGGCGAGGCCGAGTCGGTCGACGACGAGGCTGCTCAGGAGTTGACCCGCGACCACCGCGACGGTGAACGCGGTGACGCCGATCGCGGCGATGGTGAGGCCTTGAGCAGCCACGAAGAACGCGCCACACAATCCGCCGAGCAACTGCCACAGCGGCAATCCGCCCTCCGACACCGCGGTACGCACCTTGGTGACACCCGCCCGCAACGCCGGGCTGAACGCGAAAGCGATCAGCAGAGCGAGGAGGCCGGTGCCGAAGCTGATGGTGGCCGCCGCGATCCCATCGGCCAGCCGCGCGCCCAGCGCCCCGTTGATCCGCCCCTGCACCGCGACACCCGCCCCGATACCGAACCCGAATATCAGCCCGAGGCTCATCCGCCTACTCCCGACTCCGGCGGGTCGTCCGGGGTCATGACGGCTAGCGGTCGGCCTCACGTTCTCCCTCTTGATCCGGGGTTGCGTTCTCAGTCCTATCACGCGCGGCGACGTGACGCGGCGGCAGCCAGGTAGGCGTCAACGCGGCGGCGACCAAGATGACCAACCCGAGCAGCGCGATAGTCGTCGACATCGCGAGCCACTGGGTCGCGAGCGCGACGAACGCGAATACACCGAGCGCGACGATCTCGGAGAGCAGCCCGGAGACCGAGGTGACGGTGGCCCTGGCCGGGCCTTCGATCGCATCCTGGAGCCGAGCACCCGCGATGACCTCGGCATTGAAGTCGATGCCGTAGGCGATGCCGATACCGACGAATCCCACCCAGACCAGCGCGGGGCCCCGCGCCGCTCCGACCGCCAACGCGCCCGCGACGAACAGGATTCCGGCGACGAACAGCGCGATGGCCAACGTTCGATTCGACACGACCTCGGTGCGACCAGCCGACAACGAACCTATCAGCGAACCCGCGACGGTGACGCCGACCAGTAATGCCGAGGTGCTGGTCGAAGCGCCACCGGAGACCGCGAGTAGGCCGAAGTATTCGTCGAAGGCGGTGACGCCGTACAGGAGTGCGCCGAGCAGCACACCTCGGCGGACCCTGCGAACGTGAAGTGCTTCGGAGAGGCCGGTTTCGAGCATGGCGAGATAGCGCGACGAGGTGGATCCGTGCGAATTCGACGGTGGTGCACCAGCTGACGCCGCTCCCGGTTTGACGTGCGGGCCGACCGGTCCTGGTGCTGGCTCGTCGTCGAGATCATCGACGGCGGTCGCGGAGATGGCGACGGGCGCGCTGGGCAGCGCCAGCGCGGTCAGCGTGTGCAGCAGACCGACGCCGACGCTGACCCAGCCGACCAGCTCATAGCCGCCGAGAGCGAACAGCGGTGCGGCGGCGAGGATCGCCACGAGCACGGTGCTCTCCTGCGCACCGCGCGCCCAGCCCATGATTCGGGCGTAGGCGGACGGTTCGCCACGCGCGACCAGATCGTCGTAGACCAATGCCTCGAAGGTCCCCGATTCCAGTGCGCCCGCGATACCCCAGACGAGGAAGCCGAGCGCGAAGCCGACGAACGACGGCGCCAGCATCCAGAGGGCGAAACACGCGGCCTGCAACACGCAGCTCAGGACGAGCAATCGGCGGCGCGACACCGTGTCGGCCCACGCGCCCGAGGGCACCTCGAGCAGGAACGCGGTCACCGACCAGATCGCCAGCAACAGCGAGATCTGTGCGGTACTCAGTCCGTGATCGGCGAAGAGCACGCCGTAGAGGGCATAGATCGGTAGCAGGTCACGCGTGCCCTTGAACAGGACCGCGCGCACCGTGAGGTCGCGGACACCGGTCGGATCACGCCTCAACCAGGCCACCGCGTGCCGGAGCGGGGAAGGTCAACAGCCGTAGAAGAGCATCCGCATGGGTTCTATCGTTCGCGTCGCGACCGGCCGGGTCAAGCGATTATCCGAGCGGGATCCAGCCGTTGGCGGCGAGGGAATCATCGTCGTCGGTGGTGCCGACCAGGGGGCGGCCGTCGTTGAGGTCGTTGATGAGTTCGGAGACCGGATGCGAGTCGCTGTAGTGGTAGCCCTGGGCGAGGGCGAAGCCGAGTTCGGTGAGAACGGCGGCCTGGTACTCGGTTTCCACACCCTCGGCGATGACCTGCAGGTCGAGGGATTTACTCAGGGCGGCGATCACGCTGAGCAGCGGCGGGGCGGGGGAATCGGAGCGGATGGCGGCGACGAAGGACTGGTCGACCTTGAGGATGTCGCTCGGGATGGTGGCAAGGCGGCTCAGCGAGGAGTACCCGGTGCCGAAATCGTCGATGGCGATGCGCACGCCACGGTCGCGCAGGGTGTGCAGGTTGGTGATCGCGGTCTGGGATTCGGCGGCCAGTTCGCTCTCGGTGACCTCGAGGACGAGCTGGTCGGCGGGCCAGCCGGTATCGGACAGGATCGTCGCGACCCGCTCGGCGTATTCGGTCTCGGCCAGCTCGAGGCCGGAGACATTCACGTTCAGGGTCAGGTTCAGCGAGGCGAAGCTCTCCTGGAGGCGGGCGGCGTCGGCGCAGGCGCGGCGAAGGACCAGCTCGTCGAGATCGGAGATGAGGTCGTATTCCTCGGCGACGCGGATCAGGCCCTCGGTGGTGACCTCGGGTTGCGCGCTCGACGACCAGCGCAGCAGCGCCTCGACGCCGACCGCCTGGCCGCCGTCCTCGGTCAGGCTGACGATCGGCTGGTAGTGCACGTCGAGCGCACCGCGATCGATGGCCTCGCGCAGTTCCACCGCCAGCGGAAGCTGACGCGACGATTCGAGCACCGTGCGGTTGCGGCCCGCCTGCTTGGCCCGATACAGGCCGACATCGGCGCGGCTGACCAGCAGCGAACCGGACTCGCCCGGCTGCCAGGAGGTGACACCGGCCGAACAGCCCATGGTGACCGCGGCACGCAGTTGTTCGGTGAGCAGGATCGCGGCCTGCTCGGTGGTCCCCGGCAACAGCAGCGCGAACACGTCGCCGCCGAAACGGGCCAGCACCTGACCGGGCGCGAGCAGGTCGAGCCAGGTGTCGGCGACCCGCTGCAGGACGGCGTCGCCCGCGCGATGGCCGAGGTGGTCGTTGATCTTCTGGAATCGGTCGAGGTCGACCAGCACGAGGGCCATGCCCTGACCGCCGCGGCTGGCCGCATCGATCGCCGGGTTGAGCTGCTTCTCGAAGCCGCGCCGGTTGAGCAGACCGGTGAGCACGTCGATGTCGGCTTCCGACGCCATCCTGGTGAGGATGCCGACCACCACGCCCGCGCCGAAGGTGACACCGGCGGGGATCAGCCCGGACCACCACGGCAACCCGCGCGCGGGCAACACCAGCAGACACAGCACCATCGCGAAACCGATGTGCGCGGCGGCCTGGGTCCAGGCGAAGAACAGCGCCGCGTCGCAGGCCACGAACACGAAGAACGAAGCCAGGGTGATGGCGCCGACCAGATTGGGGAAGTCGTAGACCGCGATCGCGACGAGCACGGTCGCGGTGGCGAGGTAGACGTGATGCAGGCCGTGCGGCATCCGGGGCCCCACGCGAGCATCGTGAGCCCGAGCAGGACCGAGATGGCCGCCGCGGTACCGACAACAGCGCGATTACCGTCGTCGCCCGGTGCGACGGCAGTGATCATCAGGCCGAGGACACCACCGAGAACGTAGAACGCCCCCGTTGTCCTGGCCATGACCTTTGCCGTCGCCAACGCCGATGCCGCCCGCACCCGGGTTCGGGTATCGCCGCGCGCCCCGATTCCTCGCACGAGCACCAGCCTAGATGTTGATGGGTCAGGGTGTTTGCCACATCCGCCAAATGCACGTCAGCAAACAATGAGCATCTTACGGCTTCAGCACCTCGGTGCCTACGAACGGGACCAATGCCGCAGGCACGCGCACCGAACCGTCGGCCTGCTGGTGGTTCTCCAGGATCGCCACGATCCAGCGTGTGGTGGCCAGCGTGCCGTTCAACGTGGCCGCCACCTGAGGCTTGCCATTCTCGTCGCGGTAGCGCACCGAGAGCCTGCGCGCCTGGAAGGTGGTGCAGTTCGAGGTGGAGGTGAGTTCGCGGTAGGTCTGCTGAGTGGGCACCCAGGCCTCGCAGTCGAACTTGCGCGCCGCGGAGCTACCCAGATCGCCACCTGCCACGTCGATCACCCGGTAGGGCACCTCGATGGCGGCCAGCATCTCGCGCTCCCAGGCCAGCAGCCGCTGATGCTCGGCATCGGCCTGCTCAGGGGTGGTGTAGACGAACATCTCGACCTTGTCGAACTGGTGCACGCGGATGATGCCGCGGGTGTCCTTGCCGTAGCTACCGGCCTCGCGGCGGAAGCACGACGACCAACCCGCGTACCGCTTCGGGCCCGCGCTGAGGTCGAGGATCTCCCCCGAGTGGTACCCGGCCAGCGGCACCTCCGAGGTACCGACGAGGTAGAGGTCGTCTTCTTCGAGGTGGTAGACCTCGGCCGAATGCTGGCCGAGGAATCCGGTACCGGCCATGATCTCCGGGCGCACGAGCACCGGCGGGATCATCATGGTGAAGCCGTTGGCGACGGCCTTCTGCGCGGCCAGCTGCAACAGGCCCATCTGCAGCAAGGCGCCGTAGCCGGTGAGGAAATAGAACCGCGAGCCCGACACCTTCGCGCCGCGCTCCATGTCGATGATGTGCAGCGACTCGCCGAGCTCGAGGTGATCCTTGGGCTCGAAGTCGAAAACCGGTGGGGTGCCGATGGTTTCGAGCACGACATAGTCGTCCTCGCCGCCCGCGGGTGCGCCGTCCTGGACGACATTGGAGATGGCGCGCTGCGCGGCGTCGAGTTCGGCGTCGGCGGCGCCCTCGGCGAGTTCGGCCTCTTTGACCTTGGCGGACATGTCGGTGGCGGCGGCGAGCAGCGCGGGGCGCTCCTCTTTGCTCGCCTTGCCGATCACCTTGCCCATGGCCTTGTGCTCGGCGCGCAGGTTGTCGGCGGTGGCCACGGCGGCCCGACGCGCGGCGTCGGCTTCGAGCAGGGCGTCGACGAGCGCGGGGTCCTCACCGCGGGTCCGCTGCGAGGCACGGACAGCTTCCGGGTTCTCGCGCAGGAATCGGAGGTCGATCATGAGGAAACAGCCTAGTTGAAGTGCCAATCGGGCAGCACAGGGGCATAGTTGCGGTGTGAGTACCTCTTTCGACACCGCCGTCATCGATACCGCGCTCGCCGATCTCACCCAAGGGGAAAAGACCTGGGCCGCGACGGACCTGCGCCGCCGCCGCGAACTGCTCGACGAACTGCACGCGCTCACCGCCCGCGACGCCGAGGCCTGGGTCGCCGCCGCCCGCACCATCAAGAAACTCGACGCCGACAGCCCGCTGCTCGGCGAGGAGTGGATGTCGGGCCCGATGACGATGCTCGCCGGCGCGCAGGCGCTGAGTGAGTCGATGGCCGCTCTCGAGAAGGGCACGAGCCCGCTCGACGGTGTCGAACTCGTCACCGCCCCCGGCGGCCGGGTAGCCGTGCCCGCACTGCCCCACGGCATCTACGACAAGTTGCTGCTGAGCGGATTCAGCGCCGATGTGTGGCTGAAGCCCGGTGTAGACGCCGCGACCGCCCGTCGCAAGGCGGGCCTTGCCCAGCGCGATCCCGCGAAGACCAACGGTGTCGGCGCGGTGCTCGGCGCGGGCAACATCATGTCGATCGCACCGCTGGACACCCTCTACGAGCTCTACGCCAACAACCGCGTCGTCGCGCTCAAGCTCAACCCGATCACCGATCCGCTGCTGCCGGTGTTCCAGGCGATCTTCGCACCGTTCATCGAGCTCGGCGTGGTGCGCATCCTCACCGGCGGGGCCCCCGAAGGCGGCTACCTGGTGAACCATCCGCTGGTCGCGCACGTGCACATGACCGGCGGCGCGCCGACTCACGACGCGATCGTGTGGGGGCCGGGCGCCGACAAGACCGGCGAGCCCATCCTGGACAAGCCCATCACCAGCGAACTCGGCGGTGTCGCGCCGTGCATCGTGATTCCCGGCGACTGGGCCGCCGCCGATCTGAAGTTCCAGGCCGAGCACGTGGCCACCCAGCGCCTGCACAACGGCGGCTACAACTGTGTCGCCGCGCAGACCGTGGTGCTCGCCGCGGACTGGCCGCTCAAGGAACAGTTCCTCACCGAACTGCGCGCCGCGATCGACAACGCTCCCGCGCGCACCGCCTACTACCCGGGCAGCGACACCCGCGTGGCGGGCGCACTCGAGTCCTACCCCGACGCCGCCCGCGCCAACGGCCGCCTGCTGGTCGAGAACCTGCCCGCCGACGACACTCCCCTGCTGCGCACCGAGTACTTCTCGCCCGTTCTCGGCGTGGTCGAACTGCCCGGCACCGGGGCCGAATTCCTCAGCAACGCGGTCGATTTCGCCAATGACGAGCTGATGGGCACCCTGGGCGCCAACATCATCGCCGACCCCGCGACGATCGCCACGCTCGGCACGGAACTCGACACCGCGATCGAGAACCTGCGTTACGGCACCGTCGCCCTCAACGCCTGGACCGGTCTCGCGTTTCTGACCCCGCGCGCCAGCTGGGGCGCCTACCCCGGCCACACCCTCGACGACATCCAGAGCGGCATCGGCGTCGTACACAACGCCTTCCTCCTCGACGACGTCGAGCGCACCGTGGTCCGCGGCCCCTTCCGCCCCGCTCCGCGCTCGATTCTGCGCGGCGAATTCGCCCTCACCCCGAAGCCGCCGTGGTTCGTCTCGAACAAGACCGGCACCGCCACCGGACGCAAACTGACCGATTTCTACGGCGACGGCAAACTGCGCCGCATACCGGGCATCTTCGTGTCAGCTCTGCGGGGCTGACCCGGCGGCCCGCCACGACAAATACACTCGTCGACGATGTCGAAGAAGCAGAGCAACCCAGCCGAGGGACCCGCCGCGCCCAGTCGCGGCGGCGCCCTGCACCTGTCCGCGACGAAACTGCGTTGGGGGCTGCTGATAGGCGCCCTCGGGGCGGTGATCGCGGCCATGGTCACCATGACCGTGACAGGCTTCGACACCGACAAGGTGGAAGCGCACCAGCCAGGTGCCGAACCGGTCGTACGCGACAAAGAGTTCAGCAACGCGGCGCAGGGCGACTGTCTGACCTGGTCGAGACCCGACCGGAGCGATCTGGTGAAGGTCGGCTGCGGCGACAAGCACCTGTTCGAAGTGGCGGGCGTCATCGACCTCAGCGCCTATCCCGGGCGTGAGTTCGCCGACGGCACCCGTCACCCCGATTCACTGCGCATGACCGAATTGCGGGACGAGCACTGCGTGACCGCTGTCCAGAAGTATCTGGGCGGGCGATTCGATCCGCGCGGCAAGTTCATGGTGAATGTGATGTCGCCGAGCCCGGCCGGTTGGCAACACGGCGACCGGACCCTGCGCTGTGGCGTCCAAGTCGCCGCCACCGCCACGAGCCCGGCCACCACCGGCAGCCTGGCCGACAGCGATCAGTCCAAGATCCATGCCACCGGTACCTGCCTCGGCATCAATCAGAACCTGCCGACCGACCCGATCGACTGCGCCCAACCGCACTCGGTGGAGATCGTCGGCACCGTCGACCTGTCCACCGCCTTCACCGGCGGACCGCCGTCGGAAGCCGATCAGGACAAGTTCGTCGAGGCCGAATGCAATCGGCTCTCCGGCGACTACCTCGGCAGCCCCGACGCCATCCGCAACAAGACGCTGACCCTGTTCTTCGACTATCTGGAGCCTGCCAGTTGGCTCGCGGGCAGCCACAAACTGGACTGCTGGCTCGGAAAAGGCGCCGACCGTGAGGGTTTCGCGCCCATCGTCGGCTCTGCTCGCGGCGAGATCCTGATCGACGGCCAGGCCCCGGTGCCCCCGCCGAACACCGGACGCTCCACTCCGGCCCCGCTGCCGGGCGCCGCGCCACTGCCACCGCAGCCCCAGCCGAGGTGACGTTGTCCGAGCGGATGCCGGAGTGGCGTTTCGAGGAGTTGGTGAGCGATGCCCTCGACCAGATCCCGGCCGAGCTGTCCAGTGCCATAGACAATGTTGTGGTGCTGGTGGAGCCCCGAAACGACGAGGAACCGTCGCTGCTGGGGCTGTACCACGGGGTCGCCCTCACCGAGCGCGACAGCTATTACGCCGGATCGTTGCCGGATACCATCACGATCTATCGAGAAGCTATTCTCGACATCTGCAACACCGACGACGAGGTGGTCGAAGAAGTCACGATCACCGTGATCCATGAAATAGCACACCATTTCGGGATTGACGACGACCGGTTGCATGAGCTGGGATGGGGTTAGCGAAACTGGGTGGGGAATCGATGGAACCGAATGACCCGCTCTCGCGTCCTAGTACTCGTAGGGGGAATTCTCGTGGTTCCCGATAGCCGCCACCAGAAGGAGTCGGGTCATGGTTGGACACGTTCTCGTTGCACCTGAAATCGTCCTCGCCGCGTCCGCGGAGTTGGATCTGCTCGCCGAGCGCCTCGCCATCGCGGCCGGGCTCGCCGGCCCGACCACGCACGTGCTGCCCTCGGGCGCCGAAGAGGTGTCGCTGCTCGCGGCGAGCCACTTCAACACCGCGGCGGGCAAGCACGACGGTTCGGTCGCCCAGGCGATCCTCGAGCTGCATCACGCGGCCGCGACCTTGCGCTCGCAGCTGACCACTCATATCGGGGAAGACGTGGTCCGCGCGGCGACGATCAACGCCATCCAGGTGTAGTCGCACCGATCCTGTCGACGATCATTTACTCAGGGGAGAAACAAGCATGACCGCAGGGATCACCGGGGTGTTCTGGCTGCCTCGTATGGCCGAAGTGAACTCGACAACCCTCAATACGGGCGCACACGCGATCCCGATCAGCGCCGCGGCCACCTCGTGGGGCGGGCTGGCCGCCGCGTGGGGCGACGCCGCCTTCACGATCACGCGCGTGATCGCGGAGGTCGGTGTCGGCCTCCAGGGCGTCAACGGTATCGCCGTGCTCGCCCGGCTGGCCCCGTTCGCGGGCTGGGCCAGCCAGCAGGGCATCGCGGCCGCGGCGATCAGCGCCAAGTGCGCGGCCAACGCCACCGCCTACACCGTCGCGTCGATCGCGATGCCGAGCCTGCCCGAGATCATCGCCACCAACGGCGCGGTGGCCGCCTCGGCCAACCCGCCCGGTGTCGTCTCCGGCGCCTTCGAGGTCGCCGAGGTCGCGCGCAACGCCATGGACATCCGCGCCGCGTTGGTGATGGAGACCTACGAGGCCGCCACCTCGGCCACCGTCGCCGTGCCCAGCGAGTTCACCATGCCGCCCGCCATCGCGAGCGGTGCGGGCTCCGCCGGTGAGGGCGACTTCGGTGGTGGCGATCCGCTGCAGACCGCGGTCGCCGCCGCGCAGGCCTTCGTTTCCAACCCCGGTGTGGTCAGCGCGGCCACCCAGGCGGCCAACACCGCGGGCGGCGTGCTCACCAGCGGCGTCAGCACGGCCGGCAACATCGGCGCTTCCGCGATCTCGGCGGCCACGGCCACCGCGCCCGCGAGCGCCGCCGTCGCTCCTGCCATGGCGGGTGTCGCTGCCGCCGGTGCCGCGGTCGGTGGGGGCATGGCCACCACGTCGGCCGGTCTCGGTGGCGTCAGCGCGGGCTCGCTGAAGCTGCCGGAGGGCTGGGGTGCGCCCGCCGCGAGCGCGTCCGCTAGCGCGCCGGTGTCGGAATCGATCGTCAACCGGGTCGAGAGCGCACCCGTGCGCAACACCGGCAGCGGCGGCAACCCGCTGATGGGCAACCGGCAGAAGGGCGAGGAGGACGACGAGCACGATGGCGTCGACTACGTGCGCTCCGACGAGTTCACCGATGGTCGCTACGCGGCCGAAGGTGTGATCGGCGCCGACCTCACCGGATCGGCCAAGTGACGGTTCTCGGCACGGGCAGCGGAGGTTCGCTGCTCGGCGCCGTCGTGCTCTCGCTCGACGACATGCAGTTCCTCCTGGAGAAACTGGAGTTCGACGAGATGCCCGTGGTGCTCGACGCCATGGGCCGCTATGACAACGTCACCGCGCACGACGCCGCCATGAACGTGGCACAGTCCGCCCTGGCCGAACGCGAGCTGCTGTTCGGCCAGGTGGTGGCACCCGAGCTCGCCGAACGGCTACGGGTGCTCTACCGGCCGCAGTGGATCATCGCGCTGCGGTGGGTGGTGGCGGGCCAGGTCAACCGATTCTGCCTGGCGCAGGGCGACGACCGTGCGGTCGTCGCCCTGCGCGGGCCGGAGTCCTACGTCATCGACGACGCCGGCCTCGATCTGCCCGGCGCGGTGCTGCAGGCGCTCGGACCGGTCGAAGCGCTCGAGCTGTACGGAATGAACGCTCCCACCGAACAATTGGCGCCGATCTTCGGCGACACCGGAGACGCGGCCGCCACCACGCGGCGCCTGCTCGCGGTGGGCAATCCGACCACCGATGCCCAGGTACTGGCTTCGGCGCTGGTGGAGATCCACTCCTACGCCGAGATCGTCGGCGTGGCCTACGGTGACGGCACCCGCGACATCCAGGACAACCACATCGCCGTCTTCAACACGCGCGCAGGCAGATTCATCATCACCGCCAGCGTCGCCGACGACGGCGTGAAGTGGTCGTCCATCGCCAGCGGCACCAACGCCCGCCTACGCACCGCGGTAGCCGACCTCATCGAGTCCCTCCCGGTCCGCACCGAATTCCCTACCGCGGCAGCCAGTAACCCGGCGTAAGCCCACCCCACCCCACCCACACCATTCCCACCAAACGCCCCCACAACTCAGCCGTAAACCGTAGGCGCAGCCGGAGCGTTCAACCCATGGGGTCGTCGGCTGACGGGTCGGCTTGAATGGTGAACGGTGGGGTGAACTTACCCCACCGCAGGCATTCCCAGCCGCCGTCTTCGGTGGGGAGTAGTTCGATGGTCTCGGTGTTGTCGAGGTGGTTGTTCGTCGTGAACGGCGGCGCCACCCCGGCCAGCGCCTTACCGATCAGGCGCATGGCGGCACCGTGGTTCACCACCACCACGTCACCGTCGGCGTCGTCGGTCAGGAACTCCGCGCGCAGGCCCTCGAGGACGGGCAGGATGCGGGCCAGCACTTCGTGGCCGGATTCGCCACCGGGGGCTCTGGCGTCGAGTTCGCCGAGGTGCCAGCCGCGATAGATCTGCTGGAAGATTTCGTGCGCTTCCCGGTCGGAGCGGCCGTGCAACTCGCCCACCTGCACCTCGTACAGGCCGTCGAGGACGTATGCCGGTGTGCCGGTGGCCTCTTCGATGTGGCTTGCGGTCTGGCGGGCACGTAACGCGTCCGACGACACCAGCACCTGGGGCGCTCGCTCGAGTCCGGCGCCGAACGCTTTCGCTTGCGCCACACCACGTTCGGTCAGCGGCAGGCCAGGAACGGCGGTGTCGAGAATCTTCGCGACATTGCCCTCGGTCTCGCCGTGGCGCACCAGAATCAGTTTCGCGCGGGTAGTCATAGGTCCGCGACCCCCTTTCGCAATTGCGTCAACCATTCTGCGGCCGGTTCGTCCGACGGCGGCGGTGTGCCGACTGCCGCTGTCGCAGGCCAAGATCCGAGGAAGCGGACCTGGGCGGTGCGGTGCAGGGCTTTCAGTGTTTCCGCTACCGCCGGGTCATCGATATGTCCGACACAGTCGAGATAGAACCGGTAGGTGCCCATGCCGGTGCGGGTCGGGCGCGATTCGATGCGGGTGAGATCTACTCCACGCGTGGCGAATTCGGCGAACGCGCGCATCAGCGAACCGGGCTCGTTGGGCAGTTCGAGCACCACGGAGGTCCGGTCGGCTCCGGTGGCTCCCGGTGCGAGGCCCGGGTGAGTGACCAGGACGAAGCGGGTGATGGCCTGGTCGTGATCGGCCACGCCGCTCGCCAGGGTTACCAGGCCGAGTCGTTCACCCGCCAGTGCGGTCGAAATCGCGGCGTCGGCGGTTCCGGCCGCCACGTCTTCGGCGGCAGCCGCGTTGGATGCCGAGGTGAACGGGCGCGCATCGGGCATGTTCCGCGCCACCCATTCCCTGACCTGCGCCGCCGCCACTGGATAGGCGGCCAGGGTGCGCACGTCGGCCAGCGCGGTTCCGGGGCGCGCCAAGATCGTGAAGGTCACCTCGAGCTCGGTCTCCGCCATGATCTGCAAACGCGGTCCGATGGCCAGGGAATCAAGGGTCGCCGGGATCGAGCCCTCCACCGAACTCTCGATCGGCACCACCGCGCCGTCGACCTGTCCGGCCCGGATCAGGTCGAGCGCTGCCCCTTGGCTGGGCGCGGCGACTCGCTCGACCGGCCCGTCGAAGGCCCCCGAGTTCTCGAACTTCGCCAGAGCCATCTCGGTGAAGGTCCCGGACGGTCCGAAATACGCAATACGCGGCACACTGCAACTTTAGCGGCTGGCGCCGACTGGTTTTCGGACTCGAAGGTCGGGCATATGGTGCGGCAGCTAACGCGTGGCGGACGGCGGGGTCAGTTGTCCAGTACGCGCAGCGCGTCGGTGATCGCCTGTTCGTCAGGGGTCTCGATGGCCAGCAGGACGGTGCGGGTGGCCTCGATCGCGGCGGGCTTCAGTGACTTCAGGAAGGCGAGGTCGGGGGTGGTGAGGGCGGTGGGGATGTCTTCGCCGCAGAGCGCCGCGACGGTGCCGGCGACCACGGCGAGGGCGCGGGGGCCGCTGATGGTGCGGGCGGTGAAGCCGTGGTCGGCGTGGGCGATGCCGGCCAGGAAGGCGGTGAGGTCGGGGTCGGGGATGTCGACGTCGACCGGGGCGGGGGAACTGCCGTCGGGGCGGACCAGGTCGGCCGCGAGGCTGCGACGGGCGGGGGCCGACAGGCTCAGCAGGACGGGGGCGGCGGGGGCGGAATGGTCGTCGCCGTGGTCGTCGTGCGTCATCCGTCCACCGTATCGGCTCGATTCATCGGGGTGTCCTCTTGCGTGGCGGGCGTTTGTAACTTAGCTTAGGTTTACCTAATCAAACGTTCGCGGAGGTTGTCATGTCGAGCCCCACCACGATCCTCGCGCCGACCACCGCCGAGCGGGTGCGAAGTGCGTGCGCTCACGCCGAGACAGCGGTGCTCGCGCTCCCCGGGATCGACCCGGTCCCCACCACGCTGCACCACCTGCGCCGGTGCGGCGACGCGGTGATCGCGGTGCCAGGGTCCTCACTCGCGGCCGCGCTGGCCGCCACGGCCAACGAGACCTCCGCGGTCCTCGAACTCACCGATCACGCGCCCCTGCCGCTGCGTGAGCCGGTCAGGGCGCTGGTGTGGTTGCGCGGCTGGGTGCGACAGGTGCCAGAGCAGGCGCAGCGCGCGCTCGCCGTCGAAATCGCCAAGGACTTCCCGCATCCGGGCCTGCTCGACGTCGGCCACGGCGTCACACTGCTGCGGATCGTGGTGAACTCGGCGGTACTGGCCGACACCGCGGGCGCGGAATCCGTCGACCACGCCGACCTGCGCGCCGCCACCGCCGACCCGTTCTGCGAGCTGGAAAGCGCCTGGCTGCAACACATGTCCGAGGATCACGCCGACGTGGTGGCCCAGCTGGCCCGCCACCTGCCGACCCGGCTGCGTGGCGGCCTCGTGCACCCCCTCGCCATCGACCGCTACGGCCTGACCCTGCGAGTCGAGAGCAACGACGGCGACCACGACGTCCGGCTGCCCTTCCCCACCCCCGCCGACGACATCGAATCGCTGAGCCGCGCGGTCCGCGTCCTGGCCGGCTGCCCGTTCCTGAACGGCCTGCGCCGCATCTGAACTCACCCGCGAGCTGCGTCTCACTTCGTGTCGCGGCGCCCGCCGCGAGCCGATTCCGCCGCGTTCGCTGCTTACACTGCGCGGCATGCGCGTCGATCCTCCGGATACCCAGCTGAGCGAGCGGGACAGGTTCGGGCTGCGAGTCGAGATCACGATCGTTCTGCTCGTGACCTTCGGGTTGAGTGGGATCAGTGCCGCTCTTTCCCTGCTGGATTCGGCGCTGTCGCCGGGTGGGGTCGGTGGGCGGACCGTGGCGTTGAACGCGTCGCGGTCGAACAATTCGTTCCTCGATCTGCTGTTCCAGCTCGTCGGGGTGACCCGGCTGATGGCGTGGGCGGCGTTGGCGCTGTACCTGTTGTGGCGCAGCGGGATCGGGCCACGGATGATCGGGTTGGCCCGGATCCGGCGTGGCGACATCGTGGCAGGTCTCGTGCTCGCCGCGGTGATCGGGCTGCCGGGGCTCGCGCTGTATCTGGTCGCGCACACGATG
Organism: Nocardia salmonicida NBRC 13393; assembly: GCF_001613085.1. Classification (GTDB taxonomy): domain Bacteria; phylum Actinomycetota; class Actinomycetes; order Mycobacteriales; family Mycobacteriaceae; genus Nocardia; species Nocardia salmonicida. Next base: position 51,078 of record NZ_BDBR01000049.1, read on the forward strand.
GGGGTGAGCGTCACCATCGTGCCGAGTTCGCTGTCGGAACACTGGTGGCGGCTACCGGTCCTGATCTTGTCGGCCTGTGCGAATTCCGTCGCCGAGGAAGTGGTGGTGGTGGGCTATCTGATCACCCGGCTGCGCAGGCTCGGCTGGACGGAGAACTCGTCGCTGGCCGCGTCGGCGCTGCTGCGCGGCAGCTATCACCTGTATCAGGGGATCGGCGGCGGGCTGGGCAATATCGTGATGGGCCTGATCTTCGGCCGATACTGGCAGCGGACCAACCGCCTGTGGCCCTTGATCCTGGCCCACGCGACGATCGACGCTGTCGCCTATCTCGGCTACAACGTGCTGCGCGGGCGGGTCGGCTGGCTGCCATGATCACTGATGTGAACGGCGTGTCGCGGCGAGTTTCACCACATCACCGCGTTTCGCGCTAACAGTGGCCCTCGCGCGGGGTATCCCAGTAGTAACCGAGCGCGCGGAAACCGACTCGCGCTCCCCACGATCAGTAGAGTTTGACGGTGATGAACGGCGACGATCCCCGCGAGGACCCCCGTAGGCGCCGGGTGCCGCCGACGTCCGGCCGCCCCGGCGGTCCCGCGGTGCCCCCACAAGGTCGTCCCCTGCCGCCGCAGGGTCGCGCGATGCCCCCGGATCCGCGCTACGCCCGCCCGCCCGGCGACGACCGGCGCCCGCAGCCCGAGGACGGTCCGACGGTTCGCTACAACCCGGCGCCTCGACGCGGCGCGTCACACATCGAACCCACCCAGGTGATGCACCGCGGCAACTCCGGTGACCAGCCGCTGGCCTATTCGCAGCTGCCCTACGAGCGCGAGAAGCCGCGTCAGCCACCACCACCGCCGCCGCGACCGCCTCGTGAGCAGGTCAGACACGCACCGACCCAGCGGCCGGTGCCCCACCACGACGCCCTCCCGCCCCGGCGTACTCCCCCGCCGGTCACCGGCGGCAGGCAGCCGCAGCCGCCCAGACGCAGGCGCAAGCGTCATCCGTTCCGGTGGCTGATGGTGATCGTCGTGCTGTTGATCGCCGGCCTGATCGCCGCGGTCGTGCACCTGGACAACTCACTTGCCCGCATCACCGCGCTGCCCTCCTACAGCGACCGTGTGGGCAATACCCCCGGCACCAACTGGCTGCTGGTCGGCTCCGACGGCCGTGGTGACCTCTCCACCGAGCAGGAGCAGGAACTCGCGACCGGCGGCGACACCGGACCCGAACGCACCGACACGATCATGATGGTGCACATCGCGTCCTCCGGCCCGACCACCATGGTCAGCCTCCCGCGCGACTCCTACGTGAACATCCCCGGCCACGGCAAGGACAAGCTGAACGCGTCGTTCGCGATCGGCGGCGCGTCGCTGCTGGTCCAAACGGTGGAGGAAGCGACGGGCGTGCGGATCGACCACTACGCGCAGATCGGCTTCGGCGGTTTCGCCAGTGTCGTCGACGCGTTGGGTGGGCTCGAGATGTGCCTGGACGAACCGATCGTCGACCCGCTGGCCGGGCTCGACCTGCCCGCGGGCTGCCAGGAACTGTCGGGCCCGCAAGCACTCGGTTTCGTTCGCACCAGGGCCACCCCGAACGCCGATGTCGACCGGATGAACCATCAGCGCATGTTCATGGCGGCGCTGTTGAAGAAGGCCACGAGCATGGGCACTCTCGCGAATCCGTTCTCGTTGTGGCCCATGGCAACCGGGGTCGCCGGTTCACTGAAGGTCGACGACGGCGACCACATCTGGAACCTGGCTGCACTCGGCTGGGCGATGCGCGGCGACACCGTGACCACCAGCGTTCCGATCGGCGGATTCGACGACACCGACGTGGGCAACGTGTTGCTCTGGGACAAGACCAAGGCCTCTGATTTCTTCGAGGCGCTCGCCACCGATCAGCAGATCCCAGAGGAGCTGCTGACGCGGTAACGTCGTGGTATGCCCGAGAACCTGTCGTTCACCGAACTCCTCCGTGACCAGGTCAGAGCCGGTCTGACCGCGGCGCACCAGTATCTGGCCGCCGCCGTCTATTTCGACGCGCAGGATTTACCCGAGCTGGCCGGGCAAACCTACGCGCGTTCGACGTCGAATCACGGGCACGCGATGCGCATGGTGCAGTACCTGCTCGACCGCGATGTGCCGATCGCGATCGGCGGGCTCGACGAGGTCCGCTCGGAATTCGATTCCCCGCGCGCCACGATCGCCTTTCTGCTCGACCGCGAACGGGTCACCACCGCGCAGGTCAGCGCTCTCGCCGCGGCCGCGCGCGACAACAACGATTTCCTGGGCGAACAATTCATGCAGTGGTTCCTGGGCGCGCAGGTCGACGATGTCGCCGCGATGACCACGCTGTTGACCGTGCTCGACCGGCAGGACAACCTGTTCGATGTCGAGGAATTCATCCGCCGTGAACTGCGCGGGACGGTGCGAATCGATACCACCGCACCCCGAATGGCAGGCGCGACTTAGGAAATACTTGGTTAGGGAATACTGCCCTCAATAAGGCTGCACTTGGATGACAACCCCTGATGACCAGCATTAATGTGGCGGCCATGTCGATTCATCCGGAAGCCCCGCGAAGCAAGTTCCACACTCTGCTCCAAGATCAAATCCGGCATGAGTTCAATGCCGAGCACCAGTACATCGCGATCGCTGTGTGGTTCGACAACCACGACCTGCCGCAGCTGGCCAAGCGCTTCTACGCCCAGTCCGTGGAAGAACGAAATCACGCGATGATGATCGTGCAGTACTTCGTGGACCGCGACATCTCCGTAGAGATCTCGGGCATCGACGCGGCGAAGTCGAAGTTCGAGTCCGCCCGTGAGCCGATCGAACTGGCGTTGACCCAGGAGAAGACGGTCACCGATCAGATCGTGCAGCTGGCGAGCACCGCCCGTGAAGAGGGCGACTACCTCGGCGAGCAGTTCATGCAGTGGTTCCTGAAGGAACAGGTCGAAGAAGTGGCGCACATGACCACGCTGCTCAACATCGCCGATCGCGCCGGGTCGAACCTGTTCGACCTGGAGGAGTTCATGTGGCGTGAGCTGAGCACCCCGAAGGATACCGCCGGGGCACCGTCGGTCGCGGGCGGCAGCGTCTAGCTCTGACGCACAGGATTCGGCTCGCGGGCAGCGAGCCGAATCCTTTGTGCGCGTTTACCAGCCGGAGCCGGAGCCACCCGAGCCGGTGTTGGCCAGCACGGTGCCGATCAAGATCTGCGCGAGTCCAGCGATAGATCCGAGAAATTCCACGATGCCTCTTACTTTCCTCATCACCGATTGTCCGGTTCAGTCGTGAACCTAGCGGACCGAATCTGTGAAAGAGGCATGTTTCATTAAGTTCAGCGCAGGGTGACCTGACGCGAACGCAGACCATCGCGCGAACGACGTTCTTCGCTGGTCATGGGCGCGTCGGACGCCAGCGCTTCGGCCAGGCGAGCACCGAATCCCCGCGCCGGAGCTTCCCATTCGGCCGGGTGCCGCTCGGGATCGAGGTCGAACACCGGCACCAGCAGGCCGTGTGTACGGAACGAACCGGCGAAGCGCGAACCCTCGCCGAGGTGCAGGCCACCGGTGGCGTGCACGCGAGCCAGGGCCAGCATCAGCGCGTCTTCGTCCTCGGGACGCACCCAGCGCACATGCGCCTTCTCGCCCGCGTCGACCCACCAGGCCGCGCCGACGGAATCCGGGCCGAGGTCGAGGCGCGCCGACGGCATGATGGCCTGCTTGGCCTGCTCGATAGTCGCCGCTACCTGCGGATCCGGGGTGACGCCCTCGGGCACCCACCAGTCGAAGTCCTGGTGCACGGTGAGCTCGAGGTCGGCACCGGGATCGATGACATCGGCAAGGCGCGGACCACCGTCGACGGCGTCGGCGGAGTTCAGCGACTCGCCGGGCTCGGCCGACTGGGTCCACAGGATCGCCGCCGCGATATCGGCCGACGGGTCTTCGCCCCGGAACTGCATCTGCGTGCCGACGAAGCCGACCGGCTCGTCACCGGCGCGCACCAGCGCGGCCACCGCGCCGGGCAGCACCGTCGCCAGGGTGACCTCACGCTGCGCGGCCACACCGGGCGCGAGCTTCAAGGTCGCGGTCGCCGACGGCACGAACTCCCGCAGCGCCACCAGATCACATTCGGCGGCAAGACCCTCGAACGGCCGTGTCACGGCCGCGGATGCCTGCTCCTGCGCCGCACGCCGCTGCGCGAGACGCTGAGCCCGATTACTGTCGGGCTTCGGACTGTTCCGCTTGCTTTTACCCACGCGTGGAGTTTATGGCCGAGCGGCGAGTTCGCTTACCGCGCCCCCTGCCCACGCCCGCCGTGTCCGGTGCGGGCGATCAGACTCCGGCCAGTAGCGCCTTCGTGCGGCCCGGGTGGTTGGTCGCGACCCAGCTGACGCCGAGGTCGGCGCACAACGTCACGTCTTCGGGCTCGTCCACGGTCCAGCAGTAGGTGGCCCGGCCCGCCGCGGCGGCCTTGTCGACGAGTTCGGGATGCTCGCGCAGCGTCTTCACCGAAGGGCCGACCGCGGTCGCGCCGACCGTGGTGGCCGCGCCCCCGCCGAGGAACCGCGACGATTCGCCGAGCAGCACCGTCGGCAACAGCGGTGCGGCACGGCGGATCCGCCAGACCGCGGTCGCCGCGAACGACATCACCACCGCGCGGGAGTGATCGGCCGACGCGGGCGTGGCGATGCCGAAACGCTGGAGTTCGGCGAGCACCTTGTTCTCCACCAGGGCGCCGTAGCGCACCGGGTGCTTGGTCTCGATGAACAGTTTCGTCGGACGGGTGCGCCAGTCGAGGACGAGGCCGATCAGATCGCTCAGCGCGAGCACGCCCTGCGGCTCTTCGTCGGTGCCGAAGTTCATGTCGCGCAACTCGTCCAGCGTCAGTTCACTGACCAGGCCGGTGGCATCGGCGGTGCGGTCGACGGTGCGGTCGTGCACGCAGACCAGGTGGCCGTCGCGGGTGAGCCGGACGTCGCATTCGACACCGTCGGCGCCCTCCTGCAGCGCTAGTTCGTACGCGGCGAGGGTGTGCTCGGGTCGTGCCGCCGACGCACCACGATGCGCCACCACGAAGGGTGGGCGATTGCTCTGGCTCACTTGGCCACGACCTCCTCCTGCGTATTCTCGCCTGTCCGGACGGAATCCGCGCGTTCGGCCTCATCGTGCCCGACGTCATCGCGCGCCGCGTCATCGCGCGCCGCGACAGCGCCCGGCTCGACCGGCGCGATGACGACCTCGGCGGGATCGGCCGCCATCACCCAACGGTGCGCCGACCTGACCTCCCCACGCAGGTCACGGCCCTCCAATGTGCGCACCATCCACAACGTCAGGACCGCGAACCCGGCCGCGCACAGGTCGGTGAAACCGGTGAAGGAGACACCGTCGGCCTCGGCCTGCAGGGTCGACGCGTCGCGCCACAGCGTCGCCGCGATCAACAGCAGCCCGCTGAATGCCCAAGCGGCCCACCAGATCCGCACCGCCCGCCACGAACGCGGATCGGGGTCGGAGCCGAGCAGTTCGGTGAGAAACACGCCAGGCCAGATCAGATTGACCCCCGGCACCAGGCATCCCGCGATCAGCGACCACCGTTTGCGCGGGTCACGCTTGCCGTAGGCGGTGAACACGATCGTGCGCGCTTCGATCAGCCAGGCGACCAGCGACACGGCCGTCACCAGCGCGCAGAGGGGCGCGATGACGCCGAACACCAGCACCGTCGCGTCGGAGATCGACAGCAGCCAGCTGGGGATGAGCCGGGCGCGGTTCTGCAACAGGATCAGGTAGCGGCCGTATTCGGCGAGGCCGGCGAGCAGGAACGCGAGCGCGGTCGTGACCAGCAGCCGATCGCGGTGGACGGCGAGGCCGCGCAGGGGGCGCTCGGACGGGCGGGCCGCCGACGGCGGCGGATCGAGCAGGCCCCAGCGCGGGGTCTCGGTGTAGCGCGGGGTCGGCCCGAGCGGGGCCGAGGTGGTCGCGCCCGCCTTGCGGGTGCGGTGATCGGGTCGGCGCGCGACCCAGCGGTAGTTGCGCTGGGTGGCCGGTGCGTCGACCCTGCCGGGCGAGAGCAGCACCCCTCGGCAGCGCGGGCACCAGTGCATCGGCGCGCCCTGCACGGCCCACCGCGCACCACAGCGTGCACATGGTTGCACCACCGAACTCACCCGCGCACCCCGCTTCCGGACTAGTAGATCTTGGCTTCGTGGTCGCCGTCGGCGACCACCGGGCGGCTGGTCTGCTGCCAGGCCACCATGCCCCCCGCGACATTGACCGCTTCGTACCCGATATGGGCGAGATACCGGACGACCTCGATGGACCGGCCACCCTGTCTGCACACGACGTAGAGCTCGGCGTCGATATCGAGCTCGTCGAGGCGGGCAGGCACGTCGGCCATCGGGATGTGGACCGCGCCCGGCGCGTGGCCGAGGTTCCATTCGTCGGGTTCGCGCACGTCGAGCAGCTGCGCGCCCGGCGCCGGGTCCGCGTCATCGAACGCGGCGGGTACCGCACCCACCGGCACCGTGGGGACATCGGAGCTCGTCACGCCTCGATCCTGCCATGCCGCACGGATCGCCGGGCGAGGCTGTGCGAGGACGGTGCGATCCGCGAGCCCCAGCTATCGATCAGCACACATCCAACGGGAACCGGCTGCCGACGACGCCGACAGCCGGATGAAACCAGCCGGGAACAACCGATCCGGGACTCCCCTCCATGTCATCCCGGAGCGGTCGTTCGCCGCTGACGTCGGGATTCGTGGACTGTGTCTTGTCCCGACATCTACTTGGACGCAAGCGGGACCGATTCGGTTCCATAAAAACGAGAACACTAGAGAAAATCTTAAATCCTGGGATCTGGGCGGCCGGATCGGTAGCCTGGGCGCATGAACGTGAGCAGGGGGCTACTCGACAGTTTCGACATCAACGGCTTGAATACCGCTTTGTCCGAATCCACGTGTCTAGGGGTAGAAGTGGATACCGCGGCGGGCAGGCTGCAACTCGCTCTGGAGGTGCTGACGCTACCCACGGATGGACCCGCGCCGATCGACACGAAAGTCTTGCTCACCTTCACCGGAGTCACCCGCGTCGCGGCCTCCCTTCGCATCCAGCGCTGGGACGATGTCGACGCCCGTGTGCTTCCCCTGACCCTCGATCAGCTCGACGAGGCCATCGAGAGCTTCGGCGGCGGCGGGCTGCACGGGTGGGAGTTCATCGACCTCGACGACAGCGGGTGGACGCTGTGGAGTGAGTTGCTCAGCTTCGACACCGTGCTCGATCAGCGCATCGCCGCGCATGTCATCGAGTTCTCCCAGGAGGAGGGCATCGACCCGCGCGAGCTCGACGTCCGCGTGTGGTTCGACAAGATCTCGGTCACCGACACCGCGGGCCGCGAGATTCCGATGAACGAGTTCATCGACGGCGGCCGGCGCTGGTGGGACGCGCACGCCACCGGCGACGCCAGGACGACGAAGGCCGACATCGCGCCGCCGCTGTAATTTTGGAGCGCTGGCGCGCTCGAGCGGGGACCGCTGGTAGAGACATACGGGGAATCGGGGGCACGGTTCGCGGGTTGCACGGGGCGGGTGTACGAATGATGGTTGGTGTTGTCGTCCGAACTGGGCGCACACAGCCCGACACACGGAAAGGGACATCGTGGCCGTCTACACGCTGCCGGAACTGGATTACGACTTCGGCGCACTGGAGCCTCACATCTCCGGTGAGATCAACGAGATCCACTACACCAAGCACCACGCTGCCTACGTCGCAGGCGCCAACAAGGCGCTCGAGCAGCTCGAGGAAGCTCGCGAATCCGGCGACCTGGCTGCCATCCTGCTGCTGGAGAAGAACCTGGCCTTCCACCTGGGTGGCCACTACAACCACTCCGTTTGGTGGAAGAACCTTTCCCCCAACGGCGGCGACCAGCCGGAAGGCGACCTGGCCGCGGCCATCGCCGACCAGTTCGGTTCGTTCGACAAGTTCCGCGCGCAGTTCACCGCTGCCGCCAACGGCCTGCAGGGCTCCGGCTGGGCCGTCCTGGGTTACGACACCCTCGGCCAGAAGCTGCTGACCTTCCAGCTGTACGACCAGCAGGCCAACGTGCCCACCGGCATCATCCCGCTGCTGCAGGTCGACATGTGGGAGCACGCCTTCTACCTGCAGTACAAGAACGTCAAGGCCGACTACGTGACTGCGTTCTGGAACGTCGTCAACTGGGCTGACGTGCAGGACCGCTTCGCCCGGGCCGTCGGCCAGGGCAAGGGCCTCATCTTCGGCTGATCCGCCTCTCCGCGTATTTTGCCGGTCGTAGGTAGCTCCACGGGTTCTTGACCGGACTCGCGGTCGTGTGCCCCAGGCTTCTGGGCGTGCCCGGCGAGTTACCCATGTTCTTGCGAAATCAGGCGTTGCGCGAAAGACCTCCCAGTCAATGACTGGGGGGTCTTTTGCGTAGATTGCCCGTTCTGGCACTCACTGGTACTTGTGTGCCAGATGGGTTAGGGGCTATTCCTGTCATATACGGGCACAGTCGCCCCCGTTAGTCGGGAGGCCATCATGAACACACAGGGTCCGATCGGGATCACGCCGTTTCAGGCGCGCGGTCGACTACGGGGATTCGTGGTTTCGGGGCGGTGGCCGGATACCACCAAGGAATGGGCGCAGGTACTGGTGCTGGCCGTGCGGGTCGCGTCGATGCCCGGCCTGCTGGTGACCACCACGGTATTCGGAGTCCGCGAGGAGCTACCCGACGATCCGGAACCCGGCACGGTGGGGCTGGTGATGGCGGAGGGCCCGGTGCTCGGCGACGAGGCGATCGAACCCGGCCGGTTCGCCGCGCACGTGCCGCCCGCGTTGCTGATGCTGCATCCGCCCTCGGAGACCCGTCCGTCGCTGCCCGAATGCGCGGGCGCGGCCTCGGGCTGCGTGCTGCTGCCCGGCGTGCCGCATCTCGGTTTGGAGCATCGCGCGGCGTGGGCGGAGGCCGAACTCGACGGCACGATCACCTCACTGGTGAGCCGGGTCGGCATGGATCTGATCAGCGATCCCGACACCGCCGTGCTCGCAATGCTGCTGGCATCCTGAGTCTTTCGGCCGTGACGGTCGGGCGAATGCCTGGCAACGGGTCTGCGTTGTACTGAAATCAGGGAAACCGAACTATCGCCGCCGCACACCCAAACTTATTGTGCCCATTGAGATTTGGATTACCAGCGCTTGGCATACCGGGAGCAATCGGGCTAGAGTGATGAACAGCGAAGGGGAGTAGCCCGCAATCGCCCAGTCGACATACTGATCGCCGCCGAATTCGGCGCGGTCCGGCTGCGTGAACCGGTGACCACCGGTGGGCGAGACCTTCGGCCACGAACCGATCCGTCGACCGGTGTGGCTGAAGGCGCACCCGTCTTTCAGCCACAGGCCGGAGTATTTTCCTGGGAGCTGACTTCATGATCGCCACGATCCTGCTGAGCTTCGGCGTGCTCTTCCTCGCCGAACTCGGCGACAAATCGCAACTCATGGCGCTCACCTTCTCGCTGCGCTACCGCTGGTGGGTGGTGCTGGCGGGCATCAGCGTCGCCAGCGTGGCCGTGAACCTCATCGCCGCGGGCGTCGGCCATTTCCTCGGCACCGCGCTCCCCGCTGACGCCATCGCCGTCATCACCGCGCTCACCTTGCTCGCGGTCGGCCTCTGGACGCTGCGCGATGCGCTCACCGGCGACGACGACTCCGACGAAGCCCCCGCGCCGTCGAGCACCCGCAATGCCTTTCTCGTGGTGATCTCCGCCTTCACCCTCGCCGAACTCGGCGACCGCACCATGTTCGCCGCCGCCGCCCTCGCCTCCAACAACAACTGGCTGGCCGTCTGGATCGGCTCGGTCGCAGGCATGGTCGCCGCGGGCGCGCTGGCGATCCTGGTCGGCAAGATCGCGGGCAAGCACCTGCCCGAGCGCGGCATCGCCATCGCATCGGGCCTGCTGTTCCTGTTCTTCGCCGCGAAGACCGCGCTCGACGCGTTCGTGCCCGGTCTCGGCGGTTGGGCGTCGGCCGGGCTGGCACTGCTCGCCCCCGCACTGGCCGGTCTCGGCGTCGGGGTATGGCGCGCCGCGCGGCGGACGGCGTCCGACCCGACGCAGATGGCGGCGCGCTGACTCAGTGGGCGAAGGCGTTGCCGTAGAGCGTGCCGGAGCGTTCGGCCAACGCGATCAGCTGGTCTTTGATGCCGCGCAGGCTTTCCGGGTCGTCGGCGGCGATCCGGCCGGTGACCATCGCGCCGATGGCGGCGGCCAGGGTCGCGCAGGCGAACTGCTGGTCTTCGGATTCGGCGCCGAGCATGGTGGCCACCACCTCGACGAAACGATGCTGCAAGTCCATCCGCGCCTCGATGGCCGACGGGCCGACCGCGTAGACCTCCACCAGGAACAGACGGGCCGAGGCCGGGTCGTCGATCATGTGGTCGAAGTAGGTGGTGAGGATGCGGTCCATCCTGGTGAGCGCGTCGGTGTCGACGCAGTCGGCGATCACCGCCTGGAGCTTCGCGGCCAGGGAGTTCGACACCCGATCGAAGGCCGCGTTGAAGCAGTCCTCTTTCGAGCGGAACAGCTCGTAGAACGTTTCCCGTGAAACCCCGGCCCGCTTGAGTACGGCCGCGACCGGCGTGCCCACATAGCCGCCCACGGTCATCGCCTCGCCCATCGCCACGAGAATGCGCTCACGCTGAGAGGCGACGACTTCTTCGCGCGAGAGGTGGTGGCGTCCACGCGGAAGTTGTTGCCGCAGTGTCGAATCGTTCATGATTGCCGTTCCATTCTGCGGGGTCGGGCTGGCTGTTCGGTGGTGAAGGGGACCTCTTCGGTGCGGGCGATGTCGATGGCGCGGGCCAGGCGATCGCCTTGCACCCGCTGCACGACCAGTTGGGCCAGCAGCCGAAACGGCCGGACCAACGCTACCCACCAGGGCGAGACAACGGTCTTCCTTCGTCGCGCGATGGCTCGTTCCATCGCTTCCACCGCGGGGCCGACCGGCGAGCTGCCGGTCAGGCTGGTCTCCCCCAGCACGGTGTGCGCGGCGACTGTCCCGAATCCGCGCACCGTCATATCGGTGTCGATCCCGGCGAAATAGCTCACCCCCACCTTCGCCCCGGTGGACCGCAATTCCGCGCGCAGCGTGGCGCCGAGCGAGGCCACCGCCGCTGCCGAGGCGCTGTAGGCCCCGCCGAGCGGCAACTGCACGGCGGTGGAGATCGACGACATCAACAGCACATACCCGCCCGGATGCGAAAGATGCGCCCCCGCCGCCGACACCGTGTAGGCGACCCCGAGCACATTCACCGCGAGGGTCTCCTCGAGCACCGACGGATCCCCGCCGATCATCGCCATCTGCTTGGCGACCCCCGCGTTGGCCACCAGCACATCGAGCCCGCCGAGTTCGGCGACCAACGCCTCGACCACCCGCTCGACCTGCCCCCGATCGGCCACATCGCAATACCGCCACGGCACACCACCGCATTCGGCGGCCACTTCGGCCAGCAGTTCCGGTTCGAGCCCGAGCAGAGCCACATGGGCGCCGTGAGCGGCCAATCTTCGAGCCAGCGCGGCGCCGATCCCGCGTGCGGCTCCGGTGATCAGGACCTTGCGTCCGGCCACGGAAGGACCGGCGAACGATCTCATGACGGCACGCTACCACTGGTAAACACCGGTGTTCACGACGATTTCCCCACCGCCCGATATGGGTGTTCCAGACCACACCCGTCACGCGCTAAGGTGCCCTTATTGGCAACCGGCACAATAAGCCGTAGGCCATAGAGTTCCAGGCGCACCCCTCCTCGTAGGGGGTGCGACGAAGGAGCGCGTTCTCGGCGCGCGGAGTCAAGCGCCGAGAACAGCGGCACCAGCCGCAAATAAACACAGAGAGGACCATCAGTGGAGATTTCGGGTTCCGCCGCCATTGTCACCGGAGGCGCGTCCGGCCTCGGTGCCGCCACCGCCAAGCGTCTCGCCGACGCGGGCGCCACCGTCTTCGGCCTGGATGTCCCCCAGTCCATCGAGCGCGCGGGCGACAACGTCCCCGCGGGCGTCACCCTGATCGCGGCCGACGTGACCAGCGGTGACGAGGTCGCCGCCGCGATCGCCCAGATCACCGAGGGCCCGGCGCCGCTGCGCATCGTGGTCAACTGCGCCGGCGTCGGCTGGGCGGGTCGCATCCTGTCCAAGAACGGCCCGCACGACCTGGAGCTGTTCCGCACCGTCATCACCGTGAACCTGCTCGGCACGTTCAATGTAATGCGCCTGGCCGCCGACGCCATCGCCAAGACCGAACCGGTCGACGAGTACGGCCAGCGCGGCGTGGTCATCAACACCGCCTCGGTCGCGGCCTTCGAAGGCCAGGTCGGCCAGATCGCGTACTCCGCCTCCAAGGGCGGCGTCCACGGCATGACCGTCCCCGCCGCTCGCGACCTCGCCCAGTTCGGCATCCGGGTCAACACCATCGCCCCCGGCATCATCGACACCCCGATGCTCGCCGGCGTCACCCCCGAGTACCGCGCGGGCCTCGAAGCCGGCGTCCCGTTCCCCTCGCGCCTGGGCCGCCCGGACGAGTACGCCCAGCTCGTCGAGTACATCGCGAGCCACGACTACCTCAACGGCGAGACCATCCGCATGGATGGCGCGCTGCGCATGGCACCGCGCTAGAAATCTGCTGTTCGGCGGCGCCTGGCCTGTACTGGCCAGGCGCCGTTCGTTTTTCGGGTGAGTGTGCCCCGGTCAATTGTCGGCGCGGTCGTCGAGTTCGCGCTGGAGGTCGGTGTTGATCCGCTGTGCCTCGGCGAGCTGATCCTCGAGGATCACGATCCGGCACGACGACTCGAGCGCGTTGCCCGCATCGACGAGTTCGCGCACGCGCGCGGCGATGCGCAGTTGGTAGCGCGAGTAGCGGCGGTGCCCGCCCGCCGAGCGCTGCGGGGTCAGTAGCCGCGCGGCGTCGAGGCCGCGCAGGAACGCCTGGGTGACGCCGAGTATCTCCGCGGCGCGTCCCATGCTGTAGGCGGGGTAGGTGTCGTCATCGAGCTTGTCCGCCGCGCTGGGACCGTCGGCGGGATTGATGTTCGGGTGCTGCACGAGGCCTCTCGGGTTCAACGCCGGAAGGCCCCGGCGCTGGGCGCCGGGGCCGTGATTTACGACTGGGGGAATGTTCTGAGACACCGCATCCGACAACTCCCGGGATGCGGGACATGTAAATGGCTTATCAGTGGCCACCACCTCCTGAATCGTCGGTTCTACCTGCGGTTTTCACTTACTACATCACTTGCCTTGCTTCTTCGCCCACTCCGGCGGTCCGGCCTGCTGCACCGGATTCTCTTCTCCGCCGGAAGGGACGGTCGAACTTGTCGTTCCGGGCAGTTCACCTGCCCGGCCATCTGATTTCTTAACAGGAACGAGAGCGACTATATACCCCTGAGACCGAGAATGTCTACACCCGACACGACAGATTTACTCCACTCGCGTGATGACCGGACGACCAGCGGTTATACGGGGCGGGTGAAGGTGACCAGGGCGCGGCCAGGGCCGTTGTAGTCGGGGACGGGACCCGCGACGGTGAAGCCGAGGCTGCGGTGGAAGTCGATGCTGGTGTAGTTGGCGGGCGACGTTATCGCGGTGACGATGGTGCGATTGTCGGAGCGAGCGATGGTGAAGAAGGCTTCGTAGAGGGTTCGGCCCAGGCCGGCCTTGCGGGCGTCGGGACGGACCGCGACGAAGTGGATGTAGGCCGTGTAAGGGTCGGACGGCGAGCCGAAACCCACCAGGAAGCCGGAGATTCCGTTGTCGTCGGAGGCGATGAGACTGGTGCGGTGGAAGTGGTCGAGGAACATGCGGGGCAGATTGTGGACCGCTGCTCTGCCCCACCAGTTATCGACTACGCCGATGACGGTGTCGTAGTCGTCGGGTCTCGCCCGTCGGATCTCGTGCCCCACCATCACTCCATGGTGCCCCGACGTGACTTGTCAGCACCAGAATTGCGGTGAACAAACTGCCCGCCACCGAAACCGGTAGCGGGCAGTCCACAGTGCGGGTGATCTCAGACCGTGCGGGTGAGCCGTTCGGTGAGCAACTGGGCGAAGCGGGCGGGGTCCTTGAGTTCGCCGCCCTCAGCGAGAACGGCTGTGCCGTAGAGGAGTTCGGCGGTCTCGGCGAGCTCGGGAACCTTGCCTTCGTCGGCGTCGGACTTGCGCGCGTCGTAGGCGTCGCGCAGGCCGGTGACCAGCGGATGGGTGGGGTTGAGCTCGAGAATCCGCTTGGACTCCGGCAGCGCCTGACCCGAGGCCCGGTACATGCGCTCGAGCATGGGGGTGAAGTCGTAGACGTCACCGACCAGGCAGGCGGGCGAGGTGGTGAGGCGGTTGGTGAGGCGGACCTCCTTGGCGACATCGGTCAAAGTGCCACCGAGCCAAGCGAGTAGGTCGCCGAAGTCCTTGTCCTGCTGTTCGCGCAGGGCTTCGGTTTCCTTCTTCTCGTCCTCGGTTTCCAGGTCTACCTCACCCTTGGCGATGGACTGGAAACTCTTGCCCTGGAATTCGGGCACCGAGCCGACCCACATCTCGTCGACCGGATCGGTGAGGATCAGCACCTCGCGCCCCTTGGCCGTGAAGGCCTCCAGGTGTGGCGAATTCTCCACCTGCGCACGGCTTTCGCCGGTCATGTAGTAGATCGAGTCCTGGCCGTCCTTCATTCGCTCCACGTACTGCGCGAGCGTGGTGAGCTCGGACTCGGAGGCGGTGGAGGCGAACGAGGAGACGGTGAGCAAGGTTTCGCGGTTGTCGGTATCGGAGAGCAAGCCCTCCTTGATGACGCGGCCGAACTGCGACCAGAACGTCTGGTACCTGGTCTGATCCTCGGCGCCCTGCAGGTCCTTGACCGTGGACAGCACCTTCTTCACCAGGCGCTTGCGGATCATCTGGATCTGACGGTCCTGCTGCAGGATCTCACGCGAGACGTTGAGCGAGAGGTCCTGTGCGTCGACGACTCCCTTCACGAAGCGCAGGTACTCCGGCATCAGTTCTTCGCAGTTGTCCATGATGAACACGCGACGCACGTAGAGCTGCACACCGCGCTTGTGCTCACGGGTGAACAGGTCGAACGGCGCGATCGAGGGAATGAACAGCAGCGCTTGGTATTCGAAGGTGCCCTCGGCCTTCATCGGGATGATCTCGAGCGGCTCATCCCAGGCGTGCGAGACGTGGTGGTAGAACTCCTTGTACTCCTCCTCGCTCACCTCACTCCGGGGGCGCGTCCACAAAGCCTTCTGCGAGTTGAGGATCTGGTCCTCGACGATGGTCTTGTCGACCTTGTCCTCGCCCTCCCCTTCGGTCACCGTGCGTTCGACCTGCATGCGGATCGGCCAGGCGATGAAGTCGGAGTACTTGCGGACGATCTCGCGCAGCTTCCATTCCTGCGTGTAATCGAAGAGGTGATCGTCTTCGTCGGCGGGCTTGAGCTCGAGGGTCACCGAGGTGCCCTGCGGTACGTCGGCGACGGTGTCGATGGAGTAGGTGGAGCTGCCCGCGGCGGCTTCCCAGCGGGTGCCTTCGGTCTCGCCCGCCTTGCGGGTGGTGAGGACGACCTTGTCGGCGACCATGAAGGTGGAATAGAAGCCGATGCCGAACTGGCCGATCAGCTCCTCGGCGGCGGCGTCGGACTTGGCCTCGGTGAGCTTGCGGCGCAGGTCGGCGGTGCCGGATTTGGCGAGGGTGCCGATCAGGTCGATCACTTCGGCGCGGGACATGCCGATGCCGTTGTCGCGCACCGTCAGGACACGCTCGTCCTGGTCGACCTCCAGCTCGATGTGCAGGTCTGAGGTGTCGGCGCCCAGGTCTTTGTCCTGGTAGGCGGCAAGTTTGAGCTTGTCCAGTGCGTCGGAAGCGTTCGAGATCAGCTCCCGCAGGAAGGTGTCTTTGTTGGAGTAGACCGAGTGGATCATCAGCTCGAGGAGCTGGTGGGTTTCGGCCTGGAACTCGAGGGTTTCGACGTGCTGCTCAGTCACGCCCCCGATGGTATTACGGCGCCTGTCGCGGTTCTCCCGAGGACCCTGTGTGGCGACGCCGCGCTAGCTCACCGGTCGCACCGCGCCGAAATCGGCCAGTGAGGGAACCTCGGCGACCGCCCGCTTCGACATCCAATCGCGCAGCACCTGGGTGGCGCGCACATCGTCTTCGTTGTAGACGAACAGGCGGGTGCGCTGCGACATGTCGATGACGTCGTCGTACCCGACGGCACGGCGGTACCAGCCCATCGAGGCCTCCCCGCCCGCCTCCGGATCACGCCATCCGAATCCGGCGACAGGCGCGATCTTCTTGAGCCCCTTACCGTTCGGGCAGATGAACTGCTCGGTGACGGCCTGGAACATGTCGACCCATTCCTTCGAGTCGACGAACGCGCGCACTTCCTCGTGGGTCGGGATGCCGGGGCGCCCGGCGAATCGGCGGGCCGATTCGTAGAGCCACTTGTCCTCGGCGGTGCGCGAATAGCAGTAGGCGGCAAAGGTTTTGCCCGCGGCATGAGCTTCGGCGCGCCGCTCCATCAACCAGGTCCAGAATTCGCCGAACGAGCGGCCCTCGTCCTCGGTGGGCAGCGGATCCCAGGTGAAGAACGGGCGGTAGACATCGTCGAGCAGGGTGCCCCACAGATAGGCGCCGTCTTCCTGGTAGCTCTCCAGGTCGACGTCGATCTCCACATCGGCGCGACGCACGCTCACCTTCTCGAACCGGCGCACCAGCGGGGCGCCGTCGATCCAGGCGCGGGCGGTGACGACGGTTTCGGCGAACGGCCCGTGCTGCCAGTCGTCGGGTTCCTCACCCTCCCAGGCGGCGAGTTCGTCGACCGTCTCGATCCCGTGCAGGCGCAGAACATCCGCGCGCGACCCCGGTGCGACCAGGCTCACATCACGCATCTGCGCCAGCGTCGCCTCACAGCTGGGTTGGCCCTCAGGACCGCGCACCCACCAGGGGCACTGCCTGCACTCGGGCACTTTCGACGGCTGGGTCGGCAGTTCTCCGCGCACCACGGCGATACGGTCGGCGTAGCGTTGGTCGTAATCGGCCAGCACGTTCGTCAGGTCGTGCACCAGGATCCGGTCGGCGACCAGGCCGATCGCACCGCCGA
Source organism: Nocardia salmonicida NBRC 13393 (assembly GCF_001613085.1). Lineage (GTDB taxonomy): Bacteria > Actinomycetota > Actinomycetes > Mycobacteriales > Mycobacteriaceae > Nocardia > Nocardia salmonicida. The sequence continues at coordinate 68,219 of NZ_BDBR01000049.1, forward strand.
TCAGGGCGGGACTGGCCATGCCGTAGCGCTGCAACATCCGGTACAGGTGGGCGAGGCGCTGCTGGTCGCGCGGCTGCGGGCGCAGTTTCACGTTTTTGTCGCGGCGGGGCTGCCATTGGAAAAGATCCGAGGTCAGCGGGTGGAAATCGGCCGGGTCGGGCCTGCGCGGGTCGGTGACCTTGTGGTTGACCACGATGATCGGGATATAACCGCCGCGATCGTCGTCGCGCAGCAGGATCTCGACGCCGCCACGTCGACCGGTATCGGCTTCCTGCGGCAGCAGTCCGCCCCAGATGCGCGGGGCGCCTGCCTCGATGGCCGCCATCGTCGCGGCGGCTTTGGCGCCACCACGCAATTCCGGGTCGATCACCACCCAGTCGGCGGGGGCGGCCGCGACGAGTTCGTCGCGGATCCTGGTGCGATGAGCGGTGGCGGCGTCGCGCCGCTGCTGCACGCCCGGATCCTCGCGGACCTCGGCGAGCACGCCCGGATTCTCGGCGTCGAGGCGCAGCCGGTGCCTGCATCCGATCAGTGAACGCGCGTCCAGGAAGGCGGTGCGGAAATCCGCAGCGGAAGCGGGGACCGGGCTACGCACCGGCCCGCCGTCGAAGTCGTCCTCGGCTGCACGCACGCAAGCAGTATGGGCCTTACCCCCGACACAATGCCCAATCGCTACCCTGATCGCACTACGCTACGGAGAACGGCAGGCCGCTTGGAGGCGGTGCTGCCTCATGACTTGGCGAGCATGACGGAGGGCCTGATCCCATGGGGTTGTTCAGCAAGCGGAAGCGGCGGCCGAGCCGACGCGCTGAGGCGAAAGCACTCAAGCACAAAGCCGCGGTGGAGGCGAAGCTGAGCGCCAAGAACGAGCGCAAGGCGGCCAAGGCGGGCGAGCGCGTGAACCGACGCGCGGCCAAGGCGCAGGCACGCACGGCCGACAAGGTGGCCAAGGCGCAGATCGCGACCCTGCATGCCGAGGAAAAGGCCGCGCAGAAGGCCGCCGCGAGGGCCGATCGTGAGCTGTTCAGCGCGAGTCAGGTCCGCAAGTACATCGGGGTGGCCCGAGTCCTCATCCCCGTGCTCGCCCCGCTGGCTTATCGCGGCGCCACGATGGTGCGCGGTCAGCTCGACGCCCGCAAGGCGCAGCAGCTCGGTATCGGCATGGACCAGCTCAGCGAGTTCAGCGGGCACGGTGCGCGCCTGCAGGCCCGCATCACCAACACCGAGGACGCCCTCGCGAAGATCGCCGCCGACAAGGCAGGCGATGCCGACACCGAGAAGTTCGTCGAAGCGGCGCGCTCGCGCCTGGCCGACCTGAACGTGGCGGTGCGCACGGCCGAGCAGATGCCCGCCGCGCGCCGCAAGGCTGTCCACGCGTCGATCTCGGCCGAACTGGCCGTGCTGGAGAACGACGTGCTCGCCCGCCTCGGCGTTCGCTGAGCCCGCCGTGACCACGCCGCAGCTCACCTCCCGCTTGCGCGGTGGTGGCTGCGGCGTACTCGTGGGCGGGCTGGCTGTGGCCGCGCACGGGATCGGCGGCGGCGGGGTGCCGAAGTCGGCGGAAATCGCACTACTGCTGCTGGTTTCGCTGACTGCCGGGATGTTCGCCGCGGGTGCCGCCGCCGAACGCGCTGGGCTGCGGACACATTCGTACCGTCGGCCCGCGACGCTGCGCACGGCCGCCGCGTTGCTCGGTGGTCAGTGGGCCGGGCACTTCGCGCTGTCGGCGACGCTCGACCATCACGGGCTGCTCCACCTGCCGAGTCTGCCGATGATCGCCGCGCACCTCGTCGCGGCGGGTGCTTGTGCCGCACTGATACTCGTCGCCGAGCGGCTGTATCTCGTTGCGTCGAGCGTGATTCGAGCCGTACTCAGCGGTCCCGCCGCGCTCGCGCACCGCACTGTCCGCTGGTTCGCCGCTGTCGCTGTCGCGCGCGGAGCTCGTCCGAGGGGTGTGCGATGTCCGCGCGCACCGCCGTTGTTCGCCTGATTCACCACGACATCAGAATTCTTCGGACGACAAGGCATCCCATGCACAACTTCATCACCCATAGCACCGGTACCGCCGCCCTCGCGGCGGGTTTGGTGCTCGCCGCCTGCGGTTCGGCGGCCGCTCACGTGACTGTCGAGGCGCCGGGCGCCGCCCAGGGCAAGTACACCGTCGCCACCTTCAAGGTGCCGACCGAATCCGAGACCGCGTCCACCACCGCACTGCGCGTCACCGTGCCGAACCTGAAAAGTGTTCGCACCGAGCCGATGCCGGGTTGGACATCGAAGATCGAGCGCAACGACAAGGGCGAGAGCGTCGCCGTAGTGTGGTCGGCTGATCCGGGTAACCCCGGCGTCGGGCCCGGCCAGTTCCAGCGGTTCGTGCTCTCACTCGGCCCGCTGCCCACCCAGGACACCGTGAACTTCCCCGCGCAGCAGACCTACAGCGACGGCAAGGTCGTGGCCTGGGATCAGCCGAGCACCGATGGCGCCGAGCCGGAACACCCCGCGCCCGCGCTCACCCTGTCCGCGAACGGCGGTGCCGAAGGCGGCGATCACCAGGTCGCCTCGGGCGAATCCACCGAGGCGCAGACCGATTCGGTCGCCCGCTGGATGGGCGGAATCGGTCTCGCCCTCGGCCTGTTCGCCGCGGCTCTCGGCCTCGGCCTCGTCTTCCGCTCGCGGCGGTCGTCGTGATGCGGAAGATGCTCGTCGGCTTACTCGCGGTCCTGTTCGCCTGCGCCTTCGCGGCGGCGGGCACGGCGGGTGCGCATTCCGGCGCGGTGAGCAGCGTTCCCGAGAACGGTTCGACCGTGGAGGTCGGACCGGCGCGGGCCAGCATCACCTTCAACGAGGAACTGCAGCAGAACTTTCCGTCGCTGACCGTGGTCGGCCCGGACGGCAGGCTGTGGTCCAAGGGCAAGGCGCTGGTCGAAGGACGCAGCGTCAGTGTGGAACTGGGTGAGCTGGGGCCGGTCGGTGAGTACACGATCGCGTTCCGGGTCACCTCGGCCGACGGTCATCCCGTGAGCGGGACGAGGACTTTCACGCTGAGCAAGGCGGGCACCGGCACGCCGGGCGCCCGCCCGGGCGAGGACAAGGCCGGCGACGGCGGCGACGGCGGTGTCCCCGTATGGGTGTTCATCGCCGGCGGGGTGGTGCTGTTCGGCGCCGGCCTCGCGGTGGCGTTGCTCGGCGGCCGGTCCGGTCGCAAGAAGTAGTCGACGATGACGACCGGTCGCCGGGAATCCGGTGCCGCGCTGCGGCAGTGGCGGGTCCTGGCGCCGGTGGTTGTCGCCGCGCTGGCCGGGGTGGTGCTGGCCTGGATCCTGCGCCGGTCCGGCGGCTTCGCGTGGGTGGCGTTCGCGCGGGTGCTCGCCGACTGCGCGGGCGCGGTCGTGCTCGGCCTCGCCGCGCTGCCCCGGCTCAACGACCGGCTGACGGTCGCGTGGCGACCGCTGGCCGCCCTCGCCGGTGTCTGGTTCGCCGCCGAGTTCACCGTGCTGGTGTGCGAGGCCGCCGAGATCGTCGGCGTCGCGGTGACCCAGCTCGGCGCGAGCGATTTCATCACCTTCCTCGGCAGGCTCAGCGGCGGCCAGATCGGCATCGCGATCCTGTTCTGCACCGGTGCGATCGCCTGCTACGCGGCATTGGCCTTCCGTCGGCCCGACACCGCGTCGGCCGATCTGGTGCTCGTGTTCGCGGCGGTCGCGCTGTCGCTGCGTCCGATCACCGGGCACATGTCCCAGCAGATGTTCGGTTCGGTCCTCGCCGCGATCCACGCGCTGGCCGCCGCCTGCTGGCTCGGCCTGCTGCTGGCCATGGTCCTGGTCCTGCGCACGCGCGGCGAGTGGGCCGCGACCCTGCCGCGCTACTCCGCGATCGCCGCGCCCCTGGTCGGCGTCGTCGCGCTCACCGGCCTGGTCAACGGCGTGGTGCGACTCGGCGGCATCGCTCCCCTGCTGACAACCGGCTACGGACGAATCCTGCTGGCGAAGCTCACCATCCTGTGCGCGCTGGTCGCGCTGGGCTGGTGGTGGCGGCGAACCTGGGTCCGTAAGGCCGCCGACCACCGCGTCACCGCCGAGACCTCCCTGCGCAACGCGACCGCCGAGGTATTGATGATGGCGCTGGCGTTCGGCCTTGCCGCGACGCTGGCGGTCACCGCCTAGTCGCCTCGGTCACGTTCGGCCTCGATGCCATTTGACGCCGATACGCACCAATTAGAGTGACCCGCATGACCGAAGTGAGGATTGTTGAAGATTGCGCCGCGCCCGCCGAAGCAGCGTTCGCGTTCATGAACGACTACCGCAATCTGCCGAAGTTCTGGTACGGCATCGAATCCTTCACACCCCTGACCGCGCAGACCGACGGCCTCGGCGCGACGTTCGACGGGAAGATGAAGCTCGGCCCCGCGTCGCTGACCTCGCGCGTCGAGGTCGTCGGTTGGGAAGAGGGCCGGTTGATCGCCACCAAGTCGATCAAGGGCATCGAGATCGTCGCGACCTTCAAATTCATCCCCAAGGGTGATATCGCGTGCACAGTGGACGCGGACATCGATTTCTCGGTCGGCGGCGGCATCACGGGCAAGGTGCTCGGCAAGACGATCGAGCCGTTTGTGAAGATCGCGGTTCAGCACACCACCGACGCACTCATCCGCGAGATCGAGAAATCACACAGCGAGCAGGTCTGAGAGCCTACGAATGGCGCGGCCGGGCGGGCCTGACACAATCTGACCCATGACCGAATCAGCGAATGTTGTGGCCACCGCCGATCTGGCCGATGAGATCGGCCCCGAGATCCGGAGCTGCGATACGCAGTTCATCCAGTTCGGCGGCCGCGCCGAATTCGCGGGCCGGATCACCACGATCCGCTGCTTCCAGGACAACCTGCTGGTCAAGCAGACCCTGAGCGAGCCGGGCGAGGGCAAGGTGCTCGTCGTCGACGGCGGCGCGAGCGTACACACCGCGCTGGTGGGCGACATCATCGCCGGGCGTGGCGTGGACAACGGCTGGGCAGGCGTGATCGTCAACGGCGCCGTGCGCGACTCCGCGATCCTGCGCACCCTCGACATCGGGGTGAAGGCGCTGGGCACCAACCCGCGCAAGAGCACCCAGACCGGCAGCGGCGAGCAGGACGTGCCCGTCGAATTCGGCGGCATCACCTTCGTGCCCGGCGAGATGCTCTACAGCGACTCCGACGGCGTCGTGGTTCGCGCCGAAGACTGAGGGCGACGCGGGTGTTCGAGGGTCAGCCCTCGGACACCCGTACCTTGTTGCCCGCGAGGACGACGACATCGCCGATCTGCAGCTGCCTGCCGCGACGTAGCTCCACTTCGTCGTTGACGCGCACCAAACCCTGCGCGATCACCGTCTTGGCCTCGGAACCCGAATCGATCAGGTTGGCCAGTTTCAGGAATTGCCCGAGCCGGATGACAACGTCATCGATCGGCACATCAACTGGTTCCGACATGCGCTAATACTTACCCGGTCACGCGAAACCGGTGAGCACCGGCCCCGCGGTTGCCCACGGTGTGGAACACGCCGCAGCCACCGCCACACCGATCCGGCCCGAATGGACGCACACTGGATCGGTGACTCCCACGCAGGCCGAGCAACACCCCATCGTCGAGGACCGCACGCCGGTGCCGCATCGCGCGCACGGCCGCCTTTCCGAGGTACCGCACATCGCCGGATTGACCCTCGGTGTGTTCGCGGTGCTGCTGACCCTGTGGAGCCTCTCGCCCAGCCTGCGGATCCTCACGCAGGTGCCACGCCACTATGTCGACACCTATTATTTCGACGCCCCCGACACCAGCCTGGTGTGGGCGTTGGTGGTCGGCTTGCTCGCCGGGGCGACCGCGGCCCGCAAGCGGATCGCCTGGTGGCTGCTGGTGGTGTATCTGCTGCTGTACGCGGTGGCCAACATCCTGGACTTCTTCGCCGACGACGATGTGGACGCGCTGGTCGCCTTCATCGTGCACGCGGTGGTGATCGCGATCCTGCTGGCCGCGCGTAAGGAGTTCTACACCCGGGTTCGGCCGGGAGCGCTGTGGAAAGCGCTCGGCGTGCTGGTGGCCGGGTTGGCGCTCGGCTGCCTGCTCGGCTGGGGGCTGGTGGAGCTGTTCCCCGGTTCGCTGCCCGAGGGCGTGCAGCGTCCGCTGTGGGCGGTGTATCGGGTCACCGCCGCCGTGCTGGTGAACAACGAGCACTTCGACGGGCATCCGCACGCCTGGGTGAATTTCCTGCTCGGCCTGTTCGGTGCGATCGCGCTGCTGGCCGCGGTGATCGTGCTGTTGCGCTCGCAACGTGCCGACAACGCGATGACCGGCCTGGACGAGTCGGCCATCCGCGGACTGCTGGCCGCCGGCGATGTGGAGGACTCGCTCGGCTACTTCGCGACCCGCCGCGACAAGGCCGTGGTGTTCGCGCCGAACGGCAAGGCCGCGATCACCTATCGCGTCGAGTTGGGTGTGTGCCTGGCCAGTGGCGATCCGATCGGCCCGAAACAGGGCTGGCCGCAGGCGATCCAGGCCTGGTTGGAGCAGGCCGACCGATTCGGCTGGCAGCCCGCGGTGATGGGCGCGAGCGAACTCGGCGCCACCGCGTACCGCAAGGCCGGACTGTCGGCGCTGCGTCTGGGCGACGAGGCGATCCTCGACACCCGCACGTTCTCGCTCGCGGGCCCGGAGATGAAACAGGTCAGGCAGGCCGCGAACCGGTTGCGCAAGAACGGCCTCGAAGTGCGGGTGCGCAGGCACCGCGACATTCCGGCCGAGGAGTTCGCCGAGATCGTCGCCCGCGCGGACGCCTGGCGCGACACCGAGACCGAGCGCGGCTTCTCGATGGCGCTGGGTCGCCTCGGTGACCCACTCGACGGTGACTGCCTGCTGGTCGAAGCCGTCGATCACGACGACCGCGTGCACGGCATGCTCTCGCTCGTCCCCTGGGGCCGCACCGGCGCATCACTGGAACTGATGCGCCGCGACCCGCAGAGCCCCAACGGCGTGATGGAGCTGATGATCTCCCAGCTCGCCCTGAACTCCGATCAGTACGGCATCACCAAGGTGTCGCTGAACTTCGCGGTGTTCCGTTCGGTGTTCGAGGAGGGCGGCCGGATCGGCGCCGGTCCGATCCTGCGGGCCTGGCGCGGTGTGCTGCTGTTCTTCTCGCGCTGGTGGCAGCTCGAGGCGCTGTACCGGTCGAATGTGAAGTACCACCCGCGCTGGGTGCCGCGGTTCTTCCTGTTCGAGGAACGCAGGCAGCTGCCGCGGGTGGCCACGGCGAGCGGGCTGGCCGAAGGTTTCCTGCCGCGCCTCGGCAAGTCGCCCGACGCGGGCGTGCACACCGGCACGAAGGCGGCGGTCCCCGCGACCGTCACCGGCCTCCACCCCGACGGCAGCGCGCCGGAAACACCGGAGAGCGCCGACGACGAGCAGGGTCCGCGCAGGCCGGAGCAGGTACGGGTGCGCCTGGACAAACTCGACCGGCTCACCGCGTCCGGCGTCGACGCCTACCCGCCCGCCTACCCGCCGACCCACGACATCGCCGCGGCGAGGCGCTGCCCCAAGGGCACCACGGTGCGCATCGCGGGCAGGCTCTTGCGGATTCGCGACTACGGCGGCGTGATCTTCGCGTTGGTGCGGGATTGGACCGGCGAGATCCAGCTGCTGATCGACCGCGAGCGGGTCGGCGCCGATCGCAGCAACGAGTTCACCGAATTCTTCGACCTGGGCGATCTCATCGAGGTGAGCGGGCAGATCGGCGCCAGCCGCAACGGTGAGCTCTCGCTGCTCGCGCAGGACTGGCGGATGAACGGCAAGTGCCTGCATCCGCTGCCCGACAAGTGGCGTGGGCTGGCGGATCAGGAGGCCAAGGTCCGGCAGCGGTATGTGGACATGGCGATCGACCCCGAGGCCCGCGAGGTGATGGCCAAGCGCAGCGCCGTGCTGCACTCACTGCGCGATTCCCTCTATGTCTGGGGCTTTCTCGAGGTGGAGACGCCGATCCTGCAACAGGTGCACGGCGGGGCCAACGCGACCCCGTTCCGCACCCACATCAACGCCTACGACCTCGATCTCTACCTGCGCATCGCCCCCGAGCTGTACCTCAAACGACTGTGCGTCGGCGGTATGGAGAAGGTGTTCGAGATCGGCCGGACCTTCCGCAACGAAGGCGTGGACTTCAGCCACAACCCCGAGTTCACGATCCTGGAAGCCTATGAGGCGCACAGCGATTACCAGCAGATGATGCACCTGTGCCGTCGGCTGATCCAGCACGCGGCGATGGCCGCCAACGGGGCCGAGGTGGCGTTGCGCCCGAACGACGACGGCGGATTCGACACCGTCGACATCTCCGGCGAGTGGCGGGTCAAGACCGTGCACGGCGCGGTCTCCGAGGCGATCGGCACCGAGGTGACCCCGCGCACCGAGCTGGCCCGGCTGCGCGAACTGTGCGACGAGGCGGGCGTGGCCTACCAACACGGCTGGGACGCGGGCCAGGTGGTGCTGGAGATGTATGAGCACCTGGTGGAATCGCAGACCACCGACCCCACCTTCTATCTGGACTTCCCCACCTCGGTCTCCCCGCTCACCCGCTCGCACCGCAGCATCGACGGCGTGGCCGAGCGCTGGGACCTGGTGGCCTGGGGCGTCGAATTGGGTACCGCCTACAGCGAACTCACCGATCCGGTGGAGCAGCGGCGCAGGCTCACCGAGCAGTCGATGCTGGCCGCGGGCGGCGACCCGGAGGCGATGGAACTCGACGAGGACTTCCTGGCCGCACTCGAACACGCGATGCCGCCCACCGGCGGGCTCGGCATGGGGGTGGACCGGGTGGTCATGTTGATCACCGGACGCAGCATCCGCGAGACGCTGCCGTTCCCCTTGGTGAAACCACGGTGAGAACGGGTACAGGTGTATACGGATCGCGACGCGTTCGCGATCAACAACTGCTCCGTCCGGCCCGCGTGCGACTTTCGCAGTGAAAGTCGCAGCGAGACGGCTAGTCTCGGAGTTCCGGCACCGGGAGGATGTCGGACCACCAACACATCGGGATGGGATCACATGTATCTGGACTTGCTGACCACGGCCGCACTCGTCGATCCGCACATGTTCACCAGCAGCTTCGACACCCTGGCCAGTTCGGACGCTGTCAACACCGCGATGGAACTCGCGGCGAAGAAGAAAAAGAAGAACAGCAGTTTCCTGATCATCGGCGGCATCTGCTGCCTGGTGATCGTGGTGCTCATCGTCGGTGGCATCTACCTGCTCAAGAACAAGAAGAAGGACGACCAGCCGCCGCACAACGGTGGTCAGCCGCCGTTCAACGGCCCGCAGGGTGGTCAGCCGCCGTACGGCCAGCCGCCCTACGGCCAGTCCTGACCCGGAGGACTCGCGGCGATTCCCTCGGTCGACGAGGCGACCCCGCGAGTCCTCGAACGAGCATCCGTTCGAAGAGCCGTAGTCCCCCCTGGATACCTCGATACGGCAGAGTGTGTGAGCGTGCAGCTGATACTCGTGCGTCATGCCCAACCCGAACGCGTGGTCGGCGACACCGCCGCCGCCGACCCCGGCCTCACCGACATCGGCAAACTCCAAGCCGACCGTGTCCCCGCCGCGCTCGCCCCCCACGACATCGTTCGCGTAGTCAGCAGCCCCCAGCGCCGCGCCCGCGACACCGCGCTCCCCACCGCGACCGCCCGCGACCTGCCCATCGAGGTCATCGACGACCTGGCCGAGTACGACCGCGACCTGCCCGCCTACATCCCCATCGAAGACGCGAAAACCGAATTCGCCGAGGCCTACGCTCGCATCAAAGCGGGCCACCTCCCCGACCAGATCGACGGCCCGGCCTTCACCGCGCGAGTACTGGCCGCCGTCGAAAACCTTGTCTCCACAGCAGCACCCGAGGACACCGTCGTAGCCTTCGCCCACGGCGGCGTGATCAACGCCCTCCTGGCCGACATCCTGGCCCTCCCCCGCCCCCTGACCTTCCCGATCGACTACTGCTCGATCACCCGAATCCTCTACTCCCGCACCGGCACCCGCACGGCCGCCACCATCAACGAAAACGGCCACGTCTGGAACCTACTGCCGAGGGCCCTGTCCCGAACCACACCCTGACTCCGCCACAACCACAGTCCGCCATGCCCGAACTCCCCAGCCACACCGCCCACCCCAAGTCCGCCATGCCCGAACTCCCCAGCCACACCGCCCACCCCAAGTCCGCCATGACCGCCCTCCCAG
>NZ_BDBR01000050.1 GCF_001613085.1 Nocardia salmonicida NBRC 13393
CGGCGGGGCCGGTCAGCGCGGGTTCGCGCGGCGCGGAGCCGTCGGCGCCCGCCATCAGGGTGCTCACGTCCCACAGCACGCGCGAGAGCGGCACGTCGAGTGCCTCGCAGATGCTGGCGAGCAGTTCACTGGAGGCTTCCTTGCGGCCGCGCTCCACTTCCGACAGATAGCCGAGGCTCACGCGCGCCGAGGTCGACACCTCGCGCAGCGTTCGATGCTGGGCGAGACGCGCACGCCGCAGACTGTCCCCGATTGCCTCCCGCAGCAGCGTCATCTCGTTCTCCTCCACCTCGTGTCACCGCCGTAGCGGTGCTCACCTCTTTCTGGCACAACGTCGAGCATGGACCGGTGGTTCCCGAACCGGGCTACTTCACACTGACACAGCGCAGCAACTCACGCACCGCACTGTGCACCGCACCGAGTCTGATCGTCCACCGGTCACCGTGCAGTTTCAACCGGACCACTTCACTGTGACGTGGACCGGCCAACCCGAGGTATACCGTGCCGACGGGATGCCCGTCCTGGGAATCGGGTCCGGCGACCCCGGTCAATCCGACACCCCAGTCCGCGCCGCACTGCTCCCGCGCCCCCACGGCCAGCTGTTCGGCGGTCGAGGCGGCGACCGGGCCGTCGGTCCGAAGCAGGTGGTCGTCGACGCGGGCCAGGCGACTCTTGAGGTCGGTGGCGTAGACGATCAATCCGCCCCGCAACACCGCACTCGCACCGGGGACGCCCGCCACCGTGGCAGCCAGCAGACCCGCGGTGAGCGATTCGGCCGTGGCGACGGTCTGACCCGCCGCGTTCAGGGCCCTGACCAGTTCGGCGACCGGCGCACCGTCGACGAGCGGATCACTCACGAGCGCGACCGTCCACCCGCCAGCCACACTCTGGTCGCCTGCCCCACGTAATCCAGGCCGGTGATCACCGTGAGCGCCACGGCCAGATACATCAGCCACATGCCCGCGGTGGCGAACACACCCGACAGGGGCAGCACCAGCAGCGCGATCGCAACCGACTGCACCAGCGTCTTCAGCTTGCCGCCCCGCCCCGCCGGGATCACCCCGCGCCGCACGACCACCAGTCGCAGCAGCGTGATGCCGATTTCGCGGCCGACGACGACCACGGTGATCCACCACGGCAGATCGCCGAGTACCGAGAGCCCGATCAGCGCCGATCCGATCAGCGCCTTGTCCGCGATGGGGTCGGCGAGCTTGCCGAAATCGGTGACCAGCCCGTATTTGCGCGCCAGTTGCCCGTCGAAGCGGTCGGTGATCGCGGCCAGGCCGAAAACCGCCGCGGCGATGACTCGCCAGCGGGTGTCGTGCCCGCCCTCGGCGAACAGCGCCAGCACGAACAGCGGCACCAGCACGATGCGGGCGATGGTCAACACATTGGCGATATTGAGCAGCGGAACCTGAGTCTCCGGCACCGAATGCATCGGTGTCGCCGCACTCGACCCACGATCGATCTCTTCGGGTCGCACGCTCATGCCCCGCCCTCTCGGCATTCACCGGCACTGCGCCGAAATCCAACGGTTTCGCGAGCTGTTTGCTCGCTCGATCGGCGCCACGCGATCCGGTCGTCGAGCCCGGCGCGATGCGAGGAGCGGAACGACAGGATGTGCGGCACATGTTCAGACTATCGGTAACCGGTCCGACTACTCTGCACCCATGACCTCACGGGGACCCTCGAGCAGTCCGACCAGCGAAGCGCATGCTGTCGCGCCCACTGTGGCGCCTGTTTCCGGCGTGGTCGTGCGACGAGCGCGAACCTCCGATGTCCCCGAGATCAAGCGCCTGGTCGACGAGTACGCCGGGCGCATCCTGCTGGAGAAGAACCTGGTCACGCTGTACGAATCGGTGCAGGAATTCTGGGTCGCCGAGCTCGACGGACAGGTCGTCGGCTGTGGCGCGTTGCACGTGCTGTGGGCCGATCTGGGCGAAGTTCGCACTGTCGCAGTGGATCCCGTCGTCAAGGGCCGCGGCGTCGGCGGCGCGGTGGTCGAGCACCTGGTGACCGTCGCCCGCGAACTGCAGTTGCAGCGTGTGTTCGTGCTCACTTTCGAAGTGGACTTCTTCGGCAGGCACGGGTTCGTCGAGATCGACGGCACGCCCGTCACCGCCGAGGTCTACGCCGAGATGTGCCGCTCCTACGACACAGGTGTCGCCGAATTCCTCGACCTCAGCTTCGTCAAGCCCAACACCCTCGGCAACACCCGCATGCTGCTCACCCTCTAGAGAATCCATCGCGAGAAAGTGATCGACTGTGCCGATCTTCGCTGTCCACTACACCTACTCCGAGTCCACCGCGGCCGACCGAGCGACCAACCGACCCGAGCACCGGGGCTGGTTGAACGCTCTGGTCGACGCGGGCACGGTGCTCAGTAGCGGCCCCTACCCCGACGGTACGGGCGCGCTGCTGCTGTTCCGCGCCGAGGACGGGCCCTCGCTGACCGATCTGCTGAGCAACGACCCGTTCGCGAAGCTCGGCCTGATCGATGCCGTCCGCGTGGTCGAGTGGCTGCCGGTGATGGGCGCCTTCGCCGAATAGTCGATGCGCACACAACACTGCCCGGAACCCCAGCGGTTCCGGGCAGTGTCGTTGTGAGTCGTGTCAGGCGTTGGTGTGGCGGGTGCGCAGCAAGCTCGCCACCGTCGCGATGACCAAGATGCCGATGATGACGCTCAGCGAGACCACCGTGGAGATCTCCGGGACGCTCACGTGCTCGCCGCCGTTGATGAACGACAGCGTGTTCTCGTGCAGCGCGTGCAGCACCAGCTTCACGCCGATGAACGCCAGGATCGCGGCCAGGCCGTAGGACAGGTACACCAGGCGGTCGAGCAGCCCGCCGATGAGGAAGTACAGCTGACGCAGACCCATCAACGCGAAGGCGTTGGCGGTGAACACCAGGTACGGCTCCTCGGTGAGACCGTAGATCGCCGGAATCGAGTCCAGCGCGAACAGCAGGTCGGCGAAACCGATCGCCAGCAGCGCGAGCAACAGCGGGGTCACTACACGTTTGCCGTCGATCCGGGTGATGAGCTTGTCACCGTCGTACTCGTCGGTGGTGGGCAGGACCCGTTTGGCCAGCGAGACGATGTAGCTGTCGCGTTTCTGCTCGTGTTCGGCCTCGTGCCCGCTCTCGCGCAGCAGATTGATCGCGGTGTAGATCAGGAACGCGCCGAACAGGTAGAACACCCAGCTGTAGGCGCTGATCGCGGCCGCGCCGACTGCGATGAACACACCGCGCATCGCCAGCGCCAGCACGATGCCGATCAGCAGCACCTTCTGCTGATAGATCCGGGGCACGGCGAAGGTGCTCATGATGATGAGGAAGATGAACAGGTTGTCGACCGAGAGCGCTTTCTCGGTGACGAAGCCCGCGTAGTACTCCCCCGAGAAGGTGCCGCCCCACTTCCAGGCGACGAACAGGCCGAACAGCAGCGCCAAAGTGATGTAGACGGCTGACCAGATGCCCGATTCCTTGAAGGTGGGCTCGTGCGGGGTGCGCACGTGGGCGTAGAAGTCGAAGACGAACAGGCCGAGGATCACCAGTCCGGTGATCACCCACTCGAGCGTGGTCACCTGCATGTGGTGGTCCGATCGATGAAGTTCATGCCGTCCATCATGCCCGAATTGTCCGTTTCAGTTGGCTTGCAGAACGATTGCCCGCCATGATTTCACACACATCGGCGGCCGCGCACATGCCGCGCACACGAAAAAGCCCTATCGCCCCGTCCGCGCTCGCTGCTACCGTCACCGCATCACCCCGACAACACAGACCCGAGAGGAGCGAGCCGTGACCGAATCCACCGCGCAGATCAAGCGCCGAAACGCGATGCACCGGCTCTGCCCCGGTGTCCTGATGTCGGGTACCCGCCTCGCGCGCGCCCGCTTCACCGCCTGACAAGGCGATCGCCGCCCGATCCACCTCCGGGCATTCGATGACCACGAGCCGTGCCAGGTCCCTCCTCGTTCGTCGCCGTCTGCTTCCGGCACGGTCAGAGCAAACCGGGAACGGCGTCACTCGTCGTCGGACGCGCCCGGATCGCCGCCACGAATCGACCACAGCAAACCGTCCAGCTCATCGGGCTTGATCAACACGTCGCGCGCCTTCGAGCCCTCGCTGGGACCGACCACACCGCGGGTCTCCATCAGGTCCATCAACCGGCCCGCCTTGGCGAAGCCGACCCGCAGCTTGCGTTGCAGCATCGAGGTGGACCCGAACTGCGAGGTGACCACCAGTTCCACGGCCTGCAGCAACACGTCCATGTCGTCGCCGATATCGGGGTCGACGTCCTTGACCTCGCCGGCCTTGGCCGCGGTGACGCCCTCCTGGTATTCGGGTTCGGCCTGGGTCTTGCTGAACTCGACAACGGCCTGGATCTCCTCGTCGGAGATGAACGCGCCCTGCAGACGGGTCGGCTTGCCCTGCCCCATCGGCAGGAACAGCCCGTCGCCCATGCCGATGAGTTTCTCGGCACCCGGCTGGTCCAGGATGACGCGCGAGTCGGTGAGCGAGGAGGTGGCGAACGCCAGCCGCGAGGGCACATTGGTCTTGATCAGACCGGTCACCACGTCCACCGAGGGGCGCTGGGTGGCCAGCACCAGGTGGATACCGGCGGCGCGCGCCTTCTGGGTGATCCGCACGATCGCGTCCTCGACATCGCGCGGGGCGGTCATCATCAGGTCGGCGAGCTCGTCGACGATGGCCAGGATGTACGGGTAGGGCCGGTAGACGCGTTCACTGCCCAGCGGGGCCGTGATCTTGCCCGATCGCACGTTCTTGTTGAAGTCGTCGATGTGGCGGACCTTGTTGGCCTGCATGTCCTGATAGCGCTGTTCCATCTCCTCGACCAGCCAGGCCAGCGCGGCGGCGGCCTTCTTCGGCTGGGTGATGATGGGCGTGATCAGGTGCGGAATGCCCTCGTAGGGCGTGAGTTCCACCATCTTCGGGTCGATCAGGATCATCCTGACCTCTTCGGGGGTGGCCCGGTGCAGCAGCGAGACCAGCATCGAGTTCACGAAGCTCGACTTACCCGAGCCGGTGGAACCGGCCACCAACAGGTGCGGCATCTTGGCCAGGTTCGCCGAGACGAACTCGCCCTCGATGTTCTTGCCGAGGCCGATCACCAGCGGATGGTGGTCGTTGCGGGTATGCGGCGACTTCAGTACGTCGGCCAGGCGCACCAATTCGCGGTCGGCGTTGGGCACCTCGATGCCGACGGCCGATTTGCCGGGGATGGGCGCGAGCAGGCGCACGTTCTCGGTGGCGACGGCGTAGGCCAGGTTGCGGGCCAGCGCGGTGATCTTCTCGACCTTGACGCCGGGACCGAGTTCCACCTCGTAGCGGGTGACCGTCGGGCCGCGCACGAAGCCGGTGACCGCGGCATCGATCTTGAACTGCACCAGCACCTCGGTGATCGCCTCGATCATCGATTCGTTGGCCGCCGAACGCTTCTTGGGCGGATCGCCGTCGAGCAGCAGGGTCAGCGGGGGCAGCGTGTAGTCGCCGTCGACGACGCGATCGGTGACGAACTCCGGTGCCGGTGGCGGCGGCGGGGTCTGGTCGACCGGCTTGGCCACCGGACGCTTGCGCGCCGGTTTCGGCGCGGGCGCGGGCGGTTCCTCGATCGGCTTGGCATCGCGCAGCGGCGGTTCGCCCAGCGACTCGGTGACCGCGTCGGAGCCGCCGAACTCCTCGGGCGGGTAGTTGTCGTCGGGGTCGGCGCCACGGCGACGGGTTCGGTTGCGGTGCACCGGGAATCCGTCGGCGTCGTAGTTGGCCGGATCGTAGGGGTCGCTGTCATCGGCGTATTCGCCGAGACCGAAGTATTCGCGCAGCTTGGTGGGCACCTCGCGCACCGTGGTTCCGGTGAGCAGCAACACGCCGAACATCATGGCCAGCAACAGGATCGGCAGCGCGAGCCAGGGCGTGAGGCCCTGGCCGAGCGGTCCACCGATCGCGTATCCCACCGCGCCCGCCGCCGTGGAGCGGCCGTCCGCGTCGGTCGGGGACCCGGCCGCCAGATGCCACACGCCCAGCGCGGGCAGCACAACAAGCAGCCCACCGAGGACCAGCCGCGGCCGGATCTCCGGGTGCGGTTCGGTGCGCATCAGCACCACCGCGAGCGCGACCAGCAGAATCGGCGCGAGCACGGCCGCCGAACCGGCGATCGCCCGCACGACGTCTTCGAGGAAACGGCCGACCGGTCCGCCCGCCGAGAGCCACATCGCGGCGGCGATGATCGCGCTCAACGCGATGAGCGCCAGGCCGATGCCGTCGCGACGGTGCCCGTGGTCGAGTTCGCCTGCCCGGCTCAGCGTGCGCGTGGTGGCGCCGACCCCGCGCGCCAGCATGGTCCAGCCACTGCCGATGCCGCGGCTGATCACAGCCAGCGGAGCGGTGTCGGAGGCACGTTTGACCGGCCTGCGCACGGGTGTGGTGCGCCCACGGGGAGCCGCCGTCGCTCGCGGGGTCGCCGAACGAGACCGCGCCGCCGGCGTCCGCCCCCTGGTCGATCCCGCCCGCGCACGAGAGGTCGTGGTGCTGCGGGACTTACCTGCCATGACCTCAGGCTAGCCGCTCGAGCACCTCCGAGACCATCCGCAACACTGGTCCCACCCCGCTCGCCGGGGTGATCCAGGGTGGATGCGCAGGTCGCAGCGCCCCGGTCAGCGCGGGGAAATCTCGCCGGGAACCGCGTTTCGCGGGCCCGCACTTACGGAATCCTTGTCGATCGCCATTGATTCGGGCGAGCGCGGGCTCGCTGGTCTAGCGCGGGCGCCGTAACCCTCGGTACGTTGGCGGCGCTCTATCGGGTCGTCGACCCGTGCAGATGAAGGGGACGCTACAAGTGAAGAGAATGCTCACCAGCGCGGCCGTGCTCGGTGCCACCGCGGCAGCAGTGTTCGCGGGACACATCGCACCGGCCCAGGCGCAGTCGGGCAATTACGGCGCCATCGCGGTGTCGGTCAGACCGGGGGTCTACGGGTACGCCACTGATTACAGCAGCTATGCCGATGCCGAGGCGGGCGCCATGGCGGCCTGCCTGCGGGGCGGTGGCGGGAGCGGGTGCGATGTGAAGGTGTCCTACCGCAACGGCTGCGGCGCCATCGCCGTCTCGCGCGGTTGGTGGAGCTACGGCTCCGCGTCGACGATCGGCGGCGCCAAACGCGAAGCGCTGAACAACAATCCGGGCAACGCCTCTATCAAGCACTGGAACTGCACCAGCGGCTACCAGCTCTAGCCCGACCCGTTCCGACCATGATCATGGGAGTTGTAGTGAATATCCGTCCAGTGAAAACCGCCGCTGTCCTCGTCGCGATCGTCGCGGCGCTCGGCCTCGGCGCGTGCGGTTCCGACGCGGGCTCGACCAGTACGAGCACGGGAACCACGACGAGCAAAGCCGGCGCCTTCGAAACGGGCGACGCCAAATCGGGCAAGGAAGAGGGCGGCGAGCCCGCGGCCACCACGGTGCCCAACCTGCCCAAACCGACCGCCGCCGAGCTGAACAGCCGGGTGACCAAGGCTCTCGCGGGCCAGCTGACCGGCGAGGAGAAGAAGACCTACATCGAGGACGCCGACCAGGATCCGATGCTGGTCGACAAGTTCGTCGA
This sequence comes from Nocardia salmonicida NBRC 13393, assembly GCF_001613085.1. GTDB lineage: Bacteria > Actinomycetota > Actinomycetes > Mycobacteriales > Mycobacteriaceae > Nocardia > Nocardia salmonicida. The sequence continues at coordinate 7,621 of NZ_BDBR01000050.1, forward strand.
GGCGGCGAACCAGAACAACGTCAAGGTCGCCATCACCACCGTCGGCGACCCCGTCGATGGGAAGCTCAAGGCGAACGCCGATGTCACCATCGACGGGACCCCGGTGAAGGATGCCTTCGTCGACTTCGTCGCCGAGGACGATTCCTGGAAGGTCTCGCACGTGTTCGCGTGCAACATCGTGAAGTCGGCCCAGCTCGACTCCGCGGCCTGCCAGGCCTGAGAACCGGAATCCGTCCGAGGACAAAGAAAACCGCTGGGCGACCATGTCGCCCAGCGGTTTTCCGTTGATCTGTATCAGTCGATCAGACGGCGACGACCGTCGGCACGATCATCGGACGACGACGGTAGACGTCGGCGACCCAGCGGCCCACCACCCGGCGCACGCCCTGGGCGATGCGATGGGTGTCGGTGATGCCCTCACCGGCCAGGCGCAGCAGTTCCGCCTCGACCAGTTCGTTCGCGCCGTCGAGCGCGGTCCGGTCGTCGGAGAAGCCGCGCCCGTTGAGCTCAGGCGTGCTGACCGCCTTGCCGGTGGTCGAGTCGATGACGATGGTGATCGAGATGAAGCCACCCTCGCCGAGGACCAGGCGGTCCGACAGGGTGGACTCGCCGACGTCACCGACCGAGAGGCCGTCGACGTAGACGTGCCCGACCGGCACGCGGCCGACGATGGAGGCGATGCCGTCGACCAGGTCGACCACCACGCCGTCCTCGGCCAGCATGACCCGCTCCTCGGGCACACCGGTCGCCACGGCCAGTGCGGCGTTGGCGCGCAGGTGGCGCCATTCGCCGTGCACGGGCATGGCGTTGGTGGGGCGCACCGCGTTGTACAGGTACAGCAGCTCACCGGCGGAGGCGTGCCCGGAGACGTGCACCTTCGCGTTCTGCTGGGTGATCACGGTCGCGCCGAGCCGGGCCAGGCCGTTGACCACGGCGAACACCGAGTTCTCGTTACCGGGGATCAGCGAGGACGCCAGCACCACCAGGTCGTCGGCACGGATGTTGATCTGGCGGTGCTCGCCGCGCGCCATCCGCGACAGCGCCGACAGTGGCTCGCCCTGCGAACCGGTGGAGATCAGCACCAGGCGGTTGCCGGGCAGGTTCGCGGCCTGGTCGAGGGTGACCACGACATTGTCGGGCACCGTCAGGTAGCCCAGGTCCTGCGCGATCTCCATGTTGCGCACCATCGAACGGCCGACGAAGCAGACCTTGCGGTTGTACTTCTGCGCCACGTCGACGACCTGCTGGATGCGGTGCACGTGGCTGGCGAACGAGGCCACGATGACGCGATTGGTGGCCTTGCCGATGACATTGTCGAGCACGCCGCCGATCTCGCGCTCGGGAGTCACGAAGCCGGGGACCTCGGCGTTGGTGGAGTCGACCAGGAACAGGTCGACGCCCTCGTCGCCCAGGCGCGAGAAGCCGGCCAGGTCGGTGAGGCGGCCGTCGAGCGGCAGCTGGTCGAGCTTGATGTCACCGGTGTGCAGCACCACGCCCGCGCCGGTGCGGATCGCGACCGCCAGTGCATCGGGGATCGAGTGGTTGACCGCGAAGTACTCGATCTCGAACGGGCCGTGCACGGTGGTCTCGCCCTCGGCGACCTCGCGCAGCTTGGGCTGCAAGCGGTGCTCGCGAGCTTTCGCCGCCACCAGGGCGAGGGTGAACCTGGCGCCGATCACCGGGATGTCCTGGCGCAGACGCAGCAGGAACGGCACGGCACCGATGTGGTCCTCGTGGCCGTGGGTGAGCACGATGGCCTCGACGTCGGCCATCCGGTCCTCGATGGGCCCGAAGTCCGGCAGGATCAGGTCCACGCCGGGCTGCTGGTCCTCGGGGAACAGCACACCGCAGTCGACGATCAGCAGCTTGCCGCCGTATTCGAATACGGTCATGTTGCGGCCGATTTCGCCGATACCGCCCAGTGCGAACAGGCGAAGACCGTTCTTCGCCAGCTTCGGCGGCGGGCCCAGCTTGTCGTGGGCGGCCTTCTCGCGCGGCTCGGCTACCGGTGCCGCACCGCGACCACGACCGCCGCCCTGCCTGCCACGACCGCCGCCACGGGACTGCTCGGCGGCGGGCTTGCTCTTGGCTTCGGCCTGCTTGCCCTTGGCTTCGGTGGCCGGCTTCGTCCTGGCACGGCGCGGCGCGGTCTTCTTCGCGGTGACGCCTTCCTCGGCGACGCCGCGCAGGTCGGTGCCCGCTTCGGCGGCACCCGCCAGGTTCGCCTCGGCGGCGACCTCGGCGATCGGTTCGGCGATAGCCGGAGCTTTCACCGCGGCCTGCACACTCTCCACGGGTGTCGGCTCGGGCGCACCGGCGGCACGCGATGCCGAACGGCGACGGGGCTTACGGGCTACGGGTTCGGTCATGCCGACACCCCCGCTGCCTGCAGATCGAGCATCAGTTCCTCCAGTTGTGCCTGCGTCGGCATCAGCTGGGGCAAACGGGGCTCACCTACATCGATGCCGAGCAATCGGAGTCCTCCCTTACACATCGCCACACCTCCCAGGCGGGTCATGGCCGCGTACAGCGGCAGTAGTGTCGCGTTGATCTCTCGCGCCCTGGCCACGTCACCGGTGGTGTAGGCCTGGTGGATCTCGCGCAGTCGTTCCGGCACGAGATGGCCGATGACGCTGATGAATCCGATCGCACCGACCGAGAGCCAGGGCAGATTCAGGCCGTCGTCACCGGAGTAGAAATCCAGATCGGTGGTCGCGATGAGATCGGCTCCGGAGACGAGATCGCCCTTGGCATCCTTCACCGCGACGATGTTGGGATGCTCGGCAAGGCGCCGGATCGTGTCGATGGCGATAGGCACCACCGACCTCGGTGGAATGTCGTAGAGGGTGATCGGCAGCGCGGTGGAGTCGGCGACCGCGGTGAAGTGCGCGATCAGGCCCTCCTGCGTGGGCCGCGAGTAATACGGCGTCACGACGAGCAGACCGTGCGCGCCCGCGTTCTCGGCGGCACGCGCCAGTTCGATCGAATGCGCGGTGTCGTAGGTACCCGCCCCGGCGACCACGGTGGCCCGGTCGCCGACGCCGTCGACGACGGCCCGCAGCAGGTCCGCCTTCTCGGTTTCGGTGGTGGTCGGCGACTCGCCGGTGGTACCCGAGATGATCAGCAGGTCGACCCCACGGTCGACCAGGTGTGCCGCCAGTGCGACACCGGCATCGACGTCGAGCTTGCCCGCAGCGCTGAAGGGGGTCACCATCGCGACACCTACCGTGCCGGACGCGCGCAGCTCCGTTGGCGTCGATTCACCGTTCGTCATGGTCAGAAAGGCTACCCGGTCGCCGGATGTGTCTCGACACCCTAGCGGCCGAAGCGGCGGCCGGTGGGCGCCTTCCACCTTGCGTGATGTCATATATGACGTCACACTGATGTCATGGATCTGAATGCTCATACCGCGCGGTTGCGCGAGGAACTGATCGCCGCCGCCGCGCTCGGCGACGAGAAAACGCAGGCCACCGCCGCCGCCCTCGCCGCCGCGGTGGAGAGCTCGAGTCGGCTGGTACTGCTCTCGGCGCTGTCGGAACTGGCCGCCGAGATCAGCACCGAGCTCGGCGACCGCACCGTGCACGTCCGGCTGGAGGGCACCGAGGCGAAGGCCGACGTGCGCAAGAACACCCCGCCCGGGGCGGAGGAACCCCAGACTTTCGAGGAGATGACCGGCGACATCAGCCGGGTGACCCTGCGACTGGTCGAACAGCTCAAGTCGCGCGCGGAGGAGGCGGCCCAGCAGAACGGCCAGTCGCTGAACTCCTGGCTCTCCGGCGCCGTCAGCGGCGCGTTGAAGGATCAGATGCGCGGCTACGGCGGCAAGGGCTGGTAGACGCGGCCGCGATCAGAGCAGCGGGGCGAGATCGCCGCGTTCGCCGATAACGACTTCGTCGAGTTCGAGCCAGTCGGCCATTTCCCGCAGCGCCCCGCGCAATGCCTGAGCGGTCTCGGCGGTGGCGTAGCCGGGCTCGGCGAACGCGGCGGGGGCGAGCAGTCGGCCGGTGGCGCGTTCGGCGCGCAGATCCACCCGGCCGACGAGCTTGCCGTCGACGAGCAGCGGGAAGACGTAATAGCCGTGCACCCGTTTGGGTTCGGGGGTGTAGATCTCGATCCGGTAGTGGAAGTCGAAGACCCGCTGGGTGCGCGGACGGAAGAAGATCAGCGGATCGAACGGGCACAGCAGTGCGGTGCCGGTGATCCGGCGCGGGGTGGCGGCCTCCGGGTGCAGGTAGGCGGGCGCATCCCAGCCGTCGACGTCGACCGGCAGTAGTTCGCCCGCGTCGACCAGGTCGGCGATCGCCGGGGCGCTCTGGCGACGGGCCAGGCGGTAGTAGTCGCGCAGGTCGGCCTCGGTGCCGATACCGAGGGCGCGGCTGGAGCGGCGGATCAGCTCACGCACGGCGTCTTCCTCACCGATCTCGCGGCCGAGCACGTCGGCCGGGACGACGCGTTCGGTGAGGTCGTAGTGCCGGGTGAAGCCCACTCGACGCGCGGTGGACAGCTCCCCCGCGGCGAAGAGCTGCTCGCAGATCATCTTGGTGTCGCTCAGGTTCCACCACGTCCCTTTCAGGCGCGGCTTGTCCAGTTCCAGATGGCGTTCGATCTCCCCCGCGCTCGCCGCGCCCACCTCGGTCACGACATCGAGAATGTCCTTGCCCAGTGTCGGATTGCGTTCGACGACCTTGCGCATCCCCGACCAGCGCCCGTGCCGGTACTCCGCCATCCGCCAGCGCATCAACGGCCAGTCGGCGACCGGGATCAGCGCGGCCTCGTGCGCCCAGTACTCCACCAGCCCCCGCCGAGCCTTCGCGCTGTCGCTCCAGGCGGCGCCGTCGAGCAGGCTGCGATCGTAGGGGCCGATCCGGCTGAACACCGGCGCGTAATGCGCGCGCACCACCGCCGATACCGAATCTATTTGCAGCAGACGGGTTCTGGCGACCACATCGAGAATCGCCCGCCGCTTCGGGTTGGTCGGCTTTCGCTTGCCGAAGCCCTGCGCGGCCAGCGCCGTTCGACGGGCCTGCGCCGCATTCATCCGCTGCATCCCCTCAGCCTGGCACAGGGGTCCGACAGGTTTTCGGCGCTCAGGTGGAGACCCGAACCTCGCCCGCGGTGTCGATCTCGGTCCGTCGATCCCCGCCCGGCGCGGCAGCCAGCACGGTCGCCACCCAGCGTCGACCGACCGGGAGGACTCGCACGGTCACCGAACCCGCTCCCGCCATGTCGAGTTCCTCGACCGCGGCCTCGATCACGTTGTGGCGCACCCACTCCGGTACGCCGAGGAAGCCGCCGTCGTCGAGCAGGGTGACCTCGACCCCGCGCGATCGGGCCGCGCGCGCCGCGGCGCTGAGCCGGTCGGTGACCAGTTGCGGCGCCCGAAGACCGTCGCGCAGTTCGGCTTCGAGCAGCCTGCACTGTTCGCGTTCGGTCTCGGTCAGCTCGATCCCCGCCGCGATGCGGGCCAGCAGCGGCCCGGCCACCCGGTCGAGCGCCCCCAGCTGACGATCACGCTCGGCGTTGGCCGCGGCCAACGCCGCCTCGGTCGCCGCCCGGCGATTGGCCTCGCTGCGCAGTTCCCGCAGCGAACGCTGGGTGGGCCGCACGATCGACATGAACACCGTCACCGCGCCGACCGTGGCCACCGGCGTGAGCGCGCGCACCACGGTTTCGGGATGCCAACTGGTGAACACGCCCATCGCCACCAGCACCGTCGCGGCGGCCGCCACCCCCACCCAGGCCGACAGGATCCGCCCGCGCAGCACCAGCATCGCCAGCAGATACGACGTCGGATAGGCGGTCCACATCTGGTGGGCGAACCCCGAGTCGCTCTCGAGCCATGGCACGGTCAGCGCCATCGCCGCGGGCCCCGCGGACGCCACGAAGATCGTGACGGGCCACGGCAGCGGATCCACCGGGAACACCAGCACCACCAGCGCCGCCACGGTCATCAGCGCCAACGCAGCGAACGCGGCCGCGGGCGGCGCGATATCGAAATTCACCCGCAGATACATCACGATGGTGGCTTCGAAGATCACCACGAACAGCCATGCCGTGCCGTCGCTGAGGCCGAACAGGTCGCGCATCGCGAACGGCAGATCACGCTCGACCATCAACTCCCCCACACCAGAGTCACCACGGTTCCCGCGCCGGGCGCCGATTCCACGAAGGCCGCACCGCCGGCGAGCGCGCGCATCCGGCCCAGAATGCTGCCCGCGATCCCCATCCGGTCGGCCGACACCCGCGCCGGGTCGAACCCGGCGCCGTCATCGGAGAACACCACCCGGATGCCCCCGGTCGCGATGGTCACCGACACCCCACGTCGCACCGTCCGACCCGCGACGTCGGCATGGCGCACGCTGTTGCGCACCGCCTCAGAGAGCGCGGCCCCGAGCACCTGGGCGGCCTCGATCGGCAGGCACAGATCCGCCGCGCGGCGCGAGGACACCTGCACCGGAATCTCGGACTCCGCCTCACGCACCGCCTCACGCAGGAACTCGATCGTCGCGGCGGCGTCGAGGTGGTCGATCTCGGGCGCGGTCCGCGACAGCTCGAGCTGCTCGAGGGTGCGCGCGGCCTGATTGCGCAGCACCGACGAGGACTCCTGCGCCCGCGAGGCTTCCAGCAGCGTCGAGAGCACCGCGTCGTGGATGAGCGCCGCGAAGCGCGCGCCCTCGCGTTCCCTGGCCGACGTCGCCGCGACCGCCGCCGCTCGGCTGCGCTGACGGACCGCTTCCCGGTCGACCCGTTCGGCGGCGGCGCGCGCGTACACCACGCACCACAGGAACAGCGCCGCCACGCCGAGTCCCCTGGTGATGTCGCCGAACAGCGCCCACATCGAACTACCGGGCACGACAAGGGCATTGGACACACTGGTCGCCACCGCGAGCAGGGCGCCGAATCCGGCCGCACCACGCCGGGGCCACGCCAGCCCCGCGGCCATCACGCCCACCGCCAACCCGCGGTAGGGCCATGACGCGAACGAGCCGATGTGCACTACCGAATACACCAGCGGCGTCGCCAAGGTCGCCGCGAGATAACACACCGCGGCCACGGCGGCGGTGCGCCGGATCGCCTCGGCGGGGCCGCGCGTGGACACCAGGGCCAGCACCCCGAACATCACATACGCGGCCGCCAGATGCAGTTCCGGCCAGATCGACTGGTTGATCGGCTGAACCAGCACCGCGGGCAGTTCCAGCACCATCACGATCGTGGCGCCGGTTCCGATCACCAACCCGAGTCTGCGCAGGATCTGTTCGGTCGCCGCCCGCGAGAATTCGACATCGCCGACCGGTGCGGGCGCCGTCGCGACCGCGAGGTCACTCACGTGCGCTGCTGCCTTTCCGGCACGGGCAACCACCCGTCTTCGACGGCCCGTTTGTACAGATCGGTCTTGGTCGGGGCGGGCCGGCCCGCGTCGGCGTATTTCTGCCGGATGCGGCCGAGGTAGTCGTTGACGGTCTGTTCCGACAGGCCGGTCAGCCGCGCCACCCGCGAGGCCTTCTCCCCCGAGGCGTACAGCATCAGCACTTCCTCCTGACGCGGGCTGAGCCCGACGTCGGAGAGCTGGGGATCGCCGTCGATGGCGGCGGCCCAGTCGGTGGTCACCACCTGCTCGCCCGACGCGGCCCGGCGCACCGCCTCGACCACCGTCGCCACGCTCTCCGACTTGCGCAGCACGCCGAGCACACCGGCCTTGGCGGCGGAGCGGACCAGAAAGGCGTTGTCAGCGCCGGTGAACACCAGCACCTCGATGCCGCGTTCACGCAGCGCGGTCACGTTGTCCTCGGGCGTCGACCCGTCGGGCAGGCGCAGGTCGAGGACGACGAGATCGAGATCGGCGGTCTCGGCGAGCAGCCCGGCGACGGATTCGGCCACCGCCACCAGTTCCAGATCGGGTTCGGGGCCGAGCATGGCCGCCAATCCGATCGCCACGGACTCGTGGTCCTCCACCAGCCCGACCCGTCGCACCGTGCGCGTCTGCTCCAACTCGCTCACCGACCACTCCCCATCTGAAGAAACACCCACCGCGGCCAACCCGCAACACGTCGGTCTCGAGTTCTACCGCATCCCTACCCCGCGTGTCAGCCCACCAATATTCGGGGCGGGCCCGCTCCGGCGGACCAGTTACTCCATCAGACCGGCGGCGATGGTCGCGCCGAGTCCCCGGCATTTCTCCGGTCGCGCTCGAACGGCTGCGTGTGGTCACGGTCCCACACTCGTATCTGGAGTGGCAGCGCACCGTAGCCGCCGGGCCGTGACGACCTGGAGGAGGCCGTAGCCAGACGGATGTCCCGCAAGGGCGTTCTGGCGCGGGCCGGACACCGCTTCCACATGGTGGCACAGCTCGAACAGCTCCTCGGCGAGCTGAAGCGGCCCAACCTCCGGCTCGGCGTGATCCCCCTGGACGCCGAGTACCGCGCCCCGGCGACGAACTTCGTCATCTACGACCGCGCCCAGGTGCTCATCGAGACCGCAAGCGCGGAACTGACCCTCACCCGGCCGTCCGAGATCGCCCTGCACGAGAAGACCTTCGCGCTGCTCGCCGAGCAGGCCGCCTACAACGACGCCGCCCGAGCGCTCATCGGGCGAGCGCTGCTGCGGCGTCGGGATTCGGTGTGACTGTCCGGGCTAATAGCCACTGACACTTCAGCTGGCGCATATTTCGGCCAGGCCTGTCCGCACGGCGCTATGGCTTCCCGACCAAGTGCCGACGCTCGGCCACGCGCTCGGTATACCCAGTGACTCGAGGAAGTCCACGTATGCGGGCCCGACCGGTTCGGAGAAGACAGCGAGACAGATCGGCGGTCGATCCGGATCGTACAGGAAATGGGCATACATCTGGAGCTGAGCGGCGGCGGCGCGGACCGCCTCGGTGGCGTTGCCGTTGTAGACCACCTTGACTTCGACCATCACCTCTCGGTCGAGCCCGCGTATCAACAGATCCCGAGGATGCGCCCCTACCGTCACCGGGCGCAATCCCCGCGCGCCGCACCAAGCTCCGTACTGCTCGACAACGTCCTCGTGAGTTCGTTGCTTCACCAGCACAGCATGTTTCACGACAGCTCTGTAGTCGGCCGAGTCCTTTGGTTTGAAATCCTCGAAGGCACTGCGGGGCGCGTCATCGCGAAGGTCCTTCGCGGCCGATACACCTGCCTCCGACAACTGCCAGAGCCCTTTTTGCCCATCGACATTGGGGTCGCGGAGCAGACCGATCCGAACCATGGTGGCGCGCTCATAGGACGCTACGTTCATCCAAATAGCCTCGCCGGGGCGACTTTCGCGCTCGTAGTGGTCGCCTGGTAAAAAGTCACTCGCGTGAGCTGCCCCTATCAGGCCGAGCACTTGCTGACGGGATGCGGACCCTCCCACTGTGGCGAGTGACCGAAGAATCCACTCCCGGTACCGAATTTGCGGTGTCTGTTCTGCCATTGCTCCGAATTCCGAATCTGTCACCAGCTCGCCGAAAGTGCTGCTACCGCCCCGCGCAAACTGTAGCCAGTCGGTCCGACGCCGACTGACCGATCGAGGGTATCGCCCTAGGGGCCTCAGCCGGACGGCTCGTTTTGGCCCGCCCGAGAACCTGCCCCGAGATTCGTCTCGTCGCCGCGTCCACCACCGCCGAGGGCGTCGTGGTGGTGCACCGCGACATCTCCGCGCCTATGACCTCCGAGCAGTGGGCGCGGGCAGCGGTAGAGCTGGCGTTGGATGTGGGAGCGTCCGAGATCGCCGTCGAAGGCTTCGCGGCCCGCGAGACCTACACCCGCGTGGTCTCAGATGCACTGCGCCGCTACAGGACTGCCCGACCCATCCGGGTTGCGAGCTGGCCGCCTCGGGGGTCTGGCCGCGGGGGCGGTGACGCACAGGCTCGCTCGGCTGCGCTGCTGCAAGGGCTGGAAGTCGGGACGTGCCGGATCGCCGGTCACCTGCCCGCGCTCGAACAAGCGGCGGTGCAGTGGAATGCCGGACAGCACCAGCCTGATTCGCTCGCCGCGTTGGTGGTCTCGCACGACGTGCTGGTCCACGCGGCCGGGCAACGGATGACCTTCGGCTCCCCGCTGGCGGCCGAACGCAAGTTCGGCGAGGGCGGAGCCGTGACGGGGATGTCAGAGTTCCTGCGTCGCAGACTAGGTTGACCAGCATGGAGAACGAGAGTGCGCAGGCTCGGCGGTGTCGACCGGTTCCCGAGCGGGCAGTGTGCGCCGTCGAGGCATGCACTTACAACGACACCGACGACGGCATGCTGGCCGGTGGAGGTCGCACTCAGCTCCTCGAATTCCTCCAACAACCACCGGAGGGTGGCGACTGTGATTGTGCGCGGTGCCAGGCCCGCAATCAGCCGTTCACCTTCGAAGAGGCCATCGGCGTTCTCGATCATGTCTCAGACCGGGTCGCCGTGCTCTACTTGCTCGGCAAGGTTGACCTGAGCGCAGGCCTCACGTCGTGCGACAACTGCGGGCACTGGCTACCTTCGTTCGCGGATTCGCCATCATCGACGCCCGGCACCCTGGAACACGCACGCTGCCCCTACCACCCCGACGGTCGATCGTGGTCGGGCAGTCCTGGCGAAAACACGCCGGGCAACCTCTGATCGCGGCTGTAATCCGCTAACTGCTCCGGGTTGGCGAACGAGACGAACCCCGCTGAATCCCGCTAACTCGCGATGACATGTAGGCAAGATGTCGTATCCCACCGACAACAACGAGATCATGCTCTGGCTGAAAAGTCCTGAGTGTCAGAGCGGAATGCTTGGATGGGCTGCGTGATCGACTTCCTCCACTCCAACGCGGGTATCTACGTCACCGCGACCATCGGCTTGGTGTTCCAGATGGCCGGTGTTTATCTCGTCGTGCGAGACCTGATGCAGGCGCACGGCATCGCTCGCAAGTTCACGGACAACATGAACGTCATCGAGAAGGCTCATCAAGAGCTGCAAGACGATTCGATGACCGTCGCCCGTGAGTACACCCAGGGCGAGGACGAAGCATGGTCCACAATGATCCGCCCGACTGTCGAGATCGACATGCGTGCTCGGAAGGTCGAGTTGGTGACGCGCCAGATCGTTGGCTACTTGTTGTCCGAGGTGCAGGTTCCGAACCGCTGGAAGACATGGATCGGCCCGGCCTCGCTCCTGCTGGGCATCGTGTTGGCGTACGCAGCTTCTATGCTCTCAGTCCGGTGACTGCTGCTCAACCCAGGCCAGTGACGGCAGTTGCGCTGCCGGTCCTCGGCCTCGACGCGCGCACGGATGCCGTCGACCGACTTCTCCGGCGGGATGCGCTCGGGCCAGTAAATCGCACCGACGATGACCGCCAGCGGCAATCCGACCACCACCACCCACCCGAGGACGATCACCGCGCCGCCCGGCGCGGTCCCCGGAGGCACAGCAGACCGTGATGGACGGCGATCAGCAGGCGCTCATCCACCGGCGTCTCGTCCACGGCTGCGAGAGCTGCGGTCACGTCGGCGTGGAGTTCCAGGTACTCGTCCATCGGGACCGGCCAGCCGTCCGCTCCGACCACCTCCCAGGTTCCATCGCTGTGCTGGATGTAGCGCGCGCCATCCATGTCGTTCCCCTGCCTTCGCTGCTGCGTGTAGTGCGCCCGCCGCCGGGGAACCGGTGCCGGGCCGGGTCGCTACCCGGCGGCGGGGCTGCACCGAAGCTTGGACGGATACGAGCCGCAAACGGTCCCGCTGCGGGACACACAATGCCCGTTAAGATTGGTTGTTTCACCGGGATTGTCGAGGGAGCGATATGAGCGACCAGTACGACGAAGACGAGTTCATCGGCCGTAGGGTGCGCCAGATTCGTGCCCGCCGAGGCATCTCACAGCAGGTGCTCGCCGATCGAGTGGGCCTGAGCCGTGGAGCAATCGCGAAATACGAAGGCGGCGAACGACCGCTGGACTCGCGCCGCACGCAGCTGGCGCTGGCGTCCGCGCTCGGCGTCACCCTAGGCGACCTGACCGGCAGCGATGATCGAATCGACCCGTCTACGAGCGCCTTCCATCGAGCTGTGCCCGCTATAGAGACGGCCCTGTGGACACAGGGGAACCTGACCGATAACCGCCCGCCGGGCACCCTGGACGAACTCAGCTCGGCCGTCGAGCACGCCTCGCGGCTGCGGCAGAGCGGGGATTACGCCGCGCTCGGCCCGCTGCTGCCCGACCTGCTCACTGACGCCTACCGCCTCACTGATACGGGCAGTCCTGCGGCATGGGACTTGCTGGCCACGGCCGCCTACGGGGTGTCCTCGGCGCTGCGGCAGCGCGGCCACGATGCCCTGGCATGGACCGCTGTGCAGGAATCCGAACGCGCTGCGGGGCACGCCGATTCACTCGCTCCGGTCGCCGCCGCGCACTTCCTCAAGTCCCAGATTCTCGCAGCCCGCCCCGGTGCTCTGGGAGCTGCGCTGACCGTCGCAACCGGAACAGCCGACCAGCTCACACCCGACGCGAGCACGCGCGGCGAGCTGGAGACGGTCGGGATGGCCCGCCTCCAGGCAGGGTTCGCCGAGACGCTGGCCGGGGGCGACCCTGCGCCCCACCTCGAAGAGGCGGCCGAGCTGGCGAGCAGGCTAGCCGACGCTCCGACCGGCCCGAGCACAGCGCGCAACAAGACGTTCGGCCCGGCCAACGTCGCCCTGTGGCGTCTCAGTTCAGCCGTGGAACGCCGCGAGCCCGGCGAAGCGCTGCGCCTCGCGGAGACGCTGGACCCGAACCAGTTGCCGAAGGGGTCTCGACACGCGCTGTACTTCGTAGAGACCGGCCGTGCGTACGCGATGAAGCGTGACCAGCGGGCCGCACTGCACGCGCTGCTTCGCGCCGAGCACGCCGCGCCCCAGCACGTTCGGGGTCTGGCCCCGGTGCGCGAACTCGTCGGCGCGATGCTGCGGGAGGCCCGGCGCGATCTCGCCACTGGAGAACTCGGGCGGCTGGCCCAGCGCGTCGGCGTTGTTCCGGCGTGAGTGGTCCGACTCATTCCATGAGCTGTGCCGCCACGGTCGCGCCGAGTTCCCAGCACGTTTCGAGGTCGCCCGTGGACAGCCACTTAGTTGGCCGCCTTCACGCCCTCTCCGCGTCGGGCGACGCTAGTGTGGCCTGGTGCCAGAAGTCGACGGTTCGGACACCAACCTCCGGTCATGCCCTCTTGTGTTGACGCATGACCGTGTATTCGAGTGTCACTTTCAGCTTCATCAGATGATCGCCGCCTATCATCACCCTGCTCCGTTTAGATACTCAGCCAACGCCTTTCTCGCCAGTTCGAAATCTGTGCTTGAGATGGTGAGGCTCGACATGGAGAAGGAAGGCGAGAACGCTTGGCGTCACGAGCGCTTGGGTCAAGTATTGGCCGATGACCTGTTCACTCAATTCAACCTCGCCCGCAATTTTGTGATCCATCGGGGAAGTCTGATTCGGTCCAGCCAGGTTGAAGTCGGGCTCTTCAATTACCGGCGCCTAAAGCTCGCGCTCAGCACCGAACTCAAGACTGACGAGCCGAGTCATGTTCTGATCGACCGCGTCGCGAACAGCGGTTCCGCTTCGATGTTCGTTCATCCCGACCGCCCATTTATCGGGGAACAGCTTGGAGTTCGGCGTGTGTATCGCGAGCCTCAGTTGAGTACCGAGCATGATGTTTTGACCGCCACCGACATGATTCTGAGCCAGCTGTGCGATCTAGTGGATGACTGTCATGCGCGCCTTGGGGTGCCCTCTGACGATGACGCCCATGACTGCTGTACGGCGCATGACCTCGAACAGCACGCAACGCTGCTGGAAACGGACATAGATCCGTCACTCGTGGAGCAATGGGGCTGGGACTGAGCCCGACTCCCACCTATGCCATGAGCTGAGCCGCCACGGTCGCGCCGAGTTCCCAGCAACGCTCGATGTCGCCCTTGGACGGCTTACCCGACACCACCAGGTACTCGGCCGCCTTCACCCACCCGAGCCCTGTGGTGATCGAGGTGACGCCCTTCTCCGCGCCTTCGGTGCCCTCGTTGCCGTGGAAGTACGCCCCGAACGGGCGGCCACGGGTCGAATCCAGGCAGGGGTAGTAGATGACATCCAGCCCGTGTTTCAGGCCGCCACTCATGTATCCGAGGTTGGCTGGGGTGCCGAGCAGATACCCGTCCGCATCCAGCACGTCCGTCGGCGACAGCGACAGGGCAGCCCGGCGCACCACCTCGACCCCCTCGATCTCCGGGTCGCTCGCTCCGGCGAGGACCGCTTCGAACATCGCCTGGGTGTGCGGGGAGGGGGTGTGGTGGATGATCAGCAACCGGGCCATGGGCTCGCTACTCTCCTGGGTCGCGTTCCAGTTTTTCCAGTGCCACCGCGCGACGCATGGTGTCGCGGGCGCGGCCGCGGTCGCCGGCGTAGTCGTAGGCGCGGGCCAGCCGGTAGGAAGAGCGCCAGTTGTCCGGGTCGGCTTCCCATTCGGTCTTGATCCGCGCGAACAGGGCGTCGGCGGCGTCGCGTTCGATCCGGCCCGAGGGACGGCGCGGCAGCTGCGAGGTGTCGACCTCGAGGCCCTCCTCGTGGATACGCCGGGCCAGTCGTTGATGCGCGAAGGCCGCGCTCAAGGTCGCCCACAGGATCCAGATACCGACAACAGGCAGCAGCAGCATGCCGATGCCGATCGCGATACCCGCGAACCCGCCGTCGGCGATGTAGGCGATGGCGAGACCACCGAGCCGGACGAAGTAGAACAGCAGCGCGACGACCAGAAATGCCACGACCGCAACGGTTTTCAGGACCTGCCGATCAGGTCGCTGGTCGGCGGACTCGCTCACAGATCCAGGAACGGGTCGAGCCCGACGGTCAGCCCCGGTCGCCCGGCGATCTCGCGCACCCCGAGTAGCACGCCCGGCGCGAACGAGGACCGGTCGATGGAGTCGTGGCGGATGGTCAGGGTCTCGCCCTGGGTGCCGAACAGCACCTCCTGATGGGCGACGAGCCCGGCCAGCCGCACCGAATGGACCCGCACACCGTCCACGTCGGCGCCGCGAGCACCCTCGAGTTCGGTGGTGGTGGCGTCGGGGCTGATCCCGACCCCGGCCTCGGCGCGGGCCGCGGCGATCACCGCGGCGGTGCGGTAGGCGGTGCCGGAGGGGGCATCGGCCTTGTTCGGGTGGTGTAGCTCGATGACCTCGACCGAGTCGAAGAACCGTGCCGCCTGCTCGGCGAAGCGCATCGACAGCACCGCGCCGATGGCGAAGTTCGGCGCGATCAGCACGCCCACCTCGGGACGCTGTGCCACCTGCCCGCGCACCTCGGCGAGGCGGGCCTCGTCGAAGCCGGTGGTACCGACGACCGAGTGGATGCCGTTCGCGATCAGGAACCTCAGGTTGCCCATCACCACATCGGGGTGGGTGAAATCGACGACCACCTGGGTGCCGCTCTCGGTGAACGCCTCGAGCGCGTCGCCCTTGTCGACCTGCGCCACCAGCTCCAGATCGGGCGCCGCCTCCACCGCCGCGCAGATCGCCTGCCCGACCTTGCCGCGTGCTCCGAGCACTCCGACCCGAATGGTCACCGCATCTCCTCGTCCTCGACTCAGCTTGCTCGGGCAAGCCTATCGAGCAGCCGACGGGGCCGCGGCGCCGACCTCACGCCATCGAACCAGGCGAGGCGTCAGTCGAAGACGATGACCTGCCGCAGCGCCGCGCCCGCCGCGAGATCGTCCATCGCCTTGTTCACCTGCTCGAGTCCGATGCGGGCCGAGACGAGCCGCTCCAGCGGCAGCTTGCCCGCGCGCCACATCCGCACATATTCGGGAATGTCGCGGGCGGGAACCGCGGAGCCGAGGTAGCTGCCGATGATGGTGCGGCCCTGCGCGACCAGCGCCAGCGGCGAGATCGTGGCGGTGGCGGTGGGGGCGGGCAGGCCGACCGTCACGGTGACGCCACCGGGCGCCGTTGCGGCGACGGCGGTTTCGAACGCGCGAACATTGCCCGCCGCTTCGACCACGACCTCGGCCAGCACCCCTTGCTCGGCGACTTCGCCCGGCGTGCAAGCCACCGTCGCACCGAATTCGCGTGCCAGCGCCAGCTTCTCGGGAACGGTATCGACGGCGATCACCTCACCGAGACCGAGCGAGACCGCGACGAGCACGGCCGCCATCCCCACGCCACCGAGCCCGACCACCATGATCCGATCTCCCGCACCGGGTTTCGCCGCATTGAGCAGCGCGCCGCCGCCGGTGAGCACCGCGCAACCCAGCACCGCGGCCACCTCGGGCGGCACGTCGTCGTCGACGGGCACCACCGAACGCCGGTCCACCACCGCGTGCGTGGCGAAGCCGGAGACGCCGAGGTGGTGCTGCACCTGCTCGCCGTCGCGGGTGAGCCGTCGGCCGCCACCGAGCAGTTCGCCCGCGTTGTTGGCCACGCTGCCCGGCCCACACGGCGTGCGCCCGTTGCTCGCGCAGCCCGCGCAGTCACCACAGCGCGGCAGGAACGTCATCACGACCCGCTGTCCGGGCGTCACATCGTCGACACCGGCGCCCACCGATTCGACGATGCCCGCGGCTTCGTGGCCGAGCAGCATCGGCACCGGGCGCACCCGATTGCCGTCCACCACCGACAGATCCGAGTGGCACAGTCCGGCCGCTTCGATCCGCACCAGCAATTCACCCGGTCCCGGTTCGGCCAATTCCAGGTCGCACACGGTGATCGGTTGTGAATCGGCGAACGGCGCCGGGTCGGCGATCCGTTCCAGAACGGCTCCACGAATCTTCATGCTCGCGACGCTACCGCGAGAGCTCTTTACAGGTTCCGGGATCTGTCGCTAACCTCGATCTCGGTGATGGTGCTCCTGTCGGCCGCCTCGTACCGTGCCCAGGGTCGGCGCCATCACGAACAAGGAGAAATCCCCTGTCAGTGCAGTTCAATCACACCATTGTCGGATGTCGCGATAATCGGGAAACCGCCGAGTTCTGGGCGGACATCCTCGGGTTGGACATAGGAAAAGAGTGGGGGCCGTTCATTCCGATCGCCCTCGATCACGGAGCGGCCTTCGATTTCGCCAAGGTTCCGCCCTTCATTTCCGAGATCCAGCCACAGCACTACGCGTTCCTGGTCTCGGAGGCCGAGTTCGATGCGGCCTACGCCAAGATCCAGCGCTACAAACTGGACCATTGGGCCGACCCTCAGCAACACGGGGTCAACGAGATCAATCACAACGACGGGGGTCGTGGCGTCTACTTCCTCGACCCCAACGGCCACTTCCTGGAACTGATCACCGTTCCGTACGGCGGTTGGCCCGAGTAGGACACCCAGGCCGGTCCCGATTCCTTCGGGACCGGCCTGTGTTCTACGCCGGTTTCGCGCCGGCCCGGATCCCGCGCAGACCCAACAGCGCGGCGCCGACACAGGCCACCGAAACGATCACGATGAACCACGGGAACACCGTCGCGATCCCCCAGGTCGTCGCCGCCCAGCCCGCCGCCAACGTCGGCAACGCCATCGCCGAGTAGGCCAGCAGGTAGAAGGCCGACATCGTCTCGCCACGGCGATGCGGCGGAACGACTTCGGACAGATGGCGCAGCGACCCACCGAACCCGAGCCCGAAGGTGGCGCCGAGCACCAGTCCCGCGAGTACCACCACCGCGGGCTGTTTCGTGGCCAGCGCCGGGATGGTGGCGAGCAGCGCCGCCGCCATGCCGAGGTCGCCGATCACCGCGGCGCGGCGGGCCGGAACGCGGGTGGCGAAGAGCTGGACCACGGCGGCGACCAGCGCGGTGCCCGCGACGACGATGCCGCCGAAGACCAGGTTGTGCATGCCGGTCTCGGCCGCGGCCAGCGACGGATACAGCGACAGCAGCACGCCGAGCACCGACCAGGCGGCCATCACGCCGATCGCGGAGAACCAGAAGTCAGCCTTGATTTCGTGCGGCACCGAGGGTTTCGCGATGGTGATGCGCGCCTTCACGCGGGTGGTGTGCGGTTCACGCAGGGCGAGGATGCCCGCTCCCGCGGCCAGACACACCACCGCGATCACCACATACGGTGTACGCAGCGGCGACGGCGCGTACTGCGCGAGGACCGCGGTGCCGAGGACCGCGACCGCGATGCCGACATTGAACGCGACGCCACTGAGTTGCCCGGATCGCGCACCACGCTCGGGCCGCAGATCCAGCAGGGCCGCGGCGCCCGCGACGACAGTGGCCCCGACGGCCGCCCCGTGTAATGCCCTGGCCAGCAACAACATCGGCACCGAATCGGCGAGCAGGAACGCGACCAGCCCGAGAATCATGGTGGCGAAGGCGCCGATCATCACCGGCTTGCGACCGACCACGTCGGAGATCCGGCCGGAGACCAGCACCGCGCCCAGCGCCGCGAAGGCGTACACGGCGAAGACCAGCGTCGTGGTCAGCGGCGACAGATGCCACTCGGTCTCATAGATCCCGTAGAGCGGAGCGGGCGCCCCGGACACCCCGAGCGCCACCGCGCTCGCGGCCAGGACGAGCCCGTACGCCCAGCGCTGCCCGGCCTCGACCGGCACCATCGTTGTCGCTGCCACAGCAGTCCCCATCAGCAGAGTTTGATCACCATCGAACGTGCCTCACGCTACGCCGAGTATGATGATTATCAAACCCCCGAGTGAGGTAAATCATGACACAGGCTAAAGATCTTTCCCCGGCGCCGACCATACCCGTCGCCGCGCTCCCCACCATCCTCGGCGCCCTGCACGACCCCGTCCGCCTGGAAATGGTCCGTCGTCTGAGCAATGCGGCCGCCCCGATTCGCTGCGCGGCCCTCTACGACGCGATCAACAAATCCACCGCGACCCACCACTTCAAGATCCTGCGCGAGGCGGGCCTGATCGAGCGCCTGACCATCGACGGCCAGACCTACCAGAACCTGCGCACCGAGGCTGTCGAGCACGCCGTCCCCGGCCTGCTCCCCTCGATCGTCGAGGCCGCGAACCGCGCCGACACGCACTCGGCGTGAGCTAGCGCGGCGCGGTGGACTCCGCGCTACCCGGTAGCGGCCTGATCGGCGTCTGCAGCAATCGGCTCGGGATCGTGGGTAGTGGGCGACGCGTAGTCGTCGGCGTCGGCGGCACCACCACCAATTCCCGCCCGCGCACTTCTCCGTCGACGATCTCGGCGCCACCCCACCGCACCGCCAGACCCGCCCCGGCCAGCAGCACCAGCACGCACAACGCCACCACCGCGAGCCCCCAGGTGTGGCGGAACGCGCGCCGGTCGAGCCAGACCGTGATCCCGGCCTCGATCAGCAGGGCGCCGAGCACGACGCCGAGCACCGCAACCAGCGCACCGAACACCGCGGGCTGACGCGCCCACCCCCGCACGAACCCCGCGACGACAACCAACGGGACCAGGCACATGCCGAGTACGACGATCTGGGTCAGAGCGAAGTCCGAACCGTCGTCGGGATCGGGATCGTCGAGACCACGCCGCATCCATGCCGTGAACAGCAACAGATGCCCGAAGGCGGCACCGAAGGCGCCGAGCACCAGCAGTACGCACCCCAGCCGCACCAACCCGGCGAATTCCGACCGCGTCGCGATCGCACCCAGATCCACGATCAATCCCGACACCGCCACCGCGGCGAGCGCCAGCAGCACCCGTGGTCGTCGCGCCACCCTGGCCCGCAGATAACCCGGTGGTAGTTGCTTGCGCACCTTGCGAAACACCCCGTACCAGGCGAGCGGCAGGGCCGCGAACATCACCGGGGAGACCACCCGCAACACGATCGGCGGCGCCCACATCGCCACGGCCGCAAAGCAACCCGCGAAAGCCCAGACCCATGCCGCCAGTCGGAGCAGTGCCCGCCAGTGCATTTCGGCGAGGAGCCGCCGCGCCGCGGTATCGGTCGGCGCGCCGGCCAGCAGGCCGCGCAGGGTCGCGATGGCGGCCTCGCGACCACCGTTGAAACCACCGATCTCGAATTCGGCTCGCGCCTGCATCCGCAGCAGGTCGACGTGCAGCGGGTCGATCGCCAGCCCGGCCGTGATGTGGCGCCGAACCCCGTCGAGGTCGACGAGCCGCTGGTAGGTCTCGGCCGCCGAACAGTGGACGAAGGCGTCGCCGGGTGCCAGCGCGACCGCGTCGACCACCGCCGCGCGCGCCCGGTCCGGGTCCTTGCGCGGACCGTTGCTGTACAACCACGCCAGCAACAGCAGAGTTCCCGCATCGTGTGGCCGCAGCCGGGCGGCGGTGTGGCCGTGCTCCAGCGCCAGGTCCCACTCCTCGCGCATCGGGTAGGCCATCGCCACCAGCTGGTGCGCGCGGGCGGAATCGGGATCGGCGTGCAGCGCCTGTCCGGCGAAGCGCACGGCGTCGTCGTACTCGTCGAGGTCGTAGGCGATGTCCGCCAGTGCGACCAGCACGCGCGGGTCGTCGGGCGCGTGCGCCAGCGCCGTTCCGAGAATCCGCCGCGCCTCCTCGATCCGCCCGATCTCCTGGGCTGCGCGAGCGCGCTCCAACGCCACCTGCACCGGCATGACCGATCCCCTCCCCCTGTCGTTCGGCTCCCCGAGCCGAATCGGTCAGCGCTCGACGAGCTTTCGCACCGAGGCGGGCAGGTCGCGGGTGCGCTGGTACGGCCCCGACACCGCCGCACCGTAGGGGCGGGCGAGCAAGGTGGCGGCGATGTCGCTGACTTCCTCGGTGGTCACGGCGTCGATGCGGGCCAGGGTGGCCGAGACGCTGCGATGATTGCCGTAGCTGAGTTCGCTGCGGCCGATGCGGTTCATCCGCGAGGCCGAGTCCTCGAGACCGAGTACAAGTCCGCCACGCAAAGAGCCCTTGGCCCTGGCGCATTCGGCGTCGGTGACGCCGTTGGCCGCGATGTCGTCGAGCACATCGCGCGCCAATGTCGTCACCTGGCCGAGGTTTTCGGGCTGGCAGCCCAGCGAGACCGAGAACGAGCCGGTATCGGCGAAGGTGTCCACGCTCGAGTACACCGAGTACGCCAGGCCGCGTTCTTCCCGGATGCGTTGGAACAGACGCGAACTCAGGCCCCCGCCGACGATCGTGTTGAGGATCGACAGCGGCCAACGCTGCTGGCCCTCGTGCCTGCCGAAGGCCCGCACGCCGAAGGCGAGGTGGGTCTGTTCACTGTCGCGATTGATCCTGATCAGTCCGGGGGCGCCCTGGGCGCGGAACTTCCCCTCACGACGCGGCGCGGGTTCGGCGGCGGTGTCGAGATGGGGACCGAACGCGCGGTGCACCAGTTCCACGACGCGTTCGTGAGAGACGTTGCCCGCCACCGCGACCACCATGCGCTCGGGTCGGTAGCGACGCTGGTGGAAGCCGCGCAGCTGTGCGGCCTGCATGTTCTCGATGGACTCGACGCTGCCGATCACCGGGCGACCGATGGGGTGGTCGCCGAACATGGCGGTGAGGAAGGAATCGGCCACCAGGTCTTCGGGGTCGTCGTCGCGCATCGCGATCTCTTCCAGGACCACCTGGCGCTCCACGTCGACGTCGATCGCGCGGCACAAACCGTTGAGCACCACGTCGGAGACCAGGTCGACCGCCAGCGGCAGGTCCTCGTCGATGACGTGGGCGTAGTAGCAGGTCTGTTCCTTGGCGGTGAACGCGTTGAGTTCGCCGCCGACCGCGTCCATGGACTGCGCGATGTCGAGGGCGGTGCGCGTCGGGGTCGCCTTGAACAGCAGGTGTTCGAGGAAGTGCGCGGCGCCTGCCACGGTGGGGCCTTCGTCGCGCGAACCGACGCCCACCCACACCCCGATGGAGGCCGAGCGCACGCCCGGCACGTGTTCGGTGACCACGCGCAGGCCACCGGGCAGCACGGTGCGGCGCACCCCACCGTCGGTGGACACGGCGTCAGCGGATTCGGAACTCGACTCGGTCAACTTCGGCTCTGTCACCCGATCCTCGATAGCGGTGTCCTCATCTGGTTCGGTATCCGACTCGATGTGCTTCGACCTCGTCACCCGATCTCACCGGACGGCTGTTCTGGCATGGGTCCTCAACCTCTCGAACGGGAGCTGGCGACGTGCGCGTATTGCCTCATCGTGCAGGCAGCAGGCACGACGGCCGGCTCCTGGATTCTATGCGCCCATCGCCCCCGCCCGTGCATCGGCCCTCGTCGTCGGGGCCCCGCTCGCACCGGATCCGCTCCCGTCGAGGACGTCGGCGATCCGGGCGAGCGCGGCCTCGCCCGCCATCGCCCAGTGCGTGGCATCGATGCCGTGCCGGTGGACGGCGCCCTCGACAGCATCTGTCCAACTGGCCGCGCCGCGCGACCCGCTGGGGTCGTCGACAGTGGCGGCGAAGTAGACGAGGTCGCCGTCGAAGCGGCGCGGACGGTAGTCGTCGACCATCCGCATCGAGGCGGTGGCGGCGTCGATGATGCGGGCGATGCGGGCGCGGTCGAGGGCGGCCAGTGGTCCGCCGATGTTCGCGGCCGCGTCGGCGAGACCGTCGGTATCGAAGGCGAGATCATCACCGGCGAGGCCACCGAGCAGGTCGCCGACGGTGGGCATCGGGGTCTGTTCGGGTCCGTCGCCGAGCCAGCTGTCCATCATCGCCAGCTGTGCCACCTGCGCACCGTCGGCTTGCAGGCCGGTGGCGACGGCGTGGGCCAGCAGCCCACCCAGCGACCAGCCGAGCAGGTGGTAGGGCCCTTCGGGCTGTACTTCGCGGATGGCCGCGATGTAGCGCTGGGCCCAGTCGTCGATGCTGACGGGCAGCGGTTCGTCGGCGGTGAGGGCTGGCGACTGCAACCCGTAGATCGGGCGCTGCGGGTCGAGGTGGCGGGTGAGCCCGGCGAACGACCAGGACACACCACCCACGGGGTGGATGCAGAACAGTGGTGCGCCGGTGCCGCCCGCACGCAGCGGCAGCAGAACCGCGAACGCGTCGTCGGTCGAATCGACTTCGGCGCGTAGCCGTTCCACGACGACAGCGGGTGTGGGGTCGGTGAAGAACCACGCCACCGGCACCGCGCTGCCCAGCGCTTCACTCAGTCGCGAGGACAGCTGGACCGCGGTGAGGGAGTTGCCACCGAGGTCGAAGAAGTTGTCGTCCATGCCGATTCGATCCAGGTCGAGTACCCGGGCGAAAGCGCCCGCCACGAGTTGCTCGGTCTCGGTGATCGGCGCCCGGTAGGTGGCTTGGCGCAGTTCCGGTCGGGGCAGCGCGGCGCGGTCGAGCTTGCCGGACGTGTTGACCGGCAACGCGTCCAGCTCGAGCACCACCGTCGGCACCAGGTAGCCGGGCAATTCCGCGGCCAGCGCCGAACGCAGTGCCACCGCGTCGAAGCCCGAACTACCGTGTGCCGCGCCGACTCCGGCACCGTCGAACTCTTGACGACGTGCCATGACGACGTAGGCGACCAGCCGGTCGGCACCGACCCCGGCCACCACAGCGGCCGCGGCCTGCGCGACCCCCGGCTGACGCTGCATCGCGGCCTCCACCTCGCCGAGTTCGATGCGCTGACCGTTGAGCTTGACCTGGAGATCGCCACGGCCCACGTATTCCAATGTGGGAGAGTCGGTTCCACGCAGGCGCACGAGGTCGCCGGTGCGGTACATCCGAGCGCCGGGCGCACCGAACGGATCCGGCACGAACCGCTCCGCGGTGAGCTCGGCCGCCCCGACATACCCGTGCGCGAGCTGCACACCGCCGACATACAGTTCCCCGGTCACCCCGGGCAACACCGGCCGCAGCCGCGCATCGAGCACGTAGAGCCCGGTATTCCATACCGGCGCACCGATCGGCACCGTCACGACGTCGCCGTCTGTCACCACATGCGAACTCACCTGCACCGCGGTCTCGGTGGGCCCGTACAGGTTCACCACCTCCGCGCCGGTCAGCGCCCGCACCTGGTGCGCCAGCGCCGCGGGCAGTGCCTCGCCGCCCGCGAACACCCGCCGCAGCGGACCGCTGGCTCGATCGGTGTCGGCCAGGTCGGGGCGGACCTGCAGGTGCGCGATATAGGCCGCGAGCAGTGTCGGCGCGAACTGCACGGTGTCGATGCGGTGTTCGGTGACGAGTTCGGCCAGGTAGGCCGGATCACCGTGGCCGCCGGGCCGGGCGATGATCGTGCGCGCGCCCACCCGCTGCGGCAGCAGCAGTTCCCAGATCGAGGCGTCGAAGGTCGTCGGCGTCTTGTGCAGCACCGTGTCGCCGGCGGCGAACCCGAAACGCCGCGCCAGCCAGTCGAGTTGGTTGACGATCGCGCGATGCGGAACACCGACGCCCTTGGGCAGACCGGTGGACCCGGAGGTGAAGATCACGTACGCCGTGTGCTCCGGGAGCAAGGGCGACACGCGCTCGGCGTCGGCGATCGGCCCGACCGGGAAGCCCGCGAGATCGACGGTGTCGAGCGCGACCACATCGTGCCCGCGCACCGGGAGGTCGGCGGCATCACGGCTGGTGGTGAGCACGCACACCGGCTGCGCGATCCGCAGGATGCGGGTGATCCGCTCGGCCGGATGATCCGGATCGATCGGCACGTAGGTTCCACCCGCCGCCAGCACCGCGTACACGCCGACAAGCAGGTCGGCCGAGCGCCGAACTCCCACCGCCACCGCGTGATCCGGTCCGACACCGTATTCGATCAGATGACGGGCGAGCCGGTTCACTCGCGCCGCGAACTCGGCGTAGGTGAGAACGGTGTCGCCGTCGACGAGCGCGACAGCCTCCGGCGTCGCGGCGACCTGGCGGTCGAAGGCCGTCGGCAGAATGCCCGCCGCGTCGGCATGCGCGGTGTCGCACCAGGTCTCGAGCATCCGGCGGTCGTCGGCGGTGAGCAGATCGACATCGCCGACGATGACCTCCGGATTCGCCGTCACCGCGTCGAGCATCCGCACGTAGCCCTCGGCGATGCGAGCCGCGGTCGCGGCGTCGAACAGGTCGGTGGCGTAGGTCAGGCTCACCGCGCAGCCACCGTCGCCGGTGTCGGCGAGTACCAGGTCCAGGTCGAACTTGGCGACAGCGACGTCGGCTTGCAGTCCGGTCACGGTGAGGTCGGGCAGGACCACCTCGACCGGGCTCGCGGCCAGGTTCTGGAAGGCGAGCATCACCTGGAACAGGGGGCTGTGCGCGGTCGAGCGGTTCGGGTCGAGCACATCGACGAGCCGCTCGAACGGCACCTCCGCGTTCTCGAAGGCGTCCAGGTCCACCCGCCTGGCCTCGCGCAGCAGCGCGGTGAACGAGGCGCCGGGATCGACACCGGTTCGCAGCACCAGCGTGTTCACGAACATGCCGACGAGATCGTCGAGGGCCTGCTCACCGCGGCCCGCCACCGGTGTGCCGATCGCGATGTCGCCGGTGCCGCTCAGTCGTGCGAGCAACGCGGCCAGCGCGGCGTGGGCGACCATGAACTCGCTCCCGTCGGCACGACGAGCCACCTGACCCACCCGCTGCCATACCGTCGGCGGCACCACAGTGTCGACGCTCGCGCCGCGATGCGAGGCGACCGCCGGACGCGGCCGGTCGGCGGGGAGGTCGAGCAGTTCGGGCAGCCCGGCCAGTTCGCCGCGCCAGAATCGCAGCTGTCGTGCGGCGACCGACTCGGCGTCGTCCTCGCTGCCCAGCACCGCCCGCTGCCACAGCGTGTAGTCGGCGTACTGGACTTCCAGTGGCGCCCAACTGGGTTCGGCGCCCGCGCGGCGGGCGAGGTAGGCGGCGGTGGTGTCGCGCAGCAGCGGCCCGGCGGAGAAGCCGTCGGCGCTGATGTGATGAATCACCACGACCAGCACCACTTCGTCAGCGGTACAGCGCAGTACGCGCACCCGCACGGGCGGGGCGGCGGTGACATCGAATCCGCGCCCGATCTCGGCCGCGACGATCGCCGGTACCGCGATCGGATCGACCGTCTCCACCACCGGCGTCGGCACGAACTCCCACACCGCCTGATGCCCGATCCCATCGATCGCCGGGTAGGCCGTGCGCAGCACCTCGTGCCGGTCGAGCACATCGGTAACCGCGGCGGCCAGCGCGACGGCATCGACATCGCCGGTGAGCCGCACCGCGATCGGGATGTTGTAGGCGGCGGTGTCGGGATCGAGACGATTGAGCAGCCACATGCGCTGCTGGGCGGCCGACAGCGGAATCCGCGCGGGCCGCTCACCCGCTGTCAGCGCGATCCCCGCGCCACTGCCTGCCCGCACGGCGAGCGTGGCCGCCAGGTCGATGACCGTAGTGGCTTCGAACAGGGTCCGCACCGGCACCCGGGTCGACAGGGCCGCGCCGAGCCGGGCGGCGACCCTGGTCGCGATGAGCGAGTTGCCGCCGAGTTCGAAGAAGTCGTCGTCGAGACCGACCTGCTCGCGCCCGAGCACCTCACCGAACACCTCGGCCACCGCGCGCTGGGCCGTCGTGACCGGGGCACGGAACGGCCTCGCCACGAATTCCGGTGTGGGCAGGGCTTTCCGATCGAGCTTGCCGGACGTGTTGAGCGGGAACGCGTCGAGCACGACGATCACCGACGGCACCATGTACGACGGCAACACCGCGCCCACGGCAGACCGCAGCGCGACCGGATCCAGCTCGACGCCCGGCGTCGGCACCACATAGCCGACGAGCCGATCACCGGTGGCGCTCGCCGAGACCACCGCCGCCGCCTGACCGACCCCGTCCGATCCCCGCAACGCGGTCTCGATCTCACCGAGCTCGATGCGCTGACCGCGGAATTTCACCTGGAAGTCGATGCGCGCCAGGTAGACGAGCACGCCGTCGCGAGTCCAGCGCACCAGGTCGCCGGTGCGATACATGCGGGCGCCCGCCGTGCCACCGGACCCCGCGCCGGCGAAGGGGTCGGCGACGAAGCGATCCGCCGACAGGTCGGGCCGACCGAGGTAACCGCGAGCCAATTGCGCACCGGCCAGGTACAACTCACCGGCGACACCCGGAGCCACCGGCCGCAACCGCTCGTCGAGCACATAGACCCTGGTGTTCCACGCGGGCACACCGATCGGCACGGTCTGTCCGGTCGCGCCGTCGGCGGGCCAGGCGGTGACCGAGACGGCCGCTTCGGTGGGCCCGTACAGGTTGTGCACCGTGGCCGACGATTTCGCACGCAGCGCGCCGACCGCCTCCGGGGTGAGCGCCTCACCGATCGCGAAGACCAGCCGCAGACTGGCCAGCTGGTCGGCGTCGGCGTGGGCGGCGAACATCGCCAGCATCGACGGCACGAAGTCGACGACGGTGATCCGCTGCGCGGCGACGAGTTCGGCGAGATAGATCGGGTCGCGGTGCCCTTCGGGGGTGGCGAGCACCAGGGTCGCGCCCGCGGCAAGTGGGGCGAAGAACCCCCAGACCGACAGGTCGAAACCGGCCGCCGACTTCTGCAGGTACACGTCGTCACCGTCGAGCTGGTACTGCTCGATCAGCCATGCGATCTGGTTGTGGATCGCGGCGTGGCTCATCGCCACGCCCTTCGGCCTTCCGGTCGAGCCGGAGGTGAACAGTACGTAGGCCACGTTCGAATCCCGCAGCGGCGCACGGCGTTCGCCGTCCGCCACCGGGTGGCCGGGGTACCTGCCGGTGTCGATCTCGTCCACCGTGACAATTCGCTCGTCCGAGGAATCGCCGAACTCGTCCCCGCTGGTGGTCAGCACGAGCCGGGGGCGCGCGGTGTCGAGGATCTGGGCGATGCGGTCGGCCGGATGATCGGGATCGACGGGCACATAGGCGCCGCCCGCGGTGAGCACCGCGTAGATGGCGACGACGAGGTCGATCGAGCGCCGCATCGCCAGGGCGACGAGGACCTCGGGGCCGACGCCTTCGGCGATCAGGTGACGGGCCAGCCGGTTCACCCGGTCGTCGAACGCCGCGTAGGTCAGTTCCGTGCCCTCGAAGACCAGTGCCGGAGCAGCGGGATGCGCCGACACCTGGGCCCGGAAGGGCGTGAGCAGCGTTGCGGTGCGGTCGATTTCGTGCGCGGTGGCATTCCAGTCGTCGAGAATGCGGTGCCGTTCGGCGAGCTCGAGCACATCCAGGGAATCCAGCGGCGTGCGCGGGGTGGCGGCGACGGCGGCGAGCAGCCGTTCCAGGCGGGCACCGATCGTGATGGCGGTCTCGGTGTCGAAGACGTCGTGCGCGTAGGTGAGCACGCCCGTGACGCCGGCGGCGGTCCCGTCGGCCGCGTACTCGTCGCTGACGATGAGATGCAGATCGAACTGCGACAGCTCGTTCTCGGTGTCCAGCCCCGACACGGTGATCCCGGGCAGCGCCAATTCGGCACGCTCGAAGTTCTGGAACGAGAAGCCGACCTGGAACAGCGGATGCCGAGCGGTGGAGCGGGTCGGATCGAGCACCTCGACGAGGCGCTCGAACGGCACCTCGGTATTCGCGTACACCGCCACATCGGTGGCGCGCTGGCGAATCAGCAACTCCTCGAAGGACTCTCCCGCGCGCAGGCGAGTACGGAAGACCAGCGTGTTGACGAACATGCCGATCAGATCTTCGAGCGCGGCCTCACCACGCCCGGCGACCGGCGTACCGACCGTGATGTCGGCACTGCCCGAGAGCCGCCCGAGCAGCGCGGCGAACGCGGTGTGCACGACCATGAACAGCGTGGCCCCGGCGTCCCTGGCCAGTGCGCCGAGCCGAGCGTGGGTGTCGGCGTCCAGCCTCACCGGCACGGTCCCGCCGGCGAGGCTCCGCACGGCCGGGCGCGGCCGATCCAGCGGCAGCGCCAGCTCGTCGGGGAGGTCGGCGAGTTCGCCGCGCCAGAAGTCGAGCTGGCGGGCGGCCACCGATTCGGGATCGGCTTCGTCGCCGAGCACGGCCCGTTGCCACAGCGCGTAGTCGGCGTACTGCACCGGCAGTGGCGTCCACCGCGGTGCCGCACCGTCGCGGCGTGCGAGGTAGGCCGTCATGAGGTCACGCACCAGCGGCGGCACCGACGAGCCGTCGGCACTGATGTGGTGCACCACCATGGCCAGCACTGCCTCCTCGGCGCTGATCCGGTACAGCACCACCTGCCACGGCACACCCGCGGTGACATCGAAGGTGGTGGCGGCCAGCGCCGTCACCGCCCCCACGATCTCGGCCGCGTCGACATCGCGAATCCGCAGTGCGACACCGGCTTCGCCGACAGGCAGGATCCGCTGTTCCGGCCCGTCGGCGGTCTCGGGGTAGTAGGTCCGCAGTACTTCGTGCCGACCGACGAGGTCATCCACCGCGGCGGCGAGCGCGTCCAGGTCGAGCACGCCACCGAGTCGTACCGCGATCGGCACGTTGTACCCGGCCGAATCCGGATCGAACCGATTGAGGAACCACATGCGTTGCTGGGCGGGCGAGAGCGGAATCGAAGCAGGCCGCTCCCCCGCCGCCAGCGCCAGTCGGGCCGCGCCGCCGTCGGCATCGAGCACGGCGGCCAACGCGGCCACCCTCGGCGCCTCGAAGATCCGCGCCACCGGCACCTGCCGGTTCAACGCCGCCCCGAGGCGCGCGGCGACCCGGGTCGCGATCAGCGAGTTGCCGCCGAGATCGAAGAAGTCGTCGTCGGCGCCCACCAGTTCGACACCGAGCACCTCGGCGACGACTCCGGCCACCAGCTGCTCCGACGGCGTCGCCGGCGCACGGAATGCGCGAGCGACCGACTCCGGCGCGGGCAGTGCCCGCCGATCGAGCTTGCCGGAGGCATTGATCGGCAGCGCACCGAGGACGACGAACGCACTCGGCACCATGTAGGCCGGAAGTGCTTTCTGCAGAGACGCTTTCACCACGTCGAGGTCGATCGCCGCGATGCCGGGTGCGCTCGCGTCGTCATCGTCGGCTGACCCGCCGTCCCCCATCTGTTGCGCGGGGACGAGGTAGGCGGTGAGGTACTCGCCCGTGCCGTCGTCGCGGACGGTGACCACAGCACGGTCGACGGTGTCGAGCCCGGCGAGGACGGCCTCGATCTCGCCGAGTTCGATGCGCAGACCGCGAAGCTTCACCTGGAAGTCGTTGCGGCCCAGGTAATCCAGTTCACCCGAGCGGGTACGGACCACGAGGTCGCCGGTGCGGTACATGCGCTCGCCGGGGGCGCCGAGGGGATTGGCGACGAAGCGGTCGGCGGACAGGTCGGGGCGGCCGAGATAGCCGCGCGCCAGTTGGACACCGGCCAGGTACAGCTCGCCGGGCATGCCGACCGGAACGGGTCGCAGGCGCGCGTCGAGCACGTGCAGGGCGGTGTTGGCGACCGGGGCGCCGATCGGCACCGTCACGGTGTCGGCGTCGGTGACCTCGTGGAAGCTGACGTCGACGGCGGCCTCGGTGGGCCCGTACAGGTTGTGGACGGCGACACCGGGGATCAGTGCGCGCAGGCGCTGGGCGTCCGCGGCAGGCAACGCCTCGCCGGAGGCGAACACCTGCCGCAGCGAAACACAGTCGGCGGCGAGCGGTTCGGTGAGGAAGGCCGCCAGCATCGACGGCACGAAGTGGGCCACGCCGACTCCGGTGCGGGTGATGAGCTCGGCCAGATACGCCGGATCGCGGTGCCCGTCCGGGCGGGCGATCACCAAGGTGGCGCCGATCTGCAAGGGCCAGAACAGCTCCCACACCGAGACGTCGAAGGTGATCGGCGTCTTCTGCAATACGGTGCCCGCGGCGTCGAGCCGGTAGGCGTCCTGCATCCAGACCAGGCGGTTGACGATCGCGGTGTGGGTCACCGCCACGCCCTTGGGCTTGCCGGTCGAGCCGGAGGTGAACAGCACGTAGGCCAGGTCAGCGCCACGCAGGGGCCGGAGCCGATCGGCCTCGGCCACCGGGTCGGTAGCGAACCCGGACAGGTCGAGCGCGGCAGGCTCGACCACGCGCATGCCGGTGTCGGGGAAGTCGGCAGCTGCCAGCACACAGACCGGTGCCGCGGTCGCGAGAACATCGGCGATCCGGTCGGCCGGATGATCGGGGTCCAGCGGCAGGTACGCGGCGCCCGCGGCCTGCACGGCGTAGATCGCGACCAGCAGATCGATGCCGCGCCGCAGCCCGACACCGACAACAGCACCGGGTCCGACCTGCTCCGCGATCAACCACCGCGCCAAGCGGGCGACGCGAACAGCGAACTCGCCGTAGGTGATCGGCGTCCCTTCGAATTCGAGCGCCACGGCGTCGGGAGTACGCACGGCTTGCGCGGCGAACAGCGAGACAAGTGTCGCGTCGGCGTCCAGCGGGGCGGCGGTGTCGTTCCACGCCGCGAGTTGAGCGGTCTGTGCCGGATCCATGAGATCGATCTCGCCGACCGCCGTGCTGTCGTCGCCGACGACCGCGCTCAGCACCCGCACGAAGCGCGCGCCGAACTCGGCGACCGTGTCGTGATCGAACAGGTCGGTGGCATAGCGCAGCCATCCGCGCATCCCGGGTTCGCCTGCGGCGCCGACGATCTCGTTGATCGCCAGCGACAGATCGAACTGGGTGGTCGCCGCGGGCAGCGCGAACTCGTCGATCCGCAGCCCGGGCAGTTCGATGACGGTGTCCTCGCGATGCTCGAACGCCAGCATCACCTGCACGATCGGCGAATACGACGTGGAGCGCACCGGATTCAGCTCGTCGACGAGCCGCTCGAACGGTAGGTCCGCGTTCGCGAAGGCCCGCAGATCGGCCGCCCGCACCTCGGCGAGCAACTCGGCGAACCCGGCACCAGCATCGACCGCTGTCCGCAGCACGAGGGTGTTGACGAACATGCCGACGAGATCGTCGAGCGCGGCATCGGCGCGCCCGGCGACCGGCGTGCCGACGAGAACATCCGCGCCGGCGCCCTGACGAGACAGCAGCACCGCGAACGCCGCGTGCACCACCATGAAGGTGGACACCCCGTGGCGACGGGCCGTTGCCTCGATCCCGGCAACCACCTCGGCGGGCACATCGAACCCGACCGCGCCACCCGCACCGCCGCGCACAGCGGGCCGGGGCCGATCGGTCGCCAATTCGAGAGCCGGTGCGACCCCAGCCAATTCGTCGCGCCAGTGCGCCAGCTGGCGCGCCAGTCGCGACTCCGGTTCGGCGGCATCGCCGAGCACGGCGTGCTGCCAGAGGGTGAAGTCCGGATACTGCACCGGCAACGGCTCCCACACGGGGGCTGTCCCCGCGGCACGCGCGGCGTAGGCGGTGATCAGGTCGCGGGCCAGCGGCGTGGTCGACACACCGTCGGCGGCGATGTGATGCACAGCGAGCACCAGCACATGCTCGACCTCGTGCGAACCCGCGTGATCGACCGCAGCGGGGCGTGTCACCACGTCACCCGATCGGATGCTCGCAGGTTCGATGTGCGGAGCGCGACGCAGCAGCGCGGCGCGCAACGGGGGCTGGGTGGTCAGGTCGTAACCCTCGCCGATGATGGTGCGCACCGTGTCGGCCAGATCGGCCTCGGTGATCGCTCGCACGACGGTGGCGGGCAGCACCGCGTCGACGGGCAGCACCACCTGGGTCGGACCGTCGGCGTCGTCCGGGAAAACGGTGCGCAGTGATTCGTGCCGGTCGAGGACATCGGCGAGCGCCGCCCACAGGGCATCGGCGTCGAGATCGCCGGTCAGGCGCAGCGCGATCGGCAGGGTGTAGACGGCCGAGTCGGGGTCGATCCGGTTCAGCAACCACAGGCGAGTCTGCGCCAGCGACAGCGGGATTCGATCCGGGCGCGGTCGTACGACGGTCAGCGGGGGCGACTGCTCGAGGCCGGTGCCCGCACGCTCGGCGAGTCCGGCGACGGTCGGTGCGTCGAACACATCGCGCACGTCCAGCGCACTGCCGAGGGCCGCATTGGCTCGGGCCACCAGTCGCATCGCGAGCAGCGAATTGCCGCCGACGGCGAAGAAGTCATCGTTGGCACCGACGCGCGCCACCCCGAGCAACTCGCCGATCACACCGGCGAGCGCGGTCTGCGCACCCGGTCGCGGCGCCACGTATTCGGTGGTGGTGGACAGGTCGGCGGCGGGCAGGGCGGCGCGATCGAGCTTGCCCGCGGAGTTGAGCGGCACGGTATCGAGCACCACCAGGTGCGAGGGCACCATGTAGGCGGGTACCCGGCCCGCGACGTGCGCGCGCACCGCCACGATGTCGACGTCGCCCGCGACGTACCCGACCAGGCACTGGCGGCCCGCGTCGTCGGTGGCGGGCAGCACGGTCGCGTGGGTGACGCCGGGCGCGTCGCCGAGTGCGGCCTCGATCTCGCCCAGCTCGATCCGCAGACCGCGAATCTTTACCTGGAAGTCGTTGCGGCCCAGGTAGACCAGCGCGCCGTCGCGATCGCGGCGCACGAGGTCGCCGGTGCGGTACATGCGGGCACCGTCGACCCCGAACGGATCGGCGACGAAGCGGTCGGCGGTCAGGTCGGGCCTGCCGAGGTAGCCGCGCGCCAGCTGATCGCCCGCGAGGTACAGCTCGCCCGCGACGCCGCCGGGCACCAGGTGCAACCGTTCGTCGAGCACGTAGGCGCGCACATTCCAGGTCGGCTTGCCGATGGGCATCTCGGTCTGCTCGACCGGCGCGGAGATCTGCTGGTACGTGCTGGTGATCGCCACTTCGGTGGGGCCGTAGGTGTTGTGCAGCTCGCCGGGGATCGTGGCGAGCACGGTCGCCGCGAGCGGGGCGGGCAGTTCCTCGCCACCCACGTGCAGCATCCGCAGTCCGCTCAGCGCATCGCCGAGCCCTTCGGCCAGCATCGCGGCCAGCACCGACGGCACGATCTCCATGATGGTGACGGCCTGTTCACGGATCACTCGCGCCTGATACGCCAGGTCGAGGTGTCCGCCGGGCCGCAACAGCACCAGCGGGGCGCCGAGCAGGGCGGGGGCCAGCAGCTCCCAGAGCGAGACGTCGAAGGTGAGTGGCGCGCGCTGCAGGAAGCGGTCCGCCGCCGTCATGCCGTATTCACCACGCAGCCAGCAGATTTCGTTGACTATGGCACGATGCGAGATCAGCACACCCTTCGGTGTACCGGTGGAGCCGGAGGTGAACAGCACGTAGGCCGGATGCTCGGGGTGCAGCGGCGCAAGGCGTTCGGCATCGGTGAGCGGTGTTCCCGCGTCGGCGTCCGGCACCGATTCCTCGAGCTGTGCGACGGTCAGCACCGGGAACCCGGAACGCGACGCGGCAGCGAAATGCACCGAGGCCGTGGCGGATCGGATGCCGCTGTCCACATGGTCGAGGTCACCGGCGGACGCGACGACGACGAGTCGCGGGGTCGCGGTCGCTAGCACATGTCCGATACGTTCGGCGGGCAGTGTCGCATCGATCGGCACGTACACGCCACCGGCGGCGAGCACACCGTGCAGCACCACCAGCAGTTCGATGCCGCGCGGAACAGCCACGGCCACGGGTGTTTCCGGGCCGACTCCGCAATCGATCAGCCTGCGGGCGAAGCGGTTGGCCCTGGCGGCGAGCGCACCGTAGGTGATCTCGGCGCCTTCGAAGACCGCCGCGACGGCCTGTGGATCACGCGCGGCCGCCGCGTCGAGCAGGTGCGCGGCCAGCGGGGCGCACACGCCCAGCTCGGCCAGTGCGCCGTCGAGGGCGACCACGTCGCCGTGCGGACCTGTCGGCAGCGTGATCTCGTCGGTGTCCGGGAGCAGGGCGAGGTCACCGACAGCGGTCGTGGGTGCCGTGACCGCGTCTCGCAGTAGGCGCTCGAGCATGCCCACCATAGTCACGATGGTGTCGGCATCGAAAAGGTCGGTGGCGTAGCGGAGTTCGAGGTCGAGGCCGTCGGGCGCGCCGTCCGGGGCGAAGCGGTCGACGAAGGTGAAGTCCAGGTCGACCTCGATCGGCGCGTCCGGCAGGGTCAGCCCCGACAGCGTGAGGCCGGGCAGTTCGAACGCGGTCCTGCGCTGGTTCTGCAAGGCGAGCGAGATCTGATACAGCGGTGAGTAGCCCTGTGAGCGAGCGGGATTCAGCGCGTCGACCAGGCTCTCGAACGGCACATCGGCATTGTCGAAGGCATCGAGGTCGCCCGCGCGGACCTCGTCGAGCAGATCGCCGAAGCGGGTATCGGCGTCGACCCGCGCACGCAGCACGAGCGTGTTGACGAACATGCCGACGATATCGTCGAGCTCGCGATGACCGCGACCGGCCACAGGTGTGCCGACCACGATGTCGCCACCGGCCGAGAGCCGTGCCAGCAGGACCGACAGTCCCGCGTGCAGCACCATGAACGGGCTGGCGCGGTGTGCGCGAGCCAGTTCCTCGATGCCGCGATGCAGGTCGGCGTCGAGGGTCGTCGTGAAGGTGGCGCCCCGGTTGGAGGCGATCAGCGGCCTGCGCCGGTCGGCGGGCAGCGTCAGGACATCGGGCAGGCCCGCGAGCCGGTGTGTCCAGTAGTCGAGCTGGCGGGCCAGCGGGGCGTCCGGGTCGTCGGCGCTGCCGAGGCCCTCGGTCTGCCACAGCGCGTAGTCGGCGTAGTGCACGGCCAGCGCGGGCAGCTGCGGTTGCGCACCCGCCGCGCGGGCGGCGTAGGCGGTCACCAGATCGCGGGTGAGCGGGCCCATCGACCAGCCGTCGGCCGCGATGTGGTGCACGACGAGCACCAACACGTGCTCCGTCGCCGCCACCCGAAGCAGGGCGGCGCGCACCGGCACCTCGGTGGTGATCTCGAAACCACCGGCGAGGACGTCGACCACCGCCGCGGGGACGTCTTCGGCCTCGACCTCGGCGACAGCGAGGTCGGGCACGAACGCCGGCCCGACGAGCTGCGTTGCCTGCCCGTCGAATTCGGGATAGGTGGTGCGCAACGTCTCGTGCCGGGCGATCAGATCGCCCAGCGCGCCACGCAGCGCGGTGGTGTCGAGTTCGCCGCTGAGGCGGATCGCGACCGGAATGTGGTACGCGGCGGAGTCCGGATCGAAGCGGTGCAGGAACCACATCCGCTGCTGGGCGGGCGAGAGCGGGATCCGCTGGGGCCGTCGGCCCGCCGCGGGTCCCCGCCTGCTTCCCGTCCCGCGCAGCGCGTCCAGCCGCACGGCGAGTCCGTCGACGGTGCTCGCCTCGAACAGCTCCCGCACCGGCACCCGGGCATCGAGCGCGGCACCGAGCCGCGCCGCCACCTGGGTGGCCAGCAGGGAGTTGCCGCCGAGGGCGAAGAAGTCGTCGCCCGCACCGACGCGGTCGAGGTCGAGCACCCCGGCGAACGTCGCGGCGACGATCCGCTCGGTGGCGGTGGCGGGCTCGCGGTAATCGAGCTGCCCCGAATCCGGCGCGGGCAGTGCCCGACGATCGAGCTTGCCGGACGCGGTGACGGGCAACTCGTCGAGGAAGACGTAGGCACCCGGGACCATGTAGGAGGGCAGGGTCGCGGCGATCGCGGCGTCGAGGTCGGCGGTGGTGGGCGGTGCCGAAGAGTCGACGCCGACGACGTAGGCGACGAGCTGATCGGGCCTGCCTTCGTTCGAGCGGACCAGGACGGCGACCCGACCGACGCCCGGAACCGAGGCGATCGCCGCTTCGATCTCGGCGGGCTCGATGCGCAGGCCGCGCAGTTTCACCTGGAAGTCGGTGCGGCCCAGGTAGTGCAGCGCCGGGCCGTCGGGACCGGTGCGCCAGGTGACCAGGTCGCCGGTGCGGTACAGGCGTTCGCCGGTGCCGTGGGGGTCGGCGACGAAGCGTTCCGCGGTGAGGTCGGTGCGGCCGTGGTAACCGTCGGCGAGCTGCGAGCCCGCCACATACAGCTCACCCGGGACACCGGCCGGGACGGGGTGCAGGCGCGAATCCAACACGTACACGCGGGTATCGGCGACCGGTGCGCCGATCGGCACCACGGCACTCTGCTCGTCACCGGCCTCGTGTGTGGTGACCTGGATGGCGGTCTCGGTGGGTCCGTACAGGTTGACCACGGTCGCGCCGGTGCTCGTGCGCACCCGTCGCGCCAGGTCGGTCGGCAGCGCCTCCCCACCCGCGAAGACCAGTCGCAGCGAATCCGCCTGCGCGCAAGCCGGTTCCGCCGCCACGGCGGCGAGCACGGACGGCACATACTGGACGACGCTCACCCCATGGCGCACGGTGGCCGCCGCCAGGTACCCCGGATCACGATGCCCGTCGGCGGTGGCGAGCACCAGCCGCGCCCCGACGTGCAAGGGCCACAGCAGTTCCCACACCGACGCGTCGAAGGTGAAGGGCGTCTTCTGCAGCACCACGTCGTCGGCGCCGAGCGGGTAGGCACGCTGCAACCACCGCAACTGGTTCACGACGGCCTTGTGCGGTACTGCCACACCCTTCGGCCTGCCGGTGGAACCCGAGGTGAACAGCACATAGGCGAGGTGCTCGGGACGCAGCGGGACCACTCGCTCGTCATCGGTGATCGGATCACCGGACAGTCCCGACAGGTCGAGCGCGTCGACCTCCAACACCAACTCCCCTGAAGCCACACCACTTCCGGCAACGGTCAGCACACAGACCGGTGCCGTCTGCGCCAGCACATACGCGGTCCGCTCGGCCGGATGATCCGGATCCACCGGCACATACCCGGCTCCGGCCGCGAGGACAGCGTGCACGGCGACCAACTGCTCCGCGCCACGGCGCATCGCGACCGCGACCAGCGAGCCGGGGCCCGCCCCGAGCCCGATCAGATGACGGGCCAGTCGTGCGACGCGCGCACCGAACTCCGCGTACGAAAGCTCCACTGCGGACAGGGAATCGACAGCGGAACGCAGCGACACCTCTGGCGCCGCACCCCCGGCACGGTGTGCGGCGATGGCATCGGCTGCCGCGTGTTCGAGCCGGGAGATCGCGCTCGAGGACACCTCGCTTCCGAGGGGCGCGCCATCCGCGGTCACCCGAGCATCGAGCGCGTGCGCCGCTGTCGGCACGTCATCGGCCGCGGTGGGGTCCGTGTCGACGACCACGGCGATCGCGTGGGGCGTTGCGACAGCTTGCTCAGCGAGAAGCGAGGCGAGCGTCGCGGCGTGGTCGGTCTCGGTGGCGGTGTCGTTCCACGTGGTCAGGAGTTGGGTCTGCTCGACCGCGTCGAGGAAGTCGAGGTCGCCGACAGGGAGGGCCGGGTCGGCGAGGACCGCGGTGAGAACACGGAGCAGACGGGTGGCGAAACCGGCGACGGTGGCGGCGTCGAACAGGTCGGTGGCGTACAGGAACGCGCCGGAAATGCCCGTGGGAGTGCCGTTCTCGTCGCGGTGCTCGGTGAGGGTGAGCTCGAGGTCGAACTTGGCGACGCCGGTGGGCAGGTCGAAGCCCGCGACAGTGAGACCGGGGAGGGCGAGTGCGCTCGGGGTGTCCTCGTTGAGCGACAGCATCACCTGGAACAGCGGGTTGCGGGCGGTGGAGCGGACCGGATCGAGGATCTCGACGAGGCGCTCGAACGGCACGTCGGCATGGCCGAAGGCGGCGAGGTCGGTTTCGCGGACCTGGGCGATCAGCTCGGTGAACGAGGTCGCGGGCGTCACGTCGGCGCGCAGGACGAGGGTGTTGACGAACATGCCGACCAGATCGTCGAGCGCGCGTTCGCCACGCCCCGACACTGGTGTGCCGATCGCGATATCGGTCGTCGCCGACAACCGCGCCAGCAGCACCGCGAACACCGCGTGCGCCGCCATGAAGACCGTAATGCCCTGCGCCCGGGCGAATTCGGCCAGTGCGCGATGGGTTTCGCCATCGATCTCGACGCTGTGCATCGCACCACGCCGGGAGGCGATCGCGGGCCGGGTCCGGTCGGTGGGCAGGTCCAGCTGCTCGGGCACGCCTGCCAGCGCGGCACGCCAGAACGAGAGCTGCTTCGCCACAAGAGATTCCGGATCGGCCGCGTCACCGAGCACCGCGTGCTGCCACACGGCGTAGTCGGCGTATTGCACGTCCAACGGCGCCCAGCCCGGGTGCTCACCGACGGCTCGCGCACCGTAGGCCGTGAGCACGTCCCGGATCAGCGGTCCGAACGAGAAACCGTCGGCCGCGATGTGATGCAACACGATGACCAGCACATACTCCGCGCCAGCGGAGCCCGCCAGACGATCGACGTCGGGTTCCGACGAATCCGCCGGCGCTGCCGCAGTGTTCGCGGCCACGCGGAGCAGGGTCGCGCGAATCGGGGCGTCGACGGTGAGGTCGAAGCCGATGGACGCGAAGGTGCGTACGGCGTCGGGCACCTCGGCCGCGCCCACGATTCGGGGGTGAACCTCGGGAACGAGCCCGACCGCCGGAAGGATCTCGGCGACGGCGTTGCCGTCGAGTTCCGGGTAGCGGGTGCGCAGGACCTCGTGCCGATCCAGCACGTCGACGATCGCGGCCTGGAGGGCGGCGATGTCGAGCGCACCGGTGAGCCGGACCGCGATCGGGATGTTGTCGGTGGCCGACCCGGGGTCGAAGCGGTTGAGGAACCACATGCGCTGCTGGGCGGGCGAGAGCGGAACGGGATCGGGGCGCGGTCCTGCCACCAGCGCGGGGCCGGTGCCGGTGCCACGCAGACGGTCGGCCGCCGCGGCCAACGCCAGCACCGTCGTGGTGTCGAAGAGCTGACGGATCGGGATACGGATGTCGAGGTCGGTGCCGATGCGGGCCATCACTCGGGTGGCGAGTAGCGAGTTGCCGCCCAGATCGAAGAAATCGTCGTCGCGGCCGACCCGGTCCAGCCCGAGCACCTCGGCGAACGCGGCGGCCACCACCTGCTCGGCCACGGTTTCCGGCGCCCGGTAGGCAACCGTTTCGAAGACCGGCGCGGGCAGCGCGGCCCGGTCGAGCTTGCCGACCGGGGTCAGCGGCACGGCATCGAGGGCGACGATCGCGGCGGGCACCATGTGCGCGGGCAGGTGCGCGGCGGTGTGCGCGAGGAGGGTCGCGGTGTCGATCGTGGCACCGGCGACGGGCACCACGTGGGACACGAGCAGGGTCGCGCCCGCGTCGGTCCGGTGGCCGATGGTGGCGGCGAAGTCCACCGAGGGATGGCGGGCGAGAACCGCGTCGATCTCACCGAGCTCGATCCGGAAACCGCGCACCTTCACCTGGAAGTCGTTGCGGCCCAGGTACTCCAGATCGAACGAGTTCTCGCGCCGCACCCAGCGGACGGTGTCGCCGGTGCGGTACATCCGCTCACCGGGAGCGCCGAAGGGATTGGTGACGAACCGTCCGGCGGTCAGCGCGGGCCTGCGGTGGTACCCGCGCGCCAGCTGCGCACCGGCGATGTACAGCTCGCCGACCACCCCGGCCGGCACCGGTCGCAGCCGCTCGTCGAGCACCAACTCGGTCGTGCCCTCCACCGGCGCGCCGAGGGTGACCGGCGTTGTCGCACCGAGAGGTTCGCTGATGTTGGTGACGATGGTCGTCTCGGTCGGACCGTAACCGTTGCGGAAGATCAGACCCGGGATCGCGGCCGTCCAGCGTGCCACCAGTTCCACGGGACACGCCTCACCACCGACCACCACCACGCGCAGCTCGTCGAGCCCGTCCGGGTTCACCGTCGCCAACGCCGAGGGCGTGATGACCACATGGGTCACCCGCTCGACCCGCAACAGTTCTCCCAGCTCGGCCCCACCGAACACCCCGGCGGGCGCGACAACCATCGTCGACCCCTCGGTCACCGTCAGCAGCAGCTCGGCCACGGAGATATCGAACGACGGCGACGCCACATGCAACACGCGCGCATCGGCGGCGGCCAGGTAGCGCCCGGCCTGCACGGGCAGATACGCCGCGACCGCGCCGTGCGGAATCACCACGCCCTTGGGCAGACCGGTGGTGCCGGAGGTGTAGATGACGTAGGCGGGATCCAGCGGATCCACCGCTCGACCGGCTGCGGCGCTACCGGTCGTCGCCGCGGCGGAACCGAGACCATCGAGCGCGAGCCAGTTCACCGTGCTGGGCAAGTCTGCCGACACGGCCTCGATCGTGATGCCCGCCGCCGCACCGGAATCGGAGAGCATGTGCGCGATGCGATCGGCAGGATAGTTCGGGTCCACCGGGAGGAAGCCCGCGCCGGACTTCACGACGGCCCAGATCGCGGTGACCGAGTCGGCAGAACGCGGAATGCTCACGGCGACAACGTCGCCCGCACCGATGCCGAGATCGGTGAGCCGGGCGGCCAGGCGGGTGGATGCGGCGTCGAGCTCGCCGTAGGTCAGGGTGCGGGCGCCGTCGCGGATGGCGATCGCGGTGGGGTCGGCGGCGGCACGGGCGAGCACCTGCGGCAGCAGCGGGGCCGGGGTGGACGGGCCGCCGGTGCGCGCGGTGAGCTCGGCGAGTTCGGTGTCGATCAGCAGGGGCAGATCGGCGACGGGGGTCTGCGGAGCGGCGGCGATCGCGGTGAGCAGTCCGGTGAAGCGCGACATCATGCGCGTGACGGTCGGCTCGTCGAACAGATCTGTGGCGTAGGAGAATTCGCCGGACAGACCCATGGCCGGGGAATCACGCAGGGTCAGCGAGAGATCGAACTTCTCGATGTCGTAAGGCATTTCGACGGCGGCAGCGCGCAGACCGGGCAGTTCGAAGGTCGTCGGCGGCAGGTTCTGCAGCGACAGCGCCACCTGGAACAGCGGATGGCGACCGGCCGAACGCGACGGCGCGAGCACCTCCACGAGCCGCTCGAACGGCAGAGTGGTGTGGTCGAAGGCGGCGAGGTCCCCGGTGCGGACACGGCCGAGCAGCTCGGCGAACGGTTCGGCGCCACGCACCTGGGTGCGCAGCACGGCGGTGTTGACGAACATGCCGATGACGTCGTCGAGTTCGGCGGCGCCGCGTCCGGCGACCGGCGTGCCGATCGCCACGTCCGCAGTGCCCGACAGGCGTGCGATCAGTACCGACAACGCCGCGTGCAGCACCATGAACAGGGTCGCGCCCTGTTCTGCGGCAACAGCGTTCAGCGCCGCGACCACCTCGGCATCGAGCTCGAACGAGACCCGGCGCCCGTGCATAGACGCCGTGGCGGGGCGCGGCCGATCGGTCGGCAGGCTCGACTCGTCCGGCAGCCCGGCCAGCGAGTCCCGCCAGAACGCGATCTCGCGCCCGGCTCGGGAGTCGGCATCGGTTTCCTCGCCGAGGAGCGCACGCTGCCACAGGGTGTAGTCGGCGTACTGCACCGGCAACGGCGCCCACTGCGGCGCCGTGCCTTCGGTACGCGCGTAGTAGGCAGCCATCGTGTCGCGCACCAACGGACCGGCCGACCAGCCGTCGGAGGCGATGTGGTGCACCACCAGCACCAACACGTGATCGCCGTCGACCTCGAACAGCCGCACGCGCACGGGGGGCGCGGCGACGACATCGAACCCACGCAGGATCACCTCGGCCAAGACGCCGGGGAGTTCCCCAGCGCTGATGCCGACGGGGTCGAGCAGTTCGGCAGCGAGCGATTCGAGCGCCTCTGCGACAGGGAGGACGACCTGCGTCCCCACCCCGTCGATCTCGGGATACACCGTGCGCAGCACCTCGTGCCGCACGATCAGATCACCGACCGCCGCCCGCAGCGCGTCCTGATCCAGCACACCCGACAACCGCACCGCGATCGGAATGTTGTACGCACCGGTCTCCGGATCGAACCGGTTCAGGAACCACATCCGCTGCTGCGCGGGCGAGAGCGGCACCACCGCCGGACGCGGCCCCGCGACGAGCGCGGGCCGGTCGTCGGCCACGCCGTCCTCGACCAACTTCGCCAGCACCGCGACGGTCGGGCTGTCGAAGAAGTCGCGAACATTCACCCGCACACCGAAATTCGCCTGCAACCGGCCGATCGCACGGGTGGCGATCAGCGAGTTGCCGCCGAGGCGGAAGAAGTCGTCGTCCAACCCGACGGTCTCCACATCGAGCAGCTCGGCGAACAACGCGGCGACAGCACGTTCGGCCGCGGTACGCGGCTCCCGGAACTCAGCGGCGGAAACCCGGAAATCGGGCTCCGGCAGGGCTTTCCGATCCAGCTTGCCGCTGGCATTGGTCGGCATCGCGTCCAACTGCACCAGTAGCGAGGGCACCATGTACTCGGGCATCGACGACTTGGCGTGTGCGACCAACTCGGCCTCTTCGAGTTCCGCCCCGTCGACGCTCACCACATAGCCGACCAGCGCCTCACCGGCGGCATGCCGATGCAGCACCACCGCGGCATTGCCGACCCGAGGATGCGTGGCCAGCACGGCCTCGATCTCCCCCAGCTCGATCCGCAAGCCACGCAGTTTCACCTGGAAGTCGGTGCGCCCCAGGTATTCCAGCTCACCGCGCGACTCCCGCACCAGGTCACCGGTGCGATACATGCGCTCACCGGCCACGTCGTACGGATTCGCCACGAAACGATCAGCGGTCAGTCCGGGCCGCGCGACATAGCCGCGAGCCAGCTGGATACCGGAGAGGTACAGCTCGCCGACGACGCCGACCGGCACCCGATCGAGATTCTCGTCGAGCACCAGCAGCCCGGTGTGATCGGCCGGACCGCCGATCGGCACCGACACCTCGTCCGCCGCGGTCACCTCGTGCGCGGTGACGTCGACAGCCGCCTCGGTGGGCCCGTACAGGTTGTGCAGCGCGGTCGACGACAGTGCGCGCAGCCGCGCGGCGGTAGCGGCGGGCAGCGCCTCGCCCGAGGCGAACACCATCCGCAACGACGACAGATCCACGTCGGGGCCCAATTCACCGACGAACGCGGCCAGCATCGACGGCACGAAGTGCGTCACCGTGGCCCGGTGCTGAGCGATCAACGCCGCCAGATACGCGGGATCACCGTGGCGACCCGGCTCGACGATAACGAGCCGAGCACCGACCTGCAGAGGCCAGAACAGCTCCCACAGCGACACATCGAAGGTGTAGGGCGTCTTCTGCAACACCACATCGGTATCGGTCATGCCGTAGCGGCGCTGCCGCCACACCAGGTTCGCCACGATCGCGCCGTGGGTCACGGCCACACCCTTCGGGCGGCCGGTGGAACCCGAGGTGAAGATGACGTAGGCCGTATTGCCGGCTCGCACCCCGGACACGACCTCACCGGGCACCGCGTCCCAGTCGATGTCATCGGTGCGCAGCGACGGTGCGCCGTTCAGATCCGGCTCATCGCCGACTCTCGTCACGACCACCACCGGCCGCGCCACCTCGAGCACATAGTGCAACCGGTCCACCGGAT
Source organism: Nocardia salmonicida NBRC 13393 (assembly GCF_001613085.1). GTDB lineage: Bacteria > Actinomycetota > Actinomycetes > Mycobacteriales > Mycobacteriaceae > Nocardia > Nocardia salmonicida. The sequence continues at coordinate 51,575 of NZ_BDBR01000050.1, forward strand.
GATCGGGGTCGAGCGGCACATACGCGCCGCCCGCGTGCACGATCGCGTGCACGGCGACGATCAACTCGACGCTGCGTCGCAGCGCCACCCCGACCAGCGTCTCTGGCCCGACACCCAACTCGACCAGCCGCGCCGCCAGCACCCGCACCCTGGCATCGAATTCCGCATAGGTCAGCACCTCGTCACCGAACTGCACCGCGACCCGATCGGGCGTGCGAGCGACCTGCGCGGTGAACCGATCGACCAGCGTCGCGGCGGCCGACGGTTCCATCCCCAGCGCTGCCATCGCATCGCCCGCGAGCGCATCGAGCAGTGCGCCGAAGGCCCCGTCGGCGGCATCGACCACGCCGGGGAACAACTCGGCGAGCACCACCTGCACGAGCGTGTCCGTATCCAGCGCCCCACCGGTGAGCTCGGCCATCAGCGTGAGCTGGACATCGAGATCGGCATAGGACACCGCGGCGCCATCGAACTCGACCGCGATCCGCGCCGGATCCATCGCCGCGACCGTCGCCACCAGCGCTGCCAGCTGTTCTGTTTCCGCGCGCGCCGGAGTGGGGTTGGTCATCGCACACTGCCTTCCATTACCGACCGCGGGCAACGCCACACGGCCGCACAAACTCTCGGAACTCCCCGGCTCACACGGGGTGAGGTGGATCGGCGCGGGGGGCGGCCAACCTCGGGCACCCTGCCCGAAATCCACCCACTCACACCGGATTCAGTGCGATCGGCTATGACACGATCGCGGCAATCCGGCTCGCCACCACGCAACCAGCAATGACTCGGTTATCTCCCGACCTCCATCGTCGACCCCGACACCTGAACCACGCGTCCGAACACGAGCAGAAGCGTATTCGTTTCAGTAATAAACCGGACCGGATTCAGTCAAAATAACGCCTGGGAGACTCACTTTTCGACGCTGAGAACGGTCCAGCGATCCGACCGCGTACGCCGAGCCGACAGCGGTCGGACGCACTGCTCGATGAGCGGCATCACGGCTGTCGACACAGGTTCTTACTGTGTCCAGACACACTAGGCGAGGCAACGTTGCATCACCGTTGCATCTTCGTGATCCAGATCACGAGCACGATGCGGCGCCCGGAAACGACAAAACCCCCGCCGTACAACGGCGGGGGTTTCGGTCAGACGTTGCGACGCTTACTCGGCGTCGACGGTCTCCTCGACAGCGGCCGGCTCGGCGACCGCGGCAGCCTCGTCCTCGACCGGGACGAGCGAGATCTTGCCGCGGTTGTCGATATCGGCGATCTCCACGCGCAGCTTGTCGCCGACGTTGACCACGTCTTCGACCTTGGCCACGCGCTTGCCGTTGCCCAGCTTCGAGATGTGCACCAGACCGTCGCGGCCCGGCAGGAGCGACACGAACGCACCGAAGGCGGTGGTCTTGACGACCGTGCCCAGGAAGCGCTCGCCGACCTTGGGCAGCTGCGGGTTGGCGATGGCGTTGATCATGTCGATCGCGGCCTGGGCCGACGGCCCATCGGTCGCACCGACGAACACGGTGCCGTCATCTTCGATGGAGATGTTGGCGCCGGTTTCCTCGGTGATCTGGTTGATCATCTTGCCCTTGGGCCCGATGACCTCGCCGATCTTGTCGACCGGGATCTTGATGGCGGTCACGCGCGGGGCGTAGGGGCTCATCTCGTCGGGGTCGGTGATGGCCTCGGCCATCACGTCCAGGATGGTGGTGCGGGCGTCGTGGGCCTGGTTCAGCGCACCGGCCAGCACCTGCGAGGGGATGCCGTCGAGCTTGGTGTCGAGCTGCAGGGCGGTGACGAAGTCACGGGTACCGGCAACCTTGAAGTCCATGTCGCCGAAGGCATCCTCGGCGCCGAGGATGTCGGTGAGCGCGACGTAGCGGACCTCGTCCTCACCCTTGTCGTTGGTGATGGTGTCGGAGACCAGGCCCATGGCGATACCCGCGACCGGCGCCTTCAGCGGCACACCGGCGTTGAGCAGCGACAGGGTCGAGGCACAGACCGAGCCCATCGAGGTGGAGCCGTTGGAGCTCAGCGCCTCCGAGACCTGACGGATGGCGTAGGGGAACTCCTCCTGCGAGGGCAGCACCGGCATCAGCGCACGCTCGGCGAGCGCGCCGTGGCCGATCTCGCGGCGCTTCGGCGAACCGACACGACCGGTCTCGCCGGTGGAGAACGGCGGGAAGTTGTAGTGGTGCATGTAGCGCTTGGAGGTCTCCGGGCCGAGCGAGTCGACCTGCTGCGCCATCTTCACCATGTCCAGCGTGGTGACACCCATGATCTGGGTCTCGCCACGCTCGAAGATCGCCGAACCGTGGGCGCGCGGGATCACGTCGACCTCGGCCGACAGCTCACGGATGTCGGCCAGGCCACGGCCGTCGATGCGGAAGCCGTCGGTGAGGATGCGCTGGCGAACCAGCTTCTTGGTGACCGAGCGGAACGCGGCACCGAGTTCCTTCTCGCGGCCGGTGAAGTCGTCACCCAGACGGGAAAGCACCTCGGCCTTGATCTCGTCGATCTTGGCTTCGCGAACCTGCTTGTCGGCGATGCTCAGCGCCTGGTTCAGCTCGACCTTCGAGGTGCCTTCGACAGCCTCGAACACGTCGGGGCCGTACGGCGGGAACAGCGGGAACTCCTGGGTCGGCTTGGCAGCCAGCGCCGCCAGGTCGGCCTGCGCACGGACCAGACGCGCGATGAACGGCTTGGCGGCTTCCAGACCCTGGGCCACCACGGCCTCGGTCGGCGCCTGCGCACCGTCTTCGATCAGCGCGATGACCTTGTCGGTGGCCTCGGCCTCGACCATCATGATGGCGACGTCGCCGGTGTCGGTGACACGGCCCGCGACGACCATGTCGAATACGGCGCCTTCGAGCTCCTCGACGGTCGGGAACGCGACCCACTGCTCACCGATGAGGGCGACGCGAACGCCGCCGATCGGGCCGGAGAACGGGATGCCCGAGAGCTGAGTCGACGCCGAAGCGGCGTTGATGGCCACCACGTCGTACAGGTCTGCCGGGTTCAGGCTCAGCACGGTGACAACGACCTGGATCTCGTTGCGCAGACCGTCGATGAAGGTCGGGCGCAGCGGCCGGTCGATCAGGCGGCAGGTCAGGATCGCGTCGGTGGAGGGGCGGCCCTCGCGACGGAAGAACGAGCCGGGGATGCGACCCGCGGCGTACATGCGCTCTTCGACGTCGACCGTCAGCGGGAAGAAGTCGAACTGGTCCTTGGGGTACTTGCCGGCGGTGGTCGCCGACAGCAGCATGGTCTCGTCGTCCAGGTAGGCGGCGACGGAGCCGGCGGCCTGCTTGGCCAGCCGGCCGGTCTCGAAGCGGATGGTGCGGGTGCCGAAGCTACCGTTGTCGATCAGCGCGACCGACTCGAAAACACCGGGCTCGACCTCGACCGCAGTCGAAGGGCGTTCAGTTGTCTGCGTCATATTTTCTTCTCTCGACCTCTCGTCTCGCTGGTCGCGCTGCCGTTTCCAGGCGTACATTTCCCCTGGTGGGCGCGAACCCAGCTGTCGTCAGCCGTACCGGACACGGACACGTGGAAACCCTCCTGGCGTCCACGCGCAGCACCCGGCCGTATCCCCTTGGAAGCGGCGACGCGGAGGCGGTCATCGATCGAAGCCCGACGGCGGCGAGAACAACGCCTGCCGAAAGGCCACTACCGAAGACCGACGCCACGCGGACGGATGCATACGGCTGTCACATGTTGTAATGCAGCCGGGAACCCGATGGTCCCCGAATACACGAATAGCCAACGAGAAGAAGTGTACTTCTTCTCGTTGGCCAGGTGTCGACCGCCTCGACGAGGAGGCGTGTCCGATTCAGATCAGCGACGCAGACCCAAGCGCTCGATGAGCGAGCGGTAGCGGTTGATGTCGTTGGCCTGCAGGTACTTCGACAGGCGACGACGACGACCGATCAGGGCCAGCAGGCCGTGACGGGTGTGGTGATCGTGCTTGTGCTGCTTCAGGTGCTCGGTCAGGTCCGAGATCCGCTTCGACAGCAGCGCGATCTGCGCCTCCGGCGAGCCGGTGTCGGTGGGGTGCAGGCCGTATTCGGCGAGAATTGCCGACTTCTGCTCAGTGGTCAGCGCCATGTGGCTCGACTCCTATTTTTCAGTTCCGCGCTCGAAGGTCCGGTTACCCGGGATGGGCGCCACCGCGGACCGCAGCAAACCCGAGGAGCCACTTTACTCGACCCTTGACGAGAGGTGAAACCGGGATCAAGCGTCGGCGGCGGTGAGGACTTTGCGCGCTTCCTCGACATCGCGACCCATGGCCTCGACCAGATCGTCGATGGAGTCGAATTTGCGCATCCCGCGCAGTTGTTCGACGAAATCGACACCGACGTGCTGGCCGTAGAGATCGGCCTCACCGTCGAGGACGAACGCTTCGACGGTGCGCGCGCGGCCCGAGAAGGTGGGGTTGGTGCCGACCGAGATCGCGGCCATGGCGCGTTCGCCGGGCGAGGCGCCACCGATGGCCGGGCCCGACCCGAGCACAGTGAACCAGCCCGCGTACACCCCGTCGGCGGGGATCGCGGCGTGCATCGGCGGGGCGACATTGGCGGTCGGGAACCCGAGCCCGCGGCCACGACCGTCGCCGTGCACGACGACGCCCTCGACGCGATGCGGGCGTCCGAGCGCCTCGGCCGCCGCGCCCATATCGCCCGCGTCGACGCAGGCACGAATATAGGTGGAGGAGAAAGTGACGGCGTGTTCGCCGAGCAGGGTCACCCCGTCGACCTCGAAACCGAACCGCTCACCGAGTTCGCGCATCGTGTCGACGGTGCCCGCGGCCTTCTTGCCGAAGGTGAAGTTGTCGCCGACCACGACCTCGGTGACGTGCAACCGTTCGACCAGCAGATCGTGCACGTACTCGGAGGGGGTGAGTTTCATGAAGTCCTGGGTGAACGGCATCACGCAGAACACATCGATCCCGAGCTCGGAGGCCAACTCCGCGCGGCGGGTCAGCGTGGTCAGCTGTGCGGGATGCGAACCGGGTCGCACAACCTCCATCGGGTGCGGATCGAAGGTCATCAGAACCGAGGGAACGCCACGCTTGCCCGCCGCGGCGACCGCGCGGCTGATCAGCTGCGCGTGCCCCCGATGTACCCCGTCGAACACGCCGATCGTGAGAACGCAACGCCCCCAGTCCGCGGGCACGTCGTCGAGACTTCGCCATCTCTGCACAGAGCGAAGCCTACGCAAAGCGGTGCCCGAACAGAATTCCGGTGTGACCGGATCACCGATACACGGCGTGCCGGTTCGCCGATGTGTTATTCGGGGCAGGGATGCCTAACATTGGTGATGTGCCAGCTAAACGAGATGTCGCGACCCGAAGCGCGCTGACGCAGCCCGCCGAGCAGGCCGAACTCGCCGCCACGATCGCGCCCGACCTCTCGGCGGTGGCACAGGATTATCTGAAGGTCATCTGGACCGCCCAGGAGTGGTCGCAGGAGAAGGTGTCGACCAAGCTGCTGGCCGAGCGAATCGGCGTGTCGGCCTCGACCGTGTCGGAGGCGGTGCGCAAGCTCACCGATCAGGGCCTGGTCGAACACGCCCGCTACGGCGCGATCACCCTGACCGAGCACGGCCGTCGCGCCGCGGTCGCGATGGTGCGCCGACACCGTCTGATCGAGACCTTCCTGGTGAACGAACTCGGCTACGGCTGGGACGAGGTGCACGACGAGGCCGAAGTACTCGAACACGCCGTCTCGGACCTGCTCATGTCCCGCATCGACGCGAAACTCGGCCACCCCGACCGCGACCCCCACGGCGACCCCATCCCCTCCACCGACGGCGCCGTACCCACTCCCCCCGCCCGTCAACTCAGCGACTTCGCCGCGGGTGAATCCGGCCGGGTCGCCCGCATCTCCGACTCCGACCCCGCCATGCTGCGCTATTTCGACTCCGTCGGCATCGCCCTCGACACCACCATCGAAGTAGCCGAACGCCGCGATTTCGCCGGCACGATCGCCGTCCATATCGCCTCGTCCGAGACTCCCACCGAGCTGGGAACCCTTGCTGCCGAAGCGATCTGGCTCACCGCCTGATCGGTCGAGGCGCGCCGGATCAGCAGTTGAAATAGGTGCGCAGGCGAGCCGGTACGCCGTCGGCCGTGGCGGTGGTCCAGCAGGTGTCGTGGGGGAACCTGACGTAGGTGGTCCAGGTTCCCGACGCGCGGGTGATGAGGCGCTGGTTGTCGCCGGGGGTATCCCAGCGGATAACACCCCACTGTCCGTCGCAGTCGGGAATGGTGGCGGCGGGTCCCGGATCGACGCCGAGTTCGGATTCGATGGTGGATTCGGCGCAGGCGGGGGCGGGTTCGGGCGGGGTGTCCTGGAAGCGCAGTTCGCCGGTGGCCGTGCCGCCGGGGGTGACCAGGAACAGCGTGTGCATGCCTTCGGGGACCGGGTTCGTTCCCGACGGCGCGGTCATCCCGAAGTAATAGCAACCGATCTCGGTGGTGAACGCCGCCCGGCCTTGTTCGTCGGTGACACCGTCGCGGCGCACTGTTTCCACCGTCTCACCGAGGGGGATGTCGTTGTTCGACGGATCACACGGCTGCTGCAGCGAAAGGTGCACCGGCACACCGGGAACGGGGACTCCGGACAGGGTCACGGTGCGCAGGACGACGGTGCCGGTCGCGGCCGCTGGCGGCGTGGCGGTCATCGCCGGAGCGGTGGGCGCGCCCACCGACTTCGATGGGCCGCCCTCTCTGGCCGTAGGCGCGGGCCCGCCGGGGAGCACGGCGGGAGCAGCGCTGGGAGTGGCGATCGGTATCGACGCGGTGACCCTGGCCGTCGAGCGCGCCGAGGTCGATCCCGGCCCCTGCGGATCACCGCTCCCACACGCCGTGAGCAACACCGTCACACCGGCGAGAACACCGATCCAGGTCTTCCCGATCGCAGTCATGGTCTGCCCCTCCGCCGCGAAAGCTATACATCCTCGCTATCGCCGGTATCGGACCGGACGTTAGCGACACGCCCAGTGCCGCTGACAGCCGAGGCCACCGGAATGGCCCGGCACTGTCAGCGCGACAGGAAATCCAGGAGCACGCGGAATTCGGTGAGCGAGAGGTATCCGTCGCCGTCCTGGTCGGCGGCCGCGAGCAGGTCGGCGGCCGGTTCGTCGATGTGGCCCGCGCCGACGTGGCGAATCAGCGATTCCAGCTCGGTGACCGAGATCCGGCCGTCGCCGTTGATGTCGAAGACCCGGAACGCCGCGTCGGCGTCGGTGACCTCGATACGCCCCGCGACGACGGCGGCATCGAATTCGGCACGGGAGACGAGGAAATCGCCGTTGGTGTCCGCGGCGGCGACCATCCGCTCGATGGCCTCCCGGTCGACGTCGATTCCCGCCGAACGGATTCCGTCGGCGATGTCATCCACCGACACCAGCCCGTCACCGTCGCGATCCCACAGCGTGAACGTGTCGACCGGCTCTGCACTCATCTCACGAATCCCTCTTCCGCGGCCACCACCGGCCGGTCACGCCACTCTACGGATTCCTGGGAGTGGTTGCGGCACACAACGAGTGGGCGACTCTCAGCTCGCCTGGCCGTCGACCACGCGCAGTGTGACCGATTCGGCCGCCGGTTGCCGGTATTCGGTGAACAGGGCCGCGACGAGTTCACCGCGACTGGTGACGCCTGTCTTGTCGAAGACGGACTTCACATGGTCGCGCACCGTGTGGGCCGATACCAGCAGGTGCCGGGCGATGGCGGCGGTGGACAGTCCCGCCGCGACGAGTTCGGTGACTTCGAGTTCGCGGCGGGTCAGTTCATAGGCCGCGGCCACGAGTGCGGCCACCTCCGACGGCGTCGCGTGTTCGATCACCAGCGCTGTCGTAGTCGGTTCGCCGTGCGCATCGCGCAGACACGAGGCGTGGCAGACGAGCCACCGGCCGGGCAGCGTGCGAATACGGATGCGGGCGCTGTCGCCGGTGAGACGCGCGCGCCCCGCCGTGCTGAGAATCCAGACGGGCAACGGCAATTCGAGGCCGGAGTCGGTGGTCGTGGACGGACCGGGCGGCATCAGCGCGAGCAGCTCACGGGCTTCGTCGTTCACCGACAGCAGGGCGCCGTCGGCGCCGAACAGCAGCAGGCCGGGCGCGTGGACGCCGTTCCAGCCCGTGGTCGCCGGTCGCGCGAAGCCGCGCAACCGCCGTGCCATCGGGGCCGATAACGCTTGCAGCACCGCGACATCGGCGGCGGCGAAGGCCTGCCTTCCTCGATCCCGGAACAAGCTCACCTGCCCCCAGCCCTGGCCGTCTACGCGCAGCACAGCCCGCAATTCGTCGCCGAATCCGCGGGGTCGCATGAAACTTCGATACAGCGGGCTCAGCGTCGGCCGGTCGCCTGTGACCGCGCGCAAACCGGCCACCGGCACCTGTGCCACCGCCAGATCGCGGAACAGGTTGACGTGCTCAGCGAAAATCTCTGACTCCCAGTAGGTTCCGCAGCCGCCCTCGTGCAGGTTCTCCACCCACACCGGCGCGGTGGTCAGCCCGTTGACCGGATCGGTGGCTACCCACACCGCGGCATCGAACCCCACGGATCGGCGCAATCGGGTGGACGTCCGCTTGAACAACTCGTGCGCATCCGGCGCCGCGGCGATCCCGCTGAGCAGAGCGGACAGGGAAGGCGAAGCCGGGGCGGTCATGTGCCCATTGTCGTCGCGTTCAGTGCTCGCCGACCATCCCGCGAACGCGGGATTTCGCAGCGACTCCGGCGCGACCACGCTGATCACCGAGCGGGCACGACGTCGTGCCCGCCATCGAATGAGAGTGCGCGGCAACGCCCTCCGACGACAGGGAGTCGATATGAGAATCGGATCATCGGTGCGGGAGTGGCTGCGGTCGGGCCGCTCGACGCGCTCGCGCGGGCGGAAGGGACACCGGGCACGATCACCGTGTTCGAAGGGTCCGCGGCGCTGTGGCGTGGACGGACCTATCAGCGCGATGTGCCCGCGGTGCGCGTGAACGCCCCGCCTGCGTTGATGTCCGCGCGGGCGAGCGACCGTGGGCACTTCCAGGACTGGCTCGCGCGGCGACCGGATGTGGTGCGCTTCCTCGACCCCGGGTTGGGGCAGCCGATCGTGCCGCGCGCGATGTACGGGGACTACCTGGAACAGTCGGCACGGGCGTCGATCGACCGGTTGCGTCGCGACGGATGTCAGGTCAGTGTGGTGAACGACCGGGTCACCGACGTCGCGGGGGAACAGCCGGTGGTACTACGCACCGAGGGCGGCGTGCTGTATCCGGTGGACCGCGTGGTGCTCTGCGTCGGCAGCGGCCGTCCCCGCGACCAGTATGGACTGACCGGCTCTCCCGGCTACCTCGACGAGCCGTATCCGCTGGTGCGCACGATCACCGAGGTGGATCCCGAGGCTCACGTCGCGGTGATCGGCAGCGGCCTGACCGCCGTCGACATCACGGCGGCGTTGACCGAGAACGGCCATCGAGGTCCGATCACGCTGCTCTCGCGCAGCGGGATCCTGCCGTTCGTGCAGCAACGTCCACGACCATTGGCGCCGCGACACCTCATCCCGGCCGCCGCACTGGACCTGGCCGCGGGCGGCCCGGTCGAGTTCACCGCGGTGGTCGCACTGCTGCGTGCCGAATTGGCCGACCTGGGTGAGGATTTCGACGAGTTCGCCGCCGAGATCCGCGCGACCGGTGCCGAGGACCCGGTGCTTCGCCTGCGCCGTCAGCTCGCCGATGTCGACTCCGCCCTGCTGGGTCGGCGCCTGCTCACGATGGCGATTCGCACGATGGGCCCGATCCTGTGGCCTGCCATGACCGACGCCGACCGGAGGATGCTGCGTACCGATCACTACCGCACGATCAGCAGCCTCAGCTCACCGATGGTCCCACACAACGCGGAAATCCTGCTGCGCCTGCTGAATTCGGGCCAGGTCCGGTTGCGAACCGGACTCACCGCGATCGCGGTGGACGACATCGGGTTCACGATGACGGACGAATCCGTGTGGACGGCCGACATCGTGATCAACGCCGTGAACCCACCCGCTTATGTCACCCCGCAGGACACCGAGTCGCTGATGGCACGCCTTCTCGGCAGCGGCACCGCTGAATTCGCGCCCACCGGCGGTCTCCGGGCAGAACCACACACCCGTGCGCTACACGCCGGCACCTGGCATGTCCTCGGCAACCTGGCGGCGGATTCGATGTTCATCGCCACCAACCCGCCCGGCCTCGCCGCCGAAGCGGCACTGCTGGCCGAACACCTGACGAAGGAATCCGGCCTACCCGTGGACATCTGACGCGGCGGGCGGGTTCGGTAGCCCGGGCACCGATCTCGCCGGTGGCCGGACAGTGAGCATCGACCGTCGAAGCATCGACCGACAACCGTTCGTCAGTCGCCGATTCCTCTGGGGCGCACCACCATCACCGAGCCCGCGCGTTTTCCGCTCTCCTCCAGGAGCGCGATGGCCCGGCCCCGTGGGTCGATGGCGGCGTAGACGCCCTTGATGCCGACAGGTTCGAGCCAGCGGCCGGTGCGCAGGTCGGTGGCCTGCGATTCGTCGATGTCGCGAAGCGGGAAGGCGGTACGGACGGCGGCGTCGATGTCGAGGCTGAGCAGGGGCTGCTCGGCTTCGGCGGCGGTCGCGAGTTCTTCGAGGGTGCGGGCGTGTTCGAGGGTGAAAGGGCCGACTCTGGTGCGGCGCAAGGCGGTCAGGTGACCGCCCACACCGAGGGCCGCGCCGAGGTCGCGGGCCAGGGCGCGGATGTAGGTGCCGGAGGTGCATTCGACCGTGACGTCGAGATCCACGAATTCGCCGTCGGCGACGTCGCGCCGGGCCAGGATGTCGAAGCGCGACACCGTGACAGGGCGGGCGGCCAGTTGCACCTCTTCGCCCGCGCGCACGCGCGCGTAGGCCCGTTCACCGTCGACCTTGATGGCGCTCACCGTGGCGGGGACCTGCTCGATGTCCCCGGTCAGCGCCGCGACACCGGCCGCGATCTCGTCGTCGGTGACGTGCAGTGCCGGAGTGGTCTCGGTGACCTCACCCTCGGCGTCGTCGGTGTTCGTAGCCTGGCCGAGCCGGATCGTCGCGGTGTAGGCCTTGGTGGTGAGGAGCAGTTGGCCCAGCAGTTTCGTGGCCCGCTCCACCCCGAGCACCAACACGCCGGTGGCCATCGGGTCGAGGGTGCCCGCGTGGCCGACCTTCCTGGTCTGCAACAGTTTCCGGCTGCGCGCCACGACATCGTGGCTGGTGAGCCCGCTGTCCTTGTCGACGATCACGAGACCGCCGAGCTCGCCCACCCGCGACACCCGTGCTGCCATCAGCCGTGCGCGATCGCGGTCAGGATCAGCCCGTCGGCGATCAACCAGTTGCCGTCGAACTCGGTCAGCGCGGCGCCGCCGTCGTTCGTCAACCCGGGCACCAGCAGCGTCGTGTGGAAGGTACCCGAGCCCGCATCGTCTGTGCGGGAGTCGATCTCGAAGGTGATGTGCGCGTCCTCGAAACCGAGCCAGCGCAGCGTCAGCGGGAACCACGCCTTGTAGGTGGCCTCTTTGGCACAGAACAGCAGCCGATCCAGGTGCAGGCCCTCGCCCGGCGTGTCCGACAGCCACTCGCGTTCGGCGGGCAGACTGACCGAATCGAGCACGCCGTCGGGCAGGGTGTCGTGCGGTTCGGCATCGATGCCGACCGAGCGGAAACGCAGTGAATGCGCCGTCGCCGCGGCCCGGTAACCGTCGCAATGGGTGAGACTGCCGACGATGCCGCGCGGGAACAGCGGCATTCCGCGTTCGCCCTTGCCGATCGCGACAGGCTGCTCACCGAGCTGCTCGAGGGCCAGGCGCGCACAGTGCCGGGCGCCGATGAAATCCCGGCGACGCTTCTCCACGGATTTGGCGATGAGGTGCTCTTCGGCGGGATGCGCCTTCAAGTCCTCCGGAAACACCAGCAGCTCCGCCGAAGCCACACTCCTCGGCAAAATCCTCTCCAGCACTGCTGTTCCGCCTCTCCGCGTATTCAAGCCAGATCTAGGCGCTGGTCGGGCAGCGTTGGCGTCTGGCGGTACCGGGGGTGGGCGGGTTTGCTCGTGCCCGGTGAGTTACCGATGTCCTTACGAAATCAGGCGGCTCGTCTTCTTGCAAATTCGCTGATCAGATGCCTCGCCGGCGCTCGGCCTTTTCGCGCATCTCGGCGGCTGCGGCTTCCATCTCCGGGGTGACCTTGAAGTGGCCGCCCCAGGAGTTCAGGTCACCGTCGGCGTAGACCGGTTCGGGCAGGATCTGGCGCAGCAGCGGTTCCGGCATGCCCCGGCGTTTCCATTCGCGCGGATAGCCGAGGGAGACCTCTTCGAAGCGGACACCGTCGTAGTAGGTGGTGCGGGGGATGTGGAGGTGGCCGTAGACCGAGCAGACCACGTTGTAGCTGGTGTGCCAGTCGGCGGTCAGGTCCGTCCCGCACCACAGCGAGAACTCCGGGTAGAACAGGATGTCGGTGGGCTGGCGGACCAGGGGGAAGTGGTTGATCATCACCAGCGGCGTTTCCGCGGGCAGCGCGTCGAGGCGGCGCTGGGTGTACTGGACACGAGCGTGGCACCAGGCATCGCGGGTGAGGTACGGGTCGGGGGTCAGCAGGAACTCGTCGGTGGCGACGACATTGCGTTCGCGCGCCAGCGCCAATCCCTCCGCCTTGGTGTTCGTGCCCGCCGGTCGCCACGAGTAGTCGTAGAGCAGGAACATCGGCGCCAGGGTGACCCGGCCGCCGTACTTCTCGGCGCCCGAGCCCGTCCACACCGGGAACGGGTCCTCCGGGGTGACCACATCGAGGTCACGACACATCGCGACGAGATAGTCGTAGCGAGCGGCGCCGTGCATCTGCACCGGATCCTTCGGCGTGGTCCACAGCTCGTGGTTGCCCGGCACCCAGATCACCTTGGCGAAGCGGCCGCGCAACAACTCCAGCGCCCACCGCACCTCCTCGGCCTTCTCCCCCACATCACCGGCGACGATCAGCCAGTCCTCGGGCGAATCGGGAACGATCTGCTCCACCACAGGCTTGTTGCCCTGATGCCCCACATGCACATCGCTGACCGCCATCAACTTCGGAATCACCTGTCCACAGTGGCACACTCCGGGCCGGCGGCACCGGCGGGTTCACCCCTGCGCGTCGGAGGCTTCGGCGACGAGCAGCTCGAGCAGCCCGGGAAACCGTGCGTCGAGATCGGCCCGCCGCAGGACGACGGTGCTGCGATTGCCGTAATTCACCTGCCGGACCAGTCCCGCCTCGCGCAGCACCCGGAAGTGGTGGGTGCGGGTCGCCTTCGTCACCGGCAAGTCGAACGACGAGCAGCTGCGGTCCCCATCGGCGGGATCCAGCGCGAGCAGGGTGATCACGCGACGCCGCAGCGGATCGGCCAGCGCGCCGAGTACCGCTCCCAGCTCGAGGTCTTCCTCCACCCATCCACCTCCACATAGGTACGGCTTGCGTCATACCTAACCGCCGCCTACCGTCCTTAGGTACGTAGAACATCGTACCTAAGGAGCATCATGCCGGGCACCTACGCCCTGGTGGGATTCGCCCACCCGAAACCCGAACGCCGCGACGACCTGCGCGAACTCTTGCTCTCGTTCGTCGAACCGACCCGTGCCGAACCAGGCTGCCTCGAATACCACTTCCACGTCGACAGCGACGACCCGTCGGTCTTCGTCTTCTACGAGGTCTGGCGCAGCAAAGCCGACCTCGACCGGCACCTGGCCCTGCCCCGCATGCGGGACTTCTGGAACTCCCGCCTGGACTATCTGACCCGCGATCTGGACATCCGCTGGATCGACATGCTCAGCCCCTACCCGCGCTGAGTCAGGCCGCCCCGCTCGGTATGTCGGCGCCCACCCTGGCCCAGCGGCCCGACTTCGCTCGGGCGAGGACCGCGACCAACCGCAGCAGCATGAAGGCGACCAGACCCGACCAGATTCCCGCGACGCCCCAGTCGAAGATCAGCGACAGCCAGATCAAGGGAAGGAAGCCGGTCAGGGCGGCGACGAGGGTCGCGGTGCGCAGGAACGCGGCGTCGCCCGCGCCGAGCAGGACGCCGTCGAGGGCGAACACCGCACCGGCGACCGGAATCATGGCGACGAAGAACCACCAGATGACGTGGGCGCGGTCGAGGACCTGGGGGTCGTCGGTGAACAGCAAGGGGATCACGGTCACGCCCGCGGCGAAAACGGCGGCCAGGAGCAGGGCGAAGATCTCGGACCAGACCGTGACCCTGCGGGCGATGCCCTTGGCGCCGTGCGCGTTTCCCGCGCCGAGGGCCGCGCCGACCAGGGTCTGAGCGGCGATGGCGAGTGAATCCAGGGTCAGGGCGAGGAAATTCCAGAGTTGCAGGACCAGCTGGTGGGCGGCGACGGACGCGGCGCCGAAACGGGCGGCCACCGCGGCGGCGGAGACGAAGCAGACCTGGAACGACAGGCTGCGCACGATGAGGTCGCGGCCGAGAACGAGTTGGGCGCGCATCACCGCGGGTTGTGGGCGCAGCGAAACACGTTCGCGCAGCAGGGCATAGGCGAACAGGACGCCGGAGACCGATTGACCGACGAGGTTCGCCACCGCGGAACCGGCCAGTTCCATCCGCGGCGCACCGAGCAGTCCGTACACCAGGACCGGACACAGCACAGCCGAGAGTGCCAGTCCCACCACCACATACGTCAGCGGCCGTCGCACGTCCTGCACGCCACGCATCCACCCGTTGCCCGCCATCGACAGCAGGATCAGCGGCACGCCGAACAACGCGATCCGCACCCAGATCAGCGCCTCGTCGGCGATCTCCCCACCTCCGGACAGCACCGAACACAACGGCTCCGCGAACAGCTGGATCACCACCACGATCACCAGACCGACCGCCGCACCCACCCAACTGGCCTGCACGCCTTCCTCGACCGCACCCGTCCGGTCCCCCGCACCGTGTCTGCGGGCCGCGCGCGCGGTCGTTCCATAGGACAGGAACGTCAACTGGGTGCTCACCGACCCGAGGATCACCGCGCCGACGGCCAGCCCGGCCAGAGCCAGCGCCCCCAACCTGCCGACCACCGCGATGTCGAAGAGCAGATACAGCGGCTCGGCGACCAACACTCCCAGCGTGGGCACGGCGATGCCGAGAATGCGCCGTGGCCCCGCCCGGTCGACCTCGCCGCCGGACGCGGCTTCCTCCATCGACTCAGCGGACTCCACACCGACCTCCCACAGCACTACGAAACCTTGGCGCGAATGCCGCCGACCCGCCGATGGTGACACATGGCACCGACAACACCGATCACCCACGAAGTGCCACACCCGCAACCTCGCCGTGAGCCTGCGATAATCGCCGATCGACAGCTGTGCGGACATCCACAGATCAGCACGAAATCGCGGCGACGAAGTGTGGACGGCGAGCAGGATGGACAGCGATACTGGTCGTTCGCCCAACTCGGGCGGATGACGTCACACCGCGGACGCCCGGTTCGCCCGAACAACTCAGGATCGACGATGGTGTTTGTGCAGCGATGGCGGGTGATCACGGCATTCGCTCTGGTAGGTGCGGCAACACAGCTGGTGTGGCTCACCTACGCTCCGGTGACGACCGTGGCCGCCGAGCACTTCGGGGTGTCCGAGTCCGCGGTCGGGTGGCTGGCCAATATGTTCCCGCTGCTGTACGTCGTCCTGGCCGTTCCCGCCGGAATCGCACTGGATCGCTGGTTTCGGCCCAGTTTGATCGCCGGAGCGGCACTCACCGCGATCGGTGCGGCGCTGCGCCTGCTCGACAGCGGTTTCGCGATCGTGCTCATCGGTCAGACCGTCGTCGCGATCGCCCAACCGCTGGTGCTCAACGCCATCACCGGAATCTCCGGGCACTATCTCGAGGAGAAGGACCGGCCGACCGGCATCGCGGTCGGCACCGCGAGCACCTTCGCCGGTATGGCGGCGGCGTTCGTTCTCGGCGCGGCGCTGCCCGCCGAAAGCCAGCTCATCACCCTCACCGCCATCGGCACGATCTTCGCCGCCCTGGCCGCGATCGCGCTGACCGTCGAGTTGCTGCGCGCGGGCACCGGACCCGCGGCGAGCACCTCGACCTCGCTCAGCACCCTGCGAGCGACCATCGGCGACCGATATGTGCGCCGACTCTGCGTCGCCGTGTTCTTCCCCTTCGGCACGTTCGTCGCGCTGGCGACCTATGGTCAGGCACTGCTGGAGCCGTCCGGCGTGAGCGCCGACGCAGCCAGCATCGTCCTGCTGATGAATGTCCTCGCCGGTGTCGTCGGCTGCGCGGTGATACCGGTCGCGGTCCTGCGCCGCGGCGTCGAACTACCCGCCGTGATGGTCGGCCTCACCGCCAGCGCCGCCGCCTGCCTGCTCGTGGCCATAGCCCCCGGCCTGGCGACAGGTTTCCTGGCGTTCGTCCTCATCGGCCTGACACTGTTGCCCGCCCTCCCGATCGTCCTGTCCATGGCCGAACGCCACACCGGCGCCGCGGAAGGCACTGCCGCAGGCCTCATCTGGATGACCGGCAACCTCGGCGGCCTCGTCGTAGCAGGCCTGACCGGCCTCCTCGTAGACCAGCCCGCCCTGGCCTTCACCCTCTGCGCCACCGCAACGATCCTCGGCGTCCCGCTGACGCTGCGCCTACGACGCGACGAGACGGTCGCCGCGACCTAGGGTCAGCCCAGCGCGGCGATCAGTGCGCGCACAACATCTTCGGCGTTGCCGTAGGTGGTGTAGCCCGCGGCGAAGCGGTGGCCGCCGCCGCCGAAAACGCCGGCGACCGCGGCGACGTCGACGCCGTCGGTGCGGCCGGGGGCGGAGTCGCGGGAGCGCAGCGAGACGGTCCAGCGGTCGTTGTGGCCGCGGGCCTCCTTGAACACGGCGGCGATGCCCGCTTCGGCGGTGGTGCGGATGACATCGATGACGCTTTCGACCTCTTCGGGGCCGACGTCGTGGGTGTCGGCGGCGCGGACCAGCGCGTAGACCAGGCCGACACCGGCCGCGGACGGCACGACCACAGCCGTCGACAGCACCTTCGACAGCATCGGGAGCCAGGCGTAGGGGTGGGTGTCGAGCAGGACGCGGGTGATCTCGGTGCCGTCGATGCCGGTGGCGAGCAACCGCTCTGCCATGGCATGGCTGCCGGAACGAGCCCAGCGGAACGAACCGGTGTCGGTGACCAGGCCCGCGAACAGGCAGTGCGCGATATCGGCGTCGATCTCCACGCCCCAGGCGTCAAGAAGCCGGGTCACCAGTTCGGTGGTCGAGGCCGCGGATTCGTCGATCAGGTCGACGGTGCCGAAGCCGTCGTTGGCGCGATGGTGATCGATCACCAATGTCATTGCCGCGCCGGGTAATCGGTCGGCCAGCGCACCGAGGCGGCTGCGCGCGCCACAGTCGACGACGATCAACAGATCGACCTCGCGCGGCACCTGCGCCGGTGGCACGACCAACTGCACGCCGGGCAGGGTGCGCAGCGAGGCCGGCAGCTCGGCGGGCTCGGCGAAGGACACGCACACCGGTATATCGCGCCGGTGCAGCGCCATGGCCAGCGCGAGCCCGCTCCCGACGGTGTCGGCATCGGGCTGCACATGGCACAGGACGGTCACCGAACGCGCCGCCGCCAATGCGGCGACGGCCGCGCCCAGTTCGGTCCCGTCGCGGACGCTGGTCATCCGGCGTCCACGCAGGCCAACGGTCCACGGCCGGACAGGGCGGTGCCCACCCGGCAGGACGCGACGCCCTGCGTGGTCACTCGAGCTACCGCCCCCGGGCGATGACCGGACATGCCTGCCTACTCGTCTTCGTCGTCGCGATCGACCTTGTACGGGTCGGCGTCGCCCGCGTGCTTGGCGTTGGCGGCGACCTTGGCCACCTCGTCGTCGATGGCGCGAGCCCTGGCGAGCAACTCTTCCATCTCGCGGGCCACCTCGGGAACCTTGTCCAGCGTGAAGGACAGGATCGGGGTGAACTTCACTCCGGTACCGGCGCCCACCTTGGACCGCAACACGCCCTTGGCCGCGTCGAGCCCGGCCGCGGCTTCGGCGTAGTCGGGTTCGGCGTCGATGGTCTCACCCATCACCGTGTAATAGATATTCGCCTCGCGCAGATCGCCGGTCACCTTGGCATCGGTGACGGTGACGAACCGCAGCCGCGGATCTTTGATCTCGTATTCGATCGCGGTGGCCACAATCGCGGAAATCCGCTTGGCGAGCCGGCGTGCCCTGGCTTGATCAACCATGGCTGAGCTCCTCTCTTCGGCGGCGCGGGTGGGGTCCTACGCAGGCTTGCGCCTGGCGGACCCGTGACACCCGTGCCGCAGCCTAGTCTTCGGGTCCGAAGATCCGGCGGCGTACTGCCAGCAACTCTATCTCCGGACGCGCGGCAACGTGCCGCTCACACTTGTCGAGCACCTCGTTCAGGTGTCCCGTTTCCGCACTGACCATGGCCACACCGAGCAGGGCCCGGCGGTGCAGGTCTTGATCTCCGGCTTCGGCGGCATTCACGCCGAAGCGCTTCTGTAGCTCGGCGAGGATCGGCCGGATCACCGACCGCTTCTCCTTGAGCGAATGCACGTCACCGAGCAGTAGATCGAATTCGAGCGCACCGATGAACAGCGGTGCTCACCTCCTGGTAGATGGGGATCCCGCAAGACCCCACGCCGCACCCGAAGAATCGGATGCGGCGTGGGTCGAACGGTATTGCGTTGATCAGTCGCGCGGCTTTTCACGAAGCTCGTAAGCCTCGATGATGTCGCCGTCCTTGATGTCGCTGTAGGTGACGGTCATACCGCACTCGAAACCTTCGCGAACCTCAGGAGCGTCGTCCTTCTCCCGCTTGAGCGAGGAGATGGTCATCGTCTCCGCGACCACTCGACCGTCACGGATCAGGCGCGCCTTGGCATTGCGCTTGACCGAGCCGGAGGTGACCATGCAACCGGCGATGTTGCCGATCTTCGACGAACGGAAGATCGCGCGGATCTCGGCGCGGCCCAGCTCGACCTCTTCGTAGATCGGCTTGAGCATGCCCTTGAGGGCCTTCTCGATCTCGTCGATCGCCTGGTAGATGACCGAGTAGTACCGGATGTCGACGCCTTCGCGGTTGGCCAGCTCAGTGGCCTTGCCCTCCGCGCGGACGTTGAAGCCGATGATGATCGCGTTGGAGGCCGACGCCAGGTTGACGTTGGTCTCGGTGACGCCACCGACACCGCGGTCGATGACGCGCAGACGCACCTCGTCGTCGATCTCGATACCGAGAAGGGCCTCTTCGAGGGCCTCGACGGTACCGGAGTTGTCGCCCTTGAGGATCAGGTTGAGCTCCGAAGTCTCCTTCAGAGCGGCATCCAGATCTTCCAGGCTGATCCGCTTGCGGCTGCGAGCGGCCAGCGCGTTGCGCTTACGCGCATTGCGGCGATCGGCGATCTGACGGGCGATACGGTCTTCCTCGACCACGATCAGGTTGTCACCAGCGCCGGGGACGGAGGTGAAACCGATGACCTGAACCGGACGTGACGGGGTCGCCGCGTGGACGTCCGCGCCGTGCTCGTCGACCATGCGACGGACGCGACCGTAGGCGTCACCCGCCACGATCGAGTCACCGACGCGCAGCGTGCCGCGCTGGATGAGCACGGTGGCAACGGGGCCACGGCCGCGGTCGAGGTGCGCCTCGATGGCGACACCCTGGGCGTCCATGTCCGGGTTGGCCCGCAGGTCGAGCGAGGCATCCGCGGTCAGCAGCACTGCTTCGAGCAGCTGATCGATGTTGGTGCCCTGCTTGGCCGAGATGTTGACGAACATGGTGTCGCCGCCGTACTCCTCGGTGACCAGGCCGTACTCGGTGAGCTGCTGCTTGATCTTGTCCGGGTTCGCACCCTCTTTGTCGATCTTGTTGATCGCGACGACGATCGGCACATCCGCGGCCTGGGCGTGGTTGATCGCTTCCACCGTCTGCGGCATGACGCCGTCGTCGGCCGCGACCACGAGGATCGCGATATCGGTGGCCTTCGCACCACGAGCACGCATGGCGGTGAACGCCTCGTGACCCGGGGTGTCGATGAAGGTGATCAAGCGCTCTTCGTCGTTGAGGTTGGTGAGCACCTGGTAGGCACCGATGTGCTGGGTGATGCCACCGGCCTCGCCCTCAGCGACGTTGGCCTTACGGATCGTGTCGAGCAGTCGGGTCTTACCGTGGTCGACGTGACCCATGACGGTCACGACCGGCGGACGGTGCTCGAGGTCGTCCTCGCCGCCGGCGTCTTCGCCGTAGGTGAGGTCGAACGACTGCAGCAGTTCGCGATCTTCGTCCTCGGGGCTGACCACGTGGACGACGTAGTTCATCTCGCCGCCGAGCAGCTCGAGGGTCTCGTCGTTCACCGACTGGGTCGCGGTGACCATCTCGCCGAGGTTGAACAGTGCCTGCACGAGAGCAGCGGGGTTCGCGTCGATCTTCTCGGCGAAGTCCGACAGCGACGCGCCACGGGCGAGGCGGATGATCTCGCCGTTGCCGCGGGGCAGCCGCACGCCACCGACGGCGGGAGCCTGCATGTTCTCGTACTCGGCGCGCTTCGCCCGCTTCGACTTACGGCCACGGCGAACCGCGCCACCGGGACGACCGAAGGCACCCGCGGCGCCACCACGGCCACCGGGACCACCGGGACGACCGCCGCCGCCACCGGGACGACCACGGAAACCACCGGCCGCGGGAGCACCCGCACCCGGAGCACCGGGGGCACCGCCACCGCCACCGCGGTAACCGCCACCGCCGCCACCACCGGGACGGCCTGCGCCGCCACCACCGGGAGCGCCACCGGGACGACCGCCGCCACCGGGACGACCCGCGCCACCGGGGGCAGGACGTGCCGAACGTGCGGGCATCGCACCGGGATTCGGACGCGGAGGCATCGAACC
>NZ_BDBR01000051.1 GCF_001613085.1 Nocardia salmonicida NBRC 13393
CGGGGCCCGGAGCGGGAGCGGCAGGGGCGGGCATCGGCGCGGCCTGCACCTCCGGCGAGGGCGCCGGGGCCGGGATGGGCTCCGGGGCGGGGATCGGCGGAAGCGGATCGGTGGGCATCGTCGGGTTTCCGGGGCCGCCGGACAGGGCCGCACCGGCGACACCGCCGATCGTTCCGCCGACCACGGCACCGGCGACACCGCCGACTGCCGCACCGGCCGCACCGGCCGCCGCTGCGCCAGCGGCCGCGCCGAGAGCGGTTCCGGCTACGCCGGATGTCACGGTTCCGACAACGGGAATGGGGACCAGAGTTCCCACAGCGGCACCGGCGATACCGCCGACTGTTCCGCCGATCAGACCACCGGCGACGGCGGCGGGCACGCCCACCAGTACCGCCCCGGTCGTGCCGCCGATAAGCGCACCGGCGGCCGCGCCGGTCGTCGTTCCGGCAGCGGCGCGGCTGGCCTGGTCCGGCGGCATTCCGGCGGAGGTGTAGACGCCATCAACGACGGAGTTGCCGTAGTCCAGCCATCCGTTCGCCCACTGGGCGACATCGCGCGGCACGATGTCCGGGCGCGGGATGGTGGACGCACCGGAACCGAGCACATCCGGCGGGGTCGGGGGCAAGATGATCTGCTCGTACTTGGGCGGCTCGGCGGGAGCTTCGGGCGTAACCGCCTGTCCACCACCGTTATTCGCACCTGCGCCGTTGCCTGCGCCGTTGTTCGTACCGCCGCCGTTCCCGCCACCGTTGTACGCACCCCCGCCGTTGCCGGTGCTGGGTGGGGACTGCCGCCACACTGTCGCGGGCGGCGCCTGCGGCAAGCTGGACACACCGGGTGTTACCGGCTCCGGGGCCGGAGGCTGAGTGGCCTGCGGCGAGGGGCTGGTACGGGGAACCTGCGGGCTCGGTGTAACCGGGTCCGCGGTGGCGACCCCGGCGACCATGCACACGGTGCAGGCTGCACCGACGGCGGCCGTGGTGATCTTCTTGTACATTTCCTAATTCCCTTCTTGGACAACAGAAATCGAGATTGGATCGGTGGTCATATGGTTCGGAAGGCCATGAATCGCGCTGTCGCGCCCTCGTGGATCAGGTAGAAAAGGCCGGTGTGGAGCTGGCGGACCTGCTGCGGGCTGACGGCGAAGGTCTGCTGTGCGCGAGCGGAGTTGATCCCGCGCCCGTACGGGTCACCTGCTGCCTCCAGCTGCCAGCGCGTACCGGCGGATTCGGTCACGGTGTCGGGTAGCGCGGAACGTCCCAGCACGACGGCGGTTCCGGCACCGAGCATCCGGCGCTGCATCTGCGCATCGGTGCTACATGCCTCGACGGTCTGAGACGCCAGGATCAGGCCCACATCGGCGGCGCGGGCGGTCTCGAAGATCCGAACCGCTTCGTCGGCGGCATCCATTTCTGGCTCCACCATTTGCGGGAACTCATCAATGGTCACCGCGAGCGGGTGCAACTTCGTTCCGGCCTTGCTCTGCTCGGAGCGCTGGGCCAGTAGTTCGCGCAGATCGCGCAGCATCAAGTTCGCCAGCAATCGTTCCGCCGGGCGCACCGGGAGCAGGGAGACGATCGTCGCCGAACCCTGGGGGAGCTTCGTAAAGCTCCACCCCTCACCGGTTTTCGGCAACAGCCTGCGCAGCGGCGCGAACATCGCCTCCACGTCCTGAGCCACGCTCTTGGCGTCGCTGTCGCCGTGACGGTCTTTCTCGGTGATCGGCCCGGCCAGCTGCGCGCCGAGATGGCGTACCGGATCGGCCAGGCGCTCGGTCAGCTCATCGAGTGACCTCACCAGGGGTTTGGTGCCGCGTCCGTCGATGATGATGTCGAGCACGCGGCGCAACCGTTTGGTGTAGAAGTCCGTCGATTGCGTCTTGGGCGCGATGAACATCAACCGGTCCAGCAGCTCGTCACGAGTGGTGTCGAAGAAGTCCCATCCGCCGCGCTCCACCCTGACCAGCTGTTCCGCGCCAACGTAGTCACGCTGTGCGCGGGCATCGGCGGCAAAACGCTCGGCGTCCTCGGCAATGCCCTTCAGGTCGAGAATGACCGTGGTCATGGCCATGCGGTTCTGGGCGGCGTGGACGCCTGCCAGGAACTCCGTCTTGCCGACGCCGGACCCGGCGAACACCTGAATGCGTTGTTGACCGGCCGTGGCCGGGACCAGCAGCAGATCGCAGTTCGGGGCGGTGAACTGGGCCGACCTGCGGCGGTCGGTCATGGAATCGTCGGGCATGAGGATGCCGACGCCGTAGCGAACGTCCTTGTCCACATCGACGGGAACCGGCGCGGTCATCACCCGGTTCGGATCGAGCACCGACAGACCTACGGTGTCCTCGTTCAGCGATACCCCGACCGACCGCGCTACCTGCTCGTCGTCGGCATCGGTCATCGCGTCGATGGCCTGGGCGTTCACGAGCACATCGCGGCTACGGCCCTCGAGCAGTTCGCGGCGCAGCAGGCGGCGGCCGATCAGGAACGCGCCCGGCGCTCCCGCGCTGCCGACGGTCAGCGATGCGACCAGCCAGGGCCACAAATGGCCCGGACCTGCCCCGTGGGACACCTGGACTATCGCGGCGACGGTAAGGCCGATCACCAGGGCGAACGACAGTGCGGTCGCGGCCATCAGCAGCCAGCGTTCCGGGGTGAGCCACAGCCAGAAGCGGCGGTGTTTGGACGCCGCGTATCCGCGGTTACCGATGCCGAACCCGATTGCCAGCGGGACCAGGCCCGGCGCGGCGACCGCGCCGACGACCAGCCCGAGGAGGGCCGCAGCACCGGCGGCCGGCGGTTCGGCGCCCTGGGCTTTGTTGGCCCCGGCGGCAGTGAGTGGGTTGGTCACGCTGAGCCTTCCTTCGGTTTCCTGCGCTCCAGGCGGGTCGCGGCCCCTGCTGACGGGGCCCTGCGCCGCCCCTGCTCACGCCGAGAAACGGAAGGTGCCCCCTGGGATGTCGCGCCGGGAAGGCGCGACTGCCTGTAGCTACAACCGGTGACTGTACCCAGCTTGCCGCTTACTTTCAACAGTGTTTGTGCTTAGTATCCTTACCAAGGATGGTTATTTACTGATTGGAGTCCGTTGCAGATGGTCATAGAAACTAAAGGTTGCGTCGTTGAGAACTGCCTGATGCAATCGGGTAGCGTCGGCGAAAATGTGGACGTAGCAGCCTTGCTGCGTGCGTTCCTACGTAGAGTCGAGGCGATGACTACACAACACCCGGAGTACCTGGGCCAGGTGGCGCTGGCGCGGCGTGAAGCCCTGGGCCTGACCAAGCAGGCGGTTCACGCTGCGGTCGGGCTGAACCCGTTGACGATTAGCAAGATCGAAAACGGCGAGGCCGGGCGCATCCGCAAGGACACCCTGACCAGGTTAGACAAGGTGTACAAGTGGAAGGAACGCTCGGCCGAACTCGCGTTCACGATGCGGCGGCCGCCGGTGGAGATCGACGCGGATGCCCCGGAGGAACCGGTACCGAGCGTGCTGTACATCCCGTTTCCACCCGAACTGATTCAGACCACCGTCAAGATGGCCGAATCGGTTGCCGACGCCGCCGGGGGTGACGAGCGACTGGCGGCGATCGTGAACAGCATGGACACCGTGGCGGATCGCATCCTGCGGGCCTGGACGATCGCCGATGTCGAGCGCCAGCGGTATGAGGGCACGCTGAGTTCGGCCACGATAGAGATGCTGCTTGGTCACTACATGCGCCGGACTCCGCAGGCGCCCACGGTCCAAGACGAAAACGAGTTGATGTACCTGCGCTGGTTGCTGGGCCGACTCCCGGATTCAGTGCCAGCTGAGCAGGCAGAACGTTTCGCGCAGCGGTGGGCGCTGGTGCAGCAGATTTTCGCCGCGCCCCGCAGGATCAACGAATGAGGAACTACCCGATGTCACTGCCGTTGGCCGAGAAGCTCGAGCGCATGATCGAGTACAACCACCGTTGGGGCGAACCGGCGCTCACCAACGACCAGATTGCCGCCGGACTCACCGAACGGCTTGGTCGTACGGTCGAGCCCGCGTATATCGAGAGTCTGCGCAGCGGCGCGGTTCTCGTGATTCCGCGCGACATCGCGGAGGCGCTGTGCGCGTTGTGCGGTGTCACCGATGTGGGCATCCTGTTGCCCAACGGTGATGAGGACGTGGATCTTGATCTTCGGGTCCAGCTCTGGACCCTCGTGCGTGATCGTGGTGTTCAGCATGTCGCGGCGCGGGCGATGACCCGCGACAAGCTCAGGGAGCTGATCGCCGACCTACAGGCGCTTCCGCCCCGTACCGCCTAGATCAGCTCCCTACCTGTGTCACCCGATCCGACGGAACTCGACCTCGAGGTTGGACGGGCGCAGCGTCAGATTCTCCTCGACATCCAGTTCGCCGCTGGTCTCCAGCTCGAAGTCACGCAGCAAAGAGGCGATGATCAGCTTGGCCTCGTGCAGCGCGAACGCCCTTCCGATGCAGGCCCGCGGCCCGGTGCCGAATGGCCGGTACATCCACGGCTTCGGTCGGAACCCGTCGACCAGCCACCGATCCGGCCGGAACTCCTCGGCGTCGGGGCCCCACACGTTCGTGTCGCGGTGCACCGCCAGTAGCAGCACGAATACCCATTCGTCGGCCGCGATGTCGTATCCGCCGAGCGTGGTGTCTTGCCGCGCGGCGCGGAAGAAACCGGGTGCGGTCGGCCAGAGCCGCAGCGTTTCGGAGATCACGGCTTCGGTGACCTTCAGCTTGGCCACGTCCTCGTAGGCGATCCGCCCATCGGTGGTGACCGCAGCGGCCTCGGCGCGCACGCGGGCCGCGAGCTCCGGATCTCGCGCCAGGAAGTATGTGGTGAACGCGAGCAGGTTGCCGGTGGTTTCGTGTCCTGCGATGAACAGAGTGAGCACCTGATCGGCAATGTTGTCGTCGGGCAGCACCTCGCCGTTCTCGGGGTGCAACATCCGGTCCAGCAGGTCAGGGCACCGCTCGCCGGTGCGCCGGCGGGTTTCGATGACATCGAGCACCGTGCGCTTCATGAATTCGATGTCGGCGGCGTGCTGGCGGGCCCGCTTGCCGCCGGTCAGCTTGCCCAGCACCGGGATTGCCGATTCCTGTACGTAGGCGAACACTCGGGTCAGCGCATCGGCGAACGGGGCCCGGCCCGCCGTGTCGGTTTCGGTGAACGCGCCGACCGAGTACCCGAATCCGGCCAGGCCGATGGTCTCGAGGGCGGCGTCACCCATCATGGCGGCGGTGTCGGTCACGGTCCGGCGGTCGCCGAGCCACTGCGAGGTCAGGTTCACCACGCTCACCATCGCGTCGTGGTAGTCCGCCATCGCGGCGGGTACGAACCCGTCGATCAGGGCCTCATGCCCGCGTTTCCACTCCAGCGAATCGTTGGCCGCGGTGAACAGGCCGTCACCGGCCATCGCGCGTAGCTTCTCGTATGGGCGGGCGAAGTGGCGTTGCCAGGTCTTCTCGTCGATGACCTCGCGCATCAGGTCCGCCGAGCCTGCGAACGTGAGGTTCACCCCGCCGATGAACGTGCGCCGGTACAGCGGGCCGAGCTGGGAGAACTGCCACAAGGTCTTCTGATTGGGGCGTTTGCGGTCCATGCCGAGTACGTCACCCAGGATCGGAACCCGCTTGGGCGGGTGCGGGATCTTCTGTGCAGTGGGTTTCGTCGTTGTCGTCATGTGGTTGCCTTCCGGGTGTTCGAGTCGGCTTCTACAGGGGGCTGGCCTGGTTCGGCGCGGGGTCGGGTCCATTCGTTGGCGATGTCGAGTACGAAGGCTTCGTCGCCTATCCAGGGCGGCGCGGCGGCGGCCTCGTCGCCTCGCTCGGCGTCACCAGCGCTGAGCGCGGCGCGCAAGGCTTGGCACACCTGCGCCGGGGTGGGGCGCGGGCTCAGGCCGGTTAGGTGCGGCGCGGCGGAGATAATCGTGTCCTCGATCTCGATGCGCATCCGGTGTTCGGTGACCTGCGGCAATGTGGCTCGGGCGCGAACGTGCAGGCGCATTTCCGGCCGGGCGGCCATCATGTCCTCCCACATCGGCGCGAGAACTCGAACGTTCCGTGACGCCGCGTCCTTGTGCAGCCGGATTGCGAGCGAAGTTGCGATCGACGGCACCGCCAGCAGCATCATCAGCGCGACGGGGAGCAGGAAAAGCAGGTCGTTGCCGACGGCGCGTTCGGCGGTGAGCTGGTCGCCCACGCCGGTGGTGATCAGCCACCCGGTAACGATCCGGGTCCAGGCGTCGAGCTGGGATATCGCGATGCAGACGGTGACGATCGCGCCGAACAACGCGCGGGACCAGCTCTTACGCCAATGCCATATCAGGCCGAGTGCGGTGACCAGCGGCAGGATCTCGGCCAATGCGGTGGGTAGGGAGTAGACCGTGAGGTAGACCCCCGGCCGCCAGCCTGATAGTTCCTCGACCGCGATATTGGCCGCCCGTGCTGGTGCGGAGATCCACGCCAGCGCTCCGGCGAGCGCCGCTACGGTCGCCCAGATCAGCGGCATGACGGTGTTCGGGACCGGCCGCCGGGCCCGCCACAGCAGACCGATCCATAGAATCGCGCCCGCACCGACGAGCGCGGCCGCGTGCGTCGCGAGTCGCACGTCCGCGAGAGATATCCACCGGGTGAGTACCGCTTGCAGCTGTCGGTCTCGGAGCAACGCGGTACACCACATGGACCCGATCAGCACTGCTACTGCCCAATCCAGGCGTACCCGATCGACCAGCACGGCCATTCGCAGGATCAGCGCGGCCGCGATCCAGGTCAGCAGGGCCGCCGCGACCGGACCGGATACCGAAGAAGTTGCCTCGGCGACCAGCAAGGGGCTGGGGCTCATCGCCAGTTCAGTTCGATCAGCGACGCCGCTCGGTGTCCGGCGCCTCCGGTGTCATCCGGTCGGCCTCGGCTCAGGCCGGCCAAGTGCGTGCCCAGCCATTCCGCGTCGCGCTCGGCGTCGGAGTCGAAGTGCCGACGGTGCATGATTTCGCGGACTCGGCGCGGGTCCAGGCCCTCGGCCAGCAGCGAATCTGTCACGTCGAATTGGTCGTCACCGCGATGTTCGAGCAGCACATGACCGATCTCGTGCATGATCTCTTGCCGCTGACCGCGCGGGGAACGGGCCGGGTCGTACTTGATGACAAGTTCCTGCTGTGTCACCCACAGAGCGCCGCAGCGCGACACCGACGGCACATGCACCCGCCAGGGGTCGAGCACGATCCGCTTATCGAGTCGTTCGGACAAGTACGTCGTGAACTCTCCCACGGTCCACGGCGGTGTCAGAGGTATCCCCTCAAGGATGCTCTGTAACCGGCTCTCCTCCACCGCAGCCCCGACCTCCAGGTTCTATACAGCGATCTTCAGATTGCGCACGTATCTACGTGGCCCACTGCACACAGTCCCGCAGCGTTACCACGCAGGAAGGACCGTTATCTAGCAGTTATCACCATCACGATACCTGGGTGATATAAGCGGTAGTAACGACCTATTCGACCACTGTAGCGAGGCCCACTGACTGACTAGCTGTGCGTTCGCACGCGGCGGTGGTGCTTAGCCTCGCTGGGGCGGCCGGTGGCGTGGTCGTCGGTTTTCGGCGCTGCCGCGATCGTCACGCCGGGGTGCTGAACATCACATATTTTGGCCGGGATGTGGGGCCGCGCAGCATCAGTTTTCTGGCTGATGGTCCCAGAGGTGGACGGTCTCACCGAGCTTGAGCGGTTTGTCTGCGGGCCCCTTGATGTGAGGGGGAACGATGCGGTCTTCGTGTTCGCACCCGCCGTCGCCGTGGCGGCTGGGGTTGAGGCAGGTGTTACGCCGGTAGGGACGAACGGGCCAGCGGCACGACCATTGCGGGGCGCGGCGGCCGGTGGAGGAAGTGGCGTCCTGTTCCGCGGCGGCCGGGCTGGGCCGGTGCGCGGTATGGACGTTGACGATCCGAACATCGGAGGGCCCGGCGATACCGGCTCGGTGGTCCCGTTTGCGGCCCGCACGGTTGCGGGGGATGTCCTCGGTCTCGGTGAGCTGGGTTTTCCCGGTCTGACTCATCAGCTGCCAGGCGGTATAGACCACCTGGGCCCATTCCTTGGTGGTGTCGGGCTCTGGCTCACCGAACGGCACGCCGAACGCCAAGGCCATTTCGTTGTCCCAGTTCAGTGGGGTGCTGCGGGGGTGGGATTGGAGGTCGCCGGCTGTCATCGGGGCGCCGTCGGGTGCGGTGCCGATGATGGTGTCCGGCGCCAGGGCCTCGAAGGCGTTCCCGACCGGGGCGTAGAAGGTGAGCCATACGCCGTCGAAGTGCGGGGGGATCGGCTTCAGGCCGTCACGGGTGCGCTGGTTGACCCAGCGGACCGTAGGGCCATCGGTCACGGTGACATCGCCGGGTGACCACTCACCCCAGCTGACCGCGACTATTGGTGTGGTGACGGT
The DNA here is from genome assembly GCF_001613085.1 of Nocardia salmonicida NBRC 13393. Taxonomy (GTDB): domain Bacteria; phylum Actinomycetota; class Actinomycetes; order Mycobacteriales; family Mycobacteriaceae; genus Nocardia; species Nocardia salmonicida. Next base: position 8,419 of record NZ_BDBR01000051.1, read on the forward strand.
GGCGTTGGCCCCTTCACGCGCCATCGGAGTTCCAGCCAGGGCATCTGCGGTCTCCTGGGTGTAGCCGCCGATCGGCTCGGCGAACACCATGAACCCGTAGGGGGAAGGCAGTCGCGACGGCTTCACCGGCTCAGTGGGCGGGACGGCGGCGGCCGCCAGCGCGAGCGAGGTCATATCGGCAGTGGCGTAGAACAGCTGGGCTTCGCGCAATCGGCGTTCTTCGGAGCGCGCCAGCAGAATCGAGGCGATGGCTCCGGGGGAGGCATCCATGCCGGGCACCGTCGGGAACACGGAAGTCTGTCCGGCGTTGATGGCTCGAGCGAGCGATTCCATGGAATCCCTGCTGCCGATGTACTCGCACATCTGCATCCGCCACTCCGGCAGCTCGTGAGGCTTCGGTGCCTTCCACGGCGTCGCCGCCAGCTCGGTCGAAGTGGTCACTTGCTGGCCTCCAGTTTTCCGGGGACGGGTGCGGTATGCGGTTGATGCAGCCGCAGTATCGCGCGCCCCACCGACAGTGCGCCGGGGTGCCGATATGCGACTGACCAGGCCCCCGAATCCGCGGGCCCGGTCAGTGGTTCGTTTCGTCAGCGGGATTGCGCCGTCAGCCGGTAGTTAGCGGCGCACGGCGTAGGGAAAGGGCTGCCGCGCCAACTTCGTTGGCTTGCCTCCTAGACCACGGTGAGCTGATTTTCTGGTGCTTTCCACTGGTCTGCGAGGTCATCGAACTCACCCTCGGTCACGGCCTCGGAGAAGTACAACCACTCCGTAGGCGTGTAGACCAGCGCGACACCATCGGCTGATTCAAGCGTGGCAGATCCGTCGCTGTGCACGGTGATCACCGGCTCCGAGGGGAGTTCGGAGACGCCAGCAACGGCGGCGAGGAAATCGCGCCACTGGGCGACGGTAAGGGAGATGATCGGCTGGGCCTCGGGGTCGTTGCTGGGGTCGCGCAGATACTTGCTGTCCCGGATGAGGATCGACGTATCGGTCGCTCTGACCTCGACGCAGTTGCCATTTCCCCCGCTCCGAGTGGCTTTCCGCCATACGCCGACTTCGACGCAGTTTCCGTTTCCCCCGCTGCGGCGGGCCTTCCGCCATGTAACGGTTGCGTAGGGGGTCATTGTCTGAATCCTTCCAGTGCTGAAGTGATGAGTTCTTTGGATCGACCGGCGCTGAGGGCCTTCTTGTCGATGTCGCGCCACACTCGTTCGTAGGCGGAGATCTCGGTGTGCTTGTTGAGGTACATCGCGCCGGTGAGCGTATCGACGTAGGCGAGCGGAGGTTCGATCGGTTCGCCGCCCGGATCGTTCGGGAAGTCCAGCAGCATGAACGAATTGCCTGCGGTCATCCCACCATGCGCCCCAGCCGCGTAGGGCAGGATGCGGATCGAGACATTCGGCCGCTTTCCCACCTCAAGCAGGTGCTCAAGCTGTCCGATCATGAGGCCGGGCTCACCGACCGGGCGGCAGATCACGGCTTCGTTGAGCACCGCCTCAAACCTCGGCGGGTTCGGCCGAGTAAGCACGCCTTGACGTTCGACCCGGACCTGTACCCGCTGCTGCACCTGTTCAGGGGTTACCCCGGCGGCGGGTGTGGTGATGACCGTTTCCATGTACTCCCGCGTTTGCAGAAGACCGGGAATCAGTTCGGATTCATATTCACGGATTCGGGTGGCCGAGTCCTCCAGAACGACGTATAGGCCGAACCACTCCGGTAACTCGGTGTAGTCGTGCCACCAGCTCTTTTTCTTGCCGTTCCGGGTCTCCGCAGCAAGCGCGAGGATGATGGTGGCTTCTTCGGGGTCTGCCCCGTACACATCCAGCATCGCCTTCATGTCGATGTCGCGGAACCGCACGTTATCGGCACCGTCCTCCATACGAATGATGGTGGACCTGCCCTTCTCTAGCCGCTGCGCCGCTTGCTCTTGCGTCAATCCCGCCTTGTCGCGCAGGTGAGCGAGCTGCCTGCCGACATGACGGCGGATGAGCGCCGTTCCGACTGAATCCAGGGACACGCCTGCTCCTAACGCCATCTCAATGTGTCAACCAAATTAAACATCTGGCGAGTGTTCAACGCAAGACTGTGCCCGGCGATCCGCACCAATCGGACGCAAGACTATTGGAGTCCGGATTTTCTGACACAGTTTCACCGAATCCATTGCCATGCTACCCAGTCGCGTAGGACACTGACCGGGTGACCGGGGTTACCCTCACCCCCGCAGACAGGCAGGTGAAGCGATGGCTGTGAAGATCGGACCGGGTGGGTTTTCGCTGGTGAGGCCATCGGGCCGCCGTCTAGGGGAGTGGTGGCGATGGCTGTCGAAGTGATCTCCCAAAGGCTGATGCTCAGCGACCGGACAACCCACCAGGCCCGCTACGTCGGCCAGGGGAACTGGGAGCTTTCCTGCCTTCCGGGTTGGCAGTTGACATCCGAACAGGCAGTAGTCGCGCTCCGAGCGGCTGAAGAGGCCGCCACCCTTCTTGCCTGGTTGAAGCCGCGAGCGCAGGAATTAGGGCTCACCGATCGCGAACTCTTCGGGTTCGTGACGATGGGGGAGTGTGATTGGCCTCGGCCACCGAACCCTGACACCGAGCCCGCGCGGAGCCGACTCGGGCGGCGGTGGTCGTTTAGCGGGGGTGCGGCATGAACGTCAAGCCGCTGATCTACGGGTATCTGCGTGCCGATCTGGGGCAGCACGCGAGCCAGCTCGAGGAATGGGAACGCCAGATCCACGAGTTCGCCGGAGCCGAAGGCTTCGATGTCGGAACCGTGTTCCAAGAACCGCCGGACCTCACATGGTCCGCGTTCGCCTCGCTCATGGTCGAACTGAAGCGCTCCGAATGTCACGACGTTGCCGTTCCGGGCCTGTCGCACATGCTCCGACCCGGTTCAGCCTCGCCGAACACGCTGGTGGAGCTACTACGCGCTGAAGCCCATGCCTTCGTATGGGTCGCCGATCCGGCCTCGCGTCACCTGGGGATGAACACCACGGAGCCGATGCTCCGGAACGGGGGGTAACGATCAAATGCGTTCACTGTCAACAGCATTGACGCTGACCGATGTCATTGAGGAGGTCGGCGGGCATCGCGAGGTCTGCCGACAGGTAGGCCGGTTCGCGGCAGCCGGTGAGATCACCCGCGCGGCGGTGGTCGCCGCCGAACTGTGCGTGAATGTGCCGGTCCGCCGGATCGGCACGGCCGCAGTATCCGCGGTGACGGCCGCCCGGTGGAGGCGCTGATGATCGGAGATGAGGGCGCGGCCAGATCCGCCTTCGTGGTGCGTGATTCCGCCGAACTGATGCTGGTGGCCGCCGACACTGCGGGCACGGGCGGCGAGACCCTGGCGGCTTCGGCGCTGGCGTACTGGCGGCTGCCGCTCGAACCGGGAATGGCGAGGACGCGGGCCCTGGTCGCGGGCGCGGCCGCCGCGACTTCGCCGCTGCGCCGGCTGTGCGTGCGCCTGGTGCTCCTCGACGGTGCGGTGCTCCTCGAGGTCGTCTTCTTGGACGCCGAGCCGCACGACTACGAATCCGCCCTGATGCCCGCTGAGGCCGATTGGTCCTGGCGGCGGGACAGCGACGGCCGGTGGCATTTGTGCGACCGGATCGACCTGCACCCGCGACGTACATAGAACGAAAAATGCAGTGAGAGCGAGGAATAGGTGATGGTGCCTGGGATGGCAGCGACGACGAGAGTCAGCGAGATCGACGGGGACAGGGCCGAGTGGACGATTGTGGACTCCGTGGTGCGCGTGCAGTTGGTCCGCCGCGCCGATGGCACCGAGACCACGTTCCAGCCCCCATTGGAGCTGGGACAGGCGCTCACCGAGATGCCACGCCGACTCTGGGACGAAGTGCAGTTCAGATACGGCCTGATCCGCCGCAGCGGCGCTCACGGCGCGGACGGGGACCGGTCATGACACCGCGCAGAAATCCCGGCACACAACTTCCGCTGCTGATAAAGCCGGACGACTCGACACCCGAAATCGACACCGAGGAAAGGAGAGCTTTGCTCGAATCGATGCTCGAGGGGTGGAAGACGTGGGAGGGGCCGACTGGCCAGGCCGCGCCCACTGGCGGTGATGAGCTACAGAACCTCCGCGACCTGGTGGACGAGTCGATCGCGGCGTTCGCGGCGCTTGGCCTTCGGGTCCGGGTCGATGAATCCTCGCTGACGCAGCAGTTCTACCGACTGCGCGATCCCCGACAACTTCCGGACCGGTAGCGGTCGCTGCCGTCCCCCTGTCCCGAAACGACACCGGCCGCCGCAGGGGAAGGAAGGCCGATCCTGATCCGCACCGACTGACCCAATCGAGATTGTCCGCACCCGCGACGCACCTTCGGGGAGACCCCGCGTCGCGGGCGTTGACCTGCGCGTACGTATTTCAAATGTCAAGGGCCGCAACACTTTTCGGGATTGACGCCCGCCGTTGTGACCCGTAACACTGTTGGAGTCCGAAAGCTATTGATACGCAAAGGAGGAACATCATGGGCAACTCATCGCGGCTCGGTGTGGATCGTCGGGGTGGACCGGGCAAGACGTTGCGGCCCACGGTGCTGGCGACGTTCGCGAAAGCTGAACTGGTGGACGATCTTCCGGAGGTCATCACGCCGCACATCCACTCATCCCAGAGCAGCTGAACCCGCGCGGGGTGTGGGATGCGATATAACACGCTGGGGATTCACCTGACGAATGCCTGCCCACTCACCTGCGATCACTGCATCACCGACTCGTCACCCCGTTCGCGGGGTGACTTGTCGTGGGAGCAGATCGAGGGTGCGGTACGCGGCGCGGCTGCCTACGTGGACGGTGTGTGCGTCACCGGCGGCGAACCGATGCTCCGGCCGGAAGTGGCGTTGGCGACGATTCGGCTGACCCATGAACTCGGGTTGCGCACATCCATGGTGACCAGCGGGTTTTGGGCTCGGTCACCGAAGAAGGCCGCCGCGATCGTCGCCGATCTGGTCGATGCCGGCCTGGACAAGCTCGCGGTCAGCTTCGACCAATTCCACCTGACCCAGAAGACCGCGCGGTACATCGGCGCAGGCACGCTGCATCGGCTCCTGGAGGCGGCGGCACCGACGCGGATGGAACTGGTCGTGCAGTACTGCGGCGCGGGCGAAGATCCGGCGTACGAGATCGCGGAGTCCGCGGCCGCGCGCTTCGGCGCCCGGCTGGAGACGGCCGAAGTGCTCCCGTTCGGCCGGGGCGTGGCGTTGGCGCGGCGGCGAGACGCGAACGTGGCCGATGTTCCGGCCGGTCCGTGCGGAGTGGTCGGGCGACCGATCCTGACGCCGGAGATCGACTTCTACACCTGCTGCGGCCCCGCACGCGGGGCACAGGCGCATTCACCGCTGCGGTTGTCGATCGAGTCGGCGGCGCAGGTGGGTGACGCACTGGCGGCGGCCTCGGTCGATCCGATCATCAATTCGATACATACCCAAGGGCCGAAAGCGTTGTTCGGTCGGCTCAGTCCCGATGCGCAGCACCGGGTTTCGCAGAACCTTCGCGATTCCTCGATGTGCTCGCTGTGCCGTGCGGTCACCGACGACGAACAGGCGGTAGCCGAGCTGCGCGCCGCTCTCGGCCAAGACGCGCTGCGGCTGGTTGCTCTCTCGGGCGTCCTGCATGTGGCCCAGGATGAGGAGGCAACCCCATGTCATCGGTAGCGCTGGCGCAGACGGCCACCGGCCGCGACGCGCGGGCCGATACGCAACTCATGGCGGCCGCCATGGCTGACCGATCAGTGGAATGGGCGCACGCGGGCGTTCCCGCTGTCGCGGTCACCGCCGGGGCCGAGGACAGCGCCACAGCGGCCGGGAGCGTGTTCACGCTCGCGGGCGGTGCGCTGCTGGCGGGGGTGTCGGCCCCGTCCTGGGTGCATTGGCGGATGGAATCCGTGATCAGCGACCTCGACGTGACGGACTCGCCGGAGAAGATCGCGGCGAAGGTGAGCGCCGTCACCGGGGATGCGCATTGCGTCGTGGCGTCGCCGGACCAGCGGTGGACGGTGGTGTACCGGTCGCCGATGTCGGCGCGACCGCTGTTCTACAGCGCTGGCCACGGATCGGTGCTGGTGGCTTCCCAGATTCGCGGACTGCGCGCCGCGAACCCTGGAATCGGTGTGGACCCGGTGGGCCTCGCACCGTTCCTGGTGCCGTCGATGTGTGATCCGGCCGGGTCGGCGTGGGCCGGAGTACGCCGGTTGCCGCCTGGCCATGCTCTGATCGTTCGCGACGGCGCGGCGACCGTGCATCGAGCGGGGCATATCGACGCCGAGGACGTGGCCGGGCTTGCCCGCGGTGACGTGGTGGCTGAGTTCCGGGCGCGGCTGCTGGTCGCGATGCAGCGGTGTAGCAGTCCCACTGACGCGGTGCTGCTCTCGGGTGGAATCGACTCGGCATCGCTGGCCGCCGCTGCGGTGGCCGGCGGGCTCCGTCGGCGGCCGCGAGCGTTCGCGCTGACCTACAGCACCGAAGAACTGGCCGCCTGCGACGAACGGCGCTACGTCGATGCGGTCGAGCAAGCCACGGGCATTCCGGTGGTGCGGATGCCCGCTGACACGTTGCTGCCGCTCGCGGCCGAGTACCCGTTCGGCGATGAGCCAGAGGCGTGGACCTACGCCGGGCGGAACTGGGCCATGCTGCGCAGGATCGCGGCCGATCCTGATCCGGTGGGCTCGGTGATCGCGGGCGAGGGCGGTGACGAACTTCTTCTCGGGCAGGTGTTCACGGTGGCCGACCGGCGCGTCAACGGGGACGTGGACGGCGCGATGGCCGAGCTGGCGACCTTCCCCGATCCAGCGGGCGCAGCGCGGGTTGTCGATGGCCTGATCGCCGGGGATTACGAACGGCGCGGAACACGGGTGATGCGGGCCCTCGGCGATATTCCGCCGTGGCTCTCACCCAGCTATATCAGCGCTTCCGGCCTGGTTGACCGGCTCACCGACGGCTACCCGACACTGAGTGAGCCGGGGCAGTTCACCACGGCCTATTCACGGGCGCTGATCGGTGAGGCGGGCGCGGCCGGGCGCGTGCACTGTGGCGGGTGGTGGGAAGACACCGCCCGCCGCGCTGGTGTGCGGGTCACCTATCCGTTCCTCGACCCTGACCTTGCCGCGCTGACCTGGGCATTGCCGCCGGAGATGTTGCGCAAGAACGGAATCGAGAAAGTGGTACTGCGTGACGCGCTCGCCGATGAGCTGCCCGCCTCGGTCGCCGCGCGCCGAGACAAAGCGGACGCGCGGGTGATGATGCACGCCGGTCTGTCGCGGGCCGCGAACAGCATCCGCGCTGTGGCGGCTGGTGGGCCGCTGGTCGATCGAGGGGTGATCGACGGGGACAAACTCAGCGTGGCGATTGACAAGTACCTCGCTGGCCACCACGACCACGGGCCCGCACTGTGGGCAACGGTCGCGGTCAATTCCTGGCTCGAACACGTAGGAGAATCCGAATGACCACGAGCACGGTAGATCGTCCGAAAGCTGTTGCGGCATCGGTGAAACGAACCGGCGATGTGTGGGTGCTGGTGCCCGCCGGAGACGGTGAAGTCGCGGTGGTAGACGAACTCGGCTACGAGGTGATGCAGCGCTGCGACGGAACCCGCAGCTGCGCCGACATCGCCCGCGAACTGACTACCTACCACCATGGCCAACCCGTTGACGGTGAGGCGGTGACGGAGTTCGTGACCCGGATGCGGGCCGCTGGCCTGCTCGACGCGGCCTGACCGACCACTACCAGCACCCGGCTGCCGATTCCGGCGGCCGGGTGCTGGGTCGTTTACGCGGGCGGGAGCAGCAGCGTCCGGGCCGTGTCCGGGCCGATCGACAGCAGCAAGGTTGGGAGTCGGGGCCCGGTGTCGCGCGAGCACAGCAGCCGGTAGAGGGCCTGGAAGAACGCCCGTTGGGCCTTCTTCAGCTCCGGCGTCGGTGCGGCGTCGGCGGGCAAACCGTGCATGAGCTTGGGCACCGCGTAGACCGTCGTCGTCAGCTCCTCGAGCGTCCATGCGCCGCTCATGCGGTCAACGAGCAGCTGCACGCCGTCGCGGGTCTGCTGGTCCAGCTGATCCCATGCCTCGGTGTTGAACGTCGTCCGGATCACCGTGCGGTCGTCCTCGGGCAGCGACTTCGCGTAGTGAATGGCGTTGTCCAAGCGCGGTTCGAGTTCGGCGAGTAGCGCGGCGTCGTCGGGCAGGTCTTCGGCGCCGTCGGCGGTGAGCTGTTGGCGCACAAGCCTTTCGATCTGCTCGGCGTTGCCCGCGGTGATATCGGCGACCGACGACAGCAGCCGGAACGACACCGGGCGGGCCGACGACTCGACCGGACCCGCTGAGGTTCGCACGCTCATCTGATGCAGGTGGGTTTCGACCGGGGAGGCGTCACCGGCGACGGCACGGGCCGAAAAACGGTCCCACTCGTCGTACAGGCGCAACACAGCCGACGGGGCCATGTCGATAGTGAACGAGTTCGACGGCAGCCGCCGCGCATAGAGCCACCGCACCATGGCCGGTTCGAGGATGTCCAGCGCCGTGTCCGGAGTGGCCGCCCCTCCGGCCGAGCTGGAGAGCTTCGCACCGCCACCGGCGACCCGGACAAACGAATACACGGTGGTGCTCGGGGCCTCGCCGCCGAAGATGTCGCGCACGACAACCTTGCCGGATGCGAAAGAGCTGGTCGGGGCGTGGTGATCTTCTCCAGCAGGCTCGAACGCCACGTTCTCGAACGCCCACCGCATCGGCCAATCGACTTTCCACACCAGCTTGCCGGAGATCCGCGACCCATCGCCGATGTTCATCGTCCCGTGCCAGCCGCATCGGCACTGATACGCCAGCAGATCCCCAACCCACCCGGTGACCTGGGTGTAATCGGTGCCGCACGCCTCGCAGTACGGCTTGAACGGGTAGTACTCCGCGCGGCGCTCGTCGGCGGACTTCTCGTGACGGCCCTCGGTCTGAAAGCCCTCGAGGATCGTGAATATCTGCTCGCGGGCATCCATGGCCCGCCGGATCTGGCTGTTGTACGTACCGGCCCGGTACTGCTCGGACTGGCGGATCTCGCGCATGTGTACGCCGAGCCGCGCCAGCGATGCGGTGAACGTGTCGATGAAGTGCGTTGCCCACGAATCGACCTGCCCATACGGATCGGGCACGCCCGCCAGCGGCTTGCCGATGTGGGCTTCCCATTCGCGGGGGAGTCCGGCCGGCACCTTGCGCAACCGGTCGTAGTCGTCCCAGCTGTGGATGTGTTCGGCGGCCAGGCCGCGGGCCTTGATCTCCTCGGCGACCAGGTGCGCGGTCATGACCTCGCGGAGATTTCCCAGGTGAATCGGCCCGCTCGGGCTGATCCCGGATGCACACACGATGGTTTTCACCCCCGTGCGCTTCGCGTGCTCGATCGCCAGATCGGCCGTGCGGCTGATCCAACTCGCTTCTACATCGGGGTCGCGAACGTCGGGGTTACTGGTCATCGAAGGCACCGATATACGGTACTCGAAGGGGTGTTTATCGAGGTGAGGGAGTGGACTACCGGGGGCCGGGTCGGCGGACTCAGCGCTTCGTCGGTGGCCGGTGGCATGATGGCGAGAGACCGGTGTCAATCCCCTTCTAACATCGGTCGGATAGGGGCGGGAGCCCTGACCTGTGGCCGGGGTTCCCGCTCTCATCCGCTGAAGCTGGACATTGCACGGTCCCGGCTGATCGGTGACACCATCGACGTGTGAACGAACATGGACATGCCGGGTTCGAGGTTCCGCGCGGAAAGCTGACCGGGGACGTGGACAGCGTTCTACTAAGCCAGCTCGTCGGCGCGGCCGTCGACCAATGCCCCTCGTGCGAGGACGCTCTATTGCCCCTGATCGCCGAGAGCGCACCGACCACGGCACAGCTCGTCGAGCGGGCCTGCGTCGCCGTAGTGAAGACCCTCGGCGGTATTCCGGTAGACCTGGTGGATACCGGCAACGTCGGTAGCCCGGTGCCGATGGGATTCCGTCAGTTGGCCTCGGCGATGGTCAACGGCATCGACTCGTCCGCAATCACCGCGCAGTGTGAGGCACTTCCAGTCGCGGACCGGTGCGCTACCGCCCGGACCGCGACCGCGCTGCTGGTCGGAGAGATCCGAGCGGGCGCGCGTGGTGGGGAGGCCGTGCGGCGGCAACAGGTCTAGTCGTCGCCGAGCAGTCCGGCCACGCCGAACATGCTGTACAGATTCACATCGGCGGCCAGCTGATCACCGGCTTGTCGCCAACGCACCGTGTCAACGGCCTCGCGCCCGTACCTGGTCAGCAGATCGTCTACCAACGCGCTCGCGGTGGGCTGGTCGCCGCCGTGGTGGGCGTCCTGTGCCCTGCGTAACTGGTCCAAGATGGCGCGCTCATCGGCGGCCGCGATATCGCTCACGCTGCCGATCCTGCCCGATATCGTGGCAGCGCGGCATCAATCAGCCTTCCGAATGGTGCTCTGGTCTGTGGTCGCGGCGATGGTTCGTTGCCGGGCTCGGGCGCGGCGAGCCTCCACAGCGGCCGCGTCGACGTTGCGGACGGTGGCCAGAAGGTCTTGGAGATGGAGCTGGGCCCCGGTGATCGCGCACCAGGTACGCAGATCATCGGGCGTGGGCATCCGGCCGCCTTGCTCAGTCTTGGTGACCTTCGAGGGATGCCAACCCGCTTCGTGCGCCAGATCCCGGCCCGTCAGGTTGCTCGCCCGGCGCAGGTCGCGCAGCCGCCGGCCGAGCAGTTGGCGCGCTTGGGCGGCGTCTTCCTCTGCGGAGGGGAACATCGCGCGCAGCACGGTCGCGCGTTCGGCGATGAGCCCCCGCAAGGCGGCCACCTGACCGGCGAACTCCGGGGTGCGTGTCATCTACCCTGGGTGTGAGCGCCGTATCAGGCCCGCCGTGGCCAGGAAGTACCCGCTGGCCAGGCTGTCCACGCCCGCGAGCATCCCCATGTCCTCGGAGACCGGCAGGGCTGACCACCCCCCGACGGCTACCAGTAGCGCACGGCGCACGGTGAGTGTGGCCGGATGGATACGCAACGCGGCCGGATCGGCGATCCACGCGGTGATGGTCGATCCCTGCGGGAGTACGCCTTCGGCGGGATCGCCGTCCCAGCCGGTGAGGGTGCCGTCAGGGGCGAGGTCGAGGACTGCGCTCGCTGTCCAGCCAACGCCCGGATCGGTGGATAGGGCTGTGATCGCGTCCGCAAGTGCGGTGTCGGGTAGCTGGTCGTCGGCGTCTAGAACCCGCACCAGGGGGCCGTGGCAGCGGGCGAGTGCGGTGGTCCGTGCGACCGCTGGGCCGCCGTGCGGTTGGCTACCCGGCCTGACCCGCGGATCGTGCCGGGCAGCGGCCGGCAGCGGCAGTTCGTCATGGTGGGGGCCGTCGGATTGGACGGCCCATTCCCAGCTCCACCCGGCCGGGAGCACTTGCGCGCGCAGCGATTCGTACGCCTCGGCCAAATGCTGTGGGTCCACGCGGCCGACTGCGGTCACTACGCTAATCACCTGGGTTACGCTGCCGGTCACGGCGTTTGACGCTACCGGCTACGCTGCGATCCGGGGCCGCAAGCCCTCGACCGAAGCGGCCCCGGCCCCGGCCACCGAAGAAGGGATGCCCTCGCATGACCGGTCGCACACGCCGCGCTGATGTCCTGTTGTCCGCAGCTGGTGTCGGGCTACCGTGCCTCGCCTTCCTCCTGGGCACGGCGACAGCAGGAAAGACGCTCCAGCCCGACGCTGCGGGCCTGGGGATCAGTGTCGGGGTGGTCGTCGCGTCTATCGCGACCTGTTACGGGGCGCGGCGCTGGCGCGGGAACTTCGAGGAGAAATAGCCCGTAGCGGGAACGTGCGGTGTTGCATTTAATGCAATTCGGCCTGGTTGAGGTGCTATAGCCCGATGCCTTTCGTGGCGTTGTCCGCCCAGCGGTCCACGATGCGCAGATACTTGTACAGCTCGGCGCTGGTGGGGTTCCAACCGCCTTGGTCTGCAATGGTTTTCACGTCGTGGCCTGCCTTGCGTGCCTCGGTCGCCAGTCCGGCGCGCAAGCTGTGGCCGGTGCGGTACGGGACTCCGGCGGCGGTCGCCGCGCGGGTGACCACCTCGCCACATGCCCGCGGTGACATCCGCGCGTCGATCAGGCGGCCGTACCGGGTGATCGGCCGGAACAGCGGCCCGACCGAAAGGCCGGCGGCCTCGATCCAGGTCCGCACGGCCCGGACCGGGCACGTTCCGGCGTTGGTGCCTCGGTCTACGGCGGCCTCGCGGGCGCCGGTCTTGCCGTATCGGACAGTGACGGCCAGGCCCTCGTCATGCTCGACCACATCGGTGACGTCCAGGGCGGCGAGATTCGATCGGCGCGCGGCGATGGCGAATCCGAGCAGCACGATCGCGCGGTCTCGGTGCCCGGTCAGGTTCGGCGGCAGCGCCGCGCAGATCCGCCGCAGGTCCGGCACGGTCGCGGCGGGTGCTTGCCCTCGGCCGCGCGGGGTGTTTGTCTCGGCCAGCTCGCGGCGGTAGTTCGTGAGGGTCTGCCGCGCGGCGCTGATCGTCTGCTTCGGTACCTCGATACCGTAGCGCTGGCGCAAAGTCATGATGACGCCGTAGAGCCGCCGTTCTGCGGTGGCCGGGGCCAGCTTCCGGCGCTCGTGCCAGGCCATGAAGGCGACAAACACACCGAAGTTCGTGACGGTCGGCGGTATCGGTGAACCGGCCTGTTCTTCCTCGTCGGCGGTGGAATTCAGATCCTCGAGGAACCGCAACCACGCGCGCCAATCGGCGGCGTATGCCTCCTCGGTGTTGCGGATCGGGCGGGCGTACTCGGCGGCCGCCGCGTCCAACACGGCCAGCCGATCCACAACCCTGGGATCTGCCAGCCCGTGCGCTTGGGCCGAAACGATATCGGTCACGGGCGGATCATAGGCATGGGCACCGACGAAAATCCGCGGCCGGGACCGCGCCCGAACTGTATCGGGTTCGGGCGCGGCTCTCGATGTCGTTAGTCGTCGGCCTCGTTACGCTCGGCTGCGTCCTCGGCCCTGTCGGCGAAACCACTTGTAGCGGTGGCGCTTTCGGGGTCGCGTTCAGCAGCCTCGCTGATGCGGTCGGCGGCTTCGCGGTCCATCGGGGTACTGCTTCCCTTGTTCATGGTCATGCCTTCCGGATTGCGGCGGCCGGGCACCAAACCCTGACGGCCGGGGTCCGGCCGCCTGTGCGGATGTGTCTGGTTGTCGTCGGCCGCGTGGGCATAGCCTCACGCTCCGACTCCCGGCGTCGGCATAGCCTGACGCGAGCCTGAAGCAGTCGCGGCGCGTTGTGCCGAGACCTGCCAAAGGCTGGGTCATCCCAAAGGGAGGAACTACTTACTGGCGTCCGGCCACGACTACGCCCTCGCCAGTTCCCGGCATGTGTTGCGCAACGCATCTATCGTCGCACACCGGATTCTCTCCCGGCCACGTTTTCGGCCCTGACCTGCTGCTATGGGGGCGCTTATAGTTCTCGCAACCATTCCGGCGGCCACGGCGAGAGGAATATGTACGCATCGTCGTTGTGGTGCGCCCAGTTCTCGGCGCATTCAGCGCACACAGTGAATGTGTGCCCGCAGTATCCGGCCTCGGCGACGGGCAGTTCGACGGTTCGCGGGTCGAGCTGGACCCATTCGCCCGATCCGGCCGGAAGGTACTCCCCGAGGTCGCACAGAACAGTCAGGGTTCGCGGGGCGAAGCAGTCGCCCGCGATCGTGTCTAGCTGCCCGCTCGGCCACTGGACCAGGTACAACCCTTCTCCCTGGGTAGAGAGCACATCGGCAATCCGGCCGTACGCCGGCTGGCGGGGTGCGCTGACCTGGGTTCCGATCTCGTGATCGTTGTTCTTCACGGCTAGACCAGCCGAAGCCTTGGCGGGGGCATCTCGATACCGAAGCCCTCAGCGACCGTGCGGCCCAGGTGCAACATCTTCTGGTCGGTGAGGTCGCGGCAGGACTGCGGCGTTCCCCGGCAGACAACGAACGGCCCGTGTTCGTAGGTCAGAATCTCGATGTGCTTGTTGCGCAATGCCTCCCAGTGGTGCAGCGACCGCCCTTCGAGGTGATTACGACCGCACAACACGCACACGGGGTCGGTGTAGCCGTGCTCTGTCGTCAGCGCGTAAACGGCGCGGTCCTTGTTCACGCGCGGGGTGGTGACGAATCCGCACGCGCACACGGCGCGGACCTTCTTCCCGACAGGCAGGAATCCCCAGGGCAGGCAGACTCGTTCCGGCGCGGGCTCGGTGGTCATGGCGTGCCGGTGCCCTGCAACGGTTCGCCGTCGGGGCCGAATCCGCGGCGACGCAACGCATCGGCGAGTAGCTGTTCCTCGAACCGCTGTTCCTCGAGGAATGCGGGTGTGGGGTTGATCGTGTATTTCTTGTCGGCTTCGAGACAGATCGCGACGGCTTCGAGAACGCAACGGGCGTGCTCGTGGCCTAGCGAGCTGAGCGCACCGCGCAGATCAACCGGGGTGCCGTGGGCCATGCTGGCGGCGAGCTTGACGAACCGCTCCTCGCCGCCGCTGAGGTACCCGAGTCCTTCGAGGCGGCCCAGGGCGGCCCAGTCACGAACCCATGCAGCGGGCACCGCGCGACCGTCGATATCGACGGTGCCGGTTTCGATGTGATGTGCCAGCCCGGCGCGGCCAAGTAGTTCGGTGAAGGCGAGTAGATGTATTGCGGCGCGCTGGTATCGGGAATCGGCTGCGGCCGCGTAGGTTTCGAGCATTGCTCGCATCTCGTCGGCGGTGTAGGTCGTTGTCATTCGGTCCTCGTGTCGTATAGGTCAGCGCGGTCGGCTCAGACTCTCAGCTGAGGGCGAGCGAACACGAAAAGCGTAGTGGCCGTAGCGATTCGGCGGAATGATCAGAGAAGTACGTGGTAGACGATCAGAGCTGTCACGACGGCGAACTGACCGAAGATCCCGAACAGATTGAGCATGTCCATGAACGGCTCTCGGCGGTACCCGTAGCGGGTTCGGCGGGTCATGGCTGCAATCCTCCCGTATGCCACGGGTCGATGGTGGGCACTCCGGCGGCCTCGAACGGCGAGGTGTCGCGGGTCGCGACGGTGAAGCCTGCGGCGGCCGCCGTGGCGGCGATCATGCCGTCGGCGGTGGCGATAGCCAGCCCGGCAGTGCGCGCGGCCGACATCAGGCGGGCGTATTCCGCGGTGGCGTCCAGGTCGTAGGCCAGGATGCGCCCTGCGAACGCGGGCACGGTGTAGTTCTCCAGCCAATCGGCGAACTCGTCGCGGCGGCGGCCGACGGGCATCGCGGCGATGCCGTACCGGAGTTCGCCGACGGTGACGGCCGATAGGTACAGGGTCTCGATGGCCTGGGCGTCCAGCCACGCTGTGACCCGTTCGTCCGGGGCCTTGGTGGTGGGCTCGCTGATGACGTTGGTGTCCAGGATGATCACTGGCCGAACACCATCGGCTCGGCCGGGGTCTTGTCGCGGCCGAAGTAGGCGGCCTGCTCGTCCTCGGTGAGCCGGTTCTCCTCGCTGATGACGCTGGCGAGCAGCGTGCCGAGCTTGATCCGTTCGGGCGGTTTCACCGCTTCGGTGAGGATCGCGCGCATCTCGGCTTCGATGCTGCGGCCGTGCGCGGCCGCGCGCTGGTGGATCGCGCGGTGTACCTCGTCGCTCAGTTTTCGGATGGTCACGTTCTTCATCGCGATATCAACTCCCTTACCGGTGCTATCATTGCTGATAGCGCGGCGCTGTAGGCCATCAATGATGGCAACCACAGCATACCTGATATCACTTCCTCGGCTGACCCCCTACAAGGATGCTTATAGGGGGTCAGCCATATGGGCGATATGGGCACTATGGCCTATCGCGCGGCGCGGAAGCTCGGGTAGATCGGCGCGGTCGCGTCGGGCGCGGTGATGGGCGACGGCGTGCCGGCGTGATCGCTCGCGCTGAACATCGGTTCCGATGGATCATCACCGCTTGCGCGCGCGGTGGTCGTCGGGCCAGGCTCCGCGTTCGCCGTCCTGCTTGCTTCCCGCAGGATCTCGACAACACGGTCTGCGTCGTCGGTCTCATGGATCTCGGCGGGAAGATCGGCGATGCGCGGGACCTCGCGGATTAAGCCCAGCACACGCGCATGGGAGATCCCCGTGTTCCGGTGAAGCACCTTCGCTAGTTTCTGGTCCCTGTTGGCCATAGTCCAGAAAGCCTAGGTGACCCGATTCAGCGTCGGGCGTGGTCACTGCGGGAGGTGCCAGATGTACTGGCTTGCCAGGTGAGGAAGGCGCAACCCGCGTCCATGACGGTAGGCGTGACACCGTTACGGCTATCCGTCATGGTTCATCGTCACCGTGGCGGCGGTGATAAACCCGCTTGTACTGCGTCGATGGTGCTCCACGGCGGGCCCGGTAGTCGCGCTGTCGGCACGTTGCGGAGCAATGCCGCGCATCCGCTCGCAGCGCAGGGCTGCCGGGATAGATCCGCCACCCACAGCCCGGACAGATGATGCCTATCTCAGGCTCGACACCGGCGACCAGGGCGCGCCCCTCGATCACCAACCGGTCGTAGCTCTGCGCACGGCGCTTGCGGTCCCGGTAGGCACGGGCGACACAGGCCGGGCCGCAGTACCGGCGGCGCGGATTCGCGTCGCGCGGGAGGGCGCTGCGGCAGGAGAGGCAGCGCCGCTGGGAACGACGGCGAGCCACGCCCATATCATCCCATGCAGGGCCGCCCGACCACCGTTGACCACCTCGGCGTTGAGTCGGCTGGTGGGTGAGCCTGCGGGAGCTGCGTTTTCGCGGGAGGGCTTGGTGTCGCGGTAGCTCACAGTTCAATGATGTTGTCAGCCAACGTTGTTGGCCTCCATGGTGGCCGGGAACGGTGCGCTCCAGTGCAGCGGCGGGCCGGGCAGGATGCGGTTCAGCCAGGCCGGAATGCGTACCAGGATGCGCCGGTCCAAGCACACACCGCAATCGGACATGTCGGTGGTGCCGTCGCTGAAGACGACAGGGTGTCCGCCTCGGCCGCCGCATTCTGGGCAGGCTGGGCATGTGCTGGGGATCAATGCCCAGGTTACGGTGGACTCGCCGGTGATTGTCCATCGTGCGATCCGCCAGGGGCGGTGGAAGTGTGCGCGTGGCATGGTTTTGGCCGTTCAGGGTTTGGGCTGGCGTTTGTCGGCGATTTGTTGCATGGCGACGGTGCGGACCGCGCCGGCTTTCACCGACGGGAATTCCTCGCCGCCGTTCAGTTCGTTCTCGAGGCGTTCGACCTCGGCCAGGACAAGGGACTTTACGAAGTCGCTGAGCGAGCCGCTGTTGTCTTGGAGCCACCCGAATTGGTATGCGCCGCGTACTCGTTCGGCTTCGTCGGGGGTCAGGTAGGCACCGATGCGGCCCTTGTTTCCCACGGTGGCGGTCTTCTTCGGCGCGTCGGTCATGGCTATGTCTCCTGGTCTGCACTCGTGGCGTTGTGGTGCCATAGTACTAGCCGGGATGGGCGTGGTGCTCGTGCTCATTTTTCGTCCTGAAGGATGTCGGCGGGCTGGCGGCCGTGGAACCGCATGGTGGGCGCGTAGGCGGTAGCGAGGGCCAAGGCGTGTTCGGCGGTGTCGAAAAGTTCGGGTTCGAGGGCTAGTTCCTGGTTCAGGGTGAGGAATTCGCCCTGGTGCTCAATCACCCACGATCCGCGGTAGCGGCGGACGTGGAGGCGGAACTGTGCGGCGAGGGGGTGGTTATCGGGAAGGCAGTTCACCGCGTAGGCGGCGACGGTCACGATCGGCGTGGGAGCGGGCATCCGGGGGTCCTTGCGGTCGGTGTTTCGGCGTCGGGGGCGGTCAGGCACAAGAAGGAAAGGGGCAAGGCGTCGGCCCGTGGGCGGGTCGGAGTCGTACGGACTCCGACCCGCGTTCTAGCCGGGCAGGTGTTTTCAGCCGAGCGCGCGGCGACCGTTGAGGCCGGTCTGACCGAGGTTCACTCGGCGGGCAGCGGCCGCGCCGGCGGCGGCGGCTGCGTTGTCGTGACGTACTCGGCTGACGGTCTTTTTGATTTGGCCGCCGTATTCGTCGTGCATCGCCTCGACTGCTCGTTTGCTGTCGTTGACCAGCACCAGGGCGGTGCCGGGCTCGGATTCGGTGGCGGCGTTGTTCTCGGCGGCCGTTAGGCGTTCGTTCACGGTCGCGGCGAACCCCCGCATCCATGAGGTTCGGTATGCCTTGGTTCCGACCCGTGCGCCCTGGTGGGGCCGGACTCGTGCGGCTCCGGCCAGCATTTGCGGCATGAGGGTCGCGAACAGCACCCGCAGGCGTTCGATGTGGCCGGTGGTGCCGTAGACGAGCTGGTTGTTTCGGCCGGGGATTCGGCCGTCACTCAGTGGCGCACAGTGCAGCGCCTTGGCCAGGACGTGAAGCAGCGCCGCTTGTTGGGTCTGGTATTGGCCGGTAATCAGGAACTCCACCATCTCGATCGGTGCGGGGCCTCGCCCGCTCTGCTCGCGGGCCGCGGTTTCGTCGATGCCGTATTTCGCGATCAGCTCGAACGCCTTGGCGTTGAACACGTCGGCCTCGGGTGTGCCTGCGACGCTTTCGGCTTGCGCTAGGAGCTTGCGCACCTTGTCGAGCATGTCTGTCCTGGTCGCGGCGGTGTCGTTGGTGCTATTGCTTGTCACGGTTGGTGCCTCTCACCTAAAGTTCCTGGGTGGCAGGCACCGGGTAGCTATCGACTACCCGGTGCCTGCGTCATTCGTTGGGGGTTCTCGCCGCCGGTGGCGGTGCGCGCGCCGGTGGCCGCCGGTCGGGGGTCACGCGAGGATGGTTGCGGCGGGGTGTCCGGCCTTGTCGACGCGGACAACCATCACCATGTCGACGTTTTCGATAACGCCGTCGCGCAGCTGGGGGATGTGGAAGGGCACCCGCCACGATCCGACGGCGTTGGTGGGGAAGGCGTCGCGTGCGGCGGCGAGGACGTTGGCGACCTGATCGACGGTGACGCTGTTCTCGATGCTCACGGGGAAGGGAAATCCCAGTTCGTGGGCGGCGTCGGTGATGTCGATGAGAGCGAAGCTCATTGTGTATGGCCTTTCGATTTCGGTTCCGGCGGCTTCTCCGTCGGTAACTCAATAGTACTATGTCGCCATAGTACTATGCAATTCCATTGACTGTGACCTGCGCCACCGTGTCGTGCTCCCCGCGAACGTTCGACCGATGTACTTGCGCGCGAGCCTGATTCAGCCTCGCCCGCGAGGGAAATTGTCAGACCCTTGTGTCAGGCTCGAACGGGATAGGCACGACCGAGGGGAGTACGCGCATGGCCGCGACAGTCGAACAGCCCACCGTGCGCCGGGTAGCCCATTGCCGCCGTTGCGCAGGGTGGTTGATCTCGGCGGGGTCGGTGAACGCTGGCATCGGGCCGACGTGCGCGGCGCGCGAGCGCGCCGAACAGCGCGCGGCTGGCGTGGTGCCGCTGACGTTGTTCGAGGTCGCGGCCTGATCGGTCAAACGCTAGGCGCGGGACTGACGCGCGCCCGTGCGTGGTCGCGTCTCGGACCGAGGGCCGCTCGTGGAGGTACCCGCGGCCCGACCGGGCTGGGGCCTCGATGGCCCCGGCCCGGTCCCACCGCCGGCCTTCCGGGTGTGGATCTCCCACCAAATGCGAACGCCCTGGACCGGTTCCGACGGTCCAGGGCGTTCGCGGGTGTGGCGTGGGGTTTTCAGTCAGCGGCGGGGCGGGTGAGCAGTGCGGCGAGTGCCTGCGCGAGCTGGGGGAGTGGCTGACCTTCGGGCACGGTGACCGTGTGCGCGTCGTCGTCGGTGCCTGGCTCGGCGCCCTCGGTGACGGTGTAGCCGATGGCGTCGAACTGCTCGATCAGCCGCGCGCGGATCGCGGCCGCCGGTTCGGCGACGGGCGCGGGCTCGACCGGTTCGTCCTCGAAATCCTCGATTCCCTCGGTTTGGGAAACGTCAAACACGGTGATCATCCGGAAACGCGCGCGGGCTGGCGCCCCCTCGCCCTCGCCGCTCGTGGCGTCAACCTCGATCACCTCGGCGGGCGCTTCGGCGGCTTCTCCGTCGGCACCCTCGGCGGCCTGGCGACCCTTGGGGGCGACGATACGTAGCCCGCGTTCGCCTTTGCGCACGCCGCGCCCGCGCTGGTGCCACCCTTTGAAGGTGTCGACATCGGTCACGGTTACCCCACGGTCGGCGGCCTGCTTGAAGATCAGCGCCACGTTTCGCAGCGAGTAGCGCAACAGCTTCGGGGAGGTCAGGCGCGCGAGCTGGGCGATCATCTGGGCCACCTGCTCGGGGTCGCTCAGCAGCTCGGCGGCTGCCTCGCGGATCGCGTCATCTGCCACACGGCGGGCATCGCGGGCGGCACGGTCGGCCTGGCTGTACTTCTTGCGCGTGGACTTCTTCGCCTTCGTCGCTGTCGCCATTTCTCTTGCCTCCTGGTCGGTTCCGGCGGCCTCTCCGCCGGTAACCTAATAGTACTATGTTCCCATAGTACTATGCAATTCCAATGGATGTGACCTGCGGCATAGCGGCCCTCGCCCGCGCTGGCCTGGTGCTCGTCTCAGTTCTTCTCGGTCTTCTTGATCAGCGAATATCCGAACCAATCGGCCAACATGTCGAGCACTTCGCGCCCGGTCGGCAACGGTGTCGCGTGGACTTGTTTCCGCTCGGCCGTCGCCTCGGGGGTCTGGCACGTCTGGCAGTAGTTCGGGCATCCGCCATAGGTGCAGTCCAGCCCGTCTAGCCCGTCGAGCGGGTAACCGTCGACGCTGGTCGAGTCCAAACGCCAACCGCCATCGGCGAAATAGAAATAGATTTTGCCGTGGTCCTCGTACCGGTGGTCTTCGTCGGCGTGCTCGATGGTCGCGGGCGCATCGGTGGGGGTGCTGATGGTTGTCATGTCGTGGTCTTTCTCGTTGGCTGGTGGGTCTTCCCCGTGCTCGCGGGGGGCGTGGCCGGGCGTGGCTGTCGGCGGGGACATGAGAGAATTCGGGGTGAGGTCCCGGACGGGTTCCGACCGTCCGGGCTCTCACCTTCTCGGGGCTAGTTCGCTGCGCGCTAGGAGATTTTGCGGTTTTCGTAGGCACCGGCGCATAGCTGGCACCATGGGTCATCTCGCCAGGGCGGCATTTCCTTATGGCACATCCAACAGGTTTTAGGTGTCCCGTACATCGCGACAAAAGCGCGTCGGCGCTCCTCGCGGCCTTTGTTGTCGCATTCGTCGCAGATGGCGTAACCGTTGTCGTTCGGCCGTCGGCATTCATCGCATTTGTACATGTGGCCGGGGTTCCTGTTCTGGGCGTTGAGCGGTAGGGCGATTTCTCCGGCGGGCAATAGCCTGGACGATGGCGGGGTGTCCGGGCTATTGCCGTGTCGGGGTTTAGTCGTCGGCTGCCGTGATCTCGGTTATCTCGATATCGTCGGGCACGTTGTCGTGTTCAAATTCGTAGTCTGTGCCCTGGTGCTCGCCCTTTCCGCGCGACAGTAGTTCGATAATTTCGCGGTCGCTGGCTTCGGCGTCAGGGTCGAAATTGTCGGGCACGGTGACTATGTAGGTGTCCCATCGGCGGACATCTGCGGCGGTGGAAATGGTCAGACGCTTCATGTCGGGTGTTCCTTCCTGTCGGCTCGCGTTGCGAGTCGATTTCGTCTCGGCTGCTGGATCGGGTCGGCTTGCGGTCTGGACTGGTTCCGACAGTCCAGACCGTGAGCGACCGGGGGGGTTATTCGGTGCGGTCGTGGACGCGCACCGCGTCGGGCTGGTAGCCCAGCTGGGCAGCCAGGGCGGCACTGAATCGGCTGTCATGGGTAGCGGCGAAGTTTCCGCCGAACATGTACATGCGGCCGGATGAATACCGGATTGCTCCGTCTTCGATCTCGACCGGCGCGAGATAGACCGTGTAACCCGTTCCGGGCCAACGGCGTTGGATGACGGCTACGACGGGCGGGGCGTCCTCGGTGGGGGGCGATACCCGCCAATCGGGGATTGGGGTAACCGCGCCTCCCAGGTCTTGCACGGTGAGGCCGACGACGGTGAGACGGGTAGCGGTGGCGGTGATGCCGCCGTTCGTATGGTCGGATTCGGCAGATGCGTCCCGGTACACGTACAGGGTGAGGCCCTTAACAACGGCGGGGGTGTTTGTGGTCATTGCTGTTGTTCTCCTTGGCTGGTTGGGCGGCTAGCGCGCCGATTGTCAGCGCTGCTGTTCGATGAGTTTTGGTTTTCGCCAGAACGCGCCGGGATCGACTGGGCAGCTTTTCGACCAGCCGCGCCACCCGATTCCTTCGTCGTCCCACACTGGGCACTCGTCACAGTGGGGGCATTCGGTATATCCGATGATTTTCGGAACGTGCATCATCTCTCCCTCTAGGTGATGGTCTCGAAAATGTTTGCGTCGCCTGCGGATACTTCGTCGCACACAAAGCAGGTGAAATATCCGTTTGAGCGGATCTCGGCTAGAACGACAATTCCCATCGCGTCAATCGAGGCATCTCGAGACGCGCGGTCGTCCTCGGACAAGTCCGAGAAGTCGCGGCCGGAAAAGTCGGCGTTGACAACCTCGCAGGTGCATTCCTCGCAGAGTGTGAATTTCTCGGTCACGATCATCTCCCCTGTTTCCTTCCCTCGCTCCTTATACTTTAATAGTACTATGGGGCCATAGTACTATGCAACCAGGTTCGATCAACTCGGGCCGTGATCCATATCACTCCGAAACGGTCTGAATAGTCGCCTAATTGGTCGGTGTTTTGCCCACCCTTTTGGGCGGCCTGCCCCCGCGGCGAGCGGATGCTTTTCCGCGGCCGCAGGCCGCGATTGTTCGGGTCGTAGCGGTGAGGTCGGCTGTGTGGTGTGTGTCCCTCTCGGTGTGGCCTGAGGGCGTCTCGATCACATCAACCTCGGGTGTCAAGGGTGGCCTTGGCCATCGGCTTGCCGACGCGACGAAGGAGCGCGCTTGATGCCCGAGGTTGATGTGATAGCCCTCAGATCAGGCCATGCCGAGAGGGACACACACCACGCTCCCGCGAAGATCCCGCGCGGCCGGAGGCCGCGGTGCCACAGCCTGCCGGAAGTCAAGGCTACGGCCGGCACTTACAGTGGATGGGCAAGACCCGGACGGGCTCCAACCGTCCGGGTCTTGCGTTCTTCTGTTCCTCGGGTCTCGGGCGCTTCGGGCGAAAGTCACTCGCGCGCTCGATGGAAGAGGGCCGGGGCCCGGCCAGATCGGCTGCCGGGCCCCGTTCGGGGAACCGGCGTAGTCAGGCCGGGCGCGGTGCTCGGGTGACCTTGGCGGTTTGGGTCGCCAGATCGACGCGGACGCGGACGCCGCGCATTTCGAGGGTGGCGCGGGGCTGGCCGTCGCGGTCGGTCCACAGGTCCGCGGTGAGCCGGTCACCGGTGACGTTGACCAGGGTTCCCTTGGTCAGGGTCTCGGCCACATGCTCGGCCAGGGCTGCCCAGACCGTGACGCGGATGCTGGTGGACCGGGCATCGACCCATTCGCCGCTCTCGTCGCGGCGCCGGTCGTTGCCGATGACGGTAAAGCTGGTGACGGACTCTCCGGTCGGGGTGATGCGGAGTTCGGCCGGGTCGGTGGCGAGGTGGCCGGTGATTTCGACGGTGACGGCGCTCATGGTGGCTCCCTGATGTTCGGCAGGCTCGGGGCCTGGGCCCTGCTGGGTCTCCCGCTTCCGGTGTTGGACGCAGGCGACGTAGCTCGGCGGCCGGTGGCGGTGACAAGGCTCGGAGCGCACGCGGAGACATGTTCGGCCTTGTCGGTGGCGGCCGGGGGTCGGGCATCGTGGCTCAGTCCAGCTCGGGGCGGGAATCCGGCTGGCCAGGGGACCGCCGGGCGGTCGGGGTGCTGCCGAGTGATGTGCTGGTGAAATCGTGCAGGTCAGCGCGTCGTCGGCGCGCGGCCGCCGTCTGCTCTCCGAACCTTCTCCGAGCCGTCAGGCTGGGACGGAACCGCCTTCGGCTCGGCTCGGCTGGGTGGTGAGCCTGCGGGAGCTGCGCTAGGTCCGGTAGGGCTTGGTGTCGCGGTAGCTCTGGCCTTGGTGGTGGTTGGGGCAGGTCAGGCGCCCGTTGTCGGTGTTCCATCCTTGGCGCGCGAGCCAGGCCGCGACTTCGGCCGGCACTCGGCCCGGTGCCGAATCCGCGGCGAACTGTTCGGCGAGCAGCGGCCCGCCTTCGGAGCATTGAGCGCATCCGGTGTCGGCGACCTGCCGGGGCTGGCAGCGCTGGCAGTGGAATGCCTCGCGCACACCGTCAGGTGATGCCGGGTCGGGGTGCAACCAGAGCACGCCGGCATCGGCGCGCATTCGGGCGTCTTCGGTGAAGCTGGTGGCCCGGTGTCGGCACGACGGGCATTGCGCGGCCGCGCGGGTTCGGCGTGGCCGATATCCGGCGTCGATAGCCCGCACCTCGGCGGGCGCGGACGGGGCTTCGTCCCAGAGTTGGAACTGTGCCGTATTCGGCTCCTGATGTGCGGCCGTCATGTTCGTGGTCCTCTCGGATGTTCAGCCGAGTTCGGTTAGGTCGGTCAACCGTTGGAGGGTGAGGTCATCGACGGCGTGAAGTACCTGGAATCGTCCTGGATGGTCAACCGCGTGGCCGAACTCGCGCCACGCATTCGCGACGGTCTTCCCGGCGCGCTCGGTGGTCAGGTAGAGCACGCCGGAGATCGGCTCGCTCGTTGATGCGAGACGCGCGGCGTGGGAGTCCAGGACGGTGCGCAGTTTCCGGCCGGACTTCGGCGACAGTTCGATTTCCATCAGACCGATGCGGTTGTCGGGCAGCCATAGCATCCCGTCGGCTGCGTGGGATCTCGTGTTCAACGGGTGATCCGCGGTGAACGCTGGAGTTCTCCAGCTGTCGGCCGGAATGTGGTCGGTCAGGGCAAGTCCGTCGTGGCGCTGGGAAACGAGCCAGATTGAGAACTCTGCCAACAGGAGATCGTGGGCCAGCTCGCGCCGCGCCAACCGGTAGGTTCGCTCGGCGGGCCAGTACACCTTGTGCTGTCGCCCGTGGGTGATGAACGCCGATCCGAGAACGCCGGAGTTCTCCAGCTTGATCACTCGGCGTGAAAACCGACGTTGGTCCAGCTCCTCGCCGCCGAAATGACTGTAGGCGGCGCGCAGTCCTGCTGAGGACGCGACTCGGACCTCTCGCAGCCATCCGAGCACTTGAACATCGCGGTCTGTGAGGTTCGGATGGGTCGGCTTCGCCCCCTTATCGGGGGTCGCGTTGCCGCGCTTCGAGATCACTGTCATGGCTGCTGCTCCCGCATCTCGATTGTCACAGCTGACGGCAATCCCGATGCGAGAAATCCGACCGCTCGGGCGGACTCATCATCGCACCCGCCGCCGACTGAAAAGGTCGTCGCAGTCCGCGAGTCGCGGGCCAGAATCAACAGCTCGGCTAGCTCGGCGACATCGGCCAATGACTCGCTGATGATCGGGCCGCCAACTCCGGTTGAACGAGCGTAGAAACCAGCGGCACAAGTGGAACGGAACGCGCGTTCGATCGTGTCGGCCTGCTCGCTAGTGAGGCGTTGCCGCGTGTCCTCGAGTAGCTGCATTCCAGCCCAGAACAATCGGACCTCAATCGTGGAACTACCCGGCTCCCCTGGCGCCGGAAGGCGCACACCTTGAACTTCCGGCATATCGACGCCGGTGTAGCGCACCGGCAGAGGCGCGGACAACCGAAACTGATGATTCGAGGCGGAAGGCCGCAACCGAATCCGCTCGGCCTGAGTCGGACGCAGAGCCGACGCGCGGGCCCGGTCAACGTCACAGATCCAGCCGCCGTGCAGTGACGAGTACGGGCTACCGGAGCCGGTCAGAATCACCACAGAATCCACGGCAGAAACCATGGATGATGACACGGACACCGTGTCGAGAAACATCCATGTGCGTGACTTTTGATCGGGCATTTTGTGAACCAACCTCAACGACTTGATAGCGGCGAAACTCGGTAAGACACCCCTCGATAGTAACCCAAATCCGCCGCAAATCCGAACCATAACCGCATGTCAATAGACACATTGGCGACGGTGGACCGAGACCCGATGGGATCGGGTGGCAAGGCAATAGACGTTGGCGCGGCAGACCAACACGACACCGAAGACAAGCACGTCTAGAACGATCCGACAATCACGTCGACTGGACAACCTCCGCGACGCGCCAGCGTCGCCGAAATACAGACGCCGTAGGCGTTCCTCCGAAGTGGTGGGGGAGGGTGCGAAGCCGCCCTCCCCCATCGCTGAGCGCGGGCCCACGGATGTGGGACCGGGCCGCCGTAGGCGGCGAACGGCCAGCCCCCCGGAGGGGGGCGCGGGCCGAGGGGGGAGGAACCCCGCCCTGGAAGGGAGGGGCAGGGGTTGGGAAGGAACCCCCTTCATGAATGAACGGGGGCAGGGGGATGTTGATGTGTGTATGTGTGATGGGTCAGGTCATGTGCTTATGGAGCCTGCGGAATACATGACCTGACCCATCACACATACACACTCTCTCTTTCTATTTCTTCTTCTTTTGTGGCTTCCCGCTCACCCCCGCCCCTGGTTTTGAAGACCACCCTTGGTATGCAATCTTTTGCTTTTCGCAGAGCAAGGGTGGTCTTCAAAATCGGAGCGCAGCGGAGAAAGGGGCGGGGGTGAGCGGGAAACCACAGGTCAGCGCGTCGCGCTGACCTGTGGAGCACATCTCGGGCCTGGGGTACTGGGTGGGGTAGGAACTGAGGTTGGTTCTCCCCAGTTCCTACCCCACCCTCTACCCCGCCCTTGCCTGGGTGCCGGCGGGCTGGTTCTTCGTCTCACTCCGTGCCTTGTAGGCCACTCGAATCTCTTCACTGATTTTGCCGCGCGCAGGGACTTCCAACCCTGCGGAGCGGGCCCACCTTCGGATGTCTGAATCCGCGGTTCCGCTCGTCCTCCCGCTGCGTTTCTTGGCTTCCGGCTTCACAATGCGAGCGGCCGCCTTGTATCGGCTGAGGAAGTCCTCTAGCTCCTGCTCGTTGGCGGTGGTGAGTTCCAGGTCGTAGGTCACGAACTTGTCCGGTGTTCCGATCCCAAACCGAACAGTTCGGCCGCCTCCCTCGGGGATCGGCTCGCCGGTTAGATCGTCGGCCATGTTCACTACGACTTGCTGTTTGATCGCCACGGACTCTCCTCGTAGATGTTGCGATTGATAGCCTTCTACTGCCAGCCTATCGGGCTCGGATCTACCTCAATCTACCCGTCTATTTGACCTCCGTTATCTGCCTCGCTATCGCCTGTGGAACAGGCGCCTTCGGCGCTTTGTGTCCCTTGCTACGTACCTATCAAGTGCTGGTCCGAGATCGTGTGACGCTGTGAGGAGTTCGTCGGCGGAAGTGAACCAGGATCGCGGCAGGCCGCCGATATTCGTAGTGATTGATGCAGCGTTGATGCGTTCCATGAACGTGAGCGACTTCACGGCACTTGCGGGATCACGGATGAGAATTGGCCACTCGGTAGTGATCCCGAACGCACCCATCATGCCGAAGTCAGAGAATGAGGCGATGCCGAAGGTTTGAAGCAGTCGGCGGTATCCGGCGATGGCATCTAGTTCGTTCATGCTGGCGGCTGGTGCGGTGTCGAACAGACCGGTGTGTAGTCGGACCTCGGCGAGCACGCACGGGACCGCCAGCGCGGCCAGTGCCGTGAGACGATGATTGCCGTTCGTGTCGACTCTGAATAGCGGCCCGATCGGCATGTTCCACGCTTCGAGCTGGATCGCCGGTTCGTCGGGCTCGCCGAACAACTCGCGTAGCCCGTCGGGGTCGCCCCGCTCCCCCGCGATTCGCTCGGCGAATTCCGAGATGCCTGACTTCGGATCAGTCGGGTTGTAGTCGGCCCGTCTTGGGCCAGTCTGCGCCCTTCGGGCGGAGTGGCTGGTGTCATGGATGAACGATCGTGTGCCGGGATACTTCAGCAGTACTCGGGCTGGGTTGATCCAGGCCGTGAACGTCTCGGATGCGGGGAACTCTCGCGACGGTCGGGGAAGGTAGGGCCGATCCCTGGTCGCGTACTGCTCGACTCGCCGCGTCAGGATCTCGCGCGCAGGAACGGGCTCCTGGCGGAGTTGATCGACTAGCAGGCTGAGACCTCCCCGGAAGGTGTCCGGTGAATCCGCGGGGAGATAGCCCAACTTCGCCAAGAGTCGTGCCGATCCGGCTGTGTCGGCAATATCGTCATCCGTCTCGAAAGTGGATCGCACCGGCACCCGTGTGTTCCCCTCGTCTGTCGGCTCGGCGATGGCTCGAACTCGACTCAGACGTCCTGGCTTCGTTCGTTGCGGGCTGCTGTTCGTCCGGTCTGTTGCGTGCCGTGTTCAGTTCCACTGTAGGGCGCGTTCCGTCGGTCGCTGAATGTTCAGCTGGACGGTAGTGAACACGGCGGGCGGGCGGCTCCAGGCGCCCTCCCCCACTCGATGAATCGCGCGGTGTTCCGTCCCGTTGTTGAACGGGTGAACGCGCGTCCCGTCGCGGCCGCGCCCGTGTTCACTCGTTCGGTGAGCACGGGACAGAACAGGGCTGCCGCGCCAACTTCGTTGGCTTGCCTCTGGATCTCTTGTGTGATGCGTTCACCGAACAGAATGAAGCCCCCGGACAGGCTCCAACTGTCCGGGGGCTCGTGTTCACCGATGCAAGAAGCGAGGGGGTGTTCAGGCGTTCTCGACGTGGCGTTCGCGGATGATCAGGTGCGCCAGGATCGCCCCCATTCCGACCACAGCGACAGGCAGGCAGGCAACCATGGTGATGATCCACCACGGGGCAGCGGTGATGTGACGGGCTTCCATGAAGTGATACGCGACCTGGCCGGCCGCGCCGATAGCGAGGCTCGCGAACGCCGAGACCATGGCGTAAGTCCGGGTCGTCTGCATCTTGATTCGCCCTGACAGCCACACGTAGAGGGCGTAACTCGCATACGCCTCGACGCCGATGGGCAGTGTGATGGCGCTGTTGATTGTGAAGTTGTCCGCTATGCCGGGCAGCGGGTGAACGACGCCGAATCCGGTGGCCTCGCCGAGACCGACCCAGCCTGACCAGATGGCGACGAACGCGGGAAAGGCCATGAGCAGAACCGGCCAGGTCGGTAGGGCCCGGCCGGGCCCGGCTTCCGCTGCAACAGCAGCCGTCGGAGGTTCCCCGCTGCCCCGTTCAGCTGTCGGGGTAGCGGCGATAGTGCCCATATGGCTGGTATCGGCCAGGTCCGCCGATGAGCGTTCGGCGGCCGCCGCGTCGGCGGCGTTCGTCATAGCGGTGAGCTGCTGTTCAGTCGTTTCGTCAGTGACGTTCACCGATGCGGTCTGTTCCTCGGCCTGTTCGGTGGCGTGTTCGCTCCTGCCTTGACTCGGCGCAAGCTCGGCGGTCTCTGGGGCAGGGCCCGCAGCGGGGTCGGTCTGTTCGAGAGTGAACACGGTGGTGCCTCCTGAAGGCTGTTCGGTGGTCTGTTCGCTGTCGTGTTCGGTGTTCACTCCGGCGTTGAACAGGCCGCGTTCGTCGTCCAGGTCGGGTAAGCCGTGTTCGTGCCGGTACTCGGTGACCGCCTTCCATACCGTTGTGCGGCCGACCGTGCGGCCGTGCTGTTCGAGCCACTGGCGGACTTCGGGGCCCGTGGGCTCGGTCCCGTCCGCGTGCAGCTGCTCGCAGGCGTACAGAGCAGCGTCACGCTGCTGTTCGCGGCCGCGTAGCGCCGCGCGGTGGAACCTGCCGACATCGCCGACCAGGTGCTGTGTCGCTGTCATGGTGTTCATCCGATCCTTTCGCCGCAGTGCCCCTATGGGCACTATGACCACTAGTAACCATTGTGCTGATATTGTCCCCTAGTGCCCATAGGGGCACTAGTCCCAATAGTGCCCCTAGCGTCTATTGTGGGGTCGTGTCGCATAGTGTTGATAGAACACACCGTATAGCCAGCGTTCTATGTCTCGCTCGGTCTATCCCGAACAACTCGCTAACCGTATCAGCCCTAGTGCCCATATGGGCACTAGGGCCCACAGTGCGAATAGGGTTAGTAATCGTAGATAGTGCCTATATGGCGGGTATAGTTACCCGTCTGCCATATGGCAAGTTACCGCCCCTAGCGGCAGTACCGGTGATATGGTTGATGGGCTCGCATATGGCATATACCCCGGCAAGGATGGGCCTCGATGACTGCTACCGCAGTGATGAATTTGAAGGGCGGACCAGGCAAAACGTTCGTCGTCGGCGGACTCGCGCACGCGCACGCCGCCAAAGCCGAGGCGGCCGCCGCGTCGGCGGCCGCCGATACCCCGGAAGACCAGGAGGGCAACGCCGATGACGCCGTGCTCATCGGCGATATGGACCCCCAGGGCAACACGACCAGGCATATGACGGGGTACCACATCAAGAACGTGCCGCCGACCGGCACCATGGCCGATGTTCTGGACCGGCGGGTGTCCACGGAGTTGCCGGATGTGGTGTTGCCCGCCAAGACTCGTGACCGCATCTTCGTCGCGCCGTCGGGCTTCGATCAGATGCAGGAAGTTCAGGACACGTTGCTGGGTCAGACCGGCGGCGAACTGTCGGTGCGCAAGGCGTTCAAAGCGGCGAAATCCCAAGGTCGCGTCCTTTTCGACACCCGCCCGGCCGTGGATCTGGTCACGCGGGCCACGATGCTGGCCTCTGACAACCTCGTCATCGTGGTCACGCCGGAACTCGACGCGATCGACGGAATGCTCGCGGTCTTCAAAGCCCTGGAAGACCTCGAAAAGCACATGGATTACGTGTTGCCGCTGGTCGGGGTCGTGGTCAACCAGGTGGACGGTAGCCGCAACGACCATGCCCAGGGCCTCGACTACATCCGTAGCTACTGCGCCAACGCCGGTATCCAGGTGTTGGGGCAGCCGTTCCCGAGGGCAGCGGATATTTCACGATTGACGAACGCGGGCCTGGGGATGGACCAGCACACCCGGCCCACAGCGAAATCCCGGTTCTGGGCCGAGAACTTCGCGATCATTCTCGACGCTATCGACAAGGAGGCGGCCGCCTGATGACCCCCAAGATTCCGTCCGCGCTGGACGACTTGCCCGATCCGTCGGAGGCACAGCCGCTCCGGAATCCGTTCGGCCGCCGCGCCGAAAAGCCCGCGGGGCCGGCTGGCGATTCTGACGACGAGAAGGAGGGTGGCCCTAGCGCCACTGGTGGCACTAGGGCCCCTAGGGGCGGCGGCAAAGCTGCTGGTAAAGGCAAGGATTCAGAGGAGGGGAGCGAGCGGAGCAAGCGGCTGGCCGGTTCCTCGGACATCCTGTTGTCGCTGCCGTCGGACCTCAAGGAACGCATGAAATCCGTGATTGCGTACACCTATCCGCACACCGGGATCAATGAGCAACAGGCGTTCCTTCGCTGGTCCGTCTCGAAGTTGTGTGCGGAGCTAGAGGACCGGTACAACGACGGCAAGCAGTGGCCGGAAATCCCCAAGAAGAAAAAAGCCGTCTGACCTGGTAAGAAACGCAATATACCGGCGGTAGGGCCCATAGGGGCGCTACCGCCGGTTGTGTGTGTCTAGGCGTAGATCCTGTCCGGGTTGAAGTGCTCCGACTGGCTGTAGAGCAGCCCGTAGCAGGCGGCGATGTCCTCGTGCGCCAGGCCGCCGGGCTGTAGCCACTGGTCGGCGACTTTCGCCCATCCGTCGGGCCCGTGGGCCTCGTCGGCGAAGTTGCTGACGATGGCGGCCAGGTGCTCGGCGACTTCGGTGTAGCGGTCGGGGGAGTCCACCCAACGGCGCAGGACGGCGGCCATCTCGTCGCGGGCCTCGACGTGGACGCGCTTCGGGTTCGGCCCCGTGGCACGCATCTCGTCCGGGTCTTTGCCGTCTTCGCGGGGCCACAGGTTCAACCCGTTGCCGAAGATCCAGACCGATTGCAGCCGTTCGGATTCCCACGAACCGGGCCGCCCGGCGGTCAGCGCTCGCGAAGCGTAGTGGTAGCCGCTGCTGTGGTACTTGTCGCCGGGCTCGCTCGCGCAGGCCCGCAGCTCGGAGTTCACCTGCTCGAGCGCGGAGGCAAGGGAGCCGATCGCCTTCCGGCCGGCGGTCTCCAGGGCGCCGCGCAGCTGCTCGCGGTCCTCGGCCAGTACGCCGAGCACCGGGCGGACCGGGCCGAACTCGCGCACGATGTCGTCATACGTGCGGTGTTCCAGGAGCTTGGTCGTGGTCGGGTCGAATCCGCGGTACAGCCCCTCGGGCCCGCCTTCGCGGTGCCATCCCTGGTTGAGGGAGTCCACCACCCGGTACGGCTGCTCGGTGTCGGTCATACGCCTGATCGTGCCACTGATCGCCGACACACACCGGCCGATCAGACGCCGGTTCCAGCCGATCGGCGGCCGTAGGGCTACGGTGAACCGGCACCCCCGGCGGGCCCGACGTAACCACTGGGGTCCAGGCGGCAAGCCAACGAAGTTGGCGCGGCAGCCCCCTGTTCGCCCCGTGCTCCAGCGCTGGGCGAACTCATGTGATTAGGTGGCTTCGGAACGTCCTACCTAATCAAAATCCGAAAACCCTGTTCAGGCACCTCGTACCGTGAACTACCGGATTAGGTGGCTACGGCGTGTCCTACCTAATCAATCCCGAATTGAGGGCAGACTGCTGGCCATGGACACCGAGGTCGATGACTGGACCGACGTAGACACGCTGCCGTTCCCGTTCGAGGATCACTGGTTGCCGCGTCGGCCTTTGGCTGCGACGCGCAAGCATGGCGGCTACTACCGCATGTCCAGGGAAGCGGCGTTGGAGCGTCCCTACATCGAGGCCAACCCGTTGGTCATGAAAAGCCTGATCATCACCGATCACGACGGCGGCCGCGCTGATGAGATCGTGGGCCTGGCCGGTTTGCCGCCACCGAGCTATATCGCGATGAACCCGCACCTGCGCAACGGCCACATCGTGTATGCGCTGGCCACGCCGGTAGTCCTCACGAACGCAGCGCACCGGCGGCCGGTCAACCTGCTGTCCAGGGTGGAATCCGGGCTCAACAACATGTTGGGCGGGGATGTGGCCTACGGCGGCAGGACAACGAAGAATCCGCGGCACCAAGAGCATTTGCCGTTGTGGGGGCCGGATCACGCGGTCTACTCGCTGAAGGAACTCGCCGATCCGTTGGAACGGCTCGGCGCGCTGCCGAAGTGGGCGGGAGCTCGCGAGCGCCGGGAGAAGCTGGCGACGACCGACACGGGCCGCAACGTGGAGATTTTCGAGGTCACCCGCAAGTGGTCATATCCTCACCGTGGCGACTACACCGACCTCGGCCGGTGGGAGTCCGCGGTGTCCGATTACGCCTGGGACCGCAATGTCGAGCTGATCGGGTCATGCTTCACCAAAGGTCCGCTGCTGTTTCCCGAGGTTCACCAGGTCGCGCGATCCATCTCACGCTGGACGTGGCGACACATCCGCCGGTCGTTCTCCGAGGAACAGGCTCGACGTGGGAAAATAAGTGCGGAGAAGGCTGGACCGGAAGAACTCGCCCGGCGTGGTCGTAAGGGCGGGCAGACGATGACCGAGAAGCGGCGGAAGGCCATCGCCGAGACGAATCGGCGACGTGGCTCACGGTTGGATATCGACGCGATCCTTGCGGACGCTTTGGAGGGATAGGACATGACCGCGAAGAACCCGATGCGTCGGGCGAAGACTGCCAAAGAGCTGGCGGCCGCGCACAAGTGCTCCGACCGGACGATTCGGCGGCTGATCGCCGAGCCACGCGACGACTTCGAGGGGCGCTCGGCGGCGCTGAGCGAGCGGGCCCGCCAGCTGCGGGCCGAGGGCAAGAAGTACAAGGAGATCGCCGCAGAACTCGGCGTGTCTATCGGCTCGGTATCGCGGCTGCTCCACGGGCTGTACCCGAGTCAGACCACGAGCAAGGCCAGCTAGATCCCTTCTTCCGCCGAGGCCGGCCGGAAACCTGGTTACCCCCGCAACTGGGGGTGGTCACCGGTCGGCCTCGTCGTTTGTCCGGCGGGCCCGTGCGCGGGCGTCGGCGTCGGCCTGGCGGGCGCGGGCTCGCGTCTGGCCCATGTTGCGGTGCGCCAGCTCGGCGACGGCGGCGCGGGCGGCTGCGCGGCCGGGGGAGTCCGCGGCGGCCGCTCGCATGGCGGCCGCGCGCATCTCGGCGAACAGCTGCCGGTTCGCGGCGCGCTCGGCTTCCTCCTCGGCAACGGTCCGGGCCCGGTCCAGCAAGGCCGGGGGAACGTCGGGGGGCACGAAACGCAGGATGTGACACAGGTACCCGACGGGCTTGTCCGGGTTGCTGATCAGCTTCTTTCCGGAGATCCGGTACTCCTCGAACGCTCCGTACACGTCATCGACCAGCCACCCGGCGACCGCGTATCGCGTCAGAGCCGCCGCGAGCTGGCTTCGGCTGGTCTGACGTACCCAGAGCGGCATTCGTTCGTCTCTGCGGCAATGCTCGGCCAGTAATAGGGCTCTCTGGTCGTAGGCGCGGT
This sequence comes from Nocardia salmonicida NBRC 13393, assembly GCF_001613085.1. Lineage (GTDB taxonomy): Bacteria > Actinomycetota > Actinomycetes > Mycobacteriales > Mycobacteriaceae > Nocardia > Nocardia salmonicida. The sequence goes on from NZ_BDBR01000051.1 coordinate 42,887, forward strand.
GCTGCTTGGGTCGCCTCCTCTTGTCGATGCCGCGCGGAGCGCGTCGGTTCATCTCGTTTTCTGCTGAAGAAACCAGTTTTGATCGTGAGATGAAAGAAGAACCGTAGCTTCGCTCCGGTGGGGTGCCAAAACCCTGGTCAAGGAGTGTTTTCGCTGCTGAGTTATCCACAGGCAGCGTCGTGGATTCGTGGAGGGCGGAAACGGCGGCCCAGCCTCGAGCGCGGTCGTTGCGCCGCCAGGACTCCAGGCGCTCGGCGCGGGTGCGCTGACGGCCCCGGAATATGACCGTGCGGCATCCGAACCGGGCGAGCAGGCGGCGGCACCGGTGGATGGTCGATTCGCTGCGTGAGACCTCGCGCTGAAGGCGGCCGACGGTCACGCGCGAGTTGCGGCCGGTGGCGTAGTCCGCGCCGGAGGATTCGGCGATGACGTAGGCGGCGAACGTCTTTCGGCTCACCGATTCGACGGTCTGTGCGGCGCGCAGCGCCGAGTAGTGCTCGTCGTAGAGTGCCAGGCAGTGAGCGAGCCACCGTTCCCGGCCCCACCAGCACGCCGGGGCCTGCTGGTCCTCGGAGCCGGTGTAGGCGTCTTCGGGCAGCGTGAGCCGCAGCGGCGGCAGCGCGAACAGCGCGGGGGCGCTCGGGTGCGCCGACGTGCGCCGACGGCGGCGCGGGGAGGTGTAGCAACCTCGCCCAGATACAGAAATGGGTAGCCCGGCATCGGTGTGTCCACGATCGTGACCGACAAAGCCGGTCGCGATGCTTTGAGACGCACGCGCGTGCTTGCTACCCTGGGAACCGCTAACCAAAGCGTGGTCCTTCAGGGCCTTGAAAAGCCTTCCGGCGGCAACCGGGGGGCTTTTCCTCGTTTATGGGGTCTGTGGTGGGCCTATCGGCCCTTGTCCCTTCCTAGTGGGTCCGGATGGATTGATTAGGTAGGACACGCCGATCATGGCACGGTTTTTTGAACAACGTGTGTTCTTGCTCGACGCGAGTTGCCGCCACGCGCTGAGGGCTGCCGCGCCAACTTCGTTGGCTTGCCTCGGTTTCGGCTGGTCAACTCGGGAGAGTGGTCGCGGCCGTGACGGTCCAGACAGGTTGTTTGGTGACCGTGATCAGAGTTGTTGCGGTGAAGTCCCCGAACTCGGGGGCGTGCAGGCGGGTGGTGATCTTGCGTTGCCAGGTCACGGGAGTGTCGGCGGGGTGCTGTTCGCTGCTGATCTCGCTGGAGGCGGTGATCGTGGCGCGGGTGTTCATCCACGATTCCCAGAGCGGGCGGGGGATCGGGTAGAGCCGGTAGGAATCCGCGGCGCGCGGGGTGAGCAGCGGCCGCGCTCGGTCGTGGGCGGACTCCGGGCCGGTATCGCCGGCGGCGGGCCGCCAGTCGAACAGGGCGTTCACGGCGGCCAGGGCGACGGCTTCGGGGTTGTTGCGGTCGAGATCGGTCCACGGGGCCGGCAGTGGCGGAAGGGTCTCGATGCTCGCGCCGGAGGGTACGCCGGTGCCGTGATCATCGTGTTCGCCGAAGTGGTCATGGTCGGTTGTGGAGCACGCGGCCAGGGCCGCGACGGCGAGGGCCAGGACGACGGCGGCGAGACTCCGGCGCCCTCGGTGCGGGGTATGGTTGCGGGTCATTGCTGCTGGCCTCCTGCGTTCGGGGCGGCGGCCGCGACGGCGGCCTGTCCGTCGTTCTGGGTTATGTACCGGCGGATGCCGATCAATTGCCCTCCGTCACTGACGGGGCTTTCCTGGACGTTTTGTCCGAAGGTCGGAGCGTGGATCATCTGGCCGCCTCCGGCGTAGACGCCGACGTGTTCGGCCTTGCCGTCGGCTCCGAAGAACACCAGGTCACCGGCCTGCGCTTGGGATATGTCGGCGACGGGTTGGCCTTGTCCCATCTGGCCGGGATTGCTGGTGTCGCCGGTGTAGTGGGGGAGCTGCACCGCGCCGTTGGTCGCTTGCGCATAGGCGTACAGCGTCAGTCCGGAGCAGTCGAATCCGGCGGGGTCGCCGGTGGGTCCGTTGGCGTCGCCGCCACCCCACACGTAGGGCCGCCCGATTTGGGATCTGGCGGCCGCCACGATGGCCGCGCCGCTGCCGGGGTCGCCGGGTGCTGTGGGCTGACCTGGTGTGCCTCCGTTGGGCCCGCATGTTCCTGTTGCACCGCTGGGCGCTACGCCCTGCAACCGGGTGAACAGCTCGCGGGCTTCGGCCGCCCGCGCGCCGTATTTGCCGCGCAGATCCTCGCGCGGCCGCTGGATGTCGGCGGCGGCGATGGTGAATTCCTTGGCCTGCCAATCGGTTGCGAGCAGGCGTTTGTAGAACTCGGTGGCCGCGTGGGCGGGGTCCATGATCTCGGCGACGGTGCCGTAGCCCATTCCAACCTGCTGCTGCATGACGCCGACGGATTTGTGGTCGCCGGGGAATACCCCGTCGTTCGGGTAGTTCTTCGATTCCGGCACGGCTTCACTGGCGAGGTTCCGTAGCTCGGTCTCGACCAGGGCGACGGCGAGGGCGATGACGATTCCCTGATCGGGTACGCCCATGCCCTTGCCGGTGCTGATGATGGTGACGGCGTTTCGGTCGCGGGCCGAATCCGCGGCGGCTACCTGCTGATCGGGGTTCGGGCTGGTGCCGCCGGTGGCGGTGGTGCCCTTGCGGGCGGCTTCGAGGTACGGGGTCGGGTCGATCGGCGCGTACTGCTGGATGCGGTCGGCGCTGCCGTGCACCTCGAAATGCAGGTGCGGGCCGCTGCTTTGGCCGCTGTTGCCGGAGCGGGCGATAGGCTGGCCGGCGGTGACCTGCTGGCCGACCGAGACCAGCACGCCGCCGGGGTCCATGTGCCCGTAGACCGTGCTCAGCGGCTTGCCGTCTACGACGTGGCTCAGGACCACCCAGCCACCGAATCCGGATATGCCGGAGTCCTGGGCGGCGGTGACGGTGCCGTCGGCGAGGGCGTAGACGGGGCTGCCGAGCGGGACTGCGAAGTCAACGCCCTGGTGGTCGGGCCGGTCCGCGCTCTGGAATCCGGAGCCGACTTCGACGCTGGGGTCCACCGGGTACGCCAGCGGGCCACTGACGCTGATGCCCCCGGTGCTCGGTGCGCACCCGGTGTTCTGCTTCTGCTGTTCACAGCTCGCGAACAGCAGAAGCAACAGGAGGATGACGGCGAGGATCTTGCGCCAATGGCGCAGCAGGACAGCAACAACGGCAGTCATCGGCTATTCCGTCGTCATGCCGGTGTTGGTGTCGTGAATGCCTAGTTCGCGCTCGAGGGGGCTGATCCACGTACGGAAGGCCAGGCCGGGCCGGTCAGGGTCATCGCCCCATTTGGCGATGAATCTGCCCTTGCCGGGGTGCGGCATGGTGCGGTGACCGGTCTGGGCCGGGGGCGGTGCGGAGGTCCAGGACAGCAGGCGGGCGCGTTCGCGGTCGGTGTAGTCGATGAGTCCGCGTTGGGCGTCGATCTCGTAGCCGTTGATGGGGCCGATGAACTTGACCCGCGACCGGGAGATGAACCCGGTGGCCTTTCCCTGCTCGGTGACATCGGCGGAGACCTTGGTGAAGTCGGTGACGGTGTGGCTGTAGGTGGTCAGCGATTTGGCGTCCGTGCGGCCGGTGCGGGTGGTCCGGTCGATGGTCTTGATCTGGCTCGATCCGCCCACGTCCAAGAGCTGTGACAGCTCGTCCATGTGGATGTCGGTGACGGCGCGGCGGCCGTAGCCGTTGTTCGCGAGGGTCATTCGCGCGGACACGGCGGCTTGGGCTTCCATGCCGGTGAGGGCGATGATTCCCGCCCGCAGGTCGCGGCCGGAGTGCGCGTCGATGATGGACAGGTCGATATCGACCATGGAGACGGTCAAGTCGAGTCGTGTGGTGGTTTGGCCGTTGAACGATTCGCCGAACATGCCGACCGTGAGACTCTTCAGCGATTGCAATAGCCGGTGGGTGGTGGCGGCGAATTCCTCGGCGTTGGACGCGGCGACCGCGTAGAGCATGTCCGCGGTGGGGTGCTCGAGTTGGGTGATCAGATCGGATGTGATCGGCGGCCGCGACGGGGAGAACCGTTGACCGGCATACAGTTCGGCCAGGGCGGCGGCAACGGCGGTTGACTCGAAGTCTTCGAGCGGGGCCCGTCGGCGCAGGCTCACCAGGGCCTCGATGTTGAACAGCTGCGTTTGGTGCAGCTCGGACATGAGTCCCTGGATGGCCGGGTGGCGATCGGGCAGCCGGTCAATGGCCCAGGCGTAGGGGGAGGGGTCCAGGGGATTGATCACCCCGTGACCAGGGCCTACCTCGATGATCTGTCCGTCCCTGCTCCCGGTCTCCGGGTCGTTGAGCAGTTCGCACATCCGCCGGTAGTCGGGTTTGATGTCGGCGGGCACGATGGCCTTTCGACCACTGACGAGCCCGCCAAGGATGAGCTGCCGCCCCAGGGTGGATTTGCCGAATCCGTTGGGGCCGATGACGACTGCGACCGGCGCGGAGATCATCTCCGCGTCGAACCACGCCATTTGGTCGAAGAAGAACGGTGCGCCGGTCTCCTCCTGGATGCCGATAGGCCAACCAGGGGAGATGAATTCGGTACTGCGGGGGAAGGGCCACAGGCCGCACACTCTGTTCGTGGTGCCGCGAATTTCGGGCAGCGGCATCGGCTTCTTCATGTAGCCGCCGTAGGGCGCGAGGAATCCGCGGGGACTCGGGCTGCGGTCGGCCTGCCAGGGCTGGCGGGCGGCCGAGTAGCTGGCACGCCACACGGCGAGTTCGTGGGCGCGCAGTTTGCGGGCGGCGTTGAACTTGCCCGCGATGCTCATCGACGGCATGGCCTCGCGTAGGTAGGCCACCTCGTCGGCGGGCATCACGCCGTCGGCTCCGCTGGCGTGGTTCTCCTGCCGGGCCGTCACCCGGCGGGGAAGAAGTAGGCGACTGCCGGACATATCGGGTCTCCTTGATATAGGGCCGCTATGGGCCATATGGCTAAATCAGGTCGATGTGCTCGGCGGAAATCGCGAGCTTTGCGCTGGTTAGGCGGACAAAATGTCTGTCACGTCGGTTTCGTCCATGTCCGGGTAGACGCCGATCCCGAGCCCTGCCAGGAACATGGCGGCCTGGTCGCTGAAGCACGGTGCGAACTTGATGCTGGCGCGCACGCCTGCTCCTCGGATGAAGGCGGTTTCGTCTACGCCTGATGTGCCGATGGGGACGGTGACGGTGACCAGGATTCCGACGCGAGTCAGGCCGTGGCCCTCGGCCAGATCCTCTCGGGTGGCGGCGATGTCGTCGTAGCGCATCTGCTGGCGGGCATCGACCAATCCGCGCTTCTTGCGCTGCACGGCGGCGAAGGCGTCGCGGTAGTCGCCGTCGCTGATCTCGATGGCGTCTTGCGGGCGGTACGGGCGGTAGATCATGGTCACGCGCTTGTAGGGGGCGCGGTAGGTGGGCGCGAGCAGCTGGGCCAACACGTTGTCCTCGATCGGCTGCACGGGGTAGTCCCATGCGCGGAACGTGAAGCTCTTGCCGGAGTCGTGCAGGTAGTAGCTGTGCTCGGGGTCGTGGTAGGTCGGGCCCGCGTCGTTCCAGGTGATGCCGGGGTCACCGTCCAGGGCCATGGCCTCGTCCAGCATGGGCCCGGCCGCCGGGTTGAATGCCGCGTGCGTGAAGGCGATGATCTCGCCGACAGTGGCGAAGGTGGCGAAAAGGCCCGCCCCGGCGGCCGCGTCGGTCAACTCTTCGAGGCGGCGCGCCACCGATTCCATGCCGGAGCGGAAATTGCCGCTGGAGTAGCGGAACGTCACGGCGATGCGCTGGGTGTAGCGGATGCGGTCGGTGGCCAGGTTCTCGGTGCGGTCGTCCATCAGCTCGACAACCAGACCGGGCGCGGATTCGTGACGGCGCTTTTCGATCTCGACGTCGTAGCGGGCCCCGGTCTCGGGCACGGTATCGGTGATCACCGCGATTCCGGCCACGTCGCCGAATTCTCCAGCACGGCGGATGAATTCGCCCCATCCGGCTACCTGCGCGTTGGTGGTCTCCTCGGGCTGGGTGTCGCGGCCGGTCGCGGAGATGTCCATGACGATGGTGACGGTCCGGTGTACCGGGTTGATCAGAGCGCCGATGTCGTCGCCGGTCACCGGGTCGAACAACCGATCCAGGATGATCGGCGAGGCCAGGCCCGGCATCCGCGCGTGTCCGCCGGGGACGTGGGCGAACAACCCGGTGCGGTACCTGTGGGCCATGCGGCGGCGAATCGGGAGGCTGCGGGCCCAGGACAGGAAGTAGTCACCGGCGGAGGTGCCTCGGAACCTGATCATGGACGGGCCGATGAGTAGCGCGGCGACAACGACAATGACGATGGCGCCGGTCATGGAGTTCAGCAGGTAGGCGGAGCCGATGGCCATGGCCATGGCACCGACGGCGACCATGGACATACCCGAGGACAGACCGGGCACCAGGCCGGTCGATTCCGGTTTGCGCCATCCGGCGTATTTCTGAGATCCCATGGTGGGTTACCTCTTTCGTGTGGTCGGGAGGTGTGAGCGGCGGCTAGGTGATCCGGCGGAATGCCGAGTCGCGCGGCGGACTGCTGCTGGCAGCGCTGCGGCCGGGCCGGGGGGTGTGCTCTGTGCTGGTATCGCTGCTGGCCCCGGCGCGGGTGCTGTTGCGGGCGCGGCCGCTGCTCTGCCTCGTCGGTGCGCCCGATTGGGTGCCGGGGCTGCTGGCGCTGGCACTGGTGCGGGCGGTGCTGCTGGTGGACGGTGCGTTGGCTGTGCTCGACGTGCGGCCGCCGGTGGTGCTGGCCGATCCGGTCGTGTTGCGCGTTCCGCTCGTTGCGGCGTTGGTGCTCGCGCTGTTGCGAGTGCCAGGCGTTCCGCCCTGGCCCCGGTTTCCTCCGCTGCTGGGGGCGGCAGCTGTGGTCCCACTGCCGCTGGCCGATGCCGTCGCCCGGTTGCCGTTGTTGCCGGTGTTGCTTCCGGAACTGCGCGACGGCGGGGGGCCGGTGAGGGTGTGCGCGGCGGCGCGGCCCATCGCGCCGATGAACGGAACGGCCTTCGCTGTTCCCCGGCCGGCTGCGGCCGCACCGGTCAGTGCCGCCCCTCCGGCGGCCTTCGCACCGTCCTTGCCGGTGTTCAGGGCGTTTCTTCCCGCCTGGATTCCGGCGCGGCCGTTGCGGATGGTGCCGCGCAGCATGGGGGTTCCGGCGTAGGAGACGTTCGTGCCGATCATGTTGACCAGCAGGGGCAGGATGAACGCAGGGGCGACCATGAGGGTTACGGCGGTCACGACATCCGCGCCGGATTCCAGCGACCGGATCTGCATGAACCCGACGCCGAAGGCGATGGCGGCAATGGGCTTGAACAGCAGGGCCGCGATGGCGGCGCGGAATAGAGCCCAGAACACCGTTTTGCCGCCGCCGACGACGCTGGCCGCGCCCGCGATCGGCAGCGCGACGGCGGCGTAGATGATCCAGAACTTCTGCATGACCAGCTGAATCAGCAATTCCAGATACGCGAGGAGTCCGAGGATGCACAGCGCCAAGCTGATGACATCTTCGGTCTTCAGCCGCTCGTCACGGCCCGATAGAGCCGAGGACAGCCCATCAACCACGCGGGTGGGGCCTTCGGGCCCGGCGGCGCTGGTGAAGATCCAGCTGGCCAGGGCGTCGCTGACTCCTGATAGCGCGAGCAGGACCGGGGCGGCCATCGCTGCTGCGACGGCCCAGCGGACCAGCCCGCCGATAGCTTCGGGGGCGGCATTGTCGCCCGACAGCATTGCGCGCTGGTAGAGCACGGTTATCAGGGCGATGAGCAGGCCGAGACCGAGCGCGAGCGTCTGGAGATCGCCGGTCAGATCGGCCATCTTCTGTACGGCACCCTGGGTGTTGGAGACATCCACGCTGGTACCCATGAAAAGCTGGATGACGTACTTCATGATCCAAACGAACCCCGCCAAAACCCAATCGACCATGGTCGAAAGAATGTTGCTACCTGCGTCTTTCGCGGCTTCCCCTGCCGCTGAGGACAGCACTTGGCCGGGGGTCGGAACACATCCGACGACCGGAACTGACACTCCGTTGCACTCGTCATCGCCGCTGGGCGCGGCCGTGGTCGGGGCGCTCGGCGTGGTGCTGGGCGCTGGCGTTGTGGTGCTCGGCGACGCCGGGGCGGTGGTGGTCGGCGGGGCACTCGGCTCCGTGGTCGTGGGTTGTGCCGTCGCGGTCCCAGCCAGCGCGAGCACCACGAGCAGCAGGCCCGCGAGCGTGGCTAGGAGGCGGCGGGTGATCACCATGGCGACCATCCGACTGGTTGGGTGGTGTACTGCCCTGCCCGCGGTGTCCGGCCGCCGATGGCCAGGACATCGTTCGCGGTCTGCTCGGTCAGGTACCAATCGCCGTCCTGCCAGATCACCGAGTAGTCGAAGGTGCCGCCCTGCGATTCGCCTTGGCGGGGCGGGAACCAGAGCTGGACGCGGGTCACGGTGTCGGAGACCGGTTCGGCCTTCCACAATGCCGGCCGGGTGATGATCTTTTGTTGGGCCAGGCAGCTGGGGTTGTCGATGTTCTTTCCGCGTTCGTAGGCGGGCAGCTGCGGGGCGAGCCGGGCCCGGTCGGCGGGCGCGATGACCATTGGCACGGCGTCGTTGCCGCCCACGGTCGCGCCCCAGGTGGCCATCTGGAGCGCCGCGAGCGCTGCACCGAGGGATGTGCGCGAGTAGCCGCCGTAGATGCCGTCCGCGCGGGTCTTGCTCGGCCCGTCGGTTGTGCTGAACGGCAGTGCTGCGCAGCGAACGCGCTGCCACAGCACGGGTCCGTCCAGGGCGGACTTGTCCTGCGGCAGAACGGTCCCACGAACGTCCTTGGCCTGTTCGATCGTCTTCGGCGTCACGTTCGTGCTAGCGACCAGCGGGTTCCCGAAGTTGTCGGTGTACCACTGGGTTTGCTTGAGCGGCTTTGCGGCAGCGGGGGGCTGGCCGGGCAGCGTCGGTCCGGTGCTGTCATCGCTGTTGCGGCTGCACGCGGCGGCGGTGGTGATGGCGACTGCGACGGCCAGGGCTGCGGCGCACACGGCGAGGGTCTTGCGCTTCATATCGGCGCTCCTTCGGTGAGTGGTTGAGTGGGTAGGGCTGCCGCGCCAACTTCGTTGGCTTGCCTCATCATTTGATCTGGTTACGTCTGGGGGAGCGCTTCGAGGTCGCCGGGGAGTTCGTCGTATGCCTTGAGCACGGTCACGTTGTCCTTGGGGTCGGGTAGCTGGATCAGCCAGTTCTCACCGAGCCAGACGAGTTGGCGGGTCAGGCCGTTGATGGACTTGTCCGGCTGCTCGAAGAGGATTTCGACGGTGGCCGAGCTGTCCTTGTAGTCCAGGAACCGAAATCCCCTGATGCGTGGGAGCCGGGAGGGGTCGGGTTGGCCGGTGACGGAGACGTTCGCGCGGGCTGCGAGGTAGGCGGTCAGGCCGTTGCCGACGGCGAAATAGTCACGGGCGATGGCGCCGAACGCATCGTCCGGGGCGGTGTCGAGCAGGGTTTGCGAGTCCGCGGCGGCCATGACCGCGCCGTCCATGGTGCGGGGGAACTGGATTCGGTCGCCTCGGCCGGGGGAGGCGGGCGGCTTCACCGTGCCGTCGGTGACCCAATCCGCGCCGCGATAGCTGGTGATGGTCAGGGGTTTTCCGGCTTCGTCAGTGTCGCTGCCGCATCCGGCCACGGACAGGGCCGCGACACCGGCGAGGAGTAGTGAGGCGATTCGGGTACGCATACGCATTGGGGAGTCCTTGTCAGTGAAGCCAGGTGGCGATATCGAACGTGCGGGCTGCGATAGACGCGCAGATGAGGATGATCAGCACTTCGCGCCAGTAGTCGGCGATGTTCTCGCCGCCCCGGTAGTAGCGGAGCGTCCCGGCGATTCCGGCGGCGATGATCCCGCCGAGCGCGAAGTATCCGGCCAGGCCGATGAGCTGCCCGCCGAGCTTGAGTAGTGGGTCAAGCACTTCGGCGGGCAGCTGCTCGGCAAGTACTTCGGTGGTCACGCGCCCATCGCCCAGTTGACGGCGGCGGCTCCGGTCGCGCCGAACCCGAGGAACAGCGTCACACCGCCGATCATGGAAAGAGCGGTGGACTGCTGCATGGTCCACTTCTGGTAGGCGTAGACGGCTCCTGAGATGAGGAACGACGCCAACCCGATCCATCCAGCGAACGCCCACAGCAGACCGAGGAACTTCCCTGCGGGTTCCTCGAATGGCCCGCCGTCTGGGGTGGGCTGGTTCACGGTCAGGACCGCGATATCGGCGAGGGTGCTAAGGCTCATCTGCTGTTCTCCTTCTGGGCAATGTGGTGGAAGACGTGGCGGTAGATGTGCTCGAGAACCGGCGGTACCGTGGGCTTTTCGGCGGTCTGCGGAGTCCATAACCGGTCTTGTTCGATGACGTACGGCATCCGCATTCGCGGATCGTGGGCGAGAGTGTGAATCGGGATTCCGGCCCGCTCGGCGGCCGCGATGAGTTCGCGGAGCGCGAGCGTGGGGCGGGGCTGGTCTTCGAGCAGTGCGATTGCCGCGACCTGCGCGCCCCCGCCGACGGTGCGCGAGAGCGCGCCCGCCAGCTGGCGGGCGGCGCGCACACCATCAGGGCTTTTCGGGGCCGTGAGGACCAGGTACGGGCTGTGGCCGGCGGGCGGCCGCCAGCGCATATCCCGCTCCACTTCTTCGGCGCATCCGCACCATGCCGCCAGCGTCGAAGCTCCGGATTCCGGCAGGGCGGACATGATGTGGAACAGCGGCGTAGGGCCGTCGTCGTCGGTGGCGGCGGCGGCCGCCTCGGCGGCCGCCTCGTCGTCGGTGACCTTGATCAGGCTCGGTCCGGGCGCGGCCGCTCTGTCCGTCTTGGCGGGCTCGGCGTCGGCGTGCTCCTGGCCCTCGTGCTCGGCGGGGCCGCGTTCGTCCTGGCCCTCTTCCTCGGGGATCGGGTCGGGTTCGATGACCGGCCGAACAATGGGTTCCGCGCGGCGGATGATGCTGGTCATTGCTTGCCAACCTCCTTGACCTGGGCGGGCGCGGCGAGAAGCACGGGGGAACCGAGGTGGAGCAAGGCTCCGGCAGGGGTCGCGGGGTCGGTGGCGACGACGCGGGCGGCGATGGTGTCGGCTCCGTCGGGCAGCCACACCAGGGACGTGGTTTCGGTCGGGGCCGGGGGCTTGGTCTGGTCGTTGGTGGTCAGCCGTACGTCGCCGGGGGTGTCAGCCTTGGGATCGGCCTTCAGCTCCGGTGCTCCGGCCGGATTCACGATGTTGCCGTTGTCGTCGCGGTCGTAGCGGGCGTTCACGACGGGCGCAGGCTTGGCGCTGGACGTGGTGGTGGCCTTCGCGGTGCTGGCGGGCGGGTTCTTCTTCGCGGTCTCCTTGTCGGCGGCGTTCTTCAGATCCCGCGCGGCGGCGATGATCCAATCCGCGGTGATGTCGAGCGGTGTGGAACCGTCGGTGCCGATGCGGGCGGTGCGATAGCCGCCGTGGGTGGCCTGCTGATTCCACAGCCGCGAGTCCAAAAGCACCTGCGGTAGATCCGCATTCGCCTTCACCTCGTTGATGAGCAGGTCAAAGATGCTGCTCACCTTCTTCTCGGCCGATTGCGGCGGAATGATGTTCAGCGCGGCCGTGGCCGTGTTGCCCACCACCGAGATCAGCGGCGCGACCAGACTCGGTGAGGCGGACGCGGCTCCGGCCAGCGCGCCCTCAGCGGCGGCCGCAAGCGCTACTTCCGGGCCCAACAGGGCGGTTTTCGCGGCGTTTCCGGCGGCGCCGGTCGCGGCACTGCTCGCGACCGACACCCCGGCGTTGATGAGGCTGGTCAACGTCGATGTATTGAGTACGGAGCCGACGAACGTCGTCACCGAGGAGGCGACCATTTGCCCGGCCTTCAGCAGGCCGACCAGCGGATTGGTTTGGGTGTCGGCGTTGCGGGGATCGGCGGCGTCTTCGAGCCTCTTGGAGATCGAGGCGTTGCCGTCGAAATACATGTCGGCCAGGTTCTTGCCTTTGACGTCCTTGTCGGTGAACGTCGCCAGGCCGGTGCCCAGGGTGTTGGCGGTCGCGGCCGCCACCGACGTGACCACGCCGAACGGGTCGCGCGTGAAGTCCAGCGAGCTTTGCCCCGCGATCTGAAGCGCGACCTTCGCCAGGCTGATGCTCTTGGGCGCTGAGCAGGCCAGATCCCCGTCCAAGCAGAACTGCGCCACCCGGCCGTCCAAGGTGCCGAAGCTGGCGGCGATGTCGCGGGACGGGCCGATTCCCTGGCCCTTCGGCGAGTTGTACATGTCGGGGAACTTCGTCGCCGACGGGCGGGCCTTCTTATCGGTGCCGGGCCATGGGTCCGGGCCGACCTGTCCGGGGCGGCCGGGGAACAGCGTCGCGCCGGGGCCGCGTGTGGGATCGCCGAACGTGGCGACCAGGGCGATATCACCGGCGGTGATCGTTCCCGCTTTCCCGGCCCCGATCTGCTGGGCGAGCATCGACACGGCGTGTCCGCCCTGGGAATAGCCGAGCATCACCAGTTTCGTTGTGGAGCACTGGTACAGCACCCGCGAGGCCACCTGTGTGAGCCGGTTGAGTCCGTCGGTGACGGATGTCTTGTAGGCGGTCGAGAGACCCTGATACCCGAAATCGGCGGGGTAGTTGATGTAGGTTCGCTCGACGCGCAGGCCCTCGGCCTGGGCGGCGTTGACCACCGGCAGGACGGCGGCCGACAGCTCTCCTCGGTCTTCGCTGCTCGGGGCGTCCACGTTCGTTTCCGTGGTGCCAGCAACAGCGAGAATATGGATATCCGGGCAGTTGCCCGCGGGGGTGTCCTCGGCGGCCGCCGACGGGGCGACGGCCACGACGGCGACAGCGAAGACGGCGGCGCAGATGCCGGTCAGGGCGGTGGGACGCACCGCGACCGCTCTCATTCCTGCTCCCCGGCGGCATCGCTGCCGCTCTCGACCAGGGCGGCGAGGTCGGCGTCTTTCCAGTCCTGGAATCCGGGGTTTTCGCACCAGGCCACGGCGGCGGGCGGGTTGGCCGGATCGTCGTTGATCTCGATGTCCAACAGCAACCGCCACGCGGTTGCCTCCCGGATGAGGGAGGCGGTATCGACATGCGGGTTGGTCAGGCTGAGTTGCAGCCGGGCGCTTTCAGCCTTGGCCAGTTGGCGCGCTTTCGAGGCCAGGAAGATAGCTTTCGCGGCGGCGCTCTGGTCGGCGCTGGCCTGGTTTCCCTTGCGGTAGTGGCGGTCTCGCTCGTGGAACGTGCCGTACCGCAACACGGTGCCCTCGGCGTCGCACACCGCGTAGGAGTTCACCGCGTCGGCACCGGCGGCCGATAGTCGGATGACCGGCACGCCTTCGGCGGCGTCGGCGTTCAGCTCGGAGAGCCGCTGGCGGGTGACCTCTTCGCGGATCGCGTCGTAGTCCACGCCGATCTTGCGGAGTTCGTGTTTGACGGCGGCGAACTGGGTTCCGGTGAGTCCGCGTTCCTTCGCCCATCCGTACAGCTGGCCGTGCGTGGTCATCGCCTTCAGCTGCTCGGCGTCGGCGGTGACGGCCTCGGTGATGTTTTCCCATGTGGCGCTGGTGGTCATGGTGGTGGCCTTCCTCTAGGCGGGTTTGTCTTCGATGCGAATGAGGCGGAAACCGCCGTCGCCGGGGGCCACGGTGATGACCATGAGCCAGGACACCGGGGCGGCTGTCGGGTTGGGCTGGTAGCGGACTGAGGTTTCGTAGCGGTTCTCACCGGCCGGGGTGACCGATACACACCACTGCGCATCGGCCGGAACGGATGCGATGCCGTCGGCCACCTGTGCCGGGCCAGGGACGCCGGGCCCGTGGTCGGTCAGCTCCATGACGGCGGCCGGATCTCGGCGGCCGAAGTACCGGTATTCGTACTCGGCAATCGCGCCTTCACCGGTGCTCCGGTCGCCGCCGGTGTTGCTGACCAAGGCCCCGCCGACGCGGCCCGGAGTGCAGAAGGCCGGCGGGGCGTTCGTGGTGGATGTGCTCGTGTTCGGGCCGGTCAGGGGCGCAGTGGTCACGATCTTGTAGGGGTGGGCGCTGTCTGTGCCGCTGGGGCGGTTCGACAGGCCCACCGCTACGCCTACGGCGGTGACCACGACGATTGCGGCCACACCACCGACCAGAAACCGGCGGCCGGGGCTCTGGCGGGCACCCTTCGCTGCCGGGGTTACCGCACTGGTGGTTGATGCGGGCCGTCGCAGTTTGCGGCGACGTGTGTCGGTGCTGGTAGGTGCGGGGACGGCGGCGTTTTCGAGCCACTGCCGCCACCGTTCGGATTCCTGGACCACTGCGGCCCTCCTCTTGTTAGGCCGGGGTGTGCGGCAAGAGACCGGCGAAGGCTGCTACCGCGTCGTGGGCTTGCTGCTGGACCTGCTGAATCTGCGGCGGAGCCTGCTCGGTCTGCTGCTGGGCCCATGCGGCAACGCCGTCGATGGCCTGGTTGACATCGAACTGAG
>NZ_BDBR01000052.1 GCF_001613085.1 Nocardia salmonicida NBRC 13393
CCGTCCACGGGCGGCTCGGCGCTGCCGCCCCGACGCGGAACCGCGCGCCCCGGCACCATCGACTTCCCTGGTGGCCGTAACCATCCCGGCTATATCGTGCCACCTCAGCAGCGGCGTCCGCCGTGATCGTGGCGGCCTTCGGCGCCCTCGCCGACTGATAAGGTTTCGTTGATTTTCCCGTGGCGGGCAACCCCGGCCGCGGCTTTTATGCTGTACGCGCGTGCGCTGGTGGGTCCCGGCGCGCGGCGGGAAGTGGAGCAGACATGCTGGCCAACGGAGATATTTTCGCCGGCTACGTCATCGAACGGCAGCTCGGTCGTGGTGGCATGGGTTCGGTCTACCTAGCCAAGCACCCTCGCCTGCCACGGATGACGGCGCTGAAGCTGCTCAACCGCGAGATGTTCTTCGACGCCGAGGTGCGGGCGCGATTCGAGCGGGAAGCCGATCTCGTGTCGCGCCTCGATCATCCGAACATCGTCACCGTCTACGACCGCGGGCACGACGACGAACAGCTGTGGATCTCCATGCAGTTCATCGACGGCGTCGACGCGGCCTCGGTGGATCCGCAGACGCTGCCGCCCGCCCGCGCGCTACAGATCGTGAAGGAAACCGCCGACGCGCTGGACTACGCGCACGGCATGGGCGTGCTGCACCGCGACGTGAAACCGGCCAACATCCTGCTCGCCCGCTCGGGCGCGGGCCGTGGCGAACGGGTCTACCTCACCGACTTCGGCATCGCCCGATTGCGCGACGACACCGGCAATCTCACCCAGACGGGCACCTTCACCGCGACGCTCGCCTACGCCTCGCCCGAGCAGCTCACCGGCGCCGCGCTCGATCACCGCTCCGACCAGTATTCCCTTGCCTGCGCGCTGTTCTGGCTGTTCACCGGTTCGGGGCCGTTCGCGGCGACCAACCCGGCCGCGGTGATCCAGGGTCACCTCCAGCAACCGCCGCCGACGCTGAGCAATGTGCGGCCCGGGCTCTCCTATGCCCTGGACGGCGTGCTCGCCAAGGCGATGGCCAAGCGGCCCGACGACCGGTTCGACTCCTGTTCGGACTTCGCCGAGGCCGCGATCGAGGCGCTGAACAGTCCGAGCGCGCCCGCGATTCCGATCGTCGGTGGACGTCCGGGTACCGGTGGGGCACACCCGATCACCGGGCGACCCACGACCGGGGGCGCGATTCCCCAGACCGGTCTGCCGTATCCCGTTGCCACACAGGGTCCGATGACCGGCGGGCAAATGGGCACCGCCCAAGGCCCCATGACCGGCGGACAGATCGGCACGGCCCAAGGCCCCATGACCGGCGGACAGATGGGCACCGCCCAAGGCCCGATGACCGGCGCTCCGATGGGCACCCAGCGGCCGATGAACCAGTCGCCGACCGGTGCTCCGCAGAATCCCTACAGCCAGCAATCGCGCCCGCAGTACCAGTCCGCGCCGCGGCCGCAGGCCAGTAATTTCACCCGGTACCCGCAGGGCTCACGACCGCCGCAGAAGTCGAACACCGGGCTGATCATCGGCATCATCGTCGCGGTGATCCTGGTGATCGTGCTGCTGATCGGCATCGGCATCGCGGCCAGCGGCGACGACGCGGGCAGCGACCGCACGACGACGACATCGGCGGCCAACCACATCACTCCGAGCGCCGAGGCCATCAGCGCCGAATTCGGCCGGATCGTGCCCGCCACGGTCGACGATTCCACCGGCTACAACGGCGCCACCTGCTGGGAGACCGACAACAGCAATCCGCCCTCACCCGCGGAAGGCGAACCCGATTTCGGCGCCTGGGTCCATCTGTGGAGTTGCTTCGGCGGCGGCGACAGCGACGACCCGTTCTACCGGATCTACGCGTTCGACTCGGCCGCCGACGTCAAGTCGGTGCTCGACGGTCTGCCGGCCAACACCAAGTCCACCGACAGCAACGGCGGCAAGCAGTACGCAAACTACAAGTACACCGACAACGGGAACAAGATCATCACGCAGTTCACCGGCGAGCCCGGCCGCGCCCAGTTCCTGATGTACACCGACGGCTACGGCACGGCCGACGAGGTGCTGCGTTGGTGGCGTTCGGCCCCGCTGAACTGATGTCGACGCACGACGAGGGCGGCGTTTTCGCCGGTTATACGATCGAACGACTGCTGGGCCGCGGCGGGATGGGCTCGGTGTATCTGGCGCGCCACCCGCGGCTGCCACGGCGCACCGCGATGAAGCTGCTCAACCGGGAGCTGTTCTTCGACAACGAGATCAGGGCCAGGTTCGAACGCGAGGCCGATCTCGTGGCGCAGCTCGAGCACCCGAATATCGTCACCGTGTACGACCGTGGCGTCGAGAACGACCAGCTGTGGATCTCGATGCGCTACATCGACGGTTCCGACGCGTCGTCGCTGCCCTCGCCCGTCGACCCGGCCCGTGCGGTCCGAATCGTCGCCGAAACCGCGGCGGCACTGGACTTCGCGCACAGCCGAGGTGTGCTGCACCGCGATGTGAAACCCGCCAACATCCTGATCGAACCGGTCGACAGCACCGAACGCGTCTACCTCACCGATTTCGGCATCGCCCGCCTGCACGACGACAGCGCCGCCAAGCTCACCCAAACCGGCACCTTCACGGCCACACTGGCTTTCGCCTCCCCCGAACAACTCTCCGGCATCACCCTCGACGGCCGCGCCGACCAGTACTCCCTGGCCTGCACGCTCTTCCGGCTCCTCACCGGAACCACCCCCTTCGATGCCACCAATCCCGTCGCGGTGATCCAGGGCCATCTCCAGCAACCCCCGCCCCGCGCGAGCGCCCTCCGGTCGGGCATCACCCCCGCGCTGGACGCGGTCATCGCCCGGGGCATGGCCAAGCGCCCCGAAGAACGCTTCGCCACCTGCGCCGAATTCGCCGCTGCCGCACAGCGGGCGTTGGCCGGTCACGCTGCCCCGCAGCAGGTTCACGGCTCACCCGCGACGAGGACTTATCCGCCGAACTCGCCCTTCACCCCGGGCGCCGGTTACCCGATCGCCGGGCACAGCGACCCGAATTCGCCTGGTGGACAGGCGTCGTGGCCGAGCACAACCGGCCCCGATCAGCCGTGGGTCACGAGCGGCCGTCCCGCGGGTTACCCACAGTGGGGAGCGAACTCCGCCCCGAGCACGGGCCAGCCGTCGCCCGCACAGCCCCCCTCGTGGCCCGGCGGGTCGTCTCCGTACCCTGCGGGCGCGTCGAATGCCCTCGCTCAGCGTCCCCGCGACGCCGGGAGTTCCAGGCAGACGAGCGGTCGCTCATCTGTCGCCGAGGACTACCTCGGCAAGAAGCGGAAGTCACGCTGGGAGGGCTCGCCGATCGGCTGGCTGGCGATCATCGCCGGCATCGTCTTCCTCGGCTGGATCCTCATGAAGACATTGGGCGATGACGGCGACGCCGCCGCGTCAGGCCCTCCCGGTCTCGAAACCTCCGCGGTCGCACCGTCTTCCGCGGACGCGACCACGTCCGCACCCCAGCGCCTGACCTCGACTCCACCGCCGACCAGCGACCGCCGGGTCATCGGCGCCAACGCGGCGAAGCTCAGCGACGAGTTCCCCCGCATGCTGCCCTCCACCTCGGCGAGCAACCTCGTCCATGCCGGTTCGGGCCTGGGCAACGCGGGCTGCTTCGCCTACGACCGTGCGACGGCCGGCCGCGATGCCGACGACGCGGATATGGGCGACTGGTCGGTCATGTGGCATTGCTTCGGCGGCGGCAACAAGGCCATCTACGAATTCTTCCTCTACCCTTCCGCGGCCGAGGCCGCGCAAGCGATCGCGGGCCTGCCCGCCAACGACGCGCGCCCCACGACGCACACCGGCCACACCTATACGAACTTCGTGCTGAACGACAGCCAGCCGAAATCACCGCGCATGGTCACCCGCTTCGACGGCGACTCCGGCCGCGACAACATGCTCATGTACAGCCGCGGCTTCATCGCCGACGAGGCGCAGGTGCTCCAGTGGTGGCACGCCGCGCCGCTGGTCTAGTCGGTCAACGCGTAGTGCACGAAGTCGCGCACCGGCTCGAAGCCGATGCGCTGGTAGATCTTGTTCGAGGTGGGGTTGGCCAGATCGGTGAACAGGCACGCGTCGGCGCCCTCCGCGCGAATCCGGCTCGCGACGGTGGCGGTCAGCGCGCTCGCGAACCCGTTGCCCCGGTATCGAGGTGGCGTGTAGACCGGGCCGATCCTGGCCCAGCCGAGGACCGCCGCCTGCCGGGCGACCAGCGTGACCGGTGTGCCGTCGTGCGCCCACAACCACGTTGTTCCGGCCTCGATGCGCCTGCGCACCGCCGTCTCGTCGAGTCGGTGTGGCGCATCGGCTTCCACCCGGAAACCCTCGATCAACGCGAGGCACACGGCCAGATCGTCGACAGTGGCCAGGCGAGGTGCGCCGGGAGCCTCTGGCACGTACGGGGAACCCAGGCGGAACAGGCGGGTCGTGTACGTCTCGCGGTAGGTACCGCTGGTGGTCGTCGACCAGTGCTCCGCGAAGGCAGCGGCGCCGACCCGCTCGCCCTCGACGCTGCGCACCGCGATGTCGCGCCCCGCGAACGTATCGACGACGGCCGACATGCTGTGCGGGGGCACCTCGCCGAGGTAGACGGCGCCGTTCGTGCTCTGCGCGAGACCGACGACCGCACCCGCGTGGTCGCGGACACTCAGAAATTGAGTCACCATCGAACCTGATCTGCCCGAGATCAGGTTGGCGAGGGTACTCGCGATCACCGTGTGCCGCAGCGGGTCACACCGCAGGAACGGCTCCACCTCGGCCATGAACCGGGCAGCGTCAGCGGTGATGTCGATGCTCACCCTACCGACGGTAAGGCGTCACACACGAGAACGCATTCGAATTATGAGGTGTCTCAGGTTGTTTCGCGCGCGTCCCGATCGGTGCGCAGCTTCAATAGGATGAGTCCAGCCGTGCAGGCCAGGATCAGCCCGGCGACGGTGATCTCCACCTGCAGGCCCGCGATACCGAGGCCGGCACCGACGAGACCGCCGATGAAGAACAACCAGCCCATGATCCGCGCGCCAACCGCCAAGGTGCGGTTGCCGGGCGGTGTCGCCGACAGAGGTCCGACGGTGGCCGAATCAGTGTTCGCCGCCGCGGTTTCCAGCCGGGGTGTCGAGAGTGCTCCCATGAGATTCTCCTCGATGACGCCGATCAGATACTTGCGTCGCGCAAACTTCGCGCGTCAGGGGTTTCGGTCCGGGCGTCTCATGCGTAACTTTGCTCACACACGCTACGACCCGGCGACGTCGAATGTGCGCGACACGTCCCCGCGACACGCCGAATTCATCAATCCGATATCTGGACCACTAGCGTTTAAAATGCGCTCTTCGGCCCGACCTGCACTACTGTGAGGCGATCTCGAAGCCGACGAGGAGTAACAGGCGATGGATAACAGCAGGGCCAAGTTGGTAGGTCCGGCAGTCGCTGTTGGCGCGGTGTCGCTCGGACTGATCATCATCGGTGCGTGCGGTGTCGGACAACAGGATGTCTACGTGCCCGCGCCGCCGTTGAGCGCGGATCTGGCCGCCGCTCCCGCACGGGTGGCCGAAGAGCCGACCTCGACGACGGTGCACATCTCGATCCCACCCTCGCCCAGCTGGCGGATCGCGCCGTACATGTCGCCGCGTAAACCGTTCAGCCTCAGCTCCACCGAGACCTCACCGTCGGAGACTCCGACCGAGGGCGGACCCGCTCCCGAGCCCCGCCCGGGCGAGGCGACTACCGAATCCCGACCGGCCGAGGCCTCGACCCGCCCGCCGGAGACCACCGAGGACGAGCCGACGACGACCCGGCCGCAGATCCCCACCCGGCCGAACCCCACCCGCACCGTCACCCCGCCCCGCCTCGGCGATGACGAAGCGGCCGAGGACTATCCGCCGACCCACGCCTTCGACCACGCGACTCCGACCCCGGTCGTCCCGGCCGACACCGGCGCCACGCCGACCCCGGCAACCACCACCGAGGCGTCGACGACCACCGAGACCCCGGCCCCCACCACCGCCGAGAGCTGACATGACGATGGTGCGCACCCGATTCGGGTACGCACCATCGTCGAAAGAACTACAGCTCGACCAGGTCGTAGTCGCCGATCCGATCGGCCAGCTCCCGCCGATGTTCCAGTGCCCCACCGAGCGTCTGCCCGATCGCGGTCAACCGGGCGACGTAGTGGCTCACCGGATACTCGGCGGTGACGCCGATGCCGCCGTGCATCTGGATCGCCTCCTGGCCGATGTGCTCGGCCGACTTGCCCACCTGCAGCCGCGCCCGTGACGCGACCGCCGGATCGTTGCCGCCGTCGGCCAGCGCGGCCGTCGCGTACAAGCTCATGCTGCGAGCCAGTTCCAGCGAGACGTAGCAGTCCGCCGCCCGCTGGGTGAGCACCTGGAACTTCGAGAGCGTGACCCCGAACTGCTTGCGGGTCTTGAGGTATTCCGTGGTCAGCGTGAGCGCGACCTCCATCGCCCCGACCGACTCCGCGCACAGCGCCGCCTGCGCGTAACCCTCGGTCAGCGCGATCTGTTCGGCCGCGTCGACATTGCCGCCGAGCAGCTCGCCCTTCGCGTCGGCGAGGTCGAACTGCGCGGCGCGGCGGCCGTCGAAGGTGCGGTACGAGCGTCGTTGCACGCCATCCTGGTTCGGGTCGACCAGGAACAGTCCGGTCCCGCCGTCCGGCAGGACCGCGCTGACGATCAACTCGTCGGCGACGTCACCGCGCAGCACCGGGTTCTTCACCCCGGTCAGCGCGTACCCCTCGCCCACGGCCACCGCGGCGGTGGTGAGTTCGGTCGACGGCCACCGGATGCCGGGCTCGGTGTGGGCGAAGGCGAGCAGGGTGGTTCCCTCGGCCAGCGCGGGCAACAGGCGTTGACGCTGCTCGGCGCTGCCTGCCAGCCGCAGCAGTTCGGCCGGGATCACCACCGCGTCGAGCACCGGCTCCGGAGCCAGCGCGCGACCGAGTTCCTCCTGCACCAGCATCGCCTCGACCGGGCCGGCGCCGACGCCGCCGTCTTCCTCGGGAATGGTCAGTCCGAGCACGCCGAGGTCGGCGAGCTGCTTCCAGACCGTGCGGTTCCAGCCGGGGTCGGTGTCGCCGGCCTTGGCCAGCGCCTCGCCGTCGTAGAACCGGTGCAGCAGCTCGCGCACGGTGTCGCGCAGCATCGTCTGTTCGTCGGTCAGTGCGAGTTCCATGTCAGTGCCTCACAATCCGAGGATCGTGGAGGAAATGATCGAGCGCTGGACCTCGCTCGAGCCTCCGTAGATGGTCACCTTGCGGTAGTTCAGGTAGCCGGGGCCGGTGTGCTGGGCCCACGCGGGCGAGGCGATGTTGTCGGCGTCGACCGCCAGCGCGTCGGCGCCGGCAATGTCGAGGAGCAGTTCGGTGGCGGCCTGCTGCAACTCCGTGCCCTTGAGCTTCAGCACCGAGGACGCCGGATTCGGCTTGCCCTCGACCGAGTTGGAGACCACCCGCAGCTGGGTCAGTTCCAGGGCGAGCAGTTCGTTCTCCAGCTCGGCCACGCGCGCCGCGAACACCGGGTCGTCGAGCAGCGTGCCGCGCCCGGTCCTGGTCGCACGGGCATAGTCCTTCGCGAGGCCGAGCTTGACCTTGGTCTTGCCGACGCCGGTGATGGAGGTGCGTTCGTTGCCGAGCAGGTACTTGGCGTAGGTCCAGCCCTGGTTCTCCTCGCCGACGAGCTGATCGGCGGGCACCCGGACGTTCTCGAAGAACACCTCGTTGACCTCGTAGCTACCGTCGATCAGCTTGATCGGGCGCATGGTGACACCGGGCGACTTCACATCGAAGAGCAGGAAGGAGATTCCCGCCTGCTTCTTCGGCGCGTTCGGGTCGGTGCGCACGAGACAGAAGATCCAGTCGGCGAACTGGCCGAGCGTGGTCCAGATCTTCTGGCCGTTCACGATGTAGGAGTCGCCGTCGCGCACCGCGGTGGTGCGCAGCGAGGCGAGGTCCGAGCCCGCGTCGGGCTCGGAAAAGCCCTGGCACCACCAGATGTCGAGCGCGGAGGTGGGCGGCAGGAAGCGCTGTTTGAGTTCCTCGGAACCGAACTGCGCGATCACCGGGCCGACCATCGAGGCGTTGAACGTGAGCGGTTCCGGCACCGAGGCCAGCTGCATCTCGTCGAGCCAGATGTGGCGCTGCATCGGCGTCCAGTCCTTGCCGCCCCAGGCCACCGGCCAGTTCGGCACGCACAACCCGTTGTCGTTGAGGATCTTGTTCGCGGTGACGATGTCTTCGCGGGACAGATCCTCGCCGTGTTTCACCCGGTCACGGATGTCGGCCGGGATCTCGGTCGTGTAGAAACGCCGGAGCTCGTCGCGGAAGGCGACCTCTTCAGGGGACAGGGCTAACTTCATACGGGTCTCCCAGTCACTCGTAGCCGTCGAAGAGAAACCTACCCTTCGGTAATCCTCGGTGTCGACTACATCACACGCGATGACGGTCCCAGCGGCGCTCACCGGACTCCTCGGCGGCTCGGCGACCCCGGTGACGACCTGGTACGTTGCCAGACGAACCGGACTATCCGGCGACGAGCATCCACCGAGGAGTCACGGGTGAACGGCAGATCCATCGCAGGGAGAGCAGCGGCGGTCACCGCGGCGAGCATCGGCGCACTGGCACTGCTGGCCCCGAGCGCGGTTGCGACGCCCACCGAGGACGCGATCAGCCACCTCACTCACCTCGCGGGCGAGGACGCCACGACGAAGGCCGGTGTCGGCGCCATCGCCAGCTTCACCGGCATCGTCGGCGAGGACGCCCTGCGGGAGATCTCGACGCAGTTCACCCCCTTCACCTACGCGGCCCCCACCTTCGGCTGCGGCAGCAACGGTCCGATCACCACGATCATCGCCGCGGCGTCGTTCGAAGGACCCGGTCCGCGCACCGAGACGAGCCTGGCACCGGGCGATATCCGCTTCAGCGCGAGCCCGCGCCACTCCGGTGTTCCGCTGGCATCGGGCCTGAGCGTCGCCTGGGTCAATGTCAACACCGGTCAGAGCGGCATCGTCGGCCTCGACGACCAGACCGAGTTCAAGCTGCCGTCGCTGTCGAAGACGGTGCACAGCGGCGCGGGCACGGTGGTGGCCTCCATGTGGGGAACCATCGACTACGCGGGCGCTCGCTGCGTGATGACCCCGACCGTCGGAACCTTCGTCGTGCCCGATCTGCCGGTAGCGGTCCCCGAGGCCCCCGCGGCGGCTCCCGCTCCCGAACCCCAGGCCGTCAGCCCTGGCTCGGGCGAATCCTCCTCGGGCACCCCGACATCGAAGGCCCCTGCCGCCCAGACACCCGCTCCGGCTCCGGCCCCGGCCGAAACGCCCCAGCCTGCCCCGGCGCCCGCTCCCCCGGCCCCGCCGGCGGCGACCAACGTCGGCGGCTGAGCCGACCCGGTCGAATCAGCCGATCGGACGGATCCGCAAGACGGTGCCTTCTTCGGAACCGGCGAGCAGCGCGGACGGGTCAGCGGGGTCGGCGACGACCGCGGTGAGCGGTTGGGTGGAGACAACAGTGCAGGCGGCGCCCGTGCTCGGGTTCACCCGGACGAGATGACCGGCCAGCGTCGTGACATAGAGGACGCCGTCGCGCACGACCAGGTCGTCGACGAAATCGGGCAGGGTGCCGAACGAGGTCAGATCGGCGACGGTGCTCGGCTCGCCCGGGTTGCTCCGTGAGAGTCGTAGTACCCGACCGACCGGGCCCGCGCTACCGACGAAGTTCGCGGTGACATAGACCGAGTCACCCGACACCGCAACACCATTGGGACCATCGATGCTCACCGCCGACCACCAGTCCATGTCCTCGCTGCCGTCAGGGCGCAGGCGGTGCAAGCCGTTGCCGGTTGTCACGTAGAGGTTGCCGTCGGCGTCGAACGCGGCGCCGTTCGGCTGGGGGAACCCGATCGCGAACGCGACGGGGTTCGGACGCGCGGCCGCCGGGTCGAAGCGGACGATGCCGCCCGAACCGGCCAGCGGCGAATTGCCGGTGACCACGTACAGCAGGCCGTCGGGACCGAGCCGGACCGCGCCGGGCGACGGCACGGCGACGGTGGCGGTCAGTCGCCCGTCGCGGTCGTAGCGCTGCACCTCGCCGCGCATGACCCGCGAAACCCACAGGTCACCCTGGGCGTCGATGCCGAAGTTCTCCGACCAGTCGAGCAGCGGCACACTGGACCTGATCGCGACGTCCTGGCGAGCCTGTCCGCACGACGACTGCGGCGCGGCGCCCGCGACGGCGCCGGTACCGAGAGAGGCGCTGGTCACGACAGCCGCGCCGACCACCACACGGACGACGCAACGGCGGAACGACAACATCTGCAACCCTCGACTCTGTTGACCCAGTTCGACGCGCGAAGTCTAACGGCTGCGGGCCCACCTTGGGCAGCCCCCGTCACAGGCCGTTCCGATCACCGAGTATCGCCTCTGGTCCTGTCCCCCAGAACAATTGAGTGGGCGCAGCGGCGATAATCGACGGGTGCCCTATTTCGACAGCGAGCGTGGACGGCTTCACTGCCGGTGCTGGTCCATCGACCACCCCGCGGCGAGGCTGGCGCTGTTGCCGGGCACCGGTCAGCACAGCGGGCACTACCACCGCTTCGCCGCGGCCTTGCGTCCCGCCGGGATCGAGCTGTGGACACTGGACACCTCGGGGCAGGGACTGAGCGAAGGCGATCCCGACGCGCCGGGCACCATCGACGAGCTGACCGCCGACGCGCGGGAGTTTCTCGCGCTCGTTCGCGCCGATCATCTGGACGCACCGATGTTGATGGGCCACTCCCTCGGCGCGATGACCGCGCTGAGCCTCGCGGACGAAAGCCCCTCTGAGCTGGCCGGACTCATCCTGTGCGGCACCCCGCGCCGGGTCGCCGACATAGCCCCGGATCCCGGCCTCGCGATTCTGGCGGTACACGGGGTGGACGATCGGCGCGCGCCCATCGATGTAATCCGGCTATGGACAGCACGGCACCGATCGGTAGATTTGCGCGAGTACGCCGACGCCGGACATGACCTGTTGCACGAACCGGTGCAGCACCGCGTGGCGGCCGATATCGCGGAGTGGGTACTCACCGCGGTGCGATGAACGACGAAGGGGGAACCGGTGCAACCGAACCGAACGGGGCTGCCGAATACGGCGGCTCTCGGCCGAGCCGTCGACGAGGGTGGGCTGTGGATCGACGGGGTGCTCGTCGCCGACGGCGCGCCCGAACGGTGCGCTCTGCGTTATGAACGACTGGCCGAAGAAGTCGAAGCCCAGGTACTGGTTCTCAGCCGGGCCGCGGTCATTCCGGGTTTCGGCGGACTCGCCTCGGGTGGCGCCTTGCGCACGGGCTTCGAGACCAAGACGACCGAGGCGCTCGACGAACTGCGCGCCTACACGAGCGCCGCACGCGAGCTGGCCGGCGTGTTCCGCGCCGCCGGGGCGAGCTTCCACGAGGCCGATCAGACGCTGGCGGGCGCGGTGACCGCGATCGAGGTTCCCGGTGGTGGCGATGCGTAGCATCTCGGGCCGCACCGACGTGGACTACGTGTCGGTCGTCGAAGTCTTCGACAACCTTTCACATGGCGAAATCCACAGTGCGGTAAGACAACTCGACCCGGCAGCGCTGGCGGGCGCAGCCGAGACCTTTCTCACCGCCGCCACCGGCCTCGGTGACGGCGTGGAGATCGCGCACGGTGAGATCCGGGCCGCCATCGCCGATGGCTGGCGCGGCGCCGCAGCCCAGCAGGCCTCGGACGCCGTGCGCGACTTCGAGCAGACGGGTCGGCGCATCGCCGATGTGCTGACGGCGGTCGGTGTCCGGCTCAGCCAGGCCGGTGACGCGGCCGAGTCGATTCGCACCGCCATCGCGGAACCCGCCGGGGCGCAGCCCGATCCGGCTGCCGCGCTCCTCGACTCCGAACAGGCCGCCACCAACGCCACGCTCACCCGCGAGGCCGAGAACGCCCGGCTCGACGCGGTGCAGGCGATGGAGACGATCTACGCCGGAGCGTTCCTGCCGACCGGCTCGGGTGTGCCCGCCTTCACCGGAATCACCACGGACACAGGAACTACCGCTGCCGGTGTCGCGCCATCGGGTGCCGTGCCGTCGGCTGGAATTCCGCAGGCTGCCATGCCCGGTGTCGTCGCGTCGACGACCGCCCCGGCAACCATCGCCGCCACGGTGCCCGCCGGATCCTCGCCGGTTGTCAGCAGCGCGAGCACGACATCGACGAGCAACGGCGTGCTGTCAACCAACGGCAATGCCACAGCACCGGCAGGGTCGACACCCGGGACGACACCGGCAACCACCTCCGCCACGACGCCGGCCGCTGTCGCCGGTCCGGGTCGGCCGGTGACCGATTCCGCTGAGAAAGCGAGCACTGCCCCGGCATCGATCACCCCGGCAACGTCGTCGACTTTCCCGGGCAAGGTGTCAGCAGGCGGCCGACCCCGCCCCGCGGCGGACACCGCTACCGCCTCGGCCACCGGTCAGGTGGCCGACGCCTCGGCCGGGAACGATGGGCGCCAGGAACCCACGGTGACCGGTGGTGAGGCCGCGGCAGGCATGGGCGCGGGCGCCGTCGGCGGCATGATGGGTGGGGCGATCGCCGCCGCGGATCAGGCGCGGCCGTCCGGTGGGCCGCGGCCTGCCCAGCCGGTGGACGAGCCGGAGGACGAGGACGACGAGTTCCTGCGGTTCCTCGAGGAGGAGCCGACCTATCTCGAGCCCGCCGACGAGGTGAACGCACTGATCGGGAAGCTGGACCCGACCAGTCCCGCCGTGCTCGGCGAGTGGACCGAGCGGGAGTGAACTGGCACTTCACCCCGGACCAGTTCGCGCTGACCTGGGCACGCACGGACGGCGACCGGATTCCCTATCCGCTAGCCGTGCGTGCGTCGGCGCGCGACACCGTCGAGCGCGCCGCCCAGCAACCCGCGCTAGAGGCCTGGTGCGCCCGCACCCTCGACGCCGACCTCGCGGCCGCCCTGTGCGTGCTGGCGAAACCGGAGATCCGCGTCGAGGTCTGCGGCCACGCCCCCGCGCCGGTGCGGATGCTCGGCGCGGTCACCGCGGATGTCGCGGTGCTGGCGGTGCAGGACCCCGGCACCGCGCCCGACCGCGGCGGCTCGGTGCACGTCCAGGTAGGCAGCACGAAACGTCTTGCCGCCCAGGTATTCTCCCGCCTCCCGGCCCAACCCCCCGGCCTCATCCCCCGCATCACAGCCCCGGCGACTCGCGTCGAAGAAGACAGCCGCGACCTGGTAACCGCACCCGTGGCAGGCCCATCCGACGCCGCCCGCATCCGCCGACTCCTCCAGCGCCCCCGCAGCGGCATCGGCCAGATCCTCGTCGCGGCAGGCAGCGACCCCAAGCCCACAGGTGTGCTGTCCTGGATCGACCTCACCGGCGACGGCCGCTACCTGGTCCACGCCAGCCGCCACATCGACATCACCCCCGCCACACCCGATACCGCCGTCGAATGGCTACGCCGCCTACTCCGCAGCGTCTGAACCCCGCATCCAGTGAACACCGAATACCCGCCCACTACCCGAGCCGAAGAAACCCCGCCAGATCCGCAAGTTCCTCAGCAGTATCCGGCAAATACTCGGTAAGCAGCGGCGACCGAATGACAACAGCCATCCACATAGCCCGACACAACGTCGCATGAATAACAGTGCGCGACAGCAACGGCCGCATCCCGAAGGGCGCATCAGCGGGAGTCGACGTGGTCATCGACAGCAGAACCACAGCAGCTTCCCGCCCCCGGAACCGATCCGGCGTCCCCACGAGCACATCTTCGATCTTGGCACGAGCCAACAGAGTACGAATCCGCGCAACCTGCGCCGCATAGGGCGCCACCACGAAGATGTCGTGCGGGTGGAGCTTGCGCGTCCCCCCGTCGGAGGTCCACGTCTCACCGAGCAGAATCCGAACCCGCCGCACCACTTCACGCGCCTCGGCATCGGATTCGGTAGCGCTGCCACGATGCTCGACGAGCACCGTACTCACGCCGGGCGCGATCCCCACCAGATCCCTCGTCATCGTGACGGCCTCATCCGCGCGCAGTCGCCCGTCGTAGCAACTCGCCGACACGGGCTCGCAGACCGCCGGGTGCATGCGCCAGGTGCGATCGAGAAAGTAGCCACGCTCGGCAGGCAGCGTCGCCGCGCCTTCACACAGCCACTCCAAGGCCGAGACCTGCACGGGCTCCGGATGCTTCGCCTGCGACCTGGCCGGAACCGGATCGCCGATCAACAGCAGATTGCGCGCGCTCACCGCCACCGCGACCGTGTCGGCCAGCGAGCATTCCCCGGCGTCGGCGATCACCAGCAGGTCGAGCGCGCCGGGCGCGATCAGCCGGTCGTCGACGAAATCCGCCGTGGTACCGCCGATCACGCAGCCGTTGACGGCATTGTCGAGGAACCGCGGATACCGCGTGGCATCGATCGCCGACCATTCCAGGCCGACCGAGGCGACGTCCTTCTTCGCCACGAGCTCGGGCAACAGACCCGCCTCGACAACCGCGTCGAAGATCCGCTCGATCACCGCGTGCGACTGCGCCACCACCCCGATCCGCCACTTGTGGCGGGTGACGAGCCGCTCGAGCGCCCGCCCGGTGATCCCGGTCTTGCCGGTGCCGGGCGGGCCGTGTACGGCCAGGTACGAGGCGTCCAGCGCACCGACCGCGTGGGCCAGGACGGCGCCGAGGTCGTCGTGGGGCTGCGGTAACGCCATCCCGTCGCGCAGCCGGGGCGCGCGGCGCAGCAGCAGATCGTAGACCGCGTTCTCCGGTACACACGGCAGGCTCATCAGCAGGTTCTGCGCGGTGGACTCCAGCGCGGCCTCGATCTCGGCCTCCCCGTCGGGCGGGCCGGGGGCGATGGCGGCGGGGAGGTCGTCGTAGGGCGGGCAGCCTGCCGGGAGCAGTTCTTCCAGCCGGACGGTGTCGTCGAAATTCGGGTCCACGGCACACCCGAGCACGGTGGCGGTGGCGGTGGCGCGGCGGCCGAGCGTTTGGGTCATGCCCGCCGCGGCGGCGCCGTCGTAGATGGTGACCATCTGCGTGCCAGGGGTGAGGGTGGCGCCCGTGCCGAGCCTGCCGGTGAGCGTGAGGTAGCGGCGCATCGTCGGAAGCTGTGGCGTGCGATGCCATTTGGTGTCGACGGTGCCCCATTCGACGACGAGCACGCCCGGCGCGTCGGCCCAATCGCCGACCGGATGGCCGAGCCGATCGATGTGGGCCCACCAGCGGGGCTGCCGTTCCCGCCGGTGATAGCCGAGTACCGCCGCCGTCAAAGAGGCGGCGCGCGCCGAATCTCCTTGCGCGTCAGCGGCGAACTCACTGAGCGCGGCCTCCAGCGAGCTCGGGTGCAGCGAGGGCGGCACATCGGATTCCGTGACGGCGAATCGAGTGCCGGGCACCGCGATTCCCGCTTCGACCGCGCGATCGAGCAGCCAGTCGCGGATACCGAGCACCGTCGCCGCGCGACCGGGCGTGTTCGGCAGCAATGCCGCCAGTCCCGCCGCGTCGTAGGACTGTTCACCGATCAACAGCGCGGTGCGCACGATCGGCGCCAGGTCGACCAGCGCTCGATCGGCCAGCAGCTCGTCCAGGAGATCGGCGCCGGTTCCGAGCTGACCCGCCCAATCGAGCAGCGCCGTCCGGATATCCGAACCGTAGTGGTACACACGCACATCCGGATCCGCCGCCCGGTGCTCCGCGATGATCTCCAGCAACTCCTCCAGCACACCCCCGTCCTGCGTCGACGGGCCGTTCGCATGGCCGAGACCGAGGGGGCTGCGCGGTGGCGTATCGACGCCGGCCGGACGTGGATCGGCGGCGGGCGCGTCTACCCGGTCGTCGCCGAGGACTATGCGCCCGAACGAGATGGTGTCCGCCTCCGACGGATCGGCGCTTGGATAGCCTGCCGCGTTCGCGGGTTCGACCCCGGCCGGGCCGAAGACCACCGCGTTCGTGTCCGTCGGACCGACAGGCGGGCCGGGTCGGTAGCTGACGCTGTTCGGCTGTTCCACACCGGCGACGACCGGCCGGAAGACGATGGTGGCGGCATCGGCGAGTTCGAGGCCGGTGATCGTGCCGTGCCGGTCCAGGTCGATGACAAGGGCGAGGTCGCCGGGGCGTGGGGCCGGGAGGGCGCCGAGCGCGGTGGCGTCGCGCAGGGTGAAGGCGGGGTGGCCGGTGCGTTCGCGGACGAGTTGGATGTCGGCTTGTTTGCGCAGGGCCGCCAGCGTGCGGGGGGCGAGGCCGGGGACGGGAGTGTTGGTGGTGGCGAGGCGGTCGATCGTGAGCACCCCCGCCTCGCGCAGCCTCGCCCGCTGGGTGGGTCGGATTCCCGCGACCAGCAACAGGTCTCGCGCGTTCGCCGCGGCGGCTCGGCAACTGGGACACTGCCCGCACGCCAGATAACGCGGGTCGCCCCACTGGACCGGCAGCAATTCCGCCAGCTTGTCCTCGATGATCTGCTCGACCCGAGCCCGGCGCGCCGAATACACCGGCGCCAGTTGATCGATCACCTCGCGCCGCACACCATCGGCCGTCCAGAGATAAGCCGCCGGATCGACACCCACCCCGACGTCGGCGAGCGCCTGCGCGCAGGCCGCTGATTCGAGGCGAGCACCCAGCAATTCGCGAGCCGGATCGACCTTGACCGCCTGCACCGATGCCGCGATCCGCTCGAAAGGTGTCCGACCCGCGGCCAATTCGCGGCGCAGCACCCGACTGTCAGCGGGCCCAGCCGCTGACCCGACGAAACTGCTGAATTCCTCGTCCGCGGAATCCTCGGGCAACCCTGTCACCGGTGGCGTCCCGGTCTCACTACGGCGCAGCACGCCCGGCACGCCGACCGAATCCTGGCCGAGAGCACTGTGCACGGTGTACCTCGCGTCAGCGGAGTCACGGACCAGAAGGTCCGCGCCGCAGGCGAATCGACCGTCGAAGAACACCGCGCCGTAGATCGCATCGGCGCCGGAACTCAGCGCTCGCGCGGTGCGCTCCGCCGCAGCTGTCAGCGCCGCGATCCGGGCAGCCGCGTCCCCGCCGACCACCTCGGGCGACGGGATCCGGACGAGCCTGTCACCGAAGTGCGCGAGCAGCTCGGCGGACGGTTCGACCGTGCGCACCAGCGGGGCGGTCGTGTCGGGAACCCCGGGCAGATTGCCGAGAGCGGCGTCGATTCCGCGCAACACCGCGAACTCACAGTTCGCCGCGCGTGCGAGATCGCCGACGGCACCGACCACCCGATCACCGGACACGAACAAGCGCGGCCCTCCTGTGTTCACGAACACCCGACGCCCAACACCTTAACCAGCGTTGCGAGAGACCAGGGTACGACCCGTGGGCAGGGCGAATGCGCCTGACCTCGGCCCTGGTGCACGCGAGCGGGACTCAGGTGCGCGGCTTGCGCCGTTCGGTCCGCGGTCGCGCCTCGCGGTCGCGGCGCGGGCCACGAGCATTGAGCCGTTGCGCCGGTGCGCCCTGATCGGGCGTCAGCTGGATCAGCACGCCGCTGATCCTGGTGCGCCGCAAGGCTTCCAGCGTTTCGTTGGGCAGATTGGCAGGCAGCTCGACGAGGCTGTAATCCGGCCGGATGCTGATGTGACCGAAGTCGCTGCGACGCAGCCCACCCTCATTGGCGATGGCGCCGACGATCGCGCCGGGCACCACGCGATGGCGCTTGCCGACGCTGATCCGGTAGGTGGCGAGTTCTTCGCCGTTCTCCCGGTTGAACGACGGCGGCCGCGGGGCGCGGTCCTCGTCGTCGTAGCGGCGGGGCGCGCGCTCACGGTCGCGATCGAAATCACGCTCGCGACGCGGGGCGGGCTCCGGCTCGGGCGACATGAAGAAGTTGTCGCCGTCGTAGCCGCCCACGGCCAGTGCCGCGGCGATATCGGCGAGCGGGGTGTTGTGCTCGGCCTCGTAGTCCTCGATCAGCTTGCGGAACAGCGCGATGTTGTCCGAAGCCAGGTTCTCGGTGATCGAGTCACCGAACTTGGAGGCGCGCGTCGCGTTCACGTCGTCGACGCTCGGCAACTGCATCTCGGTGAGCGCGCTCCTGGTGGCCCGCTCGATCGACTTGAGCAGATGACGCTCACGCGGGGCCACGAACAGCAGCGCCTCGCCCGAACGGCCTGCGCGGCCGGTGCGACCGATGCGGTGCACGTAGGACTCGGTGTCGTGCGGGATGTCGTAGTTGACGACGTGGGAGATGCGATCGACGTCCAGACCACGCGCGGCGACATCGGTGGCGACGAGGATATCGATCCCGCCCGACTTCAGCTGCCCGATGGTGCGTTCACGCTGGTTCTGCGCGATGTCGCCGTTGATCGCGGCGGCGGAGAAACCACGCGAGCGCAGCTTCTCGGCCAGCTCTTCGGTGGCCTGCTTGGTGCGCACGAAGATGATCATCGCCTCGAAGGTCTCGACCTCGAGCACGCGAGTCAGGGCATCGAGCTTGCGCTGATGCGACACCTGCACATAGCGCTGGGTGATGTTGGAGCTGGTCTGAGTCGTGGACTTGACCGTGATCTCGACCGGATCGTTGAGGTACTGCTTGGAGATCTTGCGGATCACGCCCGGCATGGTGGCCGAGAACAGCGCGACCTGCTTGTCCTTGGGGGTGTCACGCAGGATGCGCTCGACGTCTTCCTGGAAGCCCATCTTGAGCATCTCGTCGGCCTCGTCGAGCACCAGGTAGCGCAGCTGCGAAAGGTCGAGCGTGCCCTTCTCCAGGTGATCGATCACACGGCCGGGCGTACCGACGACGACGTGCGCGCCGCGCCGCAGACCCGACAGCTGTACGCCGTAGCTCTGCCCGCCGTAGATCGGCAGCACGTGCAGACCCGGAATGTGCGAGGAGTACTTACCGAAGGCCTCGGCGACCTGGATCGCGAGCTCACGAGTCGGCGCGAGCACCAGGGCGCTCGGCTTCTTCTGCGCGGTGTCCAGATTCATCAGGATCGGAATCGCGAATGCCGCGGTTTTACCGGTGCCCGTCTGGGCGAGGCCGACGACATCCGCACCGGAGAGGAGCGGGGGAATCGTCGCCGCCTGAATCGGGGACGGCGACTCGTAGCCCACATCGGCGATGGCCGCGAGTACGCGGTCATCGATGCCGAGATCGGCGAAGGTCGGGCCGGTGTCGTGCCTGTCGTTGTCGGCAGGAACGCTGTCGACCTCATTTGTGTTCATTGACCACGAGTTTACTGCCTGGAGGTAGCTGCCCCAACCACCAGGTGAATACGGTGAGACCTATGCAACTGCAGAACGGGTCAACACATCAGGAACCCGAGCCGGTGACGGTGCCGATTGCCGTGGTCCAATTCGCGCCCGAAACCGACCCCGACACCAATTTGACGACTCTGCGCGAACACGTGCGGACGGCGGCCGACGCGGGCGCTCGCGTGGTGGTGGCGCCCGAATACTCGATGTTTGCCGTAACTCGCCTGGACGAGCGTGTCGTCGCGATCGCGCAGCCGCTCGACGGTCCTTTCACCACCGGACTCGCTGCGCTCGCAGCCGAATTCGGAGTGTTCCTGGTGGCCGGTGTGGTGGAGTTGCCCGCGCCGGGAGCCACCCGCATCAGCAATACGCTCGTCGCGCACGGTCCGGACGGCGCGCGGGTGGCGGTGTATCGAAAGGTGCATTTGTACGACGCGTTCGGACATCTGGAATCGGATGTGGTGGCCGCCGGACCGCTCGTCGCACCTGCCACATTCGCTGTCGACGGTGTGATATTCGGCATGCAGACCTGTTTCGATCTGCGATTTCCGGAGGGATGTCGGCGTGTCGCGGCGGCGGGCGCACACGTGCTGCTGCTACCCGCGCAGTGGATACCTGGCCCCGCCAAGGTCGACCAGTGGACGACGCTGCTGCGGGCGCGCGCCATCGAGAACACGGTGTACGTGGCGGCGGCCGATCAGTGCGCGCCACGCGGCGCGGGCGCGTCGATGATCGTGGATCCGGCGGGGACGGTACTCGCCGAACTCGGCGACGAGCCCGGCGTCCTCACCGCGACGGTGGAGCCGGCGCATCTGGCCAGGGTGCGCGCCGCCAACCCCAGCCTGTCGCTGCGTCGTTTCACCATTTCCGAGGGTTCGCCACCGGAGTAGCGTTCGAAGCGATGGTCTACCCGGATCGCACGGCGGCGGGCCGCGCCCTCGGCACGGCTCTCGAGCACCTGCGGGCCAGCCGCCCGCTGGTGCTCGGGTTGCCACGCGGGGGCGTGCCGGTGGCGGCGGCGGTGAGCACGGCGATCGGCGGGGAACTCGACGTGCTGCTGGTGCGCAAGCTGGGCCTGCCGTGGCAGCCGGAGCTGGCGATGGGGGCGCTCGGAGAGAGCGGGCTCCTGGTCCTCAATCGTGACGTGGTCGATCGCAGTGGGGTGAGCGCCGAGGCGTTCGACGAGGTGGAGCAGGCCGAACGGGCCGAACTCCGCCGCCGGAAGGCGATCCTGCGCGTCGGCCCCCCTGTTCCCTTGGCACGGCGCACGGTGGTGATCGTCGACGACGGGATGGCGACCGGGGCGACGGTGGTGGCCGCGTGCCGGGTGGCGCGCGCGCAGCGGCCCGATCGACTGGTGGTGGCCATGCCGGTGTCCTCACCCGAGGCGGCGCGACGGGTCGAGCGCGAGTGCGACGAACTCGTCTGCCTGTGGATGCCGACTGACCTGGGCGGCGTCGGCCTGGCCTACGACGACTTCCATCAGCTCGAGGACGACGAGGTCACCGCCCTGCTGCGCTGAGCGGAAACGTCGGCCTCAGCCGAAGCACTGCCCTTCGCCGCGGTAGGTGGGAACTGTTGTGCGTGCGCCGGATTCGTCGACCATGTGAATTTCGGTGAAGCGTTCACACAGCTCGCCCGCCTTGGCGTGGCGGAACCAGACCCGGTCACCGATCTCGAGTTCGGCACCGCCGGCCAGGGGTGTCTGGACCTCGCCCGCGCCTTCGGAACCGAGCAGTTTCAGCCCTGCGGGCCAGACCGGAGCGGGCACCCGGCTGGGACCCGCGGGGCCGGACGCGATGTAGCCGCCCGCGAAGACGGTGGCGATGCTCGGGGTGGGTTTGCGCAGGACCGGAGTGGCGAAGAACAGCGCGGGGCGCGGGGTGAACGAGCGGTAGTGATCGAACAGGGTCGGCACATAGAGACCGGAACCGGCGGTCACCTCGGTGACATCGGGATCGGTGATCGAGACTTCGATCGAACCGGTGCCGCCGCTGTTGACGATCTCCAGCGGGCCGGTCACCGCGCGGACCGCGTCGAGCACTCGGGTGCGCCTTCGCCCGATTTCGATGGCGGACAAGCGTTTCACCACGCGCACCGCCGGATTGCTGTCGGGCAGACCGGCGATCTGTGACTCGTAGGTCATCACGCCGACCACATCGAACCCGCGCCGCACCGCTTCGGCGGCCAACTCGCCTGCCTGCTCGGGACTGCGCACCGGTGAGCGCCGGGCGCCCAGGTGCAGCGGGCCGATACGCAGGGCGGCGTCGACATCGAGACAGACGCGGGGGTGGACCAGGTCGGTGCCCAGCGCGGCGCGGGTGAGTTCGAGTTGGGCGACATCGTCGATCATCAGCGTGATCGCCGCGAGCAGATTCGGGGCGGCGGCGAGTTCGGCCAGACCGGCACGGTCGAGAACCGGGTAGCCGAGCAGGACGTCGCGGGCGCCGAGCCGGGCCAGCCAGATGGCCTCGCGCAGCGAGTACGCCATGATCCCGGCGAAGCCGCCGCGGGCGGTGAGTTCGTCGCCGAGCACGCGCTCGAGCACGGCGCGGCAGCGGACCGACTTACTGGCCACCCGGATCGCGGTGCCGTTGGCCCGCCGGACCAGGTCGGCGGCATTGCGTTCGAGCGCGGTCAGGTCGAGGGCGGCCAGCGGCGGGTCGAGCTCCGCGGTCGCCGCGTGCAGATGGTGCAGCGATGTCGTCTGGGTCACTCGACTACTGAACCACCTATTTGGTCAGTCGTCCAGCATTGCCGGTCAGCTTTCGACGGCCTTCAGGGTCAGGCAGCCGACGAGATCGTCGATCACCACGAGGATGGTCTCGTCGTTGCCGTCGGCCAGCCAGCGCAGGACCGCGCCGTGGAACACCGAGACGAGATAGCCCGCGACCGAATCGACCGGCTCCAGCCACTGCGTGCCGGACAGGCGCGCACACAACCCGAGGAAGTCGGCGGCCTCGTCGTCCATCTCACGAAACATCGCGACGGCGGTCGGATCGCCGATGGTGTCGCCCGTGGGCGCCCACCGCAAGCGCAGGGTCTGCAACGCGGCTTCGTAGGCGGCTATTCGCCGGGCCGGCGCGGCCTTCACCAGCGGCCAATAGGTACTGAGCCCGGCATGTAGGAACACCCGCAGCGCCCGAACACCGGTGGCATCCGAACTGGCGGCGGCTTGTTCGACGGCATCGCATACGGCTGGCCGAAGCGAAATTTCAGTTAGTTCACGACTGGCGCTCAACGACGACTCCTCGGCAACAAATATCGCTGCCCGCGGCGATGCGAGCTTGGTGGTCACCGAGCTCGATCTTAGAAGATTTTCAGGATTCATGAACTGGTTCAGCCATCCTTTTCAGACTGAAAGATTGTTTTGTTATCCGAATGCGACCTTATGTAAAACCGACCATACGGCCTTAATTTGTCGCATTCCTGGTTATCCGACACCCCCGCGCCGGAATCCGCGCATCTGGTCGATTGTACAAAGTAGGCCCTGGTCAGCCACGGAGGTGTGGGCGACGGCACAGTGGCACCCGTCGTAACAGACACAACACAGCAGATGACCGATCCGCGAACTCGGGCGCGGCGGCACCGGAGTCGCCGATAACCTGGTCAGGTGACTCTCTCGCCTCCCGCCGACCAGTTCGCTCTCAGCGGCACCTTCAATTTCCGCGATGTAGGCGGCCTTCGCACCGCCGACGGCACCACGGTTCGCTCCGGCGTACTGCTGCGATCCGCGCAGCTGAGCGGTCTGGACGACAGGGGCCACGACACCCTGCGTGAATTGTCCGTCGCCGATGTGCACGATCTGCGCGGCATCGTCGAGATCGACCACATCGGCCACGACACCCTGCCCGATGACGTGCGCCTGCACGTGACGCCCTTCGATTCGCGGATGGAGGAGGCGCCGCCGCACGAGGCCAAGACCATCTCGGCGTTCACGCACATGATCGAGGTCTACCGAGCCTTCCCGACACTGCCCGAGGCCCACACCGCGATCGCCGAACTGGCCGGCTCGATCGTGCGCGGCGACGGCGCGGTGCTGGTGCACTGCGCGGCGGGCAAGGACCGCACCGGCTGGGCGGTGGCCACCGTGCTGCGCGCGGTCGGCGTCACCGAAGAGGACGTGTACGCCGACTTCCTCGCCAGCAACGCCGCCGTCGAGCCGCTGCGCAGGCTGCTGGAACCGAAGATCGGCAACGGCGACGCGCTGTCGGCGGACCTACTCGGCGTGCGCGAGGAATACCTGCGCACCGCCGACGCCAGCGTGCGCGATAACCACGGCCACCTCGAGAACTACCTCACGGCGGTCGGCCTCACCGGCGAACTGCGTGCGGCCCTGCGGGCACGCCTGGTGTAACCGGAGCCGCTGCGGCGACCCGGCCTCGATCACAGCCCGATGACTCGGCGGGCTGTGTCGAGCCGGACCAGTCCGTCGGCGTCGATGCTGACGAAATCGCCGGTGTGGAACCAGCTTCCGCTGAAGCGGGCAGCCGAGGCATCGGGGTCGTTCCAGTAGCGGTGGCTGACATTGGGCCCGCGACACAGCAATTCACCGTGACCTGAACTGGCCCGTGGCCCGGCGAGCGCCAATTCCGTTCCACCGAAGGCGAACCCGAGGGTCGCATCGGAGTCGGCGAGCTCGGTGTCGTCGACCACCAGCCCGATTCCGCTGGTCTCGGTGGCGCCCCACACCGACCACTGCTTGGCCGAGGGGAACAGTCCCCGCAGCGCGGTAGCGAGCGTGGCGGGGGCCGCGGCGGCGGCACGTTCGGAACGGTGACAGGCCTTACTGATCCTGCGCACACCCTCACCGGTGCGGCGGGCGACGAGTTCTGGGACCAGCCCGGCGAAGATCCGCGGCGTGGCCGAGACGGTGTCGATCCGCTCGCTCACCAGCACATCGGCGAGTCGGCGGGCTCCCGGCGCGAGGATCACCGTGCCGCCGACGGCGAAGGTGGGCAGCAGCTGGTCGACGCAGCCGCTGGCGTGGGCCAGCGGCAACAACACCAGATTGCGCAACCCGTCGGCGGGCAACCCGAGCGCCCCGACCACCGACGACACCGCCGAGAGCAGATTCTCGTTGGTCAGCTCGACGCCCGCGGGCATGGACCGGCGCGCGGCGGTGCCGGTGTAGCAGAGCAGGGCCGGATCAGCCAGTGCCGCACCGTCATCGATGTAGGCGGTGCTGTCGGGCAGCGGTCCGTCGGGGCCGAGCACGAAATCGGCTCTGCTGTCGGCGATCACCCGGTCGGCGATCGCGGCGGGCAAGGCGTCGGGCACCAGCACCGGCACCGCGCCCGAGAGCAGCGCGCCGAGAAACGCCTGCACCCAGCGCGCGCCGGTGGGCATGTGCACCGCTACCCGGTCGCCGTAGCCGATGCCGTGGTCCTGCAAGCCGCCCGCGATCCGCGAGGCGCTGTGCCAGAGTTCGCGGTAGGTCAGGCGCGGGCCGCCGACCTCGACGACCGCCTCCCGATTCGTGAACGAGTGCACCCGCAGATCGAGCAGTTCGGTGAGGGCCGGGCTGAGGTCGCCGTAGCGCAGCACGCCGTCGGAGCCCCGCCGCAGCTGCGTTGCCGCACTGGTGGCGGGGAACTCGAAGACGGCCGCGCCCGGTTCGTGCTCGCCATGACCCATCCGGACCTCCGTACGTCGATACAGCCGCACCTGACGTCGATACAGCCGCACCTGTGACTATATGACGTGGATCACAGCGCTGTCAGGCACTCGGCGAGCTCATTCGCCGCGATAGGTCGCCTTACCCGGTCCGATCTCGAGGAAGCTGCGGACCGCGCCACGCAGGTCCGCGGTGTCGAACAGCGCGCCCGACACCTCCGGAGTCACCGAATCAGCGTGTGCCACACCGCCGGAACGCCAGGCCTCGATGATCTGCTTGGTGGCGGCATGCGCGCGGGTCGGGCCCTCGGCCAGACGGGCGACCAGCGCCGCGGCCGCGGTCTCCAGGTCGTCGTGGATCGCGTTGACCACGCCCCACTCGGCCATCGTCGCCGCGCTGTAGAGGTCGCCGGTCATCACGAACTCGCGGGCACGGCCCGAGCCTGCGCGTTCGGCCAGCCGCTGCGGCCCGCCCATCGACGGCGTGAGTCCGACCACGGTCTCCACCAGCCCGAACTTCGCCTTCGGTGCGGCCAGGATGATGTCGCACGCGAGCGACATCTCGAAGGCGGCGGTGAGAGTGAGCCCGTGTGCGGCGAACACCACCGGGCACGGCAGCGCCTCGAGCGGGTGGATGATCTGCGCGAACAGCTCACGCCACAGCTGCGCGCCTTCGGCGACGGTGCGGCCGTCGAAGATGTTCACGTCGACACCACCCGAGACGACCTTGCCCTCGGCCCTGATCAGCAGCGCGCGCGGCGGCAGTGCGCTCACCGCGGCGATATCGGCGGTCAGCGCGGCCATGAGTCCACGATCGAACAGGTTCAGCGGCGGGTGGTCGATGGTGATCGTCGCGAACTCGGCACCGGTTTCGGTGAACTCGCGTGACAGTCGGGTTGGCTGGGTTGCACTCATCAGGTCAGCGTAGAACCCGGCCCCCACACCGACGCCGCTAGTCGGACCGGCCGGTGGGAACCGGTCGCGCACGTCACGGAACCGCGGGCTGTCGGTGCTCGTTGACATGATGAGCTCTGGGGTACGGAAGTGCCCTACAGTTCGACTCGTTGGGGCGAAGAGGAGGACGACGCCGTGTTCAAGAACGCGATCGAAAAAGCCGTGGTCGATGTGCTCGACACCGGGTCCAAGCTGCAGGCGCCTGCTGTGCGCCGCTATGTCGAGTTCCTGCGTGAGCGTCATCCCGGGGAGAATCCGGCTCAGATCGTGGCACGGTTGGAAAAGCAGTACCTGCTCGCCGTCACCGGCAGCGGCGCGGCGGTCGGCGCCACCGCGGCCGTGCCCGGGGTCGGCACCATCGCCGCGCTCGGGGCCGTCAGCGCGGAGACCGTGTTCTTCATGGAGGCCTCGGCCCTGTTCACCCTGGCCCAGGCCGCGGTGCACGGCATCGAGCCCGCGGACAAGGAAGCCCGGCGCGCGCTGGTGCTCGCGGTCGTGCTCGGTGACGCCGGAATGGCGATCGTGCAGAAGGGGCTCAGCACCCAGTCGAAGAATTGGGCAGGCAAGCTGGCGGGCAGCGTCCCCGGCCTCGGCGGCATCAACAGCAAACTGCTGCAACAGTTCATGAAGCGGTTCATCACCAAGCGGGCCGCGCTGATGGCGGGCAAAATACTGCCCGCCGGAATCGGCGCCGCCATCGGTGGCGCGGGCAACCGGGCGCTGGGCAAGGTCACGATCGAGAACGCGCACAAGGCTTTCGGGCCCGCACCCGCGATGTGGCCCACCCCGCTGCACAACGTGATCGACGCCGACCCGCTGCCCGCGATCGGCACCGGCAAGGTGAACAAGAAGTGAGCAATCCCCGCGACGGTGATGCCGTGCTGGTGCGTGGCGTCGGCAAGCAGTTCGGTCCGGTGAGCGCGGTCCACGAGATCGACTTCGCCGTGCCGACGGGTTCGGTCACCGCGCTCGTCGGGCCGACGGGCGCGGGCAAGTCGACGGTGCTGCGGATGGTGCTGGGGCTCGGGCAGCCGACCACGGGCAGTATCGAGGGCCCCGGCCGTGGTCCCGCCGCGGTCGGGGCGGTGCTGAGTCCGCGCGGACTGCATCCCGCGCGAACTGTGCGCGATCAGCTGTGGAGCTACGCGCCGGTCGCGGGAGCCTCGCGGCGCCGGGTCGCCGCGGTGCTCGACGAGACGGGCCTCGCCGCCGTCACCGAAACCGTTGTGGCCCAGCTTCATCAGGGTCAGCAGACGCGTCTGGCCCTGGCGATGGCGTTGCTGGCCGATCCCCCGCTGCTGGTGCTCGACGATCTGTTCGCGGGTGCGAACGGCATCGAACGCGGCTGGCTGCACGATCTGCTGCGCCGCCACGCGAACCGCGGCGGCGCCGTGCTGGCGAGTTCCGACGCGCTGGGCGATGTGGTGTCGAGCGCCGACCAACTCGTGGTGCTCAGTGAGGGCACCGTCGTCTGGCAGGGCACACCGGCCAAGCTGCGTCGCGGCCATCCCGACCGCCTCGTTGTCGCCGCGTCCCCGTCGATCGCGCTGGCGACCGCGCTGGCGGGTCACGGGTTCACCGACGCGGTCATGCGACCCGACGGACGCCTGGCCGTCGCCGAGGCGAGCGAGGCGACCATCCGCTCGATCGCCGAGCTCGCGCAGGTCCGGCTCGGCAGCATCGTCGCCGACCCTATCCACCCCGATCGGGTACTGGCCTCGCTGACCAAACCGCGCCGCCACCGCCACACCGTGCCCACGCCGAATCCCGCCGCGTACGCCCCGGCGCCGACCTCGTATGGGATGCCCCGATGACCTCCGTGATCCCCGCCGATCTCGTTCCCGGTATCGACACCGAGGCGCGCAAGGTCGTCGCGCTGCGCCAGACCCGGCTGCTGCTGGCGGCGCCGGTGGCGCTGGCGCTGGTCGGCACGCTGATCACCGCGATCATGTCCGGACCCGCCGATCCGAAGGGTCAGCCCGCGACCGGCGCCGCCACGATCGGCCTCTACCTCGGGATGATCGCGGTCTTCGTGGTCGCCGCGCTGGTCGGCATCGCTTCGACCGGAGGTGAATACCGGCACAAGACCATGGCGCTGACCGTGCTGTTCGCGCCCGATCGCGACCGGCTGGTCACCGCGAAGTATGTCGCCACCGCCGCGTTCGCCTTCGCGCTCGCGCTGGCCGCCGAGCTGGTGAGCTTGCTGGTGCTGCTGGTCGCGGCGCGCGGGAAATTCGAACTCGGCGTGCGGCTGTTCGAGGTACTCGCCGCCGGGCTGCTCGTTGCCATGTGCTGGGCGGTGCTCGGCGCCGGAGTCGGGCTGCTGCTGCGTACGTTCAGCGGCGCCGTGTGGCTGGTGCTCGGCTGGGCCTTCGCGCTCGAACCGCTGATCTGGTTGGTGGCCAAGGGTTTCGGCGCGGGCGGATTCGCCGCGATGCTGCCTGTCTCGGCCACCGTGGCCGGGGTGAGCGCGGGCTCGTTCGCCGAAGCCGAGGTCTTCGCGCCGACACCGGCGGCACTGGTGGTGCTGGTGCTGTGGGCAGCGGCGGTCGGGGCCCTCGGGTGGTGGGACCTGCGCAACCGAGACCTGTAGTGCCCGCGACCACGGGTTCCGACGGGTGGATCCGCAGGCTGTGGCGCCTGTGCCTGGAACACCCTCGGCTGCTGGCGGGCATCGCGGTGTCGGTGCTCGGCGGCGCCGCCGTCTCGATCGCCGCGCCGCTGGCCACCAAACGCGCGGTCGACGCCGCCCAGGTGGGCGACACCTCGGTGATCGGCGGCGCCGCGGCCCTGCTCGCCGGGCTGGCGGTGACCAGGTTCGTCGTCACCTTCGCGCGCAGGCTCTGGGCGGGCAAGCTGTCGCTGGAAGTGCAACACAGCCTCAGGATTTCGCTGCTCGCCGCCCTCCAGCGGCTCGACGGCGCCGGGCAGGACGCGATCCGCACCGGGCAGGTGGTGTCGCGGTCGATCACCGACCTACAGCTCGTACAGGGGCTGCTGGCGATGGTGCCGTGGTCGGGGCTGGCGGTATTGCAGTTCGTGCTGTCGGCGGTGGTAATGGTGTGGTTGAGTCCGCCGCTGGCGCTGGCCGCCCTGCTGGTCGCGCCCGCGATGGCGCTGATCGTCTTGCGGATGCGGCCCCGGCTCTACGCGGCGACCTGGTCGGCGCAGCAGCGCGCGGCCGACCTGGCCGAACACGTCGAGCAGACGGTGACCGGCGTCAGGGTGGTGAAGGGGTTCGGGCAGGAATCCCGGATGGTCGACATCCTCGAAGACCACGGTCGTCTGCTGTTCGCCGAGCGGATGCGCGCCGCGCGGATCAATGCCAGATTCGCACCGGTGGTGTCGGCGCTGCCGCAGGCCGGGCTGGTCGCGGTGATCATCGTCGGCGGGGTGCTGGCCTCGCACGGCGCGGTCGGCATCGGCACCTTCCTCGCGTTCACCGCCTATCTCGCCACGATGACGTCCTCGGCGCGCACGATCACCTCGGTGGTGATCATGGCTCAACTCACCAGAGCCGCCGTAGACCGAGTCTTCGGGGTGATCGACGCGGCGCCGGTACTCGTCGATCCCGACGACCCCGCCGAACTTCCGCCGGGACCGCTCGGGATCGAATTCGACGCTGTCAGTTTCGGTTTCGAGGCCGACCAGCCGGTCCTGCAAAAACTCGATCTCACCGTGCGACCCGGCGAGACGGTCGCGGTGATCGGTCCGGCGGGCTCGGGCAAGTCGACGCTCTCGCTGCTGCTGCCCCGCTTCTACGCACCCGACGCTGGCCGGATCAACCTCGTCGGCACCGACGGCGCCCGGGTCGACCTGGCCGATCTGCGCGCAGACGAGCTGCGCGGCGCGGTCGGTGTCGTCTTCGACGATCCGTTCCTGTTCTCCGACACCATCGCCGCCAACATCGCGCTCGGCAGGCCCGACGCCACCGATGCCGAGATCACCGCCGCCGCGACGGCCGCCGCCGCGGACGAGTTCATCGCCGCGCTGCCCGAGGGCTACGACACCGTGATCGGCGAACGCGGGCTGACGCTGTCGGGTGGACAACGTCAGCGCATCGCCCTGGCCAGAGTGCTGCTCACCCGGCCCCGCGTGCTGGTGCTCGACGACGCCACCTCCGCGGTCGACGCCGTCACCGAGGCCGAGATCTTCCGCCGACTGCCCGACCGGGGCGGCCGGACCACGCTGATCCTGGCGCACCGCGAATCGACCCTGGCCCAGGCCGACCGCGTCATCCGGCTGCCCGCGCCCACCGGATCGGTGGTGCCGACCGATGCCACGATGACGAAATCCCTCGGCGACGCGGGCCGACCACGGTCGATGTCGTCGGCGTCGAACGACCTCAGCGAGACGCCGGAACTGCGCGCCGCGGTCGATGCCCTGCCACCGGCCACCGAAGACCCCGCGCTGCCCGGCGACCTGCGCGCGCCCCAACCCGATTTCGGGCTCCGCGCGCTGCTGCGCCCGGTCCGCGGTCTGGTGTGTGTGGTCGTGGGTCTGCTCGCCGTCGACGCCCTGCTCGCCATCGCCTTCCCGCCGCTGGTCCGCTATGCCATCGACACCGGCGTCACCGCGGGCGACGACACCGCGCTCGTC
This sequence comes from Nocardia salmonicida NBRC 13393, assembly GCF_001613085.1. Lineage (GTDB taxonomy): Bacteria > Actinomycetota > Actinomycetes > Mycobacteriales > Mycobacteriaceae > Nocardia > Nocardia salmonicida. The sequence continues at coordinate 30,431 of NZ_BDBR01000052.1, forward strand.
GTCTCGGCGGTGGTCGGGATCGGTCTCGTGCTGGCCGGCCTGATGGTCGGCGCCGCGGTCACCGTGCTCACCGCGCGCACGGGCGAGCGCGTGCTGTTCGGGCTGCGGGTGCGCAGCTACGCCCAGTTGCAGCGGCTCGGACTGGACTTCTACGAACGTGAACTGTCCGGCCGCATCATGACCAGGATGACCACCGACGTCGACGCGCTGTCGACGTTCCTGCAGACCGGGGTCGCCACCGGGCTGGTCGCGCTGATCACCCTGATCGGCGTCGCCATCGGGCTGTTCTTCATCGATGCCGGTCTGGCCGCGGTCGTCCTGGTAGCCGTGGCGCCGATGGTGCTGGCCACCCTGGCCTTCCGGCGGGTGTCCTCGGTGGCCTACACCGTCTCGCGCGAGCGGGTCTCGGTGGTCAACGCCGGATTCCAGGAGAACATCGCGGGCCTGCGCGCCGTGCAGGCCGCCCGCAACGAGCCGACCGCCGCGCGGCGCTTCGCCGAATACTCCCACCGCTATCGCGATGCCAGGATCCGTGCCCAACGCGCGATCGCGGCCTACTTCTCCTTCGGCCTCGCCTGGGCCGACCTGGCCTTGGCCGTCGTGGTCTACCTGGGTGCCAACGCCGTCGCCGACGGGCGCACGACCACCGGAACGCTCGTGGCCTTCGTGCTCTACCTCGGGCTGCTGTTCAGTCCCATCCAGGATCTGTCCCAGGTCTTCGACGGTTATCAGCAGGCCAGAGTCGGGCTGCGGCGCATCGGCGAGCTGCTGCGCACCGCGTCGTCGATCGCCGCGGACCCGCCCGACGCGATTCCCGTCGACCGGCTGCACGGCGAGATCGTCTTCGACGACGTGCGCTTCCACTACCCGGGCGCGAGCGCGCCCGCCCTCGACGGCGTGAGCTTCGCCGTCCCTCCCGGCGCGACCCTGGCGCTCGTCGGCCCGACCGGCGCGGGCAAATCGACGATCGTGAAGCTGCTGGCCCGCCTCTACGACCTTCCGCCCGATTCGGCGGCGGGCACGATCCGGGTCGACGGCGTCGATCTTCGTAAATATGTGCTCACCGACTACCGCAAGCGGCTGGGAATTGTGCCGCAAGAAGTTCACTTGTTCACCGGCGACGTGGCGAGCAACATTGCATTCGGGCAAATTTTTGCCACATCAGTGGACATCGCGATTGCCGCCGACACAGTCGGTGCGGCGGAGATGATCGACGGTTTACCCAGGAAAATGCACCATCCGGTCGGTGAACGCGGACGCGGGCTCTCCGCGGGCCAACGCCAGTTGATCGCGCTGGCCAGGGCCGAACTGGTCGATCCGGACCTGCTCGTGCTCGACGAGGCCACCTCCACCCTTGACCCGGAAACCGAGGCATCGGTGCTGGTAGCGAGCCGATCACTGGCGCGCGGCCGGACCACCGTCGTGGTCGCGCATCGGCTCGCGACCGCGGCGCGCGCCGACCTGGTTGCGGTGGTCGAGCAGGGCCGTATCGTGGAATTCGGCGCGCCGTCTGACCTACTCACCAGTAGCGGTCATTACTCCCGACTCTGGGCGGCGGGCACTGAGGCAGAGGGCATAGTGTCGACCCAAGACCGGTAGCGACGCCTGTCAACCGCTGGGCATATGCTCGGTGCGGGCGCATCGGCAGCCATCCGCTGATACCCCTGCCGGGCACGTCACAAACGTCGCAGCGCGAAGAACGAAATGAGGCGAACACCAGCTGTGAGCAGCTCAACTTCCCAGTTCGGACAGAACCAGTGGCTAGTCGACGAGATGTATCAGAAGTTCAAACAGGACCCGTCCTCGGTCGACGCGAGTTGGCACGAGTTCCTCGCGGATTACACGCCGGAAGCCACCGAATCCGGTAACAGTGAGGCACCGGTCGCCTCCGCCGCTCCCGCGACAGCCGCAGCATCCAAGGCGGCAACCGCTAAGGCCCCGACTCCCAAGGCCGTGGTAGCGACGGCACCGCCGAAGCCCGCCGCGGCTCCGGCCCCCGCTCCGGCTCCGGCTCCGGCCGCCAAGACAGTGCGCGCACCGCAGACCACACCTGCACCGGTGTCCAACGCACCGGCCACCACCTCCGCGCCCAAGGCTGCTGCCACCGGCCCGGAGAACAAGGTGCTGCGCGGCCCCGCCGCCGCCATCGCCAAGAACATGTCCGCCTCGCTGACGATCCCCACCGCTACGTCGGTGCGCGCGATCCCGGCCAAGCTGATGATCGACAACCGCCTGGTGATCAACAACCACCTGGCGCGCACCCGCGGCGGCAAGATCTCGTTCACCCACCTGCTGGGTTACGCGATCGTGCAGGCGATCAAGTCGTTCCCGAACCTGAACCGCCACTTCGCCGAGATCGACGGCAAGCCGAACTCGGTCACCCCGGCCCACACCAACCTGGGCCTGGCGATCGATCTGCAGGGCAAGGACGGCAACCGATCGCTGGCTGTGGCCGCCATCAAGGAAACCGAAGACATGAGCTTCGGTCAGTTCCACGCGGCCTACGAGGACGTCGTGCGCCGTGCACGCGAGGGCAAGCTCGGTAACGACGACTTCTCCGGCGTCACCATCTCGCTGACCAACCCCGGCACCATCGGAACCGTCCACTCGGTGCCGCGCCTCATGCCGGGCCAGGGCGCGATCATCGGCGCCGGTGCGATGGAGTACCCCGCCGAGTTCCAGGGCATGAGCGACGAGCGGATCGCCGATATCGGAGTCGGCAAGCTGATGACGCTGACCTCGACCTACGACCACCGCATCATCCAGGGTGCCGAGTCGGGCGATTTCCTGCGCACCATCCACAACCTGCTGATCTCCGACGAGTTCTACGACGAGATCTTCCACGGCCTCGGCGTGCCGTACGAGCCGATCCGCTGGCGCAAGGACATCAGCGCGCGCGGTGTCGACAAGAGCGCTCGCGTGCTCGAGATGATCGCGGCCTACCGCAACCGCGGTCACCTGATGGCCGATACCGATCCGCTGCGCCTGGTCAAGGACAAGTTCCGCAGCCACCCCGACCTCGACGTCACCCAGCACGGCCTCACCCTGTGGGACCTGGACCGCACCTTCGACGTGGGCGGTTTCCACGGCCAGGACCGGATGAAGCTGCGCGATGTGCTCTCGATCCTGCGTGACGCGTACTGCCGCCACGTCGGTGTGGAGTACACCCACATCCTCGAGACCGATCAGCTCAAGTGGATGCAGGAGCGGGTCGAGCAGAAGCACGTCAAACCGACTGTCGCGCAGCAGAAGTACATCCTGAACCGGCTCAACGCGGCCGAGGCGTTCGAGACCTTCCTGCAGACCAAGTACGTCGGCCAGAAGCGCTTCTCGCTCGAGGGCGCCGAAGCCGTCATCCCGATGATGGACGCCACCATCGACCAGTGCGCCGAGTACGCGATGGACGAGGTCATCATCGGCATGCCGCACCGCGGTCGCCTCAACGTGCTCGCCAACATCGTCGGCAAGCCGTACTCGAAGATCTTCACCGAGTTCGAGGGCAACATGAACCCGGCGGCCACCCACGGCTCCGGCGACGTGAAGTACCACCTCGGTGCGCACGGCCAGTACCTGCAGATGTTCGGCGACAACGAGATCGAGGTCTCGCTCACCGCCAACCCCTCGCACCTCGAGGCGGTCGACCCCGTGCTCGAGGGTCTGGTCCGCGCCAAGCAGGACCTGCTCGACAAGGGCGACGGCCCCGACGGCTTCTCGGTGATGCCGCTGATGCTGCACGGTGACGCCGCGTTCGCCGGTCAGGGCGTGGTCGCCGAGACGCTGAACCTGTCGGGTCTGCGTGGTTACCGCGTGGGCGGCACCATCCACATCGTGGTGAACAACCAGATCGGCTTCACCACGGCGCCGGAGAACAGCCGCTCCACCGAGTACTCCACCGACATCGCGAAGTTCATCGGCGCGCCGATCTTCCACGTCAACGGTGACGACCCGGAGGCTTGCGACTGGGTCGCGCGTCTCGCGGTCGACTTCCGTCAGAAGTTCCGCAAGGACGTCGTCATCGACCTCGTCTGCTACCGCCGCCGCGGGCACAACGAGGGCGACGACCCCTCGATGACCCAGCCGGAGATGTACGACGTCATCGACACCAAGCGTTCGGTCCGTAAGGCCTACACCGAATCGCTGATCGGCCGTGGCGACATCTCCATGAAGGAGGCCGAGGACGCGCTGCGCGACTACCAGGGTCAGCTGGAGCGCGTGTTCAACGAGGTCCGCGAGCTGGAGAAGTACATTCCCGAGCCGTCGGAGTCGGTCGAGGACGACCAGAAGGTGCCCGCCACCGTCATCACCGCGGTGGACAAGTCGGTGCTGCAGCGCATCGGTGACGCGTTCCTGAACACTCCCGACGGTTTCAACGTGCACCCGCGCGTGAAGCCGGTGCTGGAGAAGCGTCGCGAGATGGCCTACGAGGGCAAGGTCGACTGGGCCTTCGCCGAGCTGCTCGCCTTCGGTTCGCTGATCGACCAGGGCCACGATGTGCGCCTGACCGGTCAGGATTCGCGTCGCGGCACGTTCACCCAGCGTCACTCGGTCATCATCGACCGGGTCAACGCGGTCGAGTACACCCCGCTGCACAACATCGGCTCGGAGAACCCGGGCTGGTTCGCGGTGCACGACTCGGCGCTGAGCGAGTACGCCGCGGTCGGCTTCGAGTACGGCTACTCCCTGGGCAACCCCAACGCACTGGTGTTGTGGGAGGCACAGTTCGGTGACTTCGTCAACGGCGCGCAGTCGATCATCGACGAGTTCATCTCCTCCGGTGAGGCCAAGTGGGGCCAGCTCTCCGACGTGGTGCTGCTGTTGCCGCACGGCCACGAGGGTCAGGGTCCCGACCACACCTCCGGTCGCATCGAGCGTTTCCTGCAGCTGTGCGCTGAGGGCTCGATGACCGTGGCGGTGCCGTCCACCCCGGCGAACTACTTCCACCTGCTGCGTCGCCACGCGCTCGACGGGATCCGTCGTCCGCTGATCGTCTTCACCCCGAAGTCGATGCTGCGCAACAAGGCTGTGGTGTCCGACGTCAAGGACTTCACCGAGTCGAAGTTCCGTTCGGTGTTCGACGAGCCCACCTACGAACAGGGCATCGGCGACACCGCCAAGGTCAAGCGCATCCTGCTGACCTCGGGCAAGCTCTACTACGAGCTCGCCGCGGAGAAGGCCAAGCACAAGCGCGAAGACGTGGCCATCGTCCGGATCGAACAGCTCTACCCGATCCCGACGTACCGCCTCAACGAAGCGCTGGCCAAGTACCCGAACGCGACCGACATCGCCTGGGTCCAGGAAGAGCCGGCCAACCAGGGCGCATGGCCCTTCTTCGGCCTCAACCTCCCCGAGGTGCTGCCCGAGCGCCTGGGCCGCCTGCGTCGCATCTCGCGTCGCGCCATGTCGGCCCCGTCCTCGGGTTCGTCGAAGGTACACGCCGTGGAGCAGGCCGAGATCATCGGCGAGGCTTTCGAGCCGACCACGTAAGTTCTTCTCGCACAAACGGCGAACGCCGGAGTGGCCGATTACGGGCCGCCCCGGCGTTTGCCGTTTCCGGCCGATCGCGGTGCATCGAATGCCGCTGCGCCAACTACCTGAACGCTGCGAATTCGGTACGCAGACGTTCGATCTCGGCGCTGCCGGTAGTCGGCAGCCGGATGAGGGGCACTCCGTAGGCGGTGAAGATCGCGTCTTTCAGGCCATCCCTGGCCAGCTGGGCCGGACTGTCCTCGTGATATTTGAATCCGTCGACCTCGATCGCACACAAGAGTCTCTTGGTGACTCGGTTGTAGATGCCGAAGTCGACCGATGCTCGATTCTTGACATACCGCGCCTGCTCCGCGGGAAGCGCGCCGGTATCTATGAAGAGGTTCTTCAGGAGCAGTTGCTGCCGATACGACAGGTGCCCGTACCGCTGTTCACTCACCAGGTCGTCGAGCACGGCAGCAATGATATTCTCCGAACGAAACTTCGATGTGCCGCCGATCCTCGCGGCAAGCGGGCGTAGTCGTCGCGCGTAATCCCGATACAGCAGATCGAAGACCGAGACCACTTCGCTGTCGACGACTTCCCGATCGATGTTCCGGTAGCGGATATACCCGATCAGGTCATTGAGATTTCGACTCTTGGGCAGCATGTCGTGATTGGTGACCAGTACGAACCGATGCTTCGCCCGGGAGACGGCCACGTTGACCAGTTGCGGATCGTCGGCGAATTCGAGTCCTGTTTGCCCACGCCAGGTTTCGTCGATCACGGTGGTCATGACCATTGCGTCCTTCTCCCTGCCCTGGTACTTATGGACGGTATCGGCCTCGATCGCCGAGATAAGCGCATCGGCGACTTTGCTCACCTGTTTGCGATAGGGCGTGGTGATTCCGATCTGCGTCGGCTCGAAGTCGGCACAGAACTGTGGGAGTACCTCGCGCTGGATCACATCGACCTCGCGTTGGTTGGAGCGTCCGCGAATGCCGTGTGTGTGCTGTCGCATGTGGTTCCCGGGTGCGGTACGCACCACGACCATCGCCGAATCCCCCGGTCGCGCACTCGTGTAGGGAATGAGCTCACCGCGATAGAACTGCTGGTTGCAGAATTCGATGATGTCCGGAGCGCACCGATAGTGTTCCCGGAGCATGGCCCGGGGCAGATCGGATCCGTGCACTTCGATCAGAGACGACAGGATACTGTGCTGCTGGTAGTCGTAGGCCGGGTCCGGCGATGGTGGACTGCCCGCGTTCGGAATGTGCGCCAGTTGGCGTAAGTCACCCACTACCACGAGATTTCGGCATGCCGCCATCGCGACACCAGCGGCGAGCAGGTCGACTTGCGAGGCCTCGTCGATAATGAGGTAGTCGACGAGAAATCCGGCGCCAAGACTGGTCGGCAGGGAGTGACAGGTACTGAGAATCACCGGATAATCGCGCGTGAAGTCCTTGAACAAACGCTGACGGTAGCTCCTCAGTTCGTAGGCCTGGCGAGTCGCTGGACCGTATCGCTCGCGCAACGCCCCGATGAGCCACTGCGTAGACGCGGTGCGCTGGCGCTGTGCGAGGGCTTCGAACTCCGAATACCGCAGTGCCGCGTCGAACTCGGCGATGCGCCGCGTCAGCTCAGCGATGCGCTTCTCGTAGTACAGCCACTGCAACTGCAACACGATGTCCACATCGCCGGGGTCGACCTCGCGCAGCGACCGATAGCGGAAATAGCGTTTGACCCGGTTGACCACGCGACTGACTCGGGTCGCGTCGGTGGCTTCGATGTCGGTGTCGACGATGAAATCGAGAATCTTCGCAGCGCTCCACCGCAGCACGGGAAGATGATCGGCATCGGGCATTTCCTGGCGCTCGAAGTAGCCCTGGAAGTGCTGAAACTCCAGCTCGTAGGCATGCAACTCGGTGCGAGACTGCGCACGCTCGCGTTCGGTGTCGAACAGAGCGCGCAGACTTTTGTCGAGTGATGTCAGTTCCTGTGCGGCCGGCATCGGCGGTTGCGGGCCCGCGCACAACTGCTCGACGGCCTGATTCCGCACCGCTTGTCCGGCGAAGAATTGAACCTTCTTCTCCTTGCGGCCGAGATTCGCGGCCAGAAACCCGAACTTCTCCTGGACCAGTTTGTCGTAGACATTGTCGACGGCCGCGTTGTTCGAGGACACCACCGCGACCGTCTTGCCCTGCTGGGTGACAAGATTGGCGATCAGATTGAGAATCGTCTGGGTCTTCCCTGTTCCCGGAGGTCCGTCGATTACCGATACCGAATTCCCCAGCGCGTTCTCGATCGCATCCCGCTGGCTGAGATTGGTTCGGAAGGGGTAGATCGTCGGCGATTCGGCCGGTTCGAGCGGGTCGATCGGTAACCGTTCCAGGTAGCGATGCAGTGCGCTCTCGGGATGGACGAATGTCATCGCCCGATAGGCGTCGCGCAGGGAGCGCCCTTCCTCCGGCAGGGTCGCGGCGACCGCACGCCAGTAGGCCAGGATCCGTGCGGTCGATGCGGCGGCGGCGGCGTTCGGGATCATCGACACGCGTTGATCGGTGTAGGTGTAGTAGCGGTCATCGGCGCCACTGAAGAACCGCCACCAGCTCTGGCCGTTGTCGGCGGCAAACCGGTACGCCTCTGTGATCGCCGGCCATACGACTCCATCGATCGCGAACCCGTGATCCTCGCTGACCGGAATGCGCTGGACTCGATCGAGAACCGCGGCGCGGTCGCGGCGGTGCGGATACTCCTTCGTGCTCGTGCGATAGCGCACGAGCACCCGGTCGGTTGTGACTCGATAGTGGGCGACTTCGGAGGTGACGTCCGTCAACTGCGCGTTGCCCGATCGCTGGACCAGTATCGCTACCCGACGTGGATCGACCACGAATCTCCCCCTGTACCGCACCCCGCGCCGCACGCCGTCCGGCGTTCGCCATCCGGAATCGTAGTCTTATGTGCCCCAACATGATTGAACTCCACGGCGATTTCTCCACCGAAGTACCGCCGGCTTCGACTGTCGCGTGGGTCACAGAGTTCTCTTATCCGGGCAGCACTTGCGCCTTACGGTGCCCGGGTAGTGTCCGCCCCGAACTACTGGACAGGAGCGTGGCATGGCGAACGGACGTAACGGATACCTGCTGTTGGGCGGGATCGCGTCGGTGGGGGCGGGCGCCGTGCATTTCATGGCGGCGGGGATGCACACCGAGCACGCCACGCTGGCGCGGCTGATGGTGGTGCTCGCCGCGATCCAGTGCGCGACCGGGCTGGCGGTCTTGCTGAGCGAGCGCAAGGTGGTTGTGAGCTCGATGCTCGCGGTGAATGCCTTCGCCGCCGCGGTGTGGGCGTTCACCCGGTTCGCCGATGTGGGGTGGATCGCCGGGTTGACCGCGGAGTCACCGCAGGTGGCCGACACCGTGTGCGCGGCGTTGGGTGCGCTGGCCGCTGTCGCTGCGGGCATCGGCCTGCTCCGGCCCACCGCGATCCTGCCGCCGATGCGGTCCGGGATCGCGGCCGCGGCCGTGGGTGTGCTGGCACTGGCGGCGATGCTCAACGGTGTCGGGCACGTCCACAGTCACGGCGACACCGGCGATCACGCGCATGCCGCGGGCGGCGACCACGAGCACGGCGCGGGCGACGACCACGGCACCGAGGCGAACTGGCCTCGCCCGTGGGATCCCACGAAGCCGATCGACCTGTCGGGTGTCGCCGGTGTGACGTCCGACCAGCAGTCGCGCGCGACCAACCTGGTGCGCAGCACTCTCGACGGCCTGCCCGCCTTCGCGGATGTGAATACCGTCGGCGCCCTGGGCTTCCGCTCGATCGGCGACTCGGCCACCGGGTACGAGCACTACATCAACATGAGCTACATCCGCGACAACAACTTCCTCGACCCCGCCCACCCGGAGTCGCTGGTCTATCGGGTCGACGGAACCAACCGCACCCTCGTGTCGGCGATGTACATCGCCAACGGCAAGAAGATCGACGACCCGAGCCTGGTCGATTTCGGCGGTTCCCTGATGCAGTGGCACGTCCACGACAATCTCTGCTGGAAGGCGGGCGACAACGGCCCCGTGGTCGCCGGTGTCCTCGACACCCAGGGCAATTGCCCGCCCAACTCCATCAACCCCGGCTCGGGCAACCCGATGGTGCACGTGTGGATCGCGCCGCATCAGTGCGGTCCGTTCGCGGCGCTCGAAGGTCATGGCGCGGGTCAAGCGAGCGCCGACGGCCGACGCACCGACACTTGCAGCCACGATCACAGCGGCGGCCACAAGTAGGCGGTCACCGATCAACCGGGCTGGACCCAGCGGCGCAGGGCGTCGACCGTGGATTCCGGAGACGTGTTGAAACAGAAGCGGATTCCGGGCGTGAGATCGGACGCGACATTGATCAAGCGTTCGAACAGCAGAGTGTGTTCTGGCGCCATCCGCACGCCCGCGCCGATCATCGCGACCCGGAACTCCCCACCCGCCGCGCACTCGCGCAGGACCGCTTCGGCCGCGTCGGGGTCGGCCGGGACCTGGCAGGAGACGATGTCGAAACCTGCTTCGCGCAAGGCGCTTTCGCCAGCGGCGATGCGTGCGGTCAGGGTGGCTTCGTCGATCTGCGGGTAGCGGGCGTAGTCGACGGCGCCGGGGCGCAGGCCGATCGACAGCACCGTGCTCGTCTTCGGTTGTGCCACTGGGTTCTCCGTTCTCATCAGATAGGTGGTGACGCCGAGGCCGGCGAGCACCGCCACGAACAGCGCGCCCGCTTTCACCACGACGCGGCGCCCGTTCGGTCGAAGAATCCACCGGTCGGGCCGTCCCGGTCGGCGGTCGCCACGGCGACGACGGCGTCGGTGCCCTCGGTGACGGTCTGGAAACCACTGTGCCCGTTGAGGTCGGTGGCGGTGTAGCCGGGATCGATCGCGTTGACCTTCATCGCACCGAGTTCGCTCGCGTACATGACGGTGAGCATGTTCAGCGCCGCCTTGGTGCTCGGGTAGCCGAGAGCCGGCGGCAGCAGACCGCGCCATTTCGGGTCGGTGATCATGGAGATCGTGCCGACGCTGCTGGAGACCATCACATAGGACCGGCGGTACCTCCCCCTGATCCGCTGTCCTGCGGCACCATGGGAGGGGTGGACAGAGCGGAATTGGCGACGGTATTGCGCACCGCGCGTTCCCGGCTGACCCCCGCCGACGCGGGCCTGCCGGACGGGTCACGCAGGCAGGCGCCAGAATTGCGGCGCGAGGAAGTGGCGAGCCTGGCCGGGGTGAGCATGTGATTAGTAGCCCCCTGCCCGTCTGGGAGTGATTGCCATGGCAAAACCGCAGGTAGCGGCCAGTAATAGTTTGGTGTTGGACACCTACGCGCGGGTGTCGCGGGTCGGTGATGAGCGGCAACGGTCCACCGGTGGGCAGGTCGATGACGGCACGGTGCGGGTGCAGGATCTGAACGCGGCGGTCGGGGACGTGTACGTCGATGACGGGCGGTCGGCGTGGGACTTCCTGCCGAGCCGGTTATGGGATGGTCAGAGAGTCGGACCACTCCAGGACCGGATTGCCGGATGTTTGCGGTGTGCGTTGGGACGGAATCCGTCGATCGCTCTATTCTCATAATGTGACCAGTGAGACCACAGCGTCAGAGGAGGAAGGCGGACAGGTCAGGGTGACCACCCTGGAACTGTTCTTCGACCTCGTATTCGTTTTCACCCTGACCCAGCTGACCCACGTCTTCATCCACCATCCGGGCTGGACAGCTGTGGGCCAGATTGCGCTGATGTTCGGCGTCATCTGGTGGATGTACGGCGGATACGTGTGGCTCACCAACGAGGTCGCGCCGACTACCAGCAGTCGGCGGACCTGGTTGCTGCTCGGCATGTTCGGATTCTTCGTCCTCGCGCTGGCGATCCCGGACGCCTTCCACGGCACCGGACTCGCCTTCGGCATCGGTTATGTGCTGGTAACCACAGTGCATACCGCGATGTTCTTCTTCAGTGGGGGCGCGGGCGCACATATCGCCATCACCAAGATCGGTCCGCTGAACGCGCTCGGAGCAGCCCTGGTGTTGGTCGGCGGAATCACGCACGGCCAGCTCCAATACGTTTGCTGGACATTGGCGTTCGTTGTCCAGCTGCTCAGCCCATATCTGGTGGATACCGGCGATTTCGTGGTGCGGGCAAGACATTTCTGCGAGCGGCACGGGCTGGTGATCATCGTCGCCATCGGCGAATCGATCGTTTCGATCGGTGCGGGACTGACCGGGCAGCGACTCACAGTCGGCCTGATCGCCAATGTCGCGCTCGGTCTGACGTTGGCTTATGTGCTGTGGTGGGCGTATTTCGGTCTCGATGACGAGCGGGGTGAACACGCGCTGGCGGCGGTCCCCTCCCGGGACCGTTCGAAGGTCGCCATCCTGGCCTACAGCTACGCCCTGGTCCCGTTGCTCGTCGGCATCGTCATGACAGCCGCAGGCATCAATATGAGCATCGCCCACGGCGACGAACCCGCATCGTTGGCCGCCGCCTCGGCGCTGTCCGGCGGCGTCGCCCTCTACTTCCTCGGTCAGTTCTGCTTCCGGTCGGCACTGAGATTGCCGCGACCGTGGACTCGCCTGGTCGCGGCCGTCGCGGTCTGCGCGACAATTCCGATCGGTGTGGTGTGGGTCGCATGGGTTCAACTGGCCGCGCTCATCGCCGTGGCTTACGGCGCGGTATTGGTCGATGACTTCATCACGGTGCGTTCGGGATATCGAGGGTCCTACCTCGAAGAGAACCGCCGACCAACGAACTCGTCGCAAGGTTGACTTCTCGTCTCTGCCGGGGAACCCGATGCCGTGTTGCGGCACAGGCCGACGCTGGGTCATGTTTCGGACGTCGCCGCGATGCTCACCGGGTACCAGCGGCACACCCCCGCCTGATCGGACCAGACCGATGGCGACCCGAACTCATCGGCACTGGCCGCTACGACAGCCCCGGCTGAGACTGGCCGCAGAACTGCAATCACCGACGCAGCGAGGCGATCGGGCACGCCGTTTGCGCCGGATCAACAGCCAGCCACCCCCGAAAGCCGCTGCCGCGCTGACCACCGCGGTCAGCCCGAACAACACCTTGGTCGCGACGACCCCGGCCCGACCCGCATGCTTACCGAACTACGCACCGGCAGCCCCGAATTCGAATCGCTCTGGCAGGAAGGCCGCTCCAGCGCCATGCACAGCCTCACCAAAACCATCGCCCATCCCGAACTCGGCGCCCTCACCCTCGACTGCGACGCCATGCACGTCCCCGACACCGACCACACCGTCATCATCTACTCCGCACCTCCCCACACCCCCTCCGCCACAGCCCTCGACCTACTCCGGGTAACCGGCCTCGAATCCTTCCGCTGAACCGAGCCGAAACCCGCTGGCCACCGGTTATCCGGCCCGACTACGGTGCCCGCATGCACACCACGACCCTGTGGCGCCCGACCGGTCCCGAAGAGCTGGCCCTGGTAGCCGAATCCGGCTGGCGCACCTGGCCACCGCGCCTGCCCGACCAACCGATCTTCTACCCGGTCCTCAACGAGGCCTACGCGATCCTCATCGCCAGAGACTGGAACGTACCGGCCTCCGGCGCGGGCTACGTCACCCGTTTCGAGGTCGACACCGCCTATCTCGACCGCTACGAAGTCCAGCAAGCCGGCGGCCGCGACATCCTCGAATACTGGATCACCGCAGAGGATCTCGACGAATTCAACCGCAATATCGTCGGTGCGATCGAGGTCGTTCGCCGCTTCCCCGACGATGCGCCCCTACCCGATCAGGGGTGAACCTTCAGACGCGGTCCACCATCGCCGCACGGATCTGCGCGACCGCGGCTCGCGGGTCGTCGGCCCAGAACGCGACAGCGCTAACCGTGAGGTCGGCGTGCGGAGTGCGAAGGGTCTCGGGTTCGGTCAGGACGCGCGAAGCACTCGGCTGAAGGAGCGCACCCCCGGTTTTCAGGGCTACCGGTCGGTCGGTTCAGCGGGCAGCATCCAAGCTGCCAACTGTGGCAAGACTTTTCGAACTTGGGAGTTAGCGTGTCGATCGGAAAATTCGTGATGTCTGGCGTAGCGACGGCGATGGTGGCACTCGGCGCTGTAGTGCCCGCTACCGCGGCGGCCGCGCCGGTGGTGGCGGTCGCCGAGGCGGGCACCGGCAGTGCCGACGCGACCAGCGGGAGTGGGACGTTGGTACTGCTCATCGAGGAACTGTTCAAGCCGTGCCCGTTCAGCAGCACGGTCTGCCCGGCCGACAACTGAGCCCTGGACGATGGCCCCGGCGTGACACACGTCGGGGCCATCGTCATGTCGAGCCGATCCGGTTCACACAGGCACTGATTCGACCTGGCCGGCACGGGCTCGGCGTTCGGCTACCGCGGCGGCGGTTTCGGCCATCACCAATTCGGCGTTGATCTGCGCACCGGCCATGGCACCGGCTGCCGCGGCCGCGCCGACCTGGGCGGACGGGTCGGTGGCGTTGCCCGCGATCCAGACGCCGGGCACCGAGGTGCGGCCAACGGGATCGGCGGGAATGTGGTCGCCCATGCCGGAAGGGTGCGGTTCGGGGACCAAGCCGAGATCGGTGAGGAAGGTGGCGCGAGTGTTCATGCGGGGACCGACGACCAGGGCGTCGCGTTCGACGACGGTGCCGTCGGCGAGCTGGACGCCCGTCAGACGGTCGGCGCCGAGCACCTCGACGACCTTGCCGTCGACGATCCGAATGCCCCGGGCCACCAGCTTTTCCGCGTCTTCGTCACTCAACGGGGCAGCCGTGTGGGACAGGAAGACGATGTCGTCGCTGAGCTGACTGAACAGCAGCGCCTGGTGCACCGCCATCGGGCCGCTCGCCAGCACGGCGATGCGCTGGTCGCGCACCTCCCAGCCGTGGCAGTACGGGCAGTGCAGCACGTCGTGACCCCAGTGTTCGCGCAGGCCGGAGACCTCGGGGAGCTCGTCGGCGAGCCCGGTGGCAACGAGAACCCGCCGAGCTCGCACGGTGCGACCGTCGGCGAGGGTCACCACGAATTCCGCGATGTCGGTCGAACCCGGCGCATCAGCGGCACGGGCGACCCCGACAACCCGACCCGACACCACATGTCCGCCGTACCCACGCACCTCCGCGCGCCCGAGCTCGAGCAGCTCCAACGGCGACATCCCCTCGCGGCCGAGCAGCCCGTGCACCCCCTGAGCAGGCGCGTTACGCGGCGTCCCCGCGTCGATCACGGCCACCGAGCGCCGCGAACGCGCCAGCATCAGCGCCGCGTTCAGCCCGGCGGCTCCACCACCGAGCACCACTACGTCGTATGAATCGTTCAGCTGTGTCATCTCGACCTCCTTCGAGGACCCACAGTGCATCCCAGCGACAAATACTGGCAACCTTCTTTGCCGACATGGCAAACTGGACAGCATGGACGACCTCGATCAGACCCTCGACTCGGTCGGCCCCCGGCTGCGCACCCTGCGCAAACAGCGCCAGACCACCCTCGCCGACCTCTCCCAGGAAACCGGGATCTCGGTCAGCACGCTGTCCCGCCTGGAATCCGGCGACCGCAAACCAACCCTCGAGCTACTGCTCCCCCTGGCCAAGGCGCATGGCGTCACCCTCGACGAACTCGTCGACGCCCCGCCCACCGGCGACCCGCGCATCCACCTGCGCCCGGTCACCCGCCACGGCATGACCATGCTCCCGCTCACCAAGCGCGCGGGCGGTATTCAGGCCTTCAAGATGATCATCGCCCCCGGCGCGCGCAATCGCCCCGACACTCCCCAGGTCCACGAGGGCTACGAATGGCTGTACGTGCTCAACGGCCGCCTTCGCCTGATCCTCGGCGACAACGACCTCATCCTGAACCCCGGCGAGGCCGCCGAATTCGACACCCACATCCCGCACTGGTTCGGCGCCGCCGACGAACAATCCGTCGAATTCATCAGCCTGTTCGGCAAACAGGGCGAGCGCGCACACCTGCGCGCCCGCCCGAAGTCCGGCTAGGGCATGCACGACAGGGGGCGAGTGCGCTCACCTGCGCACTCGCCCCGACGCCGAAACTACGAAATCAGCCGAGCGTGAAGATCGCGTGTCCCGAGATCTGCTCCAATTCCTGATGCTGGGGCAGGGATTCGTCGGTGGTCACGATCCAGGCCTCCACCCGGCCCTTGCCGGGCGCGGTGCCGAACCCGACGATCACATTGTCCGGCGCGTGCAGAATCTGCCCGTTCTCCACGGGGTGCGACTGGCCGTTGCTGACGCCGGTATCCAGATTGCGGAAGCGCACGGCCACCATGTAGCGCTGGCAGAAGTCCCCGGTCTGGGTGATCGCCACCCGTACTCCGAAGGTGCCCGACTGCGGTTGCGGCACGGTCTGGGCGTTGATGATCGCCGCGCAGTTGGCGCCGGGAGTCCTGCTGAGCGTCGGCGTGAACACCGTGACCGGATCCGACGGCAGCGCACCGGCGGGCGCACCGAGCCCGACGAGGACGGCACCGGCGGAAATAGCTACGGCAGAGAGTTTGCGAAACGTGCTGTTCGTGAGAGTCATACCCACTTCGTCGTCCCGAACCGGCCATCCGTTAGCCGCCGTCACGGTCACGATTCGGCATCCGAAGATCAACTGCCACAACAGATTCGGCGCACGAACAACCTCATCCCATGCAGCAGCGGACGCCCCGAGAGCAGGGCATCTCATGACAAGTTCGCGACGCGCCGCTCGGTCCGTTAACAGGAATCTCAATCCCGCAGCGCGGCGATCAACGCCGGACTCAGGGCCAGCGCGGGCAACGACTCCACCAGCAGGTCGACCAGCGACTCACGACTGATCGGCTTGTCGATCAGCCAGGTGAGGATGGTCTCCTCGACGAAGGCGATCCAGCCGCGAATAGCCAAGGTGAGCCGGGCCAGATCGGGATCCTCGGGCGGCAGCGGCAGTTCGCTGACGATGAGATCGGTGATGGCGCCGCGGGTTTCGTTGACATAGCCGACCATGTCGGGGGTGACGCTGGCGGGCCCGCGCAGCACGGAACGGTAGGACGCGGAGTGCTCGGTGGCGTAGTCGACGAACCGTTCGATCGAGTCGCGCAGCATGTCGAACAGCGACAGTTCGCGGTTGGGCATGATCGCGACGAAGATCTCGGTGTTCACATGCCGGGCGATCGCCTGGTGGAATTCCTGCTTGGAAGCGAAGTAGTGGAACAGCAGGCCGCGCGAGATCCCCGCCTGCTTGGCGATGTCGTCGACCGAGACTTCCTCGAGCGTTCGGTCGGCCAGCATCTCGGCGCCGAGGGTGATCAGCTGTAGCCGACGCTCCTCGGGGCTGAGCCGCACACGCTTCGTCTCTCCCGCACTCCTGGTACTCACACCGGCCATCTTAGCCACTACTGAATCTTGCTCAATAGCTATTGACTCAGACTCAATAAGACCGTATTCTGCTTTACATGAGTCGCAAGGTCACAGACAACGTTGTCGAACCCCTGATCGCCGAAACCCGCCATGTGAAGACGATCATCGTCGGCAGCGGGTTCGCCGGGCTCGGCCTGGCCATCCGCCTGAGCCAGGAGGGTCGCGACGACTTCCTCGTGCTCGAGCGCGGCAGCGAAGTCGGCGGCACCTGGCGCGACAACACCTACCCCGGCGCTGCCTGCGACGTGCCCTCGCACCTGTACTCGTACTCGTTCGCCCCGAACCCGGACTGGACCCGCTCATTCTCCAAGCAGGGCGAGATCCAGGCCTACATCAAGAGCGTCGCCGAGCGTCACGACGTGCTCGACCGGCACATCTTCGATTGCGACGTGCAGAGCATCCGCTGGAACGACGCGGACGCGCAGTGGGAGATCAGCTCCACCAAGGGCGACTTCACCGCCGACACCGTGGTCTCCGCGGTCGGCGCGCTGTGCGAGCCGTCGCTACCCGACATCAAGGGCATCAACGACTTCGAGGGCGAGATCTTCCACTCCGCCCGCTGGAACCACGACGCCGACCTCACCGGCAAGCGCGTCGCGGTGATCGGCACCGGCGCCTCCTCGATCCAGATCGTGCCCGCCATCGCGAGCAAGGTCGCCACCCTCGACGTCTACCAGCGCACCGCGCCGTGGCTGCTGCCGCGTATGGACCGCCCGTATCTGCTGCCCGAGCGGCTGGCGTTCAAGCACATCCCCGCCGTGCAGCGCCTCTCCCGCGCGGCCATCTACGCCGCGCGGGAGACCCAGGTCGTCGGCCTGACCCGCTTCCCCGTGCTGATGAAGGCCTTCGAGGCCCTCTCGCGCGCCAAGCTGCAGATCGAGATCCGCGATCCCGAACTGCGCAAGAAGGTCACCCCGAACTACCGGATCGGCTGCAAGCGCATGCTGATCTCCAACGAGTACTACCCCGCGCTGGATCGCGACAATGTCGACGTGATCACCGACGGCATCGCCGAGGTGAAGCCGGGCTCGATCGTCACCAAGGACGGCACCGAGCGCGAGATCGACGCGCTGATCGTGGCCACCGGCTTCCACGTCACCGACTCCCCGACCTACAACTCGATGATCGGGCGCGACGGGCGCACACTGGCCGAGGTGTTCGACGAGATCGGCCAGCAGGCCTACAAGGGCTCGGCCATCGCGAACTTCCCCAACATGTTCTTCCTGGTCGGCCCGAACGTCGGGCTCGGCCACACCTCGATGGTGTACATGATCGAATCGCAGATCAACTACGTCAGCGACGCGCTGGCGGCGATCGACAAGCGCGGTCTGCGGACCGTCGAGGTGCGCGAAGAAGCGCAGCGGGCCTACAACGCCGACCTGCAGGAAAAGTTGGGCAAGACCGTCTGGAACACTGGCGGCTGCGCCAGCTGGTATCTGGACAAGCACGGCAACAACACCACGTTGTGGCCGGACTTCACCTTCGAATTCCGTAGGCTCACACGGCATTTCGATGCCGCCGCCTACACTACGACAACCGCAGACGCCGATAGGGAAGTGGTGGCAGCACAGTGAGCAAAGATGCTTACTTCACGAACAAGGTATGCGTGATCACCGGAGCAGGCTCCGGCATCGGCCGCGCACTGGCCGAGAACCTGGCCGCGCGCGGCGCCAAGCTGGCGCTGTCCGATATCGACGCCGAGGGCCTGGCCCAGACCGTCGCCTCCTGCGAGAAGCTGGGCGCACAGGTCAAGTCCGACCGGCTCAATGTGGCCGAGCGTGAGTCGTTCCTGCTCTACGCCGATCAGGTGAAGGCGCACTTCGGCGTCGTGCACCAGATCTACAACAACGCGGGTATCGCCTACCACGGTGACGTGATCAAGACCGAGTTCAAAGACATCGAACGCATCATGGATGTGGACTTCTGGGGCGTCGTCAACGGCACCAAGGCGTTCCTGCCGATGCTGATCGAGTCCGGCGACGGCCACGTCATCAATGTGTCCAGCCTCTTCGGCCTGGTCGCCGTGCCCGGCCAGGCGGCCTACAACTCGGCCAAATTCGCGGTGCGCGGCTTCACCGAGGCGCTGTTCCAGGAGATGAAGGTCGCCAAGGCGCCCGTCAAGGTCACCTGCGTGCACCCCGGTGGCATCAAGACCGCGGTCGCCCGCAACGCCACCTACGCCGAGGGCATGGACGGCGCCAACGCCGCCACCCTGTTCGACAAGTACCTGGCGATTCACACCCCGGAGATGGCCGCGCAGACCATCACCGAGGGTGTGCGCAAGGGCCAGGCCCGCGTGCTGATCGGCTGGGAGGCCAAGGTGCTCGACGTGAGCGTGCGCTTCCTCGCCTCCGGCTACAGCCGGATCTCGGCCGTGGTCAACGGCCGCTTCATGCCACACTGACGCTCCTCCAGACCTGAGGAAACTCCATGCGCGAGTTCAAGATTCCGCTGCCGATCGCCCGCACGGTGCTCGACCCGGTGTTCCGGGTGACACTCAACGCGCGGCTACCGGTGGTGGTGCAGCGCGTTCTGCTCGACGCGGTCTCCCGGCTGCAATTGGTGCCCGACGGTTCCGTCGTGCAGCACCTGCAGCTGGGCGGGCGCCCCGCCGAACGCGTGATCGCCGAGACCGCCATTCCGGGTTCGCGTACCCGGGCGGTCCCGCCCGAACGTGCCGCGGGCGCGATCTTGTACCTGCACGGCGGCGGCTACGTGGTCGGTTCCATCGCCACGCACCGTTCGCTGGTAGCCGGGCTCGCGCGCGAGACAGCGTGCGCGGTGTACTCGCTGGACTACCGGCTGGCCCCGGAGCACCCGTTCCCGGCCGGTCTCGACGACGCCGAAGCCGCGTTCCTCGACCTGGTCGGCAACGTCGGCTACCGGCCCGATCAGATCTGTCTGGCCGGCGACTCGGCGGGCGGCGGCCTGGCGATGGCGCTGGCGCAGCGGCTGATCGAGCGGCATCAGATGACGCCGGCCGCACTCGGCCTCATCGCACCGTGGGTGGACCCCACCGAGGTGCCGAGCAAGGACCGCGACCTGGTGATCAACCGGGCGTGGTCGCAGGCGTGCGCCGCCTACTACCTGGGCGACGCCGCCGCCACCGAAGCGGGTTACGCCCCGCTGTCGGGAAACCTGATCGGTCTGCCGCCCACCTACGTGCAGGTCGATGTGAGCGAACTCCTGCACGACCAGTGTCGCAAGCTCGTCTCAGCCCTGCGTGCAGCGGGCGTGCACGTCCGCTTCACCGAAACCCGCGGACTCTGGCACGTCGCGCAACTGCAGGCCGCGCTGGTCACCGAGGCAGCGCTGGCACTCAGCGAACTCGCGGAATTCCTGCGAGAGGCAATTCAGCCGGTATCGATCAACGATTTACGATAAGTCCTGGTGACGGGCAATTCGGGCGGCGATATCGCGACCCGCGCGAACGTGTCGTAGATTACTGGCGAGTAGAACCCACTGGAAGGGCACAGATGCGAGAGTTCGAAGTTCCGGCTTCCTACACCATCCCGGACGATGCGAACAATTCCGATAACGTCTTCCGCTTCGGCGAAGAGACGCCGAATACGGTCTTGTTCAACGTCCCGAACGGCAGCGGCGGCTGGAACGACGTCACGGCAGCGCAGTTCGCGAAGGCCGTCACCGGCGTTGCCAAGGGCTTGGTCGCCTCCGGCATCGAACTGGGCGACCGCGTCGCGATCATGGCCGCCACGCGCTACGAGTGGACGCTGCTGGACTTCGCGATTTGGGCCGCCGGTGGCGTGACCGTCGCGATCTACGACAGCTCGGCCGCCGAGCAGGCCAAGTGGATCCTGCAGGATTCCGAGACCAAGCTGCTGGTCGTCGAGAACGACAAGCACCGTGCCACGATCGACGAGATCGAAGCCGGTTCGCTGCCCGCGCTGGCCGAGACCATTCAGATCGACAAGGGCGCCATCGACACGCTCACCGAGCGCGGCGCCGAGCTGGACGACTCCGTCGTGCACGAGCGTCGCAAGCAGGTCGGCGCGGCCTCCCCCGCGACCCTGATCTACACCTCGGGCACCACCGGCCGCCCCAAGGGCGTCCAGCTGACCCACGCGAACCTGTGGGCCGAGTCGCGTTCGGGTGGCATCGAGCTCAGCGCGTTCGTCTCCGAGGGTCAGAAGACCCTGCTGTTCCTGCCGCTGGCGCACGTGTTCGCCCGCGCTGTCGCGCTGATCGCCTTCGATTCCAAGGTGACCATCCGCCACAGCTCGGACTGGACCACCCTGGTCGAGCAGTTCGGCGACTTCAAGCCCGACTTCATCCTCTCGGTGCCGCGCGTGTTCGAGAAGGTCTTCAACTCCGCCAAGCAGAAGGCGCACGACGGCGGCAAGGGCAAGATCTTCGACGCCGCCGCGGAGACCGCCATCGCCTACAGCACGGCGCTCGAGACCAAGGGCGGCCCTGACCTGCTGCTCAAGCTCAAGCACTTCGTCTTCGACAAGCTGGTCTACAGCAAGCTGCGCGCGGCCCTCGGTGGCCAGTGCCTGGCCGCTGTCTCCGGTGGCGGCCCGCTGGGCGCGCGCCTCGGCCACTTCTTCCGCGGTGCCGGCGTGACGATTTACGAGGGCTACGGCCTGACCGAGACCACCGCCGCGTTCACCGTGAACACGCCCGCGTTCATCCGGGTCGGCTCGGTCGGTCGCCCGATCCAGGGCCACGCGGCCAAGATCGCCGAAGACGGCGAGCTGCTGCTCAAGGGCTCGGTCGTATTCGACGGTTACTGGGGCAATGCCGAGGCCACCGACGAGGCGTTCGAGGACGGCTGGTTCAAGACCGGCGACCTGGGCGCCATCGACGCCGACGGTTTCGTCACCATCACCGGTCGCAAGAAGGAAATCCTGGTCACCGCGGGCGGCAAGAACGTCTCCCCCGCGGTCCTCGAGGACGCCCTGCGCGCGCACCCGCTGATCAGCCAGGTCATGGTCGTCGGCGACGGCCAGCCGTTCATCGGCGCGCTGATCACCCTCGACCCGGAGGCCCTGCCGGGCTGGAAGGATCGCAACGGCGTCGCCGCCGACACCGCGATCGAGACCCTGATCGAGAACCCGGCGCTGGTCGCCGAGGTGCAGGCCGCGATCGACGAGACCAACAAGAAGGTCTCCAAGGCCGAGGCGATCAAGAAGATCCGCATCCTCCCGGTCGACTGGACCCAGGAGGGTGGCGAGCTCACCCCGAAGATGTCGCTCAAGCGCGCCGTCGTCATGAAACAGTACGCGGGCGAAGTAGACAAGATCTACTCCTGATCCCACGCATGCGTTAGGCCGGTTGCGTTCGCGCAACCGGCTTTTCGGCTGTTCAGAACCGTTGCGCCGCGAATTGCGCCGCGGTGATGGTCATTCCGTTGATGCCGTAGAGGCTGTGCGCGGCATTGGGTTGGGCGAGTGGGGATCCGTCGCAGATGTTGTCCGAGGGGATACACAGCTCGATGGTCTTGTTCTTGTAGGGCGCGCCGACCGAGACCGCCGGTGCGTCCGCGTCGGCCATGAACCGATCCGACGGTTTGCCGAACAGCGCGACCGCCGCGACGTGCTCGGCCACCTCGGGCGCCATCGGCTCCGGCAGATACATCTCGTACTCCGGAAGCACACCCTCCGGCACACCGACACCGGTCGCGAAACCGGCCAGCGCCGCGCCTTGGGAATATCCGCCGAGGACGATCCGGGAGCTCGGGCAGTTCGCCGCGAGGTATTCGACCCGCCGCTGGGCATCACCGATCCCCTCCACGACGGTGCGCGCGAAGGCCAGCCGGTCGGCGAAGTCGCTGCTGGCCGGGTAGTCGACGCCATACGAGCCGACCGAGCGTCCGCCCGCGTTCGCGCGCAGCGCTTCGACGAAGGAGACACCGGTCAGACCGAGTTCGCCGCCCGGCTCGGCGGTCCCGCGAGCGAACACCACCTCGATATCGGAACAGGGTGCGGCGGTAGCGGAATGGGTGGGCGATACCAGGGGAATCGCGGCTGCCAACAAGACTGCAGACACGAATCGTAAGAGAGAACGTGCTTTGACGCCCTCCCGGTCGTGAACGACCGGGAATCCTACTGAGCCCTTTCGGGTCTCCTCGGTGGGTTCCTGTTTCACAGGGGCTCGCTTCCCGCTAGGCGGAAAGACTTGCAGCCTCTCCGCAGGCGTTTAGCCACTCCGCCCGTCCGGCGGCGTGGATGTTCTTGGCTGCGTTGAGGTCGCGGTCGTGAACCGCCCCGCAAACGCACGTCCATTCCCGGACCGAGAGTGGTTTCGGTCCGTCGCGCACACCACATGTGGAGCAGATCTGACTCGAGGGATAGAAGCGGTTCACCTTACAGAAGGCCCGCCCGTACCGTCGCGCCTTCTGCTCGAGCAGTCGGATGAACATTCCCCACCCGGCGTCGTGAACCGACTTCGCCGACCGGGTTCGAGCCAACGCGCGAATACACAAGTCCTCTACGAACACCGCTTGGTTGTCGCGGATGATCTGCGTCGAGTGCTTGTGCGCGAAATCCAGCCTGGCATCGGCCACGCTGGCGTGAACCCTTGCCACCCGCAAGCACGCTTTGGCCCGGTTCTTGCTGCCCTTTTCCTTGCGCGACAACGACTGCTGCACCCGACGGAGCCTGCGCTCGGCCTGCCGCAGAAACTTCGGAGAGGTGATCCTTTTCCCGTTCGACAGCACAGCGAACGTCGTCAGCCCCAGATCGATGCCGACTTCCGACTCTGCCTCGGGGAGTTGTTCGTTGCTGATCTCCACAACGAACGAGGCGAAGTACCGCCCACCGGAGTCTTTGATGATCGTGACGCTCGAAGGCGACGACGGCAGCTCGCGCGACCAGGCCACCTTCAACTCTCCGACCTTCGCAATGTACAGCTTTCGACCCGGTTTCAGCGAGAACCCGTTTCGGGTAAGCCGGATCGCCTGCCGATTGTCCTTTCGGGACCGGAGCCGTGGCGCGCCCAATTTGCGCCCTTTGCGCTTGCCCGATATCGAGTCGAACCAGTTCCGGTAAGCCAGCCTTGCATCCTGGCACGCCTGCACCAGCGCAACAGACGCCACCTCGGCCAGCCACGCGCGCTCGACTGTGCGCTTGGCCTCGGTAACCACCAACTTCTGCACCGCCGTATCCGACAGCTTCACGCCCGACTCGTGAGCCCTACGACGGGCGCGCAGTGCATCGTTGAACACCACCCGCGCGCAACCGAACGTCTGAGCCAGCGCGTTCCGCTGGCCCGTCGTCGGGTACACACGGTATTGGTAGCGAAGTTGCACGCCACCAAAGTATGCCTCGGCCTGCAGAGTTCGCTAGAAATTCGCCCGATCAACGAACCAGCGCCGCATCAATGGCAACCTTCTGACCCCAGCGCGGTGGGCGGCATCGTGCGGTTCCACGCAACGCTCACCCGCCTGGATCGCAGCACTCGCAATCCGACCAAGGCGATCGCGAGGTCGGCGGCGATCTCGAACAGTGCCGCGAACCAGGAGAATCCGGTGACGCCGGAGCTCGGCGGGGCGTTGACGAAGCTGTCGCTGAGTGGGCCGAACCAGTCCGGGAGCACGTGCACGATCGTGAAGCCGAACGCGCTCGCGAAGCCGATGAACACCGCGGCGCGTGGGGCCGCCGTGTGACCTCGGAACACCAGGAACACCGTGAACAGGGCGAAGAGGAGTTGCAGGGTGCCGAGGGCGTTCACCAGTGCTGAGGTGGCGTCCATGCCTCGGCGTAGATGGTCGGCGCCGTGGACCAGGAGTGCCACGGCGAAGACCGCCGTCGCGGCGCGCAGTGTCGTGTCCGGAGCTGTCTCGGTCATCGGGTCTCCTGCCGAGCGGGATCATTTCTACTACACAGTGTAGTTTTCGAGAGCGGATCGCGGGAGGCGTTCGGCTGTCACAAATCGGTCACCGGGGCGATTCGGTCGCGACGTAGGCTCGGACCATGGCGTTGATGCGGGCGATGGCCGGAATCGTGGCCGCGGCACTGGTACTCGGTGTGGCGGAGTTGGTCGCGGTGTTCACCGGGGCCGGTAGTGCGCCCGCGTACGCACTCGGCGCGACCGTTGTCGACCACACGCCCGACGGGGTCAGAGAGTGGGCGATCTCGACCTTCGGGACGAACGACAAAGCCGTGTTGTTCGTGTGCATGGGCATCGTCGCGCTCGTTGTCGCGGGGGTCGCCGGGGTCGCGGAGCGGACGGCAAGGCCGATCGGGTCGGTCGGGTTCGCGGTTTTCGGGGTGGTCGCCGCCGTCATCGGGGCAGGCCGAGTCGGCGGGTTCGCCGGTGCGCTGCCCGCGCTGATCGGCACCGCCGCTGGGATTCTCGCGTTGCGAGGGCTGACCAGGCGGATCGACGACGCCGCCGAATCGCGGCGACCGGCAACGGAACCCACTGCGCCACAACAGGATGCCGAAGCCGCATCGACGGTCGGCGACCCGTCGACCACGGGAGCAGGGCGGCGGCGCGTGCTCGGGGGTATAGCGGCGACCGGGGTGCTCGCCGTCGGAGCCGGGCTCGCGGGTCGGCTACTCGGCGGCGCCCGCCACGACGTGACGGCCGAGCGCGAAACCGTCGAACTCCCCGGAGCGGCCGCGCCATTGCCGGATCTTCCGCCGGACGCCGACCTGCGCGTGCCAGGGCTCACCTCGTACCTCACCCCCAACAGCGACTTCTACCGCATCGACACCGCGCTGATCGTTCCCCAGGTATCCACAGACTCCTGGTCGCTGCGCATCCACGGCATGGTCGAACAGGAAATCACCCTCACCTGGGACGACCTCCTGCGCCGCACCCCGGTCGAGCGCCTGGTGACCCTGGCCTGCGTGTCCAATCCGATCAACGGCGACCTCATCGGCAATGCCCGGTGGCTCGGTTACCGCCTCGACGAACTCCTCGCCCAAGCCCGCCCGCTCCCGGACGCCGACATGGTCCTGTCCCACAGCAAAGACGGCTGGACCGCGGGCAGCCCGCTCTCCGTACTCACCGATGGCCGCGATGCCCTGCTCGCCATCGGCATGAACGGCGAACCCCTCCCCGTCCAGCACGGCTACCCCGCCCGTCTCGTGGTCCCCGGCCTCTACGGCTACGTCTCCGCCACCAAGTGGGTCACCGAACTCGAGGTCACCCGCTTCGACCGGGCCACCGCCTATTGGACCCGCCGCGGCTGGTCGGCACAGGGCCCCATCAAAACCGGAACCCGCATCGACACTCCGCGCGGTCGTGGCCGAATCCCGCAGGGCCGCACCGTGATCGCCGGTGTCGCCTGGGCCCAGCATCGCGGCGTCACCGGCGTCGAAGTGCAGATCGACAACGGCGACTGGCGGCCCGCTCGCCTGTCCACCGAGGTCACCGTCGACACCTGGCGCCAGTGGACCTACGACTGGGACGCCGCTCCCGGCCAACACACCCTGCGTGCCCGCGCCATCGACACCACCGGGCTGCCCCAAACCGCCGTCGAACAGGACGTCGTGCCCGACGGCGCCACCGGCTACCCCACTCTCACCATCCAGGTGAACTGAACGCGACGCCGCGATCAGGCTGACGCGTCGGCTTTCTCCCGCGTAGGAACCTTTCCGGCCGATCTACCGTGGCCGACGAACAGGGCCGAGGCGATGACGCCGATCACCAGGATCGAGGCGGGCAGGATCATCGACTGGGCCAGCGCGGTGCTGAATTCGTCGATGATCTGGGGCGGGAGCGGGCCGGTGGCCGCGCCTTCGCCGACCGGGCCGCCACCGCCGAGTCCGTTGGCGGTCAGGCGGGCGGCGATCAGGGCGCTGATCGCGGCGCTACCGAGGACCGAGCCGACCTGGCGGGTGGTGTTGTAGATGCCGGCGCCCGCACCGGCCTGGGCGACCGGCAGGTTGTGGGTGGCGGTCGTGGCGAGCGGAGCCCAGATGCAGGCGTTGGCCAGACCCGCGACAGCGGCCGCGAGCAGGAACCAGCCGATCGACGAATCCGGGCTCATGAGCGCACCGAAGGAGGCCACCGAACCGGCGAACAGCACGAAGCCGATCGTCGGCAGCAGTCGAGGCGGCAGCTTGTCCGACACCTTGCCGATGAACGGCGCGGTGAAACCGGTGATGATCGCCATCGGCGCGAAGACCAGCGCCGACATGGTCGGCGTCATCTCGCGCACCGCCTGCAGGTAGAAGTACGACGGCACCATCATCGAGGTGACCGCGGCGCCCATCGCGGCGATCGCCAGGTTCGACAGCGCGAAATTGCGGTCGCGGAACAGGCTCAGGGGCACCAGCGGTTCGCCCTTGTTGCGTGCCTGGTTGATCACGAACACGACCAGCATCAGCACGCCGAAGCCGATCAGCAGCCAGATCCGCAGCGACCAGTCCTGCGAATTACCTTCCTGGATACCGAAAACCAGTGCGAGCATGCCGATGCCGCTGAGGACGACACCGACGATGTCGAACTTGTGGTCGTTGGTCGGCAGCGCGGGCACGAGCCACACGGCCAGCCCGAACGCGATGATGCCGACCGGGACGTTCACGAAGAAGATCCATTCCCAGCCGAGGTTGTCGACCAGCACACCACCGAGGATGGGACCGACCAGCGTCGCCAGCCCGGCGACGCCACCCCACAGGCCCATCGCGGCGCCGCGCTTGTCCGGCGCGAAGGTGCGGGTGATCACGGCCATCGTCTGCGGCGTCATCAACGCGGCGCCGACGCCCTGGGCGGCGCGGGCGGCGATCAGCATGCCGATGCTGCCGGACAGGCCGCACCAGAGCGACGCGCCGGTGAAGATCGCGAGGCCGATCAGGTAGATGTTCTTCGGCCCGAATTTGTCACCGAGACGGCCGGTGACCAGCAGCGGCACCGCGTAGGTGAGCAGGTAGGCGCTGGTGACCCAGATGACGTTGGAAATATCGGTGCTGAGGTCGGTCATGATGGCCGGATTGGCGACCGCGACGATCGTCATATCCAACAGGATCATGAAGAACCCGACCACGAGCGCGGTGAGCGCCAGCCACGGATTACGTTGGGTGGTCATCGAATTGGTTCCAATCTCCACAAGAGGGATTCAGCTTCGGGCGGCCCAGCGGGGCCGGGGCGCGGCGTCGGGGTGATCCCCACTCGGCCATTCGTGGGTGTGATCGTCGGTGATCCGTTCACCGGTGTCGGGGTCGTACTGCTCCCACGGCACGGCGCCGCTGCCGAGTTCGGCGGCGAAGACTTCGATCCAGCCGAGTTCGGCCTGGATGGTGGCCCGAATGTATTCCAGGACAAAGTAATAGCGTCGCGGGATGGCACGGCTGCGCACCCAGTCGAGTAGCACGTCCATGTCGGTTCGCGACTGACCCAGGTACTCCACGCGCTCGTCGAGCAATGCGACAACGTGCTCCTGCGGGAGGGTGTGCGCCTCGGCCAACGCCAACCGGAAGATCGGATATTCCTGCACCGGCGTCCGCAGCAACTCGGCGATCCGCCCGCGCAGCGCGGTACGCCCGGAATCGGTGATCCGATAGGTGGTCCGTTCCGGCCGGTTCCCCGCCCGACCGATGCCCTCCGCCGCCACCATCTCCTCGTCGGCCAGCCTGGCTACCACGTGATAGAGCGACCCCGGCCGCACCTTGACCAGTAGATCCTCCCGGCGAGCGATCAGCAGTTGATACATCTCGTACGGATGCATGGGCCGCTCATCGAGCAACGCGAGCACCGCGATAGCCAACGGCGTCATCACATTCCGCCCGGGCTGCCCCACCCCGCCACCTCCAACCAGCTACATGTTCCCTACCAAATATTCCAGTAGGAATATACGGAGCGGGTCATAGCTTGGCAAGCGAATAACCCAGCCACCTGTCCTGCCTCGCGCAACCTGGTGGAGTACGAGGCGTGGCTCGAGCGCGATGAAGCGGTCGCGCTGGGTTTCGTGACGGTCTTTGCCGTGACCCCAAGACTTTTGGGGCAACCTCGCGTCCATGCGCTGCGGTATCTTCCATGCGATCGCCGCACCCTGGTCGGCGCGCAGAGGAAGCACACCGCATGTTCGAAAAGTCCTTTGCGGCCGCCGCGCTCTCGGTGAGCGTCGCTGCCGTCCTCGCGGCACCGCCCGCCGCCGCCGACCCGGTCAATTGGGGCGCCGTTTCCCTCAGCGTGTGGGGCAATGTCTACGCGTTTTCGGTCAACCACCCAACGGAAGCCGACGCCATTCGAGCCGCCGACCAAGCGTGCAAAGGGCAAGGCATCATCGACTGCCGGATGATGGTGACGTTCGCGAACGGCTGCGGTGCAGTCGTGACGAGTCCGCTCGCGATCGTCGCAGGGTTCCCGATCGTGGGCTTCGGTAAAGGGGCGACCCCAGGGGAGGCATACGCAGACGCCACCCGCAACCTGCCCACCGGCACCGGAAGTGCCGGCTCGTTCAATCGCGACCACGCCTGCACCCGGCCTTGATCGGCCAGATCTACTGAGACAGGACACCACCGAAACCGTGCGCGATGGCGGGGTGGCAGAGGCGCCGAAGATCGGCGGGAGGGGTGACGCTAGAGGCTGTGGGCGTCGAGCCAGGATCGGGCTGCGTCGGCGGGCCGGGAACCGGTGTCGACCTGATGGATCAGGTCGACCAATTCCTCAGTGGTCAGTTCGCCTGCTACGTAGTTGAGCTTTTTCAGCTGTTGGCGATCGAAGATGCCGCTGCGGTAGAGAGCGACGACGCTCTGGGCGCGGGCGACTCGGGGGCGCGGGTCCGTTCCATCCGCCGCATCGGAGACCGAGATTCCCTGTGGGAGAGCCGAGTTGACCGCGGCGACCACTTCGTCCGGTGTGCGTGCCGGGGAGGCTGGGTTCCAGCGGTCGACGAGGGCGCCGTTGCGGGCGGGCAAGACCGCGATGCGACCGGCGTCGAGATCGGCCAGCGGGGTGGGCAATCCGGTGACGACGGCGGAGTCGGTGCCCGCGCGTTCCAGTGCTTGGGAATAGATCTCGGCGAGCAGAACTGATTCCGTGGTCGAATCCCCACCCACCACGACCACCGGACGGGCCTCGTCGGAGGCGCAGGAAACAGTGGTGAAAGCGCAGGCTGCGGCCAGGATCGCGGCGGCGGTTCCACGCACGGCGACCGAGTGCATCCGACGACACCAACTTTCCGTATTTGCCGTCAACCCGCGCAATTCGGCCCGACGGCGGGCAGTATGAACTACCAGAATGTACCTGTGGCCCCCGGGTCGCACGCACAGCGCACTGCCCGCCTTTGCCGGAAGGACACCAGTGAAACCCGACTTCGCCTCCTCATCACCAGGACAACGTCGACCGGCACGCCGCCTCGCGATGCGGGCGGGCCGGGTACTGGTCGCCGCGGTGGCGCTGGCCGCCGCCATGATCGCCTCCGCCTGCGGCAACAGCGATCCGCTCGCCGCGAAGGGCGACTGCACGAGCGACGCGTTGATCATCGGGTCGGCCAACTTCCCCGAGTCCGAGACCGTCGCCAACATCTACACCGAGGTGCTGCGGATCAACGGTTTCAAGGTCGACACCAAGTTCGACATCGGCTCGCGCGAGGCCTACATCCCCGCACTGCGCCAGTGCGCGATCTCGCTGATCCCGGAATACACCGGCAACCTGCTGCAATACCTCGACAAAGATGCCACGGCCACCGCCGCCCCCGAGGTGAACGCCGCACTCACCAAGGCGCTCGGCGACGATCTCGCCATCGCGACGCCCGCCCCCGGCGAGGATTCCGACGCGGTGGTGGTCACTCGCGCGACGGCCGACAAGTGGAACTTGAAGTCCATCGCCGACCTCGCGCCGCACTCGGCCGAGGTGAAGTTCGGTGGGATGGCCGAATTCGCGCAGCGCCCGGGTGGATTGCCGGGTCTGGAGAAGAACTACGGCCTCGATATCACCGACGCCAATTTCGTGCCGATCGCCGACGGTGGCGGCCCCGCGACGGTGCGCGCGCTGGTCGACGGCCAGGTGAGTGCGGCCGACATCTTCACCACCTCACCGGCGATCGCGCAGAACAACCTGGTGGTACTCGCCGATCCGAAGCACAATTTCGCCGCCCAGAACGTGGTGCCGCTGTTCAATTCCGCGAAGAAGACCGATAAGGCCGTCGCCGTGCTCGACGCGGTATCGGCCAAACTGACCACCACCGAGCTGATCTCGCTGAACACGGCCGTCTCGGGCGAGAGCAAGATCGAACCGAAGGCCGCCGCGCTCGCCTGGATCACCGCGCAGGGGCTGAACTCCCCTATCGGCTAGGCGGACCGGCGCCTCGAGGAGATATTCATTGTCCGACATCGAATTCCGCGGTATCGACAAGACCTATCCGAACGACACACACGCGGTGCGCGACCTGAACCTGCACATCGACTCGGGATCGTTCACCGTGTTCGTCGGGCCGTCCGGCTGCGGCAAGACCACTTCGATGCGCATGATCAATCGGATGGTCGACCCCACCGCGGGCGCCATCACCATCGACGGCCGCGATATCGCGACGGTCGATCCGGTGAAACTGCGCCTCGGCATCGGCTACGTGATCCAGAGCGGCGGGCTGCTGCCCAACCGCAAGGTGGTCGACAATGTGGCGACCGTGCCGATTCTGCTCGGGCAGTCACGCAAGGCCGCCCGCGCCGCCGCGCTCGAGGTGATGGACCGGGTAGGGCTGGATCGCGATCTGGCCGAACGGTACCCGGCGCAACTCTCGGGTGGTCAGCAGCAGCGGGTCGGGGTGGCACGGGCGCTGGCCGCGGACCCACCGGTGCTGTTGATGGACGAGCCGTTCAGTGCGGTCGACCCGGTGGTGCGGGCGGAATTGCAATCGGAGATGCAGCGGTTGCAGTCCGCATTGCACAAGACGATCGTGTTCGTCACCCACGATATCGACGAGGCGATCACCCTCGGCGACAAGATCGCGGTGTTCGGGCGGGGCGGCGTGCTGCAGCAGTTCGACACTCCCGAGAAGGTCTTGGCGCAGCCCGCAACGGATTTCGTAGCGGGATTCGTCGGAAGGGATCGCGGCTATCGAGGGCTGTCGTTCCGTAGCGCCGAAGCTGTTGCGCTGGCGCCGATTCGGACGATCCAACCGGACGACATCGCCGAATTGCGGCTCGCCCGAGGCGAATGGGCACTGGTCGTGGATGCCCTCGGCAAACCGGGCGGCTGGATCGACGTCACCGGCATGGAGCGGGTGCGTGCCGGAAAACCCTTGGACTCGAGCGTTTCCGCCGGTGGCTCGTTGTTCACCCCGGACGGCGACCTTCGTCAGGCACTGGACGCGGCCATCTCCTCGCCCTCCGGCATCGGCGTCGCCGTCGACGAAGCGGGTGCGGTGCGCGGCGGACTGCTCGCCGCGGATGTGCTGACCCAACTCGCCGAACAGCGGAAAGCCGAAGACTCCGAACGCAATCAGGAGTTCTTCACCCAGGGCACGTCGTGAGATATCTGATCGACAACTTCGCCGAAGTCATGGCGATCACCCGCACCCACCTGGTGCTGGCACTGATCCCGCTGCTGCTCGGCCTGGTGATCGCGGTGCCGGTCGGCGCGCTGGTGCGCGCGAACCGCTGGGCCCGCCGGATCAGCACCACGATGTCGAGCCTGGCCTACACGATTCCCTCGCTCGCGCTGTTCGTGATCATTCCGCCGCTGATCGGCATCTCGATGATCGACCCGCTCAATGTGATCATCGCGCTCACCGTGTACTCGACCGCGCTGCTGCTGATCGCGGTGCCGATGGCGCTGGACACGGTGCCCGACAGCGTGATCGACGCCGCCGACGCGATCGGCTTCGGCCGGCTGCGTCGCACCCTCACCGTCGATATGCCGTTGGCGCTCCCGGTTTTCACCGCCTCGTTGCGCGTGGTGGTGGTCACCAATATCGCCATGGTGTCGGTCGGTGCGCTGGTCGGCGTAGGCGGGCTCGGGAAGCTGTTCACCCAGGGCTATCAGCGCGACTACCCCGACCAGATCGTCGCGGGCATCATCGTCACCCTGGTGCTGGCGCTGATCTTCGATCGGCTGGTATTCCTGCTCGGCACCCTCGCTACCCCGTGGACTCGCGCCGACGCGCGCGTGACCCGGAAAGGTGCGCGCGCGTGAACCTGTTCGTCGAGGCCTGGAACTATGTGAGCGACGGCACCAACTGGGGTGGGCCCACCGGCATCGAACATCGCCTGCTGCAACATCTGTGGTACAGCTTCCTGACGGTGGCATTGTCGGCGGTGATCGCGGTGCCGCTCGGGCTGGTGATCGGGCATACGCGCCGCGGCAGTGCCGTGATGGTCGGCTTCGCCAATGCCATGCGGGCGCTGCCGACGCTGGGTCTGCTCACCTTTCTGGTGCTCGGCCTCGGGCTCGGGCTGATCCCGCCGCTGCTGGCACTGATCACCGTCGGCATCCCGCCGCTGCTGGCGGGGGCGTACGCGGGGATCGCGAATGTGGCCGCCGATGTGGTCGACGCCTCGCGGGCGATGGGGATGACCGAGAGCCAGATCCTGTTCCGGGTCGAGGTGCCCAATGCGATGCCGGTGATGCTCGGCGGTTTGCGCAACGCCACCTTGCAGGTCGTCGCCACGGCGACCATCGCGGCCTACGTCAACCTCGGCGGGCTCGGCCGCTACATCTTCGACGGGATCGGGCTCTATCGCTACGACCTGGTGCTGGTCGGTGCGCTGTTGGTCGCCGTGCTCGCGCTCGTGCTCGACGGGCTGCTGGCGGTGGCGGTGTGGGCGAGCGTGCCGGGCACCGGTCGGCTCACGCGCACCTCGGCGGACCTCACCCGTATCTCAGTCGTCACCGAGTAGCGCCCGCAGGTGCGGGTCGTCGGCCAGCACCGCCTGTATCCTGGCGCGTTCCCTGGCCCGCTGGGCGTTGGCGTGAATCCACTCCTGCGCCGCCTGCACCATCGCCACATTCACCGAGACGCCCGCAGCCGTCGCGGCGGCGGCGAGCTGCTCGGCGACGTCATCGGGAAGCTGCACGGTGATAGTGGTCATCGTTGGATGATCCCAGATAACGCGACAGCGCCCCCGTTCCGGTGGGAACGGGGCGCTGCGTCAACAGAAACTAGGCGACGCCCTCGGCGCGCGCGGCTTCCGCGACGGCCTCGGCCACAGCCGGAGCCACGCGCGGATCGAGCGGGCTCGGGATGATCTTGTCGACGGCGAGCTCGTCGGCCACGACACCGAAGATGGCGTTCGCGGCGGCGACCTTCATGCCCTCGGTGATGCGGCGGGCACCGGCATCGAGCGCACCCTTGAACACGCCGGGGAAGGCGAGCACATTGTTGATCTGGTTCGGGAAGTCGCTGCGGCCCGTCGCGACGATCGCCACGTACTTGGCGGCCACGTCGGGGTGGATCTCCGGGTCCGGGTTGGACATGGCGAACACGATCGCCTCCGGCGCCATCGAGGCGATGAGCTCCTCGGGGATCGTGCCCGCGGACAGGCCGAGGAACACATCGGCACCGGCCAGCGCGGCGGCCGGGCCACCGGTCAGGCCGCGCGGGTTGGAGCGGGCGGCCAGGTCGGCCTTCACACCGTTGAGACCGTCGCGACCGGCGCTGACGATGCCCTTCGAGTCGAGCACGACCACATCGGGGACACCCGCCGCGATCAGGATGTTCGCGCAGGCCACACCGGCCGCGCCCGCACCGGAGACGACGACCTTCAGGCCGGACATGTCACGGCCCTGCACCGCGGCCGCGCCCTTGAGGGCGGCCAGCACCACGATGGCGGTGCCGTGCTGGTCGTCGTGCATGACCGGGCAGTCCAGCGCCTCGATGACGCGACGCTCGATCTCGAAGCAGCGCGGGGCGGAGATGTCTTCCAGGTTCACCGCGCCGAAGCTCGGACGCAGGTGGATCAGCGTCTGGACGATCTCGTCGGGGTCGGTGGTGTCGAGCACGAGCGGAATCGAGTTCAGACCGGCGAACTTCTTGAACAGCGCGGCCTTGCCCTCCATCACGGGCAGCGAGGCGCGCGGGCCGATGTCGCCGAGGCCGAGCACGGCGGTGCCGTCGCTGACCACGACCACCAGGCGGTCGGTCCAGGTGTAGCGCTTGGTGAGGGCGGGATCCTCGGCGATGGCACGGCTGACCTGGGCGACACCGGGGGTGTAGGCGATGGACAGATCGCGCTGGGTCTCGAGGGGCGCGGCCAGCTCGACCGACAGCTTGCCGCCGAGGTGGCCCGCGAAGATCTCGTCGTTGGTGATGGCAGCGAGGCTCGCTGCGTCATCGGCCTTGGGCGCCGCGGTGGCATTCGGTGCGTCAGTCACAGGTGACACGATTTCACTCCTGCTCGAGTCGGGCTCAACCGGGGGACGGTTACCGCCGGGTATATCGGAAACGGATTACTGGGACGCTGGATCGCTACAACGCTCATCGAGTGCGCGACCGCACGCGTTTCGCGGTGGCAACCGGACGCATGGCGCGGCACTGATCCGCCGAGCGGAACCGGACGGGTGCGTCCGGGCGAGCAGAACGGGTCGACCTACGCTGCGACGGTGCGTCGCACGGCGGAAGGTCACCGAGGTCCCCGAACCCGGCGGTGGCAAGGGTAGGGAATCCGCAACATTCTGCCAGCATGGTGCGTCGATTGCCAAACCGCGTCATGTGTCGAGCGTAGCCGTGTCGAATTGCCGTGGCGTAAGCGAAAACTCGCAGCGCAGCGGGAACATCCGGTGAACTCTCACACCGCGGCGGGGGTGGCCGCGGTGAGCTCGCCGCCGAGTGG
Organism: Nocardia salmonicida NBRC 13393; assembly: GCF_001613085.1. Taxonomy (GTDB): domain Bacteria; phylum Actinomycetota; class Actinomycetes; order Mycobacteriales; family Mycobacteriaceae; genus Nocardia; species Nocardia salmonicida. The sequence goes on from NZ_BDBR01000052.1 coordinate 65,982, forward strand.
CTCCGGCCATTCCTCGCGGCGCACCCACACCTCGTCGAGCCCACCGCAACGCAGCCGGACCAGCCAATCCGAGCGGGCGTCGGGGTGGTCGATGCGCTGGTGGATGCCGCGACTCTCGGTGCGCACGAGCGCGCTGTAGCCGGCCCACCGGGCCACGGCGAGCAG
>NZ_BDBR01000053.1 GCF_001613085.1 Nocardia salmonicida NBRC 13393
GCCGCGCTCCACGGCCAGCTCGCCCGGCGTCTTCACCGGCGGCTTGTCCGACGGGTGCCGGTCACCGAAATCGTTGAACGCGGTGATCCGCGGACGCTTCTCGACACCGGCCAGAATCGTCTCGAGATCCTTGCGGTGCAGCGTCTCGCGCTCGAGCAGCGCGGTGGCCAACGCGTCGAGCTGCTCGCGGTATTCGCTGAGGATGGACCATGCCTCGGTGTGCGCGGCCTCGATGAGGTTGCGCACCTCCTCGTCGATTTCGCGGGCGACCTCGTGCGAGTAGTCGGCCTGCACGCCCATCGAGCGGCCGAGGAACGGGTCGCCCTGCTCCTGGCCGTAGCGCACGGCGCCGAGGCGGGCACTCATGCCGTACTCGGTGACCATGCCGCGGGCGATCTTGGTGGCCTGGTCGATATCGGAGGACGCGCCCGTGGTCGGCTCGTGGAACACCAGTTCCTCGGCCGCACGGCCACCCATCGCGAAGACCAGCCGCGAGATCATCTCCGAGCGGGTCATCAGGCCCTTGTCGTCCTCCGGCACCGTCATGGCGTGACCGCCGGTGCGGCCGCGAGCCAGGATGGTGACCTTGTAGACGGGCTCGATATCGGGCATCGCCCAGGCCGCCAGGGTGTGGCCGCCCTCGTGGTAGGCGGTGATCTTCTTCTCGTGCTCGCTGATGATGCGGCTCTTGCGGCGCGGGCCGCCGATCACGCGATCGACCGACTCCTCGAGCGATTCGCCGGTGATGACCGTGCCGTTCTCCCTCGCGGTGAGCAGCGCGGCCTCGTTGATGACGTTGGCCAGATCGGCGCCGGACATACCGACGGTGCGCTTGGCCAGACCCTCGAGGTCGGCGTCCTGCGAGATCGGCTTACCCGCCGAGTGCACCCGCAGGATCGCGCGGCGACCGGCCAGGTCGGGGTTGCCGACCGGGATCTGCCGGTCGAAGCGGCCCGGACGCAGCAGCGCGGGGTCGAGGATGTCGGGCCGGTTGGTGGCCGCGATCAGGATGATGTTGGAGCGATCGCCGAAGCCGTCCATCTCGACCAGCAGCTGGTTGAGGGTCTGCTCGCGTTCGTCGTGACCGCCGCCGAGGCCGGCACCGCGCTGGCGGCCGACCGCGTCGATCTCGTCGACGAAGATGATGCACGGACTGTTCTGCTTGGCCTGCTCGAACAGGTCGCGCACGCGGGAGGCGCCGACACCGACGAACATCTCGACGAAATCCGAACCGGAGATGGTGAAGAACGGCACCCCGGCCTCGCCCGCGACGGCGCGGGCCAGCAGCGTCTTACCGGTTCCGGGCGGCCCGTAGAGCAGCACGCCCTTGGGGATCTTCGCGCCGAGCGCCTGGTAGCGGGCCGGATTCTGCAGGAAGTCCTTGATCTCGTAGAGCTCTTCGACGGCCTCGTCGGCACCGGCGACGTCGGAGAACGTGGTCTTCGGCATGTCCTTGGTCAGCAGCTTGGCCTTGGACTTTCCGAAGCCCATCATTCCGCCACGGCCGCCGCCCTGCATGCGCGACATCACGAAGATGAACAGGCCGACCAACAACACCATCGGCACGATGAACAGCAGCAGCTGGGAAAGCCAGCTCTCCTGCTTGACCACGGTGTCGTACGGCGCGCCGGACTTCTGCACAGCGTTGAGGACCTGCGCGGAGTTCTCCCCGCCACTCGGGTACTTGGCGACGATCTTGGAGTTGTTGCTCGTGGCCTCGTTGCCGTTTTTCAGTTCGATGCGGAGCTGCTGCTCCTTGTCATCGATCTGCACGTTCTTGACGTTCGCTTTGTCCTCGAGCTGGGTCAGCGCAACGGAAGTGTCGACACTCTCCCAACCGCGCGTGTCATCGCTGAGAAAGCTGAACAGCCAGATCATGAGCATGATGCCCGAGATGATCGCCAAGGTGCGAAACACTGTCTTGCGGTTCATAGAGCGTCGGCCGGACGGCCCAGTCCTTTCCGGTTATTACTCCGGGTGTGCTTGCGAAGCGTCGAGATCGGCGGGTTTCGGATGCGGACATGCCACGTTACCGCGTACGGTCTAGTTCGATACATCGCGCAGTTCGGCTGCTGGTGCAGTTGCACTGGTAAACGGCCGGAGAACGCAAGAGGTTCCCGAACGCTCCGACCGGGTTGTGGCAAGTGGCCACAATCATGTCATGCCCGCCTTATCGTGGGCGACGACACAACTACAGCGCAGGGGGTATAGACATCGTCGAGCTACGAACACCCACAGCGATTCTGCGCCACGGCGGTGGACGGCTTGTCGTCCTCCGGCCGGGTACCGACGGCGAACGTGTTCTCGACGTTCCCATTGCCGACCTGCTCAAGGTGCGCCTCAATCGGCGCGCCGACGAAGCGGTGGTCATCGAAATCTATCTGCGTTATCCCACGGCGGTCCTCACCGGCGTTCCCGCCGACCGCACTCCGCTTCCGGTGCTCATCGCCGAGCACGACGTGCCTGCCGCCCTCGGCATCGTCGACCGGATCAACGACCAGATCATGACGACCCAGCGCATCGACGTGGCCGCGCCGGATCTGACCCCGCCCCCGCCCGAGTGGGGAAAGTCGGGCCCGACCCGCGCCGATGTCGAGCGCGCCGTGCGCCGGATGGCCCCGCGCAAGGACGCCCGTACGGCCGTCACCGCGCTGAATCGGTATGTCACCCCCGACGAATACGTCCTGGAAACGGCGATCGCCGTGGCCGCCCCGCCTGCGGGATCGGGTACCGGTCTGCTCGCGGCGACGACCTCTCGCGTGCTGTTCATCTCGATCGGCAGCAGCGGCGAACGCTATGCCTTCGAATTGGCGGTGGCCGCGATTCTCGGCGCCCGCACCATCGAGGGCACGCGCTCGGCGCCGGGCGAGGTCGATACGCGCCACGGCGGATCGGGCATCGACATCAACGACGGCAATCGCACCCTGCATTTCGCCGGCGTGGATCGCGCCGACACCGAGCGGGTCACCTGCGCGGTGAACTTCGCCGTCCGCAGACAAGCCGCCGACGGTGCCGCGGGCCCCGCCGATCCGGGCGTCAACCAGCTCTACGCGGAGTGGGAACTGCTGGTCGAGCGGCATTCGCTCGGCATGGTCGACGACACGCAATTCCAGCGCTACGGCCGCGGGATCCTCCGCAGCCTGTAGTCACCGGCGGCCGAACCGAATACTCAATTCGGTTCGGCCGCTTCGGTTTCCGCCTTCTGCTCGGGCTCGTTGAGCTCGATACGTCGCCACGGGCTCGTCGGCCGGGTCCACAGGCGCACCAGTTCCATCCGCCGGTCGACGCCACCGTTCTTGAGCTCGGCGAGGTCCTCGGTGGCCTGCCAGTAGGTCCAGCCGGTGAGGTAGGCGTCGCCGAATTGACGCCAGTTGCGGTAGCGGCGCTGCGCGGGCACCAATGCGCGCATGCAGTATTCCCACGCCACGTCGGCGTCGATATATCCCGCCGTGAACGCCATGCGGGCCACCGCGACGACGCGAGCCAGGTCCCAGGCATGGATGTCGTTGGGTAGCGGGCGCGACAGGTGGTCGGTGAAGCCGATCTTGATGGCTTGGGCCCAGATGTCGTAGTCGCGGACCAGCGCCTCGGGATTGTCCATCCCCCGAAACGAACCGACCTGACGCAGAAAGGCGCGCTGCTTGTCGGCGCGCTCACCGAAACGGTCGCGCTCGCTGGCATTGACCGAGGCCATCACCAGCGGATGCACCAGCGAATACAACGGTGCGTGCATGCCTTCGAGCAACTGCTCCATCGAGGCGCGGGCTTCGGTGCCGTCGGTGATGCCCCAGGCACCGGTGAGGGTGTCGATGGCGAGTTCACGGCGGTCACCGAGCGGATGCTCGCGTTCGGGGCCGAGCAGCATGGCGTCGTGGAAGGCGTCCCAGCGCGTGGAGTAGAAGGCTCCGAGCGCGAGCGCGCGCAGTTCGTCGTCGCTCACCCCCGCGCCCGACCAGTGGTCTTCTTCGCGCTCGTCTAGTTCCGGATACGGAAAAGTGGTCAGCGCTGGTACTCCCCTGGCAGGCATGCGGCCGAGTCTAGTGCGGTGACCGCGATCACGGGCGGCCTGCGAATCTCACCTGCATTACGAGATTTTCAGATCGCCTCATTCTTCACCTGTCGTGTCATGCCGCACAGGTCTATGGTTCTGACATGTGTAGAAATATCACCGTCTTGCGTGGTCTGGAGCCTGCCGCCACCGAGCAGGAGATCTACGCTGCCGCCTTGCAATATGTGCGCAAAGTCGGCGGCATCTCCGGCCTGAGTAGCGCCACCAAGCCCGCGGTCGACAAAGCTGTCGCGGCCATCGCCGCGGCCACCACGGCGTTGCTGGCGGAACTGCCCGATCGGCGAGTCCCGCCGCCTACCGAGCCACCGCTGCGCCGGATCGCGGCCCGCGAAAACGAGGTCAGCGAGACCTCGTAGGATCGGCGAACTCCATACTGCAACGTGTTCTAATTGACTCGAGCGGGCACGCCATTTCCTCTGGTCGCGCCGTAATAGTCGGTGGATCGAATTCAGCGGATGCACAAGGAGAAAGACCAGTGAGCGAACTCGACAAGACCGCCGCGGTGATCGAAGTACACAATCCGGCGTCGGGCGAACTCGCCGGCACCGTGCCGATCACCACGCCGGACGAGGTGGCGGCCGCGGTCCGGGAGCTGCGTCTGTACCAGCCCGAGTGGGAGGCGATCGGGCCCGCCGGGCGTAAGAAGTGGCTGCTGAAAATGCAGGACTGGCTGATCGACAACACCGAGCACCTGGCCGCGGTACTGCAGTCCGAGACCGCCAAGCCGCGCGTCGACGCGGTCATCGATTCAGCGTTCGCGGTCGACCTCCTCGGCTACTACGCGCGCCGGGCCGCCAAATTCCTCGCCGACGATCACCCGTCCCCGCACAGCCCGCTCGCGCGGGTGAAGACGCTGACGGTCGCCTATCGCCCGTATCCCGTGGTCGGGGTGATCACGCCGTGGAACTTCCCGCTCGCGATGCCCGCGATCGATGTGTTCCCCGCGCTGGCCGCCGGCGCCGCGGTGATCCTCAAGCCGTCGGAGGTGACGCCACTGTCGGCGGTGGAGCTGGCCCGCGGCTGGGCCGAGATCGGTGCGCCGCCGGTGTTCAAGGTGGTCACCGGCGCGGGCGCGACCGGCGCGGCTGTCGTCGAGAACGCCGACTACATCCAGTTCACCGGCTCCACCGCGACCGGCCGCAAGATCGCGGCCGCCTGCGCGGAGCGGATGGTGCCCTACAGCCTCGAACTCGGCGGCAAGGACCCGGCGATCGTGCTCGCCGACGCCGACATCGACCGCGCCGCGCACGGCATCGCCTTCGGCGGCATGTTCAACGCCGGTCAGGTGTGCATCTCGGTCGAGCGGGTCTACGTCGAGGCGCCGGTCTACGACGAATTCGTCACGAAGCTGACCGCGGCGGTGGCCGCGCTGCGCCAGGGCGCCGACGGTCGCGAGTCGAGCAACGACGTCGGCGCGCTGGCCAACGAGAACCAGGTGCTGATCGTGCAGCGCCACGTCGACGAGGCGATCGCCGCGGGCGCCCGGGTGACCACCGGCGGCAAACGCACCGGCGTCGGCACCTTCTTCGAGCCGACCGTGCTCGTCGATGTGGACCACTCGATGTCGTGCGTCGCCGAGGAGACCTTCGGCCCGACGCTGCCGGTGATGAAGGTGGCCGACGAGGCCGAGGCGATCCGGATGGCCAACGACTCGATCTACGGACTCTCGGCGTCGGTCTGGACCGGCGACAAGGCACGCGGCGAACGCGTGGCCAGGCAGTTGAACACCGGCGCGGTGAACATCAACGACGTGTTCGCGAACCTGTTCAATCCCGCGATGCCGATGGGCGGCTGGGGCCTGTCCGGCGTCGGCGCGCGCTGGGGCGGTGCGTCGGGCCTGCGGAAATACTGTCGCGCACAGGCGATGACGAAGCCGAAACTGCCGACCATGGGCAAGGAATTGTTCTGGTACCCGTACGACATGAACAAGCTGGTCTTCGCCGTCGCGGCGATGCGGGCCGCCGGTGCTCGTGGGATGCGCCGGATCGACCTGCCGACGGTGCTGCGCCTGAAGAAGAGCGACTAGCTGATTCCGGCTGCGACGCGTACTCGCGCGCAGCCGGATTCGCCGCTCGAAACTTTTTGTGATCAACGTCACCGATCGAGCCCTCCCCGCACCACACGCCGTGGTCAGCGGCACCTTTCGACGTGCCCGACGGCGACACGGCGGGGCTTACATTCAGGCAGCGAGTGTGAATGTCGACGCATTTTCGCTGGTCAGCCGCCCAGCTTCGCAGTCGATCCACTCAGCGACCGATCGCAGTGAACAAAACGCAATCCGATGGTGCAGCTCACCATGTCAGGCCATATGCTGTGCATTACCAACCTGGTGACTGTTTTGATCCACTTCCGCGAACTTCCTTGCCTGTTTTGGCTGGATTTTCCCGACCGATTCTGATAGCAAGGTGCTATGGACCCGCATTTGCGCGATCTGCGGTATTTCGTCGCCGTCGCTGAGGAACTGCACTTCACCAACGCCGCACAGCGGCTGCACATCGCTCAGCCGACGTTGTCACGCCAGATCCGTCAGCTCGAACGCCAGCTCGACGTGGTCCTGTTCGACCGCAACCAGCGCAGTGTCGCCCTGACCGTCGCCGGTAAGGAACTCCTCGAAGGCGCCCGCAAGATCCTCGAGCTGTGGGAGGTGACCAACGTGTCCCTCCAGGAAGCAGGCGAGGTGCTGCGCGTCGGTATCCAGTCCGCACTCGGCCGCGGCCTGCTCAACGACCTCGAGAGCGCGAGCGGGCATCGTCTCGCTCTGCACGCGGCGTCGTGGAACGACCCGTCCAGCGGTCTGGCCGGTCGACAGGCCGACCTGTCGCTGGTCTGGCTGCCGCTGCCCGACCCCAACCGTTATCGCTGGCAGGTGCTGCGCACCGAGCCGCGCTGGGTGCTGCTGCCCGAAACACACCCCCTGGCCGAGCAGGAAAGCATCGAGTTCGCCGATCTGCTCGACGAGTCCTTCGTCGCCCTGCCCACCGAAGCGGGCGCGGTCCGCGACTTCTGGCTCGGCAACGACGCCCGTGGCGGCAAGGCGGCCAAGATCGGCGCCGAGGCGGCCACCCCCGAGGACAAGCTCGAGGCCGTGAGCCTCGGCCTCGGTGTGTGCCTGCTGGCCGAGAACAATGTGCCGATGTACCGCTGGCCCGGGCTCACCGCGCGTCCGGTCGCCGGTCTCACCCCGTGTGAGCTGGCGGTGGCGTGGCGGGCCGACGACACTCGCCCGACCATTCTGGAATTCGCCGGTCGCGCCGTCGACGGCGGCTTCTCCGAGCCGACACCGCAGCCGCAGCCGATCGCGGTCTAGGGCGCGCGTCTAGTTCGACAGTTCCAGTTGGGCGGCGAGGCCGAGCAAGGTGGCCTCGCTGCCCGGCGGACCGATCAGTTGCGCGGCCAACGGCGTATGCGCCTCGGGGTGAGTACCCATCGGCAGTGACGCCGCGGGCCAGCCGAGCAGATTCCACAGTCCGGTGAACGGCGCGTAGCGCACCGAGGACACGACATTCGCGAGCCAACCACGCCCGCTCCACTGTCTGGCCTTCGGCGGCGGCGCGGCGAGCGTCGGCGTGATCACCACGTCGAAGTCTTCGAAGAATTCGAGCAGTCTGGCTTCGGTCCGGTCGATCTGGCTGGGACGGACCAGACCGAGCCGCCGGATCACTCTCCCGAGCGCCAGATGACGTCGGGTCCGTTGCTGGAGTAGTTCGGGCTTCGGGAGCGCGTCGGCGTCGCCGAGACCAGCGCTCGGCCAGCGCAGCAGCATCAGCAGCGCCGCATCGCCGTAAGGCAGCTCGACCGGTTGCACCTCGTGCCCGGCCACTGCCGCGCGCGCACCCGCGGTGCGCGCCGCCGCCGTCCAATGCCGATCCATGCGGACCAGTCGCGACGGCGGAGCCACGGCCAGTCCGATACGTAGTCGCTGCGGTTTGCGTAGTTCGGCCAGGTCGGAGCGGCCCGCCAACACCGAAAGCGCCAGCGCCGCGTCCGACACCGTTGTCGCGAGGACACCGTTCTCGGCGAGTCCGGCCCAGGAATCGGCGCCGATCTGTGAGGGCACCACGTGTCTACCCGGCTTGATTCCGAATACTCCGCACGCCGCGGCAGGCACCCGGATCGAGCCGAGGCCGTCGTTGCCGTGCGCGATCGGGACGAGTCCGGCGGCCACCGCGGCGGCCGCGCCACCCGAGGATCCACCCGTCGACCGGCCGACATCGCGTGGATTGCGCGTGACACACCCTTCGGAGTCGGTAGTCGCCCACAAACCCAGTTCCGGCATGGCCGTCAACCCGACGACGATCGCGCCCGCGGCCCGCAACCTGGCCACCACCGGGTGATCGGCGTCGGCCGGTTCGGCGGAGGTGGCCGCCGAACCCGCGCGGGTCGGCTCCCCCGCCACCGCGATGTTCTGCTTCACCGCCACCGGCACACCGGCCAGCGGGAGCTCGTCGAGGTCTTGTCTGGCGGCCAGTTCGCGCGCTTCGGCCCTTGCCCGCTCGCCTCGCACCACCGTGAACGCGTTGATCTTGCGATTCTCCGAGGCGATGCGGGCCAGTGCGTCGGCGGTGACGTCGGCGGGCGTGATGGTACCCGCGCGGACCCGGGCAGCCAGTGCTGCAGCGGGGCCCCCGATGGGGTATTCGTCGGCAGGGCGGGACGAGTCCATCGTCACCTCAGCGTCCGTTACGCCGTCGTCGTCGACGGACTCCCATGCTACCGCTGTGAGGTCTTCGTTCATCTGCGGATTCGCCCCCGTCGCATGGTCGTCGAAATTCGGGTGATCAGCTCTAGAGGCGCAAGTTATCATTTCTAGTACAGCTCTCCGGCGATGGCGGCGGGTGTGGCGGAATGAATTTCGCACCGATCCGCGCGAACACTTAGGTCGGGTGATGAGCGATAGCACCGCAAGCGGGCAACAACCCGACGCGACGCCCGGTCGGGCCAACATTGTGCGCGTCGACATGGTCGAGGCGTTCGCCGCCGCGTGGGGCACGGCCACCGAGCACCCGCCCGAGATCGCCGAGTTCCTTCCCGACGCGGCCACCTTGCGCGCGCAGGCGCTGCACGAATTGATCCGGGTCGACCTGCGCCAGCGCTGGCTCCATCACACGGGCACCGACATCGCCCGCAAGCGACTGATCAACTACTGCGCCGAGTTCCCCGAGCTCGATCGGGCATCGCTGCCCGCCGGGCTGGTGTTCGAGGAATTCGTCATCCGCAGGCACAGCGGCGAGCGCGTGGATCCGCGCGATTGCCTGCGCGAATACCCCGAGCACGCGGCCAGTCTGCGCGGCCTGCTCAATACCGAGGAACTCGACCAGAGCACCCACCGGGCCGACGATCTCGACGCGACGGTGAACCAAACGCTGGACTCGACCCGTAGTACCCAGATGACCAGCCCGCAGCTCGACCTCACCGCGACCGCCACCTCGGCCGCGACGTCGTCGACGGACGCACTCTCGAATCCCGGCGCGTTCGAGCCGCTCGACCGCATCGAAATCGGCCAGCGCATCGGCGATTTCGAGCTGCTCACCGGGCTGGGTACCGGCGCGTTCGCGCGCGTCTTCCTGGCCAGGCAGACCTCGATGCAGCGCCTGGTCGCGGTGAAGATCTCCGCCGACCGCGGCACCGAGCCGCAGACGCTGGCCCAGCTCGACCACGACTACATCGTGCGCGTGTTCGACCAGCAACTGATGGACACCGACTCGGCGCCCTCGGGTTCGCGTCGCCTCCGCCTGCTCTACATGCAGTTCCTGCCCGGCGGAACCCTGCTCGGCCTGCTGCGCTGGGTCCGCGCGACCCCGCCCGCCGAACGCAGCGGCAAACTGCTGCTCGACGCCGTGGACGCGGCCATGGAGGAGAAGGGCGAGATCCGCCCGACCGATTCGAGCGTGCGCTCCGAGATCGCCGCCCTGACCTGGCCGGAAACGGTGGCCTGGCTGGGCAGGCGGCTGGCCGAGGCACTCGACTACGCGTCCTCGCACGGTGTGCTGCACCGTGATGTGAAACCGGCGAATGTGCTGCTCACCGCCGAGGGCGTTCCCAAGCTCGCCGACTTCAACATCAGCTTCAGCCGCAGTGTCGAGGGCACCAGCCCGGTCGCCTACTTCGGCGGATCGCTGTCCTACATGTCGCCCGAACAGCTCGAGGCCTGCCACCCCGGCCTCGGCCGCAGCGCCGCCGACCTCGACACCCGCAGCGATATCTTCTCCCTCGGCGTGGTCCTGTGGGAACTGCTGACCGGCGCGAAGCCCTTCGACGACAGCACCGCCGCCGCCGAGGGTCGTGGCGACGAAACCACGCTCGAAGCGATGCTCGAACGCCGCACCGTCGGCGTCGACCAGGCCGCGCTGGACCGGGTTCCGGCGAACTGTCCCACTGCCCTGCGCCGGGTCCTGCTGACCTGCCTCGACCCGGACAGGTCGCGCCGCTGGGCCGAGGGCGCGGTGCTGGCCAAGCAGTTCGACCTGTGCCTGGACGCGCGCGCCCGCGACCTCGTCGACCCGCCGCCGAACAGCTGGCGGATGGTGTGGCGCAAATGGCCCTTGCTGGTGATGGTCTTGGCGATCGGCATCCCCAACGCACTGGCGTCCTGGTACAACATCCAGCACAACCAGACCCTGGTGGTGAGTCGGCTCAATGAGACCGCCCAGCAATCGTTCGTCGTGATCACCGCAGGCGTGAACCTGGTCTTCTTCCCGCTGGGCGCCGCGATGCTCATCTACCTCGCCCGTTTCGTGCTCTCCGTGCCGCGCGGCCTTCGCCACGGCCGCCGCTACGACCCGCCGACCCTGCGCCGCACCAGACACGACACCTTGCGCATGGGCGATCGGGTCGTGATCGTCGCGTTCTCGCTGTGGGCGATCTCGGGACTCACCTTCCCCATCGCCCTGCAATTGGCCGCGGGTGACGTCCCCGGCCATGCCGTGGTCCACTTCCTCGCGTCCCTGCTGGTCTGCGGCGCGATAGCGGTCGCCTACCCGTTCTTCCTCGTGACGTTCTACCTGGTCCGCTGCATCTACCCGATCTTCCTTCGGCACGGCGAAACCAGCACCGACGACGGCGTCTGGCTGCGTGCGCTGAGCCGCCGCTGCACCTGGTACCTCGCGGTGGCGGCCTCGGTCCCCCTCCTCGCCGTAGCCGGTGTCACCTTTCTCCCGCCCGGCGATATCCCGGCCGTGATCGTCGCCGTCCGGGTCCTCTGCGTCGGCGGCATCTTCGCCTTCATCGCCTCCTACCTGATGTTCCGAGCACTCGAAGCCGACTTGAAGGCGCTGGAACGCGTAGTCAGCTGACGCTGCCCGGCGCGGATGAACTTCCGCGCGCCCGCGTCCGTATCCCCCGTCGTGAGCTCGACAGTGATCACCGAGGCGACCCGCCCCTCGCTCGACCGCACCGCCACCATGCACCCCACCGTTCGTCGCGGGCTCGACCGGTTCGAGGTGGGTGCGCGAGTAGGCGACTTCGAGCTGCTCACCGAGCTCGGTTCCGGGGCGTTCGCCCGGGTCTTCCTCGCCCGGCAACGCTCGATGCAGCGCTTGGTCGCGGTGAAGATCTCCGCCGACAGCGGCACCGAGCCACAAACCCTGGCCCAGCTCGACCACGACTACATCGTGCGAGTCTTCGACCAGCTGCTGCTAGATCCGCCCGACGACGGCTCACCCCGCCTACGCCTGCTGTACATGCAATTCCTGCCCGGCGGCACCCTGCTCGGCCTGCTGCGCTGGGTCCGCGCGACCCCATCCGCCGAACGCAGCGGCCGACTCCTGCTCGACGCGATCGACGCGGCGATGACGGAGAAGGGCGAAATCCGTCCCGCGGATTCGAGCGTGCGCCGCGAGATCGCCGACCTCAGCTGGCCCGACACCGTAGCCTGGCTGGGTCGACGGCTGGCCGCGGCGCTGGATCACGCGGCCGACCGGGGTGTGCTCCACCGTGATGTGAAGCCGGCGAACGTTTTACTCACGGCCGAGGGTGTGCCCAAGCTCGCCGATTTCAACATCAGCTTCAGCGAGAACGCCGGTACCAGCCCGCTCTCGTATTTCGGCGGGTCGCTCGCGTACATGTCGCCCGAACAGCTGGAGGCCAGCCACCCCGGCCACGACCGCAGTGCCGCCGACCTCGACGCTCGCTCCGATCTCTTCTCGCTGGGCGTCCTACTGTGGGAATTGCTCACCGGCACAAAACCATTCGACGACACCGGTGCCGACGACCCGGCTTGGGGCGATCAGACCAGACTCGAGGCGATGCTCGCCGCACGGAGCGCGGGTGTGAGCAATTCCGCGCTGCGACAACTTCCGCCGGACTGCCCACCCGCACTGCGTCGAGTGTTGCTGCGCTGCTTGGAACCCGAACGAACAAACCGCTGGCCCGATGGCACCGTGCTCGCCGAACAGTTCGATCTGTGCCTCGACCCCCGCAGCAGAAACCTGGTCGACCCACCCGCTGGTTCCTATCGAATTCTCCTGCGGCCCTTCATGGTTGTGCTGATGGCACTGGCGATCGCGGTGCCCAACGCGCTCGCCGTGCGATACAAGACCTGGCAGAACTCCGGCCTGCTGGTGCAGCGGCTCGAGCCCGCCGCTCGCGAGGCGCTGCACATCGTCTCGGTGGTCACCAACGTGATCTCGTTCGCGCTCGGCGCGGTGATGCTTGTCTTCCTGTCCCGCCACGCGATCCTGATTCCGCGCGCGTTGCGGGCGGGACGGCGTGTGAGTACCGACGAGTTGGGGCGGGCCGGAAGGCAGTCGCTACTTCTGGGGGACCGGGCAGTTGTGGTCGCACTGCTGTTCTGGATCACCGCGGCCGCGATTCTGCCCGCCACGGCGAAGGCGAGCACCGGCGAATTGGAGACCCGGACCACGGTGCAATTCCTGACGTCGAACGCCATCGGCTGCGCGGTCGCGGCGACCTACGCGTTCTTCCTCATCACCTTTTACATGGTCCGCTGCGTCTACCCGATCTTCCTCCAGCAGGGCCACCTGTTCCACACCGATGCCGCAACGCTGCGCGGACTCCTGCAGCGCTGCGGCTGGTACCTGGCGGTGGCCGCGTCCATCCCGCTGATCGCGATGGTGGCCATCACCCTGCTCCCCACCGAGGATCTGCTGCCGACCCTGGTCTCGCTGCGCGCGGTCTATCTCGGCAGCGTCGTCGCCTTCATCGGCTCGTACGTGCTGTTCCGCGCGATCGAAGCCGATATCCGGGCACTGATCAGAGTCGTCGATCCCCCGGTCAGAACTAGGAGTACACGGCTGGGTTGAGGGTGCCGATGTAAGGCAGGTCTCGGTAGCGCTCGGCGTAGTCGAGGCCGTAGCCGACGACGAATTCGTTGGGGATGTCGAAGCCCACGTGGGCGACGTCGACGGGGGTGCGCAGGGCGTCGGGCTTGCGGAGCAGGGTGACTACTTCCAGCGAGGCCGGGTTGCGGGTGGACAGGTTGCGCTTGAGCCAGGACAGGGTCAGACCCGAGTCGATGATGTCCTCGACGATGAGGACGTTGCGGCCCGCGATGTCCTTGTCCAGGTCCTTCATGATGCGCACGACGCCCGAGGACGAGGTGGACGAACCGTAAGACGACACGGCCATGAATTCGAGCTGGGTGGGAATCGACAGCGCCCTGGCGAAGTCGGTCATGAAGAAGATCGCGCCCTTGAGGACGCAGATCAGCAGGAGGTCACCTTCGGGGGAATCGGGCGGGTATCGCTTGGCGACGAGCTCGGCCAGTTCCTCGGTCTTGGCTTTGATCTCGTCTTCGGTGATCAGCACCGATGCGATGTCGTCTCCGTACACGGAAGTGGGTGTCCCTTCGTGGCATCAAATGCGCGGCTGTGCTCGCACCGCCAGCGTGCCATGTTCGCGCGTCACGACCAACCTGTGGCCCCTCGGCCCGCCTCCCACCGCCACCCCGCCCTGCCCGCGCCAGTTGCTCACCAGCTCGTCGATCGCCTGTAAATGCGCATTCATGAGCCCGGTGACGCCTTGATCGGCGAGCCAGGCGCGCACGGCCCGGCGACGCAGTGCGGGCGGCGCAGTGGCCAGGATCTCGATCGAGACAGTGGGTCGATCGTTGTCGCCGGTGCCACTGCCGTGCGAGCGCGCCGCCCGAAGCAGCTCGTCGGCGTAGACATCGAGGACCGCCCCGTCCTCCCGGAGTTGATCGGCGGTGCGAACCAGCGCCTTGGCCACGCCACCACCCAGCACCTGTTCGAGCAGCGGGAGCACTTCGTTGCGGACTCGCACTCGCGTGTATCTGAGGTCCGCGTTGTGCGGGTCGTTCCACGGTTCGATCCCCAGATCGGCACACATCCGCACCGTCTGGGCCCGCCGCACCCCGAGCAACGGCCGCCCCCACGGGGGTTTCCACGCCACCATCCCCTGAATCGACCGCCCGCCTGACCCGCGCGCCAGCCCGAGCAACACGGTCTCGGCCTGATCATCGAGCGTGTGCCCGAGCAATACCGGCCGCCCCGCCCGCACCGACTCCAGCGCCTCGTACCGAGCCGCGCGCGCGGCCGCCTCTACGCCACCTTCGCGCCCCACCTCGACCGGAACGACCACCGCCGCCGCACACCCGAGCGCGCGCGCCCGCTCAGCGGCCCGCTCAGCGACCTCCGCCGAACCGTCCTGTAACCGATGATCGACCACGACGGCCGTCACTTCACCGGCCTCGACGACAGCGGCGGCCACCAAGGCCAGCGAATCGGCCCCGCCCGACAAGCCGACGACCACAGGCCTGCGCCCGCCCTGCGCGACCACCCACTCCCGCACCCCCCGCCGCACGGCGAGCACCGCCGCCGTCTCCGGCAGCCGGATACCGCCCGGTTCCTTCATCTACCCCAGCACCCGGCGAATCCACCGCTCGGGCTCGTCGACCTCGTCCAGCAACGGCAGTGTGTCCGCGTTCGTCCACACCGTGTTGAACTCCGCGATCCCCACCCGTTCGACCACGGCGTCGACGAACTTCTTGCCCCGTACGTACTGCGCGACCTTCGCGTCCACCCCGAGCAGCGCCCGCAGCAGCCGCTGAACCGGATTCGACGGCCGCTGCCTGCGCCGATCGAAGGCCGCCCGAATATCGGCGACAGTGGGCACCACCGCGGGTCCGACGGCGTCCATCACATGATCCGCGTGCCCCTCGAGCAGCGTGCCGAGCATCAACAGCCGATCCAGCGCCTCGCGCTGCGGCGGCGCCTGGGCCGCACGCAACAGCCCGACCACGCCACGGCTGTTCGGATCGTCGGCGTTGTCACCGTTGCGCCGCGACCGCACCTCGCCGACCAACCGGGTGAGCAGCTCGCTCATCGGTTCCTCGCCGACCTCACTCAAGATGTCGACGTTGGTGCGCATATACCCGGCCAACCAGGGCGCCGACGAGAACTGCACCCGATGCGTCACCTCGTGCAGGCACACCCACAACCGGAAGTCGCTCGAATCGACACCCAGCGCCCGCTCGACGCCGAGAATATTGGGCGCGACCAGCAGCAATGTGCCGTCCTCGCCGGTGAACGGGTCGTACTGCCCGAGAATCGCGGTGGACAAGAACGCCAGCATGGTCCCGGCCTGGACACCCGCGGGCTTCCCGACGAACTTGCCGCCGTCCGTGGATTCGGTGCCGGTGAGCACCGCCATCGAATCGGCGGCCGCGGCGATCCAGCCCGGCCGGTCGACGATCCGCGCCTCGGGTACCGGCCGATCGTCGAGCAACCCACTGACCTCACGGACCGGCAGTTCTGCCAGCACCGAGGCCGACGCCAACTCGGCAACGACCTGTTCGGCCGTGGCCCTGGACGCGCGCGGGCCGGAGGGCGCCAGCAGCGCCCCGGTCCGCGCGGCCAACGGCCAGTCCACCGCTCCGCTGAAGCTGGAACTCTTGCGCTCGGTCTTGTCGGTCATAAACCACCCGTTCTCTACGAGCATCCGCAGTTGCGCAGGGCACCCGCCACCGCGTCGAGCGCCGGCCTGCTGAGCTCCGGCAACCGGTCGTTCGACATGAGTGCGAAGGTGAGCACCCGGCCGTCGCGGTCGAGTACATATCCGACCAACGCGCTGGCCACACTCAGAGTTCCGGTCTTGGCCCGCACCCACCCCGCGCCCTGCCGGTTCTGGGTGACGAAGCGCGGTGCGAGCGTGCCGGTACCGCCCGCGACGGGCAGGTAGTCCAGCATCGGCGCGAGAGCCGCTGCGCGCGGGTCGTTTTCGGGCTTGGCCTGTGTTCCGGCAGGCGCTACCGCCGCGGCGCCGGTCGGCTCGGCGGCGGTGGCGATGATCGAATCGAGCAGCTTCGGCGTTACCCGGTCATCCACGGAAAGTCCGCTGTTGTCGGCCAAATGCAGCCCGGTGACATCGAACCCGGCCGCGGTCAGGGCCGCCGAGGTGGCCGCCACAGCACCGGTGAAGGACGCCGCCTGCCCCGACGCCACCGCCAGCTCACGTCCGATGGTCTCGGCCAGCACATTGTCGGAATGAATCATCATGTCGTGCAGCCGAACTCGCAGCGGCGCCGATTCGACCTTCGCCAGCTGGACCCCGCTCTGCGCGGCCGGACCGACCCGCACGGCGCCGGGATCGATACCGAGCTCGGCGGCCAGCGCCCGACCCGCGTCGAGCGCGGGGTTCGCGGTGCGCGGGGAATAGTCGGCCGACGGATCGAACCGGCCCCCGTCGAGCATGATCGGTTCGATCGGCGCAATCGACCCTTCCGGAATGTCGACCGGATCCCAGCCCGAAGCCATCGTCGGCCCCGTGTAGGCGGAGGTGTCGACCACGATCGCCTTCGCCTGCGTCCCCGCGGCCCGCACCTGCGCGGCCAGATCCGAGATCCGCGCGCCGTCGGTGTAGTAACCACCGGTGGCGCGCGTGGTCAGCGTCGGATCCCCGCCGGCCACCAGCACCAGCTCGCCGGGCGCACCGGCGAGCACCTTCGTGGCCACCCGCTGATCATCGGGCAACGTCAGCAACGCGGCCGCGACCAGCATGATCTTCGCCGTCGACGACGGAATCATCGCCTTGGTCGGGTCCTGACTCCACAGCACCGCTCCGCTGCTCGGATCGGTCACCTGACCCGCGAACGCACCGAGATCAGGGTTCCCGACCACCGGAGCGAGCGCCGCGGCGATTCCCGCTGCCGTCGGCGCGGGCGCGTCCGATCGCGCGGGCGCCACCTCGGGAAACACCTGACCCGTGTCCGGCGGCGGCGCCACCGTGAGCCCGCCGTGCCGGAATTCCTGCGTCCACGGCCGTGCGATCGCCGCGAAACCGCCCGCGATCACCAACAGCGCGACGATCACCGCCGACAACCAGATCCAGCGGGACCCGCGGCGCCCCTGCACCTGCGATCCCGGATTGCTGCCGCTTGTACCGACCACGCCCGTGTCTCCCTCAACGCCGCCCGACACGCCTCGACTGCGCGACTACAGCCGCCTGCCGCACCGGTGTACCAGCACACCACACTATCCTCGTTGCGCAACGGTTCCCCAGAACGATCTGGCGATTCGGCACAGACCAGCACCGAACGAACAAGGAGATGGCGTGGAGTTCGACGTCACCATCGAGATTCCCAAGGGTTCTCGGAACAAGTACGAGGTCGATCACGAGAGCGGCCGGGTCAAGCTCGACCGGTACCTGTACACCTCCATGGGCTACCCGGCCGACTACGGTTTCATCGAGAACACCCTCGGCGAGGACGGCGACCCGCTCGACGCGCTGGTGCTGCTGCCCGAGTCGGTGTTCCCCGGCGTGATCGTCGAGGCCCGCCCTGTCGGCGTGTACCGGATGACCGACGAGGCCGGCGGCGACGACAAGGTGCTGTGCGTGCCCGCGGGCGACCCGCGCTGGGACCACATCCAGGACCTGGGCGATGTCTCGGAGTTCGAACTGTCGGCGATCAAGCACTTCTTCGAGCGCTACAAGGATCTCGAGCCCGGCAAGTACGTCGAGGGTTCGGAGTGGCTGGGTCGCGCCGAGGCCGAGAAGATCATCGACGAGTCCTTCACCCGGCTGAAGGAATCCGGCCACTGAGCCGATAGCCCTACGAGAAACGGGAAGTCCGAAGAGTTTTCGGACTTCCCGTTTTCGTCTCAGTACCAGATGTACAGATCCCAGCCGTCCCAGGTCTCCGTGCACTCCCAGTAGTACCCGCCGGTGTAGGGATCCTCCCCGGCCGCGCGGCACTGGTAGAGCTCGTAGTAGGTGCCGTAATAGGTCCCATACGGCGCGGCGGCGGCACTGCCCGCACCGACCGCCGACACCCCGGCGACGGTCGCGACGGCCAGCAGAGCGGCGGCGATAGTGGATTTGATGCGCATGTTGTTTCTCCTGACGCGGGCAATTCCGACTTCTCGAAGTTATTGCGGCGCGGCGGTTCGAACAGCCACCCCTAGGGGTAGGTTCGCTCTCCCCTTGGTCGCTTCACCTACCCCACCCTCGGATCGGTAGTGCTGGCACCACCTTCGATTCGGGCGCGCACGGCATAGGCACGGCCGCCGCCCGTTCATAGGCTCGAATCATGCAGCTCAACACCACTTTTTCGAGTAAGTCACTGCGCGCCTTCGCGGCCGGAACCGGAATGCTCGCACTACTCGCCGTCACAGCGTGCGGGCCCGAGAACAGCGCCACCGCGGCGCAACCCGATCGTCCCGAGATCCGGCAGGCGCTCGAATCGGTGGTGCAGGCGGGATTCCCCGGCGCCCAGGCCGTGATCACCGACGCGGCGGGCGAACACACCATTACCGCCGGGGTCGGCGATATCGCCACCGGCGCACCGATTCCCGACAACGCGTACGTCCGAATCGGCAGCAACACCAAGAGTTTCGTCGCGACTGTGGTCATGCAGTTGGTCGCCGAGGGCAAGGTCGACCTCGACGGCCCCGTCGAGCGGTACCTACCCGGTGTCGTCCGAGGCAACGGCAATGACGGCGCTCGGATCACCGTGCGCCAACTGCTCCAACACACCAGCGGTCTTCCGGACTACCTGGCCGGTGGCGATCCCAACCTGCGCGCCGCCCCCGGAACCCAGCAGATCGCACCCGACCCGGAAGTCATCCGCCTGCGCCACTTCTCACCTGCCGAACTGGTCGGCATCGCAATGACCATGCCGCCGCAGTACGAACCCGGCGCCCGCTCGGTCTACACCAACACCAACTACATCCTGCTCGGCATGCTGATCGAGCAGGTCACCGGCCGCCCCGCCGCCACCGAGATCAGCACCAGGATCATCGAGCCACTCGGCTTGCGCGACACCTACTTTCCCGCGGCCGGCGACATCGGACTGCGCGCACCACACCCGCGCGGCTACCAGCAGATCGACGGCGCCCGTATCGATTTCACCGACTTCGATCCCTCCTGGGGCGATACCGCAGGTGCGATGATCGCCACCGGCTCGGACCTGAACCGCTTCTTCCTCGCCCTGCTGGACGGCAAGCTGCTGCCCGCGGCGCAGCTGCAACAGATGCGCCAGACGGTGCCGTTCGATCGAATGCCCTCGGCTGGTTACGGTTTGGGCCTGGTCGAGCAGACCACCTCGTGCGGTAGGAAGACCGTCGCCCACGGCGGCAGCATCCCCGGTTTCGACACCCGTACCGGCGTCACCGCCGACGGCGTCGCGATAACCATCACCGTGAACGAGCTGCCGAGCAGCAAGGAGCAGTCAGAGGTTGTCGAGCGAGCCTTCGACACCGTGGTGTGCGCCTCGTGAGACTCGCGATCATGGCCGTCGCGGTTTCCGCGGTCGCCGCCGGATTACTCACCGCTACAACGGCATCGGCCGATGCCGACCCGCTCGATCGCTTCCGCCACCAGTCGCTGACTTGGCAGCCCTGCGATGATCCGAGCCTTGATCCGGCGGGTGCCCAATGCGCGGAGGTGACCGTACCGGTGGATTACTCGGCGCCACAGGCGGAAACGATGACCGTGGCCATCTCCCGGCTCCCCGCCACGGACCCGGAGAAACGTCGCGGCGTGCTGCTGTCCAATCCGGGCGGCCCCGGGGCTCCCGGTCTCGACCTCATGATCGACGTGCGTGAGGGGATGAGCTCCGACGTCCGTGACCGCTACGACCTGATCGGCATGGATCCGCGTGGCATCGGCCGCTCCACTCCGGTGAACTGCCGCTGGCAACACGGGTTCGGGCTGGAGTCCGCCGGTCTCGACGGTGTCGGTTTCGCCGAAAGCGTTGCCCAGCAAGCCGAACTCGCCGCGCTGTGCGCGGCGAACGAGGGGCCCCGGCTCAACCACATCACCACGCGCAACACCGCCCGCGATATGGACGTCATCCGCGCCGCCCTCGGCGAAGACCGGATCAGCTACTTCGGCACCTCCTACGGCACCTACCTCGGCGCGGTCTTCTCCCAGCTGTTTCCCGAGCGCAGCGACCGGTTCGTCCTCGACAGCGCCGTCGACCCCGAGCACTACGGATCGGTCGGAATGATCCGCGCCATGGGCCCGGTCAACGAGGCGGCGTTCGACAGATGGGCCGACTGGGTGGCCGCGCACAACGCCGAGTTCCGTTTCGGCGCGGATCGTTCCGCGGTCAGGCTCAGCGTGCAGGACATGGTCCGCCGCGCGAACGACGTGCCGATCCGGATCGGAGAGTTCACCGTCGACGAACACAGCCTGCCGATGGTGCTCTATCGCGGGCTCGACGATCCGCGCAACTATCCGCTGCTGGCGCGCCAGATCCGGCAACTCGCCGACGCCGCTGACGGCATGGAGGTCCGGCCCGAACCCGAGCTGGCCGCCTCCCTCGCCTTCATGCTCACCGCGCAGCCACGCGACTACTCACCGGCGTTGGCCGTCCTGTGCGGCGATGTGGAAGTACCGCGCGATCCTGCCTGGTACTGGCGCAATATCGAGGCGAGCCGTGCCGATCAACCGCTGTTCGGCGCGTTCGCGAACAACATCCCGCCGTGCGCGTTCTGGGCGCCCCCGGTCGAGCGGCCGACCGTGATCGGCAATGCGGTGCCGAGCCTGATCGTCCAGTCCACCGACGACACCCGCACCACCCATGCGGGCGCGCAGGTCATGCACCGGGCAATGACGGGCTCACGCATGGTGACCTTGGAAGACGTTGCGGTGCACTGGATCTACGGCAATTACCCGAATACCTGCGTGGACACGACGGTCAACACCTATCTCCGCGACGGCACTCTGCCCGGCACCGACCTGATCTGTCAGGACGATCCGGGCCGCGAGTCCAGGTAGGCCAGTACGGCGAGGACCCGGCGGTGGCCCGATTCGTCGGCGGCGAGCCCGAGCTTGGCGAAGATGCTGCGAATGTGTTTGAGCACAGCGCCTTCGGTGACGACGAGGCGTGCCGCGATGGCGGAATTGTCCTGCCCTTCGGCCATCAGCGCGAGCACTTCGCGTTCACGGGCGGTCAGCGTGGACAGCGGATCGTCGGCCTTGCGGCGCACCAAGAGTTGCGCGATCACTTCCGGGTCCATCGCGGTGCCACCAGCGGCGACGCGGTGCAGTGACTCGAGAAACCGGTCGACCTTGCCGACCCGTTCCTTGAGCAGGTACCCGACGCCGCCGCCACCGTCTCCGAGCAGTTCGGAGGCGTAACTGTCCTCCACATAGGAGGACAGCACGAGCACCGGCAGCCCCGGGTGGACGGTCCTGGCGTGTACCGCGGCGCGCAGGCCGTCATCGGTGAAGGTGGGCGGGAGACGCACGTCCACCACCACCGCGTCCGGGCGGTCGGCGCAGACGATCGCGAGGAAATCATCGGCGTTGTCGACGGCGGCGACCACGTCGATTCCGGCCGTCTTCAACAGCAGGGCGAGACCTTCCCGAAGGAGGGCGTCGTCCTCGGCGATCACGACCCGCACGGCAACTCCACCCGCACCACAGTAGGCCCACCGGCGGGGCTGCTCAGCGTCATCTGCCCGTCGAGCGCCTCGGCCCTGCGCCGGATGCCTGCCAGACCACCGCCGTCGGTCACCCGCGCGCCACCCACGCCGTCGTCGCGGATCTCGACGGTGAGCAGATCGGGCGGCCCACCCAGTTCGATCGACAGCGTGGCGGCGCCGGAGTGTTTGGTCGCATTGGCGATGGCCTCGGCGATCACGAAATAGGCGGCGGCCTCCACCGCCATCGGCCGCCGGGTGATGCCGTTCGTCTCGAGTACGCACGGGATCGGACTACGGGCGGCCAGTGCGGAAACAGCGCTGTTCAGGCCCCGATCCGAGAGCACCGGCGGATACACGCTGCGCACCACATCGCGGAGTTCGGCCAGGGCCGCCGAAGCCGTGTCCTGGGCGGTCCGCACCATCCGATCGGCCGCCTCGGAATCACGGTCGCGCAATTGCTCGGCCAGCCCCAGTTGCATGATCACCGCCGCGATCCGGGCTTGGGCGCCGTCGTGCAGATCACGTTCGATGCGGCGCAGTTCGGCACCGTGCGCGTCCAACGCGGCGGCCCTGGTCGCGGTCAGTTCGGCGACCCGATCGGCCAGCAGGGCGTTCTCATCCGGTGCGAGCAACGCCGCCGCCACCCGGGCCTGCGCGGTCGCCGCCTCGGGCGCACGCAGCGCGAGGGCGCCGTAGACGATGCCGATCGCCGCGCTCACCACGGCGGCGGTCCCGGAATCGATGACGATGCCGCCGCTCGATACCGCACCCCGGCCCCCCGCACTCCAGTAGCTCGAAACGGCCAGATGCTGCACCGCACTCAGCGGCAGCGCCACCGCCAGCGCGGCCAGCGGCAATCCGATGATCGCGTGCAGCACCAGCCAGGCGAGATCACGCCGATTCGCCGGATCGGCGGCCAGCGTCGCGAGCTGATGACGCAGGTCGCCGGTCAACGGCTGATAGGCGGGCACGATCGGCGTGCCGAGCCGTTTGCCCGCCCTGCGTCGCTCGACCCCGAGCAGTGGCCGGATCAGTTTGACCGCCTCCGGCCACGCGGGAATCCCGATCCCGATCAGGCTCGCGGCCGCAACGATCGCCAGCGCGACCACCGCGAACAACGAGGCGACCCCGGTCAGCCCGCCGACCACCAGATAGCCGACAGCGGCGGGCAGCCGACGTAACCGTCGCACTACACCGCCGCTGCCGAATCGACTCACCCGATGATCATGCCGGGGGCGCACCCGTCCCCGGGCGACCGCCCTCCTGCGTGCCATGCCGATCTTCGGTAGGAGCACTGGACTGCGCGGCGGTGTCGATCAGCGCACCAACCCCTTCGGCGGCCTTGGCATCGCCGTCGGACTGGATTCCGCCCGACATGCGCAGCGGAACTTCCTTCCAGAACAGCACGAGCAGCAGTGCGATCAGGGCCACCGCGGCCGCGACGAGGAACACCGTCGACATCGAGTCGGCGAAGCCCACCTGGAACGGCTTGGCCAGTTCGGGGTCGAGCTGCTGGATGATCGAGCTGTCCTGCAATACCTTGCCCGCGGCCGACGTGTCGTGGGCGAGCAGGCCCTTCGCCAGGGCGGCGTCGGCCGGGTTGGTGCTCTGCGCACCCTCGATCACAGCCTGCTGATAGGTCGGATCGGACGCCGACTGCTGCATCTGCTCGGTGATGTTCGGGGTGAGCAGCGAGAACAGGATCGACAGGAACACCGCGGCGCCGAGGGTACCGCCGATCTGACGGAAGAAGGTCGCCGACGCGGTCGAGACGCCCATGTCCTTGGGCGGCAGCGCGTTCTGCAGAGCCAGGGTCAGCGGCTGCATCAGGTTGCCGAGGCCGAAGCCGGTGGCCGCCATGAACAGCATCGCCAGCCACAGCGGGCTGTCGGCGTCGAGCAGGTGCAGCAGGAACAACCCGAGCGTCAGCATGGTCGCGCCGATCACCGGGAAGGCCCGGTAGCGCCCGGTCTTGGAGATCAGCCGGCCCGAGAGAATCGAACCGGTCATCAGCCCGAGCACCATCGGCAGCATCTGCAGACCTGCCTCGGTCGGCCCGGCACCGCGCACCACCTGCAGGTACTGCGGCAGCAGCAGCATGCCGCCGAACATCGCCGCACCGACGACGAACGAGATCACCACGCCGAGGGCGAACGTCACGTTGTCGAAGATCCGCAGCGGGATCAGCGCCGCGTCACCCATGTACTTCTCGACCGCCACGAACCCGATCAGGCCGATCAAGCCGATCGCGTAACAGACCACCGAAGAGGTACTACTCCAACCCCATTCGCGACCCTGCTCGGCCACGATCAGCAGCGGAACGAGTCCGACGGCGAGCACCACCGCGCCCGCGAAGTCGATGCGATGAGTGGCGTGCGGCTTGCGCGGCAAGTGCAGCACCCGGGTCACCACTACCAGGGCGAGCAGCCCCAGCGGCACGTTCACCAGGAACACCCAGCGCCAGCCGGTGATGCCGAGAATGGTGTCCTGTCCGGCCAGCAGACCGCCGAGCACCGGGCCGAGCACACTCGAAATACCGAACACCGCGAGGAAATAACCCTGGTAGCGGGCACGCTCGCGGGGTCCGATGATGTCGCCCATGATGGCCAGCGCCAGCGACATGAGCCCGCCCGCGCCGAGACCCTGGAACGCGCGGAACGCGGCCAGCTGATACATCGAAGTGGCGAGCGTGCACAGCAGCGAACCGACGATGAACAGACCGATCGCCGCCAGGAAGAACGGCTTGCGGCCGAACATGTCCGAGAGCTTGCCGTAGAGCGGAGTGCTGATCGTCGCGGTGATCAGGTAGGCCGTGGTAGCCCAGGCCTGCAGCGAATAGCCGTCGAGATCGTCGGCGATGGTGCGAATCGACGTCGACACGATCGTCTGATCGAGCGAGGCCAGCAGCATGCCGAGCATCAGGCCCGACAGGATGGTCAGGATTTGGCGATGGGTGAAGCCTGCCGGTGATTCCACCGGGGCCGCGATTGTCGTCACGAAACGTTCTCCGTAGTGCTCAGTGCGGGCGGCTGGGTCAGCAGGTCCGGGCGGGCCGCGTCGTAGTCCTCGACGAACCGCGTCAGCAGTCCGGCGAAGAGAGCGCGATCGTCGGCCGACCAGTCCTCGGTGACGATGGCGACGGAGTTCCGGCGCCGTGACCGGATCCGATCGGCGGTCTCGCGCCCGTGATCGGTCACCTCGAGCACGGTGGCCCGCCCGTCGTCGGGGTCGGCGGTGCGGACCACCAGGCCACGCTCCACCAGCTGCGCGACCTGCCTGCTCACGGTCGACGCGTCCGAATGCACTGCCTCGGCGAGCGCACCCGAACGCATCGGCCCGTCACACACCAGCCGGAACAGCACCATGAATCCCGCCGGGTCGATCCCCGAGCGGTCCTTGATCTGGGCCATCGCCCGGTCGCGCAGCCGGTGCAGGCGCACGAGCTGGACAGCGATCGCGTCGATCGCGGGCTCACTCTCACTCACACTTTTACCTTTACTTGCATCAATCAATTAGTTGTGTGATGCAAGTATGTAGGCAGAACGGTCACCGGGGCAACCGTTTGAACTGCCTTTACTCGCCCTTGAACTCCGGCGCGCGCTTCTGGAACACCGCCGAAATTGCCTCCGGCAGGTCCTTCGACGGCAGGAACGCCGCGTTCCACGTCGACACATAACGCAGGCCGTCGGCCACCGCCGGGCTGGTCCGCTGCTCGAGCACGTCCTTGATGCCCTGCACCACCAGCGGCGGGTTGCTCGCGATCTCGCGCGCCATCGCGTGCGCGGCGGCCAGCACGGCCTCCTGATCGGCGAACACCTCGTTCACCAGACCCATCCGCTCGGCCCGTGCCGCGTCGATGTCCTTGGCGGTGAAGGCCAGCTCACGCAGATTGCCCTCGCCGATGATGCCGGGCAGCCGCTGCAGCGAACCGATGTCGGCGACGATCGCCACCTTCGCCTCACGCAGACTGAACTTGGCGTCCTCGCTGGCCAGCCGGATATCTGCCGCGGCGATCAGATCGAGGCCACCGCCGATGCACCAACCCGACACCGCCGCGATCACCGGCTTGGCGCACTCGGCCAGCGCCGTCACCGCGGCCTGCATCCGGCGGACCTCCTTGAGGAACTCAGTGCGCGGCGCCGCCTTCGCGTCGTCGGCCAGGACCGGCGCCAGCGTTCCCGCGGTCGCGGCCAGGTCGAGACCGAACGAGAAATGCTTGCCCGATCCCGTGACGACTACGGCCCGCACCAGCGGATCGGCATCGAGCTCGGCGAAGACCTCCGGCAGCTCGCGCCAGAAGTCGGGTCCCATCGCATTGCCCTTACCCGGCCCGATCAACGTGACCTGGGCAACGTTGTCGGCGATCTCGACGGTAAAAGCCTTCCATTCACTCATGCCCCGATTATTGCCACCACGCCAACATGCCGCCCACTCAGCCCCGACCCCCGACCCTTAGGGAGGGGCCGGACGCGCAGCGGCCGGGTTCGCGGCCGTCCCGTCGATCAGGCGCCGTTGCGTAGGCGACGAAGGAGCAAGCAACGGTGCCTGATCGACGGGACCGGCAGGGCCGCGAACTCGAGTTCGCCAGAACTCCAAGTAACACAGCGCATTTCCCGCAATCGACCTACTCTGGGTGTATGCGCAGGTCGTCATTGCCGCCGGTCGCATGCCGGGTCGCGGAAACTCTCATCGCCCGCGGGCACCACGGCGTCATCGTCTGCCCCGAGACGCCGTCGCTCACCGCGGCCGAGGCCGCCCGCGCCATGGGCGTCCATCCCACCGCGATCATTACCGCCCAGGTCTTCCTCCTCGACGACGACCCGGTCCTGCTGCTGGTAGCCGACCACCACCACGTCGACCTCGTCCGCACCGGCAAACGCCTCGAAGGCACCCTCACCCCCGCCCCCACGGCCCTGGTCGAACGCATCACCGGCCAACCCATCGACGGCACGGCCCCCCTCGGCCACCCCACCAACCTCCCCACCTGGGTAGACACCGCCCTGGCCGCCCACCCCGAAGTCTGGGCAGCGGGAGGCCACCCGAACACCGTGTTCCGCACCAACTTCCGCGAACTGGTCCGCATCACAGCGGGCCTGCCGATCGACATCGACTGAATTCGGGTTCTGATCCCGACCGGCGGGTTGGATCAAACGGACACAGTGGACGTAAGGGTGCGCGGTGGGCGGGCGTAAGTTGGGGGCGGTGGGCGATGTGCAACCTTCTGAGGCCGGACTGGTGGTTCCCGATGATCTGAGCGGGATAACGGCTGAGCAGTATCGAGGCTCTATGCGGCACTATCCGGCCGGCGTCACGGTGGTGACGCTCGGAGCCGAGAGTGGACCGGTGGGTTTCACGGCCACCTCGTTCGCCTCGCTGTCACTGGAACCGCCCCTGGTGTCGTTCAACATCGCGCACACCTCATCGAGCATCGACGCGTTGCGAGCCGCGGACTCGGTGGTGATCCATTTCCTCGGCGAACACCAACAACACCTGGCCCACCGCTTCTCCCGCACCGCGGCCGACCGCTTCACCGACCGCGCCCTCTGGACCACCCTCGACACCGGCGAACCAGTCCTGCACGGCACCCCCATCTGGCTGCGCACCACTCTGCACAAACTCATCGACCTGGGCGACCACACCCTCGCCGTCGGCCTGGTAACCCGAGTCCACGACCAAACCGAAGAGTCACCCTCAGCAGCACCGCTGCTGTACTACAACGGCAAATACCACCGCCCCACCCCACTCGACACCTGATCAGACCGTCTACCTCGGCCTGCGACAGCTAGTGTTGGTCCGGTGAGCGAGGCATACGACTGGTCGTGGTTGCGTGCCGGTGTTCCGGGCATCGACCTGGACACGTACTTGGCATGCCGGAAGACCTCTCTCGGGTGATACTGGATCGTCCGCATGGAGAACAACGTCGGCCGCGTCAAGTCCATCGAAATCCTCCGTCTCAACACCGCGGGCGTCTACCTACGTCTCCACCGAGACCCGCTTCCGATCCCACAGCCCCACCGCGATCGCGATCACCGATCCGCTAGACGTCACCATCACCTGGGACGCCCTCGACGCGGATCTCGACTGAGACCTGATCGAAAACTTGTCTCCATGAGTGAGTTTCGGGTGACCGGCATCTTCCGGTCAGCCTCAGACCGGACCCGTTTGTCGTCGGCCACGCGATGACGTGATCCACTCGATAAATACCTGATGGGCCCTATTCGCAGGCCACACCATCGCCGTCTCGATCCAAGCCGGAGCGATAGCCGGGGTCACCCGTGTGGAGTGGGGCCGCGCCTGCGGCTTTGGCAGCAGCACAATTCTTGTAATAGGCGCTGGCAGGCGCGGGCGCTTCCGGCTCTGGCACCGCCGCGATTCGCGGCGCGGGGATCTCGACTGTTGTAGTCGGCGCGGGGACAACGACGGGCGGCGGAGGTGCCGCGACAGTCGTAGTCGGCACAGCAGGAGCCACTGGTCGATCAACCGTCGTGGTCGGCGCGAGTGTCAGCGCACTCGACGCGATGATGGTCGGCGCCGGGGTAGTTGTCAAAGCCTTTGTCGTCGTCGATGATTCGACAACCCGGGTGGTGGATGTGGGCGATGTCCGTGCGGTCGGTTCGCCGTCGTTGAGACCGGCGACCACCGAGAGACCTAGCACGCCGACAACTCCGATTCCCGCCACCAACGGCCAACGCCGCTTCTTCTCGGACTGCCTGGGCGGACGCGCCCACGGATCGGGCGGCTGAATCGGTCGAGTCACTGTGTCCCCTTCGATTATCGGGCGATCTCGGGGGCTTCATCGCGACCGGTTCGGCATGCGTTACCCAGCTGGTAACACATCAAACCTGCGATTCTTCGGATGTATCGGCCGCCGAGAACAGCTCTCAGCGGCCGACATTCGGGGTGGCCTCGCCTTGCCTGCGATTCAGCCGATCAGGCAGGGTGCCGCGCCTTCGGCGGAAGAGGCGGTGAGGGGGCGGGTTTCGGGGGTGGGGTTCCAGTGGCCGTCGGTGGCGGCGTAGGTCCAGGTGGGACCGTTGGTGACCAAGGTGGAGACCGCGCCGATCAGGCGGTCGACGTCGGCGGCGGTGGTTCCGAGGCCGATGCTGGCACGGAGGGCCGCGTCGAGGCCGAGGCTGGTGAGCAGCGGGTGGGCGCAGAAACGGCCGTCGCGCACCCCGATGGCGTGTTCGGCGGAGAGGTAGGCGGCGACCTTACCGGGGGCGTGGTCGGCGACGATGAAAGCGACGATGCCGACACAGTCGGGGCTGTCGGACCAGATGGTGACCAGGTCGACGCCTGCGATCGCGGACAAACCGTCACGAAGACGGTCCGCCAGAAAGCGTTCGTGGGCAACGAGTTCGGTGGAGTCGATCGCGGCGAGTGCGTCGCAAGCGGCGGCGATAGCGGCCGCGCCCAACACATTCGGCGAACCGGCCTCGTGCCGCTGCGGCGCGCAAGCCCATTCGACCTCCGACACACCGACATTGCGCACCGCACCGCCGCCCGCCAGGTAGGGCTCACCCTGGTCCAGCCAGTCGCGTCGGCCGACGAGCACGCCCGAACCGAACGGGGCGTACAGCTTGTGCCCGGAGAACGCGAGATAGTCGATCCCGCTCTCGCGCAAGGAGATCCGTCGATGCGGAGCCAGCTGCGCGGCATCGACGAGGATGCGCGCACCGCACAGGTGGGCGATGGTCGCGAGGCGCTCCAGCGGCAGTACCTCACCGGTGACATTGGATGCCCCGGTCACCGCGAGCAGCGCGGCGGGCTTGCTGCACAGCTCGGCGACGACTCGCTGAATCGTCTCCTCGACGGTGGCGGCGGCCCGTACCACCCGGCGACCGTGCGCGGTCCACGGCAGGAAGTTGGCGTGGTGCTCGATATCGAGCACCACGGTCTCCCCCGGCACGCATCCGGCCAGCAGGTTCAGCGAATCGGTGGTGTTGCGGGTGAACACGACGACCTGGTCGTCGTCGGCGTCGAGGAACCGGGCGACCGCGCCACGGGAAGCCTCGTAGCACTCGGTCGAGATCCGCGAGGCGTAGCCCGCACCCCGATGCACGCTGGCGTAGTACGGCAGCAACTGAGAAATCCGGTCGGTGACCTGCTTCAATGCCGGCGCACTCGCGGCGTAATCGAAGTTGGCGTAGGAGCTGGTGCCGCCTTGAACGAGCGGAACCTGCAGGTCGGCACCGGAAACGGCGGCGATGGCACAGGTGGGGTCGAGTACAGCAGTCATGACGAAATCCCGTCGGCTCAGGGACCCGCTCCAAAGAGGTGGCCCGCGCTTGCCGCGCCCAATTCGGACGTCAGCCTGGTCGTCACCCGGAGCACCCCACCGCGGAGGAGGGTTGCCGACCAGCAAGCCGGGGCTGAACGCTGGTACTCGTGACCTGAAACGAGAGTGACAGACGACCGCCGGACCTGTCAACCACCTTTCGCCGACCGCGCTCCGAGTCGCCGCCGACCGCACACGACCTCGCCCGGTTCGACACGCCGACCCGGTCTCCGACGCGAATACGCGGGATTGCCCCCGAGTTGCCTGCTCACACCCAATTCTCAACCATCTACACACCCTATGATGGAGGAACCGAATGATTGGGCACCTCCACCATTTGCTAGAGTTCCCTCTCATGTCCACGAACACGAACTCCGTCCGCGGCCTGCCGCGCTACCCGGTGTACGCGCTCGGACGGCTCACCAAGGCGCTGCACGCCGAGATCGACGTCCCGTTGCGCGATCACTGGGTGCTCACCTTCATCTCCGAGAACGCCGACCTGACGCAGAAGAAAGTGGGCGACGCGCTCGGTATCGACCGCAGTGAAGTCGTCCGCCTGATCGACGCGCTGGAACGCGCCGAACTGGTCGAACGCACCCGCGACGGCAAGGATCGCCGCAAATACCGGCTGCGGATCACCGAGGCGGGGCGCAAGCAATGCAAACGCACCGACAAGCTGATCGCCGAGGCCACCGCGCGCGTGCTGGGACGCCTGAACGAAGAAGAACAGCGGACGCTGCACCGGCTGGCGGTCACCGCCCTCGGCGAGATGCCGGAATCGCCGTCGTGAACAGCGCCGACGGCACGCGCTTCGCTGCCGTCCGGCAATACCCGCACCGAGTACCGTTGGCATCTGGTGACCATCCTGTTTGCCCTCCGGTAACCCGCTCATGAAACAACAGACACCACCGATGGGGGTCAACCGATGAGAGGTGGACTGAGCACGATGCTCGAGCCACACACTGAGGTAGCGGCGGTTCTTCGCGACCCGCTGCTGCGCGCCGATCTCGCCGCACCGCCGCGCACCCTGGTCGACATCCTGACCAGCACCGCCCTCGCACACCCTGACGCACCGGCCGTCGACGACGGCACCGTCGTGCTCAGCTACATGGAACTGATCGCCGCGATCGAGGCCAGGATGGCCGAGCTCACCGAGGCGGGCGTGCGACCGGGCGACCGGGTGGGCGTACGGATGCCGTCGGGCACCGCCGCGCTCTACGTGACGATTCTGGCCGTGCTCTACTGCGGCGCCGCCTACGTTCCCGTCGACGCCGACGACCCGCAGGAGCGAGCCAAGCTCGTCTTCGGCGAGGCCAGGGTGAGCGCGATCGCCACCGGCGACGGCATCGAGTCGGCCACCACGGCTACGGGCGAACACGACTGGAACACCCTGCCCACCCCCGCCGACGACGCGTGGATCATCTTCACCTCCGGCTCCACCGGCACCCCCAAGGGCGTGGCGGTCACCCATCGCAACGCCGCCGCCTTCGTCGACGCCGAAGCCCGCCTGTTCCTGCGGAAGGCCCCGATCGGTCCCGGTGACCGCGTGCTGGCCGGACTCTCGGTGGCCTTCGACGCCTCCTGCGAGGAAATGTGGCTGGCCTGGCGCAACGGCGCCTGCCTCGTCCCCGCCCCGCGCGACCTGGTGCGCACCGGCGCCGACCTCGGCCCGTGGTTGATGCGCCGCGAGATCAGCATCGTCTCCACGGTGCCCACGCTGGCCGCGACCTGGCCCGCCGAAGCGCTGGAATCGGTGCGGCTGCTGATCTTCGGCGGCGAAGCGGTGCCCCCGGAACTTGCCGAACGGCTCGCCGGCGCCGACCGCGAAGTGTGGAACACCTACGGCCCCACCGAGGCAACCGTCGTCGCCTGCGCCGCGCTGCTCTCCGGCGAGATGCCCGTTCGCATCGGCCTGCCCCTCGACGGCTGGGATCTGACCGTCGTCGACCCCCAGGGCAACCCGGTTGCCGAAGGCGAAACCGGCGAACTCGTGATCGGCGGCGTCGGCCTCGCCCGCTATCTCGATCCCGCCAAGGACGCCGAGAAATACGCCCCGCTGCCCTCACTCGGCTGGGAACGCGCTTATCGCAGTGGCGATTTGGTGCGTAACGACTACCGGGGCCTGATCTTCCTCGGCCGCGCCGACGACCAGATCAAGATCGGCGGGCGTCGCATCGAACTCGGCGAGCTCGACAATGCGCTACAGCACCTGCCCGGTGTCAGCGGTGCCGCTGCCGCGATCCGAACCACCAAGGCGGGCAACAAGATCCTCGTCGGTTACCTCACTGGTCCTGGTCCCGACTTCGACGTGAAGAAGGCCAGAGAGATTCTGGCCGAACAACTTCCGGCGCCGCTGGTGCCGCGCCTGGCGATCGTCGCCGATCTGCCTACGCGTACCTCCGGCAAGGTCGACCGCGACGCACTGCCGTGGCCGCTGCCGAGCACCGACGAACCCGCCGAGACCGGACTGTCGGGCACGGCGGCGTGGGTGGCCAGTCTGTGGGACGCGATCCTGGGCGCCGAACCCACCGACCTCGATGCGGAATTCTTCGATCTGGGCGGTGGTTCGCTTTCGGCGGCACAGCTCGTCGGCGCGTTGCGTGAGCGGTACCCGCACGTCACCGTCGCCGATCTCTACGACCACCCGCGCCTCGGCTCGCTGGTCGAGCTCCTCGACGGCAGCGCACCGGTCGCGGCCGTCGACGTGCGCGTCGTCGAACCGACCCCGCTGCGCGCGCAGATCACCCAGGTCCTGGCCACGATTCCGCTGACCACCCTCACCGGGTTGCAGTGGGTCACCTGGCTGACCGTGGTCTCCGGCATCGCGGGCTGGTCGGGTTCGCTGCCGTGGCTGCCGCGCCTGTCGTGGTGGTGGATCCTGCTGGCGTTCGTACTGTTCATCTCGCCGATCGGCCGGATGACGATCTGCGTGGCCGGTGCGAGAATCCTGCTCGCCGGGCTGCGTCCCGGGTCCTACCCCCGCGGGTCGTCCGTGCACTTACGGCTGTGGGCCGCTGTCCGGCTGTCCGAAGCCAGTGGCGCCGAAAGTCTTTCCGGCGCACCGCTGATGGTCCCGTTCGCGCGGGCACTCGGCGCCAAGATCGGCAAGGGCGTCGACCTGCACAGCCTGCCCCCGGTCACCGGCATGCTCGAACTCGGCGACGGCGCCAGCGTGGAACCCGAAGTGGACCTGTCCGGCTACTGGGTCGACGGCGACATCGTGCACATCGGCGCCATCACCATCGGCGACGGCGCGGTGATCGGCGCCCGCTCGATCCTGTTGCCCGGCACCAAGATCGGCAAGAAGGCCGAGATCGCGCCCGGCTCCGCGGTATCGGGCAAGGTCAAGGGCGAACAGGAATGGGCAGGCTCACCCGCCACCAAGACCGGCAAGGCCCCGCGCCGCTGGCCCGACCACTCCCCCGAACGCGCCAGGCACTGGCTGGTCGTATTCGGTCTGTCGTCGATGGTGCTGGCCGCGATGCCCGTGTTCGGCCTCGCCGTCGGCGGCACCTTCATCGCCTGGTGGGTCCGCGAGGAGACCACCATCAGCGCCGCCGCCGTGGGCGGTTTTGCCATCCTGCCGCTCGCCACGCTACTCAGTCTCGGCGTCTACGCCGTGGCCACCGTGATCGCGGTGCGCCTGCTCAGCATCGGTTTGCGCGAGGGCTATCACCCCGTGCGCAGCCGCACCGGCTGGCAGGTGTGGGCCACCGAGCGTCTGCTCGACTCCGCCCGCACCTTCCTGTTCCCGCTCTACGCCAGCCTGCTCACTCCGGTCTGGCTGCGGTTGCTCGGCGCGAAGATCGGCAAGAACGTCGAGGCGTCGACCGTGCTGATGCTGCCCAAGTTCACCGTGATCTCCGACGGCGCTTTTCTGGCCGACGACACCATGATCGGCAGCTACGAACTCGGCGGCGGCTGGCTGCGCATCGGCGAATCCAAGGTCGGCAAGCGTGCCTTCCTCGGCAATTCGGGGATGACCGCGCCCGGTCGACGCGTGCCGAAGAACGGCCTCGTCGCGGTGCTCTCGGCCGCTCCGAACAAGGCGAAGGCGGGCTCGTCGTGGCTCGGTAGCCCGCCCGTGCGGTTGCGTCGCGCGACCGAGTCCAGCGACACCTCGCGCACCTTCGATCCGCCGCTGCGGTTGAAGCTGGCACGGGCCTTCGTGGAGACGTGCCGCTTGATCCCGGTGATGGTGACCTTCGCCATCGGTCTCGGGGTACTGCTCGTGCTCGCGTTGATCGCTCAGCACACCGATTACCTGGTCGCGGCTCTTGTCTCGGGCCTGGTCCTGATGGCCGCGGGCGCGCTGGCGGGAACCATCGCCGTGGCGGCGAAGTGGTTGATCGTCGGGCGAATTCGCGCGATCGAATACCCGCTGTGGAGCTCGTTCGTGTGGCGCAACGAGGTCTCCGACGCCTTCGTCGAGACCGTCGCGGCGCCGTGGTTCGCGCGTGCCGCCACGGGTACTCCCGTCATGAATCTGTGGCTGCGCGGACTCGGTGCCAAGATCGGCCGCGGGGTATGGTGCGAGTCCTATTGGCTACCGGAGGCGGACCTGGTGACACTCGGTGACGGCGCGACCGTGGAGCGCGGCTGCGTGGTGCAAACGCACCTGTTCCACGACCGAATCATGTCCATGGACACGGTGACCCTCGAAGCGGGCGCCACCCTCGGACCGCACTGCGTCGCCCTGCCCGCCGCTCACATCGGCGCGGGCGCCACCATCGGACCGGCGTCGCTGGTGATGCGTGGCGATGTGGTTCCGCCCTCGACTCGCTGGTGGGGCAACCCCATCTCGCACTGGACCGATCCTGCCGTGACGCGGGAGTCGAGGCAGCGCGGAGCCGCCTGATGCGGAGCAAGTTCTACGAGGAACCCGTCGATGCCTACCTGCCGCAGAACGGCAATCGCGGCTATCGCGTGTCCCGCTACGAGCTGGAGCTGAGCTACAAACCGGCCAGCAACCGGCTCGCCGGACGCGCGGTGATCATCGCGGTCACCACGACGGTGCGGCCGTGGTTCACCCTCGACATATCGCAGGCGCTGATGGTGTCGAAGGTGCTCGTCAACGGGTCGAAGGCGGTGAAATTCGTCCATCAGCAGGGCAAGCTCGCGCTCACGCCGCAGCAGAAGATCCCCGCCGGTGGCGTTCTCGAGATCACCGTCCATTATGCGGGCACCCCCAAGCCGGTGCGCGGGCCGTGGGGCGAGGTCGGCTGGGAAGAGCTCACCGAGGGCGCGCTGGTCGCGAGTCAGCCCAACGGCGCGGCCTCCTGGTTCCCGTGCGACGACCACCCGAGTTCCAAAGCGTCCTACCGGATTTCGATCACCACCGACAGCCCGTTCTACGCGCTGGCCAACGGCACCCTGCTCAGCAAGCAGCCCAAGGCCAGCCAGACCACCTGGGTGTACGAGATGGCCGAGCCGATGGCGAGCTATCTGGCGACGATCCAGATCGGCAGCTACCGCAAGTACCGGGTCGGCGCCGCAGGCGAACCGGTGCCGATGCACGCTGTCATCCCGCCGCGATTGCGAGCGAGCTTCGACCACGACTTCGCGCGCCAGCCCGAGATGATGGCGTTGTTCACCGAGCGGTTCGGGCCGTACCCGTTCGACGATTACACCGTGGTCGTCACCGACGACGAACTCGACATCCCGATCGAGGCGCAGGGGATCTCGATCTTCGGCGCCAACCATTGCGATGGCAAGCGCGGCGCGGAACGCCTTGTCGCACACGAACTCGCGCATCAGTGGTTCGGCAACAGCCTCACGCTGAAGCGGTGGCAAGACATCTGGCTACACGAGGGTTTCGCCTGTTACGCGGAATGGATCTGGTCCGAAGCCTCCGGTGGGCCGACCGCCGATCAGCTGGCCCGGGCCGCGCGGGCGAACCTCGCGCGTCAGCCGCAGGACATCATCATCGGCGATCCCGGACCCAAGGACATGTTCGACGACCGGGTCTACAAGCGTGGCGCGCTCACCCTGCACGCGCTGCGGCTGGAACTGCGCGATCACCTGTTCTTCGAACTGATCAAAGAGTGGACCGCGCGGTACCGGCACTCCTCTATTACTACGGAGGAATTCGTCGACCTGGCGGGCCACTACAGTGTGGCGCCGCTGCGCGGTCTGTTCGCGATCTGGCTCGGGACCAAGCCGCTGCCACAACTACCGCCGCTGGGCGGGCAGGCGCATCAGAACACCAGGTAGCGCTGGGCCAGTTCCTCGATGAGCGGATCCTCGGCCTGCACCATCTCCAGTGCCTCGAGGTCATCGGCCACCGAGATGGTCCTGGCGTCGTCGTGCTCGGGGTCCGGCCCGTCCTGGGCGAGCTGGCGCTGCAATTTCTGTCTGACTCTGTCCTTCAGTGAATCGCCCATAGGTCCAGCTTGCCCGGTATTCGGATTGCGAACCACTGTCAGACAGGCGTGAGCCAGGTTCCCCACGGCGTGTTGCGGAGTACGGAGTAGACGGCGAGTAGCCCGAAGAAGGACCACACGATCACCGGGCTCAGACTGGGCAGACGCCACCGTTGTCCACGGCGAGCACGCAGGATCCAGTCGATGACGAAGACCGCGAACGCCACGGTCAGCGGTACGGCGAGCAGATTGCTGTGCAGCGAGTCGATGATGTTGCCGTCGGTGAGGTTGTGCATCGCGCGCATGCCACCACAGCCGGGGCAGTACACCCCGAACAGCACGTAGACCGGGCACAGGCCGTAGGAACCCTCGACGTGCGGGTCGCGGAAATGCAGCAGGGCCAGCGTCCCGATGCCGAGACCGGCGGCGATCACCGGGGGTGTCATCCGCTGCCAGGTCGAGCGCGGGGCACCCCGGTTCGGGTCTGCACCGGAAAACTCGGCCGTGACGTGCGTTTTGTCCACTCCCCTACGGTAGCGGCGACCGATCACCGCCGCCAGCAGAAGCCTGGCGCGAACGATGCCTGATCGTGCTCTTTCGGTGTAATTTTTCGCCGGATTCTGGCGATTTCACAATGCCGGCATACTCGGTGACTCAGTTCACAACAAGTGGGACACTGTGACCCGCTAACACTAGCTAGCACCCCAGCTCGCACTGTACGGTGGCCTACGACACAAAGGAGTGCCACATGCTTGCGAAGTCGATGATGACGCTCGCGGCAGCGCGAACCATGGTCTCTCACCTCGAGACCGGCGCACTGACCGCACAGTTCCGTGCCGGGCTGCGTACCCGCAGTTTCGCCACCGCGAAACTCAACGCTCCCACCGCCGAGCATCGGGTCGTCCCGGTGGCCACCGCGGACGGCGCGCAGCTCCGGGTTCACGTCTACGGTCCCGATACCGCCCCCACCCTGGTCCTCATCCATGGCTGGGCCTGCAGTATCGAATACTGGAACCCGCAGATCACCGCCTTCGCCGGCGAGTACCGCGTGGTCAGCTACGACCAGCGCGGCCACGGCGAGTCCACCCTCGGCACCGCCGTCCCCAGCGAGCACACCCTCGCCGATGATCTGTCCGCCGTCCTCGACGCGACGCTGCGCGGGGACGAGAAGGCCGTCCTGGCCGGGCACAGCATGGGCGGGCTCACCATTCAGGCCTGGGCCAAGCATCATCCCGCGCAGGTCTCGCAGCGCGCGTCCGCCGTGCTGCTGGCCAACACCGCCAATGCCGCGATCCGCTGGGAAACCGACATGGTGCCGGTGCTGAACAAGCAGCTCACCGTCGGGCAGTACCCGGTCACCCTGCTCGGCGCGCCGGTGCGGATGCCGCAGCCGGTCAGCGAGTCGCTGCTGTTCGCGCCGCTGCCGATCCCCGGCGGCTGGCTCACCCAGCAGATTCTCCGCAGTCGGGTTCTCACCGCTGAGGCCACCGACGACGAGGTCGACTTCGCGATGGGCATCGTCCGCTCCTGCCGCCCGGTCGCGCGGGCCCGCCACGCCGCCGCCATGGCCGACATGGATCTGTCGGCGGGCACCGCCAACCTGACCGTGCCGACCACCGTGATCGCCAGTGCCAGGGACCGGCTGCTCCCGCAGCGCCTTTCGCGCCCGATCGTCGACATCCTGCGCCGCACCGGCCACCTGGCCGATTTCCATGTGCTGCCGCACGGTCACCTGAGCAATGTCGAAGACACCGACGCCTTCGACGCCGTGGTGCACCAGATCCTGCGCAGCTCCTCGAACTCTCGGGCCACCCGCCGCAACGTCGCTGCCCGCTGACCCGAGCCAGTTCTCCTGAGACCGATCAACGGCGATCGGCTCAGGAGTAACCGCGAAGAAGGCCCCCGACCTCGTCGGGGGCCTTTGTCGTCGAGTCATGGCAGCAGCAGGCCCCAATACAGCGCCCAGAGCACGAATCCTGTTCCGCCGCAGACCAACAGGGCCCATCGGATCCGCGCACCAGCACTTGCTCCGCCCAGGGTGTGGCGGGCGCGGGCGAGCACGATACCTAGCGCGACCACCGCGCCGAGGGCGACCAGTTGCAGTGCCAGCCACGGCAGAGTGCGGCCGAACAACAAGGGGCCGAACGAGGTTGCGCGGGCGGTGAGGATGTAGCCGAGCTGGACCACAGTGCCCACGATGCCGATCACTGTCGCGCACACCAATACTCGCGCGGGCAGCCGATCGGGCAGCCGCCATCGCCCGACCATCCCGGTGAACGCGTAACCGCTCAGCGCCAGGATCATGCCGAACGACAGGGTCAGTTGCACCGCGGTCGATTCCCACCAGGAGGCCGGGGCCAGCGCCCGCACCGGATGTCCCTGTTCCGCTGGCTGATCCGTGATCGGCGGTGTCGCCGAACCGGGAAGACCGTTGACCCAATCACCCATGAGCTCGCCGTATCCCGACGCCAAGCCAGGGAGTTTGTCGAAGCCGTCGGTGGTCGGCTGTCCGGCGTGCTGGGCGTTCGGGAGCGTGCGCAGCGTGTAGTTCGTCTTTCCGGCGTGGTCGAAGGCGGTCTGAAAGCCGCGCAGGCTGTCACCGGGTGGGGTGAGGCGGTCCTGGTCACCCCAGATCGCGAGGACCGGCTGTGTGATTCTCTCCAGTACCGGGATCGGGTCGTAGTCGGCCTGCGCGAATTGGTCGGCGGCTACCAGCTGACGAATACCGTTGCGGGCCAGTACATCGACCATCGAGCCGCGTACGCCTGCCGCACCGAACCGGGTCTCGTTGGCCCACGCCTGTTGCGCGGCGGGTTGGGCTGAGTTGGCGCCGATCGTGATCAGGAAGGCGGCCTCGGTGGATCGTGAAGCAGCCAGTGGTGCGACCCATCCGCCCTCCGACAGTCCCCACAGACCGACGCGCGCCGGATCGACTTCGGGCCGATTCCGCAGTGCGGCAAGACCTGCCAGTGCATCGTCGGCCAGGAGTGAGTAGTCACGGTGCGATGGCGTATATCCCTCGGTGCGCTTGTCGTAGCGCAACGCGACGATGCCCGCTCGGGCGAATGCCTCGGCGACCACGTCGTAGTGCTCGCCGCTACCGTTGCCCGAGCCGTGGACGAGCACGACACCCGGCCTGCCGGTCGCTCCCGCCGGGGCGTGCACTGTGCCGGAGGTGGTTGTGCCGTCTGTGCGGGTGAACGTGATGTCGACGGTGACGGTGTTCTGTGCGTGCGCCGCCGGAAACCCAGCGACGGCGGCGATCATGATGGCGAGCAGAATGATGCGTCGGAAGATCAAGAGCACGCCATGTCCTAGTCTGCGGTGTTCGGGCGAGGTGCCGGGAAGGCGAGAAAGCGCGTCAGCACGCGGCGGACACCGGGGCGACCCTGCGGGTGAGACTGCTGAAAACGCTTGAGCAGCACCATGTAGTCCTCGAAGAATTCCTCGAGTTCGGCGGGTGTCGCGTAGATCGCGCCGCGCGAGAAGGGCATCATGTCGGCCCACTCACCCAACTCGGCACGCTCGGCCTGGAAGCGCTGGAACATCTCGATGTCTTCGGTGATGTGCTGGGCGACAAGACCTTCCATCAGCTCGCGTAACTCCGGCGACTGTTCGCGGTCCATCCGGTAGCGCAGGTCCTTCGGCGGCGAACGCCACCACCGCTCCTTGCCCTTGGCCAGTTCGGGCGCCTCCTCGATGAAGCCGTGTTCGGCGAGTTGGCGCAGGTGATAACTGGTCGCGCCGGTGTTCTCGCCCAACTGCGCCCCCAAAGCCGTCGCGGTCGCAGGCCCGTTCTCGGCAAGTGCGCGCAAGATCCGCTGCCGCAGCGGGTGCGCGAGCGCGCGGAGGGCTGCGGGATCGGTGATCTCTCTGGGTGTTACCTCGTCGGCCATAGTTGCACAGTACTATTTGCACAATTATCTGTGCAAAGAATTTTATGCAACAACACTCTACGACGGGGTTCGAAACCAGCAGGCCCCGGCGCACATGCGCCGGGGCCTGGGACTACGAGGTTGGATTCAATGTCAACTCTGCTCACCGGCCGAGTGGGCCGATGCCGTACACCGCATCCGACTTTCCTTGAGACGCGGAACTGATAAATGACTACTCAGTGGGCACCACCTCCTGGATCGCCGGTCTTATCCTCATTGCTTGTTCACTTCGTTCTTCGTCTTGCTTCTTCGCCCTCTCCGGCGGCCCGGCCTACTGCACCGGATTCTCTTCTCCGCCGGAAGGGACGGTCGAACTACCTACTCCCGGGCAGCTCACCTGCCCGGCCTCTGGACTTATCTTCTGAACGACAGTGACTGTATACCGACTCCAGATGAATGTCTACACTCAACACCACAGATTTTTTCCGGCCACGACGATGGCTTACCCCACCAGC
Organism: Nocardia salmonicida NBRC 13393; assembly: GCF_001613085.1. Classification (GTDB taxonomy): domain Bacteria; phylum Actinomycetota; class Actinomycetes; order Mycobacteriales; family Mycobacteriaceae; genus Nocardia; species Nocardia salmonicida. The sequence goes on from NZ_BDBR01000053.1 coordinate 40,946, forward strand.
ATCAGCCGTGGTCATCGTGCCGCAGGCCGCGACAGGTGGGCTGATTCGCATCCGAGCGCGGACGACCTGACCCCGGTCCATGTTCTGAGAAATGCAGAAAGGGCGGGCACCGGATGTGTCCGGTGCCCGCCCTCTACTGGCGTTTTGAGCCGCCTGCGAGAATCGAACTCGCGACCTTTTCATTACGAGTGAAGCGCTCTACCGACTGAGCTAAGGCGGCGTGCCATTTCGGCGACGCGAGTCTATCGCGGGAACGGGTAGAACGCGAAAACGGGTGGTCAGGTGGTGCGGGCGGTGATGAGGGTGGCGACCATGGCAGCGATGGCGAAGCGGGGTTTCACGTTGAGGTCGAGGGCTTCGCGGCAGGCCAGGACGGCGTCGATGCTGCGCAGGAGGCCTTCGGGGCGGACATTGGTGGCCAGGTCGGTGATCTCGCTTGCCATGTCGGGGTGGGTGAGGGTGATGGGGGTGCCGCGGCCTGCGAAGCGCATGGCCAGGGCGTCGCGGTACATGCCTGCGATGTCGATGAGGGCGCGGTCGAGTGCGTCGCGGCCGGTGCGAGTGGCGCGGGATTTCTGGCGGCGTTCGAGGTCTTTGAGGACACCGGCCGAACCGCGGGTGGCCGAGGCGGAGCCCTTGCCGGTGCCGCCGGCGCCGAGGGCGGTGGCGAGTTCGTCGCGTTCGCGGTCGTCGCGGTCGGCGCTCATCAGCTTGGCTTCGTCGTCGGCGGATTTCACCAGTTCGTCGGCGGCGGCATAGGCGGCGCCGGGGCGTTCGGTGGCAGTGACCAGGGCAAGGGCGCGCTTGCGTCGTTGGCGGGAGTCTTCGTCGGTGGCGAGGCGGCGGGCTCGGCCGACGTGGCCGCCGCTGACCGAAGCGGCCCAGTCGGCGGTTTTCGCGTCGAGCTGGTCGCGCTCGCGCAGGACCTGTGCGATAGCGGGGACGGTCGGGGTCACCAGGTGTACGTGTCTGCAGCGTGAGCGCAGGGTGACGGAGATGTCCTCGGGGTCGACGGTGGGGGCGCACAGCAGGAAGACGGTGCGGTCCGGTGGTTCTTCGACGACCTTGAGCAGGGCATTGGCAGCACCCTCGGTAAGGCGGTCGGCGTCTTCGACGACTACCACCTGCCAGCGACCGGTGCTCGGACGACGGGCCGCGATCTGCACGATCGCGCGCATCTCCTTGGTGCTGATGCTCAGACCCTCGGGGATGATGCGGCGCACGTCGCCGTGGGTACCGGCCATCGTGGTGGTGCACGCGTGGCACTTCCCGCAGCCGACGATGTCGGGATCGGTGCACTCCAGCGCCGCCGCGAAACACAGCGCCGCGACGGACCGCCCCGACCCGGGCGGCCCGGTGAACAGCCACGAATGCGTCATCGCCCCGGTGACCACCCCGGCCCGCGCCGCCTTCGCGGCAGCGGCCAGCTCGGTCTCGACCACGTCCTGGCCGACCAGTCGATCGAAGACACCTGCCACGCGCTACACCCTAGCCACGGGGTCCGACAACACTTCCGGACGCCTGGGTCATCGACAACCAGCGGATGCGGCAGCCAGGTTCACCGCTTGCTCAATCGTCTTCGGTCCCAGCAGATTTCGCTGCGGCCTTCTTCGCCGGAGCCTTCTTGGCAGCGGTCGTCTTCTTGGCCGCGGTCTTGGTGGCCGTCTTGGTCGCGGTCGACTTCGCCGCGGCCTTCTTGGCCGGCGCCTTCTTGGCCGCCTTCTTCGCGGTCGTCTTCTTCGCCGCCTTCTTCACCGGACCACGCGCCCGGCGATCGGCAAGCAGTTCGGAGGCGCGCTCGTCGGTGATCGACTCGACCTCGTCGCCCTTGCGCAGGCTGGCGTTGGTCTCGCCGTCGGTGACGTACGGACCGAAGCGGCCGTCCTTGATCACCATCGGCTTGTCGGTGGCGGAGTCGTTGCCCAGCTCACGCAGCGGTGCCGCGGCCGAGGCCTGACGTCCGCGACGCTTGGGCTCGGCGTAGAGCTTCAGCGCCTCGTCGAGGGTGACCGAGAACAGCTGATCCTCGGTCGCCAGCGAACGGGAGTCGGTGCCCTTCTTCAGATACGGGCCGTAACGGCCGTTCTGCGCGGTGATCTCCTCGCCCGAGGTGGGGTCGTTGCCGACCACGCGGGGCAACGAGAGCAGCATCAGCGCGTCGTCGAGGGTGATCTCGGCCAGGTCCATCGACTTGAACAGCGAACCGGTGCGCGGCTTGACCTCCGCGGCCTTCTTGGTCTTCTTCGCGGGCGCGGCGTCCGGGTCGGGTGCGGGCGGTTCCGGCAGTACCTCGGTGACGTACGGGCCGAAACGTCCTTCCTTGGCGACGATTTCGTGCCCCGACACCGGGTCGACACCGAGCGAACGACCCTCCTGCGGCGTGGAGAACAGCTTCTCGGCGACCTCGGGCGTCAGCTCGTCGGGCGGCAGATCGTCGGGCAGGTTCGCCCGCTGCGAGATCCGATCACCCTCGGGGTCATCGGGATTGATGATCATCCGCTCCAGATACGGACCGAAGCGGCCGACGCGGACCACGACATCGCGGCCCTCTTCGTCGACGAACATCTTGATCGAGTTCACTTCGCGCGCGTCGATGTCGTCGAGCTGCACGGAGACCATCTTCTTCAGACCACCCGAGCGCGCGACCGAACCCTCGGCGCCGGATTCGCCGCCGAAGTAGAAGCTGGACAACCAGTTTCCGCGCTGCTCGCGTCCACCGGCGATCGCGTCGAGGTCGTCCTCCATCGCGGCGGTGAAGTCGAAGTCGACGAGCCGACCGAAGTAGGCCTCGAGCAGTCCCACCACCGCGAACGCCACCCAGGCCGGGGCCAGCGCGCTACCGCGCTTGTAGACGTACCCACGATCGAGGATCGTCTTGATGATCGAGGAGTAGGTCGACGGGCGGCCGATGCCGAGGTCTTCCAGCGTCTTGATCAGCGAGGCTTCGGTGTAGCGGGCGGGCGGGTTGGTGCTGTGGCCGTCGGGGGTGAGTTCGACGGCGGTGACGCTCTGGCCCTGTTCCAGTGCGGGCAAACGAGATTCGGCGTCGTCGGACTGGCCGCCCGCCTCCTCGTCCACACTCTCGACATAGGCCTTGAGGAACCCGGCGAAGGTGATGGTGCGGCCAGAGGACGAGAACACGCACTCCTCGCCGGTCCGCGCGGTGCCGGTGATGCGCAGGGTCAGCGTGGTGCCGCGCGCGTCGACCATCTGCGAGGCGACCGTGCGCTGCCAGATCATCTCGTAGAGCTTGAACTCGTCGTTGTCGACCTTGGAGGCCAGCTGACCGGGCGTCATGAAGGTGTCACCCGAGGGACGGATCGCCTCGTGTGCCTCCTGCGCGTTCTTGACCTTGCGGGTGTACTGGCGCGGCGACGGCGAGACGTACTCCGCGCCGTAGAGCTGAGTCGCCTGCGAGCGAGCCGCCGCGATGGCCGACTCCGACAGCGTCGTGGAGTCGGTACGCATATAGGTGATGTAGCCGTTTTCATACAGCCGCTGCGCGACCCGCATCGTGCGCTCGGAGGTGAACCGCAGCTTGCGGCCCGCTTCCTGCTGCAACGTGGAGGTCATGAACGGCGGATACGGCTTGCGCGTGTACGGCTTGGCCTCGGCCGAGCTGACCTCGAGCGCGGCGCCGTCGAGCGCCTCGGCCAGCCTGCGGGCGTAGGCCTCGTCGAGCACGACGACGCCGGTGGCCGACTTGAGCTGACCGTCGGAACCGAAATCACGACCGGAGGCGACGCGGTCGCCGGAGACCTGCACCAGGCGCGCACCGAACGTGCGCGGGTTGGTCGAATCGGACTTCTCGTCGGGACCCGCGTCGAGCTTGGCGGCGATATCCCAGTATCCGGCGGAGCGGAAAGCGATGCGCTCACGCTCACGCTGGACGATCACCCGGGTGGCGACGGACTGCACGCGACCGGCGGAAAGCCGCGGCATGACCTTCTTCCACAGCACCGGAGAGACCTCGTAGCCGTAGAGGCGGTCCAGGATGCGGCGGGTTTCCTGGGCGTCTACCAGGTCGTTATCGAGCTCGCGCGTGTCGGCGGCGGCGGCGAGGATGGCGGGCTCGGTGATCTCGTGGAAGACCATCCGGCGAACCGGGACCTTCGGCTTGAGCGTTTCGAGCAGGTGCCAGGCGATCGCCTCGCCCTCACGGTCGGGGTCGGTGGCGAGGTAGAGCTCGTCGGCGTCGGCCAGCAAGCTCTTGAGCTCGGCGACCTTGGCCTTCTTATCCGGGTTCACCACATAGATCGGCTCGAAGTCGTGGTCGACGTCGACACCGAGGCGCGCCCACGGTTGGCCTTTATATTTGGCCGGCACGTCAGCGGCACCGCGCGGCAAGTCACGGATGTGGCCCACCGAGGCCTCGACCGTGTAGTTGCGACCTAGATAGGGCGCGATCTTGCGGGCCTTGGTCGGCGACTCGACGATCACGAGACGACGCAGGGGTCGGCCCTGATCGGCTGAACTGCGGTCTCGTGTTGCCACCGGCGAACACCTTCCTTCTAGATCCGCGCGTCGGGAGGTCCGCTCGGTGCGCGGCTGGGGCAGACGGCGACGTTCGGACATCACCACCAGTGACGTTTATACCCTGCGCACTTGGGGTAGAGGCATTTGCGGCGTTTCACGTCGCGGCCGCTGTCCTGGGCGATGCTACCCGGAAATGACTCGTCCCCCTCCTCCGCATGCGGAGGAGGGGGACGAGGCGTTGTTGTGTTTCGCAGCTCAGGAGAGCGCGCGAACGCCGGTGGCCTGGGGGCCCTTGGTGCCCTGGCCGACCTCGAACTCGACCTTCTGGTTTTCCTCGAGGGTACGGAAGCCCGTGCCCTGGATCTCCGAGTAGTGGACGAAGACGTCAGCTGAGCCGTCCTCAGGCGCGATGAAGCCGAACCCCTTCTCCGCGTTGAACCACTTCACAGTTCCCTGTGCCATTCTGTTTCCTTCTCTTTCTACCGGAAACGGCGGACAACTGGGTTCGTCCACCGGGCCCGTTCCGACCGCTGTACCGTTGGTCCCCCTGCAAGGAAATCCTGAGCACGGCGTTCGCAACAACGATCCTGCTGATGGTTTGGACCTTGGATCCGTCCCTCGAACACAGAAGCTTGCGACCGAGACCCAGTGAACCATGTCTCTGAGCAATTCGACAGTCGAGTTACCGAGTATTTGCAAAATTCATGATCTTGCGAATGTGCAGGTAAGGGAGAGATTGGGTGTATCCGTACTTTCGGTCTGTTTGCTTCTTGATAACCGAGTGAGCTTCCAGCAAACATGCTGTGACCCAGATCGCTACTGGGTTACGAAATACCAGGTAGTGGTTGTCGCACACACACGTTTCACACTTCGCGTGTCGCGTGAGAGGAGGACTGGATGAATCCGGCAGACCGGACCGGCGTTCGGGAGCGCGATACGGGCGAGAGCTACGGGCGATCGTTGCTGAATCGTGTCCTGACCGAAGCGGCCGCCGGCGGCAACCCGCTCACCCATGTGGCGGAGCTGCCCGCACAGCGCGCCGACACCACAGCGTGGCCGGAATGGGTGCCATCGAAGCTGGTCACAGCCCTGGACGCGCAGGGAATCGAACTGCCGTGGGGACACCAGACCCGCACGGCCGACCTCGCGGCAACCGGAAACCACGTTGTGGTGAGCACCGGAACCGCATCGGGGAAATCGCTCGGCTACCAGTTGCCGGTGCTCACCGCGCTGCTCGACGACCCGCGCGCCACCGCGCTGTACCTCTCCCCCACCAAGGCGCTCGGCGCCGATCAGCTCCGCGCCGTCGGCAGCCTGATCCACGACAATCCGCTGCGTGAGGCGCATCCGGCGAGCTATGACGGCGACACTCCCGCCGAGGTCAGGCAGTGGGTTCGGGCCAACGCACGCTGGATTTTCACCAATCCCGACATGCTGCACGTCGGGATTCTGCGCTCGCATCAGCGCTGGGCGCGGGTGCTTCGAAACCTGAGGTATGTGGTCGTCGACGAATGCCACGCATATAGAGGAGTGTTCGGTTCGCATGTCGCGCTGGTACTGCGCAGGCTGCGTCGGCTCGCCCGGTTCTACGGCGCCGATCCGGTGTTCATCCTGTGCTCGGCCACCAGCGCAGATCCGGCCGCGTCGGCGAGCAGGCTGATCGGCGCGCAGGTCGTGGCTGTCACCGAGGACGGGTCGCCGCGCGGCGCGCGGACCGTCGCGCTCTGGGAACCGCCGCTGAGCGCGTCGCTGACCGGGGAGAACGGGGCGCCGGTGCGGCGGACCGCGACCAGCGAGGCAGCCAAGATCATGGCGGCGCTGGTGACCGAGGGCGCTCGGACTCTCACTTTTGTTCGCTCGCGGCGCGGTGCTGAACTGATCGCGCTCGACACTCGGCGCGTCCTTGCCGAAACCGCCCCTGAGCTCCAAGATCGAGTTGCCGCCTATCGGGCGGGCTATCTGGCCGAGGACCGGCGCGAGCTCGAGCAGTCGCTGTCGCAGGGGACGTTGCTCGGCGCCGCCAGTACCAACGCGCTCGAACTCGGTGTCGACATCGCGGGCCTCGATGCCGTGGTCATCGCCGGTTTTCCCGGGACGGTCGCCTCGTTCTGGCAACAGGCCGGGAGGGCGGGCAGGCGGTCGCAAGGTTCGCTGGTGGTGCTCGTGGCTACCGACGACCCGCTCGACACCTACCTGGTCCATCACCCGGAAGCGCTGCTCGACCGGCCGATCGAGGCCACCATCACCGACCCGTACAACCCCTATATCCTCGGCCCCCAGCTGCTGTGCGCCGCGATGGAGCTGCCGCTCACCGATGAAGAGGTGAGCGAGCTCAGAGCCGATGAAGTGCTTGCCGACCTGGCCGAACAGGGCTTGATCCGGCGCAGGCCGAGTATCCGTGGCGCGGGTGCGCGCTGGCATGTCACCGCGCACACCCACCCGCACGACGACGTGGATGTGCGCGGTGGGCTCGGTTCGCCGGTCGCGATCGTCGACGCCGAAACCGGACGACTGCTCGGCACCGCCGACGCGGGCCGAGCCCCGGCCACCCTGCACACGGGGGCTGTACATCTGCACCAGGGCGAGACCTATCTCGTCGACGAGCTCGACCTCGAGGGTGGCGTCGCGTTCGTCAACGAGGTGGATCCCGGCTTCACCACCAGTTCCCGGCAGATCACCTCGATCACAGTGGAAGGGGTGATCGAGGAATGCGTGTTCGGCGCGGTGACCGCGGCATCCGCGCAGGTCGCGGTCACCAACCAGGTCGTCGGCTACCTGCGGACGCTGGTGACCGGTGAGGTGCTCGACCAGGTGGAGCTCGATCTGCCCGCACACACGCTGCACACCAAGGCTGTCCTCTATACCGTCACGCCCCGGCTGCTCGCCGCCGCGAACATCTCCGACGAACAGCTACCCGGCGCACTCCACGCGGCCGAGCATGCCGCCATCGGCATGTTGCCGCTGGTCGCGGGCTGCGACCGCTGGGATATCGGCGGTGTCTCCATCGCCGAACATCCCGATACGGGTGCGCCGACGGTGTTCGTCTACGACGGGCAGCCCGGCGGCGCCGGCTTCGCCGAGCGCGGATTCGCCCAGCTCACGGACTGGTTGGCCGCCACCGCGAGCGTGATCCGCAGCTGTGCGTGCCAGGACGGGTGCCCCTCGTGCGTGCAGTCGCCCAAGTGCGGCAACGGCAACAATCCCCTGGACAAGGACGCTGCCGCACGCTTGCTGGCCGCTGTTCTCAGCGAACTGCGAACCCACTGCGACGGGCCCGCCGGCACATGATGTCCACCGACCCACTACGTGACCGGGGATACACCTCTCTCAAAGAATGCTGGTCACTCGTCCGAATTGGTGTTGACCAGCGAAGATATCGCGATAGGTACCCGGCCGTCGATTAAAAAGGACCACTCTTCGATTAACTGGTTCATAGCCAACCGGGATCACCGGGCAGGACTACATCGTTCTTTTCATTTTTTTCAGGCCAAGATCAAAGAATGCGCATGAAATAGCGCAAATGCGCTTCCGGTAAATTCAGAATTGGTTCGGTGCGGAACAACCACCGACCAGTGATAACTCTTCCGAGTCACTCATTCTCTTCCGCCGGACCCGCGCGTGCCGAAGCCCGCACAGTGCGCACGCCGAACACTCCCGCCGATACATTCGCCTCGACCTCGACAACGACATCCCACTGCGCGACGACGCACCGCCGCACCCGAACCCCCATCCGCCGAGCAATCTCCCCGGCTTCTCCACAACCCGACTCGGCGCCCTCCGCCAATACCCCCGCCGCGGCCAACGCCCCCAGATCAGCGGCCCCCTGCGCCCGGTGCCGAGCCACCGCCACCCCGCCCACTTGCCCGACTGACAACGTCAGACAGATCAATCCCGCCAACGCCACACAAACGAACACCGTCGCCCCGCCGGCATCGCCAGCCAGTCCACGCCACATCGATCTCCGGGAGACCGACCCGGACTCTCGCGGCAGCTTCACCGCCCGGATCTGTGCGTTCGCCGATCCATCGTGGCTTGCCGTCACGGTTCCACTCCCGGCTCGGTGACGGCTATGGCTTCGGCGCGCAGCCGCAGGCCGGGCAGGAGCGGAGTGTTCGCGGCGACGGTGGCTATCACTCGGTCTCCTTCGATCCGGAGTTCGACGCTCGCCCCTGCCGGAGCAACGGTCTTGCCCGCGGTGATCGCGCGCGAAGTGTCACCGCGAGCGGCCAGGCGGGCGGTCTCGCGGGCCGCGTCGGTGCAGCGGACCTGGGTGGATCCGGCGAGGAGGGCGCCGACACACAGAGCGACGGCGCACACCAGTGCCGCGAGGGCGATGGCGGCCTCGACCGTCACCGCGCCCGCATCGGCACCGAGAGTGCTTGTGTCGCGATGGTTTACACGCTGGTGTTGAGCGCCTTGTCGATGATGCCGGTCAGCGCGTTGACGATGCTGTCCCCGGTGACGACCCCATAGAGCACGGCCCCGAAGGCTGCGGCGGCGATCGTGCCGATCGCGTATTCCGCTGTGGACATGCCGTCGTCGTCGAGCAGCAGACGCGTGAATCGACTGCGGGCCCCCAGGTATACGGCGTGGACGAACATCATCGTGATCCCCTCTCTGGTTGCACCGCGCGGCTGGTCCGCGCGGTGAAGCTTCGGTGGCCTCGTCGAGGCCGGTCACAGCAGTACTCCGTCGCCGAGCACGCTGTCGGCGAGGCCGATGACGACCGGGACGATGCCGAGACAGACGAACGCGGGCAGGAAGCACAGACCGAGCGGTCCGCCGATCAGCACGCCCGCGCGTTCGGCGCGTGCGACGGCAGCGTCTTCCACGGCTTCCCGCCGCTGCATGGCCAGTTCGCCGACCGCCGTCGCCAGCGAGGCACCGGAGCGGGCCGAACGGCGGGCCATCCTGGCCAGCGACTCCACGTCATCGGCGCCGACGGACCCGGCGGCGTCGGTGGCTGCCCGCTCCCATGCCGTCGCCGGGTCGGCGCCCAGTGCGAGAAGGTCCGCGGCCCTGCGCAATGCGGCCCGAAGAATCGGCGGTGCGGTCGGAGCGCTCGCTCGCGCGGCCGCGGCCATCGGCAGTCCCGCGCGTAGACACGCGGCCAGCAGATCGAATGCGGAGGCGGACCCGAGCGGGTCGACCTTCGCGGCGTTGCCCTGTGCCCCGGGCACGCCGACTGATGCCGGTCCGAGCGCACGCACCCGTCGACTGACGGCAACGCGCCCTGGTAACACCACGATCGCCAGCGCCGCGATCAGCAACGCCTCCGGCGAGGCAACTCCAGCCATCCCCTGCACAAACAATCCCTCCTCGAAGTTTGATCCACACCTGTCCACACCTGATCCGAGCCGACCTCCCGAACACCACGCGGGTCAGCATGCGGTCTGGTGGGATGCACATCTGTCCACAGGCATTCGAGTCGGCGGCCGCTTCTGCCGACCGTTCAGTAGCGATGGCGCGGGGAGTCAGGCTGTGCTCTTACGTGTGATGACATCTGTCCACAGGAGTCCACAGCAGGCGAGAGCGGCGCCCAGTGGAAGAAGTAGTTCGCCGGCCGGAGATGTGAACAGGATTGTGAGCGGAGCGGCGCCCATCAGCTGACCCAGGCCGATGCCGACCAGCGGGAGGCCCGCGAGGACTGTGGCCGATGCTCGGGCGCCGGCCAGTGCGGCTTCGGTGCGGTCTCGAAAGCGGATGCGACCGAGTAGATCCGATCTGGCGGCCGAGAGCAGTTCCGCCAGGGCAAGGCCGTGTTCTTCGGCCACTCGCCAGGCGGCGGCGATCCTCGACAGCTCCTCGGCGACAATCGAATCCGGTTGGATCCAGCCGTCGGCGCCGGACCCGCCGAGACGGCTGCGGCCCGCGCTGATCGCCAGTACGCGCGCGGCTTCGCCGCGCGATTCGCCTGCGGCGGATTCGGCCGCCGAGCTCGGGTGCGCACCGACGCGGAGCTCGCCGACCACGGCTTCGAGGCCGGCCAGTAGATATCCACATTCACGGCGTCGCTCGCGGTCACCTCGACCGCGGCGCTTCCGCACGGCCACAGTGGCTCCCAACATGAGAGCCGCGAGCCCGACACCGGGGCCGAACGTGAATGCCGTACACCCGAGTCCGATTCCTGCACACCACTCCACAGGTACCCGCCTCGGTGCACTGCGCCCGCCCGCGCCGAACAACCGCGTGAACCGCCATTGCCCGCCCGCCACAGGAAGTACCAGCATCGCCACCGCACAACAGAGCAACGCGCTACCCACGAACTCACCCCCTTCAGAACGAAACCTGCCGCTCGGTCACCGACCCCCTGCTGCCGACTTCTCATCCGAGTCGCACCTCGAGTAGTCGCTGGAGTTCGCCGGCGGCGGGAGTCGGGTGGGTGTCCGATCGCCAGGCCGGGGTGATGTGGACACCCTCGGAATCGCGTTGCAGGACGCCGATTTCGCGAAGCGCGCGGGTGCCGTCTGATCGCCGGTGGACATGCAGGACCACCTGAACCGCCGCCGCCAGTTGGCTGTGCAGGGCAGCGCGGTCCATACCGCCCAGGGCTGCCAGTGCTTCCAGACGAGCGGGGACCTCCTGGGGCGAGTTGGCGTGGACCGTCCCCGCGCCGCCGTCGTGACCGGTGTTGAGTGCGGTCAGTAGGTCGACGACTTCGGCGCCGCGTACCTCGCCGACGACTATGCGGTCCGGACGCATTCGCAATGCCTGGCGAACCAGATCGCGGACCGTAACAGCGCCCACCCCTTCGACATTGGCGGTCCGGGCGACCAGGCGTACGACATGAGGATGGACCGGAGCGAGTTCGGCGGCGTCTTCGACGCACACGATTCGTTCGGCGGGATCGACGGCGGCGAGCAGCGCCGAGAGCAAGGTGGTCTTCCCGGCGCCGGTGCCACCCACGACGAGGAATGCGAGGCGGGCGCGAACGATGTCGCCGAGTAGTCGGCGGGCGTCCGGGGGTATCGAACCGGCGGCGGCCAGCGCGTCGAGGCCCTGCGTGGCCGGGCGGAGGATGCGTAGGGAAAGGCAGGTGCCGTCATGGGCGACCGGTGCCAGCACCGCGTGCAGTCGGACGCCGAACGCATCACCAAGGGCCGCTTCGGTTCCGGCGAGTTTGCCGTCGACCCAGGGTTGGGCGTCGTCGAGTCGGCGGCCCGCTGCCAGAGCCAAGCGCTGGGCGAGGCGGCGAACAGCGGCTTCGTCGGCGAAGCGGACATCGGTCAGCTCCAGCCCGCGACCACGGTCGACCCAGACCGAATCCGGTGCTGTGACAAGCACATCGGCAACCTGCGGATCGTGCAGCAACGGTTCGAGCAGCCCCGCCCCGGTCATCTCGGTTTGCAGCAGCCGTAGCGCCCGGAGCAGGTCGGTGTCGGCGAGTACACCGCCCGCTTCGGTACGGATCGCGGCCGCAAGTTGTGCGGGGTCAGGGACGCCCGGGTGTTCGGCAAGGCGCTCACGGACGCGCTCGAGGAGATCGACGGTGACGAATGTGGTCATAGCGCGCCTGCTCCGTCCCTGCGAACGGCCCTACCCGAGTGGCTCGAATGTCCGGCGAGGGCAGAAGTAGTCACGAGGCCTCAGCCCCTACCATCGCCAGGACGGCGTCGGCGGCGTCGCGCAGCGGGCCACGACGGCGCACACTCAGTCCTCCGCGTTCGAGGCGCGACGCCAGTCCTGCTTGTCCGCGAACCGCGGCCAGGAGCGGCAACCCGAGTAACTCCGCCACTTCCGCGCCGCGCAGGCCGCCCGGCGCCGGACCACGAACAACCAAGCCTCGGTTGGGGTTTCGTTCGCCCAGATATGCCGAGACGACTTCCGCCGCGGCGATGGAGCGCAGCCGCGCCGGGACGATGAGGACGACCAGGTCGGCGGCGTCGAGCATCGCGTCGGCCGCGGGGCCACGCTCGGACGAGACATCGCAAACGACGAGATCGCCCGCATCCCTGCCGGATTCGATGACCGCGCGCACCGCCGCCGGAGACAGCTCGGTCGATGTGCAGCCGATCCGCGGGGGCTCGGCCTCGGCAGCCGAGACAGTCGGTGACCGGCCCTGGCCTGCGGCAGCTGGGCGCGCTCGCCCGCAGGACAGCACCGCCAGGCCCGCAGACGCGGCGGGCAACGCATTGTGCAGTGCCGCGGCCGATACCCGGCCGTCCTCGATGATCAGGTCGGGCCATCGCAGCCCCGGCACGTTCTCCATCCCCAACACCAGATCTAGCCCGCCGTCGAGCGGGGCGCCATCGATCAACACTGTGTCGCGACGGACCCGGCGCGCGGCCCCGCGCAGCGCGGTGGCCGCGGCGAGCGTGGATGCCCCGGCGCCGCCACCCGCGCCCACCACCGCGACGACTATCCCTTCACCCGTGCGGGATTCAGCGTGTTCGGCGAACTGTTCGACCAGTGCGACCGCGCCCGAGGGCAACGCGACAACCCGCTCGGCGCCTACCGCGGTCGCCGCCTGCCAGTCGGGCACGGCAGGCTCCCCCTCGGTGACCAGGACCACGCCCGACCGGCGAGGACAGCCGGCGACCGTGGCCGAAACAGCGGCGGCGGTATCGAGGATCACCATCCCGGCCCCTGCCCACGCGTGCCTGCCGACCGGCATCACCCGTTCGTCGGTGACACGCTCGGCGGCCGCCGCGACTCGGCGTACCTCCGCACGCAACCGGTCGTCACGTACGAGCACGAGAGCGGGCGCGATAGGTGGGGAGCCACTGCGTATCGGGGCTGGGTTCATGCGACTCAGCGTTGCCGAGCGAGGAGGTTATCAACACCCCGAAAAGGGCGATTGTGGATAACTCGGGGGTGTGGAGAACTTTACGATCGTCCCCGAAATAGAGGACGGCCCCAGCCGGGGGGGAGGAGGCTGGGGCCGTCGGGTTCAGCCCCGGGGGGTCGGGCTGAACGCGCCTGGACTAAGTCCAGGTGCCAGCAATACTACACCCACCCCCTGCTGCGGGCGCAAGTAGCATTCGCCGACATTCTTCGGCGATTCGCGCCGCCGGGCGTCCTCAGGGCAAACCCTTTTCCACGGTGCGGACAGTCGAATCTGCGGTGGGCGCAGGTCGTGCCTATTCTGTTGACGTGACGCCAGAACGCGACCAGACCTCGCCTACGGACGCAAGACTCGGCAAAACGGGCTCGGGCCCGGTGCCGGGCGGGCGGGTGGCCGCGTTCTTCGATCTCGACAAAACGGTGATCGCGAAGTCGAGCGCTTTCGTGTTCAGCAAACCCTTCTACGCACAGGGTCTGCTCAACCGCAGAGCCGTGCTGGAGAGCAGCTACGCACACTTTTTGTTCCTCCTTTCCGGTGCCGATCACGACCAGATGGAACGGATGCGGGCAAACCTCGCGAACATGTGCGCGGGCTGGGATGTGGAGCAGGTGAAAAGCATTGTCGCCGAGACACTTCACGATCTGGTCGACCCGCTGATCTACGCCGAAGCCGCCGATCTGATCGCCGATCACAAGATCCGCGGGCACGATGTGGTGATCGTCTCCGCCTCCGGCGAGGAGATCGTCGGGCCGATAGCCGACGTGCTCGGCGCCTCGCACACCGAGGCGACCCGGATGGTGGTCGAGGACGGCAAGTACACCGGCGACATCGAGTTCTACTGCTACGGCGAGGGCAAGGTCGCCGCGATCGAGAAGCTCGCCGCCGAGCAGGGCTACGACCTGTCGCGGTGCTACGCCTACTCCGACTCCGTGACCGATGTGCCGATGCTCAGCGCCGTCGGGCATCCGACCGCGGTCAACCCCGATCGCGCGCTGCGCAAGGAGGCGGCGAACCGCGGCTGGCCCGTGCTCGCGTTCTCCAATCCGGTATCGCTGTGGTCGCGATTCCAGGCGCCGTCGACCACCACCGTCGCCGCGACGGCCGCCGTCGGACTGAGCGCGATCATCGCCGGCGCGATCAGCTACCGACTGCTCCGCAAACGGCGCTGACCAGCTCCCGTCAGCACGAATCTCCGAGCGACACGCCGAGTTCGCCGGGATTCGGCAATGCCTCCGAAACCCTTGATGTGAGTGCCGTCACAGTGTAAGAATGGAGGCACGGAAGGACGGAAGGCCAAGACGGAGCCGGAAGAGAAGGTTTCGCCTCCCATCCCACCCTTCCCAGCACGGACACCAGGCACCCACGCGGAGCGCGCCGCGACAAGGCCGAAAGAGTTGTGGGCCTGCGAAATTCGAGCCGACGTCGGCGAACGCCTCGCACAGGTTGCGGGGATGAACCGGCGAGGTTGGGATGATCGCCGAGGCCACCGAACACAGCCCACCCTGCACGCTTGGTAACCGGGTGTTCCGTGCTAGCGGGCGGTGAGGTCGAGCAATCGACAACGCCGCCCGTTTCGATGTGTGCGGCCGGCTCAGCCTGCCGCCGCGTCGGCGATCGAGTTCGCTTCGCGGGCACCGTCTTCCAGTGCGCCCGCGCAGAACAGCACCCAGCCGCCGACGCCCTCCGCGGTACCCAAGCCGAATCCAGCGGCCGCGTCGAGGTAGGCCTGACGGCGACGCAACCAGAACACCTCGGGCACGCCGAGGCTGCGCGGATCCAATCCGCTGGCCACCGCGACCAGGCGCGAAGCAGCGCGCGCGACCACCCCGTCGCCGGTGCCGAACGGACGCAGCGACAGCAGCTCGCCGTGCACGATCGCCGCGACCACCGGGGCGGGCGCCTTACTCGACTGGACGGTTTGCGCGAGCACGTCTAGCCGTTCGGCGACGCCGGGAGCCGAACGCGGGCGGCCGAGCTCCTGCTCGTCGGTCACCAGATCGGCGGCGGCGAGGAGGTGCAGCCGAGCCAGCGCTTGCAGCGGCGCACGCTGCCAGGTCCCGACGAGGTTGGTGAGCGCGTCACCGTCGAGCGCCTGACCCACCCGCAACGCGCCGGCCAGCACCGGGTCGCTGACCTTGCCGTCGGCGGGCAGGTCGGTGCTCGCGCCTTCGATGGCCGCCGAGGAACGGGCGGCCCGGACGGCGGCTTCGGCGGCGGTGGTCGCCCAGCCGCGACGGTTCGACTTGTGCCGGTGCACGGCCGCGAGCGCGTCGCGCGCCTTGTCGGCGGCCTCGCGCACGCCGGGCAGGTCGACCAGGGGCTGCAGCGGATCAGTCACAGCATGGAGGTTACCGCTCGTACAGTGCGGCCCCCACGGTCACGTATATCCCGCGCACCGTCGGCCAGCTGCGATCGGGCCACGGCACCTCGGCGAGCCGCTTGGCCGCCGGGGTCACCGCCCTACGCCGCCGCGCTTCCCGCTCGGCCAGTCGTTCAGCATCGATCCGATCCACCGGCGTCTCCAACCCCTGCGATCCACACCGCACCACCTCGGACGAACCACGGTACGCCGCTGCGGGTGAACGCTCGAAGAGTTTCGAGAGCCCAACTACCCACCAGCCAGTCCCGACTTTCTCCACACCCCGCCCACCGCACTCCTGGCCCTCAGGGCCGAACACCTCTCTATCCCGTGAGCAACTCCCGCCCCGGAATCGCCTCGAGCAACGCCCGCGTGTACTCCTCACGCGGCGACGCGAACACCTCGTCGGTCGTTGCCGCCTCGACCACTTTCCCTTCACGCATAACCAGTACGTTGTCCGCGATCTGCCGGACGACGGCCAGGTCATGGGTGATGAACAGGTACGTCAGCCCCAGCTCCGCTTGGAGGTCGTTGAGCAAGGTGAGGATCTGCGCCTGGACCAGCACGTCCAGGGCCGAGACAGCCTCGTCGCAGACCACCATCTCCGGTGAGAGGGCGAGCGCGCGGGCGATCGCCACCCGCTGACGTTGCCCACCCGACAACTCGTTGGGATACCGCCGCAGCACCGTCGTCGGCAGCGACACCTTGTCGAGCAGATCGCGCACCACCGCTTCGCGCTCGGCAGCGGTACCGATCTTGTGCACCCGCAGCGGTTCCTCGATCGTGCGGAAGATCGAGTACATCGGATCGAGCGAGCCGTAGGGATTCTGGAAGATCGGCTGCACCCGACGCCGGAAAGCGAACGCGCCCTTGCTGTCCAGCTTCGCGACGTCCTTGCCGTCGAAAGCCACGGTGCCCGAAGTCGGTTCGAGAAGGCCGAGCACCATCTGCGCGATGGTCGATTTGCCCGAGCCCGACTCACCGACGATCGCGGTGGTGGTACCTCGGCCGACCGTGAAACTCACGTCGTCGACGGCGACGAAGTCGGCCGACTGCCACGGACGCTTGCCGCGAATCTTGAACGCCTTGGACAGGTTTCGCACCTCGAGCACGGAGTCGGAAAGATCGTCGGAGACCTTCTCCGCGACCTCGACGGCTCGAGTACGCACTTCGGCCCGCTGCCGCGACGACGACATTCGCGATGCCGCCAACGACGGCGCGGAGTTCACCAGCTTCTTGGTGTAGGCATGCTGCGGATCGCGCAGAATCTGCAGCGCGGGACCGGATTCCACCACCTTGCCGCGATACATCACCACCAGGTGCTCGGCTCGTTCCGCGGCGAGGCCGAGGTCGTGGGTGATCAGTAGCACCGCGGTGCCGAGCTCGGTGGTGAGCTGTTCGAGATGGCCGAGGATCTGGCGCTGCACCGTGACGTCGAGTGCCGAGGTCGGCTCGTCGGCGATCAGCAGTTTCGGCCTGCACGACAGGCCGATCGCGATGAGCGCGCGCTGACGCATACCGCCGGAGAACTCGTGCGGGTACTGGTTCACCCTGCGTTCGGCATCGGACATCCCCGCCTCGGCCAGCAGTTCCACCGAGCGTTTGCGGGCGGCGTCGCCGGTGGCGATGCCGTTGGCCACCAGGGTTTCCCTGATCTGGAAGCCGATCTTCCACACCGGATTCAGGTTCGACATCGGATCCTGCGGAACCAGGCCGATGCCGTTGCCGCGAATCGCGACGATCTCCTTCTCCGACGCCGCGGTCAGGTCCTTGCCGTCGAACAGGATGGAACCGCCGGTCACCTTGCCGGTGCCGGGCAGCAGGTCGATGATCGCGTGCGCGGTCGTCGACTTACCAGAGCCGGATTCACCGACGATCGCGACGGTCTGGCCGGGATACACGGTGAGGTTCACCCCGCGCACGGCGGGAATCTGGTTGCCGTCGGAGGTGAACCCGACGTCCAGGTCGCGGATTTCGAGCAGGGGCTTCATCGGGTGCGCTCCTTCGGATCGAGCGCGTCGCGCACCGCGTCGCCGAGCATGATGAAGCTCAGCACCGTGATGGCCAGCGCGGTCGCCGGATAGAACAGGATCGGCGAGGTACGGATCTCGGTCTTGGCGCGGTCGATATCGGCGCCCCACGACACGATGCTCGGCGGCAGGCCGACGCCGAGGTAGGACAGCGTCGCCTCGGTGACGATGAAGACGCCGAGCCAGATCGTGGCGACCACGATCAGCGGACTCGCCGAGTTCGGCAGCACGTGCTTCATCAGTTGGCCGAGCCGCGAGACACCCAGCGCCTTGGCGGCGGTGACATATTCGCTGTTCTTGGCCTCGATCACCGCGCCACGCGTGATGCGCGCTGCCTGCGGCCAAGTGAACGCCACCAGGATCGCGACGACCGTCATGATCCCCGCGGGCCGCAGCAGTTGCAGCAGCACGATCGCGGCCAGCACCATCGGAATGGCGTAGAAGATCTCGGCGATGCGCGAGACGATCGTGTCGAGCAGCCCACCGTAGAAGCCGGAAACCGCACCGAGGATGCCGCCTACCAGCAGAAACAGCATCGCCGACGCCATGCCGACGCTCACCGACGCACGCGCGCCGTAGATGGTGCGCGCGTAGACATCACAGCCCTGCTTGTCGAATCCGAACGGATGACCCTCGCGCGGGCCGTCCATGCCGAACTCGCCGAGGCACAACCGCGGGTCCTGATCGGTGAACAGCGCGGGCCACACCACCACGAGCATGACGAACACGATCAACACCACCGAGACCGCGAACACCGGGTTGCGGCGCAGTCGCCGCCACGCGTCGCCCCAGATGCTGGTCGGGGTGCCCTTGTCCAGGACACGGTCGGTGGCGAGCACCTCCACCTCATCGGCGGGGGCCACGAAATGCTGTTGGTTGTCATGCATAGCGGATCCTCGGGTCCAGGACGGCGTAGAGCAGGTCGATCACGAGGTTGACGATCAGGAACACCACCACCAGCACCGTCACGAACGACACCACGGTCGGCGGCTCGCCACGGATGATCGCCTGGTACATGGTGCCGCCGACGCCGGGGATGTTGAAGATGCCCTCGGTGACGATCGCGCCCGCCATCAGCGCACCGAAATCCGCGCCGAGAAAGGTGACAACAGGGATCATCGAATTCCGCAGAATGTGCACCGACACCACGCGGCGGCGTCCGAGTCCCTTCGCCGTCGCCGTGCGAACGAAATCGGCGGTTTTGTTCTCCGCCACCGAGTTCCGGGTCAATCGCAGCACATAGGCGAATGACAGTGACCCGAGCACGAACGCGGGTACGATCAACTCGCTCAGGCTCGCTTTACCCGTGACCGTAACCGGCGCTATCCCCCATTTCACGCCGAGAAAGAATTGCGCGAGATAACCGACGACGAATACCGGCAGCGCGATGATCACCAGGCTCGCGATGAGCATGGTCGAATCGAAGAGTTTGCCCTTGCGCAGCCCGGCGATCATGCCGAAAACGATGCCGAACAAACCTTCGATGAATACGGCGAGAAACGCCAGTCTGATGGTGATCGGGAAGGCTCGTTCAAGTTCTTCGCGCACCGGCCTGCCCGAGAACGAGGTGCCGAAATCTAAAGTGATAATCCCTTTCAAGTAATGCAGATATTGCACGATAAATGGCTGATCGAGATGATATCGGGCGCGCAGTACCGCCTCTGCCGCCGGTGTCAGCTGTTTCTCACCGGCCAACGCCTTGATCGGGTCACCCGGGATCAGAAAGACCATCGCATAGATGAGCAGCGTCGCGCCCAGGAATACCGGGATCATCTGGAGCAGACGCCGAACTACGTACCAAACCATCGCTTCCTCCGAAAACGAACTGGGGCCGAGCCACTTCGCAGTGACCCGGCCCAGCTGTCGAGTTCTATTTCTCGATGTTCTCGAAGTCGAACAGGCCGTTCCAGGCGAGCTCGGCCTTGGTGACCTGGTCCGAGCGGCCCGCGTTGGCGACGTAGTCGAACACGGGGATGTCTGCCATCTCCTTGATCATGATCGCCTGCGCCTGCGCGATCAGCTTGTAGGAATCCGCCTGTGTCGGGGCGGCGAGGGCGGCGTCGAACAGCCGGTCGACCTCGGGATTGTTGTAGTTGACGTTGTTGGTCTCGGAGAAGCTGTAGTACTGCGAACTGAGGAACTGCATCATCGTCGGGTAGTCGCCCTGCCAGCCGTAGCGGAACGCGGTACCGATCGTCTTGGCGTTCACCGCGTCGCGGATGTTCTTGAACGTCGGCATCGGGTTGGCGACCGCGTCGATGCCGAGGGTGTTCTTCACGCTGTTGGCGACAGCTTCGATCCAGGCCTGGTGGCCGCCGTCGCTGTTGTAGGTGATCTGGTACTGACCGGACCACGGCGAGATCGCGTCGGCCTGCGCCCACAGCTTCTTGGCCTGGTCGGGGTTGTAATCGAACACTTCCGAACCGGGCAGGTTCGCGTTGTAGCCGGGCAGGGTCGCGGCGGTGAAGTCGCGCGACGGCGTGCGCGTGCCATTGAAGATCTTGTCGATGATCTGCGGGCGGTTAATCGCCATCGAGATGGCCTTACGACGCAGAATGCCTTCCTCGCCACCGAAATGCGGCACGGTGGTCTGGATGCCGATGTGCTGGTTCTGCGCGGTCGGCTTGGTGATCGCACGGTCGCCGAGGTCGCTCTGGTACGTGGTGATCGCGCTATCGGGAATGGTGTCGAGCGTGTCGAGATTTCCGGCCTGCAGATCCGCGTACGCGGTGTCGTAGGACTGGTACATCACGAATCGGAGGCCCTTGTTCTTGGCGGGCCGACCACCGGGATAGTCCGGATTGGGCGTGAGATCGATCTTGACGTTGTGTTCCCACGAACCGAATGCGTAGGGGCCGTTGCCGATCGGCTTCTCACCGAACGCCTTCATATCCTGGAACGCGGAATCGGGCAGCGGATAGAACGGCGCGTAGCCGAGCGCGCTCTCGAAGTCGATCGAGGGCGACTTCAAATCGACGGTGAAGGTGCGGTCGTCGACGACCTTCAAGCCCGACATCGTCTTGACGGTGGGATTCTCGGCGCTCACCTCGTCGAACCCGGAGATCGGGCTGTACACGTAGCTTTGCAGCTGCGCGTTGTCGGCGAGTGCGCCGTAGTTCCACGCGTCGACGAACGATTTCGCGGTCACCGTGGTGCCGTCGGTGAACTTCCAATTCGGCTTGATGGTGATCTTGTACGACTTCCGATCAGCCGTCTCGATCTTCTCGGCCACCTCGTTGCGGGCCTCACCGTTGGCGTCGTAGTACTTCAGCCCGGCGAACAAACGGTCGACAACGCGGCCACCCATGTTCTCGTTGGTATTGCTCGGCACCAACGGATTTTGCGGCTCGCCCGCATTGGTTGTGACAATGCTCGAATCAACACTGTCGTCGGACGAGCACGCGGTGAGACCGAGGCTTGTGGCCGCCAGTCCCGCCGCGACCAGCGCGGTCGCTCTGATGAATCTCAACGCTCTCTCCCGGTTCGATTCCGTGGCTAACGGTCGGAGGTTAGCGGCTCCGGCTGGATTTTTCAGCGATCCGAGCCATTTTCACTTCACATGTATCAGTACGGTTACTCGCTGGAAACGCGGGAAGAATTGCCGAGCCCCTCGCCTTCGGCAGAAAAATATGAACAATAATCGGAAACCATCAGCTGAACCGTTGAGAAAAACGATAGCCCGCGACCGGCGGTCTGTCCGCGAAGTTATCGGATGAACTAGCCCTATTGACCGCCGCGAAACGTCGCCGGGACAACGGTCCACCTCGATGGGGTCTGTTGACTAGTGTCGAGACAGCCGGGCCGCACCCCGGCGACCGACCCGACCGCACCAGGCATGTGAGGCTGAAACGACGTGACCGAAACCGCTGCAGGACATCAGGATTCGTTTCCGCCGAGTGCGGAATTCGCCGCCGCCGCCAACGCGGACGCCGCGCTCTACCAGCGAGGCGAGACCGACCGCGACGGCTTCTGGGCCGCACAGGCCAACCGCCTGCACTGGCACAAGCCCTTCACCGAGGTGCTCGACTGGACCGACGCGCCGGTCGCGCGCTGGTTCGGCGACGGCGAACTCAACGTCTCCTACAACTGCGTCGACCGCCACGTCGTCGACGGACACGGCGACCAGGTCGCCATCCACTGGGAAGGCGAACCGGGCGACTCGCGCGACATCACCTACCGCGAACTGCTGGAGGAAGTCTCGCGAGCGGCGAACTACCTGACCGAGCTCGGGCTGGAGGCAGGCGATCGCGTTGCCGTCTACATGCCGATGGTGCCCGAGGCGATCGTGGCGATGCTGGCGTGCGCGCGGCTGGGGCTCACCCACTCGGTGGTGTTCGCGGGATTCTCGCCGAGCGCGCTGCGTCAGCGGGTCGACGATGCCGAAGCCCGGTTGATCATCACCACCGACGGCCAGTGGCGGCGTGGTAAGCCCGCACCGCTCAAGGAAGCCGTCGACGAGGCGCTGGCGGCCAAGGGCGACGTGCCGTCGTCGGTGGAGCACGTGCTCGTGGTGCGCCGGGTCGGCACGGAGGTGCCGTGGACCGATGGGCGCGATCTGTGGTGGCACGAGACCGTGGCCGCCGCTTCGCCTTCGCACGAAGCACAGCCCTTCCCCGCCGAGCACCCG
>NZ_BDBR01000054.1 GCF_001613085.1 Nocardia salmonicida NBRC 13393
ATTCCGTATCACACTGTGCCCCACCCAATTCAGCGCCAATTGGAGTTTCAGGGCATCACTGTTCCACAGCCTGGAACCCGTGTCATGCTGCCCCGCTCCGACGATCTTTTCGGCTGGCATTGGGCCTGCGAACCCACACCAGGACGACTGCGCCTACCACAGCGCTCGCTCGTACTGGCCGCCATCCGCCTGTCGATATACGAAGGCGCGGACGTTGTTCCGGCCTGAGCACACGCCAAGCGCACTCCACCACGATCGCCGCGAATAACCCGCCAGAGCCGCCGAGATCGATTGCCGTAGAAGCGAACTGATTGCAGCAATCGATAGCTGGCCACACAGACAACCTGGCCGGTCGTGCTGCGCGCACCGATTGCCACCAATGGCGCTGGGGTGTCGTCGACCGTATGGCCGCCTGCCACGCACATGCCGACCACCTGTTGCACTCCGGCGCCGACATCTCCGACGAACGCATACACACCGCATGGCACCGCATGGCCGACGACTGGGCCGATCTGGTCGCCAGAATCCCACCCGGCGAACGCCTACACACCGCCCGCCACAAGGGTCATGAACCCACCACCGAGATCGTGACGGGTGCCACCAATGACCATCGTGATAGTGCTGGGGTTCCGCACCATCGACAGCGAAAGCGCGGGGTAACCGTGGGGTCTTCCCGGAGTGCCCTGTTGCCTACGCAGCGCACCTCATTCGAACGCCATCGCGGTGGCACCGAATATCGGTGACCTGCCGCGAATCGTCGTCCGATGACATCGGGTGGTCACATCGAGCGACAGATTCCGAACTTCGACGACATGTTGCTGCCAGGACGACCCGCCGGCTGTCCTTCTCGCGTAAATGCTGAGACCGGGTTCAGTTGAAGTGTCGAACGAGGAGTCAAGCGTGGATTTCAGTCCTAATGAGGTTCAGCGAGAAGTTATCGAGCTGGCCGCGGATGTACTACGGAAGGAATGCGATCCCGGCCAGGACGATCTGGATCCGTCACTCGGATACGACTCACGGGCTTGGGCCGCCCTGGCCAAGGTCGGATTGCTGGCGATCGCGCTACCGGAAGAACTCGGCGGTGACGGCCTCGGGGTTGGCGAGATTTCAGCCGTGCTGTACGAAATCGCCTCTCGTGGCGCGCGAGTCCCCGCCCTCGCCGCACTCGCGCTGGGCATACTGCCGATCACCGGTCATGGCACCGTCGAACAGCAGGCAGAACTGCTGCCGTCCCTCGCCGCAGGCGACAGCCTGGTGACCGGTGCTCCCAGCGAACTCGGAGAACCGCTCACGCTCACACCACGAACGACGGCCGTCCGCACCGAACACTCCTGGAAGCTACACGGCCACAAAGTCGCGGTACCTTTCGCAGCACAGTCAGTCCGGGTGCTGGTGCCCGCCGACACATCCGAAGGATTGGCGGTGTTCCTGGTCGACCCGGCCGCCGACGGGGTGGAGTTGGTCCTCACACATACCGCAACCGGGCTGCCGGAGTACACAATGCGCCTTTCCGGCGTACGAGTCGATGATTCGGCGGTGCTGGGCAATGATTTCAGCGGCGCGGCCGTGGCAGCTCTCCGCACCTACGCGCTGGCCGGGGCGGTCACGATCGGCGACGGAGCACTGGCCGGAGCGCTCCGTTTGACCACCGAACACGTCAGGCATCGACAGCAATTCGGTAAGCCGTTGGCGACCTTTCAAGCGGTTTCACAGCAGATCGCGGACGTCTATATCGCTTCCCGGACAACACATTTGGCCGCTCTGTCGGGGAATTGGCAGTTGTCTGCCGGCTTGGATTCGGAACAGCATCTCGCCCTCGCAGGATACTGGCTAACAGCAGAAGCGCTGACGGCCGTACGAATCTGCCACCACCTCCACGGTGGTATCGGCGCCGACATCACCTATCCGCTCCACCTGCACTACTCCACACTCAAAGATGCGGTGCGATTTCTCGGCGGATCCGAGCATGCCCTCCAACACCTCGGTATCGATCCGCCCCCGAGTCGGATCCCCGCGGAGTCCTCAACGAGTGAAGGAATGTTCTTCGCGCTCAACGCTTCTCAGCAAGCGTTGCAGGAGGAGTTGCGAACGTACTTTGCCCAACTGATGACCGCTGACGAACGGGCAACGACCACCATCGATCGACACGGCACCGTCTACCGTGAAATCGTCCGCCGGATGGGTCACGACGGCTGGCTCGGCGTCGGCTGGCCGAAGGAATTCGGCGGGCATGGTTTCGGACCGATCGAACAGCACATCTTCGTCAACGAGGCCGCACGCGCCGACGTGCAATTGCCCTCGGTCACGTTGCAGACAGTCGGACCGACCCTGCAAACCTTCGGGACAGACGAGCAGAAGTCGTTCTTCCTACCCAAGATCCTTTGCGGGGAACTCCATTTCGCCATCGGCTACTCCGAACCAGACAACGGCACCGATCTCGCATCCCTGCGCACCATCGCGGTCCGCGAAGGCGACTACTTCGTCGTGAATGGCCAGAAGACCTTCACCACTGGCGGGCACGCCGCCGACTACATCTGGCTCGCTGTGCGCACCGATCCAGATGCACCCAAGCACAAGGGCATTTCGATCCTCATCGTCGACACCCGCGATCCGGGATTCAGTTGGACGCCGATCATCACCTGCGACGGTGCACACCATGTCGATGCCACCTACTACTCAGATGTCCGCGTTCCGGCGAATATGCTGGTCGGAGTGGAGAATCAAGGTTGGCGACTGATCACCGCCCAGCTCAACCACGAACGCGTGATGCTCGGCCCCTCCGGTCGGATCGGCGGACTGTACGACCACGTATACACCTGGGCCGCCGCACACGACCTGCTCGATGCCACGGACGTGCGATCCGCATTGATCGAGACTCGTGCGACCGAGGGCATCAACGAACTGCTCAACTGGCAGGTCGCGGCCGCCGAATCCAGCGCCCAGGTCGACATCGCCGACGCCTCGGCCACAAAGGTATTCGGATCGGAGCGGATTCAGCGGCTGTACGAACGACTGGAACAGGTCGTGGGCCGCCACGGCGACCTCGCCGAGCCCGCCACCGCGGAATTGGCAGCCTGGCTCGATATTCAGGCGAAGCGCAATCTGGTTTTGACCTTCGGCGGTGGTGTCAACGAGATCCAGCGCGAATTGATCGCTGCGAACGGACTCGGCCTGCCGCGGGTGCCGCGATGAGCGGGATCACCCCACACTCCGGAGAACGTCGTTGCGGGCGAGAGCTCTGGTCGACCTCATGGAGTGCGACAGCCTCGTCGTCGCGGTCGAGAGTGGTTCACACCAGACTGCCCTGTCAGGTCCGCTGGAGGCACTGTCCCGAGTGGAGACGATTGTCCGCGAGGCCGGTCTGTCCGGTAGCCGAATCCCCTCTCCATACCCGTTCCACAGCCCCTGCTCGCATCCGTCGCCGAAGACTTCCGTCAGCGACTGGAGACCAACACCAACCTTTCTCGATGCACGCTGCGGCGCGCGGTGTTCTCACCGATTCTCGGACGGCTCTATAACGACGATGACGAGGTGGCCGACCTTCTAGCCAGCCATCTCGTACTCCCGGTGCGATTCGGCGCCGCACTGCGACACCTGCACGGCACCGGAGTGGAGGTGTTCGTCGAATGTGCTGCCCGGAGTGCACTTTCGGGAATCGACGGCAAGGTATTGCGGGGAGCGAGCACACTACCCACCGTGATCCGTGGTCGCTCTCCGGTTGAATCCATTCAATCCGTCATAAATCGGATCTCAACAACGGCTCGACACCAAGGAAGCTCACACTTCGCCGCTAGCTCGCACGGCTAGAAGCGGATCGGGCGATAGTCCGCGGTGGGGCGATATCAGGCCCAGTTCGGTTGCACGGGCTCCGATTTGGAATCTCGTTGTGACACCGAGCCTGGTCATGATGTCGGCGACGTATCGCCGATAGGTACGCAGGGATACGCCTAATCTGCGGGCTGCGGCTTCGTCCTTGAGGCCGAGGTCGAGTGCTCGCAGCACCGTCAAGGTCGTTTCGTCGAATTCCCTGCGGCAGAGGCTCAAATAAGTCGAGAACGCAGGCGCCGAGTCCCAGGTGCTGGTGGCGAGTTGGTGAATGACTCGAAGCAGGCCAGGGTCGGCGATCATGAACCCGTACGGTCGCTGTCCACCCGCGCCGCCCCAGATTGCCCCGGCCCGTCTATCGATGATGACCATATTGTGAAAGTCAGCGTTGGTCACCTTGATCTGCGCTTGTAGCGCGACCTGCGGCCCGAGCAACTTGTCGTCACGTCGTGTTTCGGCGAAGTGGGGCGAGTACAGCAGCCTGAACTGTTTGCCCTTCGCCAGGTGGTCCGAGATCAGCTGGGTACCAGTCAGATACCGCGGTTGCATGCGTAGGGGGCTGGACACCGCGAGCACCGCTTCCTTGCGCACCCGCTGCAGCATCTGCGAAAGATTGTGCTCCCAATCGCCATCTGGACGAAACCGAACGATATCGCCTGTTCGACCGCGATCTCCGCCGCGATGCTCGGCTATCGCACGGTCGAGCAGTCTGCGCGACTCGGCTAGGAGCCCGCCTACATCGTTGACGCTCTCCGCTGCCTGTTCACGCGCCGCCCATACCGGCTCGAGTATGTCGTGTTCGATCATCGCCCACCCCTGGGATCAGTCTTGCCCGAGTACAGATTGCCGGATCCTTCGGTCCCATGCCAGTGCGGAGCCGGATTCTGTGAATCGAGTGGCTTACGGCCACTCAGCCGTTCCGGGCGCACCAACTGGTGATCGGGATTCACTGTCAACGTGTCGAAGCATAGAAGCATCGTGGCGTAATTATATACGCGCACAAGAAAATTCAATTTCGCCACCCGAGATGCGGCAGGATCCGCGCCGCTCACTTCCAGTTGCCGTTGGCATGTCGATGCCAAATCCGTGACACCTTCCTGCGCGCGCGAACCCTTCACCTCGAGTGAAACGCGTTCTAGTTTCACTGTAGTGGCATCTCCGCTGCGCTCGATGGTGGCGGACCGCGGGGCACGTCGACGGAGGAGATCGAAAGACCTATGCACATCAGTTTCACCGATGATCAGGAACGCTTGCGCAAGCAGCTGCGTGCGTATTTCGCCGAGCTCATGACTCCCGAGGTGCGAGAAGCCCTGGCCGGGCCTGGCGGCGAGTACGGCGACGCGAGCATGTTCAAGGAGGTCGTCCGGAGGCTGGGCCACGACGGGTGGCTGGTCCTGGGCTGGCCGGAGGAGTTCGGCGGCCAGAACCGGCCGATGATCGATCAGCTGATCTTCACCGACGAGGCTGCCTTCGCAGGCGTTCCGGTACCGTTCCTGACGGTGAACACGGTCGGCCCGACGATCATGCGTTTCGGTACCGATGAGCAGAAGGCGTTCTTCCTGCCGAAAATCGCCAAGGGCGAGTTGCACTTCTCCATCGGCTATTCCGAGCCGGAAGCCGGGACCGATCTGGCATCGCTGCGGACGCGGGCGGTGGGCGACGGTGACGATTACGTCATCAATGGCGAGAAGGCCTGGACCAGCCTGATCGAATACGCCGACTACATCTGGCTGGCCGCACGCACCGACCCGGAGGCGAGCAGGCATCGCGGGGTGTCCATCCTGATCGTGCCGACCGCGGCGGAGGGGTTCTCGTGGAGCAAGATCCACACCATGGCGGGGCCCGGCACGAGCGCGACCTTCTACGACAACGTGCGGGTGCCCGCGGCCAATGTCTTCGGCGAATTGAACGGCGGCTGGCCGTTGATCACCAATCAGCTCAATCAAGAACGCGTGGCGCTGACTTCGGCCGCGCCACTTCAGGAGTCATTGCGACAGGTCTGGGAATGGGCGGAGCACACCACGCGCGCGGACGGTACGCGGGTGATCGACGCCGAGTGGGTGCAGATCCATCTCGCGCGGGTACACGCCCACGTCGAGTACCTCAAGCTGCGTAACTGGCGTATCGCCTGGGCGGCCGATTCCGGCGATCTCAAGCCCGCAGATGCCTCGGCCACCAAGGTGTTCGGCACCGAATTGGCGACCGAGGCATACCGATTGCTCATGGAGGTGCTGGGCTCCGCAGCGGTCATACGGAGAAACTCCCCGCGGGCGTTACTCCAGGGCCGGATCGAACGTTTCCATCGTTCGTCGCTGATTCTGACCTTCGGCGGCGGTACGAACGAGGTCCAACGCGACATCATCGCCAAGACCGCACTGGATCTGCCCGTAACCCGCTGATCTACCCGAGGAAATCGATACCCATGGACTTCACCTTCTCCGAAGCGCAGCACGATCTTTCGGGTCTGGCCCGCGACCTGTTCACCGATTGGACCGATAAGAACAACCCCGGCGGCACCGGTTTCGACTCGGCGCTGTGGCAGGCGACGGCCCAGGTCGGCCTGCTCGATGCGGCACTGCCCGAACCCGTCGGAGGCGGTTTCGGTCTGCTCGAACAGTGCGGCGTGCTCATCGAGATCGGCCGAACGGTTGCCCCGGTCCCCTACCTGACCAGCATCGCGGTCGCGGCCAGCACCATCGCTCGCTTCGGCGACGAGGCCCAGGTGCGACGCTGGGTCGAACCGGTCGCCAGCGGCGCCGCCACCCTCGCACCGGCACTGGCAACCGAGGATGACGCGTTCGCGGCCGAGCGAACCGCGAACGGCTGGCGGGTCAACGGATCCCAAAGCGCGGTTCCCGCCGGCGCTTTCGCGGACGCGTTCCTGGTCGAGGCGATCACCGCGGACGGCTCGATACTGCTGATCATCGACCGCGCGACCGAGGGCGTCCACGTCAGTACCCAACATGTCGTCGATGGCACGGACGCCGCGCTGCTCGAACTGGACGGCATCGAGATCGACAACGCGGGCGTGCTGGGCACCCCGGGCGACCGCAGTGCGGCCTGGGCGCACCGCCGCGCCACCGTGGCCGCTTGCGCCTACCAGCTCGGCGTGGTCGAACGCTCGCTGGAGCTGACGAGCGAATACGCTAGGGCACGAAAGCAATTCGACAAGCCCATTGGATCGTTCCAGGCCGTGCGTCAGCGCCTGGCCGACGCGTATGTCGACGTCGAAGCGGTTCGCCTGACGCTGTGGCAGGCCGCGTGGCGTGAATCCGAGGATCTCCCCGCGGACGCGGAAATCGCCACCGCCAAGTTCTGGGCCTCGGAAGCCGGTCATCGCGTCGCCCACACCACGATCCATATCCACGCCAGTATCGGGATCTTTCTGGAGTACCCTGTACATCGGTACTTCGTGGCCGCCAAGCGCACCGAATTCGCCCGCGGCGGAGCCACCTCGCAGCTGCGCAAACTCGCCGGTGCGCTGTCCGGCGCGACGAAACCCTGAACAGTATGGGAAACGTCAGCGCCTACGCCGCCGACTCGGCAACCGACCACTCAGGACCGTCACCGAACGGCGCGATCCGGGGCCACTCGATGTCGTGATCGACATCGAGTACTGCGGTATCTGCCATTCCGATATCCATATCGTCCGCGGCGATTGGGGTCCGCGAACCTATCCACTGTGCCCGGGGCATGAGATCGCGGAGATCGTGAGCGCGAGCGGCACGGCGGTCACCAAACATCGGGTTGGTGATCGGGTAGGCGTCGGCTGCGTCCTGGATTCGTGCCGCACCTGCGCCAATTGCCGCAAGGGCGCCGAACAGTATTGCCTGGCCGGCCACACCGCCACGTACGGTTCCATCGGCGCGGACGAGCGGATCACTCAGGGCGGCTATTCGAGTCGAATGGTCGTGACCGAGGACTTCGTGCTGAAGATCCCCGACAGCATCGCCATCGACGAAAAGCTTGCCACCCTTGAACAGGCCGCCAAACTACTCGCCGACGCAGCCAAGGGCATCGTCACGCCACTGACCGAACACAACGACGCGCTGTCGACCATGCGCGAGGACATCGGCAAACAGGTCGCTGCCGCCGCGGTCGAGATCGGCGCAGCCATCGTGATGACTGCGGTCATCGTCGGCGTCGCGGCCTTTCTGACCGCCGGCGTCGGTGCGGTCGCCGCCGGTGCGGGCGGGACTGCGGTCACCATCGAGATCGTGGAATCCACGGCGGTGATCATCAAGAACACCGTCACGGTGAGCCGCATGGTCACCGCCGTCGGCGCGGTCATCACCATCGGGGTGGCCAGCGGTGGCTTCACCGCCATCCCCGATCTCACCCAAGCTGGACTGAGCGCAGCGGTGGGTGCGATCGCGGGCATGGCGGTATACATCGCGGCCGACGAAGCAGCCGATGACGAACCAGTCTGGGATAGCACGGAGGAACGGACACGGAATCCCGCGCAGGATAAGATCCTGACAGACAAAGACATTATGGAACTGAAATCTCGCGGTCATGACCCACATGACGTAAAACCGGACCCGCCGTCGCGATACGATCTCTACAAAGACGGAAAGGGAAACGTGTACATTAAGCCAAAAGGCGGCAAAGGCCCAGGCGACCCGACGGGAATAAGATTGCAATGACAGTTAAGGAGCTTGTCGAAGTAGCTGTCTCTCTACGATTTACCGGCGCATTCGACCCAAACGAGGTGACCACGACACTCGGCCTCGCGCCGTCCGATCAATGGCGCTCCGGACAGCAGGGAGCCGCACCCAAACTACGTAGGAGTTCCGATGGCTGGGTTCTCCGACTAGCGGCCGGCGTCGGACAGGTTGACGAGAAGATAGACCAGGCTATAGGGCAACTCGCACAGGTCAGCGAGCAGCTACGGTACGTTCTCTCCGACCAGGAGATATCAGGCTGCCTGACCGTTGCGGTCGATGCTCCTATGAACTGCTGGCCTGCAGTCACCTTGTCGCCTGCGACGCTCGCATTCCTAGCGCCCTCTGGACTTTCGCTCGATATCGATGTCATCTAGGAGCATTTGATGATTGATGAGCAAGACGACCGAACTCCGGTAATTCGCATTGAATTAATCGGAATTGACGAAGATAATGCAAATGAGGCGCATTACTATCGGATCGACAGGACCTGGAGCCTGGAGGACGCGGTCGATTCGTTCCTCGATGAATTGAGCGCTGCCGGGTCGGTGACGACATACAGCGACTCAGGCGGCGAAATTCTGGTCGAAGCCGAGTTAGCAGACAGAAGCTTTCCTTCTATGCACTTCGATCGCCAGCTTCTGTACCGCCTTGCCTCAACCGGAATGCCGCTGCAGATCAAAACCGGGCCGCGCACAACAGCATAGGCTCCGTGAATGCATTCGTAGAATTACCTTGACGAGCGAACATGCAATCGATAGCCAGCGGTCTCGGCTTCAACCCACCGGTACAATCTGCGGTTCAGATGTGTTGCTGCAATAGAGAAATTATCTTCTGACCTCAAATTCAGGATCCTCACCGCAATTCTATTCGAATGAGGGCGGAGACATCGACATGCCAGATCCAACATGAGGCTGCCCTCTGGCTGATCGAACATGCAAGTGCAGGAAAGACAATTCCGCTTCGTGGTCACATCGTCATACGGGCTGCGCAAACGACTCGACGAGGACCCCGACATGGTGCCGGACAGCCGGTCGGCCACTGGGGCGGGAGGACGATCTGGCGGCTGGCAGACAGTGCCGAGCTGCTGGTGGGCTGGCGGATCGCCGACGCCGCACGCGCCACCTGCGCCTCACGCAGAGCAGTTGGATCGATCATCGTGCACACATCACGTACGGCGAACACGGGCACAGCACTGCTGGGTGCTGTGGTCGTCTCCGTGGCCTGCGCGGGCTGGGGAGCGTTCGTGCGTGGTTGCTCACCATGTTTGACGATGCCGAGTTCGACATGTTCGCTGTTGTCGAGGGGCTGGCCTGCCGGGATGGACTGGGAGACAACAACCCAATTGCCGCGTGTCCAGATGTTACGGTCGGCGCCGGTGGCGTCGCCGGTCTTCACCCTCAGGTCGACCTCGTCGAGAATCAGTTCGGCTTCCCGAAGTTCCATCCCGATCACCTCAGGCATCGGAGTGTCAGGGGAACGCGGCCGTGCGGTCAGTTCGGCCACAGCGGTAGGCCCGATGATCAGCAGAAACGAAGCCAGGGCCGCGCCGACGACACCGATAGTCTGGCGCTGGCTGCGCGGGGCGCGCCGATAGGCACCGTGGCCTCGGGGTCGTGTGGCGTTGGCGGTGGCCACGCTCAGATAGATGATCGGGATCAACGCCAGCCCGAGATACAGCGAGGTTCCCGACCAACCGACTTCCCCGAGGGGAGAGGCGATCACGCCCAAGAGGAAGAACGCCAGGAAGTCGTAGGCAGCCCATCGCTCCCACGCAGGCAGAACAGCACGGGCGCCGCTCACGCGGCGGATCTGAAGGACGAACCTGCTCACACCCGGACGCTACGCGCCACGATCGGGAACAGCGCAGACACTGAGCCGCGACCTTGGCCATCGTCTCGACCCGTTGCACCGCCTTCCGGAGCGCCGGTACTGGCCCGCTTCGCGCCGAACTGCGTGCCAGTCGATCACCTCACCGACCCCGTCGACTGATGTCGGTGCTAGTCGAGGACATCGCGGAGCCCTTCGGATGCGGATCTGGACTTTTCTCCTGGCGGGACGCTCATCATCAGGTTTCCTGGAGGCGGACGAGTCACTGATCGGGCCAACCGAACAGGGTGCCCGATGTACATTCCGCAAGTCCCACAACGCACTCCCTCGAGAAGTCCGTACCAAAGCCCTCAAGGGCCACGAAGTACAGCGCCTTCGCTGCTACCACCCGCGGCAGCTTCGCCAACTCCTGCAGATTGGGCGAACCCAGCAGCCGGACGAGGTTTACGGGCCATGCCCAGACGTAGCCCGACGAGGACTCCGAACCCGAGCCGCTACGTGTCGATAAAGTTCGCCGCCGAACGAGCCGGCGTCAGCGCAGACACCATCCGCCGGATGATCGCCGACGGCTCGCTTCCCGCATACCGGTTCCGCGGCCAGATACGAGTCGCAATCGAAGACATCGACGCCGCCATGCGGCCTATCAACTGACCACGCCATTCCATGACGAGCATCACAGTCACGGCTCTGGTCAGTCCAGCTCCGAACCCCCGTACGGGGTCTCCGCGACCCAATTCCGGGTCGATATTCAACGAAACGGCAGCCCGTCGCCGTTAGGGCTCTGACCTGCCGTTTTTCTGTGGTCCCAGCTGGTTTCAAGCCAGCAGACCCCACGACGGCTTGCGGCCAGCACGTCGAGGCGGCTCACCGACGCCTGACGCAGGATTCCGAGAACAGATCCGCATAGCAATCGAAGACATCAACGCAGCGATGTAGCAGATCCGACGGACTATGTTGGGACACACTGCATTTCGTCACTCAGTCGCGCTGAGCCGCGCCGTTCGTCGGCTGAAGTTGCCCAGCATCGACACACCACTAGGAGTGGGCAGTCGGCAGCTATTGTGACGGGCACCACACATCACCGGTCCCGTCAAGCGCTCTCAGGGACCCGCACGTCAGCGTCTAAACCCCGACGCTATTGCACGTATATTGCACGGCCATCGCCATAACGGCCCTGACCTGCACTTTCTGGTGGTCCCAGCTGGTTTCGAACCGGCAGACATCAGGAGCTCGCAACCAGCTCCCACCTCGAAAAACCGGCATTTACCAGGAAATTTACCCTCCATCGCGATCACGCAGATGTACGCACCGATAGGCAACATTGGGCTGCACTATTGCACGTATATTGCACGGCGCGCGGCGCCAACCGGAAACACGAGAGAGCCCCACAAGCAAAGCCTTCATAGCACCAGTGGATGACTCCTGCGGGTGCCCTCCTTCAACTCGCCCGCCACCACTGAGCTGCCTCTACCCGGAGCAGGGAAGAGTCGACGACCAGGGGCAACAGAGCCCAGACGAAATTGCGCGTGACCGCACCCATCCTTGACGCGAGAACCTCGACCGACACGGCACTTTCGAGGTAAGCCACACCGTCAGCGATGCAGCCGGGTTGTGCCCTCGACAACAGTCGACCGTCCCTCCGACGCCGGTCGAAGCGCCCACATTACACCGCTGACTTGTGAGGGACATGGTGAGAGCCGATGACATGCAGGTTGCATCTGTCACCGGACAGAACGCGCGGTCAGCGGCAGTGACTTACCAGTCGAGGAATTGCCATGCTGATCACCCGAAGGTCCGGTGGATCATGGCGGCAACCGCCGAGGGACAGTCGGGACGCCGGGCCAAGCCCATACTGCGCGTCCCCGCAGTCCCAACTTCGATGTTCTTCATGCACTTGCCGATCGCGCCCTTGTTGGCCGCCGAGGTCAGCTCCCAGATCTCTTCGAGCTGTGTTAGGAACTGTGCGTCGATACGTGCGAGCCTGGTGAGAAGGTCTGCCAGGGGTCGTTCCGAACGTCCAGCGATCTCACCTACGTCGATGGTGACAAGGTCATCCAGGACCAGCTTGTGAACCTCAGCGAGAGGCATGTGCGGTATCGCGAGGGCTGTCAGCGACAGCTTGTAGATCCCGTAGATTGCCGGGAGGTGCCGCCGACGTTGTTGTGGAACCGAGGCCGGAAGCAAGTCGAGAACGTTACTACGCAACGAACGAACAACTCTGACAGCGAGGGCCGGCTCGAGCGGGCTCGATCTGCTGATGTCGGCGAGTAGCGTGACCAATGCTCTCGCCGCCTGCGGGTCGTCGCCACGTGGCAGTGAATCCTGCAGCAGATCAGCGGCTGCCTCCGCAGATCGCGCCGTCCAGGCGATCTGATCCGCGACTGTGTGCAGTACCTCTGCGATCGTTTGCTTGGTGTTCTGATAGGGCGAGTCGAGCAGGCCGAAGAGCCAGATTCCGAGGTGTTCGTCGAGCGCGGTGGCAGGAGCGGCATTCACGGCGAAGGCCACCGCCGTCGCGGCACTCGAGGCGACTCGAGCGCTGGGATCAGCAATGTGTGTCCGGATTCGTTGACGTTCTGGGCTCGAAGTCAGACAGGTCAGCCCGTCCAATCGAGCACGCCGACACCGGTTTGGAATATCGGAGCCGCCGCACATCGCGCGCAGCCTGTCCGCATAGACCGAGAGCGTGGCGGGGCTCGCGGCCAGTGTATTCAGGAAGGTGTCGACCGAGCTGCCAATCACCGTCGCGTTGCCGACCTGCGCACAGTATTCCGCGAGCGCGGCGATGCGTTCATCCAGCAACCGATGATGCGTTCCGGCCGCTTTGATCGTCGCCGGCCATACGGTTCGGGGAACGATAGAGATCCAGCTGAGAAGCTGGGCAATCACTTGCTGCCGCTCATATTCCGAAGGCAGCAGATCAGCTGTGTGAGTGACGATCTCGCACGCGACGCCGATCGCAGTGGTTGTCAGCTCGGCGGGCAGGTCCAGCACCGTCCGGATGGCCGAATCGCGGTGATCGTCGGCGATGAACTTGGCGATGTTGATGTAGCGGTCGCTGATGTCGTCATCGACAATTCCGCGCGTTGCCACCTCAAGCACTGCCTCGGCGGTCTCCTGGTCTCGGCACAGATCGGCAACCACGCGAATCTGACATGATTCCCACCTCGTGAGCATCCTGGATTCCAGAATGTCGCGCCAGGTCGACCAGCCCATCCGCTGCCGAAACCCGGAGTCCGGCCATGCCCGTAGCAGGACTGCCGTGAGATCGTCGACGCTACGTTCGGGACAGGGAAATTCCCGTGCCGCCAGCAGAAGCTGACGGTCTCGCCCAGAATCTAGCCGCCCGGCCGCGACAGCACGAATGATCTCGCGCTGTGTCGCGGGAAGCAGAGATCGGTAGCGCAGCACCAGCTCGTCTGCGATCTGATCGGTCGCCGCTTCTTGCAAGACATCGCCTACGAAACGCCGCATCACCGACGCTGTTGCCGCTTCGGTCATGACGGCACCACAAGAGATGATCGCGTCGAGCATGTCGCCGATCGCCGCGGCCCGCTGTTCAGCGATGCGGAATTGCCGTTGCAATTCGCCTGCCGCGACCACCACCGGTGAGAGCGACTTTTCGTTGCCGCGCTGTCTGCTGTCCCCATCCGCCATCGACTTCTCAAGGGCGCCTACACATTCGATCAACACCTGCATGGCCGTGCGGAGGCACTCCTGCGGGGCGAGAGTCAGGACCGAGGCGTTCGACACGAGCAGTTCGAGTGAGATGTCGCGGATGCCTTCGGCGACTGCGGTGACATCATTGATCGACCTACGGTTGAATGCACCGAGTAGTTGTAGTTTCCCGCCTTCCACCTCGCTCAGCGGAATCGCCGCGCAGACTTGCGCATAGCGCTCATCGTCCATGTCGAGCATGACCAGGTGTCGAGCAATCGGCCAGTACGCGGGGACTTTCGAATTCTGCAACCCCGATCTCAACTTGGCGAAGTCCGGCTGGTCACCCACCCGACGTAGACGGCGAGCGACCGCGTACTCGCCAAACGTCTGGTGGAAGAATCCGAACCGTCCACCGAGCGGAATGACCACGGCCTCGCTCAACAGCAGGTTCATCGCTTCATCGTCGACCACAGAGTCACCGGTGACCGACAGGGCAAAGCGAGCGATGCTCTCATTCCAGATCTCACCCGCGAGGGAGTCGGCGGCGCTATCCTGCCGACGCGCGAGCAGACTGCGTGGTCCCAGCCCCCGTCGGTCGCTGGCGATGCACTTGTCCCAGTATCGTTCGTACAGCTCGGTCACGCTGAGGTCCTCGGGGATTCCCCCATCGCCGATGTAGACCTCACAGGCCATCGCGAGTCGCAGCGGGGTATTGCACACCTCCCGAACCCGAGGCGAACTGTCCGCCCCTACCAAGCTGTCGATGAACGATTCCGCAACTCCTGCCGCAAGATCGGTTTTCGTTGCGGCGTAGGCGCGCGCCCACGCCTCGATGTGCGCGGCTTCCAGCAAAGGCATGCGGTACTGCGACTCGTTGATCCCGGGGATTGCCCGCAAATAGGTGTGCCATTCGAGATCACGGCACGACCACACCACTCGACGAGAGTCGGCGAGCTCACGCAAGACAGCACCGACAGCGTCGGCATTGTCGTCACGGACGATGAGATCGATCGTATCGATGAGGATGTACGTGGAGGCTGTCGCGTCCAGCCGTGTGAGCAGTTCACTCAGGGGCGGCGCGTCACGTCGGTCGACGGCAACGGCCCCGAGCGCCAGGTCGATCTGTGCCACGGAGTCCAGCGGCGTTGAGGCAGGAATCCTGTTGCACGGCAGCAGGATCACCCCGCTGTCATTGCCCAGGGCGTTGATCTCGTCGCAGATCTGCCCGAGAAGGACACTCTTGCCGAGGCCACCGTCGCCGATCAGCACCAGCGGGGTCGGAATATCCTGGACAAGCTGGTGGAATTTGCCAGTAAGATCGGCCAAACGGTCAATGTTGGGCAGCACTTCCGGCGCGAGACTTGGGCGAGCAGCCGACGAAGTATCTCGTACGCGGGCGAGTAGTTCGTTCGGTGGCGCAGGGCCCTCGGTAGCGCTGAGTCCGTCACGAATACCGGAGACGAATCGCAGGACGCGGCCATACATAGGGGCGCTGCGACCAGCCGGTTTGCCGATGTCGATGTGGTTGGCGTCGATGGGGATCGGCCTCACGAGCGGGATCCCCGGATTCGCCGAGGCCTCATCGACGACCCGCACCGTCTTGGTCGCTAGCGTTTCGTAGAACACCAGGTTGTCGATCCCGGAGTCCGTCGCCCAGTCCCGATACCTGTCATTGAGATGACGTAGGTACGGATCGTTGCGAGTCAGCGCCTTTGCAGCCGCGCTCCGACGATACGGCAGCACACGCAGCGCGTTCGCCACCGCGGCTCCCGTGTGCGGGGTCGACAGAAACACCACTCCTTCGGCGGCGGTGGCGAACTCGGCGAACTCGGTCCGGCTCTCGGCGGCGTGCAGGAGAATCTCCTTGACCAGCAATCCGCCCATGCTGTGGGTGATGAAACACAGCCCGCGCTCACCGAGGCGGTGGTTCTGCATCTGCACCATCAGGTTGACGGCGCGGTCTTGTATCGCCATACCGCGCCCGCGTCGCCATTTGGTCGATCCGGCGTTGTAGTTGATCGACCACACAGAGATGTCGTCGACGTCTCGGGCCAGCCAGTTCGGCCAGAACGATTCGGCACCGTCGCGTTGCCAGGTGGTCCGGCCGTTGCCATCCAAGCCGTGGATGAAGACCACGTCGAGAACGGGATGCTCGGCGGTGTGCACCGCGAACAGATCCGTCATCTCCGACCTCCGCAGTGCGCCGAAACCCAGAAACTGACCCCTCATCCGCGGCTCCCTCCCAGGCGTACGCAGATCAAACATTCCCGCGCGTTCGACCGTACCAGCGTCGCGCTAGTGGGTGTGGACAGAACCGAGCAGACTGAACCGTCACGGATTTGGGGCCGACTTGTCTTCTTGAGGAAGTCGGTCACCGTCATGCCGAAGTGCTATCCCCCGAGGTTCGTGAGAAGGCCGTTCGGTTGGTCTTGGAGCGCCTCGATGAGTTCAAGCCCCCGTATGCCGCCGCAGGGCGATCAGCCCGCTGGTCGATGTGCATACGAGACGTTGCGGGTGCGGGTGATGAAGGCCATGGCCGAAGGGTCTCGGCCGGGCAAGGAGTCGGCGGGTGGACTGGCTGCGGCGGAGCGTGAGGAGCTGGCCAAGCTCCGCAAGGAAGTACGAGACCTTGAGTAGGCCAACGAGATTCTGAAGTCGGCGTCGGCTTTCTTCGCGCGGGAACTCGACCCGCGACACCGTTGATCATCGGTTTCATCGACGAATACCGTCAGGCCTGTGGCGTCGAGTCGATCTGTGGTGCGCTCTCGGCGTACCGAATCCAGTTCGCGCCAGAGACTTACCGCAAAGCACGCCGCAGACCTACATCGCCGGCGATATCACCTCGCCGCGGCCACCAGGTGGCCTCCTGCACCGTCGATCGGATCATGCGCGATCCGGGACGGCTATACCCCGACCTCGTCATCGGCCCAGTACGGCACCCGTGGGCAATCGTCGATAGCAGACAAGCGTCTGGTCAGCCCGTCGGTGTCGCAGGGAAGACCTGTTCCAGATCAACGCCTACCCTGGGCATCTACAACCAGCGCCCCTCCCGCTGGGCATGCTGGCCTACGTCGATTTCCCCGGTCAAACCGCTAACTCGCGAGCAGAAAGATTCGGCCCGTGGACTACCACCATCGGCCACCCGGTCAGATTTCATCGCTTGCCGGTCACTGAAGACGACTGCGTTGCAGCACTTCACCAGATGGTTCGGCGTCCATCTCACCATGCGCCGCGCTGACAAATCTCGCTGCGAAGCCTTTTCGACAGCGGCAAGTTCCTTAAGCCTTGTCGGGAACGATGTCGCAGGATGAGCAGCGATCCTGTTCAGCGACGAGACCGCTGATCTGAGTGCCACTTGTAAGTCGCGGCCAGATTGCACGGAAGTCCCTACGACCGTGCTAGGCGCTCGCAGTGATGGCAGGCTTGCTGATGTCCGGCGCTTGCTGCTCCGCGCCGCAGGCCGGAGACAGACGGCTTCGATCCCCGCCCGGTCAAGGAGCGGATGGCGCAACTGTGGGACCGGACCACACCGACCAAGCGAACGCGAACGCCGACGATACCGCTTCGGACGGACGGACTTGCTCGCCACTGGCAGCGTCGATGGCACGGTGTGGTTGCAGGACCCGCTTTCCTATCGCGTCGTTGACCTTGCGGTCGTCAGTGCCGCAGTCAGCACGCTTCGGTAATCGAGTCAACCGCAGCCGCTTCTAGTCGGCAACCTGCGTACCCTTGCCCGCGTTCTGACTGCTTGCTGCTGGGTTGCGGTGCGTTGGTTCAAATGAACTTGTGGCAGCGGGTTTTCGGCTAAGTTATGCGGATTCCGCACAGCGTTTTGCTTGCTTGTCCATCGTTTTGGGCGCTCATCTGGGCCTCCGAGCCCGGTACAGCCGGAGGTGAAGCACGAGCGGGGTCGCCTGTCCACACGATCGGATATTGCGCTGTCTTGAAAGGAATCCAGATGTCATTGGTGTATCGAGCTCTCTGGCAGGACGATCGAGCCGACCTCTGTTCGCAGGCGCTGGCAGACATGCGGTTGTGGGTGGGGGAGAAGTTCGACGGTGAGATCGAGGTTCCCGATTCCGGTGCTGCCGATGCCAGGGTGAACATGGGCGGGAAGATTCGTGCGGTCGATGTGCTTGTCGAGTCAGCCGCAGCTGAGGACGGGACATTGACCGCTCTCCGTACCGCTCTCGCTGAAACCGGGGCGGATGGGGTCCGGTGGAAGACCACGCTGCGGGTTTGGCAGGACATCGCCGCCGAAATCGGTTTCGCCTGGGTCGATCTGTCGGTCGTAGGCGATGGACTGAACCTGCAAAACCTTGCCCCTGCCGCACCTCGGCTCGTCCGTAACATGCTGACCGCCGCGCGGAACCCCCGGTGGAACACCCACCCGGTGTGGACGACACCGAAAGCGTTTTCCGGCGAAACCGGAGGCGAGCAACTGGCCGAGCTGATCACCGATTTCGATCGGACGCTGCCGGTTGTGGTGTTCACACGCGACGAAGCACGCTACGAAGTCTACGGTGACCTCGACCGCTACACCTTCGATGATCTTGTGTCGCGGGCTGCCAACGAAGTCGCGGGGGTGGCGAATGTCGCCGTCCTGGATCGGCTCGGTGCTCGCGTGTTCACCAGCGCTGTCGGTGACAGCTACGGGGTGTGGGATGGCGCGTTCCGCGTCTATAACGGCAATCTCGATCCCGCTGCCCCTGATGACGGTTGGCGGCACCGCTATGTCACAGCCGATCGCTACATGGGCCGTTTGCCCTCCGCCGCACGGATCGTCTCCCGCCTGCTCAGCTCCGTCTCACCCACCCGCCGCCCGCCGGATTCCTTCTTCGCCGCCAAGAAGTTGCTCGACGATGCGCGCGCTGGTAAGCGCGACATGGCGGAGTTCACCGAGTACGCCGACGCCGAGATAAATCGGCGAGCAGCCCAGATCGTCGAGCTACGTCAACGTGTCAGCGAACTCGAGGTCGAGCGACTGGGATTCGAGGACGATCAAACCGAACTGCTCGACGAACTCGAAGCGGTGACAGCCCGCAACCTGCAACTACTGCAGCTCGTCGACCACTACGGGCAACAGCTGAAGATCGCCTCGATCACGGCAACCCCGTTCGACGGAGCGGAATCGGTATCAGCCACTCCGCAAACCGCGGCCGATCCGAGCGACGCTGTCGCCAAGGCGCGCGCTCATCTGGCGGACCGCCTGGTCATTCCCGATGATGCTCTGGTGGAGTTGGACAAGCTCGACTTCTCGGTCAATAGCGTCAGCTGGGGACGTCAAGCGTGGCGAGGGATGCGTGCTCTACATGCCTATGCCACTGCCGTGGCGTCTGAAGAGGCTGCCACCAGCTTCTGGTTCTGGTGCAAGGACTCCCAGCACCCCCTGGTTTGGCCAGCGACCCCGAAACGCCTGTCCATGATCGAATCCGACACCGTGCGCAACCACAGGAAGATGCGCTCTCAGCGCATGCTGCCGGTCGACCACGAGGTCGACCCCTCCGGAAGGATCTTCATGGAAGCCCATCTCAAGATCGCTGAAGGCGGAGGAGACCTCGCGCCCCGCATCTACTTTTACATCGACACCGAACGAGCAAAAGTGCACATAGGTTACTTCGGGCCTCACTCCAATATGAAGAACACCAAATCCTGAACCGCGTCATGACTTCGATGTGCGTGGCGGCGAGAACGTCTGCGCCGACGTGCTCGCCGAAGCGAACCTGGGCGCCGGCGTCCACTCGGTGGTGGCGCAGAGCTTTTCGCCACCACCGAGATCTGCGGCCCTCAGTGGGGGGTGATCTCGACTTCGACGCGGTCCTCGTCGCCGTGGATGTCGCTGTGCCAGGCCTCGACCTTGATGATCTGGTCCAAGCCCATTTCCAGCACGACCATGAAGTCCGATCCAGCGGCCCGCTTCGTCACCATGGCGCTGCGGATCGTCTCGACCAGGCGCGCGTCCTTTGGGTCGGTAGAACCACGCTTGTCAGGGCGATCCTCGTACAACTCCAGGTTCCAGCTAGATACCTCGTTGTTCCAGATGTAGCTCCCCGGTTCGCTCCGGAAGGCCAGTCGGTCCCCTGCATTGACCAGATAGTGGAGGTAATGCAGGTCGCGACTAGGTGAATAGCAGCCGATGGCGTACCCGCGCGAGGTTATGGATCTCACGTCGAGCTGGAGCAGCCGGGTCACCATAGCCCGCTCGAAGCCCATGCGAGTTTTGAAATCCCGGATCTGCGTCTGCACGTCGGCCGCGTCCCAATCAACCTCGGCCATCGTCTTCAGACCGAGGTTGGCCAGCAGTTCCTTCTGCAGCAATAGTTTCTGTGCCCAGATAGCGGCGCC
This sequence comes from Nocardia salmonicida NBRC 13393, assembly GCF_001613085.1. GTDB lineage: Bacteria > Actinomycetota > Actinomycetes > Mycobacteriales > Mycobacteriaceae > Nocardia > Nocardia salmonicida. The sequence continues at coordinate 20,325 of NZ_BDBR01000054.1, forward strand.
CTTGGTGACGGCGAGATCGGGATCGGCGCCGACCTTGAGCTCCTCGAGCCCGAGTTCCTCGAGCACCCGGTTGCGGATGGACGGCGTCCGGGTCATCCCGCCGACGAACAGCACCTTCGTCGGCACCGCCCCTTCGGTTTTCGCGTTGTCGCGGGCGCGCTCGGCGATCCGGATGCACCCGTCGATCAGCTTCTCGACCAGAGACTCCATCTCCTGGCGGCGCAGTTCCACATTCATCGACAGGCCCGCGGATTCGCCACTGCCCCACACCGGGATGTTGGAGCGTTCGGTATAGCTGAGGCTTTCCCTGCTGTTCTCCACGAACTGCATGAGCCGGGCTCGGGCACTGATCTCGGCGGTCGGAAGATCCGCGTCGGGGAACTGCTCCTGGAACTTCGCCGCGAGGGCCAGAGCGATGGTTGAATCAAAATCGCGGCCGCCCAGCAGCAGGTCGCCGTCGATCGAGGCCACCGTCACACTGTTGTCCGACACCTCGACGACCACCGTGTCGAAGGTTCCACCGCCGAGGTCGAACACCAGCACCGAAGCGTCGTCGAGGCTCACGCCCGGCTGGAACAGGTGCGACAGTATCGCCGCGGTCGGTTCGTTGATGATGTCGAGCACGGTGAGGTCGGCTTGTTCGGCGGCGGCCCTGGTCCGCCTGCGTTCCGGCTCACCGAAATACGCGGGCACGGTGACCACCACGTCACGCACGTTCAGACCGGTCATCGACGCCGCCGATTCCGCAACATGCTTCAGCAGCAGCGCTGACAGATCCTGTGGGGAGAATGCCTTGCCCGGCCGGGCAGGTGGTTTGAATCGCCAGTCCGCGTTGGACATCTCGCGTTTGAACAACTGCACGCAGTCCTGGGCCAGGTGACCCTGATTCTTCGCCGCCGTCCCCACGATGTGGGTGTCCTTCTCAAACAACACCACCGACGGCGTCATCGGGCCGTCGGACAGGGGGATGACCTGCGCGTTGCCGTACCACCCCCGCTCGGGGAGGTCCGGCGCGACCATGCCGATTGAGGTCCGGGTGGTGCCGAGATCGATACCGAAGCCGACGTTCATCGCAGCTCTCCGGTTTCCGCGCGGTACGGCAGGGCGGGTCCCGCGGGGGCCGCGCCGCTGTCATAGCCGTAGCCGGGCCCGGACTCGTAGCGCGCCGGGATTTCCTCCGCCGGCACGTGTCCCGCGCCGAGGCGGCGACCGGTGAACGGCACCTCGTGCTCGGCGCCGTCGTGCGGCGGGGTGAGCGTCCGGTCGCTGTGCTCGAGCGGTGCCGGCGCGGGCGGTGCCGGCGCGACGAATCGGTACAGCCGGACCTTGGGCACCCTCACGATTCGCGTGCCGTCGGCGAACTGCCAGCCGCCCTCGACGACCTCGGCCACCTGGTGGGCGAGGCTTTCCTCCGATGTGGGCACGGTCGTATCGTCGGAGCGCATCCGCTGTGCATCGAAGGGCGTGCCGGTCGCCGCGGTCAGTGGCACCACCCCGGCGTGGGCCAGCAGCTGTTCGATATTGCCGCGCTGACCGGCCACCACTGCCGCGTGCGGACCTCCGGCCGCCACGATGATGCCCAGCTGGTCGTGCGTCGCGATCAGCACCGGATAGGCCTGGGTCGACGTGCCGGAGGTCTGTTTCGCCTCCAGTACCCGGACGAGCAGGGCTTTCTGCTGGGCCAGCCCGCCCTCGAGGTCGGCGATCCGTTCCAGCAGTTCGCGATTGGTCTTCTCGTACTGCCGGAAGTACCCAGCGATTGCGGTGGACAGACTGTTCAGCTCCTGTCTTCCTACCTGAACCTGGACGCCCAGATTGTGTAGGTAGCGCTCGAGGTCGGTCCTCTGCTTCTCGCCGAACAGACGCAACAGTTGCTTGACGTTGTCCATGAGTCCCTCCGCGGCCTGATCCATCTCCTGCGTGTTGTCCACGAGTCGCCTTTCCTCCACGGCACCTGCGTGCCGCCCTGTTCGAATCGTCATCGGGTGGCCTCGCCGTGCGCCCGGAGCCAGTGCAGCGGGCGCGCGTCGGAGCGGTAGTCGTCGGCGTCGACCTCGATCGTCGCGCCGTGTTCGGATCGGATACGGAATCGCCCACCGCCCAGGTCGGTGACCACGCACCCGTCCCTGACGTCACAGACCCGTGCCTGCGGGGTCTCCGCGACCGGATCCGGCACGTCCTGCTCGGGCTGTTTCCGGGGTTTCGCCGCCGGTGACGCGGGGGCCGGTGGTTGCGCGGGCGGTTGTTCGGCTGGCGCGGAGTCGTCGCTCGGCCCGATCCAGTTATTCACCGGGACGAAGGTCGGCTCCGAGCCGGCGGGCACCCCCTTGACCACCAGGTCCAGCGAGCGGTGATCGTCGTTGAACCCGCGTATCAGGGCAACCAACTGGTCACCGCGGCTCACCAGCTGGGGCAGCTGCGCCGAATCCTGGGTGAAGTCCCTGCGCGGAATGGAGCCCTGTATCCCCGCTCCGAGCACGGCGAACACCCGATGCTCGGTGACGTTGCGGACCGTGCATGCGACCAGATCACCGCGTTTGCAGGCCGCCTTCGCGTACTCGTAGGGCTCCGGAGTCAGTTCCTTGCGCGACAGTTCGACCGTTCGCTTCTCCCGGTCGATCCCGACCACCCGTACCGCGATCCGTTCGCCGATCGTCAGCACCGAGGCGGGACTGTCGATCCAGAATCGGGCGATGTTCCCGGTGGCCAACCGGCCGTGCAGGGAGGTGCCGATACTGATGAGCGCCCCGAATCGCTCGAAGCGGTCGACGACTCCGGTCAGCTCCGAACCTTCCTGGTAGCTCTCCACGAACCTGTCGAATTGCTGCACCTGCTCACCTCCGTTGTGGTCGTCCAGCCGCTGCGGGATCAGGACCTCTCGTTCGCTGGTGTCGGTGCTCGGGAGCAAACCGGTCGACCAGACGGGTTGCCTGTGGTGGGTGCGCGCCCAGAATGTCCACACCTCGTTGAGCCAATCAGCCGAGTCGTCGAGCGCGGCGAGCGCGGTGGCGCACGCGCGGCTGACCGCGGACCCGGCGAGCGCGGTGACCTTTGCTCCGCCCGGCAACGCGGTCGCGGCGCGATCACCACTGTCGACGAGTCGTATTGTTCCGGCGGCGCAGATCTTCTCGACCGCCGATCGCGGTTTGCCCGCGACGTCGAGTTGCACCCGACCGGCACTGCCCAGTTCCATCAGCACCGGCGTGCCCGGTGCGGGCACACCACCCCGGCCGACTGGCAATTCCACGACCGGATATCCGAAGACGTGCTGGACGCCGCTGCGGGAGTCCTGGTGCAGCAGCCGGATCTGGAAGCGCCCTCGGCCGTTCGGGCGCGAGTGCACCACACCCGGCAGCAGCCGGGCCGTCCGCGCACCGCCCGGGGCGCGATCGTCGCCGACCTGCGTCGTGATGCTCAGCGCCGTGTCGACGTGTCTGCGGAGCACCTCGAGCAGGGTGATGGTGAAGCAGCCCGCCGATCTCGCGGCGATGACCGTCGCGGTGAACACCGCCCCGAGCTTGAGCTGGGCCAGTTGCGCGGTGTGCTCCCGGTCCAGCGACACCGCGACCTGGCCGAAGTCCTCCTGCCGCTCGTGTCCGCGTTCGGCTTCGCGCAGTACGAACCGGCCCGGCCGGTCGACCCGGTAGAACAGCCGGACCGGCCCCTGATGGTCGGCTGTCGTCGGGCCGACCCGGACGATCGCGACATCCCCACTGGCGGTACCGGGTTGGGCGGCCGGGTCGCCGACATAGGTGCTCGGACGCCAGTCGAGCTCGATGAGCACTTCCCAGTGCCCGTCACGGTATTCGTAGCCGACGACTTCGTACCATCCGGTCGGGGCGGGATGCTCGCCGACGATCCGCAGGGCCGGTTCGAGCTCCCGGTTCGCTGCCAACCGCCGTGTCCACTGGGCGAAGAGTTCCCCGCCGTCGTCACCACGATCCGGTCCGGCAGGTTGCCCCGGGTCATCGCAGTCGGTGTCGCGGCCCGACCGGCACGCGTCACAGGCACCGCATACGGCGTCGACGCGTGAATCGATCCGCCGGAACTCGGCGGCCTGCTCGGATTCCTCGTCACCTCGGTATCCCGGCCGGATCGACCCCAGTTCGCCGGTGGCATCGACGTCGGACCCTGTGCCGTCGAACCGACCGCGCAGCCGGGCCAGACGCCCGCCTTCCGGCTTCGGTTCCCGGGCGAAAGGGGCGATGACGTCGCCGATGTCGGCGCTGCTCACCACCGCGTGCCGCCCACCGGAAACGAGTTTCATCCGCTGTCCCACCGGGAACAACGCCAGGATCTCCAGCGCGACATCGCGCGCCGGATCGGCCCGGCATCGGCGTGCGGCCTCGGTCAGCAAGGTCATCGCCGACACCGCGCCACCGGTCTCCGCGATCCCTGCCCCTTCACCCCGCGGCAGGGTCACCTCGACAATGCCCGATACCACGCTCGGACCACCGGATCGTCCGCCCTTGCGGCACAACGGAATGAACTCCTCTACCGCGCGCCCGGCCAGCACACGGTCGTCCAGCACGACATTGTCGCCGTCTGCCGCCGCGCCGACGCGCACGTAATTCTGTTCCACCCGGCGGTACCGGTAGCCCTTGAACCCGAGCGAGATACACAGCCGCGCGCGATCCAGCAGGGCGGGCTCGACGAAGCGCTTGGTCGCCTCCTTCATCGCAGGCGACAGCATCCCGATGATGTCCTGACGGGTACTCGCGGCGGCCGCCAGGAGCTCGGCCCCGACATACCACTGACTGCACCACCGCTGCCGCTTCGCCGAGTCCTGCCAGGGCACGGTGTCCGGATCGGCGCGCTCCCAGGCGGCCATGATCAGCAGCGCCAGATGAGCTTCGTCCGTGGCGAATCCGGCCAGTCCTCGATGCCGCAGCGCGGCGTCGAGGCGGTACTCGTCGGCCCAAGAACACGAGTCTTCGAGCACCGAATCGGCGAATTCGGTGAGCAGTGGCTTGTTGTCCCTGTTCTCCAGCAGGCACAGGATAGCTGCGACCTCCGGCACACAGGCGAGCCGGTCGGCGTACATGATCGACAGGGCCCGACCGACCGAACCGTCGCCCTGGAATCTGTGCAGTTCGCGGCCGAGCGTGGTCGGATGTCCGTCGGCGTCGACCGCGCCGCTATCCTTCAGCGCCCGGTCGGCGCGACTCAGCTCGGTGCGGAAGACCTCCATCGACCGCCGTACCGAATCCGTAGGCACCGCCCCGACCGGCTCGAAGGCCGCGGGCCAGGGGAACTCCGTGACATCATCAATTCCGCCGAGCCGGGTGGTGAGGACCAGCGACTCCAGATTCTCCCGGGTCGAGCCGGGCGGAGTGTCCTCGTCGAGCCCGGCGTACTGCTCCTTGGTGTAGAGCGGGAACACCCAGCCGGGGGACGTACGGCCGACCCGCCCCCACCGCTGCCGGATACCGGATCGGCTGTGCGGGCGCGCCCGGATGTCCTTCTGCACCAAGGCCGGGTCCCATTCGGCCTGGGTGATGAGACCGCTGTCGACCACGAATCGGACGCCCTCGACCGTCAGCGAGGTCTCGGCCAGGTTCGTGGAGACGACCACCTTGCGCCGATCGCCCTTCCGGCGCGGCTCCAGCGCGGCCTTCTTCTCGGCGGGCGTGGTCGACGCCTTCAGCGCGTAGACATCGATATCCGCACCGAGCCGACGCCGCAGCTCCTCGCAGGCGGTGTCGATCGTCTTGTAGGTGGGCAGGAAACCGAGCACATCCCCGTGGATCCCTTCCCGGTCGAGCCCCTGCACGAGACTGACGACAAAATCGGTGAGCACGGACGGCATCTGCCTGCTCCAAGTGTTCACCGGTATCGCACCGGTGAATCGCAGGTCCTGCAATATCCTGGTCGTAGCGTGCAGGTCCTCGACCCAGCCCACCTCGCCGGGATCGACGACATCGCCGGGACCGAGCGGCGGCGCGTACCTGAACTTCCAGTGCCGGGCGGCGAATCCGACCTGGTCGCGCGAACCGTGTTGCAGCAGTGGCAGTTCCGCGGCTTCGGGCCAGTCGGCGGCGACGGGGTCGTCGAGATCGGCGAACAGCGGCATGCCGTAGCCGACGGTCTTCACCGGGTCGACGGTCTTCACTGCCGCCACGTCGGGACCACCGAAGTACTCCTGATAGAATCCCGCGTCGAAGGTGGCCGAGGTGATGATCACCCGCAGGTGCGGGTAGTTGTGCAGATTCCGCCGCAGATATCCGATGATGAAGTCGATATTGGTGCTGCGTTCGTGCGCCTCGTCGACGATTACCGTGCCGATCCGGCTGAGTCTGCCCTCGCGCAGCCAGTTGATCATGGTGCCGTCCGTGACGTAGATCAGCTGGCACGCCTCGTTGTGGTTGCGGTCGCCCCTCACTTGGTAGCCGACCGGGAACCCGGCCCCGACTCCCCTGGCGCCGGACAGCTGGGTACCGACGAAGGTCGCCACGCCGGTCGCGGCCTGCACGCGCGGCTCGGTCACCACGATCGGACCGAGTGAGGCGAGGTCGAACATCCCGTCGCGCGGTGGCTCGATCCCGAGTCGGGCCAGGTCGGTCCCGATCGGCGGATCCATCAGCCGATACGGCGCGAAGGTCGATTTCCCGGTGCCCGTCCCGGCTTTCAGCACCACCACCTGTTTGTGCCGCAGAAGTTCGAGGATTTCCACGATGTGCGCATCGGTCATCCCGAATTCGAAGGCGGCGAGATCGGCGCCCCCGGGCCGTGCTTCGTGCAGGGCGGGCAGCGCGCCCAGCCCGCCGAGCGGTCCGCGCGGGTCGGCCGCGTCGCGCACCGAGCCCAGGGTGCGGATCGCGATGTGCGCGACGGCGATGCCCTGGATATTGCTCCGATGGCTGCGCCGGTGGTCTTCGCATCGGTCCGACCGGGACTCGCCGCGGTCGATGCGGCCCAGCGCCCACTGTTCGTTGTAGACGAAACGTTCTGTGCGCTCGGTGAGTTCGCCTTCGAGCTCCCCGGTAGACTCGCCCGCCTCGCGGGCGGCACCGATGCGGGTTTCGAGCTCGCGCAGCTCGCGACGGCAGTCCTTGCAGGCGACCGCGCGCATCAGCGAGCGCGCCGCCCCGCGCACCGGGGCCGGGATCTGTTCCTCGACGTTCACGCGTACCACCCCGTTCCGTACCGGTATTCGCCCGCCGTGCCGGACTGCGCCGGGTGGCGCCGGAAGTACACCGGTGTCACTGCGAGGCTGCCCGGGCAGGCGATCTGGTGTTCGGCCACCGCTCGGTAGAAGCCGACGACCGCGGGCTCGAGCCCGGTCTGGAAGAGCTCGATGTGCACGCGCCGTCGTCCCCTGTCGGTCAGCTCGTCGAGCTGGTCGCGACTGGTGGCATAGACGTAGTCGTCGGTCTCGGCGGCCGCGCGCGGCATCGAGACCTCGACATTGCGCAGCCAGGCCCCGTCCACGATCGCGTCCATCTCGGCATGCCGGATCGAGAGCAGTGCCAGCCGCAGCTCGAGGTCATTGTGTTCGGGCCGCTGCGCCGCCATCCGCCCGGCCCGGAACGGAAACCCTTGCCGCGCACGGGATCCGTCGCGGTACGCCACCGGCACCTCCACGCGCGCGCCGTCGAGTCCGACGTGTTTGCGCAGGACTTCGGTGATCGTCGCATTGTGGATCCCGCTCGGCGAGATCGCGGTCGGCGACAGCCCGCCCGCGCATTCGAGGGCGGTCCGCACCTGCGCTTCGAACCGCTGTTCCACCGCCCGCCGCCCCTTGGCCCCGTCGGGTGATCGCCAGGCCACGGCCGGTGCCGCGACCACGCCGGTGCCGGACAGTCGTGGCGTCGCTCCCCCTTCCAGCGGCAACCGGACGGTGAACAGCATCCGGTCGGCACTGCCCGGGACCGGCGCGCGGACCGCACCGACATGGTCCGGCCTATGCACGCGCACCTCGGCGCCGCGCCAGATCTCCTGGAAGACCCAAGTTTCCAGCTGCGTCGACAGCGCTTCGTAGCGCACGACATCGTGCCGGTCACCCGGTGCGGCCTTGCGTGCCCGGGCGGCCGCCGATTCGATATCGGCGACGAGGGTGCGCCGCGCGGCATCGAGTGTCAACACGACCGAGAACACCGTTTCCACTGTCACGCCCGCGCGGTCCGTCCTGCGAGAAGTTTCGATTCCACCGCTTTGTCCAGTTCTTCGAGGCGATCGGGGCAGGTCATGACGAGGACGTCGGGTGGGATCGGCGGCAGTTCGACACCGGTCGGCACCACCAGCACTGTCCGGTTCTTCTCGGCCTCGACGGCTAGTCGCGCCAGGGTGGCTGCGGTGACGAAGGTCCGGGCGTACACCGTCAATTCCGCACTCGCGGTGATCGTTTCCTCGGTCCAGGGCAGCGGATTCCCGGCGGTGAGCCCGCTGAACCGCACCGCCCCCCACTCCGGGTCGACCTGCCAGTCGACACCGACCACCAGGTCCTCCACCACTCGCGCCGACCCGTCCGCGGCGGCGGAATCGGTCGAATTCAACCGCCGGAACAGCATTCCCAGCATGATCGCCACCCGGCACACCTCGGCCTCGGCCTGCCGGGCGTCGCGGTCGCGCCAGTCGGCACCACCGGTCAGAATCGAGGAGGTCTGGCTCGACGTGGCCAGCAGATAGTCGAGCTCGATCGCCCGCCACACATCCGCCAGCAGCGCGTAGCAGAAGCGTTCCGGCGTCGCGACACCCGCCGCGACCGCCGCGTCGACGCGGCGGCGCAGATCCGGCGGCATCGGCGTGACCGCCCGGAACAGCAGGCGGGCCTCGGCCGGACTGATCGCGGCCGGATCCTCGGCGCCCACCTCGAATCCGGCCGCGCGCGCGAACCGCCGCAGAGCCGCCGGAACCCGCATCTCCGGGTGGCCGCGGTAGTCGGCCTCGATGGTCAGCGGGTTGCCCGACCGGGTGACCCCGGCCGCGGTGAGTCTGGCGGGCCGATCGAAGCGGATCTCCATGGTGCCGCCGCTGTGGTAGGCGTCGCACAGCATCAGCGCGGCCAGCGCGCGGTTTCCCTCGTGGGTCGCCACATGGGCCACCTCGCAGGTCTGCCAGGCGAGCACGCTCATGCCGTCGATTCCGGAATCTTGGGCGAACGCCGCCAGACCCACGATCACGTTCTGGCAGGCCACCCGCACCGGACGGACGACGAAGTCGCGCGGCCGTTTCGACCTGCCCAGGTACGCCACGTCGTAGGCGGGGCCGATCTCGTCCAGCATGCGCGTCAAGCCCTGCTGTCGGGCCGCCAGTTCCGCCACCACCGAGGCCACGTACGCGCCCGCCGCGGTGTCGAGCAGCTCCGCCTGGTGTTGCGGGCGGTCCAGACCGATGTGCCACCGCACGACCGCGCCGGCGCCCGGCAGGTCGGGACGGTCCGCCGGTGCCGCCACCACGCACGCGAACGACTCGTCGTCGACCGGCAGCAGCGGAAACAGGTTGTCGGGCAACGGCCATGCCGTCGCCGCCGCCGTGTTTTGTGCCCATTCCACACTCGTCGGTGACGTGGGATCCGGACCCGGCCGATACGCCAGGTCCGGGAGCTCGGCCACCGCCAGCGCACACGCAGCAGACAAACCTGATGGCACGATCAAGCCTCGTTGCTGAAAGTAACGGTCGATGTCAGGAGCCTCGGGACCCTCATCCACCCCGAATTCCTTTCTCGCTGAAGAGATATCAAAACTGTAGCTGTGAGTATGCCGACTGTCACGAGATCGCAATATGTCAGATCATTGACATCTCGCCGACGATCCGATTCTCGACGCCGCCGCGCGGGGCATACTGGGACGCGGGGCTGAACGGGAGGTAACACCATGGCCTGTGGCAACACCGATGTATCGCGCGCCGGGCTGGCCAGCGCGCCGACGAGTCCGTCGCACCCGGCGCCGGTGGTGACCGGTGCGCCGGCGCCGAGTGTGGTCGCCGGGCTGGCCGCGACCGCCCTTCGCGAGACCGCGCAGATGCTGGCCAGATTCACCCAGCCCGACCACATTCTGGGTGGTGAGATCAAACAGAGAACGAAGAGGAACGGCGAACCGGTGATCCGCGACGGCCACCCGATCTGGACCCTGGGCGGCATGCACTACCTGCCGTCGTCTCGCCTCGCCGTCAACCGGGTCCTCACCTTCACCAAGGACGACAGCAAGACAGAGGCGGTCTATCTCGAAGTCGTTACCCCCGACGGCGTCACCCACAAGTCCGGGACGGAAGAAGACGGCATCCGCCACACCACGTTCGACCCGGAGCTGACCGCCCTCGAAGTACTCGTGGACATTGTCTCCGCGTTCGACAACGCGACGATCGGGCCTCCTGGCAGGTATGGAAACTCCCAGTGGACCGGCAAGGCCGCGTCCGGAATCACCATCGAGGGCTACTGCACCCCCGACGGGCGAATTGTGACCGCCTACCCCGAGTGGGACGACACCACCACGCTGCATATCCCGCACGAGCCCTGACGATTTCAGCACGCCGCCACGCGGGCGCCCGTTGCTACAATCGGCCGGGTGCAAGCTGGCGAATTCGAGGAAGTCAAGACCGCCGAGTCTGTTTTCGGTGAGCTGAAATTACTCAAGCGCGGCCACGGCCTCCATGCCGCCGATATCGCCGTCCGCATGGGCCCGGCCCTCCGCGCGGTATGCGGTGTGGCGGAGTCGGATTCCCCGGGCGACGCACGCCGGAAACTGGTGCGCCGCCTCAGCGAAGAATGCGCGCTGCTACCCGAGACGCTGCGCGACGCCGCCCGCACCGCGCTCGCCGTCGAGACCGCAGACCGCGCCACCCCGCACGCCTTCCTCAACCAGCGCGTCCAGGACCTCGCGACCCGCATCGATCGCGAGCCACGCACCGCACTGCGGCGGATCGACCACGCCTTCCGGATACTCGCCGAATCCCTCGCACACACCGAGACGGTCCGACCGGCTACCGGATACCGCTGGCACACCGAGCGATTGAGTACCGAACTCAAGCTGGATCACGAGCCGCCCCGACTCATAGAGAACAGGCGGATCGTCGCCACGGTGCCCGCGCTCGACGAGATCGTCATCCCGTACAGCGCACCACGAGACGACGCGGACGAAACGCTCACCGCGATGGTTCGGCGCGGTGGCGAGATCGTCGACCGTCACCGGATCTCCCGCTCGCACGTCCAATTCAGGATCCGCCTGGCGCGGACACTGACCGAAGGCGACCGCCACGACCTCACCACCGAGGTCGAGCTGTACCGCCGCGAACAACTGGGCACCTACTGCGTGATCACCCCCTGGCGCCCCTGCCACGCCTTCCGGATCCGGATCGCCTTCGGAAATTTCCCTGTGCCACAGTCGGTCTGGCGCATCGACGGGATACCACCGGTCGCTCTGCGTGACAACGAATCCAGCGGTGAGCTGCTGCGGCCCGGCCCCGCCGGGACCGTCGACGCCGAGTTCGTCGCGCTGCGGCCGTCGATGAGCTACGGAATCGGATGGGCCCTCTGAGCACAGCGCAGGCCACCGGCGAGCTCCTGACCCGGATTCTCAGCGAAACACCGGCCTACCGGCGACAGTGGGCCACCGCGGGTAAACGCCTCCGCTCGCACAGTCCGGCACCGGCCGCGGTGTCGCGGGTGATCGCCCACTATCTGTGGAACGCGGGCGAATTCCCCGACACCGATATCGACCTGCCCCGCAAACTCCGCGACCGGATCCGACGTGCCCTGTCCGGCAGTGCACTGACCGGGCAGACGCTCGAATGGTTCATCGGCGCCTTCGAAATGACCGAGGACCACGCGCAGAAGCTCTGGTCGGTCTACTCGGGTGAGGAAGCCTCCTCACGGCAGAGTATTTCCGATATCGTCCCAGTTCAGCGTCCTATGGCCCGGCCGCAATGGCATCGCACGATGACGCTGTTCGAGCGATATACCTTCGCCGCCGATGGTTCCTATCGGCTCCGGCACACGCTGCAGGTGATCCAGGCGCTCGAAGATCACGTCGACTTTTATCTTTTCAACCACGAACCGTATGCCGACCGCATCCAGGTCATGCACGGCGGCGCCGTCGGCCGCCATCACGACTACGGATTCGGGCTGTCCAGCGACGAGATAACCCTCGGCAGACCGTTGCTCACTGGTCAGCGGATGACCCTCGAATACAAAACCCACTTCACCCCCGGCACGCATTTCCCCCGCGAAGTCCGCCGCGCGGTACGCGCACGGGCCGAAAACCTCGACTTCGCCATCCAATTCCCGCGTCGGCGGCGACCACCCGCGATCTGGTTCTGCGCCTGGCCCGATCACCTCGAGGGCGAACCCGTCCACGAGGAGCCGCTCGACATCGTCGACGGCGCCGCACATCGGTTCCTCCCGTTCGCCCAGCACTGCGTGCTCGGGTTCCGATGGGAATGGGCGCCGGCCAGGTTCTGAGCCCGGCCGCTGTGGCGCAATTGTGGCGCAAGCCGGAGCTGCGCCACAGCCCTGGTCTCCTCGATCCGTCCAACGATTCGCACCGGCGGGTCTCCGGTGGAAGGAGTGGAAACCATGGTCGAAAGCCACAGCGTTCGTGCCAGCGCGACGGCCAAAGTGCTCAGCGCACTCGCGAAACGACTGGTCCGTAAGCGCCGGGAAACCAGCAACTGACCATTTCCGGCACCAATCCGGATTACCATCAATTGCCGCCCCTGATCAGGCGGCGGCGCTGATCTGACAAAGGGGATCGCAATGCTTGCCACATTTATCCATAACGCTGTCACAGAAACGGATTCGTGCACCGCGTCCGAGATCGTTTTCACCACGCTACCGGATCTCGGATTCGACCGGATGACGCGAGGCCAGGTCGAGTTCGTGCTCTGCGCATCAGCATTGACCGCCCAGGTCTAACTATCCGACGATGCTGGTCTTCTGCCAAGTCATCGGCAGGAGACCAGCGCTCCGACAGCAAACGAGGCACCCATGACGATTTCTGATTCACCCACGACCAAGTTCATCGTCGAAGACGTGCTGGGTAGCCGGGAATTGACTCTCGATTCCTTGACCATCGGTCAAGCGCTGGCAGCACTGCGACTTCCGGAAACGATGTTCCAGCCTTATCTCTTCCATTCCGACCGGGCGGTTCCGATTCCGCTCAGCACCGTTATGTCCGCCATTCCCACCGACGCCGAAAAAGTGGTAATCAGAGCGATTCGCAATACCCTGTACCCGACTGTTGTCCCCGCCTACGGCGACCCCGGGCCGACCCGTTCCGTCGTGGAAGGGGTCGGATTCCGCCAGATCAGGCCCGACTCCGCTGGTCTGGCGCAGGAGCACGTCACCGTGCTCGGCCACACCCAGGCCCGGACCCTCGTCGCCGAGCAGGTCACTGAGTTCACTCAGCAGTACGGCGTCGGCGAACGTGGCTGTGTCTTCGGGGTTTCCGGCGGTGGCGACAGCAACGCCCTGGCCTACGGCCTCGCGTCCGCGATGGATCCCGCCCGTATCGACGCCTTCACCCTGGTATTCGGTGCCGTCTTCTCCGAAGAGGCCGCGGTGCGCGCCGACGTGCTGTGTCACGACCTCGGCATCCCGCACCGGATCCTGCGGGCCGGGGCCATTGCGGATCTGCTCGGAATCACGACCTCGCTCGACGCGCTGTACGCCGACTTCCAGGCCGCGTTCGGCAACGAGGCGCTGCACTTCTTCGGCACCTTCCTAGTCTTGCGCTGCGCCCGAAAGATCGCCGCGCAGAAGGGTTTCACCGATCTGGCGTTCGGATACAACCGCGAAGACCTGCTCGCCGAAGCGTTGTTCATGCTCGTCAACGGCCGACGGCCGCTGCAGATCCCCGTCCGGCCGATCGGCGACCACCGGATCGTGATGCCAGTGTGGAAAGCGCCGAAGCTTCTGCTGGATGCCTGCCATCCACAGTTCAGCCTCGAGAACTACCGCGAGCGTGACCCGTTCACTACCAGGCAGCGCAGCCTCGCATTCTTTCTATCCCATGCGCTCGACGCGGTTTACCCGGCGTTCGGTCTCAGTCTGCTGACCGGAATCACCTCTGCGTTCGACGGAAGCTGGGGCGAACTCACCCATCAGCCTGAGCTGGACGTCTTCGTCACCGAATACGCCTCAGCGGAAACCGTCACCTCCGTACTGACAGCGCTACAGCGGCACTTCGGGTAGGCGAGCATGTCCGAGACGCTCACGCTGGACCGACGCACGCTGACCACCCTCGCCGCCACCACAGCGGACCTCGCCCCAGCCGACCGTGCCGAATTTCTCGGTGCCGCCGCGGACCGGCTCGCCGGTCACGACATCGCCGAATTTACACGCGCTCTCACCACAACGCTCACTGAGCATTCGGTATGCACTGTCACTGGATTCGAGCCGAGGCACCGGCTGCCGGTGACCGCGTTGATCGCTGCGGCACTCGGCGGAGTCAAATCGACATGGATCGGTCCACTCGGCGGTGAGATCACGACGGTCCAGACCAAGGCGGTACTCGACCACAACCTCGAGTGGCACACCGACAGCACCTCGTGGACGGTCCCGAATCGCTGGCAGATCCTCACCCTGCTCACACCCGACAGGCTCGGCCGACCCGCACCTACCGGACTGCTCCGCTGGTCCGACATCATCACGCGGCTTCCGGCCGACGCCGTGCGGCGGTTGTCCACCAGGCAGTACTCGTGGAGAGCCCAGTTCCCGGCGCTCCCGGCGCTGTCGGCCCCTATCCTCGGCACGGCGAACCGATGGCTGATCCCAGCACTCGATCCACACCGGACCTGGGATGCGCCCACCGATCTCGACCTGTACGAGCTCGAAACAACGATCAAGTCGGCACCCGGCGCAGTGCAGGTGGAACTCACCGCATCGCATATTCTGGTGTTCGACAACCACCGGATGCTGCACCGTGGACCGTCATTGAATCCTGACGGTGGCCGAACGCTCGTGCGGGTGAAGGTCGGTGGACATGTCGAACTATAAGGTCGCCCACCACAACCTCGCACTGCCGGACCTATCGATGCGACACCGCACTGGTCTCTTCCACCAAATCAGGTTCGGCATCGCTTCGCCGGCACCGGATGTCACGACCGCGACCTTCGGCGACACCCGCGGTGTCGTGATAGCCAACTATCCCCTGGCGAGACAGATCCTCAACTCCTCGGCCGGGGTAAAGTCCAGACCCGAACAGTCCCAGCACAAGCTCGGCGGGGTCGGAGCCCTCCGCGGCAACGAGGTTCGACCCGCGAAGGCGGACCTCCTCGTCGCGCTGAGGCAGGAAGCAGACGACGTCGATGCCCTACGCCGCAACCTCGAGGCCGCCTTCTCTCGTCACGGTGTCACCGAGCCCGGCACCGGTTCACTGACCGAGGCACTCAGCTCGGCATTGATCGCCCAGCTGCTGGGCGAATCCCTCTGCAAGACAGAATCGTTTGCCCTTCGCACGGCGATTTCAGACACCTGGCAGCACATCGAAAGCGCCGCAACACCGCTGGATACCCAGGACGAACCGACACCCCTCGAGAACCACCTACGGCCCGCGGCCTCGAGCTCGTCGTCACGATTTTTGCGCACGCTCCGAACGCGCGGTTGGACCGACGATCGAATCATCAAGGAACTCAACGGCATGCTCCTCGCCGGATGGGGCAGCACAACCGCGTTGGTCCTCAGCACCTCAGCACTCGGAGCAAGCAAATCAGCAGCCCTGCCAGAGGTACAGGACGAGGTACTGCGGCTGTACCCACCGAGCTTCATGATTGCGCGCCGAGTTATCGAGCAGATCCCCGAAATACCCATCAGCAGAGGCGACATTGTACTGATCAGCCCCTGGCTGATCCATCGCAATACCGCCAGCTGGGACGTCCCCGACGAGTTCCTGCCGACCCGATGGCGCCTCGGCGAGCGATCCCGATCTTGGTTCTTGCCGTTCGGCATCGGAGTACGGCGCTGCCCAGCCGCTCGTTTCGCCCGCACCCAAGCCGTCCAAGCCTGCCAGCTCCTCCAGGATTCACCGGCACCGGCACGAACTGTGGTGACGCTCATTGAAAACCGAAGCCCTGCCCTGGTTGGACAGGACTGGGATTCCAGTGCCAGGCACCCAGCCGCAGGTGGGCCAAGTCAGGTGGAATCCCGGCGAGCAGAGGCGTCTGGTGCTGCTCACCGAGCCGAAAGGGAAGGCTGAGTATCCCGGGCGGCCGGCGATGTCGGATTCGTTGCTGTCGGCGATCAAGTCGAAGTCGGAGTGTGGAGTCGAAGTCGCAGTCGCGATACCCGAGTTGCGGTCTGGAACCTACTTCCCTGACTGTGTGCTCGAGCGACGAAAACCTGCCGACCAGCACTGACCATTGTCATCGCGACCTGTGATGGGTGTCTCGACTCGGTGGATCAGGAAATCATAGAGTCGCTCGGTGTCCCACAGCTTCCAAGTCTCAAATCTCAATCATGGCCGCTGACCTCGACGTCGAGGTTCAAGCGTTTCACCTCCGCCCGCTCGACTAAGGAGGCCCTACCCGATCGTCGCCACGGACGCGTTGGTTTTGAAAGTCCGCGAGAATGGGCGCGTGGGACCGTCCTCGTCGCGACCTGAAGTGATCGGGAGTCTGTGGTGCTCTGTGCGGCCGGCGTCCAGGCTGTAGGGAACAACGTCGAGCATGTTGAACCTGGCGCAGCTGCCGTCGTAGTGGCCTTGCTGTTCGGCGTAGGGCTTGACGTACTCGCGCAGTTTATTCAGTGCAGCCCAAGCTTCAGCAAGGGCGCTCCCTGGATGTCCTCAGCACTTCATGAGAAGCCGAGGGGACCGAAGAGGACCTGAACACCGAGGTCGATTCCGCTGAAGGCCAGAGGCATACCCCTGGTGGAGAACTGTTCGCGGGCGGACTTGCCGCTGGCACTGGAGTCGCCTGAATCGTCAGTCCGGATCTCGCTCGTGTCCTTCGACGCCCGCGACCGTAGTGCGGCCCATTGGTCATCAGTGTTGGTGCAGTTTCGCGGAAGTTCCCGCACGAGGGTCTTTTCAGGAAGCGCGCGACGGACAGGAGTGCAGGTGCGTAACGCGGTAGTTTCTGCTTACTCGGCTCGTCGGCGAACCACCCCGTCAAGATCGACACAGAGACCTCCGACTCCTGCGCGATCCGTTGCAACGGAGGCGATCCGGCGGCACGGTACAGCCCACGCAGCGCGGTGAAAGACAGCTTCCACTGCCCGGTCTCGCTCACCGCGAAAACCTTGAGCTCAATCGAGTCGAATCGAGTCGCGCGACGTTAGAGGCGGGTGAATAGCCCCTTTGACGTGCTCATCGAGGGAACTGTAGCCCTCCAAGCGCACGTCTGGTGGTCGACTTCAGAAGTGTGCACGGCTGGACTTGAGTCA
>NZ_BDBR01000055.1 GCF_001613085.1 Nocardia salmonicida NBRC 13393
AGCGAAGCCGAAAGTTCCTCTACTGAAACAGAAGACATGGCGGTGACCGAAACGGTCCGCCTGACTTATACCTACTCTGGCCGGCGTCGGCTACATCAGTGGTTCGGAGCGTCCGTGCCTGGCTGGCTGCCGCCGCAGCCACGGGCGCGATCTGGACCGCCTGTGGCGTACTGCAAGATCGACCAACCCCTCGCTGTTGGCATGGCGAGCATCACCTGGTGCATCGCCTCGAACACCCCGGCTGCTCGCCAGTCCCGCACTCGTCGCCAGCAGGTCACGCCGGACCCGTTCGACTTACCGCCGTGTCTCGGCCGCAAGCAAGTG
Source organism: Nocardia salmonicida NBRC 13393 (assembly GCF_001613085.1). GTDB lineage: Bacteria > Actinomycetota > Actinomycetes > Mycobacteriales > Mycobacteriaceae > Nocardia > Nocardia salmonicida. Next base: position 325 of record NZ_BDBR01000055.1, read on the forward strand.
TAGAGCACGCCGAAGAGTGTTGGCTTGCAACAGAGTCGGGCCAATCTGGATGAGTCGGACTCATCGCCAACGCATGCCCATGCCGGGAGGCATAGGCCAAAAACACTCCGATCTGGCAGTTCTCGGTCCGACCGGCCGTGCCCGAATACTGACGCTGCACTCCCGCCGATCGAAGGCCCTTCTTCAAGAAACCGGTGTCATCGGCGATCAACACCGCGTCGCGGTCACCGAGCCGGGCGGCCGCGTAGTCGCGCACATCGTCACGGACACCATCGACATCCCAGTCCGCGCGCCGCAACAACCGTTGCATCCCGTCCGGACCCACCTCGCCGGCGGCCTCGGCCAGCGTCCACCCGTTCTTACGCTCGAGACCGGCGATCAACCCGGTCACATACTCTCGCGCACGCGCCCGCGGCTCCGATCGCGTGAACCGTCCACTGATCCTGGTATGCAACCAATCAAACTCTGCTGCAACACTATCCATCACCACGCAGGCAAGTTACCTGAACCGAGTGCCGTTGCAGTACTAGTGCCTGGGCCCGGGTCGCTTCTCTGCACCACGCAAGCCGACCCATCGGAACGTGTGGAGCCGTTGGCAAGTGGTCGGTCGGTGAGCGTAGCCGTACCCAAGGGAGGAGCAAGGGGGTAAGCTTCACCCTCCTCGCGGGTGGCATCGCCCGCTGCCAAGTAGGCAATCGCCTGCCCGACTGAAGTTGACGGGGGCTGGAAGGGCCTCAACTCCCAAGGGAGGCAGCTGCTCACTGCGAGATGTCGGCTACGGGTCTGCGCGGCCGGAGGACCAGGCGACTCGCCACAAGTGCGGCGTGTGGCACAGCGACGGACTTGAGGATGCCCACGCACGACTACCTGCTGGCTGTGTGAGGGTGGTATTCCGGACGGTTTGTATGTCAGCGAGGCCGCCGAGGACGACTGCCTCTGTGTCGGTGGCTTCTGGGATCATCGGTGGATGGAGTTCATCGCTGGGACGACCGGTATGCGCCTCACGGCGGCGGCATTCGAAGATCTGCGCCAGTTGGGTACGCATACGACGATCGAGGAACTCCAGGAGGCATTTCGGTCGAGGGTTCGGAAGGACGTCGCGCTGCTGGCTGATCAGATGGCGTCAGCCGATGCGTTCGACCTGATCGAACTGATGCGGCTGCGTGAAGTGCCGATCGCACCCGTATTGGGTTTGGCCCCCAACTTCGAAGGCAGTGCCGCGGCGCTAGAGATGATCACCCTCGTCCTCACCAGCCGGGAATCGCGGCAACCGCCAGATCCCGGACGAGTCGGAAGTCCGTATCCGCATGAGTTGATTTCCGGCCTCCACGATAGCGCGGTGCAACTTCTTCGGCTGACCACAATCTTTTTGATGGCGAGCGCACGTTTCAGCGATAATCCACTCGCGAACCTCGCAGCAGAGTACCAAGGAAGCGTTGTGAACATCCGGGCCATGCAGTACTCGCACATACAGGAGGATTTGAATACTGCACTGTTCGCGAACGAACAAATGAATCTTCTTCTAGAGGACGCGCTCGGATTTAATTATCTGCAGTTCGTCGAGGTTCGGGATGCCGTTGGTGATTTATACAGCGACCGGATGATCGCTCTGCGGGACGAAACTGCAGAGATCGTCCAAAAATATGATGCAATTTCGGTTCCCGATGACGTTGCCGAACAGTTTGAACAAGCCATGGTCGCCATGATGTTCTTGCCGGGCGCACGGGCGCAGTTCACGGTAGCCGATTTGTCCGAGCGAACGTCGTGCGATGAAGAAATCATAAAGCGTGTGCTGGAAAAATTCAGTATCCGATTCACTCAGAGAGATCCGGCAGATGTGGTTCTAGCGTTTCTTCGTGGTGACAATCCGTTACGGGCAGCAAGCCTTGTCAGCGATGATAATGGGCACTACTTGATCGCGGGCAGTCCTATCGGAACCGACGGACTCCGACACGTCATCGAGGAAGCGCTGAAGAATGGGCCCAAGTGGAAGACGTACGATAAATTACGCTGCACGGTAAGTGAGTCGCTCGCCCTCAATATGGTTGCAAATCTACTTCGCACCGAACCTCGATTCGAAGGGCTCAAGTACTTTACACCTAAGGAAGGAATCGATCCTTCGTCTTTGGGCTCAGAATGTGCGAACTTGACCGCGATTGCGGATGAGACCGAATGCGACGGATTCTTCGTTGTTGACGATGTGGCGTTGTGCATCGAAGTAAAGGGACGAAGCGTGGCTGAGCAAGCCCGCCGGGGTGATGTACGGCGCCTAGCGCGCGAACTATCGAGCATTGTTGGCTCTGCGGCACATCAGGCACGCAGACTCGAAACGCTCGTCGAGACGAACGGCGGCATTTGGACAGCGGACCGCGCATGGCTTGATCTTCGGTTCTTGCGAGAGGTACGTTCGATTGCCGTTTGTTTGGATGATTTTGGGCCGCTAGGGATTGCAATGAACGACCTCCGTCGGGCTGAAATCCTGAAAGACGACAAACTACCCTGGATAACCTCGCTGCACGATCTATCGGTCCTGGCAGAAGTATTGGTCCGGCCGGCTGAATTTCTACTTTACGTCCGAAGGCGTTCAGATTCGGGAGTGGCGAGACTCTATCGCGCTACCGACGAACTCGATCTGTTCATGCTATTCATGAGCGGTCAACTCTATGTCGAACCCGATCCCGAGCAGGTATCACGCGATCATCCGATGGTGCCCAGACCCACGAAGGCAGCTAGGCGGCGGTTCAGGCAGTCTCAGAGTATTACCCGAGTCGGAACACATACTGACCCTCTCGATGCATGGATGTACTGGAAGGAAGGGTCTAATCCGGACGAGGCTCCCAAACCGGAATTTATCGCTAATCCATTCGTACTTTCGCTGGTCGATGAGCTGACGCGGCGGCGCGACAATGGGTGGTTGCGAACTACCACAGATCTGCTCGCCATATCCGGCGATTCCCAAAGACAGTTGGAACAAGCGATAAAATCGATTATTCGCTCGACGCAGCTCGATCATCGACCACACAGAGTCATGCAGGCATTCGCAGGCGTTTGGGGACTTCCCATGATAGTTGCAGGATCTTGCCCGCTCGGCACTCTGGCCGATCAGGCGCTAATGATCCATGAGCAGTATACGATAGCGAAGAAACATCAACTGCAATCGGACCGTGCGACGTGCATCTTGATCGATGAAACTGGCCATATCTGCGACGTTAGATACGATAATCGTCCTCCGGGCCACGACCCTGATCTGGATAGCCTTGCGCAGAAACTTGGGCAGCGTCCACCGCGGAAATAGTCGTTCTAGGTAGAGCTTTAACGCTACCGGCTATCGACCGAATTGTTCTTATTTATCCCACATTCCTATACGCGTCGCCCTCCAAGGTGCGTTGACATAGCCTTTGGATTCTTCCGGCGGGCGTTTATTTGTGTCGAATTCAACCGGTGAGAGTGTCACGAATCCGTCCGATCGATCGGTCCGCTTCATGCCCGACTTTAGCGCCATCCGGAAGAGTAATTTATCGTTGGTACGCAACTCCAGGTCATAAATTAACGCCGTGGCCAAGATCAGCATGTCGTTGAATGTGTTTCTCGGATTCGCCTTGACGTTAATGCCCGAAGACACGAGTTCGGAGAGCAAAATAACAGCCTTTTCGGCTATCGCTGGACTTGCAGGTATTGGCTCTATACGAGCGGACACGACGAATTCGTAGTGGTCACCCACTATTCGAGCTATCGCTTTGTCGAAAATAGTTGAGACGACGACTTTGAGGAACGGCTTCGCTGGCCAGGTATGCAACTGAGCCACTAGGTTATGGGCTTGCTCACGCTGATCAGTGAAGCCATATCCAGAGAGTTCCGAAGGGAAGTTGACCAAAAAGCTATCCCTACTCGGTAACCATGCCTGCCCTCGGCGAATGCGTCCTACATGCTCTTTGAGAAAAGGGGCTAAACCCACTTGAAATCTAAAGTGGGGCGGCCCATCCTTAAATGGCGGTGGCGCATATCTATACTTCCAACTGTCCGGACTCTGCATATTATACAGCTCTTGAAGTGTTGCCGTGCTGACCAGTAAAGTTTCAGCGGCAGGTGCGGAGACCACCCCTCGCTGCCATTGCGAGATGAAGTTGGTGTCGAGAAGCAGAGCATCCGACATTGAGGCCCTTTCGGTGGTACCTATGTGATTGGATCGGGTGAGACATTAGCCTCCGTAAATATGCCCGCACGGTGCGCAGTGTTACAGGACTCGGCTAAGCTCTGCCTACACCGAATTCACGAAGGGCGAATCGCCACTAGCAACAGGGGCTCCTGACTCTGCCCGCCGCAGCCGGACATCGACATGGCCCCTACGCAGGCGTCTCAACTCCGAGGAGAGCTCGGGTCCTCGGATCGGGGCGCCACGCTGTTTCCGCGAGCGGTGTCGAGTGAGTCAACTTCTGCTACCGCGGTGATCCAGAGACCGATCATGTCGGCGGTCTGGTCGATCACAACGTCGCGGTCCATGCCCTCTTCCTCCATCTTCACCGAGCGAAGCGCGGTGGAGAAGCCTGCGTTGAGCACGATGTAGGCCATGGTGTCGATGTCGAGATCATGGGTCGGGCCCAAAGATTGGATCAGGTAAAGCTTGATCAACATCCGGAGTCGCGGCTCGAACTCAGGAATCCCACTGCCATAGAACTGAAGATCGGCCACCAAGGCACGCACCAGGGGGGCGTTGGCTACGAGGATCTCGACCCCGACGCGGATGATCGCGGCGACAGTGTCGCGCCGAGGTTCGTCGGCGACCGACGTTGTGAGCAGTCGGCCGTATTGCGCCTCGGCTTGCACGAACAGATCGTCGGTGAGCTCCTTCACGATCTCCTCGCGGTCGGCGAAATACCGGTAGAGAGTGCCGATGCTCATGCCCGCTTCCGCGGCGATCCGATTCGTCGAGGTATTGCCGATGCCCCGGGCGCCGAACAGCTGAGCGGCCGTCGCGAGGATCCGCGTTTTTGTTTCCTTCGCACGATCCTGTTGGGGACGTTTACGCAGTTCAGTGGGCGTCGGCATCAGGTCGACCTCACGAGAAAACCGAACTCAGTGAACGTGAAGCCACCGTCATGATCAAGAAACCAGTGGAATCGGCCACTTTCACTTTCCCCACCTTCGCGACGTCACCTAGAGGCTCTCGACCGCCCCTGCTGTATCCCGGCGTCCCGTCAGATGCCCGGTAGACGATCTCGACCTGACGCTCGGGCAAATCATCGTATACCAGAACAATATATCGGAAGGGACACCGTCAGCGGAAATCTTGATGCGGGGCTCAGTCGACATCTCGCACGCAGCCGACGGCAACAGCACCACGAAACCGCTTGTGCCCAACACGCGCCGAAGCCTGCCCGTCCAGGACTCGCTGCTCCTTCGAGCAAGCATCAGCGTCCACAAACAAGAAAACGCTCACCCCTGTATGTGCTCGCCTCTTCGGGTAGTCACGCCACAGATCAACGGCGTTGGCTGTCGCGGCGGGAGTTGCTCGCGGGGGCGCCTGTCGCCTGGACGAGTCGCGTGACCGGCATACCGCAGATGAAACATTGTTGACTATAGGACACCATGTGTCATACGGTTGGGTGTGTTCCACCGCTCGCTCGAGGAGGAGAATTGTGACCGAAACGCTCACCGACACAAAAGAAGCTTTGAAGGACCGCGCGCAGTCGGCGATGTCCGCCGAGTTCGGCGATACGGGCTGGACGACAAGACAGAAGCTCGCTTTGACCTGCCGCACGCTCTTCGATGCCGGACACGATTCCGGCCTGGCCGGTCAGATCACCGCCCGCGCCGACGACCCGGGCACCTATTTCACCCAGCGACTCGGGCTGGGTTTCGACGAGATCACCGAGGACAACCTGCTGCTAGTGGACGAAGATCTTCAGGTTCTCGACGGCAGCGGAATGGCCAATCCCGCCAACCGTTTCCATAGCTGGATTTACCGCGCCCGACCGGATGTTCAGTGCATAGTGCACACCCATCCGTTCCACGTGGCCGCGCTATCGATGCTGGAGGTGCCGTTGGTCGTATCGCAGATGGACCTCGCCCCGCTCTACGGCGACTGCGCATTCTTGTCGGACTGGCCCGGTGTCCCGGTCGGTAATGAGGAGGGGCGGATCATCAGCGCAGCCCTCGGGGACAAGAAGGCGATTTTGCTAGCTCATCACGGTCACGTCGTCGCCGCGGCGAGCATCGAGGAAGCGTGCTCGCTCGCAGTGCTCATCGAGCGTGCCGCCGCACTGCAGTTGGCGGCCATGGCCGCCGGAACCATCGTCGCTCTGCCCGAACGGCTGGCGCGGGAGGCACACGATTGGACTCTCACTCCGCGCCGCAGCCAAGCCAATTTCGCCTACTACGCCCGACGCGCCCTGCGTTCGCACCCCGACGTTATCAACCGATGACCGAAACATCCCAGGACAGGACAGGATCGTTGACCATGATCGAAGGCATCATCGCCTACCCGGTGACCCCGTTCGCCGATGACGAAACCACCACGGTGGACACCGGCAAACTCGCCGAACTGGTGAATCGACTGGTCCTCACCGGGGCCCACGCCGTCGCGCCATCGGGAAGCACCGGCGAGTCGGCCTATCTCACCGAACCAGAGTTCGACGCCGTCGTCGAAACGACGATCGATGTCGTCGCGGGCCGTGTCCCCGTCATCGTCGGCGCCTCTGAGCTGACCACAGCAGCCACGATCAGCCGGGCCCGCCGCGCCGAACGCGCGGGCGCCGACGCCGTGATGATCCTGCCGGTTTCCTACTGGAAGCTCAGCGAACGCGAGATCATCGAGCACTACCGCAGTATCGGCGATGCGATCGAATTGCCGATCATGGTCTACAACAATCCTGCGACCAGTGGCATAGATATGTCGCCGCGGCTGCTGGTGTCGATGTTCGAAACCATCCCCGCCGTGCAGATGGTGAAGGAATCCACTGGCGACCTTGCCCGAATGTCGGCCATCCGTGACTACAGCGGCGGGCAGCTGCCCTACTACAACGGCAGTAACCCCCTGGTCCTCGACGCGTTGAGCCATGGCGCCTCGGGATGGTGCACGGCCGCGCATTGCCTGGCGCCCCAGCTGTGCCTCGAGCTCTACCACGCCGTACGCGACGGTGAGATTGCCCGCGCGGCAGCCACTTACGCCACGTTGCGGCCCCTACTGGAGTTCATCGTCGCCGGCGGACTGCCCGCCACGGTGAAAGCCGGTCTCGATTTGCTCGGTCTCGGTGTGGGTGCGCCTCGGCGGCCTCTGTTGCCTCCGACCCAGGACGACATCAGCGCCCTGAAGAGCATCCTCGCGGGTCTGTGAAGACGCTCGGTATCAGCTCTGTTCGCTCGGCGTTGGGCGGCCACTCGGGTATGTGGTCAAATGGGTTCGTTGTAAACGCGAGCTGTTTGCCGAGGAAGTAGTGGAGGTTGGCGTGACGTCGTTGGTTCGTGCGGTTCGCCGCCAGCGTGGACTCACACTCGACGACATTGCCCAGCGCACCGGCCTGACCAAGAGCTATCTGTCGAAAATCGAACGCGAACGCAGCACACCGTCTATTGCCGTAGCGATCAAAGTTGCTGCCGCGCTCGAGGTCGAGGTCGGTCAGCTCTTCGCCGCCGATACCGAGTCCCAGAGCTTCGTGGTCGACCGCCTGCCGGAAGAGGGCGACAAGGCTACGCACCTGCGCATGCTCGGGGCCTCGATGCTCGGAAAGACTATGTCGCCGTTCGTTCTCGACCCTCGTCGCGATGACGCGGACCTGGATCATGCCGAGCATCCCGGACAGGAATTGGTCTACGTGCTTCAGGGTCAGATCGACCTGCACTACCGCGACGAAGTCACACCGATGAGCCAAGGCGACAGCGCCTATTTCGATTCCAGCGTGGCGCATCGCATTCGGGCGCGTGGCCGCGCCAAGACCAGGGTCCTCGTCGTGGTGCACGATCAGCCAGGCGCGACACACCGGTGAAAGGTCGTGGATATCGGCGTCGGGGCGACGGGAGACACGCGCAGACAGAAGCGATCGCCTCACCAGTGCCCCCGTGATTGTCGATGTAGTGGTGTGGCTTCGGCGAAGTACCGAACCGCGCCACTGGCCGTGACCCTCTCACGCCACCCGCCGGTGCGGTAGTACCCAGCGGCGGCCAGAGTCCGGTCGAGGCCGTCCAGGTCGGCCGATACGTTCGGTTCAAGAGGCAGTGACGTTGACCAGTTAGCGGTGGTGTGGGGGCCGAATGCGCCGTCATGGCCGTGGATGTCGTAGTGAACCCCGCTGTCGTAGACATCGGCCGCAGCATCACCGATGTCGAGGCGGGCGATGACGTACAGGTCGCTGGTCTCGGTCGCAATGGGAGCTCGGCGGCGGCGTCGCAGAACTACAGCGTCGCGGTTGTTGTCGGAATCGTCAGAATAGCGAGAGGCTTTGCCGGTGAGCGTGTCCCTTCCCATCGTCGGCAGTGGCTCGTGGACAACAACGGAGTCGGATCCAGATCGAGACGAAGCCGGTAGTTCGGAAGTTGACATCTGAAAACCTCACTCCTCGGGGCGGAGCGTTTCACCGACTTTCCGATCCCACCATCGAAAGTTGGCGGATAAGTAGAGGATAAAGGCCCTTCGTATCTGGCATTCGATGGCGAACGTGTGACTTGTTGGACCGAATATTCTTCAACTGATCGTTGCCTTGCGCACCGGGACTACTACGAGAGGGCAGTGCGTTGCGCTGGACTTGTGCTCACCGAGCATGGGGCGAGTAACCCGGCGATCCTGGTCGAAGTTGTTCCAAATTTTCGCCGGATGCTAGAAGTTGCTGGTCGCTTCAACTGTCGGCGACCGGCATGCCCTGCGCGCGGAGGTTGCCGAGCGTGTCGATGTCGTCGTCGGTGTGGCAGCGATGACCACTAAAAAGGTCCCGTGCGACGCAACGAACGAGCCTGATCCGTTCCCAGTACCGCAGGGTGCTCTCCGGCAGGGCCCAGGGCCAGGGGTGAATCCACCTGCGATCACCGGCTTCGGTGGTGACCGGCTAATCTGCCGATCGTGACGTTGCTGATTTCGATGCTCGACGATGACGAGATCGCCATCGTCATGGACACGTTCGGCGCCAATGCCCCTGTCGGGTCGTACTTCACCAAATGCTGGGCGCCTGCTGGCGGGAAGTTCATCGTCGCGGGCACGGGCACCGCCCCGATCGTCGAGCCGTGGCTGCGCGCGATCGCCGCCGATCCGAATCGAGCGGTGCCCGCGGTCATCGCCGAGGCCGAGCGGATCTTGCCCGAGCTGTGGCGCCAGCTGAGCGAGCAGGTCGGTGAGGATCAGCTCGGCCCGACCACCGCTTGGACGTTCTTCTTCAACCCCTACGGCCGGCCACCAGGATCTCGGTGTCTTCCCGGTCGAACTTCGCCCGCGAGACCGAAACTCGTAAGGGAACTCTGATTCGCCCCGAGGTGCCCCTGGACCAGTTCGGGTCCTTCGACGGCTCCGACGCCGAGCTCCTCCGGCTGGCACGCCATGTCGCGCGCTATTGCATCGAGCATCCTGAGCGAGTAGACAATGTCGCTGTCGGCGGGAACGCGCGGATTGTCCGACTTCCCCGAGTCGGTGCCGCGGTGACCCGGCCACTGGGCCGCCTGAGCTGATCGCCCGCCGCCCAGATAAGCGCGAAATAGGGCAGCGTTCATCTACGGCCTTTCAAGCGTTATGACCCGTTTGGCCTGCTTGAGCCGGCGCTCCATCACCGCGCGGGGAAACCCACGACTTGGTCCTGGTCGTGACGTCCAGGACCAGGTTGGGTGGGAACGGGATGTCTCGGCCCAGGCGTGGAACTCGTGGTTGCTAGGAGTGTTCGACGAGGCGCCAGGGGCCTCCTCCGGGGACGGTAGTAATGGTGCCGGCGCCTATCTCGTCGTGGCCGCGCCGGTCGGGATCGACGACGAATCCGATGCCGTTGGTGAGCCGGAGCATGTCGCGGGGCCAAAAATGGTGTCGGGGGGATGACGCCCTTGACGCAGCCGATCAGGGGCAGCTCGCGGTCGAGGACATCCTGGGCGGTGGCGGGGCTGATGTTCCAGGTGGTCACGATCGCGTGGGCGCGCTCGGTCGGGCTCAGGCCGTCGGTGTTGAGGTGGTCGTATCCGACATAGGTGCTGAACGGGGTCGGCGGCAGGGTGGACAGGTCGTAGACAGGGGCATTGCGCACGGTGAGGGCGCCACAAGCTGCTCGCCGCCCGCGCCCACGAGCTGGGGCTCTCGGCGGCCGCGATCGTGCAGGCGACCGAATTCGGCCTCACCGACCTCGAACGCGACCCCGACCAGCGCACGGTGACGCTAACGATGCTCTCGCGCCTCCACGATCCGCTGGGCTTGAGCCTGGATGAGACGCTGCTGACCGATCGCGCCGCGAAAGGGCTCGCCGAACACGACCCGGACGCGGTCGACGACATCGACGCCGCCATGCACGCTCGAACTTTGCTCGCGGTGCTGGTCAGCCAGGACGGCATCGGCGTGGATGTCGTGCTCGCGGCGACACGATGGTCGCTCGCCGAGTTCGAGGCCGGCCTGACTTATCTGCGCGCGCAGCTCGATCGGACCGCGTCGCAGGTCCTGGCCACCGATGTCGTGCCGCATCTGGCGCTGCGCCCGGGTGTCCTGCCTGGCCCGCTACGGGTGGCCTTGGCGCGTCCGACCGCGATGCGGCGCGGCGCGGCCTGGACGCTGACACCGCGATCCAGTTGCTGCGGTTGGTGCGCAAGGAGATTCTGCGCCCGGTCCCAGGTGGGCCGATACCGCTGCCCTCGGAGGTCAACGCCGACCGTGACGTCGACACCCGTCGGCTTCTCGATGCCGGAGTTGCGGTCGGGCGCGGCACCAAACCTGGCGACGAGCTCGCGCTCAGCTTCGACGACTACGACGGGATCAACGATCCCGAACAAGCCGCTGCGGGCCTGCGGATCCATCCCGATGTGATGTTCGGTCTCGGCCTGGCCGAGCGGCCCGCCCCGGCGTCGGCCCACACCAAAAATAGTTCCCGAAGATTCAGCCGAGCTGGTTCGCCCGATGGGCGGCCAACGAGTCCGCTAACCCGCCAGAGCGTGTCATTCCTACTTGTGACGTTGGGAAATGGGCCTGCTGCACAGCATCCGGACGAATAGTGCGGCGAATCGTAGGTGGGCCAGGACATCGGGTCCGCGCCAGGTGAGTGACCACACCGTCGTGGTGGTACTAGGTGGCAGAGTGTGGCCCTCGAATCGATCGGCCAGCCAAGCCATGGTCAACGGGGTGCCGAGGTAGAGCAGGGCCAGGTGCATACTCAGGCGGTCGCGGACGTAGTGCACATGTGCGCCGGCACGCCGGTATCGCTCGACGTGGCGGTCCACATCTTGGACGGCGATCAGTTCGTCGTTGACACCTTGAATGACCAGGACCGGCATCGAGGGCGCCTGCGCCCCGGGGCGGATGTCGTCGAGGACAGCGCGCATCTCGGGCAGGTCCAGCAGTTCGGCGAAGCTGGACTCGCTGTAGCGGTCGAGGTTCTTGCCCGCGAATCGCGACAACAATGCCAAGGTGGTGCGCGAGGCGGCGTCGGCGAGCAGGGTGTGGAATTCGGGTTTGGCGTGGTTGGCCAGTAGTTGCTCGAGTTCTGGGTAGGCGCGCTGCAATGCCGCGACGCAGACCGTGGAGAACCCTGACATCAGGGAGCCGTTGAGCCGGACGAAGGTGGCCCCGGGATCGCCGACGGGTGAGCCCGCGACCGCGCCGACGATATTGAGTTCTGGTGCGTAATCCGCGGCGACTTCTGCCGCCCACGCGGTCGCAAGCCCTCCGCCGGAATAGCCCCACAGGCCGACCTCGGTGGTGGGCGATAGGCTCAGTGGTTCGAAAGCCAGTGCCGCGCGGGCGGCGTCGAGGGCGCGATAGCCGGGTTCGCGCGCGACTCCGAAATGCCCGCCCATGCCTCCGTGATCGGGGATCGAGACCGCCCAGCCTCTGGCTAGGGCTTCGGCGATGACCGGTAACTCCAGTTGCGGAATCGCCCCCAGTGCTCGCGCGCCCCGGCGTAGGGCGTAGGAGGGGAAGCAGTTCGAGCTGACACCGTCGATCGCGCATTGAAACGACACCAGCGGGCGCGCGATGGCTTCGGCGTCGGCCGGAAGCAGCACCGTGGTGACTGCGACCTCGGGGGCACGGTGCAGATCACTGGTGCGGTAGAGCAGTTGCCAGGCCGACAACCGCTGAGGGATCAGACCGAACAAGGCGATCTCGGTGACGCGGGTGCGCAGGATCGTACCCGGCGGTCGGGTCGCGAAATCCGCGGGTGGGCAGTAGAACTCGTCGCTTTCCGGGCGGATCGCCCGGGCGGCGGGATTGTCGGTGAGCGTCGGGGGCGCAGCATCCGACACGCGGGGTGAGCTCATCCTGGTGGTCCTTTCGCGCGCCACGTTCTCCGGGCGCCGATATGGCAGAGGGGGTAGCCGGGCCGAACGGCCGCATGCACATCCCAAACCTAACGACAAGTGGTGGTGAAAAGAATTGTCTCCCAATACAATTCGATCGCTACTATATGTACCCGCAGAGCAGGGGTCCCGACGTCGGCGTTGAACTGGGCCCCTGCTTGTGGGGTCCGGTCAACGCCGACGGGCAGTGCTACCGCGCTGCAGGCCCGGCGTTCGGCCCTCCGGACGACTGATCGAGCAGGGCACGCGATCATGGGTTACATCCGTTGGCGGTCCGCCGGGCCGGTCCGTGACCTCGCCACCGGTTCCAAGGTCCAGCGCCGGACTATCTCCCTGTGGCGTGACCGGGCACTAGACGGCCGTGCTGGTGGGCTGGTCGACCGATTGGTAGTCGCGCACGATCAGCGCGGCTTGCAGAATCCAGATGAGCTTTGGATTGCGCGCGTTGAGTCCCACGAGCTCGTAGATCCGTCGGAGCCGGTAGTCGACGGTGTTCATGTGGATGTGAGTTTCGCGTGCGGTGAGCCTGCGGCTGAGGCCGTTGTTGATATGGACGCGCAGCGTGGCGATCAAGTCCGGGAACTCGGCCACCGGGTCGAGGAACACTTCGAGGCGATCCCGTCCCGGCCCCGGCCGAGTCAGTTGATACTCGATAGCGAGGTCTTCGATCTCGTACATGCCCGGCGGGTGATGCAGGCGTATCGCCACATCCAACAGTTCGTGTGCCTCCTCAGCGGCGCAGCGAACCTGGTCTCGGTCGACAGTCACCCCCACCACGGTGAGTGAGGTCCGTCCGACCATCTGGCGGATCTTGTCGATGGTGAAGGACTCCGGCACGAGAATCGTTGCGCCGAAACGGGATTCCAATCCCGGCATGGGCTGCCCGAATCGTGCCGACAGCATTTCTCGGAACTCGCGCGGTGATACCGCATCACGCCCGGACCGATCGGCGGCCACCGCGAGCACGGTGTAGCGCTCATCGAGTGGCGCACCGTGCTCACGAGTAGCTCTGGTCGTATAGCGGCCGCTGAGCAGCGTGTGGGCCACGTACCCACCGCGATCGTCGCTAGGCGGTGCGACCTCCATATAGATCGTCGACACCGTCGCGGTCACCGAGCTCAACGCGTCCATCAATCGATGGACTTCGTCGAAAGGCGCACCGCGGGCCTCGAGATCGTCGAGGTGTAGCCGGAACCCGGCGTGCACATGCTGCTGCACTGTTTCGATCGGTACACCGATGCTCGCCCAGCGTGCGGCGGCCGGACGAATACGCGAGATCCGGCGGCCGTGCTGTGTTGGCTCTGTGTCGGAGACCAGTGCCAGGCAGTCGGCGACGATGGCGCTGATCTCGTCGCGCAGAACGTTTCCTCGTCGGCTGCGACGGGGGATGGTTTCGAGGATCTTGTGTGCGATCCGGTCGGTCGCCGGCGCGAGTTGCGCCGGCGAGTCGACCTCGATATGAGCGGCGGTCATCGCGGACTCACAGTTTTCCGCTGCCACCGATCAACCACGGGTTGAACGAGCAGTTCAGGGCCGGGTGGTTGACGGGGTCGAGGGCGTTGAGAGCGATAGAGGCCGAGCGCGGTGAATACATCAGGGTCAGGTGATCGGACAGGTCCTGTTCGCACCCTTCCTGCAGCGTGATGTTACGGACCGTCGCGCCCTCACCCGCTTTGAGGAACGCAAGGTCATAGGGGTTGGTGACCTCGTCCCAGCGTGATGCCACCGCGGTGTAGTCGACACCAGGGACGGTGTCGCCCTTCGCGTTGAGCGTGGCGTAGAACGGGGACCCGACCGTTTGCTGGATGTTGGCAATTCCGATGATCGGTTCACCGAATCCGAGGACGTCGATGCCGAGGTTGTTGATCGCCCGACCGAGCGTCGCGATGCCCATCAGTGTGGTGCCGTGGTGGGTGGCACCGTAGGTGACCAGCTTGTCGACCTTGTCCGCGCCGCCTTCGAATTTCAGGTAGTGGTTCGCGACGGTGCCGCCTTGGGAGTGGCCCACGATGTCGACCTTGTCCGCACCGGTCGTCGTGCGTACCCGGTCGATGAAGTCAGCGACCTGGACAGAGGACTTCTCGATGGGTCCGACGCCGTAGCGGCCGGGCAGAATGGCGCCGACACCGCCGCCCTCGATGAGACCCGAGCGTCCGAAGTTCAGGGCGAACACACAGAACCCGGCTCGCGCGAGTTGCGGTGAGAGGTAGCTGAAGGTGTCGAAGGCGTTGAGCCAGGTGCCGTGCAACAGCACCACCGGGCGAGGATGAGCAGCGCTGGGCTTGCAATCCCAGTTGTTCGCGCCCGCGGGGGCGACATCGGGGCTGACCAGCCCGTAGGCGAAGGCGGCGAGCGGGGCGGTCAGTTCCGGGCCCTGACCGGTAGGCGCTGCGGCCGTGCTGTGTCCATACCCGGAACTGCTGCCCGAGGCGCTCCCGGACGCGCTGCCTGATCCACTGCCCGAACTACCGGAACCGCTGCCCGAGCTACCGCCCGAGTCGACGATCGCCTGAGGTTGTCTGCCGTCCGGCGAAGGCTTGAGCCCCTCGCTGATCGCGTCGGCCAGAGACTGCAAGTCCGCGGTGGGCGCGGGCTCTGCGATGGCGGGTGTGGCTGCGAGTCCGTGCCCGACGGCGACTCCCACGATGAGCGCGGCGGCCACAACGGACCGGCGCATGTGCTGCTTCATTGCAAGCATTTCCAACAATTCCTATCTGATCGACCGCGCACCACCGATCCAAGTGACTCGGACCACAATCAAGTGACGCTGTGATGGACGTCGCTTCGTGGTGGCGGCAAGGAAAAGTCTGTACCGATCGGTATGGGCCGTCACTGCACTGACGTCCAGAGTCGAGAGACCTGACCTTGTAGTCGACGCCAAAGTCTGAGTAGCCAGCGGTGCTCTGTTGTCCGATTGGCTGCCCTGGGGTCACAATCAACCCATGTCAGCCGCTATACCGTCGACCACCGCAGATCCGCCCCTCGCCGCACGCATACTTACCAATTGGCCGAAGCTCGCTGAGGGGATGCTGGCTTTGGGTCTGGGTGCCACGACACCGGCAGCGGGCCTTCCGGACGACCACTTTTCCGGCGAAGTGCTGCCCGCCATTTATGCCTGCGGGCGGGCGATGTTGTTCGCTCTCGGTGAGAACCGCGACCTCACCCGAGCCGAGGTCGAGACCTTTGTCGCCCCGGTCGCGGAGCGTCACGCGGAGGACCGCTTTCCGCTGTCGATCCTCATCGAAGCCATCCACGGATCCGCCCAGGCGGTGTTGGCCGCGGCCGCCGCGCTCGCACAACCAACAGAGATCAATGAGCTGGTCGCGATCTCCTCACGCGCGCTTGTCCTGCTGATGCACATCAATGTCGTCGTGACAGAGTCCTACAACGATGTCGAGCACTCGATCTATAACGCCGAAAGAGCCGCTCGCCGAGAGCTGTGCCTGGCGCTGCTTCGTGGTCAGCCCACCGATGAACTGGCCGCTCGCGCCGCGACACCGGTGACCGACCAGTACACCGTCCTCGCGATCCAGACCGTGCCCGATGACCAACCCGGCCCGACAGCGGATCTGCTGGCACGGCGACGGATGAGGATCCTGCATCGGGCGCTGGAAACGCTCACCAACGGAACCGGGTTGGTCACGTTCGACGGCGCCAACGGGATCGCGCTGTTGCCAGAGGACGCCGACCCGAACAGCACCGCGGCACTGCACGCTGCGATGGCGGCAGATCTCGCCGAGCAGTTCGGCAAGCCGGTCTTCCTCGCCAACCGGGTCACCGTCGCGCGAGCTGACCTGCCCGGCGCGGCAGAAGAAGTCGCTGAGCTCGCGACTCTCGCCCGTCTTCTCGGACGACCCACGGGCCTGTATCGGATCCAAGATCTACTACTCGAATACCAACTCACCCGCCCCGGCCCATCACGCGACCAACTCGCCGGTCTCATCGCTCCTCTGCTCAGCGCCCCCCATCTGCTCGAAGCGCTGGAGGCGCATCTGCGTTTCGGGGTCGACCGAAAATCGGCCTCGAAATACCTGCATGTGCACCCCAACACCTTCACCTACCGGCTGAGCCGAATCGGTGAACTCACCGGGATGAGTCCGACAGACCCGAACGAATCACGCATTCTGGCGGCGTCACTGACGATCCACCACATGTACCCGCCGCCGGTCGTCGCCGCGACCCAGTAACGACCGATCGCGGCGTCCCGCTCTCGATAGCTGCGGTGATCCAGGCTCGTCATGAGTGTCAGCAAACCGCTTCTGATCAGGCGGTGTCGCCGCGTGAATCGGTGGCCGCTGCTGTGAAGCGTGCGCAGCGGAAAGCCTTTCTTCTGGAAGGACTTTCTGCCCTAGTTGCCTACCGGTAACTGTGATGGGGTTGTTCTCGTGAATGCTCCGTCCCCGTAAATGTGAGGTGCGCCGATGACCGTTGTTCCGTCAGCTAATTCTGTTTGCCCTGCGAACGAGTGCGCTGTCGAAGGCCGGAAACCGAAGACTGCGAGCCGATCCTGCGCGCAGCAAAGCCGGGGAAGTAGATGCGTAAACTCCTGCTGCCCAGATGATTCCGGTGATCGGGGCCCAGCCGATCACCGATCCGGAGCTGTGACCGCTTCTGCTTCGGGAAAGACTTCGCGCAGCGAGTTCTACATCATCGCCCGCCTCGATCTCGATGACAGCGCGGTCGATGTCTACAGCAAGATCTTCGACGCCCCGGGCAGCGGTCGGCACGCGGGCGAGTGGTCGCGGTCGTGGTCTTTGCCGGTGCGGCCAGGTACCGCAGCTGATCTGGAACGGCTCGATCGCTTGCTGGCCGGCGCCGGATATCGGCGCTCCAGTGGCTGGCGGAAGCGGATCACCGCCAGTGGCGCCGTGCGCTACTTCGCCGATGCGACCGCTTCGTCCTACGCCGGCATACGGACTCGATAGCTCGCCGCATCAGCACCATCCCCGATTGTGCGATCTCGCCGCTTGTTCATGCTGCAGCAGCGCATGGTGCAGCGCAGAGGCACTGCCGGGCAAATACATCAAACGAACGTAACTGAGCGTCGATTTGGAACCGTTGACTCTCCGACGTCGGCGAGTCGCTACTGACACGAGGTGACGAATCGGCACTGACATTTTCAGGGACGTGACCCGCGATGACATCGCAGGTCTGAGTGAAGGCAGGCGGTTGTGACGCACGTTCGATGTATTCCTCGAGCGGCCTGGTGCTGACCAGTGTCGAGACGCCGGACGCGACAACATGCGGGGCGGAGGGATCGTGAGCTGGTTCTATACGAAGAACCGAGTCCACGATGGCGAGACCTTCTACGTGAAGGGCCTGTAACCGAGAAGGAGTAGACGATGAGCGAAACCGGGACCGTCCAGGTCGATCACCACCAGTTCCTGCTGTCCACCATCGACGCCGATCCCACCGACGCCACTGCAGAAGGAACCCTGATCTGGACCGGTCCCGGATTCGTCTGCGTGCTGACGGGCATCGCCAATGGCCCGGCCACCCTGATCCTCGACTGCACCGCCGATACCGAACTCCGATTCGACGATTGGGAAGCAATCGAGGAAACCGTCATCGAGACCGATTCACCGCTGCAGGTGATGAGTCTCGACGGTGACCTCACCGAACACTTCCTCGCCATCGCGGCGGGCCGTTACCGCGTGCGGGTCCACGCTCGCGGCCGTGACACCCACTTCGATCTCGGTGTCACCGAACCTACCGAGACCTACCTGATCCAGCTAACCACCACAACCAGCCAGTTGGCCGGAATCACCCGGCTGCACAAGATCGACGATGCCCACACCGTCGCCGTGACCGCGCCGACGACCAAACAGCGCCCACAGATCGACGCCGAGCACATCTACTTGCTCAACGAGGGCGATACCTACGCGAAGGTGGATCGGTTCGGGCCTGAGGCCTATGCCTTCTACGCTCGCAGAGAAGCTTTCGGGGGTCGCCAACCGACCGGGCTCGCGCTGCTCGACCTCAGTGTGAAGGGCGCGGCGTCGATGATCGCCTACCTGGATCGTGACCTGGTCGACGAAGTCCTCGCTCTGTCTGGCCCCGTACAGCAGGTGCTGATCCGGTGGTGTGCCCGACAAGCCTTCGAACGGGCAGGTCTGACCACGATCCCTGACTTTCGTACTGTGCTGGACGCTCTCGATGCCGGTGCGACAGCGCCGCCGGACTTCGCCAACGCCTCGCTGCTCGGGCAACGTCTCGACACCGACCCGCAGATCAAGCTGACTGTGGTTCCCGGCTTCGAAGGGATCGGTGATCTGATTCCGCAGTTCAGCGCGATCGGTGTCTACATGTATGCGGCTGTTCCCGCCATCGAGCCATGGCAGACACTGACAGCACTGCACTCTGCGCTGTGCACCTTCGGGCGGGACTTCCCTGAGCTGATCGCCCGTATCCGCCGCGAGTTTCTCGCCCCGATGTGACGCGGCGCAGCTGTCTGTCCGTTCAGCGCGACGACACGGGCCGGATCTATCGCTACAAGGTCGTCGGCCTCGTGTTCAAGTCGAAAGAGATCACCGCGGGGTTCGGGCAACATGGATCGGCGGCGCGCCTGCCGCGCGGGCCATCCGCGTTCTCGAACAGCTCCAACCAGCTGGAGTCGAATATCTTTTCGCCGCAACAGAATTCACCGGCGGATACGGGCCTGCCTCCCTGACCAAGAACCCTGAGAATACGCGCTACGGACGATTACGACGAACGACCACCTCAACTCCCTCGTTACCTGGATCAACGGATACTGCGCCACCCACCGTCGCGACGACTTCATCCCTACCGTCAACGGAACCGCCTGGCGGATCACCACATCATCGCCGAGTCAACGGTCAACGGTCAGTCTCAAACCCCATCCAAATCTGGGATGGTGTAGCAGTCCGTCGCCGCTGATCTCGCGGTACTCGATGTCGACGAAGACCAGTTCGAACCCCCACGCGGTCAGCGCGACCGACGTCGGCGGCGGGTCATCGAGCGGACTGGTCTCGCGGCGCACCCTGTCCAGCGCGGCGCGGATACGCCGCGAAGAAGCCGGTCCCGACCCCGCCAATACAGCGCAGACGCCCGCCGGGGTGTGGGCGGTGAGGACGAGGCGGCCGAAGGTCGTGGTGTTGGCGCCGTTGCCGGGGACCGCGCCGACGATGACGGCCTCGGTTGTGAGACTCGAGACCACTTTCGTCAAGGCCGAGGAGCGGCGGCCGGGTTGGTAGATCGAGTCGCCGTGTTTGCATACGGGTTTGGCCAGCATTGTTGCTGGCACGGCAAGACCCACAAAATCAGCCTAATCCGGGCTCGGAGCCGTTCCGCTCGGGCGACGGATACTCGGCGCGGGCGCCGCCCACTGGACCGGTGCGGGCTTATTCTGCGCTGGTAGGCGCGTTTTCCTTGGATGAAGCGAGGCCCGGTCATGGCAGGAAAGTTCGAGCTCTTCGACGACCCGCGGGCAAGTTCCGGTGGCGGCTCAAAGCGGGCAACGGTGGAATCATCGCCCAGTCGCAGGCCTATTAGTCCAAGGAATCGGCGAAGAAGGGCATCTCCTCGGTGCAGACCAATGCTCCTGGCGCGACCCTCGTCGACCTCACAGGCACGGCGAAATTGCCGTCGGGCGGTGAACGGTGCGGATACTCACCTCGGCCCGTCGATGCTCAGACAGCTCGCCCGGCGAGAAAGCAAGGGGCCGGCGTGTTCGCGGTGGTCAAGCGGAACTCCGAAGGCATACCGGTGGCTAAGGCGGTACTCGAAATGGGTCACGGCCGCTGTCTCGGGCCAGACCGAAACTGGCCTCTTCCCATCAGGCAGGTGTTTCAACCCTGAAGTCCGAGAACTGTCGCCGGATCAACATCATCGACCAGTTCCGGTTTATTCGTCTCCACAACGGTGAACCCTTCACTCATGACCAACTCACGTAATCGGGCACCGAGTACGCCGAGCATGGATCTGACCAGCACCACCATCATGTTGGCGACCTGTGTGTTCTTTCTGTTGGGTATGACCGCCTTGACCGAGTCGCTGACCTTTGCCTTCTTCGGCGCCGTCAGCCTGGGTGCGGCGATGACGATGTCCTCCAAAATGCTGGGCCTCAACGGCCTCTAACTCACCTCCCCCCGTTGAGCATTACGAACGCCAGGAGCTGAACCGCATGCCCACCACCGCCACCCTCCCCACCTACGAAAACCCCGAACCCTTGTTCGTGCACCTGGCGCTGACCGACCCGCGCAGCCCCGAACACGACGCGCTGCGCGACCAGATCATCGAGATCTGCCTGCCGCTGGCCCAGAACATCGCCCGCAAGTACGTCGGCCGCGGCGAGATCTTCGACGACCTGCTCCAAACCGCGCGCCTCGGCGCGGTCATGGCAGTCGACCGCTACGACGTGAGTACCGGATCACCGTTTTTGGGTTTCGCGGTCCCCACCATCATGGGCGAAGTACGCAGACACTTCCGCGACCACATCTGGCCCTTGCACGTGCCGCGCCGCGAGAAGGAGCTCCAGGGCAAAGTCAGGGTGATGACCGACGAGTTGACCCGACGCCTGCACCGCTCCCCCACCGCTCAAGAACTCGCCACCGAACTCGATGTTCCGGTCACCGATATCACCCGCACCCTGGTGGCGGCCAACGCGTTCCAGACACGCAGCCTCGACACCCCCGCCCGCGAGACCGACGGCGATCCCAGCATGACGATCGCCGAGACCTTCGGCGACGAGGACCCCCGCTTCCAGCTGGCCGAAGACACGATCACCGTCGCACCCTTGTTGGCACAGTTGTCGTCCGAGGATCAGCAGCTGTTGATCTGGCGGTTTTACGACACACTCACCCAAGGCGAGATCGCCCAACACCTCGGCATCTCCCAGATGAGCGTGTCACGCAAACTCACCAGACTGCTGGGTGATCTGCGTGCGCAGACCACCGATGACCACCTCACGGTCGCGGCCTGAACTCTGACCTTCGCCTGCAGCTGTCTTCCACTTCGCAGTCGTCCGCCCCGCTTGTGTCGGCCGGGAGCTGTCTGATCGTTGGTTGCCAGCAGTCCGCGGGCTCGCGAGCCTCGAATATCGGATGATTCGGCATCGCTGCGAATATCGGGTCGCTCCCGTTCGCGGTCCGGGAGAAGCCAGCCCGCTCTTCAATCGGTACCGGGCCGCGACCGGAATAAATGCCCGGTTCACGCCGGTGCCTGATGGATGGGGCGGTGGGGCGGGCGGGACAGCTTTCGATTCTCCAGGAAGTTCATAGCCTGCTTTGCCCCCACATCGACCTCGCATCCGCAGCCGACCTTTCAATGTGTCGGCCGCCAGCCTCGTCGCCAGGGTGCCGGGAAGTGTTGCAGCGCAGTCGAGCCGAACGAAGCCGCCCCTGAATTCGTTCAGACAGGTGCGGGTCGTTGCGCGCTACTTGAACGCCGCAGCTTCGCCCGTGCTTGAACCGCAACCGACGAGAATCGCGGAAGCGAACGCTACGCCCTCAATCGGGCCCCGACACGGCCGAGGAGATCAACCCGACGACCGCGGCCATGGTCATTCTTCCACCACAAGCGTTCAAGGCGACGAACAACAAACTCATGACGGACCCCTCCCGAAGGTGTTGCGCGATCTGCTGCCCGTTCATCCTGGTCTCTCCGGGGTGCGGATGGGTCAATGGCTCACAGTTGCGCAACATTTCGCAACATTCTTCTGTCGCGGTCGCCCCCACTCCTAGCGTTATGGCCACGCCGCACGACGCCGATCCGACGAGCAGTCACCGGCGCCGTGGGCGCTCACTTCACCGCCCTCGAGGAGACCGCACAGCCGATGAACGACACAACCCGCCGCGTACCCGCCGAGTTG
>NZ_BDBR01000056.1 GCF_001613085.1 Nocardia salmonicida NBRC 13393
CTGGGGGTGCGGTCATGGCGGACCTGGGGTGCAGGGTGTGGCTGGCAGGGCGGCGGTTATGGCGGCCTGTGGGGTGCACGGTGTGGCTGGGGGTGCGGTCATGGCGGACCTGGGGTGCACGGTGTGGCTGGGGGTGCGGTCATGGCGGACCTGGGGTGCACGGTGTGGCTGGCAGGGCGGTCATGGCGGACTTGGGGTGTGCTGGGGGCGGGGAGTGCGTTAGGGCTGCGGATATCAGGGGAGTGCGTGGTGTGGCTGGGTGCACGGTGTGGTTGTGGGTGCCGGCGTTTGTTGCGGTGGGCGCCTGCCTTGATTATCGGGCTGGGGTGGCTCGCCGATCTCCTCCCAGCTGCGGCGCACCCACGCGGGGGCCGAGAGTCGGTCGAGCTACCGGATTACGTGTTGCCTCGCCTAGAGGTGGGGCAGCTGTCAGCGGTTGCGGCCGTAACGGTCTGCTAGGCGGGCTTCGGTGGTGGGTTGGGCGGGCGTCGGTGTGTCTTCGGTGGGGGTGGGGGCGGTCGGTGCAGACGGTTGGGCGCGGTCTCGGCGTCGGGCTTTGAGTTCGGCCACTACGAAATAGCCGAGGCCGAGGGGGGCCATCAGGCCGAAGGCCAGCCATTGGAGGCCGTAGGAGAGGTAGGGGCCCGCGTCGAGTTGGGGGAGGGGGGTGGGGGTGAAGGCGCCTGGTTGGTCGGCGGCCAGTTGGAGGTAGCCGCCCTTGTCGGTGCCGGTCGGGATGGGGGTGAGGGGGGTGCCGAGGACGGTGGATTCCTGGGTGGTGTCGACGGTGTACACCTGGCGGAAGCCGTCTTGGGTGCTGGGAGTCTTGTCGGGGACCACGCCCTCGGAGGCTCGGACTCGGGCCTCGATGCTGTGTGGGCCCGTGGGTGGGTCGGCGATCGCGGGTGGGCGGGTGCCGTCTACCGAGGCGACCAGGCCGCGATCGACCAGGAGGGTGCGGCCGTCTTCGAGACGGAAGGCGGCCAGGACCGCGTAACCGGGGGCGCCGTCGAGGTGGCGTAGCCGGACCAGGACGGTCGACTCGGGGACGAAGGCGCCGGTCGCGGTCACCTTGCGCCATTCGGTGTGGGTGCCTGCGTCGCCGTCGAGGACCTCGGTCACGGCCACGGGGTCGGCCTGCACGGAGTCGGCGATCAGTTGGTTGCGGTGCTCGGTGCTGTCGTTCTTGCCGAGCTGCCACGGCGCGAGGACGGTGAAGCACAGGTAGGCGAACGCGGCGACGACCACCGCGAGGATCAGCCAGCTGGGGCGCAGTAGGAAGGCGATTTTGCGCATCAGAGCGGCACGTCGGCGGGGTTGCGGGCGTCCAGTTCGGCGTGGACCCAGTCGAGCAGGCCGGGGACGGCGGCCTCGATCTGGTCGCGGACCAGGTCGAAGTCGGAC
Source organism: Nocardia salmonicida NBRC 13393 (assembly GCF_001613085.1). Classification (GTDB taxonomy): domain Bacteria; phylum Actinomycetota; class Actinomycetes; order Mycobacteriales; family Mycobacteriaceae; genus Nocardia; species Nocardia salmonicida. The sequence continues at coordinate 1,405 of NZ_BDBR01000056.1, forward strand.
TGGTCGCCATAGTACGGGTCCGGCACGTCGGGGCCGTCGGCCGCGGGGTCGAAGCTGCGCAGCAACCTGCGCTGGTCGGTGGGGACGCCGCGGTGTGCGAGCTCGCGGTCGTGGCCGGTGTCCAAGGCGATGATCAGGTCGGCGTCACTGTGCTCGGGACCGAAGGTCGCCGCGGTGTGCTCGGTCGGGTAGCCGGCCCGGCGCAGGGTCGCCTCGGTGCGCGGGTCGGCCGCATCGCCGACATGCCACGAACCGGTGCCCGCGCTGCTCACTCGCACCCGGTTCGCGAGGCCGGCTCGGTAGAGGTGCGCCTCGAACATCTTCGCGGCCATCGGTGACCGGCAGATATTGCCTGTGCAAATGAACGAGACATGTAAGGGACCCACGGGAGCCATTGTCGCTCGTGCTGCCGATTCGCCGCCACGTAGGGTGTTCAGTTGTGCTCGAGGACTCTGTCGACCCCGCGATGTTGCGCCACCACGGCGACGTGGAGGCGCGTCCGGGCATGCTCGATTTCGCGGTGAACGTCCAGGGCGTCGCCCCACCGGACTGGCTGCGCGAACGCCTCGCCGCCCGGCTCGGCGACCTCGGCCGCTACCCGAGTTCCGACGACGAACGCGCCGCCCGCGCGGCCGTCGCCGCCCGCCACCACCGCTCGCCGGACGAGGTGCTGCTGCTGGCGGGCGCCGCCGAGGGGTTCGCGATGCTGCCTCGCCTGGCCCCCCGGCTCGCCGCCGTCATCCACCCGTCCTTCACCGAGCCGGAACTCGCATTACGTGAGGCTGATGTCCCGGTCGCCAGGGTGATCCTCGAACGCCCGTACACCCTCGACCCCACCCTGGTCCCCGACGAGGCCGACCTCGTGGTCGTCGGCAATCCCACCAACCCCACCTCGATCCTGCACCCCGCCGAGACGATTCAGGCACTGCGCCGACCAGGCCGGATCATCGTGATCGACGAAGCCTTCGCCGATGCGGTCGCCGGTGGGCACAGCGCCGATGGTGTGCGATCCAGCCCCGCGTCCGAGGAACCGGAGTCGTTGGCCGGTTTCTCCGCTCCCGATGTTCTGGTTTTCCGCAGCCTCACCAAGACGTGGGCACTGGCCGGTTTGCGTTGCGGCTACGCCCTCGGCGCTCCCGAAGTCCTGGCACGGCTCACCCATGGCCGCCCGCACTGGCCTCTCGGCACCCTCCAACTCGAGGCGATCATCGCCACCGCCGAACCCACCGCCGTCGCCGAATCCCGCCGGCACGCACACCGCATCGCCGCGGACCGCACCGCCATGATCGACCGACTCACCGCGCTCGGCGTCGACGTCCACACCTCGGCCACCGGCCCGTTCCTGCTCCTGCGCGTCCCCGACGGCGCCCTGCTGCGCAAACACCTCGCCGACCTCGGCATCGCGGTGCGCCGCGCCGACACCTTCCCCGGGCTCGGTCCCGACCACCTCCGCGTCGCGGTGCGTGGCGCCGCCGAAGTCGACCGGTTGATCGACGCGCTGCGCGCGGCACTGTGGTGACTCGGCCACAGTGACGAAAGTTCCGACGGAAAGAAGGAGGCAGCGGTGACCGACCTGGCCGAACTGATCGGGGTACTCGACGCGGCATACCCGCCGAGACTGGCCGAATCGTGGGATTCGGTGGGGCTCGTCTGTGGTGACCCCGCGCAGGAGGTCACCAAGGTGGTGTTCGCCGTCGACGCGACCGCCGCTGTTGTCGACGAGGCGATCGGTTGGGGCGCACAGGCTTTGGTCGTGCACCATCCGCTGCTGTTGCGCGGGGTCGACACCGTCGCCGCCGATACGCCGAAAGGCGCACTGCTGCACCGGTTGATCCGCTCCGGCTGTGCCCTGTTCTCCGCCCACACCAACGCCGACTCCGCCGACCCGGGCGTCTCCGACGCGCTGGCCGCCGCCGTCGGCCTCACCGTCACCGGCCCGCTGGATCCCAAACCGCTTGCCTCCGTGGACAAGTGGGTAATCCAGGTGCCCCAGACCCACACGGCTTCCTTGATGTCGGCCTTGTTCACCGCGGGCGCGGGCGCGATCGGCGACTACCGCGAAGCCGCTTGGTACACCGCGGGCACCGGCCAATTCCTGCCGATCGCGGGCGCCAACCCGGCGATCGGGGCGATCGGCACCGTCGAAACCGTCACCGAGGACGCCGTCGAGGTGGTCGCGCCCCCGACTTCCCGCCTCGCCGTACTCGCCGCCTTGCGCGCCGCCCATCCCTACGAGGAACCGGCCTACCACGTCACCGAACGCGCACCCCTGCCGTCCTCGCTCGGCATCGGCCGCATCGGTGAACTCCCGCAGCCCGAGACCCTGCGCGAGTTCACCGCCCGCGTCGGCGTCGGCCTGCCACGCACCGTCTGGGGCGTGCGCGCCGCGGGCGATCCCGAACGCGTCATCGAACGCGTAGCCGTCTGCGGCGGCGCGGGCGACTCCTACCTCGACAAGGCCATCCGCGCCGGCGTCGACGCCTACCTCACCTCCGATCTGCGCCACCACCCCGTCGACGAACACCTCCGCCGCGGCGGCCCCGCCCTCATCGACGCCGCGCACTGGGCCACCGAGTTCCCCTGGTGCGGTCAAGCCGAACAGTTCGTCAACACCGCCCTCCCCGCGGTGCGGACCCGCGTTTCGACGCTGCGCACCGACCCGTGGACGGTCAGCGGCTGATCGGTGTCACCACTGGCGGCCAGCGCCTCGACGGCGAGGGGCTCGTTGCATCGACCACGAGGGCGCTCTTCGGCCGTTCCCACAGCAACCGCCCGACACCCTCCTGGCGGTAGGCGCCCGGCTTGCCCCAGCGTTCGGTTCCCGCCTTCGGCGATCTCTTCGGGTCATGGCGTGATCACACCCCGCGGCGCGGTACGGTTGATCGATCCATCCGTCCACTGTGTTCAGGAGTTCGTGCGCGTTGAATGTCGAACCGTCGGTCCAGACCAAGCTGTTGCAGCTCGCAGGAGTCGATGCCGAGTTGACGCGCATCGCCCATCGCCGTTCCGCGCTGCCGGAGCAGCAGGAAGTGGCGCGTCTGGCGGCCGAGCGCAACGGCTACAAGGACGCGGCCGTGGCGGTGGAGATCGGCATCGACGATCTGGACCGCGACATCCGCAAGCTCGAGGGCGAGGTCGAAGCCGTCCGCAAGCGTGAGGACCGCGATCGCGGCATGCTCACCGCGGGCACCGTCGCCGCCAAGCAGCTCTCCGAGCTCCAGCACGAACTGGGCAGCCTGGAGCGTCGCCGCTCGGTGCTCGAGGACGAGCTGCTGACCGTGATGGAGCAGCGCGAGGCGATGCTCGCCGACCACGACCACGCGGGTGCGCGGCTCAGCAAGGCCGACCACGACCTCGAAGACGCCGAACGCCTGCGCGACGAGGCGATGGCCGATCTCGAAGTGGCGCAGCAGCGTTGCGAGAAGGATCGCTCCGAGCTGATCGGTCTGTTCCCCGGCGAGCTGATCGCCGTCTACGACAAGCAGCGCGCGGCGCACGGTGTCGGCGCGGCCCTGCTGCAGGCCCGTCGCTGCGGCGCCTGCCGGATCGAGATCGACCGCGGCGAGATGCAGCGCATCGCCAAGGCCGCGCCCGACGCGGTCCTGCGCTGCCCGGAGTGCAGCGCGATCATGGTGCGTACCAAGGAATCGGGGCTGTGACCGGATCGGCGCGTCGATGACCGAGGTGATCGTCGAAGCCGACGGCGGCTCGCGCGGCAATCCCGGCCCGGCCGGTTACGGCGCGGTGGTGTTCGCCGCCGATCACGTGCGGGTGCTCGCCGAACGCAAGGAGTTCATCGGCGTCGCCACCAACAATGTGGCCGAATACCGTGGTCTCATCGCGGGTTTGGCGGCGTCGGCCGAGTTGGGCGCGCGCGTCGTCACGGTGCGCATGGACTCAAAGCTCGTCGTCGAACAGATGTCGGGACGCTGGAAGATCAAGCACGCCTCGATGATTCCGCTCGCCGAGCAGGCGCGGGCGCTGGTCGCCGGATTCGATCGGGTGAGCTTCACCTGGATTCCGCGCGCGGAGAACTCCCACGCCGACCGGCTCGCGAACGAGGCGATGGACGACGGTGAACTCACCGGAACCGTGCGCGAGGCCGTCGCGGCCGGACATGCTGCCGGTGACGAAGTCGCGGTGCCGAAATCGGTTGATGCGAACAAGGTTTCGCCCGGCTGGACCGGTGCCGTCGGCAAGCCCACCCGTCTGCTGCTGTTGCGCCACGGCCAGACCGCGCTGTCGGTGGAGCGCCGGTATTCCGGTCGCGGCAATCCGCCACTGACCGACCTCGGTCGCGAGCAGGTCGAACGCGCCGCGAAAATGCTTGCCGCCAAAGGCGATATCGCCGCGGTCGTGAGCTCCCCGCTGCAGCGGGCCCGGTCCACCGCCGAAGCCGCAGCGTCCGCCATCGGCGTGCCGTTGCGCATCCTCGACGGCCTCACCGAGACCGATTTCGGCGACTGGGAAGGTCTCACCTTCGCCGAGGCTGCCGAGCGTGATCCGCTGCTGCACCGCGAGTGGCTCGGCGACCCGTCGATCCCCGCACCCGGCGGCGAGAGTTTCGATCAGGTCCGCGAACGGGTCGAAGGGGTGCGCCGCGATCTGGTGGCGCTGTACCCGGGCCAGAACGTGGTGGCGGTCAGCCACGTGACCCCGATCAAAACCCTGCTGCAACTGGCGCTGGGCGTCGGCCCGTCGCTGCTGTACCGCCTGCACCTCGACCTCGCGTCGCTGTGCGTCGCCGAGTTCTATCCCGACGGTGGCGCCTCGGTGCGCCTGGTCAACGACACCTCGTACCTGTGAGCTAGCCGCTTGTCACCTGGGCACGGTACGGTCGCCCCGGCGCACGGTCGGCGTAACGACGACGCCGCATTTCCCGAAAGATTCTCGGGCATGCGGAATGCCGCGGCCACAAGGAAAGGTACTTGATGAGGTTTCTACGGATGGCGGCGTTTGCGGCGGCCATCGCGGGGGTGCTCACCGCGTCCGCGGGCGCGGGTAGCGTGACGGCCGACCCGAGCGTGGTGCTCGGCGCGGCCTCGGGCATTGTCTTCGACAACAACTCCGGTTGCTCGCTCACGGCCATCGGCCACGACGGCGCGGGCCGCCTCGTCGGTCTCACCGCGGGGCACTGCGCGCCGACCGGTTCGCGCGTCGGCGCCGAGCAGGCGCTCAAGGCGGGCGTGATCGGCACGGTCGCGTATTCCGACGACGGCGACTACCTGGATTTCGCTGTGCTGCAACTGGATGCGTCGAAGGTGGTGCCGGTGCGCACCATCGGCCAGACCACCGTCGCGGGTATCGGCGCCTCGCCCGGCCCCGGTACCACGGTGTGCTCGGACGGCCGCACCAGCGGTCGTAGCTGCGGCGTGGTGTGGGGTGAGCTCGAAGGCACCTCCATCAACCAATACTGCTCGCAGCCGGGCGATTCCGGCGGACCCGTCGTGGTCGGCGACCGCCTCGTCGGCATGAACCAGGGCCGTCTCACCGGCCTCGGCCCTGTCGACTTCGACGTTCCCTGCACCGGCGGCGCCAACCCGATTCACTCGCCCGCCTACTTCCAGCCCATCCAGGTGATCCTGGACGTGCTCAACCGCGCGGGCGGCGTGGGCGCGGGCTTCCAGCCCATCTGATAGACCCGCGAAACCACAAGGGGCGCAGCATCGAACAGGTGCTGCGCCCCTTGTCGTCGAGGGTCGGAGAAGGTCGCCGCAGTCAGCCGAGACCGCGCTCGTGCATGAGTAGCAACCCGTAGGCGGCTACCGTGTGGGCGTCGATGATCTCGCCGCGCAGGATCATCGCCTCGACCTGTGAACGGGAGAACCAGGCCGTGCGCATGTCCTGCTCCTCGTGTTCGCGGTCCGGCTCGCCCGGTGTGAGGCCGGTGGCGAGGAAACAGTGGCCGCGCTGGTCGGTCAGTGCGGGTGCCGCGGCCAGAGCGCCGAGTCGAAGCATGTGTTCGGCGCGCAGCCCGGTCTCCTCACGCAATTCGTTGTGCGCCAACTCGACCGGCGTCGCAGTGGTGCCGTGTGGCGGTGTGCCCGCGGGGAACTCCCAGCACCGCATGCCCAGCGGATAACGGAACTGTTCGACGAGGTGGAATCCCGTGCCGTCGAAGGGGATCACCAGTGCCCAGTCGACCTTGTCGAGGACGCCGTAGATCCCCACCGAGCCGTCCGCCCGCCGAACAGTGTCCTCCCGCAACCGCATCCACGGGTTGGTGTACAACGTGCGCGAGCTGATCTGTTCCATCACCCCATGGTGCCCCACCCCCGCGGCGTATCCGGGCGGTTCAGGGGCGAAGGACCGACACCAGGAAATCGGTCTGGTCGCGCACTACCTGTTCGAAGACATCGTCGAAGTACACGTCGAAGTGGCCGACCGGATACTGCTTGACCACCGCGTGTTTGGTGCGTTCGGCGGCCTTGCGGGTCGGGCCGACGGGGGCGATCGAGTCGTTTTCGGCGATCGCGTAGAAGACGGGGACCTTCAACGACTTGGCGCGGCGGCCGGGGGAGTCGAATAGGGTCGAGAAGGCCACGCGGGCACCGACTTTGGGGTCGTAGGTGGCGCTCTCCTCGGCTAGTCGGCCGTAGCCCTCCGGCACGTCGGTGGCGCTCATCAACGCCGCGGAGCGTTTGCGCCCGGCCAGGCGGATGCGGATGGGCTTGCGGCGGATCGGGCCGAAGAGCAGGTCGGTGGCGGCAATGGTGGCGACCTTGGTGAGGCTGATCGGACCCTTCGCCATCCCCGACGCCCAGCCGCTGGTGAACGGCACCTGGGCCACCACCGCGGCGAGGTAATCGTCGTCGGGCGCCACCGCGAGCACGTGTCCACCGCCGAACGAGGTGCCCCACAACGCGATCCGCGTGGCATCGAAGCCCCGGATGCTGCGCGCGTAGGCGATTGCGGCCTTCCAGTCCTGCCGCTGACGGGCGATGTCGATCACCTGGCGAGGCGAACCCTCACTGGCACCGAAATTCCGGTAGTCGAACGCCAGCACCCCCATTCCCGCCGCGACGAACCGCCGCGCATACCGATCCAACCCCATCTCGCGGGTGGCCCCGAGCCCGTGTCCCATGATCACCAACGGGCGCGGACGAGGCGCGCCGTCGGGCAGGTAGAGCCACGCGGCGCACTGCTGGTCACCCGAAGGGAAACTGACGTCGACACGTTCCATGAGTCAATACCGTAGCGAGTACTCTGTACCGGCGGGCGAGTCGGCCGGGCGACCGCGGTAACGGGAACGGGCACCAACGGTGTCGCTGCCCGGTACCGAGGAAAGTCCGGACTTCACAGAGCAGGGCGGTTGTTAACGGCAACCCGGGGTGACCCGCGGGACAGTGCCACAGAGAACAGACCGCCGCACGCGAGTGCGGTAAGGGTGAAACGGTGCGGTAAGAGCGCACCAGCGCCTCGGGTGACCGAGGCGGCTAGGTAAACCCCGCCCGGAGCAAGGTCAAAGGTCGCACCGGCAACGGTGCGGCTGCGCAGGTGTTCGAGGGCTGCTCGCCCGAGCCTGCGGGTGGACCGCTCGAGGCACCCGGCAACGGTGTGTCCAGATGGATGGTCGCCCCCCGATGCGAATCGGGGACAGGATCCGGCTTACAGGCCGGCTCGCCCGCCCACGAAACGAGAAGGCGGCGGTTCCCACCGGGAGCCGCCGCCTCGCTTCGCCGCTGACGGCTCAGCACATCAGCTTGGACATCTGGTAGACGGCCGTGGCCTCTTCGGTGGTCGCGGCGGTGTCGCCGTTCTTGGCCGCCTTGATGATCGTGGCGACGGTATCGGCCTCGGACTTGCCCGCTTTGATCTCGGAGCAGGAATGGTTCAGCACCGCGGCGATGGCGGCATCGTCACGCCCCTGCGCCAGCTTCGGGAAGGCGTTGCGGTAACTCACCACGAACATGCCCGCCTTGCTGGCTTCGACCTGGAAGGTCGGCGCGGCCGTGGTGGAAGCGGTGGGGGCGCCGGCGGAGGAAGAGTCGTCGCTGCAGCCGGCCAGAAGCAGGGCGAAGACGGTGGCGCTGGCCGCGATGGCGGCGGTAGTTCTACTCACGCAGCGGGATGCTAGCGGCCCAGGAAACACGCCGCTTCCCCTGTGGTTAACGGGAAGCGACATGTTCTGGATCGAAGCGGTGAGCTATCCCGGGTTAATCGCCAGTAGATGCGCCCAATAGCTGGCCGCGTCCGGTCCGAGGATCGGCGACAGGTAATCGAAAATCAGCCACGACATACGTTCGCAAACTCCCATTTATCGACGTGAGTGCCGCACAACCCGGCAGCTGCCGAGTGCGCCGCCGCCACAGTAACAATTGCCCGCGAGGTCATGGCGTTCGTGTGTCCGGACAGCGAAAATGCGCTGGAACTCGCCGGGAACGTGAGCGAGGTCATAGAGTGATCGCCGTCGGCAGGGCTCGCTGCCACTTCCTCGGGCCCATTACATTCGATCGCGGAAGCAGGTCACATTTACATGCGGGTAGTTCGTTCCATTGTCGCCGGTGCACTGATCGCCGGAGCCGCTGCGGTTTTCGCAACGCTGGGTGCCGGTTCGGCGAGCGCGGTCGCGGTGACCCCGCTCGCAGGCGGGGTCCAGGTCGACCTCAGCCCGGCTGATACCGCCTGGGTTCATCAGTCTCGATTCGGCCTGACTGTCGCCGGTCTGCCGCACCCGTCGGCGGCCTCGTTCGGTCAGGCGCTCGACGCGGCCGCGACCGTGTCCTCCGCCGTTCCCAACGGCCGGGTCACGTTCACGGTGTACGGCCCGCTCGATCAGCTCAACGGCACCATGCTCGCCCTGAAGTAGAACTCGCTAGTCTGCGAGCTATGGACTTCGGATCACACACGACGAGTAGTTCGCAGAACCTGGGTCGGATGGCTGGTTTCCGACTCCACCAGCGGATCGTCTCGGCGCCGGTCGACTTCGGCGCCATCCGTTCCGAATTCGGACTGGCCTCGGAATATCCGGCCGAGGCAGTCTCCGAAGCCCGCGACGCGGTCGACGCGTTCGCGGGCACTCGGGTCGATCGGACCGATATCGAGTTCGTGACCATCGACCCGCCCGGCGCGCTGGATCTGGACCAGGCGCTGCATATCGAACGCACTCCCACCGGCTTCACCCTGCACTACGCGATCGCCGATCTCGGTGCGGTGATCGTGCCGGGCAGTGCTCTGGCCGCGGAGGCCGAAATGCGCGGGCAAACTTTCTATCTGCCCGACGGCACGGTCCCGCTCCATCCGACGGTGCTGTCCGAGGGGACAGCGAGTCTGCTGCCCGGCGTCGACCGGCCCGCCGCGTTGTGGACCATCGAACTCGACAATGATGCTGCGCCGCTGAGCTTTTCGGTGACCCGCGCGCTGGTGCGCTCCCGGGAGCGGTTCGATTACGCGCAGGTTCAGGCCGCTGCCGACGCGGCGACGTTGCATCCGTCGTTGCTCGCGCTGCCCGAATTCGGGCGGCTGCGGATCGAGGCGGGATTCGAACAGGGCGCCATCTCGCTGCGGTTGCCCGCCCAGGAAGTGGTTCCCGACGGTGACGGCTGGCGTCTGCAGCTGGAGCCGCGTACCGACGCCGACGACTGGAACGAGCAGATCTCGCTGCTCACCGGAATGTGTGCCGCGCGAATCATGGTGGAGCACAACGGGATCGGCTTGCTGCGCACGATGCCGGCGCCGCCGGAGAGCGCGATCGCATCGATGCGGCGGACGGCGGCGGCGCTGGGCGTGCGGTGGCCCGCCGAGATGCCGGTGGGGCGGATGCTCGCCGGACTCGACGCGAACACGCCCGCGGCGCTGGTCTTGATGTCGGAAGCTACCGGCTTGTTGCGGGGGGCCAGTTACACGCTGCTCGCCGAACTCGACGATCCGTCGCCGGAGCAGTTGACGCACAGTGCGATCGGGGCTCCGTACGCGCATGTGACGGCGCCGCTGCGACGGCTGGCCGATCGGTTCACCACCGAGATATGCCTGGCCTACTCCGCCGGGGTCGAGGTGCCGCAGTGGGTGGTGGACGGGTTGACGGGAGCCGCCGAGACGATGCGGCGCACCGACGGGGTGGCCAACAAGGTGGATCGTGCGTGCGTCGATCTGACCGAGGCCACCGTTCTCGCGCCTCGGGTCGGCGCCGAGTTCTCCGCCGTGGTTCTGCGTGATGCCAACGGGTCTCGGCCCGCCGAGATCTTCGTCAGCGAACCGCCGATCCTCGCGCGCTGTGAGGGACGGCCGCCGGAAGGGCAGACGGTCGCTGTGCGGTTGGCTGTCGCGGATCCGGGAACCCGGACGATCGGGTTCGAATACGACGGGGCTCGTTGATCGTCGGGGACTTCAGTTCCGCACGGAGATGAAGGCCGCTGCCGAGGGGTAGTGGGAGATGGCTCGGCCGGCGGCCGCTTCTTCGGTATCGGCCAGAAGTTCGTAGACCGTGGCCGCGGGGCCGTGCGCGTGCGCGGCCACCGCCAGGATCGCTTCGCGGGATTCGACGGCGTCACGGTGGTCACCGAGCACGGATTGCAGGCGTTTGGCGCGGGTGCCGAGATCGCCTGCGTCGGAGCCGAGGACGGTGGTCGCGGCTTCGCAGGAATACCGTAACCGCTTGGCGCCCTTGCGGATGTCGTGGAGCAGTTCCACCCGGTCGGCGGGGGTGGCGGTGGGTTCGGCGAAGACCAACTTGCGCAGGCGTTCGCGGTCGCGACGTAGGACCCGGTCGAAGACGTCGGTTGCCTTGTCGCGAGCGAGTTCCGGTGCGAGTGGGGGATCGGTGCGCCAGGTTTTCAGCACTGTGCGCAGGCGACGGTAGCGCTTGGCATCCAGTGCGCTCAATACCTCGGCGTGGGCATCGGTGTAGGCCTTGCGGGACGCGCCGACCAGGGAATCGGTGATCTCGGTGGGGGCATCGTCGTAGTCCGACAGCAGGTCGGTGAACCGTTCGGCGCGGACCTCGGCGTCGCGGGCCACGCCGAGCAGGTCGGCCAGCCACTTCAGCTCCGCCTCGGTGGCGGCGGCTTCGTCGGCGTCGAAGAGCTTGCGGTAGGAGCGAAGGACGCTGCGCAGCCTGCGCGTGGCCACCCGCATCTGGTGGACCGAATCGTCGGCGTCGGCGCGGACGTCGGGCTCGGCGTCGAAGAGCCGGTCGATGTCCTCGCGTAGTGCCGCGACGACGGCTTTTCCGGCCTTGGTCGCCATGTGTCAGCCTCGCTTCCCGAACGCGTCGGTCGCCTCCACCAGGTGGTGGGTGATGCCGGGCTCGTGCGCGGTATGCCCGGCGTCCTCGACGATGTGCAGGGTCGAGGACGGCCACGCGGTGTGCAGATCCCAGGCGCTCACCGCGGGGCACACGATGTCGTGGCGACCCTGCACGATCACGCCGGGGATGTCGGCGATCCGATCTATGTCTCGCAGCAACTGTCCCTCGTCGAGGAATCCGCCGTGGCGAAAATAGTGGTTTTCGATCCGGGCGAAGGCGAGTGCGAAGCGCGCCTCGGCCGTTTCGGCGACCCGATCAGGTTGCGGGAGCAGCGAACTCGTCGCGCCTTCCCACGTCGACCAGGCGATCGCGGCATCGAGTGCGACCTGCGGATCGGGGGAGTGCAGCAATCGGTGATACACCTCGACGAGGTCGTCATCGCGGTGCTCGACCGGCACGGGCGCCAGGAATTTCGCCCACTCGGCCGGGTAGACATTGCCCGCGGCGCCGTTGTAGTACCAGTCGATCTCCTTACGCCGCAACAAGAAGATGCCACGCAGCACCAGTTCGGTCACCCGCTCCGGGTGCGCTTGCGCATAGGCCAGGCCGAGGGTCGAGCCCCACGAGCCGCCGAACACCTGCCAGCGCTCGATCCCGAGATGTGCGCGCAGCAACTCCATGTCGGCGATCAGATTCGGCGTGGTGTTGGTGTCGAGGGAAGCCCCATCGGCGATGTGCGGCATGGACTTTCCGCAGCCGCGCTGATCGAACAGCACGATCTTGTACACCGCCGGGTCGAAGAAACGCCGTTGCAGGGGCCCGGTGCCCCCGCCCGGTCCGCCGTGCACGAACACCACCGGCTTGCCGTCGGGGTTGCCGCTGACCTCCCAGTACACCGACTGGCCGTCGCCGACATCGAGCAGTCCCTGCTCGACGGGCTCGATCTCGGGGTAGAGGGTGCGCATCAGAACGCCAATCCCGCGGCGAGGGAGGGCAATTCGAGGGCGGTGAGGGCCTCGGTACGCACCTCGGGGCAGCTCTCGGTGGTCGCCCGGTCGACCATCGCCTTGTCGGCGAGGATGTGCCCGTTGATGCCACCGTTGCGCAGCCCCCAGTCGTGCACCATGGCGTTGAGCGAGATCCTGCCGAGCGTCGGCCCCTGCACCCGGAAGTTCGACAGCTCCGGCCTGATCATGTCGCACAGCTGCGCGGCGGACGACGGACTGATCGTCAGAGTCCCAGCCGGTGCGGCTGTGGTCGCCGCCGCGGCAGAGGAGGTGGTGCTGCCCGCACTGCCGGTGGAAGCCGGTGGCACACCTCCGCACGCGGTCAGGGTCGCGGCGGCGAGCGCACCCGCGATCAACAGCACAGAACGAGAATTCCAAGGGCGTCGCGGCATCGGTACCTCTGCTAGTCGAACAGTGTCGACATCGAGTCTGCCATCAGCCGCGGACAAGCACCTTTCACACGCGACGGCCGCCCCCTCGCGGGAGCGGCCGCACGGGTCGAACTTCAGAAGCTGTGTTCGGGACCGGGGAAGGTGCCCTGGCGGACCTCCGCGGCGTAAGCGGCTGCGGCGGTGCGGAGCTCGTCGCCCACGTTGCCGAAGCGCTTGACGAATTTGGCGGTCTTGCCGCTGGTGTAGCCGGCCATGTCCTGCCAGACCAGTACCTGGGCGTCGCAGTCGGCGCCGGCGCCGATGCCGACGGTCGGGATGGTCAGCTTGCGGGTGACCTGGCCCGCGATGTCGGCGGGAACCATTTCCATCACCACCGAGAACGCACCGGCTTCCTGCACGGCGATCGCGTCGGCCACCAGTTGCTCGGCGCCGTCGCCACGGCCCTGGACCCGGAACCCACCCAGGGTGTTCACGCTCTGCGGCGTGAACCCGATGTGGGCCATGACAGGGATGCCCGCGGAGGTGATCAGCGCGATCTGTTCGGCGACACGTTCGCCACCCTCGAGCTTCACCGCGTGCGCGCCGCCCTCCTTCATGAAGCGGGTGGCGGTCGCGAGGGCCTGCTGCGGCGAGGACTCGTAGGTCCCGAACGGCAGATCGGCGACCACCAGGGCGTGCGGCGCGCCGCGTACGACGCCGCGCACGAGCGGGATGAGCTCGTCGATGGTGATCGGCACAGTGGTGTCGTAGCCGTAGACGACATTGGCGGCGGAATCGCCGACCAGGAGCACCGGGATACCGGCTTCCTCGAACAGCCGCGCGGACGAGTAGTCGTAGGCCGTCAGCATCGACCAGCGCTCGCCCTCGGCCTTCATCTGCTGCAGATGCTGGACGCGGGTCTTGCGGCGTGGTTTCTCGGCGGGGACAGCTTCGGCGGGAGTGGCACCGTAGGCAGGACTCTGCTCATCGGATACGGACATCATCGTCCCTTTCGTCTGGTTCCTCGAGGCCCATACCGGGTCCCCGGGCTTTTCTGACAATCCCAGTGTGCCACCTGCGCCCGCACGGGTTTAAGGCCCGGCGTCGGTGTGATCGGTCACATCGACGATTCGGCTACCGTGAGGCAAGCCCATTCGGGCGCATCGTGTGCGCCGCAGGGCGCGGAAAGGTGGGCCCACCGTGCAGTCTGTCCGGCTCGTCGTGCTCCTCGGCGCTGTCTCCGCGTTGATCGTCACCGGGTGCGGCACCGGCGAGGACAGCACACCGCGCGCTGAGCTGCCCCCGCCGCCGTCGGGTCTGAACACCTTCTACGACCAGCAGATCAGCTGGGGCTCGTGTGAGGGCTACGGCAGCCCGGAGGACCGGGTGCCGCCCAAAACCGAGTGCGCGCGGATCACCGTGCCGATCGATTACGCGCGCCCGGACGGCCCGACCGCCCAGATCGCGCTCTCGCGGATCCCGGCCACCGGCAAGAAGGTCGGCTCGCTGCTGATGAACCCGGGTGGTCCCGGCGTCTCCGGCCTCTCGATGGTCGGCGTCGGCAACCGCACCGAACTGGCGGAGAAGTTCGATCGGGTCGGGTTCGATCCGCGCGGTGTCGGCTCGTCGCTGCCCGCGATCGTCTGCCTGACTCCGCAGCAGGCCGATGCCGAACGCGCCGAGCGGCCCACCGACAACACCCCGGCGGGCATCGCCGACGCCGAGGCCGACAACCGCGAATACGCCGACCGCTGCGCCCAGCGATCGGGTGTGGACCTGCTCGGTCATGTCGGCACCCGCGAGGTGATCCAGGACATGGATGTGATGCGGGCGGTCCTCGGTGACGCGAAGCTGAGCTATCTCGGCTACTCCTACGGCACCCGCCTGGGCTCCGCCTACGCGGAGAAGTTCCCGCAGAACGTGCGCGCCCTCGTCCTGGACGGCGCCGTCGACTCCTCGCAGGACCCCGTCCAGGAATCGCTGCGCCAAGCAGCGGGCTTCCAGGGCGTGTTCACCGCCTACGCCACCGATTGCGCGAAGAACGCCGACTGCCCCCTCGGCACCGACCCCGCCCAGGCGGTGGCCCGCTTCCGCGAGCTTGTCGGCCCACTCGAACAGACCCCGGCGCCGACCGCCGACCCGCGCGGCCTCAGCTACAACGACGCGATCACCGGCGTCCAGCAGGCCCTCTACAGCGACGAACTGTGGGATATCCTCACCCAAGGGCTGTCCGAACTGCGCGGCGGAAACGGCGACACCCTGCTGCAACTGGCCGATATGTACGACGGCCGCCGCCAAGACGGCACCTACGCCAACACCCAGGACGCGTTCAACGCGATCCGCTGCGTCGACGATCCCCGCATCACCGATCCCGCGGTGACCGGCCGTCAGGACTCCGAATACCGCAAGGCCGCCCCGTTCCTCGACGACGGCAAGGGCACCGGCGCCGCCCCGCTGGAATTGTGCGCCGCCTGGCCGGTGCCCAACACCAGCACCCCGCATCGGGTCTCGGCCCCTGGCCTGCCGCCCACCGTCGTGGTGTCCACCACCGACGACCCGGCCACCCCGTACCAAGCCGGTGTCGACCTGGCCGCACAGCTGGGCGCCGACCTGATCACCTTCCGTGGCAATCGGCACACCGCGGCTCTCGTCGCGGGCGATCGGTGCCTCGACGACGCGGTGATCAACTACCTCGTCGATCTCGCCACGCCCGCTCCTGGTCTCACATGCTGAGAGCCAGATTTACTCACCACGCCCCGTCGTGGCCGGTGAGATGTGCGAATGATGTGACGCGATCGCAAACCCGTCTGTGTATGTAACACGGATTTAACGCCGGGTGCTTACGCTCGCCGGTATGGATCGCCAGAAGGAATTCGTGCTGCGGACGCTCGAAGAACGGGATATCCGCTTCGTCCGTCTCTGGTTCACCGATGTGCTGGGCTACCTCAAGTCCGTCGCCATCGCCCCCGCCGAGCTCGAAGGCGCCTTCGAGGAGGGCATCGGCTTCGACGGCTCGGCCATCGAAGGCTTCGCGCGCGTGTCCGAGGCGGACATGGTCGCGCGGCCCGATCCGTCGACCTTCCAGGTGCTGCCGTGGGCCAGCTCCAAGGGCCACCAGCACTCGGCCCGGATGTTCTGCGACATCGCCATGCCCGACGGTTCGCCGTCCTGGGCCGACCCGCGCCACGTGCTGCGCCGTCAGCTGAACAAGGCCGCCGACGCGGGCTTCAGCTGCTACGTGCACCCCGAGATCGAGTTCTTCCTGCTGAAGGACCAGCTCAAGGACGGCTACGAGCCGACCCCGGCCGACAACGGCGGCTTCTTCGACCAGGCCGTGCACGACGCGGCGCCGAACTTCCGCCGCCACGCCATCGACTCGCTGGAATCGATGGGCATCTCGGTGGAGTTCAGCCACCACGAGGGCGCTCCCGGTCAGCAGGAGATCGACCTGCGCTACGCCGACGCGCTGTCGATGGCCGACAACGTGATGACCTTCCGCTACCTCATCAAGGAGGTGGCGATCGACGAGGGCGTGCGCGCGACGTTCATGCCCAAGCCGTTCTCCCAGTACCCCGGCTCGGCCATGCACACCCACATGAGCCTGTTCGAGGGCGAGAACAACGCCTTCGCCGATCCCGACGACCC
The DNA here is from genome assembly GCF_001613085.1 of Nocardia salmonicida NBRC 13393. Lineage (GTDB taxonomy): Bacteria > Actinomycetota > Actinomycetes > Mycobacteriales > Mycobacteriaceae > Nocardia > Nocardia salmonicida. The sequence goes on from NZ_BDBR01000056.1 coordinate 17,613, forward strand.
GAACAACCTCTCGGGCACCGCGCGCTCGTTCATCGCGGGCATCCTCGAGCACGCCCCCGAGATCAGCGCGATCACCAACCAGTGGGTCAACTCCTACAAGCGCCTGATCCACGGCGGCGAAGCTCCCACCGCGGCTTCCTGGGGCCGGTCCAACCGGTCGGCGCTGGTGCGTGTGCCGATGTACACCCCGAACAAGTCGTCCTCGCGTCGCGTCGAGATCCGTAGCCCTGACTCGGCCTGCAACCCGTACCTGACCTTCGCGGTGCTGCTGGCCGCCGGTCTGCGCGGCATCGAGAAGGGCTATACCCTGCCCCCCGAGGCCGAAGACGACGTCTGGTCGCTGACCGACGCCGAGCGACGCGCGATGGGCTTCCGCACCCTGCCCGGCACCCTCGACGAGGCGCTGCAGGCGATGGAGCGCTCGGAGCTGGTCGCCGAGACTCTCGGCGAACACGTCTTCGACTTCTTCCTGCGCAACAAGCGCCGCGAATGGGCCGACTACCGCTCGCAGGTCACCCCATGGGAGCTCAAGGAATACCTGAGTCTCTAAGCGGTCCATGGTGGTTTTCGGCCGCCTTGATCTGGACTGACCGAAGGGTGCGACGAAGGAGTGCCCGTAGGGAGGGAAGATCAAGGTTCCCAGGCCGAAAACCCGGCGGCGCCAGCCGCTAGAGTTACAGCTATGGTCCGGCCACCGACTGCCCGCTCCGCTGTACCCGGCGTCGGCCGGCTCGGTTTACTCGAACCGACGGCGACGGCTTCACTGCGTCAGCTCGGCTGGGATAACGTCGACGCGGTGCCCGTGCTCTGGGCCCTGTCGCGTTCGCCCGATGCCGATCTGGCCCTGTGTACGCTCGTGCGGCTTCACGAATCGCTCGAAGACGCATGGCCCGAACTGGATTCGGCGATCCGATCCGACACCACGTTGCGCGGCAGGCTGTTCGGTTTGCTCGGGTCGTCGACGGCGTTCGGCGACCACCTGGTCGCTGTCCCGGCCGCGTGGAAAGTGCTGCGTAAGAAGGAGCTTCCCAGCCGGGACGAGCTGATCGCCGATCTGCTCGACGCTGTCGACGCGGCCCCGGAGACCGGTCCGAACGCGGGACCGATGCTGTTTCGCGCCGGCATCGCCGGTCCCGAGGCGGTGGCGTTGTTGCGCAGCAGGTATCGCGATCAGCTGATGCTGCTGGCCGCCGTCGACCTCGCCTCCACCGTCGAGAACGAGCCGGTCCCGCCGTACCTGGTGGTCGGCAAGCATCTGTCGGATCTGGCCGACGCCGCGCTCACGGCCGCACTGTCGGTCGCGGTCGCGCGAGTGTGCAAGAACGGCGAGCTGTCGGTCCGGCTCGCGGTGATCGCGATGGGCAAATGCGGTGCGCGAGAACTGAATTACGTCAGCGATGTCGACGTGGTGTTCGTCGCCGAACCGGCCGACGCCACCGCGACCCGGCTCGCCGCCGAGATGATGAGCGTGGCCAGCTCGGCCTTCTTCGAGGTCGACGCCGCCCTGCGCCCCGAGGGCAAAGCGGGCGCCCTGGTGCGCACCCTCGATTCCCACCTCGCCTACTACAAGCGGTGGGCGCGTACCTGGGAGTTCCAGGCGCTGCTGAAGAACCGGCCGATGACCGGCGACATGGAACTCGGCCGCCAGTACCGCGACGCCCTGATGCCGATGGTGTGGACCGCCTCCGAACGCCCCGACTTCGTCGCCGACGTCCAGGCGATGCGTCGCCGCGTGGAGGACCTGGTCCCCGCCGACATGCGCGAGCGCGAGCTCAAGCTGGGTGCGGGCAGCCTGCGCGATGTCGAATTCGCCGTGCAGCTACTGCAATTGGTGCACGGCCGGGTCGATGACGCACTGCACGTCACCAACACCGTCGAGGCGCTGGCCGCGCTCGCCGCGCGCGGCTACGTCGGCCGCGAGGACGCCGCCAACCTCACCGCCTCCTACGAATTCCTGCGCCTGCTCGAACACCGCCTGCAGCTGCAGCGGCTCAAGCGCACCCACACCCTGCCCGCCGCCGACGACGAGGAGGGCATGCGCTGGCTCGCCCGCGCCGCCCACATTCGCCCCGACGGCCGCCAGGACGCGGTCGGCGTGCTCGACACCGACATCCGCCGCAACGCCGTGCGGGTGCGCCGCCTGCACGCCAAACTGTTCTACCGCCCGCTGCTGGACGCGGTCGCCCGGATGGACTCCGACGCCCTGCGGCTGAGCCCCGATGCCGCCGTCCGCCAGCTCGCCGCCCTCGGCTACGGCGCCCCGGCCAACGCGCTCGGCCACCTCAAAGCCCTCACCGGCGGCGTCTCGCGCAAGGGCCGCATCCAGGCGCTACTGCTGCCGACCCTGCTCGAATGGCTGGGTGACACACCGAATCCCGACGCGGGCCTGCTCGCGTACCGCCGGGTCTCCGAGGGTCTCGACGACCAGACCTGGTTCCTGCGTGAACTGCGTGACGAAGGCGCCGTCGCCCAGCGCCTGATGATCGTGCTCGGCTCCTCGGAGTACCTACCCGACCTGCTGATCAACGCGCCCGACACCATCCGCATGTACGCCGACGGGCCCGGTGGCTCGCAGTTGCTCAGCACCAACCCCGAAGACGTCGCGCGCGGCATGCAGACCGCGGCCGCGCGCTATGACGACCCGAAACGCGCTGTCGCGGCGGCACGTTCACTGCGTCGCCACGAACTCGCCCGGGTCGCCTCGGCCGACGTGCTCGGCATGCTCGACGTGCCGCAGGTGTGCGCGGCGCTGTCGTCGGTCTGGGTCGCGGTGCTCGAGGCCGCACTGAGCGCGGTCATTCGCGCCTCGGAGGCCGAACGTGGTGGGCCTGCGCCCGCCGACTTCGCGGTGATCGGGATGGGCAGGCTCGGCGGCATGGAACTGGGCTACGGGTCCGACGCCGACGTCCTGTTCGTCTGCGATCCGCGCCCCGGCGAGGACGAGGCCACCGCCGTGAAGTGGGCCAACGGGATCGCCGAGCAGGTCCAGCGGCTGCTCGGCGCACCGAGTGTCGACCCGCCGTTGCAGGTGGACGCGGGCCTGCGCCCCGAGGGCCGCAACGGGCCCCTGGTTCGCACGCTGGCCGCTTATCAGGCCTACTACGCGCAATGGGCTCAGCCGTGGGAGGTACAGGCGCTGCTGCGCGCCCACCAGGTGGCGGGCGATCAGGATCTGGGCGTGCGCTTCCTGCACGTGATCGACCCGATCCGCTATCCGACCGGTGGGGTGTCGGAGGAATCGGTGCGCGAGATCCGCCGCATCAAGGCCCGCGTCGACGCCGAACGCCTGCCGCGCGGCGCCAATCCGTCCACCCACACCAAACTGGGTCGCGGTGGTCTGGCCGACATCGAATGGACCGTCCAGCTGCTGCAATTGCGCCACGCGCACGAGGTCCCCGCACTGCACAACACCTCGACCCTGCAGGCGCTCGACGTGATCGAGGCAGAAGGCATCCTCGAATCCGAGGACGTCGCGTTGCTGCGCGAATCCTGGATCACCGCGACGGCCGCCCGCAACGCCCTCGTCCTGGTCAAGGGTAAACCGACCGACCAGCTTCCCGGTCCCGGCAAACTGCTGTCGGCGGTCGCTCGGGTAGCGGGCTGGCCCAACGACGACGGCAGCGAATTCCTCGACACCTACATGCGCATCACCCGGCGCGCGAAGGCGGTCGTCGAGCGCGTGTTCGGGGGATAGTCCGGACATGAAAAAGCCCCGCACCACTGGTGCGGGGCTTTTTCAGTTCACGCCGAAATCAGATGGCGCGGACGTCCTGGGCCTGCGGGCCCTTCTGGCCCTGGCCGACCTCGAACTCCACCCGCTGTCCCTCTTCGAGGGACTTGAAGCCCGATCCGCCGATAGCCGAGTAGTGAACGAAGACGTCGGGGCCGCCTCCGTCTTGGGCGATGAAGCCGAAGCCCTTTTCGCCGTTGAACCACTTGACGGTGCCTTGAGTCATGTTTTAAAAGTCTTTTCCGTAGGTGAGCCATGGCGATCACTTGCGATCAGCCCAGTCTCAGCAACCCAGTATGCCATACTCGCCAGCAAACCGCGCCTAGCGCTTTCTCGCAACCCGATCTGGGCGGAGTCTGCGGTGGAAAACCGGCGTGTCGCGTCGCTCGGCAACTAATGTGAGTGCCCCTTTCCCACCGCGTCGCGGACTGTGCCAATCTGGGCGGTATGGGTGAGACGAACGCGGGGCGTGGCGGGCACGTCGACTTGGCCATGCGGGTGCTCGACGCGCATGTGGCGTTCACCAAGCAGCAGCTGCGCGAGCCCGCCGGGTTCCTCGAGTTCGTCACCGAGGAGATCGACGGTGCGCTCGACGAGGCCGCGGAGCTGACGCTGGCCGAGGCGGTCACCCGCGAGCAGATCAAGGCGGTCGCGCACAAGTTCGCCGTGCAGGTTCCGGTGGAGGGGGCGATTCCCGAACTCGTCGGCGAGATCGCGACGCGCTTGTACAACCATCGCGCCAACGACGAGATCGAGGTCGGCGAGCTCGTCGACAACCGCCGCTTCGACGAGCTGGTCGACGCCGTCGCCGACCTGGACCTCACCCACCGCCTGGTGCGGCTGGTGCTCGACAGCCCGGTGACCGTCGACGCGTGCGTCGAGGCGGTCCAGCGCGCGGTGGTCACCGCGGTCGACGACGGCCTGCACCCCGAAGGGGGAGGGCTGGTCCGATCGTTGCGCGGCGCGCTGTCACGGTTGGCCGAACCCGCGATGCCGGCGATCGAGAGCGGCGTCGGCAGGCTCACCCGCACCGGGGCGCGATTCGTGTTGCGCGGCAACAGCAGTGACGTCGACGAGGTGCTGTTCGGCAGCGCCCGCGAGACCTGGCGCAAACACACCGGCGACGCGGTCGGCTCGTTCCGTGATCTGGTCTCGGCCACCGATGTCGAAGACATCGTGGTGCTCGTCTTCGAATTCTGGCGCACCTTCCGCGATACCGACTACTTCCGCGCCCTGCTCGACGAAGGTGTCGACCACGTCTTCGACAAATACGGCGACACCCCCCTTGCCGAATTGCTGGCTGAGCTGGGCGTAGGGCGCGCGGAGATGCTCGAAGAGGCGCTGCGTTTCGGCCCGCCGGTCCTGGAAACACTCGACGAGCGTGGCTATCTCGATACCGTGCTGCGCCGCAGGCTGGCCCCGTTCTACGCCTCCGACGCCTTCCGGGCCGCTGTGTCCGGGATGGAGTGACCGCACCAGTTCCATTCGGCCGCTGGCATGTCGGGATGTGTCGGTACGATTCGTGCAACGATGGGGCGCTTGCCTGCCACCGGATCTCGATCGAAAGGCTGCCGTGACACGTCTGTCCTCCCTGCTCGACCAGATCGACTCCGGTGCTGTGCTGCTGCCCGAATTCCAGCGTGGCTACGTGTGGAACCGCGATCAGGTGCGCGGACTCATGCGGTCGCTGTACCTGGGGTATCCGGTCGGTGGGTTGCTGGTGTGGGAGACCGGGTCCGAGGACATCGCGGTGCGCGGGTCGACGACCGGCTCGGGGCTGCGCCAGTTGCTGCTCGACGGGCAGCAGCGCATCACCACCCTCTACGGGATCATGCGCGGGACGGCGCCGTCGTTCTTCGAAGGCGACGAGATCGCTTTCACCGGTTTGCATTTCGATGTCGAGCGCGAACTTTTCGAATTCCAGGTGCCCGGCCGCGATACCGCGCCGGCCTGGATCGACATCACCGAACTGTTCGCCCAGGGCCCGATGCACTACCTGTCCAGGTTCCCGGACGAGTCGCCGGAAACCCTTGCGCTCTATCTCGATCGGCTGAACAAGGTTCGCGAGGTCGCCAACCGCGAGTTCAACGTCGAGACCATCACCGGATCGGATCGCACGGTCGACGAGGTGGTCGACATCTTCAACCGGGTCAACTCCGGCGGCACCAAGCTGTCCAAGGGCGACCTCGCGCTGGCCACGCTGTGCGCGCAGTGGCCGCAGGCCAGGGGCAACCTGCGCGACCACCTGATCCGCTGGGACAAAGACGGCTACACCTTCACCCTGGACTGGTTGCTGCGCAATGTGATCGCGGTCGGCAACGGGCGCGCGCACTTCGACGCGCTCGGTGATCTCGCGCCCGCGGAATTCGAACAGGCGCTGGTGGACACCACCGAGCAGGTCGATACCTTCCTCGACACCGTGGCGGGCAGGCTCGGACTCGATCACGACCGAGTCCTGATGGGGCGCTACGCGATTCCGGTGATCACCCGGCTGCTGTTCCTCAACGGCGGCCGATTCGACAACGATCTGCACCGCGACCGGGTGCTGTACTGGTACGTGCATTCGGCGCTGTGGGGCCGGTTCAGCGGCTCCACCGAGACCTTCCTGCAGCAGGACTACGACACGCTCGAGCGCGGCGGCATCGACGCGCTGATCGGCTCGCTCGAACGGCTGCGCGGCGGCTCGCTCGACCTGTGCGCCGACGATTTCGCCGGCGCCACCCGCGGGTCCCGGTTCTATCCGCTGCTCTACATGCTGACCCGCGTCGACGGTTCGCGCGATCTCGGCAGCGGCTCGGAACTCGGTATCGAGCAGTTCGGTGAGCGCACGCCCGTGCAGGTGCACTACCTGTTCCCGAAAACGCTGCTGCGCGATGCCGGTTACGAACGCAACGAGATCAACGCGATCGCCAACTTCTGCTTCCTCGGCCCCGGGTCCGAGGCCGAGCTCGGCGAGCGCGAGCCGGCCGAATACTTCGCCGAGGTGGAGCGCCGCAACCCGGGTGCGCTCGCCTCGCAGTGGATTCCGACCGACCCGTCGCTGTGGCGGGTGGAGAACTATCGCGAGTTCCTGCGCGCCCGCCGCAAACTGCTCTCCGCCTCGGCCGATGCCTTCCTCGAAAAGCTGCGCACCGGCAAGCTGCACCGCCCGACCCTGCTGACGGTGGGTGTCGCCGGGGTGACCGTCGGCGATCCCGCGGTGGACCAGGTCAACGCTCTCGTCGACGACCTCGTCGCCGACGGCTTCGGCTTCCCGCTGCTCGACAGCGAGGTCTCCGACCCGGTCACCGGACGCGAACTCGCTGTCGCCGAGGCTTTTTGGCCTGAAGGTCTGCAGCCGGGCGTCGGTATGCCGGTGGTGCTCGTGCTCGAACCGTCCAATGCCGACCTCACCCGCTTCGCCCAGCTGGGCTACGCGGTGTTCACCTCCGTCGACGCCCTGCGCGGGTACGTCGACAACTTGCGCGTGGAGGCCTCCGGTGATACCTCCGTCGACGGCCCGGTAGGCGACCTGGCCGTACTGGCCGACCGTCTGCCCGCCACCTGGGTCGGCAACTCCGAACAGGTCTGGTTCCGCTTCGCCTGGAATCAGCTGGAGCACGACCGCGCCGACGGCCCCGATTCACTGCTCGGCGCCGAACAGCTCGCCCTGCGCTACATCGCCCTGTGGGCGCTCACCCGCACCTTCTACATCCACGCCTTCGACCAGGGCAACCCGGGCGAATGGCGCTACTACCTCGGCGACGCCATCGGCCCGAGCCCTCTGGTTCCGCGCGCCTGGCTGGCCCAGCGCGCCGTCGAATCCGGTGCGCTGGCCCCCGGCATGCCGCCCGGCGACGAAGACATCGCGATCGCGCTCGTGCACGGCGTCATCGACACCGTCGAGGAGGTCGCCACCGCCCTGGCCCATATCCTCGGCGGTCCCGGACTCTTCGCGTCCCTGTGGGCGTCGGCGGGCGCGGCCGAACACTACGGCTACCCCCTGTCCAACGACCAGATCAACGACCTGATCAACCAGGTGGTCAACGACCCCGAGTCCCGAAAGATCCAGGCCTACAACTGGATCGAGGCAGGACTGCCGCTCTAGGGTTGCCCGGTCGCGCGCTGGAAGGTCGAGACGAAGTCGGTCAGCGCGGTTCGATCTTCGAGATCGGCGGGCCGGTAACCGCGATCGGCTTCGACGGTGATCGAGGTGCCCGCGCACACGGGCAGCTCGTCCCAGCACACCGGCAGCACCGGTAGCTGTACGGTGCGCTCGCCGACGGTCAGGGTGATGGCCGAGGTGTATCTGTTCGCGACGGTCATCAGCGCCTCGACCGCCTGCTCGGTGAGCGGTCCCGCGGCGGTGAATTCTTCGATGTACACGGCCTCCACTCTTCAAGACGCTCACAAGGGAGTGGCAAGTGGGGCCGTTTAGGGTGGCGCCATGATGCGTAAATGGGTGGAACGAGCGTTGCTCGTCCTGGGGTGGGGCGCGGTGGTCGCGGCGGTCGTCGGGATCGTGTTGCACGTCGTGGACTGGCGCCAGAAGTCGATGGTGTTGTTGGCGTCGGGGGCGATGTGGTTGATGCTCGGTGCGGTCGTGGGGCTGGTGCTGATGCTGCTCGCGCGGGGATGGCGCAGTTCGGGGGCCGCGATCCTGGTGCTCGCGGGCGCAGCGTGGCTGGTGGTGCCGTCCTACATTCCGGAGGCCAGGGCGGCGCAAGGGCCGGAGCTGGTGGTGATGCAGTCGAATATCCTCTTCGGCAAGGCCGACCCGGGCGCCGTGGTCGGTGCGGTGCGTGACAACAACGTCGACGTACTCACCGTCGAGGAATTGACCATCGACTCGATCGCGGGTCTGCGCGGGGCCGGACTCGAAGAGCGGCTGCCCTACTTCTATCTCGAACCGGCGCAGTCGGGCGGTGGCGGCACCGGCATCTACAGCCGATACCCGTTGCGCGACACCAAGAAATACGACGGTTTCATCATGAGCAATATCTCCGCGATCATGGAACACCCGCAGCGTGGCCCGATGCCCGTGTTCGCCTTCCATCCGATCCCGCCCAACATCGACTTCGGCGCCTGGTCGGCGGAGATGCGCAAGGTCGACGAGATCCTCGCGGCGACCAGTGCACCCGCGATCGTCGGCGCGGATTTCAATGCGACACAAGATCATTCGGCCTACCGAGCGCTGCTCGACGGCGCGTTCGCCTCGGCCGCCGACCAGACCGGCGACGGCGTCCTGCTCACCTACCCGTCGGATCGCCGCTGGGGACCGGTGATCGGGATCGATCACATCCTCGTCGCAGGTGGGGTGGCAGAACAGATCCGCACCCTCACCATCCCCGGCTCCGACCATCGCGCGGTGCTGGCGACGATCCGAATGGGCTTGTGACAGTGGTCGTTTACCATGTGATCGCTCGATCGCGGACCGCACGGCGTCCGCGTCTTTTCCGGGGAGGACAGCGCATGAGAAGACATCGGTTCGGCGTGACCATGGCAGCTTTGGTGAGCATCGGCATGCTCGTATCCGGTTGCGGCGCGACAACAGTCGCCAGCGACCAGGCGCAGCCGGTCATGGACAACCCGTGGGAGGTGGCGGGGGCGGCGTCGTCCACCGGTCCCAGCGGGTCGCGTCCCGGTGTGCCCGACACGGACAAGAAGGCCGACAACGGCGACAACGGCAAGATCGACAAGCTCGCTCTCAATGCCATCGCCGACATCGAAGAGTACTGGCAGACCGAGTATTCCAAGACTTTCCGGGGCAACTTCAAGCCCGCCTCGAAGTACATCTCGTGGTCGGCGAAAGCGCCGGAGTCGGAGTCGGTGCAGTTCTGCAAGAGCAGCACCTACAAGCTGGTCAACGCCGCCTACTGCCCGCTCGACCACACCGTCGGCTGGGACCGTACCGTCCTGCTGCCGCTGCTGGTCGACAAGTACAAGGAGATGTCGGTGGTGATGGTGCTCGCCCACGAATACGGGCACGCCATCCAGTCTCAGGCCGACCTGCTGCGCGGGTTCCTCACCGACGCGCTGGTCAAGGAGCAGCAGGCCGACTGCCTGGCCGGTGTGTTCCTTCGCCATGTGGCAGAAGGCAATTCGAAGCACTTCACGCTCAACACCACCGACGGCCTCAACGGTGTGCTCGGCGCCACCGTCGCCGTGCGCGACCGCGACCCCAACGACCCCGACGCCGTCCACGGTTCGGCGTTCGAGCGGGTCACCGCGGTGCAGATGGGTTACACCCAGGGCGCCAAGTCCTGCAAGGACATCAACGAGGACGAGATCGAGAAGCGTCGCGCCGGTCTGCCCGTCACCTTCGAAGAGGGGGAACGCGACGAGCAGCTGCCGGTGAACAAGGAGACGTTGACCACCTTGGCCGCCCAGCTGGGCAAGTCGATGCCGGTGAAGAACGCGCCGAAGTTCGACTACGCCGGCGTCACCCGCAACTGCTCCTCGACGACCACCACCGAGCCGGTCTCCTACTGCCCGGGTTCCAACACCATCGGCACCGACATTCCCGCCATGGCCAAGCGTGCGGGAGAGGGCTCCAGCACCAAGGAGGAGCCGCTGTCGGCGGTCGTCACCGGCGACTACAACGCGGCGGCGGTGTTCGTGTCCCGCTATGCCCTCGCGGTGCAGCAGGATCGCAAGCTGTCACTGTCGGGTGCCGATTCCGCGGGCCTGCGCACCGCGTGCCTGACGGGCGTGCTGACCACGAAACTCAGTGAGCCGAGCAGTGATCCGCGCCTGTCGGCCGGTGACCTCGACGAGGCGGTCTCGGGCCTGCTCGCCGACGGCCTCGCGGCCTCCGATGTCAACGGCAAGGTGGTGCCGAGCGGATATCAGCGCCTGGAGGCGTTCCGCACCGGCGTCCTCAGCGGCGAACAGGCCTGCCTCAACCAGTTCAAATAGTCAGCTGAGACGGCGGGCCGAAGGCGGTAGTGCAGCGTCACCACGTAGGCCCTCGCGAAGCTGACCATTGATACTGTCAGTGCGAAGCGGGAAGTGACCGCAGGGAGCTGAGGGTGTTCGCCACCGCGCGGGCAGCCTCGGCTCCCTTTGTCACGAAGTGGTTGGTGTAGTAGTCCACGTGCTCGCTGTGCTCGTGGAAGTGGTGCGGGGTGAGCACCACCGAGAACACCGGCACATCGGTGTCGAGCTGCACGCGCATCAGGCCGTCGATCACCGCGGAGGCGACGAAGTCGTGGCGGTAGATGCCGCCGTCGACGACCAGGGCCGCGGCGACGATCGCGTCGTAGCGGCCGGTGCGCGCCAGGCGCTGGGCGTGCAGGGGGATCTCGAAGGCTCCGGGGACGTCGAACACCTCGACGACCTCGGGATCGAACCCGAAGCCTGTGTATTCGGCGAGGAAGCCCTCGTGCGCCTTGTTGACGATGGAGCTGTGCCAGCTCGCGCGGATGAAGGCAACGGCGCCGGAAGACGTGGTCATGAGCAGAGTCTACTAGGTCACCCGCACGAGAACTTACTGACCGGTAACATGAGCTGACAGCCAGTCGGTGACATCGCCGAGCACCTGCGCGCGCTCGGGTTCGTTGAACACCTCGTGGTAGAGCCCGGGGTAGCGCAGCACTGTCACGTCGGTCGAGCCCGCGTCACGTTCGAGAAGATCGGCGCTCGACGGAGACGCGATCACGTCGGCGGTGCCGTGCAGCACCAGCAGTGGCGCGGTGAGCGCGCCGAGGCGCTGTTTCACCAGCGCGGTGTGTTGCAGGATCTCCACCGCGGTGCGCGCGGGCAGCTTGCCGCGGAAGACCAGCGGGTCGTCGTCGTAGGCGCGAACCACGTCGAGATCGCGGCTGATCGTGGACGAATCCAGAGTCAGCACACCGAGATTCGGCGCGAGCCGGGTGAGCAGCGGCGCGGCCAGGCGCTGGATCGGATTGCCGAGCGGGATGTCGAGGGGTGGCGCGGAAACGATGACGCCCGCCACGTCGAGTGGCCCGCGAGTCGCCAGGTGCAGCACCACCAGGCTGCCCATCGAATGCCCCAGCAGGAACCGGGGGACACCGGGATGGGCGGCGCTCGCGAGACCGAGCAGAGTCGCGACATTGTCGGCGGCGCCCTGCATCGAACCGATATTGGCCGCCGCACCCTCGGACAGGCCGTGCCCGATGTGGTCGAGCGCGTAGACGGCGAAACCCGCGTCGGTCAGTGTGGTGCTGACGTATTCGTAGCGGCCCGAGTGTTCGGCGACGCCGTGCACCAGCACCACCACCGCGCGCGGCGCCGTCTCGGGTTGCCATGCGCGCCAAGCGATCTTGCCGCCGTGCCCCGCGAACTCGCCGGTGTCGGTCGTCATCGTGGCGCTCCTCCTGGTTCGGGCGCCGCGGCGAGCCGCTCGATGAGACGCCGGTTGAACTCGATCAGCCGAGCGTAGTTGAGCCGCGAGATCCGCTCGTCGGTTCCGTGGATACGTTCCAGATCCGCCGCGTTCACCACGATCGGCGCGAAGTTGCACCGGGTCACGGCCAAGCCGTCGTAGTGGCGTGAATCGGTGGCGCCGGGCACGATTCCGGTGGTGGTCACGATTCCGGGCACCACGCTGGAGGCCAGTTCGGCGACCAGGTCGTAAGCCGGACCCGGCTCGGTGAACCGGGAGGGCTCCGATGCCGGTCCGACGAGGTCGATCACCACGCCGATATCGCGGATCACCCGGGCGCAGTGCGCCAGCACCGCCGCCACCGAATCGCCGGGCAGGATACGGAAGTTCACCAGCGCCTCGGCGCTCTGTGGGAGCACATTGGCCTTCACTCCGCCGCTGATCACCGTGGGCGCGGTGGTGGTGCGGACCAGGGCCTCGGTGGTCGGACCCGCCGCCATGATCCGGGCGACGAGCGGGCCGGTCAGTGCCGCCAGTCCGCGCGTGTCGGTGAGTTCGAGCAGTCTGCGCCGTGGTTCGGGCATAGCCTCGCGCATGCGGGCCAGCATGTCGCTGATCACCGGCGTCAGCCGCAGCGGCATCGGATGATCCTGCACACGCGCGACCGCACGTGCCAGTCGTCCCACCGCGGTCTGCTTGCCCGGCATCGAGGAGTGACCGCCGGTCTCGGTGACCGAAAGCCGGACCGTCGCATAGCCTTTCTCGCCGAGCATGATGCTGGCCACCGGCCGGTCGACCCCGTCGGCGACGCCGTCGGTGATCACCCCGCCCTCGTCGAGCAGCAACTCCGCGCGCACTTTCTGCTCGCGCAGGTGCTCGGCCATCCGGACCGCGCCGCCGTCGCCGAAGACCTCTTCGTCGTGACCGAAGGCGAGGAACATGGTGTGGCGCGGGCGAATTCCGGCCGCCAATGCCCCCTCGACCGCCTCCAGGACGGCGAGCACGCGGCTCTTGTCGTCGATCGCGCCACGGCCCCAGATGAATTCGTCGTCGACGACACCGGCGAACGGTGGATGGGTCCAGCGTTGCGCGTCGTCGGCGGGCACCACGTCCTGGTGGGCGAGCAGGATGGCCGACACCGCGCCAGGCTCGGTGCCGTCCCAGCGGTAGAGCCTGCTGTGGCCGAAGCTCGTCAAAGCCAGCTCGGCGTGCACGCGGGGAAACGAGGTCTCCAGGTGGGTGGCCAGGCGGACGAACTCCGCGTCGGCGGTGTGCGCGGGATCCTCGGTCGACACCGTCGCGCACTGCAACGCGACGGCCAGCCGCTGTGCGACCTCGTCGTCGACGCCCTCGGTGACGGGGGACATGGCGGTGTTCTCGGTGATCGGGCGCATCTCAGTCATTGTGGCCCGTGGCGAGGCCCTTCGCCCAGCAAAGGCGCCCGAACCGCCGAGATGGTGGCGCGGTGTGATGCGGTCAGACGGTCCGGCGACGCGCCATCTAAGCTGGCACCATGGCAGGAGGCAAGGGCGGCAAGCCGTCGAAGGAAGCCAGGGCCGCGGCTAAAGCGGCCCGTAAGCAGGCATCACGCGAGCGACGTCAGCAGTTGTGGCAGGCGTTCAACATGCAGCGCAAGGAAGACAAGGCGCTGCTGCCGCTGATGATCGGCGCACTGGTCGGCACCACGGTGGTCTTCTTCCTCATCGGGCTGATCTTCGACATGCAGTGGTTCCTGCTGCCGCTGGGTCTGCTGCTGGGTGTGCTGCTGGCATTCATCCTGTTCGGGCGCCGCGTGCAGAAGAACGTGTACCGCAAGGCCGAGGGTCAGGCGGGCGCCGCGGCGTGGGTGCTGGAGAACCTGCAGGGCAAGTGGCGGGTCGCCAACGGCGTCGCCGCGACCACCCAGCTCGACGCCGTGCACCGCGTCATCGGCCTGCCCGGGGTGATCTTCGTCGCCGAGGGTTCGCCGCAGCGGGTCAAATCGCTCATTCAGCAGGAGAAGAAGCGCACCGCCCGCCTGGTCGGTGACACCCCCATCTACGAAGTGATCGTCGGCAACGAGGAAGGCCAGACTCCCCTCAAGGAGCTGCAGAAATACCTCACCAAGCTGCCGCGCAACATCGACGTCAAGCGGATCGACCAGATCGAGGGCAGGCTCTCGGCCCTGAGTTCGCGCAGTGGTCCCGCGATGCCGAAGGGCCCGATGCCCCCCGGCGCGAAAATGAAGGGCATGCAGCGCGCGATCCGTCGCCGCTGACCCACTCCCGCCACGAGCCCGTCACCTGTCCGGTGACGGGCTCGCGACGTTTCAGGCGTTGGGTGAGCGGCCGGTCAGCAGCCACAGAACCCGGTCGTATGCCAGTAAGTGTTAACCGACGAGAACAGCCGCCGAGATCAAGGCGAGGCGCGGCAGCGCAGCGGCCCACAGTGCCGCGGCGCCACCGAAGAGCACCGTGAACTCGACGAGCAGCCTACGAGCAGGCCCAAACAGCTCAGCGAGCGTTGACCAGCGCTGTCCCGGTCGCCCGGTCGTGCATGCCGCGACCGTCGGCATCGGTGAACAGCGCGGGCACCACGAACACCAGCAGCACCTGCCTGGCCAGTGCGCGCACGAATCCCACCGCCACCGGTGCGTCGATACGCAGCACCCGCAGCTTCATGAAGTACTGGCCAGGGGTGAACCCGAACAGCGTCACCGCGGCCACGCCGACCACGAACCACACCAGCAGCGGCACCGACGACGACACGAAACTGCGGGTGATCACCGCCGCGATCCCGACCGCGATGAACCAGTCGATGAACAGCGCGACGACTCGGCGCCAAGTGGGGGCGAGTGAGCCCGCTCCTTCGCGCGGCAACCCGTACAGCTCACCGGGGTAGCCGGAGGTGTCCGAGTCGCCGGGTTCGCCCGGAGATCCGGAGAGCCATGTGCCGGTAATACGCGCCATGGCTCCCAGGATAGAGGCGCGCCATCGGTCGCCCACGACCGCATTAATGGAGGTCACGTCAGCGCGGGATCGCGCGGATGGCAGGATTAGCGTGAAGATCGCGCCCGGATGGCTGACATCACCCAGGCATCCGGCTCGCGTAACACTGGCGAAACATAGCCTTGACTGTTGGGAAACACCGCGTCCTTAGCGTCAGGTCGCGACGAACCCCTTCGTAGCGACTGCGCGCAGGTCGTTCGAAAGGGCCAGCATCGCGACTGGCTGGGAACCGATTCGTAAGGAGAGCAAGTGACGTTCAGCACGGCCGAAGAGGTCATCCAGTACATCAAGGAAGAGGACATCGAATACGTCGATATCCGCTTCTCCGACCTGCCCGGCGTCCAGCAGCACTTCTCGATCCCGGCCAAGGCGTTCACCGCCGACCTGGCGGAAGAGGGTCTGGCGTTCGACGGCTCCTCGGTGCGTGGCTTCCAGTCGATCGACGAGTCGGACATGCTCCTGCTCCCCGACTTCAGCACCGCCCGGATCGACCCGTTCCGTGCCGCGAAGACGCTCAACCTGAACTTCTTCGTGCACGACCCGTTCACCCGTGAGGCGTACTCCCGCGACCCGCGCAACATCGCGCGTAAGGCGGAGGAGTACCTGCGTTCGACCGGTATCGCCGACACCGCGTACTTCGGTGCCGAGGCCGAGTTCTACATCTTCGACGGCATTCGCTACGGCTCGCAGATGAACAGCTCGTTCTACGAGATCGAGTCCGTCTCGGGCTCGTGGAACACCGGCAAGGAGTTCAACCCGGACGGCAGCCGCAACCTCGGCTACAAGGTCCGCAACAAGGGTGGCTACTTCCCCGTCGCACCGTACGACCACTACGTCGACCTGCGCGACGAGATCTCGACCAACCTGCAGAACGCGGGCTTCGAGCTCGAGCGCGGGCACCACGAGGTCGGCACCGCCGGTCAGGCCGAGATCAACTACAAGTTCGGCACGCTGCTCTCGGCGGCGGACGACCTGCAGCTGTTCAAGTACATCGTGAAGAACACCGCGTGGAAGGCCGGCAAGTCGGTCACCTTCATGCCGAAGCCCCTCTTCGGTGACAACGGCTCGGGCATGCACGTGCACCAGTCGCTGTGGAAGGACGGCAAGCCGCTGTTCCACGACGAGGCCGGCTACGGTGGCCTCTCGGATCTGGCGCGTCACTACATCGGCGGCATCCTGCACCACGCCCCGTCGCTGCTGGCGTTCACCAACCCGACCGTGAACTCGTACCACCGTCTGGTGCCGGGCTACGAGGCCCCCATCAACCTGGTGTACTCGCAGCGCAACCGCTCGGCTGCCGTGCGTATCCCGGTGACCGGCAACAACCCGAAGGCCAAGCGCATCGAGTTCCGCGCGCCTGACTCCTCGGGCAACCCGTACCTGGCCTTCGCCGCCATGATGATGGCGGGCCTGGACGGCATCAAGAACAAGATCGAGCCGATGGCCCCCGTCGACAAGGACCTCTACGAGCTCCCGCCGGAGGAGGCCAAGAACATCCCCCAGGCCCCCACCAGCCTGGCCACGGTCATCGATCGCCTCGAGGCGGACCACGACTACCTCACCGAGGGCAACGTCTTCACGCCTGACCTCATCGAGACCTGGATCAACATCAAGCGCGAGCACGAGATCGCCCCGGTCAACCTGCGCCCGCACCCGTACGAGTTCGAGCTCTACTACGACGTGTGATCCTGACCTGCGGGAACGGGCCTGATCGGCCCGTTCCGTACGCAGTGGGTACGCAGTAAACGGTGTCGAGTCCACCCGCCCCGTGATCACAGAACGCGATCACGCGGCGGGTGGACTCGTCTGTATCCGGGCACAGATGCCCGGCGAGGTAGCGCGCTATGAACCACCGAGCGACATGGACGTCACCGTGCGCGTCGGGCAACCGTCCGGCGCGGGCTGCCCTGCCAGACGCTCATCGATCCAACGCAGGACAGCAGGAGTCGCGCTGATCGCGAGACTGACGTGCTCGCTCAATTGGTCCCGCGTATAGGTGATTCGGGCCCCCGATGCGCACCACTGTGCCACCGCCTTGTCGGGCCCCGCGATGGTGACGATCTCGTCGTGCACGGCGTTGTAGAGGAACAGCGGCGCGGTCTGCGACGAGGGGCTGAAGTCCAACTCGGCCAACGACTCTTGTATCTGCTCGATAAGTTGCGAAAAAGGGATCGTCAGGTAGTCGTCCATGCGCAGGAACGCATGCTGAGCCACGTTCGGCGTCACGCATTTGCTGTCCCCCGCGGCCATCAGCGCTTGCCCGGCAGGCGTCAGGTATTTGTCGAAGGCCGCCGCCAGACGGGGATCGGCGCGCAGCATGCCCGGCAGGAGCGACGGCAGGAAACCGGAGAACGGACCGGCATCGAGCGTCCCCATGTAACTGCCGATGGGCGCTGTCCCTCCACCCATGGCGACGCCGACCAGTCGTATTTCGGGAGCGTAGGTCGGCTGCACGTGCGCGACCCAGCTGGTGCCGTACGCTCCGCCGGAGTAGCCCATCGCGGCAACCGGAGTATCGGTGCCGGACAGGCCGAGCGGCGCGAATCCCTGGGCCGCGCGCACTCCGTCGAGCGCGGCGTAACCCGGCTGTCTCGGGGCGAACAGCGTCCCCTTCGGCCCCTCCCAGTCGGGTACGGAAATCGCATGACCGGACGACAACATCTGGTCGATCTGAATGAGATCCAGCGAGGAGTCGTACTTGTCCGGCGCTCCTTGCCGGAGCACGTAGGAGGGCGCGCACTGTGGGGCCGAGGCATCCGTGGCAGCCTGATAGGTGATCAATCCTTTGACCTGCCCGGTTCGTGGGCGCAGCACCGTCGTCACGGTCGCCATGGGTCGGCCGTCGGTATCTGTCGTTCGATACAGCAACTGCCAGGCGTCGGCGTCCTGCACCTGTGGCGTCAGCGAGGCCACCTCGACGGGTCGCGAATTCAGGATGGCGCCCGGTGCCTGTGAGTCCCAGCCCGACGGCGGGGTGTAGAACGGGTCGTTCTGTGGAGTGGTCAGCGGATCCGCACTACCGACCGCCATGGGAGTACCGGTCAAGCACACCACGGCCGAAACCGCGATCAGAACCGAGCGCAGC
Source organism: Nocardia salmonicida NBRC 13393 (assembly GCF_001613085.1). GTDB lineage: Bacteria > Actinomycetota > Actinomycetes > Mycobacteriales > Mycobacteriaceae > Nocardia > Nocardia salmonicida. The sequence goes on from NZ_BDBR01000056.1 coordinate 35,741, forward strand.
TGACCGCGCTTGACCACTGAACGCGTTGCACCACAGGCTGATACGACACCGTCTACCATTCGGACTTCCCTCCCTGGAGGGGACCGCTCCGAATCCCCCTGAAGGCAGCCAGATTACATCCCCTGATCCGGATGAATGCCCGAACCGACGACGAAGTTGGTCCTTCGATCAGTTTGCCCGCGGTGATCGATCTGGCCGAGTTGGTGGCGCGTCACGTGTGTGGGGGAACGGATTCGGCCAACGCCGTGCGGGCATCGATCAGGTGTCGGTCGAGGTCGCCGCCTTCGTGGAGCCAGACTCGGTACGCGGAGAAGAAGCACGCCATCCCGATCTTCGCCCACAGGGCCGGTCGCACGTCGCTGTCGACGGCGACGCCCAGTTGGCGGGCCAAGTGGTGTTCGATGAGCTTTTCCACGGCGGCCTGTTTGGCCAGGTCGCGGGCCTGTAGCGCCGGCGTGCTGGTGATCAGGGCATCGCGGGTGCGCGCCTGTGCGAGTTGTTCGCCGCCGAATCTGCTGATCAGTGGAGTGATCACGACGGCGAGGGTGGTTTCGGGGTGTTCGCCCTCGGGGCGTTCGGCGAGGAGTCGGGCGAGGTCGGCGCGCAGGTCGTCGTCTTCGGGGAAGACCAGCTCTTCTTTGCTGGTGAAGTAGCGGTGCAGGGTGCGGGTGCCGACTTCCGCGGCCGCCGCGATCTCGGCGACGGTGACACCGTCGAAGCCTCGTTCGGCGAACAGGCGGAACGCGGTGTCGACGATGGACTGCCTGGTCCGTTCCCGTTTGAGTTCCCGCAGCGACATCGAGACAGTGTCGCACGACATCAATATCTGGCAGACTGTGCCATATGACATCAAGTGACAGGACGTTTGTCGTCACCGGCGGCACGAGCGGGCTCGGCTATGAATGCGCCAGGACCCTCGCGCTCGACCCGCGCAACACGGTGGTGATCACCGGTCGCGACGCGACTCGAACTCGGGAGCTGGCCGCGACGATCGGTGCGCACGGCATGGCGCTCGACCTGTCGTCGCGATCGTCGGTCGGCGCGTTCGTCGCCGAACTCGTCTCCGCCGACCTGCCACCGCTGGCCGGCCTGGTGTGCAACGCGGGCGTCCAATTCACTCGTCGGACCCTCACCGCAGACGGTATGGAAGCGACCTTCGCCACCAATCACCTCGGCCATCTCGGCCTCATCCTCGATCTGCTCGACCACTTCACCGCACCGGCGCGAATCCTCCTGGTGTCCTCAGGAACCCATGACCCCGACCAGTTCACCGGGATGCCGCACCCGCTGCACGCCACGGCGCACGAATTGGCTTACCCGCCGCCGCCGACCGAATCCGCACAGCGCGACGCTCGTCGCCGCTATACCACTTCGAAGCTGGCGAACCTGCGCACCACCTACCACCTCGCCCGCGAGTTGGCCCCGCGTGACATCGCGGTGAACGCGTTCGACCCAGGTCTGATGCCTGGAACCGGATTGGCCAGAGACGCGGGCGCTTTCCAGCGGCTGGCCTGGAAGACGATCGCCCGCGCCCTCGTCGTACTCCCCGGTGTCCGCACGCCGCAAGGATCCGGCGCGGACCTCGCATGGCTGGCCGCGGCGCCGGCCCGCGAGGGGATCACCGGCGAATATCTCGTGCGGCGCACACCGGTCCGATCCTCCGCGGCGTCCTATGACGAACCGGCCCAGCGGGCTCTCTACCGAGACAGCCTGGAGTTGCTCGCCGAGTTGGATGCGGGCGGCCCGAAGATCGGCGACACGCCCCGGATAATCGGGGCTGGACGGCGAGGCTACGACCGGCAATAGTCCGGGGGTGCGATTGGGTGTTGTGGTGGCGCGGGCGGTGGCCGGAGTGGCGTTGGTGCTCGGGACGGCGGCGCCGGTCACGGCCGAGCCGGTGAATGTGGCGTTCACGTGGACGCAGGAGTATTTCACCGCGCCGGACGGGACTCGGCTGCACGCTGATGTCCTTCGGCCGCCGGGTGTGGCGGCTGACGCGCGGACTCCGGTGTTGTTGACGGCGAGTCCGTACCGGGCCCACCTGGCCTACCTGTCCCAGCCTCGGCCCGGTGGTGGGCCGTCGACCGATAACCTGCCGGTCGAGTGGGCGCTGCGGGCCGGATACACGTATGTGATCGTCGATTTGCGCGGGTTCGGTGGGTCCAACGGATGCCCGGATTTCGGTGGCCCGGGGGAGCGGTCGGATGTGGCGGCAGCGGTGGAGTGGGCGGCGAGCAGGCCGTGGTCGACGGGTCGGGTCGGTGTGGTCGGGACGTCCTATGAGGGGTGGACCGGGATGATGGCGCTGGCCGCGAAGCCGAAGGGGCTGGCGGCGGTGGCGGCGTTCGAGCCGGTGGTCGATCCGTACTCGTACCTCTACATGCAGGGCACGGCGTGGAAATTCGGTGGAAAACCGTTGACCGAGGACGGGATTCGCCCCGCCGACACCGCGGGCGCGGAACACCTGGCCATCGCTTCGACCCCGGGCCACCCCGACGACGGCGACGAGTACAAAGCCAATGCGATCCAGATGACCCAGGACTGCGCCGCCCGCTACCTCGCCCTCACCACCGACCACAACGCCGCCAACCCGGACTGGCGCGAGCGCGACATGGTCGAGGCCGTCCGTGGCAACACCACCCCGATGTTCCTCGGCCAGAGCTTCCTGGACTCCAACACCCGAGCCGACCGCATCATCGACGCATGGGAAGCCAGAGGCCCCGGCGACCATCGCGCCTGGTTCGGCCAATGGGGCCACTCGGACTGCCGGGAAAAGTGCGGCACACCCCAATTCGGCTCGGAGCTCTACGCATTCCTGGACAAACACGTGGCGGGCGCCGATGTGGAGGTGCCGGGTCCTCCGGTGACCGTCGGCCAGTTCGACGGCGGTTGGCGCGGTGAAACCGTGTGGCCGCCTACGGATTCCCGGCGCGCGTCGGTCGCCTTGCGCACCGGTACTTACAACGATCGTGGTCTGTTGCCCGGCGCGGACCGGGAAATCTGGTCGATCTCGGCGCCGGTCACCGAGCCCGTCCACCTGGCGGGCCGGGCCACTGCGGCGTTGACCCTCTCCGGCCCGCCCGAAGCGACTGTCGCACTGGAGCTTTACGACATCGCCCCCGACGGCCGTGCCACGGTCATCACCCGTGGCATCGCCCCGGTCCGCCCCGAATCCGAGATCCGGTTGCTCTGGCAGGACGCCCGCCTGGCCACCGGCCACCGCCTCGGCGTCCGGATCACCAACGCGGTCGACGACGTGTGGTCGCACACGCCGACGAACGCGACCGTCACCGTCGCCTCCGCCCGCTTGGACCTGCCCTTGCTCACCACCCCGCGCGAGCTGGACCTGCCCGGCGGCGTCCCCATTTGGCACGCGCGGTGGCGAACCGAGGAGACCATCGCACTCCCGCCGGAGATGGTGAACGACCCCGCGCTTCGCATCGAACTCGGTGCCGAGTGAGTGTGATCCGCCCGTCGGCACGGCCGAGTCTCCACGGATGCGGTCGGTCTGGCTAACGGTTCAACGTCGGGCTGTTCTCCACGTATCGCGGTGCGGCGCTGACATCTTCGCCTCGCACCACACGAGCGACCAGATCGGGATGGGTCAGCTGCGGGTAATGCCCGGTATCGGCGATCGTGGTGACCGGCCGATCGGTCGGCTCGATCAGCGGATCGTCCGCACCCACGATGATGTCGACCGGAACCGTGACCCGCGCAAGCTTGGCGGCGAGCTCGTCTCGCGAGGAACCCGCGGCGCGCAAGGCCGCGAAGGTCCGCTGGGCGACGCCGGGCCGCCGCAGATTCGCCACAGCGGAGGCGACGGCGGGTCCATCCGGAATGCTCAGTCGCGCAGCCAATGTCACAGGGGACATCCGCTTGACGACCTCGGCGGCGATGGGCGAACCCGTGAGCCGGGAGGCGGGCTGTTGCAGAAATGCGGGGGCGATGAGCACGAGTCGTGACACCCGATCGGGATGGCGAAGCGCGAATTCGATGGCGGGCCAGGTACCGAACGAATGACCCACTATGACCGGTCGAGTCCGCACCGGCGCCATCAGCTCCGCCATCCAGTCACCGGTCGACTGCGAAGTAGCCGCCGAACGGCCCAGCCCGGGCAGATCGGCCGCCAGTACCGGTCCATCCAATTCGCGCACTACCCCGGCCCACGAATCACTGTCGACCGGAATGCCGTGCAGTAGCACATATTCCGGCTCGACCTGCTCGCCTACCAGCCACGTACCGTCGCGGAATCCGGATTCGGGCACGGGCGTGACGGTGCCGTTGCGACTGGCGACGATCCCGTCGGCGTAGGTGCGCAGCAGTTCACTGACCGGCGGATGAGCGACGCCGAGCCGTCGCGCGACGATATCGCTGTCGCCGGTGTCGTAGCGGTCGCTGCTGATGAAGGACAGCGCTTCGGGATCGGCATGGGTCACCGCCCGTGGCAGTCGCCGGACCAGCGCGGTCGGCAACGTGAAGCGCGGCGCGGCGACGTGCAGATGATCGGCGACGAGCCGAATCAGTTCGGGCAGTGCGGGAGTCGCGGCATCCAGCAGCGGATAGGACTTGCCGACCGTATCGGGCTGCGTGGGCAGCCCGACCATGAACCGCGCCACGTAGTCGAGATCGACGACCGGCACGAAGGTATCGGCGGCGCCCGGCAGTGCGGGCAAGCGGCCCTGCCAGAGATTGTCGATGATGTCGGAGAGCCCGAAATACTGGCCGGGTCCGAGCACCCCGGAGGGATTCGCCATGGTCAGCGGGATGTCACGATCGGCCGCGATGCGCCGTAACAGCAGATCGGCCTCGACTTTCGACGCCTCGTACGCGCCGTTGCCGTAGTCCTGCTCGCCGCCGTCCTCGGCGGCGCGATAGCCGGTGATGTGCACGACGCGCCGCAGATCCGGTTGCCGTGCGGCCCATTCCAGTATGTGCACCGCCCCGTCGAGATTGACCCGACGCGCCACCTCCGCATCCAGCCCGAACTTCATCAACGCGGCCGCGTTGTACACATCGCGCACCCCGTCGATCGTGTCGCCCAGCGCGAGATCCGGTTCGGCGATATCGGTGGTGGTGATGGTCAACCCGGACGTGTCGACGCTCTGCGTGTCGAGCCAGGTCCGCAGCCGATCCTGACTGCCCGCACGCAGCGCGGCGGTGACGGTGTGCCCGGTTCGCAGCAGTTCGGCGACCAGCGAGCGGCCGATGAATCCGGCGGCGCCGAAAACAATCGAGTCGGTGTGTGCCATGGTGTCCTACTTTCAGTAGACCGATTTACATATTTTGGAGTCGTAAGTCCGGAGCGGAGGCGGGAGGAGTTCAGACCAGAATGTCGATGGTGTCGGCGAGGTGTCGCAGCGGTTGGCGTGAGCGGTGGGTGCGTGCGAGCACCAGTCCGCCTTCGATCAGGGCGAGCGCGACCGTGGTGATCCGTTCGGGCTCGGGATGACCGAATCCGATCAATCGTTCCCGGATCGCCTCTTCCCAGAGTCGATATGTCGCTGAACAAGCTTGCTGCACGGCGTCATTGGTAGCCGCGGTGTCCAGGGCGACAGCCGCCACCGGGCAACCGATGGTCCAGTCCGATGCTTCCAGCTGATCGCCCAGCAGGTTCACCATCTTGCGCGCGAAATCTCGTGCGTCCGTCGCCTCGATCGTGCGGATGATCCCCGCGATATCGCTACCGCTCTCGGCAAGCGCCGCGGCCACCAATTCGTCCTTGCCGCCGGGGAAGTGGAAGTACAGGGACCCGCGCGGCGCCCCGCTCTCCTGCACGATCTGATTGAGCCCGGCACCGAAGTAACCATGCGACTCGATCAGCGACCGCGTCGCCCTGATCAACTTGCACCGGGTTTCGGCTCCCTTTTTTCCCACACGTTAAAACTAGACCGATCTATATATTTCTGCAACCGTGGCGAACCTCGGCGCGGTTGGTTTGTCGCAATCAGCGGGCGCCGAGTCGATTACGTGTGGCGTGATGCCAGAAGCTCGGCCGCGTCCCCGCACAGTCGGTCGATGACAGTGGAGGCAGGTTCGATATGGGTCACCAAGCCGACGCCCTGGCCCGCGTCCACGGGCGCGAGCTTGGGATCGTCGACCGCGATCGCCGCGCGAAGACGTTCGGCGTCGGGTAGGTCGTCGGCGTCGGGTCGGGCCCACGGGTCGGTGAACTCGTTGCGCAGGACACGCGCCGGATAGATCGGCGGCCAGGGCAGGTCGAGTGCCTCGTCGAACGCGGTGGTGACGGTGGTGCTGCTGGAGTCCGCGGCGAGCATCGCCAGGCGGGCGGATTCGGGCAGCAGTGATTCCTCGGCGGCGGCCAGGCAGGTCCCGAGCCACGCTCCTGCCGCTCCCGCTGCGAGCACGGCGGCGAGCGTGCGCCCGGAGCCGATACCCCCGGCGGCCAGGACCGGCACGGTAGCGATCTCGAGAACTGCGTCGAGCAACGGCAGCAGGCCAAGTCGGTCGGCGCCGTGACCGCCGCCTTCGCTACCGCGCGCCACGAGAACGTTGATGCCCGCATCCTGAGCCCGGTGCGCGCCGGGCGCGTCGTACACCTGGGTGACCGCGAGGATGCCCGCGTCCTGTACCTGCGGCACCCAGGAGAAATCGGTGCCGAAACTGACCGAGATCAGCCGTGGACGTGCTGCGATCGTGGCTTCGAGCAGGCCGGTTTCGCGGGCGCGGACCCAGTCGACGAGCCCGATCCCGTCCGGCGTACCCGCGATGGCCAACTCTCTCCGCAACGCCGCGACCGACCCCGCACTGCCCATCCCGATCATCCCGAGCCCACCCGCCGCGCTGACCGCCGCCGCGAGCCGTCCCCCCGCGGCGCCACCCATCGGCGCGTTCACGACCGGCACGCGCAGACCCAACGATCGAGACCACGGTGTCGACAATGACTGCTCTGGCATCGGTGCACCTTTCGCCATGGCTGTGACACTCACCATCATGGCAGCCGACAGAGGGTCCTCGAGGCGCGTATCTTCGACGGCAGTACTGAACGACGAGACGGGGATGCGATGACGATCAGGGATCGCCTCGAACAGATGGTGGTCGAGCCGCCGATGGTGTTCGGCGAGCCGATCGACACGGCCGACGGCACGACCATCATCACCGTCGCGCGCGGTAGTGGCGTCCTGCGCCACGCCCGTCCGGTCGGATTGTTCGTCGTCCACGAGGGACGTGTGCACTGGACGCCCGCGATGGACACCAATCGCATCGCTCAATTGGGCGAATGGATCGGGCTGCTCGCCGCGGTCATTGCGGCACTGGCGATTCTGCGCCGCCCGCCGTGGCCGGATCTGGGCCGCCGGACCCACTGAGCCCGTAGAGCGCCAGAGTCTCGAATCGCTGCCACGCCTGCGTGGGTGGTGTCGGCGCGCTCGGTTCGATCACCGTGCCGAGCACGCCGATCAACCCACACGACACGAACGCGATCGTGCCCGCGGGCTGCTCGCCGAGGAGCTCACCGACCAGTTCGGTGACGCATTGCTGGTAGGCGCGCACAACGGTGGCGGTCGCTTTCGGCCCGATCAGCGGGCCGTACACCTCGGGATACTGCGCGGCGAGATGGAACATCACACGCAGCGGCAGGAGCGGGGCACCCGGCGTGGTGGTGCGGACGATCTCGCGACGCAGGAATTCGGTGCAGCTCACCAGCAGCAGGTCGTCCTTGTCGCGATAGTGCGCGTAGAACGTGGACCGCCCGACGTCGGCGCGGGCGATGATGTCGCTCACGGTCACCTTGTCGTAGCCGCGCTCGATCATCAGCTCGATCAACGCCTTGTGCAGCGTGTCCCTGGTGCGTCGAACCCGGCGATCAGGGCGCTCGGCCATCGCTTCCTCCTGCACGGTTTCCCCGGATCTGTTCGATAACGGACACCTCGGGCGATTCTGCTCCTGGTGACGCGCGCGGCGGCGTCCGACCATGAACTCATGTCCCGAAATCAGCTTCTCACCCCCATGTTCGTCGACGACGCCGACACCGGCCTCGTCATCGCAGGCCTGCGCCGCTACAACCTGTTCACCTCGGTGTTCTTCCTCGGCAGACACCGTCGTCTGCTCGCCGAACTCGTCACGCGCTCCGGCGCGAACCCGGGTGCTCGCGCACTCGATATCGGTTGCGGTCCCGGCAAGCTCGTCCGTGCGCTCGGCGACGCGGTCGGACCGAGCGGCGCTGCCGTCGGCGTCGATCCCTCGGCCACCGCGGTCGCCGACAACAGCGACAGGGATCGCGCCACGCACCATCGGTACGTGGTCGGCCCGGCGCAGTCGCTGCCCCTACCCGATGCCGAATTCGACGTAGTCACCTGCACTTTCGTCATGCACCACATCCCCGAGTCACACCGTGACGCCGCGATCGCCGAGATGTGGCGGGTATTGCGACCGGGCGGACGACTCCTGCTGGCCGACGCGTCACCGTCACCGCGCATGCGGAAAGTGCTCTCGCTGTTCCTCGGCCGCGGCGGCGATCCGTTGGCCGACGCCGATATCCGCCACTACACCGGCCAGGTCGAGACGGTCGGCTTCACCGATCTCACCTACACCCAGAGCCGTGACCAGACGGGCATCCTGACCGCGGTGAAGCCGGTCGCCCACCACTGATCTCGGCACCGTGTCGGTGCCCTCGGTTAGGGTCGATCTCGACACGATCACCAATCGAGCACGGGGGTGCGGCATGGAGTTCGAGCAGCGCGAAATCGAAGCACGGGAGTTCGCCATCGCGGCACATGGTGATCAGCGCTATGGCGAGCATCCCTACGTCACCCATCTCGCGGCCGTTCGTGGTGTCCTCGACGATTTCGGCTACGGCGGTGAACTCGGCCTCGCGGCCTGGCTCCACGACGTCGTCGAAGACACCCCGGTCACGGCCGAGGACGTCGAATCTCGTTTCGGCCGTGAGGTTCTCGACCTGGTGTGGGCGGTCACCGGCATCGGCCCCGACCGCAAGGCGCGAAACCGGAACGCCTATACCAAGATTGCCGCACACCCGAGGGCCGTGATCCTCAAACTCGCCGACCGCACCGCCAATGCCGAGGCCAGTCCGCTCGCCAGCAGCTGGATGGGCATGTACCGGACCGAGCACCCCACCTTCAAGGCCCACCTCGGCGAACTCCTCGCCGACGACCCCACCGTGGCCCGCATGTGGGAACGTCTCGACCGTCGCCTCGACCCCACTGTGGCCCCGCCCTCCGATCAGTGGGCCGATATCGACCAGCTCGTTGCGGTCGGCGAACACGAGAAGGCCGTCGCGGCAGTTCAAGCGGCCTTCGACTGCAATCCCGGCGAAGCGGAGTTGATCCTCGCCGAGCGCGCCTGAAACGCGTCGCTGACGGCGGTGGGCGGGTGCCGCAATGGTCCGGGCAGGTGTCGACCGCGATTGTGGCCCGCGAAAGCCGAACTCCTACTGGCCCATCGCGTCTGAATCCTGTCGTCGCGTGCGGGGTGGTTCAGCAGCCTGAATCAGGCAGGGGTCCTGGGGTAGTCGGCCGGTCTACAGCGAGTAGCTGACGAGCAGCGGCGGATGCGAGCTCTTCGTCCAGTTGTTCGTGGCCGGTCTTGCCGCCCCCGCCGGGTCCGCCGTCGTCAGCGATGACACGTCGCGCTGACAGGTGGATCCCGTCGACACCGGTCCGGAGCAGTGCCGGGATGTCGCCGACGGCGATTCCGCCACCCGCCATGATCTGGATCCGCCCTGCGGCGTGATCGACCAGTGCGGCGAGTCCGTCGAGGCCCTCGGCGCAGGTGGCTGCCCCGCCGGACGTGAGCACCCTGGTCATGCCCTCGGCGATCAGCGTGTCCAGCGCCGCCTCGCGGTCGCGGATCTGATCCATCCCACGATGAAAGGTCAGCTCTATGTCGTCGACATCGACACCATCGAGAACACGGCGTAGACCCTCGTCATCGACCTGGTGGGCGGGGGTTAGCGCACCGATCACCAGACCGGACGCGCCGGCCGAAACTGCCGCGCGCGCATCAGCGTTCATCACCGCGAGTTCAGCAGCGTCGGAGTACACGAAACCGCCGGCCCGGCACCGGATCAACACGTGAACGGGAACCCCGGTTCCCACCACCGCCTCGATCGTCCCGATGCTCGGCGTCAGCCCACCCGTACCGCCCAGCGCCGCACACAATTCCACCCGATCCGCCCCGGCGCGGCGAGCGCCGAGCGCACCCGCCACGTCCTGCACCGCGAACTCGAGCGCGGTCACGTCAGAACGACTGCCAGGCGGGCTTGTTCGCCAGCGCGTACTTGTAGTAGTCCGCCAATTTCAACTTGCTCGCCGCGGCTTCGTCGATCACCACGGTGACATGACGATGCCACTGCATGACCGAAGCCGGGCAGAATGCCGACAACGGCCCCTCGGCGGCGGCGGCGATCGCATCGGCCTTGCCCGCGCCGAGCGCGATCATCACCAGGTGTCCGGCCTCGCTGATGGTGCCGAGACCCTGGGTGAGCACGTGATGCGGCACATCCTCCGGTCCGTCGAAAAAGCGGGCGTTGTCCTGACGGGTCTGCTCGGTGAGCGTCTTCACTCGCGTGCGCGAGGTCAACGCCGACCCGGGTTCGTTGAACCCGATATGCCCGTCGGTACCGATGCCGAGCAGTTGTACGTCGACCCCACCCGCCGCGGCGATGGCCGCGTCATACCGTCGGCCTTCCCCCGCGACGTCGCCTGCCTCGCCGTTCGGGCTCAGCACCCGGGCGGGATCGAGGTTCACATGGTCGACGAACTCCGACCGGATCACCGAGAAGTACGACTGCGGATGATCTTTCGGCAGCCCCACGTACTCGTCGAGGAGGAAGGCGCTCGCGGTCGTGAAGTCCAGCTCACCCTCGCGATAGCGGCGTGCGAGCTCCTGATAGCTCCCCAGCGGTGACGACCCGGTAGCCAAACCGAGGATCGCGTTGCCGCCTGTCACATAGCCGCCGACGATATCGGCGACCGTGCTCGCCACCTCGTCTTCATCAGCCCGGATCACGATTTCCATCAGATTCCTTCCGTTCCGGCGACGAAAACCCGCCGCGGCCGCAATGACTGGTCGGTGACAAGGATGTCGGCACGTGCGCCGACCGTGAGACTGCCGCGTTCGCCGGCGAGGCCGAGGACGCGAGCAGGGGTGCGTGTCGCGGAGATGACCGCGTCCGACAGCGGTATGCCCGCATCGAGGACGGTCCAGCGCAGCACATCGATGAGTCGTGCCGTGCCGCCCGCGATCGCCCCGGGCGAACCGTCGTAGGTGGCGAGCCGGGCGACACCGTCGTGCACCTGAACATCGAGGGCGCCCAGCCGGTAGTCACCGTCGCTCATCCCTGCCGCCGCCATCGCGTCGGACACCAGCGCGATCTGATCCGGACCGACGGTGTCGAACACCATCACCACCGTCTCGGGTGCCAAATGCACACCGTCCGCGATCAATTCGACCACCATCTCGCCCCGCCCGGCCGCGGCCAGGCAGGCGGCGACGGGTCCGGGGGAGCGGTGGTGCAGTGCGGGCATCCCGTTGAACAGATGGGTAGCGGTGATCGGCCCGCCACGAGCATCGGCGATGCGCGCCGCGGTAGTCGCGGCATCGGCATCGGTGTGCCCGAGGCTCGGCAGCACATCATGACGGCGCATCGCGGCCAGCAGCTCATCGAAGTGCGCGGTCTCGGGCGCCAATGTCATCGACCGCACTGTGGCGCGCGCCGCCGCGTAGATCCGCTCGAACAGCGCGGGGTCGCCGGGAATGATCGCCGCGGGATCCTGTGCCCCACAACGGCTCGCATTGATGAACGGACCCTCGAGATGCACCCCGAGCAACGCCCCGTCCTCGACGAGATCAGCCAGAATCGCCGCCTGCGCGACCAACACGTCCGGTTGGTCCGACACCAGGCTCCCCATCAACCCGGTAGTGCCCTGACCTCGATGATGCGCCGCCGCGACCCGAGCACCCCGCGCATCAGCATTCGGAAAACCGAACCCGGCGCCACCGTGGCAGTGCAGGTCGATCAACCCAGGAAGCACAAGCTCATTACTCGGTGCCGGAAGTTGCTCGGGGTCAAGATGATTCGCTACAGGGCCGACCCAGGTGATCCGATTGTCATCGAATTCGACGATCCCGTCCGCAATCTCACCCTCGTCCGTCCCTACGAGTCGACCGCGCAGAACCCCCATTACAACCAACCCTTCCGGCCACGCCGGTCACCGGAGCGGCTGACAGCTCCCGAGCATCTGAAGGACGCGAAACCGACCACCGGAAATGCACACTCGGTCCGCACGAGATCGGCCGACAGACGGGTGGCCCCCACCGTCTCCGACGACCGACGACGGAAGCCACACCGCGGTCCGACCGACGGCCGGACCCCACACACAACAACCGTTTTCACGACCGCCCGATGATCGCCGCAACAACCTCACGCGCCGCCTGCGGATTCCGCGCCGCACACGCCGCATCCGCCGCGTCCTGGCACCGCTGCATATCCACCGCGGCCAACGCCGCCCGCACAGCGGGCAAAGCGGGCACCGACATCGACAAACTCGTCACCCCGAGCCCCACCAGGACCGGCGCCAACGTCGGATCCGACGCCGCCTCGCCACACACCCCGACCGACTTACCCGCAGCCGCACCGGCAGCACCGACCATCGCGATCAGATCGAGCACCGCCGGCTGCCACGGATCGAGCAGCTGTGCGAGCCCGCCCGCCATCCGGTCGACCGCACACGTGTACTGGCTGAGATCGTTCGTCCCGATGCTCACGAAGTCGAGATGCGCGAGCAGATCGGCGGCGCGCAACGCGGCCGCCGGGATCTCGATCATCGCCCCGACCTTCGTCAGCCCGGATTCCCTTGCCAGCGCGGCGAATCCGGCAGCCTCATCTGCGGTGGCGACCATGGGCGCCATCACCCACAGATCGGCCCCGGTCGCCTCGCCCGCGCGGGCGAGCGCCGTGAGCTGCGTGGTAAGCGTCTCCGGGAACACCGTGCCGATCCGCAGCCCGCGCACACCGAGCGCCGGATTCTCCTCGCTACCGAGATCGAGAAACGGCAGCGGCTTGTCCGACCCGGCATCGAGAGTCCGCACCACCACGCGCCGCCCGGCGAACTGTTCGAGAACCGCAGTGTAGGAAGCGGTCTGCTCGTCCAGCGACGGCGCGGACGCCTTCCCGAGATACATGAACTCGGTGCGGAACAGCCCCACGCCCTCACTGTCGACCAGGCCCGCCTTCGCGGCGTCGTCGACGGTGCCGATATTCACCAGCAGATGCACCGGCGTCCCGTCAGCGGTGTGTCCCGGCCCGCTGGCCGCCGCGATCCGCGCCTTGTCCGCGGCGGCCTGTTCGACAGCGGCCCGCTGATGCTCAGGACTGGGATCGATCACGACCTCGCCGGTCGTGCCGTCGAGCAGCACCGGCACACCCTCGACGAGCCGATCGGTGTCAGGACAGCTCACCACCGCGGGCAAGGCGAGCGACTTCGCGAGAATGGCGGTATGGCTGGTCGGCCCGCCCTCGGTGGTCAGCAACCCGACCACATCACTGTCGCCCAGCATCGCCGTATCGGCAGGTGCGAGATCCCGCGCGACCAGCACGAACGGATACCCCGGCTCCGGAATGCCCGGCATCGGCAGCCCGAGCAGCACCGCGACAGTGCGTCCGCCGATATCGCGCAGATCGGTCGCCCGCTCCGCCATGTACCCGCCGAGCGCTTCCAGCTTCGCGCAGAATCCCTCGAACGCCAGGTGCACCGCGTGCGCCGTCGGCATTCCGGCCTCGAGTTCCTTCTGCGTGGCGGCGACGATGCCGGGATCACGGGCCATCGTCGCCGACATCGAAAGAATCTCCGCCGCAACACCGGTCACCCGCGTGGCCCGCGCGGCCATCTCGTCGGATACGACGCCGAGCGCGTCCTCGACCCGTGCCAGCTCCTCAGTGGGTGAGCCGCCGACAGGATCGTGCGCCGAGGTCTCGAACTGCGCTCCGAACCGCAACCACGGCGCGCACACCACGCCCGGACTCACGCCGAGCCCACGGATCACCTGCTCCGACATCAGGCCGCGTCCAGGTCGGAGGCGATGAGTTCGGCCAACTGGTCCAAGACCTCGTCGGCACCCTCGGCGTGCAGGGTCACCTCGGCCCCGTGGTCGGCGCCCAGTGTCATCACCGCGAGCACGCTGGCCGCGTCGACCGGCTCGCCACCTCCCATCGAAATCCGCACCGGCACCCCCGCGGCCTGCACGGCCCTGGTGAATTTCGCGGCGGGCCGCGCGTGCAGCCCCACTTCGGATCCGACGATGACGGTGCGGGTGCTCATGGCCTCACTCACCTTCCAGTTTCTTGTCCAACTTCGATTCGACTTCGGCGACCGATGGCGCATCGGTTCGAGTATCGCCCGTGGCGGTCAGCGCGGCCTGCGCCTCGACCGCGGCCGTGTCGGGCACGCCGGCCTCGACGTCGGTTTCCGATTCGCGACCGGGGGTCCGCAGGTTCCACTTCTTGATCACGAAGCTGAACAGCGTGTAGTAGATCACCGCGTAGCCGAGCCCGATCGGGATCAGCAGCCACGCGTCGGTCGCCTTGCCGAAGTTCAGCAGGTAGTCGATCGCGCCGGCGGAGAACGTGAATCCGTCATGGATGCCGAGCGCGTTCACCAGCGCCATCGACGTGCCCGTCAAGACCGCGTGCACCACATACAGTGGCCACGCCACGAACATGAACGAGAACTCCAGCGGCTCGGTGATGCCGGTGACGAACGCGGTCAGACCGGTCGACAGCATGATCCCGCCCACCAGCTTCTTCTGCGACGGCCGCGCATTGCGCCAAATGGCAAGCGCGGCAGCGGGAAGCGCGAACATCATGATCGGGAAGAAGCCCGTCATGAACGTGCCCGCGGTCGGATCACCGGCGAAGAAGCGGTTGAGGTCGCCGCGCACGACCTGGCCGGAGGCGTCGTTGTAATCGCCGACGAGGAACCAGACCGTGGAGTTCAGGATGTGGTGCAGACCGGTCGGGATGAGCAGGCGGTTGGCCGTGCCGTAGATGCCGCCACCGACGACCGCGTTGTCCGCGACGGCCTCACCCACCCAGGTGAGCGCGGAGTTGAACGCCGGGTACAGAAACGCCATGCCGACGCCGACGATCAGGCCGGTGAACGCGGTCAGGATCGGGACCAGCCGCCTGCCGTTGAAGAAGCCGAGGAAATCGGGCAGCTTCGTGCGATAGAACCGCTGCCACAGGATCGCCGACAGCAGACCCATCACGATGCCGGCGAGGACGCCGTAGTTGATCAGCGCCTGCGCGCCCTTCGGGTCGGTCTTTCCCGCGAGCACGATCGGTGACATCGCCTCGAAGACACCGTTGATCACCATGTAACCGACCACCGCGGCCAGCGCCGTCGACCCGTCGGACTTCTTGGCCCAGCCGATCGCGATACCGACGGCGAAGATCAGCGGCAGCCAGGTGAACACGGCCTGCCCGGCCGCCGAGATGACCGAGGCGGTGCTTTCCAGCGCGGAGAACCGGCCGAGGAGATCGTCCTGGCCGATGCGCAGCAGGATGCCCGCCGCGGGGAGCACCGCGATCGGCAGCATGAGGCTGCGACCGAGGCGCTGCAATCCCGCGAACACCTTCGATTCTTGTTTGGGTGTGTCGGTAACGGCAGTCATGTCGACCTTCTTCGTGCCGGCTTCCCGGCGGTCTCGGCGAGGGAGGAGCGGCTTGCCTGCCGATCCGGGTTAACTGTTGTGAACCGGTGTACCTGACGGGTACTGTCCGGTCATAACCAGTTGCCAGTTTGACCAGGTGGAGGTCGGATGTCAACCGCCGAATATGACGTGGCGCACATTCGAGGCTCCCATACTGGTACCGGCAACCACCGTGGAAAGGGAGAACACATGTCCAAAGCGGAAGCGATCGTTGCGGGCCTCGGCGGCGCCGACAACATCGTCGAGATCGAGGCCTGTATCACCCGGTTGCGCACCGAGGTGAAGGACGGAAGCAAGGTCGACGAGGCCGCGCTCAAGGCCGCGGGCGCCCACGGTGTGCTCAAGTCGGGCTCGGTCGTGCAGGTCGTGGTCGGTCCCGAAGCCGACACCTTGGCCGACGACATCGAGGACATCCTGTGAGCATCCCGGTCCTCGCCCCGCTCCCCGGCACCGTCGTTGCCCTGTCCGAGGTCCCCGATCAGGTCTTCGCCGAACAGATCGTCGGCTCCGGCGTCGCCCTCGACCCCGACCGCACCCGCGGCCCCCTGATGGTGACGGCCCCCATCGCAGGCAAGATCCTCAAACTCCACCCCCACGCCTTCGTCATCCTCGGCCAGGGCCTCGGCGTCCTGGTCCACCTGGGCATCGACACGGTGAAACTCAAAGGCGAAGGCTTCGAACTCCTGGCCACCGAAGGCGACACGGTAGAAGCAGGCGCCCCCATCGTCACCTTCGACCCGACGAAAACCGCCGCCACCGGCTACTCGATCATCTGCCCTGTCGTAGTCATGGACTCTGCGAAGAACTCCGTCTACGCCGACACCATCGGTGCCACTGTGGAATCCGGCGTCCTCCTGTTCGATTCGCCGTAGGGCGCGCGGCTGTACACCGGCGAATCAGCGGGCTTCACACCCCAATCCGTTACCGTCGCGGTCGAGGTCGTACTCATCGGGCCCGATCACGCGAACGGGCCCCGTGTAGACCGGCCCATCGCCGGCACCCTCGCAGTCCACGTCGCTGACGATCGGGAGGCAAGGCTCATAGGATGAGTGACAGTCGCGACCCGGTGCTGTACGGAGCTGGCTCGATTCGCTGTTGTGAAGTACGTCGGTGATCGGTTCAGCGGTGGCTGACGGCGACATCGCGATGGCGATAGCTACGGCAGCGCAACCGGCTGATCCGAGTAATTGCACTGTTCTCATCACTGATCCGATCTTTAGAAGCTCATCGACCATTGTCTCGCTAACATCCCGCAACGGATAGGTCGGAGATCGAATCGTTGGGCGGGTGAACCGTTGGTCTCGGCGGCGCGTAGTCCGTACCAGCGGGTCGATGCCGATTCGTGTCGCATCACCAGGAGGACGACCGGTGAGTGGAGCGGATCAGACCAGTGAGCAGTTCGCCGACCGGTTGTTCGGGGCCGCGCTCGGGGCGATCGACATTCTCGCGGTGCATCTCGGAGATCGGCTCGGCTGGTATCGGGCGTTGGCCGAGGGTGGTTCCGGATGCGGGTGAGTTGATCGCGCGGGCGGGTGGGGATCGCCGGTATGCGCAGGAGTGGCTCGAGCAGCAGGCGGCGACCGAGATTCTGACGGTGACCGCGGACGGGCGGTTCGCGCTGCCCGTCGGCGCCGCGGAAGTTCTCACCGACCCGGTCAGTCTCAATTACCTTGCGCCACTTGCTCGTATGCTGGCGGGCGCCGCCGCCCAGATGCCCGCGCTCGTGCGCGCTTATCGCGACGGCGGTGGCGTCGGCTGGTCCGAAAACGGTGCCGACATGCGCGAATCCCAGTCGGACATGAACCGGCCCTGGTTCGAACAACGTCTCGCTACCGACCTGGCTGGGGTGCCCGACATCCACGCGCTGCTTTCGCGCCGAATGCCAAGGCGGCCGACATCGGCTCCGGCGGCGGCTGGTCCGCGAGCGCCCTTGCCTACCCCGAGCTAGCGGTCGACGGCTACGACATCGACGAACCCTCGGTGCGGATGGCCACCGACAACGCCGCCGAGCTCGGCAACCGCGTCCGCTTCCACCACGCCGACGCCGCCACCGACCTCCCCGGATCCACCTACGACGCGCTGTTCGCCTTCGAATGCCTGCACGACATGCCGCACCCCGTCGAGGTGCTGACCTCGATGCGCAAAGCCCTGCGTCCGGGAGGGGCGGTGATCATCATGGATGAGGCCGTCGCCCCGGAATTCACCGCACCCGCGAGCGATATCGACCGCCTGATGTACGGGTTCAGCCTGCTGGTCTGTCTGCCCGACGGCATGGCGCATCCCGGCTCGGCAGGCACCGGCACAGTCATGCGCTCGGCGACGCTGGGGGAGTATGCAGAGAAGGCCGGTTTCACCGCCGTGGACGTGCTCCCGATCGAGGACTTCGGATTCTGGCGCTTCTACCGGCTCACGGTCTGATCGACCAACTGCTCGGTCTCTACCGTCCAGCGCCTGGCGAGGTCGTCGAAATACCGCTGGCTGCTCCACAATCGGTAGTTGCCGATCACGTAGACCCGCCGCCGTGCCCGCGACACCGCCGTATTGAGCACATTCGGATTCGTCGCCGCCCACCGTCGCGATCCACCCGCCGCAGGCGAGGTCCCCAGGATCAGCACCACGACCTCGGCCGAACTGCCGTGCATCGCGTGGACAGTACTCACCTGCCGCTGCGCGAACTCCGCACCGAGCACCTCACGCGCGACCTCCTGCGCGCCACCGGCGACGTCACGGAACGGGCTGACCACCCGGATATCGGCCGCGGCCACCCCGTCCTCGGTCAACCGCGCGAGCAGCGCGGCGAGCGCTTCACCCTCACCGGGAATCCAATTACCTTCGGCCCGTACGGATCTGACATCGATCCACCGATCGTGCCCGGGGAATTCCGGCCGATCCGGGGTGGCGAACACCAGCAGATCATCGCCATAGGCAATGTGATGGGTGAGTTCGAAAATCGGCCGATCGCTGCGCCGATGGACCCGCAACGGCGCACCGACCCACACCGGCGCGACCGAATCCGAGGGCATCAGCCACGTCCCGAACCGCGCCCCACGATCAGCCGCCTGGCGCACCGACGCCTGATCCGGCATCCACTCCGCATCGAGTCCGTACTGCTGCACCAATGCTTCCTGCGCCGAAGTGGGCAGCACGCCAACAGGTCCCAGCTGACGATGATCACCGACGATCACCGCACGCCGAGCCCGCCACAACCCACCGGCCACCGACTGCGGCGCAGCCTGCCCGGCATCGTCGACGAACAACCATCCGAGCGCCTCGGGACCGAGCCCGGCGAACAGTCGAGGCAGCGCGGTGAAGGTCGTCGTGATCATCGGCACCGCGAAGAACAGCGTCTGCCACGCCGCCGCGACGGTTTCCGGTTTCGGCGCGACCGCGAGCTCACCACGGATCAACGCGATGGCGACGATCAGATTGTCGCGAATCCGGGGCGCCGCGTTGAGCAGGAACGCGCGATGCAACTTCAACGCCGACAGGAACAACTCGCGCCGCGCGCTCGCGTACTGTTCGTCCGCCCAGGGATTGCACAGCTGGAACTGCTCGTCGTCACCCGCGACATCACCGAACGGGATCGTGCGCGCCCAGTTCTCGCGCCCACGCTCGATGATGGCCAGCGCCGCCGCCCGCCGCTCCGTCAACTCGACGTGCTCGCGAATGAGCGTGCGTCCGTTCTCGGCCGCCCCCGCCCACTGTTCACGCGTGTATTCGACCTCGGTCTGACGTCGCCGCATCTCCGCCTCGGCGATATGTCGTTCGCGCAGCAACTCATTGCTGCGCGCACTCCACCGCCGCCCCGCTCGGAAACCCGTCGACAGCGATGCCACGAACCCGGGCTTGCGCCCACCGTGCTCGGTGAGGAGCTTGCCTGCCCGATGATGGGCGGCTTGCGCGGCCCGTAGATGTTCGGTCGCCAGTTGATGACGCTCCCGCCAATGCGCGTGTGCGTCATCGGCATTGGTGATCTCGGCCGCCGTCGACTGCAAACCCGCGTTCATCGTGGGCAAGTCGGCAACCGCATCGGCGACGTTCTGCCGGTCTTGCGCGAGCCTGCGCACCTCGGCCCTACGAGTGGTGAAGTCGCGCACCGCGGTCGACCAATCCGGAATCGAATCCGGGTCGGCCTCGGCCTGTTTGAGGATGTCGAGCATCCCACCGTTGGGTGCCCCGGTCTTCCGCTCGGCGGCGAACCGATCCCCGAACCAGAACTGTTCGGCGAATGTTCGTCGCGTTCCGCCCAGTGCCGCGGCGACCAATCCCCACGCGGGTGCACCGCCGACGAGTTCGGCCAGGTCGGTGAAGTGATTGAGCTCGCCGTCGATCGCGCCACGATGCTGGACCTCGGCGACCACATCGGCCGCGGTGGCGTCGCTGCCCGTCGCGAGCACCACTTCGAACCCGGTCACGCTGTTCGCCAACCGGTGCGCGCCCACCGTGTAGTTCTTCGCCACCTGGACCTGCTCGGTGACCCCCGCGAACACCGCCATCGGATCATCGAATGCCGCCAGCTGCGCGGCACGCTCGACCAGAATCCCGGCCAGCAGGTCTCGCAGCATCGTCGTCGTCCCGGTGCCGGGAGCGCCGTGCACGGCGAAAATCCCGGCACCATCACGTAATTCGGACAGCGCGCGGTCGACCGCGAACTGCTGACCCGACACCAGCGGGTCACCCGGCCAGCGACCGTCCGGAACGAGCTGGGGGAGTAGTCCTTCGACCACTGCGTCCTGTCGTCGACGCACATCGATGCGGTCGTCGACGGCCAGCCCTTCCGCCGCCATGAGGTAGCTCCGCAGCGCCGCGCCGATATCGCCGCGTTCCACCGCCTTCGCGAGTTCGGCCAGATCGGGACCCAGCCCGCTGTTCAGCCGATCCTCGGCGGCATCGCTGTCGGCGTCACGCGCCGCGACCTGGACGCACGCCACCCGCACGCCACCGGCCCGCAATTCCGATCGAATACCCAGCGCGGCACACAGTTCACCGGTGAATATTTGCAGGTCGCGCCCAGTCAACCGGGGTGCCTCGCCGATGTCGTCGTCGTCGGCGGCGGCGGTGGCGAACCGTTCGGCGAAGGCCAACGCCGACATCCCGGCGAGCCCGGGCGAGATGACTCCATCCGCCCCCGCCGCCATCACCGAAGCCGCCACACCACGGCCTGCCACATCCAGCGCACGCCACCGCGGCGCCGGACCCATCTGTTCGTTGTCGGACTGGGCGTCTCGCGTGAGCGTGTCGAGCGCGGCAGTGAATGCCGCCGAGTCGTGGTCGAACCCGTCGGCCCAGCCGATATCGTGGGGCCCCGGCGCTCGCAACCGATTCACGGCCCACGCCAACCCCGACAGGGTCGCCGAGCCCCCGACAACCACCCCGCTGTCGGTCAGCGTCACCGCGAAAGCCGCTGTGGTCCCGGCCCGTCGGGCGTCGGCCTCGAGCTGATCCTCGCCGAAAGTTCGCACCAGCGATTCCCGCGCGCGCCCCAGCTGGAACAACCCGCCGTACACGACGAACTGCCACACCCGCCCGGTTTTCAACGGGGGCAGGGCGGCAAGGTTTTCCCACGGCGCGCGTTCATCCGCCCCGAGATCGACCACCAGTCCGTCGGTCTCGGCGTCCGGTACAAGTTGTGGACCGAACAACTCCACGGTCTGCCAGAAACGCACGAGCCGCGCCGCGTGCTCGGAACCGCCCACGATGCACCCCAATCCGGTCGGCGATCATTGCAGACAACCCCGATCACGGTACGCGATCAGGATTCCGCTGGCACGTCACCCCGACGGTCGCGTCGGCCGTGGCGAGACCATCGGCGCTGGTCCTACCGTCGCGGCAAGCACCCCGCCGCCCGCAGCACGGTGATGTCGATGACGATGTTCTCCTTCGGTTCCGATTCCGCCACAGCAGAACCCGCCCCAACAACCGTCCCGGCTATCACGGCCACCGTGATCCCAGCTGCCTTGACGATTC
This sequence comes from Nocardia salmonicida NBRC 13393, assembly GCF_001613085.1. Classification (GTDB taxonomy): domain Bacteria; phylum Actinomycetota; class Actinomycetes; order Mycobacteriales; family Mycobacteriaceae; genus Nocardia; species Nocardia salmonicida. The sequence continues at coordinate 57,395 of NZ_BDBR01000056.1, forward strand.
CCGTCCGTTCTCCTCGACCAGCGCCGTCCACACCGACGAACAAGGCTGACCGCCCTGAGCGCCCGGAAGCTTCTACCGCCCGTTCGGAAAACCCTTTGACCCGTGTACCTTCGGCCGCGCACGCTGGAATAATGGACGACTTAGCCCACGCCGCAGACCTGTTCGTGCTCGGTGAGCTCAACGGTGCGGACCTGTCCATGGCCGCTGCCGAGGCACTCGCGCGTGGATTCGAGAGTCCGGCATTGGTCGAGCTCGCCTGTCTTCATCGAACGGATTGCGGTGGAGCCCCCGAACTCTTCCGCACCGCCATGGCCGAACTGGACGTCGTGACCGACTGGCGGGCGAGGGAAGTAGATGTCCGGCTCCGGCTGGCCCGAGATCACGCGACAGCTCTGCTGGCCGAGGAGGGCGCGTCGGCCTCCCACCTGGGTGGGATCACAGTGCAACTACGGGAGCTCGCCGGATACCCCGATCCGCCCGCACCGGAACTGGAAGACCTCGCCAGAGAGTTCGAGGTGCTGTCCGAGTACCTGGAATTCGTCGACCCCGCGACGATCCGAGAACAGATTCGACAGGGGTGCCGCAACCTCCTGGCGGGCCCGCCCTACGCACTGGTGAACGTGCACCTAGTCACTGCGCCTCCCGAGCGGCGGTCGGCACGGCCCGCAAGATGGCGCAGGTTCGTTGCCTCTCTGCGGTCCAAGCGCGCGATCAGCGCAGAATCATCTCCGCCACGGCCTTCGGTGCTGCAAGCCATTCACGAACGTTGTTGCGTACCTCGGTGATCTGCCTGCACTCGCAATAGGCCACCACCCCGTCGGCCTCGATCCCCGCTGCCCGGCACAGCGCCACCGCACGGGGGAGATGCTGATACTGACTCACGATGATCGCCCGATCGATGCCGAACATCGACCTAGCGCGCTCACAGGTCTCCCGTGTGGAGAGCCCCGCACGATCCGACCGGACAATGGCCGGATCGATACCGTGGTCGAGTAGATAGCGCGTCATCGACGCGATCTCGTCGCCCGACGTGCCGCCGGCATCCCCGGACAGCAGAATCTCCTCGGCCTTGCCCGCCTCGACCAACTCGATCGCCACATCGAGACGTCCCCGTAGATAGGCCATCGGAGTTCCGTCCGGCGCGACCTTGGCACCCGGGATGATCACGACAGGTGCACCGGTCGCGGCTGCCACATCACTTCTATGGCCGGACGACAAAGTCCACATAGCGATGTTCGCCCCAGCCGTCACTAACACGAGGCCACCCGCCACGACAAGTCCGGCCTTCGCGATGCGACGCAACCGCCGACGCGTCCCGCTATGTTCCTCCGCCATGCGCACTTTCATACATGAACACTGCGAAAATATCCCCTGACTAGGGGATTTGACATTGCAATTGTCGGCACGTAACTTTATTCC
>NZ_BDBR01000057.1 GCF_001613085.1 Nocardia salmonicida NBRC 13393
CCGGCGGCGGAAACGGCTCGGGCGGCGGCAGCGGCTCCGGTGGAACAGGTTCCGGCGGCGGAAGCGGCTCCAACGGATCAGGTTCCGGCGGCGGCCAAGGATCAGGCGGCGGCAGCAAGGGCAGCGGTAAGAAAGAGGACGACAAGAAGGACGAGAAGAAGAGCGGCGGTACCGGCACGTCGACCGGCAGCCCCGGGCAGGCAAGCGGACCGACCGGTCCGGCGACCGGGGCGAGCGGTTCCGCTGGGTCGAGTGGTGGAAGCGGCTCGACCGGAGCCGATCTACTCAGCTTGTTCTCCGAAGTCCTGCAACTTATCTCGTCTGGTCTGCCAAGTCTGGTCCAGCTGGGCAATCAGCTGATCGCCCAGCTCGGCCCTGGTCTGCAAGCCCTGGCCAAGGCCGTCGAGAACGGCTCGATGACGGTGAAGGACGCGATCGCGGCCGCCGCCGAACAGATCGGCGAGGATATCGGCGAGCTCGAGCTCGCCCTGCTTCCGCCGGGCGCGACCGGTCCGATTCCGGTGCTGGAACCGATGATTCGAGCGTTGCTTCCCGAGGGTGATCGAGGCGCGGGCGCGCCGGTCGAGCCGGTGTTCACCACCGCTCAACTGCGCACCGAGGCCGAGCCGAGGTCGAGCGTTCCCCTCGGGCGCCAGGTCACTGTGGAGGAACAGCGTTGATGGAAAAGACATGGCACCTCACCGGCCTCGAGTACCGCGTCTTGCGACAGCGATTGCTCGATCGAAACACGAACTGGCCCTTCATCTTCCGATCGGAAGTTCGACGCGCCTACGAGTACGAGTTCGTCAAGGCGCGGGTGTGGGGCGAGCTGCGGGCCAACTGGGACCCCGCGCTCGCCGAGGTGCTGACCAAGGCTCTCACCGCCGACGTGCGAATCGCTGTGCTCGGTCGCGACAAGCGCGATCCAGCGGACTTCAGCGGGAACATCACGGTGACGGCCAAGCGTTTCGGTGATCGGGCCCTGGTGATGCAAGGGTTTCACACAACTACCCGCGACAGTCACGACCAGCTCGTCTTGACCGAATGCGACGCGAGCGCCCTCACCGCACTGCTGGTGGCCGAGCTGCCTGATGTGGCGGCAGGCAGTCGGGGTCGCGTCGTGCTGCCGAGTCACGACAGCGCGGCCGAGTTCGACCATTGGCACGGGCGAAGCACCCTCTACGACGAGGGCGACGGCGACCACGAAGTGCGCGGTCGTGACTGGCAGCGCGCCCCCAAGGCGACGGTCGGCCGGATTCTGATCACGCACGGACACTCCGCGTTCGGGCCGCGTGGTCAGGTGAGGAAGGCGGTGTTCTGGGAGGACCACGTCGATGACGGTCGATATCTGATCGATATCGGTCCGCCGGTAGCCGCCATCGGCACCGATGCCGCCGGGCTGGCCAAGGCGATCGATCGGCAGATCGGTGAAGTGCTGTTGGTGCGTGGCGATGAGGCGCGCACCGGGTTCGTCCGGGGGAGCGTGTATGACGACGGGGAGTGAGCGCGGCGCGGCCGGTGACCGGCTGCGGGGTGAGGCCGCGCAGGTGCTCGACGAGGTGATGGAGCTGATCAGTGGCATCGCGGCCGCCCAAATCCACCAGCGGCAGTTGACCGCGACGGTGTCGGTTGAGGGTGAGCGGATCACCGTCGTCGCCGACGCGTCGGGCGCGGTCGATCGGATCGAATTCGCCGACGACATCGACGAATTGAGCTACGGCCAACTGGCAAGGTCTACGCTGCGCGCTGCTCAGCAGGCCGCCGAGCAGGTCCGCGCCCGAGCCGATGAGCTGCTCGCGCCACTGCGCTCGCTGCACGCGCGCCTGCCCAAGCTCAGTGATCTGGTCGACTGGCTGCCACCGCAGGACGAACTGCCATCGCCGCCGCGAGCCTCGCTCACCCCACTCGATGAGCGCGGTCCGCGCCCGGACCCCGTGCCCGGTCTCGACCCGGAGACGGTGGAACTCATCGAGCTGCAACAGCAACGCGCTCTGCTCCACGCGGTCGGCGCGGCGCAGGGTGGCCGGGTGACGGTCGCGGTCAACGCCGACGGGGTGATGATCGACCTGCGCCTGTCCGGCAATGTCGGCGATCTCGACTACGACGAGCTCGCCGAGGTGATCGTCGAGTGCTCACGCGTCGCGGTCGCCGCGGTCGCGCGCAAGGTCGCCGCGCTATACGGCACCGGCCGCGATGACCGGCCGCACTACGAAGGGCCGGCCGCGATGGTGGCCGAGCTGAATCTGTTCCGGGACCAACTGCGCTGAGGCGCGAAGTTTCTCACCAACACGGGAGTGGCAATGGCAGCTGACGAGAACGGTCCCGGCGGATCACTGTGGACCGACCTGCCGAAGGCGGCGGGTAACGGCCTGTTGCTGCTGGAACCGGGGGCCGCGCAGCGGGCCGCCACCCATGTCGAGACCATGCTCGAACTCGTCGTCGGCGCGCAGGACTGGATTCATCAGAACGTCGGCGTCGCGAGTCCGCCGGTGGCGGCGAGTGTTTCGGGTCAGTTGATGTGGACGATCTTCAACGTGAAGTTCGGCACCCAGCTTCTCGATCGAGTGAACAGCCACCGCGACATTCTCACCGTGATGGGAGAGACCTTCGTCGCCGCCGGCCAGAAGTATCAGCGCACCGAGCACGACTCGGAGGTCAGCTTCGACGAGATCTCCTTCGATGAGCCCAAAGGCACACTGCCAACAGGTGTCCCGCCCGTACTGACGGTGCCGAACGCGCCGACCGCGCCATTGCTGGGCACCGAATACGACGCTTTCAGCTTCGGTCCTGAGCTCGGCGCGCAACTGAGCTGGGAGACGCTGTGGGTGGTCTGCAACGGGATCGACGCGCCCGCCGTCGCGGCCGCCGCAAGCGTGTGGTCTTGGCTTGCCACGCATTTGGACACCGGCTTCACGACCCTGCGGACCAGCATCAACTCGGTGTCGGACCAGTGGAAAGGCGCGGGCGCGGAGCGGGCGATCGCCGCGACCGATCACTACGTCACCGTCTCCCAACAACTGACAAAGGATATGGGGCTGATGAGCGACGCGCTGCTTTTCACTTCGGGCTGGCTGCAACAGACCAAGACCAACGCCATGCCGCCGACCCCGCAGCCGCCGCCGGGGACGAGCATCACCGCGCAAATGCTCAACAGCGTCAACCTGACGCGGTATCAGGAGAACTTCCAGACCTACTACTCCAACAACTACGTGACGACAACGACGCGCATCGTCAAGCTCCCGGTGCCGACCGCGATCAACCCGCCGCCCATCGAATCCTACGACCCGCCGGAGAACCTGCCGTCGAACGAGACGCACGAGGAGGACGGGAACGAGACCTCGTCCGGCGGCGGTGGTGGTGGTGGCACATCACCTGGTTCGGTGCGCGATGACACCCCGGTCGATCAACCGCAGCGCGAAGGCGGTGATGGTCCATCGGGCAATCCGTCGCCGCTGACCGGAGATACACCGGGGGAGGGCACGAGCCCGGAACTCACGACGCCGGAGTCGACACCGGGCCTGTCGGAGCTGCTGAACCAGGACCTGAATCCACTGAACACCCTGGCCACCAATGAGCCCGAGATGCCCATCGGCGCACCTCTTCTGACGAACCCGATCCTCCCACGCGGTGGAATGCCGGTGCTGAGCGGAGGCGGGGGACCGCGCGGCGGTGTGGTCGCCAAGCTGGGCAATATCGAGCCCAAGCTCTTTCCCCGGGCCGCTGCCATACCGGAGGCACGGTTCGCCGGTCGAGCGGGCCCGGCCGGCGGATACGGACCGGGCATGCCCTTCGGTGGGATGCCCGGCCGCACCGGCAATGGTGACGAGCGTGAGAAGAAGCGTGAGGAGTACCTGAACTCGACCGAGCACCTCGATGAGGCGCTCGGCGTGCCCGAGCGCAGTGTGCGGCCGGTGCTCGACCGATGAGCCGCACCTGGCACCTCACCGATGTCGAGCTGATCGCCGCGTGGGACTCGCTGTTCAAGGATCGATTGCCGCCTCCGTTGTTCGCGCTCTATCGCGGCGAGGACGCCGATGGTTGGCAGCGCCTGGCTGTCGCCGCGCTCGACGTGCTCGCCGAGACCGACGACGGCGCGCTGTACGCCGCGCTGAACCGGGTCGCCAACGCGGACGTGGTCGTCACGGCGGAGGCCTTCGATCCACGCGATGCAGGCGATCCACTACGGCGGGTGCGCGTCATCGCAGCGAGACAGGGCGAGGGCGCGACCCTGATCCAGCAACTGCCCGGTGAAACCATTTGGCACAGTGGTGGTTTCACGGTCAGCTCGGGGTCGGGCGCGCGGCTCGCCGCCGCCGTCGTCGGGGCGCTGCCGTTCTGCGCCGCCGGGCGCGGACCCCGGTTGGTACTGAGTACCGCCGGGCGGGCGTACGGCACCGACTCGCGCTGTCGGGCGTCGCGGGTCTACGACAACGAGCTGGATGGCGAGCGGGCGAGCGCGACCTGGCTGAGTCAACCGGTCGAGTGCCTCGGCATGATCGAAACCCGGCTCGGCGCGTCGATTTTCGGTCCGCGCGGGGTGCGTCCCTATCGGATCGACTGGCGGGATCTGGTCGGCGACGGACGCTACGCGATCCTGACCGACGACGAGCAGATCGCGACCCCGGTCGACCGCGCGCACCTGGCCGAGTTGATCGGCGCCGATATCGCGACGGTCGACCAGACATTGGAGGACGAACGCTATGTATGACCGCGACATCGAACCGGATGCCTGGGACGCGGGGCTGCCCTTCGACGGATTCGCCACCGGCGATCCGGAGCCGCCGGCTACCGGCCCGGACTCGGCCGGTCCTGCGGGCGAGACCGTCGAAGGTGAGTTCGCCGAAGGTCGGTTCGCCGCCTACACCGTCGATGAGGCGGCACTGCGTGGCGGCGCGATCACGGTGCGTACCACCGACTCCGGCCTACCACTCGCGGTACGGGTGAACGCCGACCAGCTCCGGCGCAGCCCCGCCGACCTCGCCGCCGACCTGCTTGTGCTGTGTCGTCAGGCCGCCGACCGCGCGGGCCTGCGGCGGCGGGCCTACCTGGCCGACCTCGGCGTACCGCCGGACGCGCTCGACCTGCTCGGACTTCCGGTCCTGGCGCAGGTCGAGCAAGCCGAACTCGGCTTTGAGGCCGACCACGACTATGAGCCGCGCAGCTGGCTGGATCGGGCATAGGACAGATGTCGACTGATTTCGAGACACTGCACAAGACCGCGCGTGCCCGCCTCGACACCCTGCGTCGGCTCGATGACTCGCTCACCGCGCTGCGCGTCGCGCACACCGACGCGAGCGGCGCGATCACCGTCACCGTCGACGGCGGCGCGAAACTGCTCGATATCACACTCACGCAGGCGATTTCGGAGATGACTTCGGCCGAGTTCGAACGTGCTCTCGTCGAAACCGCCGCGCTCGCCGCGCGGCGAGCGCTCGCCGGACGCGCTGCGTTGGTCACCGAATTCAACGCCGAGATGAACGAATAACGCGCACGTGAACAGCTGGGTTCGCGCGATCCGAGCGGTTGCCGCCGACGTGTTTCTCACTAGATTTCCTGCTCGAACCCACTGTTTTCGAGTTCGCAGATCATCAGCCCGAGGAGGGTGCCGCGATGAACGTAGTCCATGTGGAGCCGCAGACATTCCGTCAGTTCGGCGACCTGTCCGAAGCCGGCGCGGTGGCGCTCGCCGCTGCGGGAGTGGCCGACCAGGTCGCGGTAATCGCCGCCGCGGTACCGGTTTTCGGTCTGATCGGCCAGGAGTTCCTCACCAGCTTCGCCTTCGCCCAGGCCAACCACTTCACCGCCGTCATCGACCTGGCGCAGACCCTTGCCGCCACCGGGCACACCGCGCACGCGGCCGCCGACGCCTACGAGACGAGCGAGCGGCACAGCGCCGAGTCGTTCACCCCGCTCGGTCGAGCGAAGTGACCTCCCCGCAAGCGGTACTCGCGGGGATCGGGTTGCCGAACTTGCCGCAACTGCCTGCCCTGCCGCCGCTGCCGGGGTTGCCGCCGCTGCCCGTGCTCGACCCCGCCGCGCTGATCAAGCCGGTGACCGATCTGTTCGGCGGCTTCGGTGACGGGAATCTGAACGGGACGGGCGCGGTGAGCCCGCAGGCAGTATTGCAGACCGTTGTCGACTCGGTGAGTACCGCGACGCAGCTGCTGTCGACGGGGCTGCAGCTGTTGCAGTCGATGGAATCGGCTGGGGCGAAAGCCGCAGCCGGGGCCGCGACCGAGACCATGGCAACCTCGGCCACGATCTCGGATCAAGCCATGCGCGTCGACCTGACAACGGCAGCCGCCGCGGGCACCGTCGCGACGGGATATGCGCAAATGGCTATGGTGGCAACGCGATTCGCGATGACATCGGTCGCGCTCGGGCCGACGCTCGTCACCCCGCCCGGACAGGCGGCGCTGTTGGCGAGTGCGATCGAGGCGGGGTCCGAGGCGATGGCCATCACCGCCGAGACCAAAGCGCGACTGGTCGGGCATACGGCCGAGATGACCGAGGCGGGCAAGCCGGTGCCGGTCAAGAAGCCGAAGGTGCCCAAGGTGGCGAACAGTGCGCGCGCGGTGGCGACTACCGCCTCGCCCACGACCGGAACGGTCAGTCGAGTTGCCTCGACCGCTGTGCCGGAACCACTGGGGGCGCAGACGACTTCGACAGCGGGCCAGGTCGACCTGCAGCAGGTGTTCAGCCAGCTCCAGCAGGTAGTTGCCCCGTTGCTTTCCCTCGTCGGGCAGGTCGGCACACAGGTGCTCCCACAGACCACATCCGGTACCGAGAAGCCGGCGGCGACGACAACCCCGAAGAGCGATCTGACAACGGCTGCGGCACAGCCACTGTCGACCGCCACGTACGGTGCGGGGCCGGTGACGCCCGCCGCGACACCGCTCGGCGCGTGGCAGGTCGACGGGGTGCTCACGGGGCCGACTCTCGGCGGCGCCGGGGTTGCCCCGGGCGCCGCGGTGACTGTCGGTGAAGTGCTGCCGCCGCTGCTGCCCGGATCGGGAACCGGCGGGCTCGCAGGGCTCGATCGCGCCCGATCCGGCGGCTCGCATGAGGAGTTCGTCGACGCCCGCCACGTCGACGAACTGGTCGGCGGACCGCCCGCTGACGCCTCGACGCCGGTCATCGGCGTCACCCCGACCGGCGACGCCGCCGGGCAGACCAACGACGACATCAAGTTCAGCCTCTAGGAGGATTTTCCATGAGCCGCATTGAAATCGATCACGAACTGGCCAGGACGGCCGCCGGCCGACTCGACCAGCTGGCCGACGGCCTCGAGGGCAGTCTGCGCCTGCGGACCACGTCGCTGAGCCCGGTCGCCGCCGCGCTCGACCCGGTCTCGCGGACAACCGCGCAGACCATCGGCACGGTCGGTGACTCGTTCCAGCAGTCTTACGCGGGCGGGATCGACCAACTGCGACAGGTCGCTGCCAACCTGCGGGCGCACGCCGACTTGGTCGAGAGCACCGAGAACGATGGCGGCGATCTCTTCCGGTCGCTGATGTAAATGCTCGAGCCGCCGCAAGCCGGGTTCACCGGCACGATGTGGAATGCCGTTCCGCCGCAGCAACTCGCGACCGAGCTGGGCACCGGGCCCGGCCCCGGGCCGATGGCCGAGGCGGGTGTGGCATATTCCGCGCTCGCGCTCGGCCTCGCCGGGGCAGGCACCGAGTACCGCGCGTTGCTGACCATGATCGGCACCGCGTGGGCCTCGGAGTCCAACGGTGACGGGCTCGCCCAATTGGCGCTGCTCGCTGACTGGTTCGACGACATCACCGCGGCGGCGACCGAGAACGCGGCCGTCGCGGCCGAACAGGCGGTGTCCTATGAGATCGCGCACCTCGCTATGCCGCACCTCGGCGAGCTGACCGCCGCGATCGACGCCGCGAAGGAACTGGTGAGCGGGACGTTGCTCGGCGCCCCGCTGGCCGGGATGCTCGATCAGGCCGAGCACCAGGTCGACGAGCTCGGCGACCTCGCGGCGAGGGTGATGGCCACCTATGAGTCCGCGAGCACCCAACTCGCCACCCCGTGGGAGCAGGATCCCGCGCCCATGGTCTCGGCGGCGGCCGCGCTGCTCGCCGAGCAGGCGTTCGCCCGGCCATCCGACTCGCCGCAAACACCCGAACCGAAGACCGCGACGGTCGCACCGGAAACCTTGACCGGCTCGGTGCCAACCATCGACCTGTCGAACCTGCACCTGCCTGCCCCGACTCCGACGGTCGCGGTCGGGCCCGAAACGCTGGTCATGACCCCGGTCGTTTCCCCGCCCGCGCCGATCACGACAACCGTAGCGCCACAGCTGGGTTCGGCGATATCTGCGGCGTCCGGCGTCCCGCCGCTGGTCGCGCCGCCGACCACACCGGCGGCGACCTCGTCGACGACCCCGTTCGCGAGCGGGCAACGGGCGAGCGCGGCCGAAGCCGAGGAATCGGCCAACTACAGCATGGTCGAAGCCGGTTTCGCCACCGCGCCCGCCGTGCTCGGTGGCGTGCGCGCGGCGGCTGGTTCGGGCGATGGTGCGGGTGCCGCATGACGACGCTCACCGTCGACGGCGTGCTCACCGTCGCGAATATCCTCGGAGTTCAGGTACTTCCGCCCGTGCTCGCCGTCCGCAACACCCATCGGACACCTGGTCGGTTCGCGGCAGCGCGAGCGGCGACGCTGTCAGACCTGCGTGCCGACGGCGTGCTCGATGACGAGCACACCGTCGTCGACGACGACCTGGCCGCCGCGTTCGCCGTGCTCGCTCGCCCCGAACGCGCGCTCGTGCTGCGGCTGCGGCGCGCCAACGCGATGACCAGGGTGTGCCTGGCGCGGCGCGGGTTCGCCCACGCCATCGCGATCCGCGCGGGCGACGGTCTCGACGTGCGCTCGGTCTGGGGCGATGAGGACCCGGTCGAACTCGCCAAACCCCTGGTCGGTGTGCTCGGTCGGTGCCCGCCGGCGGATGTGCCGACACTGACCGCGCCAACCGACGACCTGCGCGCCCGCTTCGATGATCCGGCAATCGACCACGCCGAAGCGGCCTACCACCTCGGGCTCTCCGAACGCGACGCCACCACGCTCGGACTCGCCCTGCGAGAGCGGACCGCACTCGGCGAACTGGTCTGCTACCACAACGGCGAGGGAACTACGGCGTGGGCAAGCCGGGCGCCCGCGACCGCCGCCGTCTACGACACCCCGGCCGGCCGCGTGATCGCCGGTGGCCGGATCGCCGAGGACGGGCGCGCGTGGACAACCCTCGCTCCCGGCAGCGACCGCCGCCTCGTGCAGGTGATCGCGGCGATTATCGAGTCACTGCCCACCGGTCGGTGGATGCCGTGAGTCGTCGCTGAATTATCCCCCCGATAACGTCCGGAGAATCTGCTCCGGCAATGTCACATCCCTCGATGAAAGGACCCCTGATGGCCGGTCAAGATGCTGTGCATCTCGATTTCGCGACTTTCCAGAAGCACGCGAATGAATACGCCGCGGTGATAGCCCCGATCGACAAATCGGTCGACGGTCTTTTCGACGCGGTGCAGGATGCGAAGCCGAAGTGGGAAGGTAGCGCCCAAATAGCGTTCGAGAAGGCCGCCAACCTGTTGCAAGATCGGATTCGCGACGTCAACAAGGATCTCGGACTTGTTTCCGAAGCGCTGATGGCAGGCGAGAAAAAGGTCGCAGCCGCCGATGACGAGAGCATGGACGGCTTCACGACGCTGAGCGTCAACTACAACTAGAACGGAACGAGTACATGCTTTATGATCCCGCGGGTGTCCAAGTCCTGATCGCCGACCTCGGAAAGTACGAAACCAGTATCACCGAGGAGCAGCAGAAAGCCATCGCCGCAGAAAAGTCCTTGACCGGCATCGCCTGGCAGGGTGGCGCCGACGGCGGCGCTGCCGCGTTCAAGCACGCACACGTCAAGTTGATGGGGGATATGGACGACCTGTTGATCAACCTCAAGAACCTCAAGGGCGCCGTCGAGAAGGCGCTCGCGCACGCGCAGGCCACCGACGGCTCGGTCGCCGACGACTTCTACTTCTAGCCGTCGATCAGCAACGACATGGGCCCGTCGCCAAGTGGCGACGGGCCCATGTCGTTGTCACACCGCGGCCAAGGTCGGCTCGCTTTCCGCCCGCTCGCTTTCCGCTTCGGCTCGGGTCTCGGGCGGAGTCAGATAGGCGGCTTCGGCTGCGATCGAGACGACCGCGACGGTGAGTTCCTCGCCCTGCGTGCGCACCCGAACCGTGGTCGGGTCGGTCGCGTCCTCGATCAGGACAACGTCGGCTCCGAGCAGCGCCGACGGTGCCTCGATGGCTGCTCGCACGTGTACGGCGGTCGCTTCGGAAACCTGGCCGGTCGAGGCGACACCGTCGTAGACGATCATCGTCGCCGCCGCGGTGTGCTGGGCGCTGCCCGGCGAGGAGACCGCGAGGGCGGTGGGGGTGCCGACCGCGTCGACCAGGTAGGCCCAGTCCGCCGGTCGCGAGCTGTGCACGATCACCTGGGCGCCGACGGCGACCGCGCGCAACACCATGAGCATGGCGAGCCGGCGGCTGCCGACGATCTCCACGCGCCGGATATCGGGGCCGAACAGCGGCACCGCGACACCGAGTCCCTCGCGCGTCGCACCGATGACCTGACCCGACCCGGCCGCGGCGACCGTGAACTCGGCCAGTTGCTGCGGCGTCGTGCGCAGGAGATCCGCGGCTTCCAGCTGGCCGCCGTCGAGCAGCACCTGACGCTGGCAGCCGCGCAGCGCCCGCAGGCCGAGCGCGCGGGGCGTGCCGTCGTCGTCGTGGTGGCCGGTGCCGGCCAGGTCCCGCCGGACAAGTGCCGACACCGCGACCGAGCTCGCACGCGAGCCGGGTGCGGTCGCCGCCGTCGGCGTGAGTCGAACTCGGGTGAGCACCGATTTGGCAGGCAACCGCCACACCGCGCCGAGGGTCGTGGCGTTCAGGCGGTCGGGGGCGAGACCGAAACCGGCGAGCTCGAAGCCGTTCGTCCGTAGCGTGCGCCAGCTCTCGACCCACTCCCGCGGCGCGATGTCGTGGAACATCACGGACTCTGCTGTAGTGAGTTCGGCGGCGGTCAACGCGGTGACGCGCACCCGCTGACTCGCCAGGCGCGCGGCGACCCGGCGGGTCGCGACAAGCGCGGTCCGGACCGTGCCCTCCTGGCCGCTGCCGCGGATGTCGATCGCCTCGACATTGTCGAGCGGGTCGAAACGCAGGACAAGCCATACGGTTTGGGTCGCGGCAGCGGGCAGCGGACCGAGCAGGCGTTCGTAGAGCCGGACCACATCGTCCGGGCCCTTGGTGCGCATCCCGAGGGTGACAACGTCGATGGCGGCGAGGCGGATATCGAACTGGGCGAGGCAATCGGCGGCATCGGCGAGCGAGAGCGTGACCCCGCTGCTCGGCCCGTCGGTCGCGAGCAGCGTCGGCGTGACCGTTGTCCGGTCGAGCGCGAGCATGGTGATCAGGTGCGTGCCGTCCCAACGCATGCCGCACTGCGCGCCGGCCGAGTCGGGAACGGCGATATCGAACGGCTCGGCCGGGGGCACCGGCACCGCTCCTCGGCGATTTCGCAACCAGAGGTCGATGCGCATGTGGAGAATTCGCCAAATATTCGTTTGGTGAATTCTTGTCGCACCGAGCGCGGCGATTGCTGTGCCGAGCGCAACAGCCGACCACAGCGGTGCGCGTAAACTGATTGCCCCGGTCGCGGCTACCGTGCCGGCGCCCATTGCCGGTAGTACAACGGCCAATGGCAGGCGTGGAATCATGGGCGGTATCTCGTTATTCACTCTCGGTCATCTCCAATCGCACGCGTCCTTGTGGTGCGGTAGCCTCCCACAGGTCGATCAAAAGTGCGGGTTCACGCACACACTGTTCACGCGCGTAGAGGAATTGCTCATGCCCGCACAATTGACAACCCGCGCTCAGGTAAACGGCTATCGCTTTTTGCTGCAGCGTTTCGAACACGCGCTCGTGCGCCGAGACGTGCGCATGTTGCACGACCCGATGCGCGTGCAATTCCGTTCGCTGATGACCGGGTTCGTGCTCGCGATCCTGGTCACCGCCGGATGCGCGGTGCTCGCCTTCCTGCGTCCGCAGGGGCAGGTCGGCGATGCGAAGATTCTGCTCGGGTCGGGCAGCGGCGCGGTCTACGTTGTTGTCGACAAGACGCTGCATCCGGTGCTGAATCTCGCCTCGGCGCGGCTGATCACCCAGAGCGACGAGGCGCCGACCTCGGTCAAGGACACCAAGCTGACCTCGATGCCGCGCGGTCCGCTGCTCGGAATTCCCGGCGCGCCATCGGCTCTGCCGGGTCCTCGCGATCGCGATAGTTCGGCATGGACGGTGTGCGAGGACTCGATCGACGGCTTGCGGACAACGGTGCTCGACGGCACGCCGCGCTTGGGATCTCAGGTCCGTGCCGCGGCGGCCGACGAGGCGCTGCTTGTGACACGGGACGGCGCGACCTACCTGATCTACGAGGGCAAACGCGCCCGCGTCGACATGAACAGCGATGCGATGGTCGCCACCCTCGGTCTGCGCGGTGTCCGCCAACGCCCGGTCGGGACGAGTCTGCTCAACGCGACGGTCGCCGTGCCGGACCTGGCCGTGCCGATCGTGCCGGGTGCGGGCGGCCCGAGTCGGGTACGCAACGGGAACTTCGTTGTCGGCACGGTGCTTCGGGTCGAGACGGTGACCGGGTCGCAATCCTACGTCGTGCTCGCCGAGGGGGTGCAGAAGGTCAGCGAGTTCACCGCTGAGCTGCTGCGAAGTGCGGATTCGATGGGGCACAACATGATTCCGCTTGTCGCGCCGGACGCCATCGGCGGTTTGCCGGTGCTCGATGTGCTGCCGGTCGGGCAGTTTCCCGCGAAGACCCCGACCGTGGTGTCCACCGACACCGACCCGATCGCCTGCGCAGCGTGGTCGCGCACAGGCGAGGCGCAGGCCGCGCGACTGAATGTGCTCGTCGGGCGGGCACTTCCGCTCGACGCGGCCGCCGCGCCGGTGGCCACGGTCTCCGGTGAGGGCGCCCGATCGGTCTATTTGCCCACGGGCACCGGCGAATTCGTGCAGGCCACCGGGATCGAGCCCGACAGCACGCGCCGGGACGCGCTGTTCTACGTCACCGATACCGGTGTCCGTTTCGGCATCCCCGACACCGCGACGGCCACCGTGCTCGGGCTCGGCAAACCCAAACTCGTGCCATGGCAGTTCATCGGTCAACTGCCTGCCGGGCCGATGCTGGAGCGATCGGCCGCGCTCGTCGCCCGCGACATCGTCCGTGCTGATGGCAATGTCCCGTGAATCCAGTGACTGGCAGATGAACGTCGGGTGCGCCGATTCCGGCTCGACTCGCCCGTCCCGGTCGGGCTCAGTACGGTCGCCTCACCCGAGATAAGGAGCGGATATGCCACGGCTACTCGGCAAACACGCCGACGGGACCATAGTGGTCGCTGTCGGCGGCACCTGTGTGACCATCGCCCCCGGCGCCGTCGATGCGACCGGCAGATGCGCGACCGACGCGAACGACCTACATGTCAGCCTCGGCAGCACGGCGGCGGCCGAACCACGGTTCCTCGCCACCGACGAAGTGCTGCCCGACGGGCTGCTCTCGACCGACCAGATCGCAGCCGCCCTGGCCTGGGAGGTCAGTTTCGTCGGGGAGCTCAGTGCCGCCGAAGCCGAGCTCTACCTGCGGTATCGCCCGAACACCGGCGATCCCTATCCCGACTTGTCAGTCGTCGAGGCGCCTGATCAGCCGTTCTCGCTCGGTGGGTTGATCGCGCAGGAGGCCGCACCCGCGACGGCCGAGCCTGCCGACGCCGAAGCTGAGCCGACGCTGGTCGTGCAACTGTGCGCGTCGATGATCTACATCGATGACCTCGCCGACCCGCAGTTGATCGTCGACGCGGCCGACGACCTGATCGACCGGGTCAGCTACGCCGCGACGGTCGAGCAGTTCTATCCCGCGCTGGCGCACGCGGTGGCCGCGGGCGCGCTGCCGGTCACGACCGTCGAGCTCGCGGGCGGGTTCACCGAGGAGCGGATCCTCGACTTCCTCGGCCGACTCGTCGCCGAACTCGACCGCCGCCGACCCTGGCTCGACCCGGCGCTTGTCTCGATCGATCCACGACAGTGGCCATCGCTCGGCGCGAGCACACCCATCGGCTGGGTCGACATCACCATCACCGACCTGGAGTGGGCGGTGAAGGCGCCCTTCGCCGATGTCGCCGAGGACGACCAGCCGCTGCTCGTGCTGCGGATGCGCGATGGTCAGCTGGTCGCGCTCGTCGGTGAGCCCGAGCCGTACCCGACGCGGTTCCTCGTGTTGTTACCTGACCTGGCCGGGCAGCGCCCGGCCGGTGATGTCGTCGACTACCTGGCTCGCTACGCCGGGTTGCGCGTCGAGTCCGACGGACTCGCGCAGGCGTTGGCCGAGGTGCGCGCGTCGTGATCCGGCCGGAGAACAACCGCGCCGCCGCCGAGGCGGCCGACCTGATCGACTCGGTCACCGAGACCCTTGGCCGAATGGCGGGAATACGTGGTGCCGCAGCGGCATTGACCGCGACCGCCTCGGCCGAACACGGCCGAATCACGGTGACGGTCAACTCGTCCGGGTCGATCATCGAGACGGTCTATGCCGACGAACTCCGCGGTGTGAGCTTCGGCCAGGTCGCCAAAGCGACGGTGAAGGCCGCGCAGGCAGCGGCGGCCGAGGTCGAGACCAAGAAGGCCCAGTTGCTCGCTCCACTGACCGCGCGCATGAACGGCATGCCGCAGATCACCGACCGGTTCCCCGATCTGGCCGCCCTCCGCGCGCACATGCCGCAACCACTGCGCGCGCCGCTGACCGCACCGTCGACCAACGCCGAACAACCCAACGACCGACACCGGATTCTGGATCGCTGACCCCGATCTGTGCCGAAAGGAGCCTGCGCGTGGACGATTTCGCCAAGGCGGTCACCGACTTTCAAGCGAAGATGGCCGACCTCACCCGAATTCAGGAAGAACGCACCCAACTCGTCGGCGTCGGCACCGCGAGCCGTCGGCGGGTTCGGGTGACGGTGAACGCCGACGGGATCGCCGTCGACATCACGTTCGCCGGCGACATCGGCGCGCTCGGTTTCGCCGAGATCGCGGCCGCCGTCACCGAGGCATCGCGCGCAGCGGTGCTCGACGTGGCCGGGAAGTCGACCGCGCTGATGGGCGCGACCATCCTCGAACAGCAAGCGCCGCCGCCGATGGACGATCTGCTCGCGACCATCAGGGGTCTGCGAGACCAGTTGGGCTAGTCCGGAATTGGTGTCGGCCTCAGAGGGTGACACCGGCCAGCGCGAGTTGGCCCCACGCGGTGTCGGTCTCGGCATCGGGAGTGGTGTCGAAGGCGGCGCGACCGATCTCGCGGGTCACCGTGCCGAACTCGGCCGCCTCGACCAACGTCGCGACCGCTGATCGAATCGCTGTCGGGCCGAGGACGGCGCACACGATATCGACGACCGTGCGCGGGGTCCACATACCGGGAATCGCTGGGCCGATGGTCGTGGGGTCCGGTGACTGGCCGCACGCCCACCCGGAGCCGTCCCACCAGTAGCAGAACGACATCTCGCCGGTGAGCGCGCGTGGATTGAGCACGCTCAGGTCGAGCCAGTCCGGGGCGCCGGCGAAGAATCGGGGCATGGCATGGCCACTGTGGTAGGCGTCGTCGAGTTCTCGCGCGTTCCACAGCCCGCCCGAAAGCACCGCACGGCCGCGTGGCAGGAGTGAGAGTGTCGCGCCTCCGCCGTCGGTCGCCTCGAAAACCGCTGATGAGCCGAGAATCCTTGGGCCCCATTCGCTGCCGACCGTGACTGCGGCGGCCGCGAGCACGCTCCAACGCGCGAAAAGGGTCGTCGGTTCGAGGAACCGGACCGCCGTCGCGACCGCCGCCGGGTCAGCGCGGGCGGCTGCCAGGGTCGATCCCACTCGCCACCCGTTGTCGACGGCCAGGTGGGCGGCCAACCAAACCGGCAGCCGCTCACGCGGGTAGACCGCGAGATCGGCGCGGTAGGCCGCGGCAGGCAGCAGGCGTTCGGGCGGGAAAGGGTGTTCGCCGTAGCCGAAGTCGTAGGTGGTCATGGCTGAGTTGTCGCGTTCGATGGCCGCGTACCACCAGGGGTAGGTCCGCAGATCGATGGTCGCCAGCCGCAGGACCTGGATCAATTCGATGGCCTCGGTGGGTATTTCGACCTGGACCGCACGGTTGTCGGCGGCGGTGAAGATCGCGTCGGCGGTGATCGTGGTGGTGGTGACCGAGGTGCTGATGTGCAGCGATCGCCACTGTGGGGGACCGGCGGCGATCACGATGTCGGTGATCGACGTGGTGAGTCGTGTCGCGGTACGGCGCGCGTCGGCGATGGGATCGGACGGGGCCGTCGCGACCGGTTCCGCGCGCAAGGTGAAGGCGAAGTCAGGGTCAGCAGTCGGGTTCGGGCGGTTGGTCGGGCTCGGGGTCTGGATGCTCGTCGTCGTCGGTTGGGAGTGGCGCGGGTTGTGCATCGGGTCCCCCTGTCAGCCAGAAGTCGAAGCCCGTCGGCGGGAGCGGGGCGCTGAATGGATCCGGCATGGTGTGGTCGAGCGGGAGCTTGCGCGGGCGTGGTTTGCCGCTCATGTAACCGCCGTCGATCATGCTTCGTTCGGTGCGCGAGCTCGCGTCGAGCGCGGCCAGCTCGGCCTCGATCCGGCGTTCGGCGACACCGGATTCGATGCGCCAATTGTCGTGGTTCGCGGTCAATTCGTCGAGCTCCGCGCGCAGTCGCGCGGCGTGGTTCGCGAACTGTTCACCTTCGCCGCGACCCGGACCCGACAGGTCGTCGACGGCCTTGCGCGCCGCGGCCATCGCCCGGTCCTGCTCGCCGGCCGCCCGGTCGAGCGGGGCGCGTACGGTGCTCAGCTGCTGCTCGGCGATCGCGACGCGGGCGACGGTATCGTCGATATGGCGGTCACGGGCGGCGATCTGGCGTTCCAGGTCGGTGGTGGCCGCACGCATCGTCGGCCTGAGTTCGTCCGAGGCGAACTCTTCTTCACCGCGCCGGCGGACGAGCATCTCGTTGTCGGCGTCGTTGAGGCGCTTGGCGTGGGCCAAGTCCGCACGCGCCAGGTCCCTACGCGTAGTCGCCTGCTCGAGACCTCGGGCATTGGCTTGATCCAGCGCTCGGGCCGAATTCACCTGCGCGGATTTGAGATCGGCGATGTGGCCGTCGGCGTTGGCGAGTTCGGCCGCGGCTTCGCGCGAGAGTGGCGCGTCGGTCGAATCGTCGTCAGTGCTCCGACGCGGTGCCGATTCGACAGTCGAGTCGTGTTCCGCGGAGCCCTCGTCGGTGGAACGCCGTCGAGCGTGCGACTCATGTTGCGACGAACTGTCTATATCACGTTGTGGTGGTGTGGTTTTGGGTCCGGCGACGCCCGCGCTGTCGTCCGGCTGACCGGTGTCACGTGGCGGTGCAGGAGTGATCGCTTGGTCCTCGCCCGCCCCGGCCCGCCGGAGTGGCGGCAGCTCGGTCAATTCGATGGCATCCGATGCCTCGGCATCGGCTCGGTTGCGCGAGGCGGAGACCGGGCCTGGTGCGGCTGAATCGAACAGGGCGCGTTCGGCATCGGAGCGAACACGAGCGTCGGCGAGTTGTGCGGCCCCGAGTCGCTCGGCGGCGAAGGTCAATTCGGGGTCGTCGGGCGTTGTCGCTCGACTGCGCGCCCGCACATGATCGAGCTCGGCGTTGAGCACGGCCCGCTGACTGCGCGACAATTCGCTGATCGTGCTCCGCTGCTCGGCAAGATGGGCATCGCGGTGCGCGCGCGGTTGCGCGGGTGGGGTATCCGATCGCATGGCCGCGTGATCTCGGTCGCGGGCCTCTCGATATCCCGACACGTCGCGGGCACGAACCTCCTGGATCAAGTCCGAGGTCGACTTCGTCGGTGCCGCTTGTGGTTGGGCCGGTCGGCCATTGCCACCGGGGTGGTCGGCCGAGCCCGGGACGCCGTCCGTCCGGGTTCCGCCGAGGGCGCGGTCGGTCGCGATGACCACCCCGTCATCGCCGCGTGTCGCACCCGGCTCGAGCCCACGCATGCCGATATAGCCGCGTTGCAGACCCATGATCGAGTTGGCCGACAACGCGCCGATCAAGCCGACGGTCGGATCGAACGACCCGGTGAAACCCGCCGCGATCCCACCGCCGACCAGGGTGGATACCACGGTCGGCACGGTGCCGGCCGCCATCCCGAGGCCGGCGCCCCACAGCCCAGCTGTTGGATCCTTGCCGAGCCCGGTGAGGAACTTGGCCCCGAACCGGCCGACATGGGTCGCGACGAGCGCGCCCGCGTACCACCCGCCGACGGAGGCCGCGATCGACATTCCGAGTTCGGTGGTGTTGAACTCGTCGCGGTGACCCTCGGCCAGCTGAATGCCCTGGACCATCACGTCGAGCCCGCCGGAGACGATGACGTTGTTGATGCCCTTCTCCAGCAAGAACTTCACGGTGTCGGCGGGCAGTTCGGCCAACGCGCGCGCGGTGGTGCCGCGTAGTCCGGCACCGACGAAACCCTCGTAGAGACCAGGAGTTGCTCTGGCAGCCAGGGCGGTTGGTCGCTGGGCGAGAACGCGCGCCACGCGTCCCGGCTCATCGGCCAACCGTGGCAGATAGCGCAGTACCTTCACCAATTGCTCACCCAGATGAGGGATCTCGCCGATGACCGCGAGCGCGCGATTGCTCACCCGGTACACCGCCGCGCGCGTGGCGCCGATCGCCGCCGCCTCGACCGCCGGCGCTGTCGGCGGCCACAACCACGCCCCGGCGATCTGCGCGGCGAGCATCGAGACCGACAAGATGATCATGATCTTGGTCTCTTCGATGGTTGTCGCAGCATGCCGTGTCGAGGTGCCGATCTGGCGGAAGTTGGCAGTCAGCTGCTCGATCGACTGCTCCCCGACCACCAGTTTGTCGAGTTCGGCGGCGATGAACGCGCTCCCACTGCCACTGACATAGCCACGAAGCGCTTGGTGCTCGGCAGCGCGCAGCGCGGGAGCGACGCTCGACTCCATGGCGGCGGCGGCATCGAGCCAGCCCTGGGCCATGGCGAACATCTTGTCCTCGTCACCGTCGGGCCAGACCTGCCCGACGACGTAGGTGAGTAGCCGTAACTCGGACGGCCAATGCAGCGACACGGATGCGCCTCAGAAGCGTGCGGTATTGCCGGCCTCGGTGCGGTCGGTTCGGTCGGCCGCACCGATCAAGCCGGTCCCGAACTCGCCGATCGTGGTAGCGAAATCACGGCCGCCGTCGAGCAGATTCGTGCGGGAACTGCGATACCCGGTTTTCCCGTCGGCGAATTGCCGACCATAGGAATCATCACCCCAGGTTTCGGTGCCGTTGGCGGCGACCACCGTTCGCAGGGTGGCCAGAACGGCATCCAAGCCGGCTTTCGCGGCGAGTAGTTCGTTGCCGCCGGCGCGTACTTCACCCGGCGAAATAATGATTGTTTCAGCCATGGTTTCGCCTCACTTGTCGTCGAGCAACGGAGCCTACCGGCGCGACAATCACCTAACCGTCGAGTTTCCGTTAATTCCTTGTTAGGCGAGTGTGTTTCCCTCGTTGGTGGTGTTCATCCAGATGAACACCTCGTCCACGAGGCTCTCGCGCGACGTCGGCACTGTCGCGCCGATGCTTCAATCGGTCTCGACGTCGTGGCGCCGAGCGCGCTGCCGCCGACGTTGAAACGACAATCGCAAGGAGTGCTGATGTCGACCGCGCAATCGTTGGCCGAGCCCCGAGTGGAACATGATTCGATCGGCGATCTCGCCGTGCCCGCGAGCGCCTACTACGGCGTGCACACCGCACGAGCCTTGGCGAACTTCCACGTCACCGGCGCCGCGATCGGTGATTTCCCGCTGCTCGTCGGGGCATTGGCCGCGGTGAAGCAGGCCGCGTGCCGAGCCAACCGGGAATTGGGACTGCTCGACCCGCGTCGCGCCGACGCGATCAGCACGGCGTGCGCGGAGATCAGGGCTGGGGCGTTGCTCGACCAGTTCCCCATCGATCCCATTCAGGGCGGCGCCGGCACGTCATCGAACATGAACGCCAACGAGGTGATCGCCAACCGGGCCCTGGAGCTGCTCGGTTTCGCGCGCGGCGACTACGACCAACTGCACCCGCTCACCCACGTCAACCTCGGCCAGTCGACCAACGACGTCTACCCGACCGCGATCAAGCTGTGCCTTGTCGGCTACCTGCGCGAACTCGTCGCCGCCCTCGCCGCCCTCGCCGATGCCTTCGACCGCAAGGCAATCGAATTCGCCGACGTCATCAAGATGGGCCGCACCCAGTTGCAGGACGCGGTGCCGATGACCCTCGGGCAGGAATTCGGCGCCTACGCCACCATGGTGCGCGAGGACTGCGACCGGCTCGCCGAGGGGACGCTGCTGCTGCTCGAGTGCAATATCGGCGGCACCGCCATCGGTACCGGCATCAACGGCCACCCCCACTACGCGGAGCTGGCCTGCCGCCATCTGCGCAAGATCACCGGTGAATTGGTGACCCTCGCCGACAATCCCATCGCGGCGACGCAGGACTGCGGTGCCTTCGTACAGGTTTCGGGAATCCTCAAGCGGGTGGCGGTCCAACTCTCCAAGATCTGCAACGATCTGCGGCTCATCTCCTCCGGCCCGCAGGCGGGGTTGCGGGAGATCAATCTGCCGACCGCTCAAGCAGGTTCGTCGATCATGCCGGGCAAGGTGAACCCGGTCATCCCGGAGCTGGTGAACCAGGTTGCCTTCGAGGTGATCGGCAACGACCTCACCGTCACCATGGCCGCAGAGGGCGGACAGCTGCAGCTGAATGCCTTCGAACCGGTCATCGTCTACAGCATGATGAAGTCGCTGACCCACCTCACTGCGTCCGTCGATACCCTCGCGACGGCGTGCGTGTCGGGCATCACGGCCAACCGTGAGCATTTGGCCGATGGCGTGCGCCGATCGGTCGGGGTCGTCACCGCGCTCGCGCCCGAGCTCGGCTACGCCGAATGCGCGAAAGTCGCTGCACAGGCCCTTGCCACCGGGACGAGCGTGGCCGATCTGGTAGTAGCCGAAGGTGTGTTGACCCGCGCCGAGGTCGACGAGCTGCTCGCGCCACGTCGATTGGCGGGATTGCCGCCGATGGTCGAAACTGCTCCGCAGGGGAACCGCGCGGCCAGTAAGGGTACAAGTGACAGTTCGGAGCCTCCGCTCGACCAGGTCCGCACCGGCTGAACCCGCGCCGAAACAGGTCAGGCCACGTCGACGCTGGCCGGTCCTGTTGATTGTGTGCGCGACCGGATTCTTGGTGAGCAAGGACATCTCGATGCACGCCATCGCGGTGCCGACGTTGCTCCAGCAGCTCGGTGACCGCGATGTCCTTGCTTTCTCGCTGTGGATTCCGAGGTCGTATGTGATCTCCCACGTGGCGTTTCTGATGCTCGGCGGCGTGCTGTGCGACCGTTTCGGCCCGAAACCGCTGCTCACCTACGGCTACCTGGGATATCTGGTCGGCCAATTCGCCCATCTGGCCCTCGAATCGACCTCGCTGCCGCTGATGATCGCCCGGATCTTGATGGGCGCGAGCGCCGCCGCGATGGTGCCGGCGGCGTTGGCGACGCTGTTGCGAGTGAGTGCCCCCGGCCTGCAACGGGCGCAAGCGATTCTGCTGTGGGGTGCCGCGGTCGCGGCTGGGGTGACGGTGGTGCCGCTGATCAGCGCGTTGCTGCTCGGGCACGTGTGGTGGACGCGGGTGATCGCGGTGGAATCGGTGATCGCGATCGCGTTATTCGTCGGCATTGTCGCGCTCGTTCCCACCTCGCGGCCGGACCCGGACGCGGTTGTCGACTGGCCGAGTGTCATCGCGACCGTCGCCGGCGCGGCGCTGCTCGCCTTCGGCTTCATCATCGCGCCGGACTGGGGTTGGACCGCGCCCGCTGTGCTGGCGTCGCTGCTAGCCGGCTTCGGCTTGCTCGTGGTCGCCACCATGACGCGGCGGGCGGGCGAGCTGCCGCACGACTGGCTGTTGCGGGCCGAACCGCGAGTACGCCCGGCCATGTTCGCGCTCGCCACGTCGGTCGTCGCCACTTTCGGCATGGTGTTCCTCGTCGTCCAGTACCTGCAGGCGGTGCGCACCGAGCACCCGGTTCTCGCTGGTCTCGCGATCTTCGGACCGACTTGCGCGGCGACGGGTTTCGGCGCGTGGGCCGGCTCGGCGCTCTACCGACGCACGAACACGATCGTGCCGCTGATCGTCGGTCTGACGACCGTCCTCGACGGGCTCGCTGTCGGTTTGCTGGCCGATGTCAATGGCGGACTCATGCCGATCGTGGTGATGGCGACGGTGGTCAACGCCGGGCTCGCCATCGTGATGACCGTCGCGCTCGGCGCCATCAGCGCGGCGCTGCCCGCCACGCGCCACGGTATCCCGTTCGCGGCGCAGTCGGTTGTCGTGCAGCTCGGCAGCATGCTCGGGGTCGCGGTGGTGAGTGGCCTCGTCGGTGAGGGGTACAAGGCGAAATTCGTGGTGCCGGCCCAGGTCGCCGCCCGTGACGGGCTCGCCGTCACCGGTGAACCACTCGGCCGCAGTGTCGCGACCGCGATCTCGGTCGACGATCAACTCGGCTGGCAACTGGCGGGCGCGGTGCGCACCGCGTTCCTCGTCGGCTTCCGGCACGGGGTCGTCGCGATCCTGCTCGTCGTTGCCGTGATGATGGCGGCGATCCTGATTCTGGCCGCGCGGCTGCCTGCGGCCGAACGCGCGCGGGAGCAGGCCGACCAGTCGAGCTGACCGCTACCCGGATGCGCGATTTCGCACATCAGTCGCCGCCGACATAAAATAACCGGTTGTTTTGTGTCGACCGAGTTACGGTCCTATTTGCCATGCGTAATCAGGCCGGGTCGCATTTGTTGACGGGGGCAATCCTCAAGGGATTACAGGGTTTCTCAAGGAAATCTAAAGATTCCAAGGTATCCGCAGTGGCATGCAAAGTGAATACTAAAAAAATGGCTTGACTATTGACGTCCATGGCAGGGGAGCGCTTAATTCGATATGGGTTCGAGAAATATCGAAAGGTTGGGTGTTGTGATGCGCGACGTCGAAAGGGTCACTTCGGTTCGCCGCCGGAGTGCCGAATTCAGCGCTCGGTCGATGCCGGGACGGACGCCGGCTGAAGAGACGCTCGCCCGCTCGCGAGCCGAGCGCGCGCAGTTCGAGCAAGGGCGACTTTTCCAGGCCGACCTGATCGAGGAAGCCGAACAGTTGCACGAGGAGATCCGCCTGCTGCACGAGGAACTGCGTGAGGTGTTCCGGCAACTGAGCAATCTTCGTCGCCGGTTCACCAGCTTGCCGCCGGCGCCGCGGTTGGTCGGCTTCCAGCCGATCGCCCTCCCGCCACAGCTCGGCGCAGGCAGTGCGGGAACGGTCGGTCGCGCCACCGCCTGACCCGCCAGTTCGCGCTACGATGTGACGTTTAATGGCAGTGTGTCACTACCCGATAGTTAGCGATTCTGTCAAGGCTGGAAAATCTTGGTGTTGTATCCTCACCCCTTGTTCGGGTAGCTCCTGGACGTGTGGAAGGGACCAGGGTCGTGCGGGTAGTGGTTGTGGAAGACGACGCTGGTGTCGCGGCGGCGGTCGTCGAAGGGCTTCGCGCGCATGGTTTCCCCGTGGTCGACCACTTCGCCAACGGGCTCGAAGTGCTCACCTCGCACACCGGTTACGACGCGGTCGTCCTCGACCTCGGGCTGCCGGATGTGAACGGGTACCTGGTATTGCGCCAGCTGCGCAAGGTCAGTTCCATTCCGGTCATCATTCTCACCGCCGAAGGTGACGAGCTCGCGGTCGTGTCCTGCTTGCGGGCCGGCGCCGACGACTTCATGGTCAAGCCGCCGCGCGTCGGCGAGCTCGCCGCGCGCATCGAGACCATCGTGCGGCGCGCGAGCCCGGTCGACGAGGTCGCGACGGTTGTGCACACCGGGGATGTCCGCATCGACCTGGCGGCCCGCCACGTCGAGGTCGCCGGTACGCCGGTCTCGTTGACGCAGAAGGAATTCGCGCTCGCTCGCGTCCTCGCCGACCAGGTCGGGGTCGCGGTCAGTCGCGAATCGATCATGCTCGAGATCTGGGGTGAGAAGACCTCGTCGACCTCACGAGCGCTCGACGTGCACATGGGCGCGCTGCGCGCCAAGCTCAACCGGCCCGGGTTGATCACCACGATCCACGGCTTCGGTTACCGCTGGTGTCGGTGAGCGGCGATGCGCGTTCGGCTGGTCACCTCTTTCACGTTGCTCGCGGCGATTTGCATGATCTGCTTCGCGACCGGAATCGGTTACGCGATCGCGGGTAGCCGCACCCAGGGTCTTGTCATCGCGCGGATCCAAGATGCCAATCGGTTCGCCGCGATGGCCTCGGCGAGCCCCGGTGTACTCGAGGCACAAGCGCAGTCGTACTACGAGCAGACCGGCAATGGATTGCTCGTGATCGCCAACAGCGGTCGGGTAATGGTGGATCTCGGGGTCGACCGAGGCAACCATCGGGTGGTGGAAGTGACGACCAATGCCCACCAATTCGTGCCCCCTGAGCCGCTGTACCCGTGGACCGAACGCCCGATGATCGTGGCGCAGCCGATCGGGACCTGGCCGCAGGCGGGCGGGGTGGTGGTGATCGCGATCTCGACCGAAGCGACGCGGCACGGGATCGCCGACAGCTGGATCCAACTCGGCTGCGTGACGTTGACCGCGATACTCGTCTTTCTCGGGCTCGCGCTCGGGGTCGCCGGGTGGATCTTGCGGCCGGTGTCGAAACTGTTGCGCGAGGTCGGGGCGCTGACCTCGACCCTGCCGGTGCGCGCGGACGGGGCACCGGCCAGGCGGTCGGCAGGACCGCCCGAGATCGCCGAACTCGCCGTGGGGGTGCAGACGGTGACAAGGGCGGTGGCCGAGTTGGCCGCCGCCGAACGTCAACTCGTCGCCGATACCGCGCACTCGCTGCGAAATCCATTGGCCGCGTTGGCTGTTCGCCTACAGGCTTTGCGGCCGATGGTTGCCCACGATCAGGCGGCCGCGACCTTCGTCGGGGTGGTGAGCGAAGTCGACCGGTTGTCGCAACTACTCGATGGATTGCTCAGCAATGGCGGAGAAGCCGGGTCGACGGTGCCCGCCGCGCCGCGCTGTGATCCGGTAGTGGTCGTGCGCGAGCGGATCGATGCCTGGCTCGACGCGTACGTGCGCGCGGGCATGGCATTGACCTCGGACACCGTGGACGACGGGCTGATCGCGACGGTGCCGGCGAGTGTGCTCAGTCAGGTACTCGATGTGGCGCTGAGTAATTCGGTGCGGTACGCCGGGCGTGACGCGCGCACGGTGATCAGTGTCGGCCGCGAGTGCGAATCGGTCGTTGTCTCGGTGTCGGACAACGGTATCGGTGTCTCGGCCGATGAGCTCGACCAACTCACCACCCGGTTCTTTCGCGGGGCGCAGGCCACATCGGGCGGGTCGGGGCTCGGGATGTCGATCGCGGCGACGCTGGTCACGCAGTACGGCGGGCTCTTCTTCGTCGATATCGCCGAACCGCACGGGCTTGTCGTGACCGCGAGTTTCCCCGTGGTGACGGCCGCCGAGCTTACGGTTGGGTGAACTGCTGAATCACAGGTGAACTCCGCGTTCGCCACCGGACGCGCTCGCGCGGTCAAGGCGACGATGGCGGAGTGTGTGACGCGGCGGAGAACAAGAGGCGACGGTGACCTCGCCCTTTCCTGACCCCGTGCGCAGTCCGTTCCTGCCCCAGCCCAACGGGTCCGGAGGCTGGAACTTGCCTTTCGGTCCCGGCGGTCGTTTCAGTTGGCCCGATGCTGATGGGCGGGTGCGGTGGCCGTGGGAGCCGCACGACCCGAAGCGCCCGCACGACCCGAAGCACCCGCACGATCCCAATGACCCGAAGCATCCGCATGATCCCCATGATCCGAAGCACCCCGGCGGTGGTGAGTCCGGAGGCGATGAGCCCGGTCACGGCTCCGGCAGACCTTCGGGCGATTCGCCGACTCCGCCACCGTCACAGCCGAGCCAGGAGGACGACCGTGACGACGAGTCGGGTTCGAGCCCGGATACGCCGTCTTCGGGAGGGTCTGGCGGTGGCCCGTCCGGTGGTGGCAACTCGGGCGGTGGCCCGTCCGGTGGTGGCAACTCGGGCGGTGGGAATTCCGGTGGTGGCAATTCGGGCGGTTCGTACACGGCGCCGTCGAACACTTCTCGTGCGCCCATCGAGGTCGAGCCCGACAAGCTGATGGAGGGCGGCAAACGCCTTGCCGAGTTGCCGAGCCTCTCAGGTGGGCTCTTCGACATCCTCACTCGCCTCAGCGACAACCTGGACAGACTCGGTCAGCCCTGGGGTGACGACGAACTCGGCGAACAGTTCGCCGCGGGCGATCAGGGTTACCTCTCGGCGGTAGACGCCCTTGTCGGCAATGCGAGTACCGGGTCGAATGCCGAGGGCGCGATCCCGGTGTTCGGTCAGCTGCTGGTGAACTACGGGCGGTCCGTCGAGGCGGCGGGCAAGGCGTTCTCGTTGGGTGAGGACCTGTACGCGCAGTGGATTCTGACCAACTACGTCAACGAGGACGCGCACGGCAATCCTGGCCCGTACAAGGGCCCACTCAGCTCGGACCCGAACTTCGGCAAGAACCCCGATGCCGACAACCCGCCGAAATCCGGTGGTGGCGGCGGGCAATCCGGCGGCGGCGATTCCGGTGGCAGCGGGGGCGGCACCTCGGGTGGAGCGTCAGGAGCCGGCGATGGATCAGGGTCCTCGGCGCCCGGCGGCGCGGGAGCTGGTCTCGGCAGCGGTGGCGCACCGGTTGCCAACTACGCCCAGTCGCCCTCACCCGATGGGTCGACCGTGTCCGGTCTCGCCGATACCGGCAGCGACCTCGGCAGTTCGCTCGGGTCCGTGTCCGGCTCACCCATGACCGACGGCATCACGACGGGAACCGACGGTCAGCCGGGTGTGGTTGCCCCGCTCGGCTTTCGCGCTATCGATCCGACAACCGGTCTGCCGGTGGACAAGAGCGCACCGGGTGGCGGGTCGCCGGGTGGCGGACGTGGCGGTCCGAGCGTGCCGGGCACGCTGCAGGGTCGCGTCACCGAGGCCGCCTACGACGGCGAGAAGTTGGCCACCAGGGCGGCGACGACCGGGCAGCGCGCCGGCGTCTCCGGCACCATGATGCCGCCTGGCATGCCGGGGATGCCGGCGACCGGCGCGTCCCCGCAGGGCGGTGCGGCGGGGGAGAGCAAGAACAAGCGAAAGGAACGGCGCAAGCCGGCGCAGGAGGTCGAACAGGAGACGACGACGCAGGACGCGTGGCAGCGGGCCGGTTGGCGGAGCGGGCAATAGATGGCAATTCCCGACGCGATCGCCAAATCCGACCTGAAGATTCCCGAGGACCTGCAGTTCCTCAGCTACCTCGCAGGCGGCGCCTGGCCGCAAGGCAGCGAGAACGGCATGTTCGCGCTGGCCGATGTGTGGTCGGGGTCGGCTGCCGAGCTCACCGATCTGGTCGAGAGCCTCAGTGATGTCATCGACGACATCATCGCCAGCTACAGCTCGGCCAAGGGCGGCTCGATGGCGAAGACGTTGGAGAGCCTCATCGACGAATCCGACACCTCGTCGTTGCAGGCGATCGCGGCGTCGATGAAGAACGTCGCGGCGACGTGCGACAAGGTCGGTTGCGCCATCCAAGAGAACAAGATCATGATCATCGCCGGTCTGGTGCAGTTGGTCGTCGAGATCGCGATCGCGTGGTTCTTCCCGCCGACCGCGCCCGCCGTGCAGACCGCGGCGATGACGTTTTGGCAGTTGGTCTTCGCCTGGCTCAAGCGCATGTTGCTCGAGGTGATCCAGGCGGCGTTGAACGCCATGCTCCAGCAGGTGATTCTCGACCTGCTGATCCAGCTGGGGCAGATGGCCGCCGACCACCGTGACGGGGTCGACTGGAACGCGGTCGGGCAATTCGCGCTCGGTGGCGCGCTCGGTGGCGCGTTCGGTGCTCTGTTCGGCAAGGTGACCGGTGACCTGATCAAGCACGGCGGCGCCAAGATCACCGGGACCGAGTTCAACAAGAAGTGGCAGCAGATGCTGCAACTGGGCGGCCAGGGCGCCGGTGGTGCTTTCGGCGGTATGGTCGGCGGTGGTGTCGCCAAGCAGATCCTCGAGGGTGGACCGTTCGAACTCGACCCACGCATGCTCGGCGCGGGCGCGGGTGGTGCGCTGGGCGGTGGTATTCGCGGATTCCGTTCGGGCGGTGGGAATGTCCACGTCGACGTGAACGTGGGCGCGCACGACGGTGGTTCGACGCCGCCGCCGCGCACCGATGGGGTCGGGCCGAAGCCCGGATCATTGCCGTCCGGTGACGCGGCGACGCCGTCGAAGTTGTCGGCCGAAGGTGATGTGCCGAATGCGAATACCGCGAGCAAGGACGCAACCGACTCCGGCGGATCGGTCACCGATGACTCAGGGACGACCGGCGACCGGTCGGTCGGCCACGACGGCACCGATACCACAAACTCGACCAATTCCCGTGACACAACGCATGATTCGGCCGCGAGTCCGCGCACCGACGGTTCGCGTGACACGCCCGATGGTTCGAGTACTCGCGCGGGCGCGCATGATGGCGACACGGCGTCGGCCACAGCGCCCAAGAGTGATGGCTCGGTGAGCGATTCGGTCGTGAGCCAGCAAACGCGGCCGATCGGACACCAGGAACAGCTGAGTCGACCTACCGGTGACAACACTTCGCAGAGCTCGGCGAAGCCGCAGTCGACGTCGGAGCGCTCGGTTACCCAGCCGTCGGGTCCGCGCGGCCAGGGCGCGGATTCCCGGATGACGCGTCCTGAACCGGAGTTGACGCGCGCCACCCCGCAGTCGCAAGTCCGCGATTCGGCGAGCACATCGCACGAGTCGACTATCTCGGCCGGCCACCGGTCCGATGAGGTCACACCGGTCTCGCGGCGCGGCGATGACAGCGCGTCCGTCACCTCACGGGTCGAAGCCGAACCGGTCAACAGCCACCGCGACGGCGCGGAATCGGTGGGGCACAGCCGCCCCGAATCGGACATCGGCGCCGGGTCGAAGGCGCAGGCCGACAAGCCGAGCGAGTCGAGCGAAGCGGGCGAGCGAGCGGGGTCGAACGCGGGCACCCACGATCCGGTGACCGGCAATCGCTGGCGGCTTGTCGATTCGGCGTTGCTCGGGCCGACCTGGCCCGGGTTCAAGCAGTTCGCCCGTGGCGTCATCGGCTTCCAGCAGATCTGGGAAGCACTGCACGGCAACAAGTCTCCGCACGATGGACGCGAACCGTTCCGGCAGTACCGCGACGGTGATCAACCGTTGCGTCCGCTGTTCGGACAGGAGAAGCCGTCAACTCCGCCCGTGGAGGGTGCGGGAGAGGTGCGCGGCCGTGACAAAGCGTTGTCGCGCGGCGTTTTCCGGTTCAACACCGACGAAATGTCGGACTACCGCTACAAATTCGACGCCGAGAACAACATCTGGACCAAAGACGGGACGCAACCTGCCCCCAAGGCCGAGGGCGCGAAGGAGGCGAGCAGGGCAAGTGACGCCGAGAGTCGGGGGCGGGCGCGGCCCCAAGGCGAGGACGGCGACGAGGTCATCGCCAAGAACGGCCGCAGCCAGATCGATACCCCGCGTAGCGGACCGCTGCTGCAGCGCTGGGCCGGCGGTACCGCCGACGCGATGCGCACGATCGTGGTCGATCACGACGGGCAGTGGTACGTCAGCAGCACGGTGCAACACGAGGCATTCCACAACGCCGGTGTGTATGCCGCGTTCCGTGGTCAATTCGTCAAGGGCGAGCTGATCGCGGTGCACGACTGGGCAGGCGCCTATCAGCCGGCCCCGGGCCGGGTGAAGGCGGCGCTCGACGAGCTCGGCATCTACGACCGGGTCCAGCATTTCGATCATCAGGGCACCAAGCACACCGACGCCGACACCTGGCCCGAGGCAGCGCCGCGTCGGCCGAGCGTCGACGAAGAGACCCTCGACTCGCTGCACACGCTGCGCGGCGACGAAGCGGTCGAGAACAAACCCGACGGGCCGCCCCGCGACCTGATGGCCGAGGCCGAGGACATTCTCGCGAAGTACGACCCGGTGGAGTGGGGCAAGCGGACCCCGACCGAGCTGGCTGAGGCGTTGGCAGGCAGCGCCAAGTGGGCGGCGCGTGATGCCGAAGGGGTGGCCGAATACCACAAGGCGGTGACCGCGGCGACCGAAGTCATCCGCCGTGGCACGACCAAGTACGACGCCGACGGCGCGGTCATTCAGAACGGCAAGACGATGTACGCGACCCAGGTGATGGGCGCGATGGCCATGCGCAACGGCCCGATCAATATGGCCGCCGGTGAGGGCAAGACGATGGTGTTCCTCGCCGACGCCATGATGAAGGCCGCCGGTGGAAAGAACGTGCACGTCTTCACCACCCGCGACACGCTCGCCAATGACGCGATGCGACTCTACGAGCAGGTTTTCAAGGTGCTCGGCGATGATTCCTACAACCTGGTGCGGATGTCGCCCCATGGTGTCGACGGGGTCGGTTCGGGAAACCCGGACCGGGCAACGGTTTTCGTCGGCACGCTCAGTGACGCCGGCTTCGGCCATTTGCGCAACAAGAAGATGGACGGCGATATCGCCGTCATCGACGAGATCGACGAGGCGCTGCACTACTCCGACACCACCTGGATCATCGCCGACGGGCCGAGTGACGCGACGCCGCAGGTCAAGGAACGCGTCGAATACGCGCACGAGTTCCTCACCGCGCAACTGAACTCCGGCGGCCTCACCCCCGAGCACTTCGGTCGGACCGCCGACCAGCCGTCGGGCCCGGCGACGATGACCAAGGAGGGCGCCGAGACCGTCAAGGAGCTGATCGAGCAGGACCTCCCGAACGCGACGCCCAAGGACGTCGATGACCTCCTCGCTCGGGTGCAGTCGGCGGCGACCGCGCGCTGGGAATTCGTCGAGGGCGACCACTACGTCATCGGCCCCGACGGCAAGGTCTACATCATCGACCAGATGACCCACGCGGTGATGTTCGACCCGAAGACCTCGACCGAGAGCCGCTGGAACGGCGGGTTGGCACAGGCGATCGAGGCCAAGCACGGCGTCCACATCCGCGGTGACTCGGCCTCGAGCCAGTCGCTGACGGCCAAGGATATGCTCGGCGAGAACTACACGTCGCTGACGGGCGCCTCGGGCACCGTCGCCGGGCTCTCCGACATCCTCGTCACCAAATACGGTATGTCGGAGGTCATTTCGATTCCGCGTCGCGAGGAATCGAAGTTGGCCACCCTCGATGCGCATACAGCGGTCGACCAAGCCGGCAAGCATCGGGCGATCGCGGCCCGGGTGGCGGCGGCCTACGAGGCGGGCAAGATGCCCGATGGCGGTAATAACGCGCTGCCGCACCTGATCATCGCCAATCGCAACAGCGAGGTCTCGGCGATCTCGAAACTGATGGAGTCCATGGGGATTGCGCGCGATCGGTTCGAGTCGGTCGACGCGGAGTGGATGGTCAGGCATGGGGAGAACTGGGAACGCGATCTCGCCGATATCCTGGCGACCGCCGGTGAGCGGGGCAAAATCCTGGTGATCAACCGGCAGGGTGGCCGCGGTGTCGATATCGAGGTCAGCGCGCAGGTGGACAAGGACGGTGGCCTGCAGGTCAAGATGTCGGGTAAGTCCGAATTTCGCGATATCGATGTGCAGGCCGAGAACCGCGCGGCGCGCAATGGGCAGAAGGGCAGCGTCGAGTACTTCTTGGCCGCCGACGACGCCCTGTTCGCCAAGGCACCGCACCACGCCATCACCATCACCCGCTACACCGACGCGGTCACCGCGCACGAGGACGCGGTTACCGCGGAGAGCGTGACCAAGAAGGCGCTCGACGAGGCCACTGACCAGGACCGACCCGCTGCCGAGGTCGCCCATACCGCCGCGGTGAAGGACCTCGCGGACGCGCTCGCCACGCGTCGGGCCGCCGAGACCGACATTGTCGCGCTCGCGACAACATTGCAGGCTGACAACGCGCGCCGGACCCTCCTCGACAACGGGGTTGTCCCCGCGTTGGCCGGCCCGGTCGACGGCCGGATCGAGCTGACCGATACGGCGTCGCGTGACCGGCGGGTGCCGCCCCCGGACTTCGAGCACCAGTCGGACGACACTGCCGACCGCGACCCCGACCGGCGCTCAACCGTTGATGATTCCGTCCGGGCCGAGCGAGTCGTCCTGACCTCGGTCGATGGTGTCGAAGCGCCGGATGGCCGGGTGTGGGAGCGCGCATCGAAGCCAGGCACCGACGGGCTGATCGAGATACTCGAGCGTGCTCAGTGGCTCACGGAGCCCGACGCTCGGCGGGTCGCCGCGTTCGAGGCGTTGCGCACCGATGGAGGGTCAGTGGGGACGATGTCGGAGCGGCACGCTGCGGCCGCCTCGTCGCTGAGCCTGAACTTGGATGTCCACCATCCCGACGGCAGCGTCACCCGACTGCGCCACGGGAATGACGCCGACCCGGCGACCGTGCTGTTCGCCGAGCGCGACACCGACGGGTACCTGTGGTCGGCGGTGCCACCGGGACATGTCGCGGCGCAGTCGACGAGCGAAGTCGCGCCCGGATTAGAGTCGGCCGCAATCGATCTCGGCGCTGCCGCGTTCACCACCTTGGAGCTCGTGTCGCACCAGATCGTGATCGACGCGGCGACCGGGCGTTGGGTTACCCCCTTCGGGCTGCCCGCGCAGACCGGGTGGGGACAGCTCAACTCGCCACGCACCAGGCGGGCGAATGCCGCCGTCACCGGCGATGGCCGCACCTATCTGCTGCCCGGCGACGCAACCGGTGACCCGAGCCGATGGCAGCGCGCACTCGACGAGGTCGGGGCGAGCACACTGCTGCAACTCGAGATCCACGACGGCATCACCTACACGGCCGTCGACGAGTTCTTCGGCAAGGCGCAGAACAGGGCGCGGATCGACCAGGCGCTCGTCGGCTGGGCCGCGCAGGGCCTGCATGTCCACGCCGATTTCCATCAACTGATGATGGATCTGACGTCGCTGAGCACGGAACAGTTCGCCGCGCTCGAGGAGCCGGGCGGCTGGCACGCGGTCGGTCATATCGGGCGACCAGCGGTGGCTGTACTTCGGCGGCTCGACGCCGACGGACAGGTGCCGGTCGTGCATTCCTCGCCCACGCGTACCGAGCAGGTGCCGGACACCCGAGCGCGCGCGGCGGCCGACCGAGCGCGGGCGATCGAGCGGCGGTTGGCGGTCGATGGGTCGATCCCGTTCGTCGGGATCGATGCCTTCGCCGTCGACACCGATATCCTGTTGTCGCCCAACCGCGCTACCTCGCTCGCGCCGCAGCTGCGTTCGCGCGAGGACGTCGCCGTTGTCGCCGACGCCGAGGGAATTCTTACCGTGGCGGCATCGACGGCCATCGAGTACCTGGTTGTCGGCGCGAACGGCGAGCACTGGGTGACCGGGCAGGCATTGACCGCGAGCGGGTTCGCGTGGGATTCGGCGCGCGAGGGGTTCGCGCGTAGCGTGACGGTCGGCGGCGTGACCTGGTGGGAGTACGAGAGCGTGGTCGTCGACCCACGGACGGACCGACCTGGCCAAGTACTCGTGCGGTTGCCGGGCGGTGTGCACTGGCTCGGCGAGGCGGACGCGGCGGCTGTCGGACTCCTGCGCCCGGATCGCTTGCCACGCCCCCTCTTCGGCGGGCACAAACCGGCCGCGACCGATCTGGACACGCTCCCCGGGTGGCCCGTCGTCGAGCAGTTGCGCGAACACGCGACGCGCCCGGCGGCGATCGGGTCGATGCTGCGATTCGTGGTCCGCGCCGGAGACCGACATCTGCGCGTTCCGGGTTCGGTGGTGGACGCCGCGAGCAACTGGGTTGACGACAACGGCGACATCATCGGTGGCGACGGCGCTGTGGTGCTCAGAGACGCCGACGTCATCGCGATCGAGGTGTTGCTCGGAGTCGCAGGCGAGCCGCGTTGGGTGGCTGTCGACCGGTTGAGGACGCTGGTCCCTGGCGCACACGAGGCAGCAGCCAGTTGGCCCGCTGTGGTACTCGCCGCGAATGCGATCGTCGCCGAGCATATTTCGCGGCTCGCGCCGTTCGATGCGCCGTCGCTATCGGAAGCGATCGCCCCGACGACGACACCGACCCTGCTCACCGCGCCGATGACCGATGCCGAGATCGAGCTGTTGGTCGGCGGCTGGACTCCGCCGTCGCGGTCACTGCCGCGGGCGGTGCCCGCGGGTGCTGTCGCGCCGACTGTCGTTACGGGCCACCCCGGTCGCGCCGTCGCCGCCATGTTCGGGGCCGCAGTCGCATTGCCGTTGGTTGCCACAGCAGGGACGATTACGACGGTGGTCCGTGCTCCGGCGGGGTCGCGGCCCACGTTCATCGAGTCGTCGAATGTGCCGGTCCCCGGGGACGTCGGCGCGATCCTGCTGCCGGAGGACGGGTTCTTCCCGAGAGCCGATGGAGTCGACCATATCTTGGTGGCCGGGCCGAAGGGTCGATCGTGGGTCTCGCCGACCGACCTCGCGGCGGCCGGGTACCGGTGGCAGCCGGACAAGCAGTGGTACGCGAGGCCGGTCACCCTGGCCGAAGGCGTCGAACTCTTCGAGCACGACCTGGTCGTTGTCGCGCCCGGTGCCGACGCGACAACTGTGCTGCTCACCGTCGGCGACACGACGCACACGGTGTCGGCCGAGGTCGCGGCAGGCGTCGGCCTGGTACCGGACCGGGAATTGCGCGGCCCCATCTTCGGCACCGCGGGGCCTGAATCGGCTGACCTCGAACGCTTTCGGGGCGTCGCGGGCACGGTCGCCTGGCCAGTGCTCAACCAACTCGCGGCGTTGGCGACCGACCCCGCCGTGATTCTTTCGATGACCCGCTTCGTCCTCGCCGACGGAACAACTACCGGGCATGACGATCCGCCGGCCGACGGTGATGTCGTCGGACTCGATGTGCTGCTCATGGTGGGTGGCACACCGCAGTGGGTGCGGGTCGACCGCTCGACGAAGCTGCCGCTCGACTGGTTCGGCGAACAATCGAATAGTGCTGTAGCACAGCCTATTTGGCCAGCATTGCTGCTCGCGGCCCAGTCGAGCGCGCTCGCGATCGCGCAAGACGCGGCGATCGCCGAGCTCACCGCTTACGCGGCGACCCGTGGTCGCCAGGGGCGACTCGTCGCGGGCCTGTCCGAAACGACTGCCGACGAGGCCGCCGACACCTCGGTCGCGGTCGATCAACCAGTGCAGCGGTCGGCTGACAGCGACGCCTTCATGGGCAATTTCAGCTTCTCCTACGACGAGTTCGAGTCGGCCCCGGTCGGCGTCGCGGTCCGCGCGGTCGCCGACGACGTCGACC
Organism: Nocardia salmonicida NBRC 13393; assembly: GCF_001613085.1. GTDB lineage: Bacteria > Actinomycetota > Actinomycetes > Mycobacteriales > Mycobacteriaceae > Nocardia > Nocardia salmonicida. The sequence goes on from NZ_BDBR01000057.1 coordinate 35,514, forward strand.
AGGTGACCGACCCGGCACCCGCGGCCGAACTGGTCGTGTCCGCCGACGGGCTGGTCATCGGTACCGGCGCCGACGCGATCCATCTCGCCTCGGGCGACAAGCTCGCCGCCCGCTGGGAACTCGCCGCGCCCGGCGAGCGAGCCGAGCACATCTGGGTGCGAAAACCGGACGGCGGTCAGTGGCGCCAGATCTCGGCGACCGAATTGGCGGGTCGAGGGCTCGTGATGCCTCGGCTCGCCGTCATCGACGCCGCGATCTTCGGGGCGCAGATCTCGGCCGCCGACGTCGTGCAAGGCGCTCTCGGCACCTGCTACCTGCACGCCGGACTCAGCGCGATGGCCTTCGCGCGCCCGGACCTGGTGCGGCAGATGTTCGATGTGAACCCCGAAACCGGTGAGATCGCTATACGTTTCGTCCGCGACGGTGTGGCGGTATGGGTGCCGGTCGACCGTCGCTTCTACGTCTACGAGACCGGTGATGGTAGCCGCATGGCCTACGCGCTCGCCGAACCGGGACAGCCGCTGTGGCCCGCGTTCGTGGAGAAGGCGTGGGCGATTCACCAGGGTGGCGCACTCGGGTACGCGGGTGTTGTCGGCGGAAATTCCGGCGCGGTCGCCACCGCGTTGCGGCCGGTCGTGACGGTCACGAGCCAGGGGCGTGCACAGCCGAGTCGCGGCGTCGACGACGGCAACTTCGCTCATCCGATGTCGCTCGGCCCGGACGCGCTCGCCGATCTCATCATCGCCGCGAACGACTCGACCGTCACCGCGGCTGCCGCGCTCGCGATAGCGCACACGGTGCTCGACCTCGAGCACGAGTGGCTCGCCTGGACCAAGAGCTGGCTGAGTTCGGTCACCTGGAGCGCCGAGAACGCGATTCGCGAGGTGATGGGGTACTCCACCGTCGACCGCGAGACCTGGTTGCGTAACAACAACGTGCGCACCGGCGTCGGCTTCCGGACGTTCCTCGCCGAGAAATTCGGGCGGGATTGGGCCACGGCCGAACCAGTACTCGCACCGGTCATCGCCCTGATGACCACCTGGGAATCGGGGACCGAACTCGACGACACTCACCAGGCGACCCGCGTGCTCACCCGCTGGGCAGGCGACCGCGTCAAAGCGCTGCTCACCCGCGGCGACGCCGTGATGGTGGCAACCAACCCGACCTCCACCGGTACCAACCACCCGATCACCGACCTGCAACCCGACCACGCGTACACCGTGATCGGACTACGGTCCGACCCGGCCGATCCGAGCTACGTGACCCACCTGCTCCTGCGCAACCCGAACGGGACGGCAACCGACCTGTCGGTCCGCCACTTCAACCAGCTCCTCTTCATCTCCTCCGCCGGACCGGCCACCCAATTCGTCCTCGGCGATGGCGAGCTCGCGCTGACGGTGCTGCCGTCGAGCATTCAGACCAGGCAGCCATGGGCGATCGATCCGCCGACATTGCTCGCCGATCAACCCACGGGTGCGCAAGCCGCCGCGACAGCGGTGGCGCACACGGTCGATATCGTCGGCGAGCTCGGCGGCCGGCAGCGCCCGCGACCCCGATATCAGCGGCCGCCGAAGCTTCCCTCCGACCTCGACGCCAACGGCTCGCTCACCGCCGCGACAACCCGCGCGCGCCAGGCCGCGCACTGGTGGGAACGGCACGGGCGCGCCTGGTGGGCCGCGTTGCGCTTCGACGAGCTCACTGACGCCGACCAGTATCGGCTGGTCACCGAATATCATCGGTTGCGCAAATCCGACGGCCTGCCGGTCCGCGTCCGCGACACGATGAACCGCGGCTTCCTGCGCCACGAATTGGCCCGTTCGCGCGCGAGCGCGGGGACCGGAAAGACCGCTACCGCGAACGCGCTGCGCTCGGCCGTGCTCACCCGATTCGACCGAGCGGTAGCGACCGCGGACGCCGAGGCCGCCGCGCTCGCCGGCCGCTCAGCCATCGCCGCGCCACGCGCGTTCCTCCTGCGCGTCGAACCGTCGGCGTTCGACGGCACCGGGTCACTGGTGCTCAGCATCGGCAACCCGATCACCGCGTCGGTCCTCACCTGGCATGTCCCAGGGGAGACCGTCGCACCGACGGCGGCGGCGAAGACCGGTGTCGAGCTCTACGCGGCGACCGCGCAGGAGCTGGCCGGCAGCAGGTCGACCGCGACCATCGTCTGGCTCGATCGCGCGGCCATTCCTAAAGCCTCGGTCGCCAACTGGATCAAATCAGCGGTCGCGGCGGCTCCTCGCGACGGCAAGGCCCGCCTCGAATCGGCCATGGCCGCACTGCGCACCGGCCGCGTACAACGGGGTGGGAGGGCCCCACACATCGAAGTGGTCGACGACATGTGGGGTACGCCATCGGCGCGCTCATCGCGCGCGCACCCCGTCGACCGGCCGATCAATCACCTACTCGCCCAGCCGCGTTCGTGGCCCAACCAGCTGACAACGCTCGGCCGCGACGAATACGTGCTCTTCGGTTCGAGTGGTCGACCAGACGTGAGCGACCTCGCTCCCGACGGTGTCGAACCGCATGCCGCCGCCCTGCGCGCGCTCATCGCGCGCCACCCTGGCTGGATCGCGCAGTTGGTGCGCGAACGCGCCGACGGCAATTTCGAGGTGGTCTTCCACCGTGCGGACGGGACTGTCGCACGCGTCGCGGTCGATCGGCAGTTTCCGGTCGTCAACGGCAACGCCGACTATCGCGCCGCGACCCCCGGCCAACCGCTATGGCCCGCGGTCCTCGCCAAGGCACTGGCGGTGTACCAGGACAACGAACCGGCGGCCGACCTGCTCGGCGAGTCGTCGGCAACCGAAACCGGCCCGCTCCCCGGCTATCGCGCCGGCGAACCGACCGCGATCCCGGCCGCCCTCACCCCGCCACACGGGTGGAATCCGGCGGGTCAGCTGTCCTCGCTCACCGGTACCACCCAGCGCGTCCTCACGCACCCGATGTACCTGAGCCCCGAACTCCTGAGAGCCCTTTACGGCGCCGATATAGCGACGGTGCTGACCACCAGGTCGCGTCGCGTCGCGCCGGTCGTCCTGTGGGACGCCGTCGCCTTCGCGCAATCCGAGCACGACGTGTGGGAACAGGCACGAGCCGCCTTCGCGCGCGCCCCTGACCCGGCGCGCGCGGTCGGCCAGATGCTCGCGTGGCTCGCCGAGTACCCGAGCACCGCCGAGCGCGCCTTCGACCGACTGTTGCGCGACATCTACGGACCCGGCACGCATATCGAGATCGCGGCACTGCGTCGACTGCGCGAACTCCTCATCCGCGCCCCGCAGGCGATCCCGCTGCTCACGCCATTGTTCGATGCCATCGCCGCCGCGAACACCGACGCGAGTCCGAGCGCCGCGCTGGCCGACGTACTGCGCCGCACGCACGTCACGACAGCGGACGGTTTCGAGAAGTTCGTCCAACGGCTCGCCGGTGCCGCCGCCCCAGACCTGCGCCCGCTACTCGCGACCATGCGCGCGTGGGAAAACGGTGTGCCGCAAGGTGAATCGGCGCTGACATGGTCGGCGGGGACGTTCATCCGGGAGATGTTCGAACGGACATCGATGCTCGTGGTGGCGATCAAGCCCGGATCGACGCACCTGCCGACAGTTGTCGGGCTTGTCGCCGACTCGGCCTATCGGGTCGAGTCCATTGTGGTTGACGGTCTTTCGCGCGCGGTCGTCGAGATCGTGGTTGTCGACGCGACGGGGGCGCTCATCACGGTTCCCGCGCACGCGCTCAACCAGCTCGCGAGCGTCACCTCCTACGGATACACGCCCGAGCCGAGCCGCACGGTGACGGTCGCCGCGCCGTCGGCGTTGGCGAGCGACCGGGTCACCCTGCCCGCCCTCGGCTCGCGCCCCGACGAGTCGGCGGGCGAGCACCTCCCGCCGGTCGGCATCCCACGGCAGGTCATCACGACACATCCCCCGTTCGTCGTCACCGGTCACCTCGTCGAGCCGCGTCCCGGCGGCGTGTTGCCGGTGCTGCGTGAGTACACCGATGACAACGGCAACGAGCTGTTCGAGATCGACGCTGCGAACGGGCGGGTGAACGTATCGCGGGAACAGCTCGGCGACTATCACTTCTACTGGAACGAGACGCTCGGTCACTTCGGCCGTGGACTCCGATTGGCAAGCGGCGACGTACTTTTCGAGACCGACTCCGTCTTCGTCGGACCATGGCAGCCCGACCCGACGCGGGTCGCGGTGCATACCCGTCGCGGCCGGGTGTGGACGACAGCCGGCGAGGCGCACTGGTTGCGGCTGTCGCGGGTCAGCGGCACCAAGATGACGCTGAGCCGCCCCGCGCTCGTCGCCGTATCCGACGAACCCGTCGAGCCGTTGCCCGACGCGACGCTCGCGGCCCCGCCCGACCGCCCGACCCGCAGCCCCGGCGGTGCGGTCGAAGTGGCGGTGATCGGGGCCAACGGTCAGCACTGGGTGACCTCGGCCGCGTTGACGGCGGCGGGCTACCGCTGGGACCAACTGACCGGCGCGTACGGGCGGATTGTCGAGCTCGGTGCCGACCTCGCGCTCTGGGAGCGCGAGCGCGTCGTCGTCGACATCGCGGCCGACCACGGCGAAAAGGTGTTGCTGCACACCGAAATCGGATCGCACTGGATCGATTCGACGATCGCCGACCAGGTCGGGCTGCGGCGGCCGGACCGGCTGGCGGGCCCGATTTTCGGTCCCGGTGGTCCCCGCTCCGCCGATGCCGCGTTCCTGCCGACCTGGCCGTTGGCGCGGCGACTGCGGGCGATGACGCCCCAGCAAGTCATGAACATCATGCGCTATGTCGTCGATGATGGTCGTCAGGTCACGGCAGTCCGAGCTGATGTCGTTGCCGCCGTTGGCAATACGGTCGACGGACTGGGCAACGTTGTCGATGGTGCCGGCGCGATCGTCGTCAGCGATCGGCAGGTCGTCGGCGTCGATGTGTTGCTCACCATCGACGGGCGCAACCGGTGGGTGCGGGTCGATCGGGCCTCGACCATGCCGGTGTCGAACGACCCGAACGCACCGACCTGGGCATCGCTGATCCTCGAGGCGTACGCGGCCGCGGTGATCGGCGCCGCTGACCCGGTGCTGCCCGGTTATCCCGAACCAGCGACTCCGCCCGCGATGGCGATTCCCGCCGCGCTCGCCGTGCCGTGGGCCGACGGGTCGGGTCGGCGATGGGTGTTCCGACCTGGGACGAAGGTCGCGGTCCGGCGGGACCCGGTGACCGATCAGCTCATGATGCGCTCGCCCGGCGCCGACGAGCAGTGGCAACCGGCCGCCGAGGAAGCCTTCACCGAAGCGGTCCCCGTCCTGCGCACGGTCGACACGCCGCTGTTCGGGCCGACCATCGACGCGGCCGATGTGCGACAGGGCCGGGCAGGCACCTGCTATCTGCTCGCCGACCTGATCAGCCTGGCGAACACCAACCCGCAGTGGATTGCCCGCATGATCACCGAACTGCCCGATAACGCCGGGTTCGCGGTGCGATTCACCGAACCGGACGGATCAACCACGACGATCGTCGTCGACCGGCAATTCTACACCTTCGTCGACGCCAACGGCGCCGAGTCGGCCTACGCCGCGACCGATCGCGCGCTGTGGCCGGCGGTCATCGAGAAGGCGTGGGCGGTCTATCGTGGCGCCGGGCGCGGCTACGCGGGCATCTATGGCGGTCAGCCGGGCGCGGCCGCCGATACTTTGCGACCGCCACAACCGGTCGGTGAGCGCACGGGCCGGGCGCAAGCGATCCGCGCCGTCGACGATCACTACTTCGCCCATCCGATGACCATGAGCCTCGACGCGCTGACCGACCTGCTCGGCGACCAGGACGCGGCGCGCGCGATCCTGGGATGGGAATCAGACTGGCGGACAATCCTTCCCACCCGGCCGGAGCTGGCGACATCGGCGGGATTCGTCGCATTCCTCGGCGAGCGGTCGGCCGAGCACGAGGTGCCCGGCACCGTGCTCGCCACGCTCGCGCGGGCGATGGATGACTGGGAATCGACTGCTCCACAGGAAGATTCGGTGCTCACCCGATGGGTTGGCGATCGGATAGCCGCCCTCTTCACGCCTTTCGACACTCGACTCGTCCCCGGCGACACCCGGTTCCTCGACACCGACGCGGTCCTCAGCTCCGGCGACATTCTCACCGTGCAGACCAAGCCGATCCCGGTCGGCCAGGAGCGCCTGCTCGGCCGGTTGCGCGGATCGCACGCGTACGCGGTCGCCGGTGTGACCGTCGAGGACATCGACGGCACGCCGGTGGTGACCTATGTGCGGCTGATCGACCCGCACGACGGTGCCGCGATCGAGGTCAGGGCGGCCTACTTCAACCGTTTCCGCGCGATCGGCTCGGCCGGCTCGCGGACCGCGTTCGTCATGGGCGCCGACGACGCGCCGATCCCGCCGACCTACCCACCGGCCGCCGGTCTCACCGCGACAACCCCGACACCCGGGACGGCGTTCCCGCGACTCACCGCGGCGCAGCGTGACGCCTACCGAGTCGTCGTCGGTGCCGACGGATTGCTGCGCCGAGCCGGCGACAAAGGACTTTTCGACACCACCTGGGGCGCCCGGCCGGGCGAGGGACGAACCACGACGGGCAACGCGCAGTGGCATCAGGACCCGGCGAACCGGCGGGCGCTGTTCGTGGTCGACGTCTTCGGCTCGATGTACGCCGTGCCCGAGTCCGCGCAATCGGGCCCGCACCGGATCACCCACGCCACGCTGCTCGACGGCGCGGCCGCCGTGGCAGCGGCCGAGATCGAGGTGCGCGCGGGCAAGGTACGCACGCTCGTCGATCGCGGTGGCGAATATGCCGCGGACCCGACGATGAACGCGCGATTCCTCGTCGACGATCTCTCCGCCTCCTTCCGCCGGACCACCGACCCCGACCACTTCGCGCACCTGCGGCCGCGTCCCGATGTCGCGTCGGAGGACGAAGCGGTGGGCCGGCCGAAGGTGACCGGCGACGACCAGCTCGCCGTCGTGCCGGCGGCGATCACCGCCCCCGTCGTGGTCGACCCGCCGGTCGCACTCGTACCAACCGGGACCGTGACTCACGCGCCGGCGCGCCGGGTCGCGTTGCTCGGCCGTCGTGTCAACGCACCGGCGACCACCCTGCTCACCGACACCGGTGTCGAACTGCGCCCGATCTCCGGTGGCCTGTTCAACCATGTGCCGGGCGAGGCGACGATCCGGCAGGCCGCCGGTCACGCCTGGCGCTGGGTGAGTGGCGCGAACGGAACCGGGTGGGTGGCCGAAACAGCGCTGTCCGCCGCCGGTTTCGAATTGCGGGCCGACATCGGCAGATTCGCGCAGCTCGTCGATGTGACCCCCGCCACCGGGGGAGTCATGCGGGTGTACGCGGCCGAAAGGTTGCGGGTCAGTTGGCTCGACGCGTCGTCGCTGTGGGTCGAACGCCCGAACGGGGTGAGCTTTGTGCTCACGCCGGCCGAAGCGGCAAGGCACGGCCTCGCTCCGGTATCGGCGCTGACCGGCATGCTCTTCGCGCCGACCGGACCGAACGTCGCCGACCTGCCGGACCTGCCCGACTCGGCGCTCCTGCGTCAGCTGCGCCGACTCATCGCCGATCCGGCGGGCCGGCGAGCCATTGTCGCGATGGTGCGTCACGTGGGCGACGAGATCGATGTGCACCTGATGGTCGACGGCAGCCCGACCTGGGTCCGGGTGCCACGCGCGACCGACCTGCCTGCGCCGTCGTGGGCGGACTCCTGGCACGGTGTCCCCGCGTGGGCCGCCGCGATTCTCGAAGCGCACGCGGCGACCAATGGTCAGCGCGAGGACGAGGCGCTCGCCTTCTCCGACGCGGAAGTCGCCATCGGCACCAACCGGCCGCTACCGAGCTACCCCGACCCTGCCCGCTATCGAACTCTTTCCGACCGAATTGCACAGTGGCAAAACGATATTCGTGATGCCGGTGTGCGCGCCGAGACCACGACGGATAGCGACGCGCCGACGATTCCCGCCCAGCCGGTCGCCCGGCCGAGGGTATGGGACGAGGAAGGCACCCCCGCCGTCAACCACCGCGCCGCCATGGAACCGACGCCGCTCGCCCTGGTCGGTGCCCGACAGTTCGACGCGGGGGAGCAGGTGCTACTCGGCGACGCGACGCACCACCACTACACCGTCCGGATCAACGCGACCGGGTCAGCGATCGAGGTTGTCGACCACAACGATGTCGCCGTCGTGATCGGCTCCGAGGGCATCGACGGCTTCCTCCGCCTGCGGGCACTCACCGTCGCCTGGGTCGCGAACCCTCGCTACGACACCGAATCGAGCGCTGACGAGGACTCCTCGCTCGACGAGACCAGCGTCGCACCCACCGCGCCCCCGCCCATCCCACGCGCAACAAGGCCGAACCCGCTCACCGGGTGGCGAGAGGCGCAGGTGCTCGACCTCGCCGGGACTTCGGTTCACTCCGAGGCGGATTCGCCCTTCGTCGCGGGCGCGATGTCCAGCCGACTGGTCAGTGCGGCAACAGGTATCACCGTCCATGCGGCGACGGCCGGGCCGACCACGCATGTGCTGCCGGGGACAAGGACCGAGCCGCAGGCGCAGTTGCCGGTCTCGATGCCGACCGCCGTGGTGAGTGCGCCACGGGGGCGCCTTGTCGTCAGCACCGAGTCGGGGGCGCTCGCCACGATCGACGTCGGCAAGTCCATCCCGGTCAGCCAGACGTGGAGCGATCTGCAGGGTACCTGGTACGAAATCGAGTCTTTTCCAGGATATTTCGCCACGATCTCCGCCTCGGTGCTCGCCGCGGCGTTCACCGAGCACAACCGAGGCGGCAAACGCTTACTGCGGGCGAAGGTGCACGGGCTCGTCGTAGCGACGGTCGAGGGCGCCGCGCATCTGGCTCCCGGCTCACGAATTCCGTTGCGGCTCAACCCAGCCGACCCCAACGTGTTCGAGATCGACCCCGGCGACGGTCGATGGCTGCGCTCGAGCAACCCGTTCCCGCTCAATATCGGGTCCGCGCGCGCGACGGGACCGCTCTTCGGCATCGATGGCCGCGTGCTGCCGACCGATGTCAAGCAGGGCGCGGTCGGCGACTGCTATCTCATGTCCGCCCTGATCAACCTCGCGACACACAGTCCGGACATGATCGCGGACATGGTCACCGAGACCGTCGGAGCCGACGGCGCGCGGACCTTCTCGGTGCGGTTCAACGACCCCGAGCAGGGGTGGGTGTGGGTCAAGGTCGACGACACCTTCTACACCGACAGCGCGGGCGCGATGAAATACGCCGCGCACACCTCGGGTCAGCCGCTGTGGCCCGCGGTGATCGAGAAGGCGTGGGCCGCGTACCACGGCCGCGACCACGGGTATCACGGCGCCGAGGTCGGCCTGCCGGGTGCGACTGCGGGGAAGTTGCGGCCGAGTACTGTCGTCGGCGATTCCGGCCGTGTCCAACCGACGCGCAGTGTCGATGAGATGGTTTTCGCCTGGCCGTTGCAGTTCGACCAGGACCTGCTCGCCGAGCTGATCGGCGACCACGATGTGGCGCACTGGCTGCTCGCGTCGGCGCAGGCGCCGTCGTCGACGAATACGACCGTGCCCTTGCTCGACCGGGTGCGCGCGGCGGCTGCGGCCGCCGTCACGGCAGTCACCGAAGTGATTGCACGCGAGGGACTTTCGCGGACCATCACGCTGACAGCAGCCGAGGTGACGGACCTTTTCGATGCCGCCGGACTCACTCGTATCGTCACCTCGGCTCAGACCGCATGGCAGGCCGATCCGCACGGCCACACCACCTTCGCGGCTTTCGTCGCCGACTACCTGGACAGCGCGCTGACAGCGCTCGAAGACCAAGTCCGCGCATGGCGTTCGGGCAGGACGATGCGCGACATAACAGTGGCCCGCTGGCTCGCCAAACGCACCCAATACCTGATCGAGCGAGGCGACACTGTCACCGCGAACACCAAATCCGCGCTGCCCCGCAACCCGATAGCGAATACGTTGTTCCCCAAGCACGCGTATTCCGTGGTGCGCGTGGTGTGGTCGGGTGGTGTCGAGCGTAGTGGGTCGCCGACGGGGCTTGTCGTTGTCGACCCCTACTCGCCCGCCACGCAACTGACCATCCCGCTCGCGAACCTCAACATGTTCTCGGCAATGAGCTCATCGGGGCCGGGCACGCACGGCGCGTTCGGCGTGACACCGCAGCTCGCGGCGCCGACGGCCGAACCGGTCGCGAACTGGGATTCCGACAGTGATTCGAGCTGGCACGCAGGCCCGATCAGCGGATTCGACAACTACGCCGTCCATTCCGAGATCGGCTCGGTCTATTCCCTCGACGAGATCACCGAACCCAGCCTGCCACTGCCACTACCGATCGGTCCGATCGCACTCGCGCCGATCGGCACGTGGACGAGCGCCACCTTGACCCCGACGGCGCGCACAGTCCACCTGTCGGCCCCGCTTTCGGTCACCACGATGCCGAGGCAGGAACCTTTCGGCCTCGCCACGATCACCGTGACCGAGCTGGTCGAGCTGCCGGCGGGCACGTCGGTGCTGCTCAGCCCTGACCCCGAGAACGCGGGCCAGCTATTGGTCGCCAGTGATACCCAGGTCTACGTGCTGCCGACCGCGCAGGCGTCGACGGGCCTGCTCCGATCGATCGGCGGCCTCATCACCGCACCCCAGGGCGCGCGAGCTGAGGATCTGGAGCCGTTCCGGCGTAGCGCGGCCCTGTGCGCGCTCGGGTTGACCGAGGCCATCGAGCAGTTGGCCGAGTTGGCCGATCAGCCGGCGCACCTTCTGAATTCGATGATCCAGTCCTTCGACGACGGCAGCATCTACGTTCTGCTCTCGGTGTCGGGCCGGGCAACCTGGGTGCGGGTCGATGGCATGACCGGACTGCCGATCGACCTGCCGCTCTCCGCCCCGATCTGGCCACTGCTCTTCCTGCACGCCCAACAGCTGGCCGACATGGACTCGGCGAGTGCAGCCGTATTCGACAATGCCGTCGCCTGGCGGTCACTGCGCGCGGCCACCGACCACGGATCCGACCTCACCCAACTGCTCGCCGAGGTGCCGCCACCAGGTCCGCGGCATACCGTCACCCTCGGAACCACGAACGCGCCGGTCCCGCCCGAGCGAACCGAGGACGTGTACGAGCTCCCCGGTATCTTCCCCGACAATGACCCGGCCGATATGACGATGTCGGACGACGCCGTAGCCGACCTGCGGGTCGTCATCGGGCCGGATGGACTGCTGTACCGGGCAACCGACGGCACCCTGCTCGACACCACAGCCGATCTCGGCGGACGCGCACGGATGGTGATGGACCCACGCGCCAACATCTACGTCTCGGGAATCTCGGCGGCTACGGTCACGGTGACCCCCGCGACGATCCTGCGCGGTGAGGCCGCGGCGGCGGTGGCCGAAATCGAGGTCGTCGCGGGAGCGTTGCGCCTGATGGCCGACGATTCGACCGAATACGGCAGGCCGGTCCCGAGGATCAACGACAGCTCGCTGCACTACCTCGTTACCGAACTCGGTCTTGTGGTCAGCGACGATTTCGTGCAGATCGGGGGACGCTCGACCGTCGTCGCTCATGACACCAACGGCCAGGTGACGACCGTGCCTGCGGGCATGCTCACCATCCCGGCAGCGGGTCTGACCTTCGTCTCGGCAGGCCGGTCGGTGTCGTTCGCGGGTGGGGCGATCGTCGCGGTCCGGCTCGATCAGGCCCGACCGGGCGAGGTGGCGCTCGCCGAGCCGACCGGCGCGTGGCATTGGGTCGGTGCCGACCTGCTCGTGGCCAACCGTCTGCCGGTGCTCGGGCTGGTCGAGGTCGACAACCCGCTGTTCGGGGCAACTGGGCGTCCATTACCGGGCGATGTCGTCCAGGGCGCGGCCGGAACCTGCGGGGTCCTCGCCGTGCTGATCGGCGTCGCGCAGACACATCCGGAAATGATCGAGCGCATGATCCGCGTCGAAGGTGACGGCTACGCGGTCCGATTCTTCGACAACGGGCAGGAGAAACCGACGAGCCACCGCGAGGTCTGGGTCCCGGTCGATCGGAATTTCTACACCTTCAACGGCACGTCGGCCTATGCCGCGCACCGGCAGGGGCATCCGCTGTGGCCCGCGCTGATCGAGAAGGCCTGGGCGCTCTATCAAGGAAAGGAACGCGGATACGCCGGGGTCTACGGCAACGACGAACAGCGGGTAGCCGGCGCGATCTGGCCACGGACCGTGATCGGACGCTGGACGGGCCGCGCGCAGGGAGTGCAAGCGGTCGGTGATCCGTCCTTCGCCCATCCCATGACCCTCGGCGTCGACGCGCTCACCGAGCTCCTCGGCAACGCCGCTCTCGCACGCCGGATCGCCGGGTTCGAGAACCGGTGGTCGGGATGGACCGATTCGTGGCGCGACGCGAGTAGCTGGAAACGCGCGACGGACGAACTCGCGCGGTTGCGCGCCGATCAGTCGGTCACCGACCCCACCCTCGCGCTCACCGCGTGGTTGAAGACACAGAACGCGTCGACGTGGACCGGGTTGTCCGCGATGCTCGTTTCCGCCCTCGGCGTCGAGGCAGTGCGCACCATGGGCGCTGGTTTGACCAAGGCCGAACGCGCCGCGTTGGTCGAGCAGCTCGGCGCTGCCGAATTCGCCGCCATCACACCGGCACTCGAACCGCTGCGGATTGCGATGGAGCAGTGGGCCTCGACCGACCCGTTGACCGACACGGTGATCGCGCGCTGGGTCGGCGAGCGGATCGCCCGCCTGCTCAGCCACGGCGACACTGTCACCCTCAGCACCCGCGCGACCGCGCCGGGGCTCGACTACCTGCCGCACACGATGCTGCGCGGCCACCACGCGCACACCGTCGTCGGCGTCGAACGCGACGCTGTCACCGGCGAGGTGGTCGGGGTGTTGCTCGCTGATCCACACGGTTCGCGCGGGGTGCACCCGGGCGCGATCGTCGTGCCACTGCGTCATCTCAATCAATTCGCGCGACTCGCCTCGGCGGGAACGGGCACGCGCGCCGCCTACGGCAAGGACGCGCCACGCGTTCAAGAGATCATGACCTACGCGCCGGCCAAGGGCGTCGGGCCGGACAAACGCGGTGCCGACGATGAGCCGACACCGGAGCCGTCGGCGAAACGTCAGCGCGGCATCGAACTTCCGTCCTGGCACGAGAGCGCGCGCTTCGACCTCGGTCTGGCCGCGCGGCTCGCCACGCCGGCCGAGGTGCTGGCCGGGCATTTCCCGGCCGGTACCCAGATCGCGTTCGGCACCGGAAACAGCTATCTGGTCGCCACCTCGCACCCCGAAGGGATTGTGCTGCGGTCGCGGCTCGACCCGACGCCGGTCACACTGCCGCTCGACGAGTTCGTCGCGTTGCTCGACATCGACGGCCAGGCATTCGTCGTTGTCGGTGACACCGAACCGGTGGGTTGGGGTCAGACCGGCACCGATATCGGGCCCGATGTCTGGGGCCCAGACGGCATTCCCGGCGGCCGTGGCGATGTCGGCGCCCTCGTCTCGCTCGGCGCCATGACGGTGAATCAGCGCGTGTTCCTGCGCACTCAGCAGTTGCGCGCGATCGAGGTCGACGCCGACGGTGACTGCTTCTATCGCGCTGTCGTGCGTGCCATGCCGGCGCACCTGCGTCCGGCCGGTGATGAAGCCACCGCCATCACCGCGTTGCGGCAGCGGCTCGCCGAGGTGGCCCGCACCTCGCTGCGAGCCCTGCCCCAGGGGGAGAACTACACCGACGCCGACGTCGAGCGCATCGCCGTCGATCTCGCCACCACCGGACGGTGGGCCGTGGACGCGGGCGACCTCGCGCCGATCCTGGTGGCCATCGCCTACGACCTGCGGGTATTCGTAGTCACCGAGCAGGGCGTGCCACGGCAAGCCCATCAGCAGGACAGCGTCGGGGTGGCCGGGCTGTGGTTGTTGCGCACCGGCGAGAACCATTACCGCAATCTGGTCCGTGAGAGCCAGTCCTTCATCATCCCGAATGTCATCGAGTTGACCGATGATTCGAGCGACGACGATGTCGAGATGGCGAGCCGCTCCATTCAGCGCAGCGATGCGCCGTCCTCCGTGACCGATGCCCCCGCCGACACGGCGTCGGCCGCGATCGATGAGGCCGCATCGGCGATCGATGACACCGCGTCGACCGCGACCGACGGCACCGCCTCATCGGTTGGCGAGGACATCGGACCCGTCCGGGTCCGAGCGACGTCGACCACGTTCCCCCACCTCGCCGACCGCGCCGACGCCCGCGTGGTCGTCGGCGCGGACGGGCTCTTGCGCTACACGACGACCGGTGCTCTCGTCGACACGACGGCAGCGCCTTCGGGGTGGTTGCCGATCGTCACCGACCGGCTCTCGGTGACCTTCGTGCCAACCCTCGAACAAGCCGGGCATGCCTCACACGCCGCCTTGCTCGACGGCGGCGCGGCGAACGCGGCCGCCGAGATCATGGTCGACCAGGGCGTTCTGGTCGCGCTCTCGGATCGTGGCGGCGAATACCCGATCACGGCCGAGCACAATGACGCGCTGCTCGCCGAATTGCGCAGGGCGGGACTGCGACTGGCCGACGATTTCGAACAACTCACCCCCGATCCGGCAGACCCGTCCTTCGACGTCGACCGCACGCGACCGCCGACTGACCCCGACCCCGTGCGTGCCACCGGCCCACGCTCACGAGTCGCGTTCTCGCGCTTCGCGCTCGCCACCATCGACGGCGTCGCCCTGCGCCCACACCAGGACGGCTCGCTCACCCACGAGCCGGGCCCGACCTCACGACGCCTCGTCGACGGCGCCGAGCAGGTGTTCGTGCGTGGCGCGCGCGGTTCGGGCTGGGTGTGGCTCAACTCCTTGCGCGCCAACGGATATCACACAGATCCCGAGGACACGGTCCTGCACCGCACGGTCGAGCTGCCGGTGAACAGCCCCGAGACCGGGCCGACCGTGCTCACCCTGCGCGGATCCGACCTTGTCACGATCGAGGCGACCCCGCACTACGAAGCTGATGAGCCCTACCTCCGGCTGACCCACGCCGGGCGCGAATGGCTCGTCCGGCTCGATCTGTGCGAGATGTTCGGGCTGCGCGCACCCAACTATCTGCGTGGCCGACCATGGAATGCCGACGGCCCGGTCGCCACCGACCTGGACGACCTGCCCTACTCGCCCGACCTGGCCGCCCTGCGTGCCCTGGTCGAGCAGGACCCGGTGGCGATCCGGCGCATGGTTCGACCCGACTACGACACCATGACCTACGACGTCCACCTGCTCGTCGACGGCGTCGCGCGCTGGCTTCGCGTCGAACGCCTGACCAGCCTGCCCTGGGCCGACGAAGACGCCGTGATCTGGCCCGCGATCGTCCTCGAAGCCATGGCCGCGGCTGCCGCGCTCACGCGAGAAGCCGGAAATGGCAATAGTTTCGGGCTCGTCGCGCCGGTGCAGGCGCCGCCGCTGCCAGTGGTTCCCGCGGCGGCGATGCCCATCCGCTCACGGGCCGGGGTCGCGGGCGAGCGCTTCCCGCTGATGTTGGCACCCCCGCTACCGGCACCGATCGCCAACCCCGTTGTCTACCCACCGGGCCGTGGTCCGCTGCCCGACATCCGCGTTCCCTCGATGCCGATCGTGTGGGGGGGCAACGCCTATGTCGCGTTGTCGAACGCGCAGGTGGTCACCGACCGCGGCCAGGTGCTGCGACCGATGGACGATGAGACCTTCGGTCACAACGAAGGCCAAGACGCCTCGCACACCGGGCCCGACGGAACGTGGCTCTATGTCACCGGGGCGAACGGGTCAGGCTGGGTCCGCGAGGACGACCTCTACGACGCGGGCTTCACCAGTTACTCGCCCGAGAATCAGGAATTCCAGCGCCGCTGGCTGCCGGCAGGCGCGCCCGACGGCTTCGACGACGGGGACGCGATCTACCTCGACCCAACCGCGCGCCACCCAACCCAGCCCGACCAACTCCTCGTGCACCGACCCGAGAACCACGAGCTGGCCCGCCAGGCGGCGTTCTGGGTCGACGCGCACGACGCGGCCCGCGCGGGCCTCTACCGGCCGCGCCCGCTGACCGGCCCGCTGTGGCACGCGAATGGCCCATCGGTCGAGGACCTCATCGAATTCCCCGTAACGCCAGCGGTTGCCGCGCTGCGCGAGCTGGTCGGCACCGATCCCGCCGCGATCCGCGCGATGATCCGGGTGACCGACGCGACCGACACGTCGCCGGCTCGGATCGACGTGCTGCTCGCGGTACAGGGTGGGCCGCGCTGGGTGCGGGTCGAGCCGTACTACGACGGCGAACTCGAATGGCCGAGCACCCAGGCCAGCTGGCCCCTGCTCATCCTGTTGGCCAACCGCGCCGCCACCGACTACATGGTCGACCAGGCGGACGCGAGCCGCGCCGAGGACGGCGGCACCGAAGTGTTCTGGAACGGCCGCACCGAGATCATCGACGGCGTCGACCACTACGACGTCCGCGACCCGGCCGACCCCCGCACTCGACGTCTGGTCGATGATGTGTGGCTCGCCGAGTTCAACGCGCGTTTGGTCGAGGAGACCGCACTGCCCGACTACGCCGCCACCAGTGACGATCAACGCCAGCTCGCCGGTGCGCCCGTCTACGTACCGGGCGTGATCCCCGCCGGACCGCTGCGGCTGACAGCGAGCGACGTGGACCCGGCCGACCCGGTAATCGACCTGTCGACGGTTCTGGTCGATGGGGCGTGGCGGCTCGGCCATCCGCTGTGGGGGTCGAGCGGGCCGCTCCCGCTGGCGCGCACCGGTCAGGAGGGCGCGGCGTTCGCCGAGCACCGCGACGCTGCCGCGCAACTCAGCGCGCTCGCGGCCGAGAGGCCGGAGATCATCAGGGCCTCGCTGCGGGAAAACCCGGACAACCGGGCGACCGACACCGTCGAGGTCCGCCTGGTAGTCGACGGGCGGCCTCGCTGGGTTCGGGTCAATCGAGTGAGCGGGCAGTGGCCGATCGCCCTGTCGACGTCCTCGACCCCGACTCCCGTGTGGGCGCATTTCGTCATCGCCGCGCAGGCGGCGGTGTCGCGCATGGAATTACCTGTGGCACAACCGATTACGAATATCGTCTCCCTGGCCGGGTATTCCGGTTCCGCTGTGCTGAGTCACGCGTGGCTCGCCGAACACCACGACCTCGTCCAGCCGCAGGCCGATGTCGCGCCTCCGAGCTATCGCCCCGACCACGTCGGCTCGTCGTCGCCGCACCGCGCGCCGACTCAGGTCGGCCTCGGCGTCGCGCGCGGTGAGCTGTACAACGGATCGACGCCGCGACCGACCGATGTCCGCCAAGGCGGGGTCGCCGACTGCTACCTCCTGGCCAACCTCATCGGCCTCGCCGAGGACAACCCGACCCTGATCACCGACATGATCACCGAGGACCGCACCGACGGCGAGCGCACCTTCACCGTTCGCTTTCACGATCCACGCACGGGCGGCCCGACCTGGGTCACCGTCGACGACACCTTCCCTGTCGACGCAGACGGTCAGATGATCTACGCCGCGCACGACGAGCACACGCCGCTGTGGGCGGCTGTGATCGAGAAGGCGTGGGCCCAGTTGCGCGGCGACGGGCTCGGTTACGCGGGCATCGCCATGGGCGCGCTCGGCGATGCCGCCGAGTGGTTGCGGCCACCGTTCGCCGAAGGCGCGGGCGGACGACGTCAGCCGACCAGGGCGATCGACGCGCCCCTCGCGGCCACGGCCCTGCACCTCGACCTCGACACCATGGCCGACCTCATCGGCAGCGTCGGCGTCGCGCGCATGGTGGCGAACTGGTCGACGGGCACACTCGCCGAGCTGACGGTGATCCGCGACGCGGCAGCGGCGGGCGCGGTGCTCGACGCGGCGATGGGCGCTGTCGTGACCGGCGTGACCGAAGCGATGCGCACGCGGGATCTGGCACCCGACGCCATCACCGGGCTCGATCGGGCCGCGCTCATCGAACTGTTCGGCGACGAGGCGGTCGCCGAGGCCATCGCCGAGCTCCTCCCGGTCTGGTCGACGCACCCGCGCGCCAACGACCTCCCGACGTTCGCCGCCTTACTGTCCGAGCGATGGGGTGCGGCGACCGCGAAGCTGGTCGCCGAGCTGGCCGCGTGGGAGTCGACCGAGGCGCTGAGCGCCGATCCGGCCAAGCGCTG
The DNA here is from genome assembly GCF_001613085.1 of Nocardia salmonicida NBRC 13393. Classification (GTDB taxonomy): domain Bacteria; phylum Actinomycetota; class Actinomycetes; order Mycobacteriales; family Mycobacteriaceae; genus Nocardia; species Nocardia salmonicida. The sequence continues at coordinate 53,683 of NZ_BDBR01000057.1, forward strand.
GCTCGCCGACCGCATCGACTACCTGCTCGACCGTGGTGACACGGTCAACCTCGGCACCAAAGCCGTGCTCCCCGAACAGCTCGCGAACGAACTCGGGCTGCGCCCCGCACACGGTTATTCGGTCGCCGCGGTGTTGCGAACCGGTGGTCGGCGCAGCGAACCGGTCGCCATTGTCCTGCGCGACCCCCTCGGCGGATCCGAGATCACCGTCGCGATGGACCGCGCGAACCTGTTCAGTGTGCTCGGGACGGCGGGCCCGGGCACCCTCGCCGCTTTCGGGTCCACGCCCGCACTCGGCGCACCCGCCCCGATCCAGGTCGGCTCGATCGCCGCCCGCCTGAGTCGAGCGCTCCGCCGACTACGCCCGGCCCCCGTCCAGGTTTCCGCTGAAGCGGAACTGGCCCAGCATGATTCGCGACGTTTCGGCTTCCGTCGCTGGTGGCGACGGTCGACGCGCAGCACCCAACCGATAGTGGCCGCGCCGCACACCGAACCGACGAGCGGCGCTCAACCGGTTGCCGACACCGTCGCGATTCAACCCGCACCGACACCGCAGTCGGCGATCCCGATGGTGATCGACGGTTCGGTCCCGCTCACTCGACACGACCCGGACGCCACCGAGATGCTCGACACCGGTGTCGTGGCAACCACCCCGACCACCCCGGCGACCGATTGGATCACTGCCTACGACCTCGACGGCCTCGCCCGCGGCCTCGCCGGGGAATTCCCCATCGCGGCGGTCGGTATCTGGGCGCTCAACCGGCACCTCGCCGAACGCTGGGGCTGGCTCAGGCCGACCGCTGTGCCCACGCCGACACCAGGTCTCGGGATGAGCATCGCCGCGGCGATCGGCGGCCACGAACTCGTCGCCGTGATCAACAGTCCCTATCCGGTCTCGGCTGTGCGCAAGTGGGCCGCCCGACAGGACATCGCCGAGCTGAAACATGCTGTGGGCGGGCTTCTTCAGGCGGTCGAGCGCGGCGAATTCGGTCCGTCGGCAGCGAACACAGCACCGGCGTCCGCGCTGCGCGCACTCGCCGCGCACCCCATTCCACAGGCGCTGTTGAGCGACACGATGGTGACCGAATTGGCCGCGTGGCTGGGTCGACAGACGGCGGGTGAGGTCGCCACCGCCGTGAAGAGCCGAGTGCGCGGCACGCGGACGCGAGTACTCGACCCCGGTACGAACTCCGTGCCGATGGACGGCGCACTCGCGCATCCGAGCGCCCGGCAAGCTACTCGCACCGAAGCGCTCGTCAACGAGATCGGTATCGCGGTCGCCGACCTCGACCAGCTCGTCGGCACACCCGAGTGGCTCGCCCGCATCCCCGAGCCCCTCGACATCGACGGGCTCGCGCGCGCGGTGACCGGCAACTACCCGGTCGGTTCCGTCGCGGCGTGGGCTGTGCGCCGATACCTGTGGGAATGGGCGAGTTGGGCCGCCGACAAGGCACTCGGCCGCACGGCCGCCGACCCCGGCATCGGCGCGCTCGCCATCGAGCGAATCGGCGGCCCCGAGTTGTCCGCTGCTGTGAACGGACCGACCCCGGTGAGCTCGGTACGGGACTGGGCGGGCGCGCAGGACCCCGCGACGCTGCGGCGGAAGGTGTCGGGCTTCCTGGCCGACGTCGAGGCGGGAACCTTCGCCTTCCCGGTGTCCGACCATTCACTCACCGAACGGGCGCTGCGTTACGTCTCGGCGCACGACCTGTCGAAAGCGCTACTGAGCGACACGGTCTTCCTGGGATCGGCCGCGTGGGTGGCTCGCCGGCTCGCCACGGAATTCGGCGCCGGGCCGACCGTGTTCGGGCGTCGTCCACGACATGCCCGGGTGCGGCACGACGGCGCGGTCGACCGAACGGTGGTCCCAGCCGCCGTTGTCGCGAACCCGCCGGTCATCGAAACTCCAACGACCCCGATCCTCGCCGAATACGACATCGACGGCCTCGCGAAGGCGCTGTTCAGTGACTACCCGGTGAGTTCCGTCGCGTCGTGGGCCCTGTGGCAGTACGGAAAGTACTTGGCACAGTGGGCTTTTGCGGACAACGCCATGCCAGTGGACGAATTGCTTTCGTCAAGAGCGGTTGTCGTCGAACTCATCCGTCGCGTCGGCGGCGATGACCTGCTCGCCGCGCTCGCCGGTCAGCACCCGGTGACCGACGTTCGCGACTGGGCGCTGCGCCAAGACGTGACGACCCTGCGCACCCGGCTCGCCGCCGTACTGCGTGCGGTACGCACCGGTGAATTCGCTCTGCCGACCGGCGTGCCAACCGAACTCGCGGCAGCGGTCGCCGGACACCAGATCACCAAAGCCCTGGTCAGCCCGCTCCCGGTCACTCGCATCGCGGGCTTCGTCGTCGGCCAGGTCACCAAGGAACTCGGCGGCTCGATCTGGCGTCGAGTTTTCGGCCGCGCGAGCAGGCCCACCGTCGACGGCAGTAGGCCATACCCGGCGGTGGCCGTCGCGAACGCTCCGCGAACGAGATCGCGACACGCCGTGCACCGTGAGCAGTGGGGCGAACACGTCACCGTCGAGATCATCGAGCACGACGACCCGACAATGCCGCCCGCGCGCAAGATGCCGGGACAGTTCGCGCACGCGAGTCAGCGGGTGTTCACCAATCCGGTGTTCGGCGACGTCGTCGGTCCCGCCGATGTGCGACCGGGCCCGCCCGGGGAGTCCGCACTGCTCACGGCACTGCTGGACGCGGCAGCCACGCGACCCGGCCAGGTCAGGGAGCTGATCACCGTCCTCGGCGACGACACCTTCGAAGTCCGGTTCACCGCCGCCGACGGCACCGCTGAGTACATCACCGTCGACCGCGCCTTCCACACCGAACCCACGACCGGTGAGCCCCTCTACGCCGCCATCGACGACGACCAACCCCTGTGGGCCGCCATCATCGAGAAGGCATGGGCGAGCTACCTCGGTGGCTACGCCGCCGCCTACGAAACGGGTACCACCGTCGACTTCGTGGCCGCGCTCGGCCTGGCATGAGCATCCACATCCCGCCGGACCTGCGCTGGCTCGGCTGGCTCGTCGGCGTCGACCCGCCACTCGGCGACGAGGACACGCTCTTCGACATGGGCCGAGCCTGGCAACGAGCCGCGAAGGAGATTGTCGCGCAAGTAGACCCGTTGACCCAGGTGCGGCGGACCGCGAGCGGTTCCTACCGCAGCGGGGAGGGTGCGCAGACCATCGACGCGTTGTTCACCGCCTTGCTCGACAGCGACAGCTCGCTAGCCGACCTGGCCGCGAGCTTCGACGAAGTCGGTAATGCCGCTTTCGATTTCGGCACCACCGTACAAGCGGCCAAACTGATGATGATCGTCTCCTATGCGCTGCTGCTCGCCGAGATCACCTGGGCGTGGATGTTCCCGCCGACCGCGCCCGCGCTCGAGGCGGCCGCTGTCTCGGGTACGCGGTCGAGTCTGCGCGCGCTCGAGGACGCGGTGGTCGGCCGGATCGAGCAGGCGATCCTGAAGGCGGTCGGCGCGGTCGGGCAACGGGCGTGGACCAAACTCGTGGTCAAGAATCTGGCGACCTACACCGTCAAGGCGAGCGTGTCCGGCGGGCAAGCGCTGATCATCGACGGATTAGTGCAGGGCGGACAGCTCGCGGCAGGCACCCGCCGCCACTTCGACGGCAATCAGGCGGCGCTCTCGCTCGGATCGTCGATGCTCGGCGGCGTGTTCGGGCGCGCCGCCGGACATTGGGGCGGCATCGGTTTCGACGCGTCGATCGGGCGGTTGACCAATGGGCTCGGACCCGTCGCCGGGGTCGCGCGCGGTGTGGCGATCGGCGCGTTCGCCGGTGAGGTGAGCACGCTCGGCGGTGCGATGGCCTCGGCGCTGAACACCGGCGACTGGCAAGCCGCGTTCAGCGGGAGCGGATTCGCGGCCTCGCTGGTCGGCGGCGGGGTGCGCGGCGGGGTCGCCGGTGGCGCGCGCGGGCTGTTCCAGCTGAATCGGGTGCCGAAGGGATCGGCCGCCACCGGCTTCCTCCGGCATTTTCAGCTCGACGCCGAAGGTAACGTGTACGTGCCGGCGAACAGGCTGGCCGCTGTGGGTGGTGCGCCACGCGAACCCATTCCGAAACCGGCCCTGGTCGCTCGCCCGCCGGGCGCCGCCGATGCCGATCCGGTCACTCGCCAACGCGCGGCGCGCGCCTTCGATCGACAAGACGCTGCCAACCTGCGCGACCACAACCGGCAGGTACGCGAAGCCCAGCCCCGGCTGCGCGGCACCCCCGATCCCACGGACCCTGACCAGCAACGCGCCCGCGCACTCGGTCGCCCCGACACGGACCAGGCAGGCGATCGGCAGCCGCCATGGGCGCGCCGGATGGGCGACCGCGCGCACACCATGCACGAGCGCGCCGAGTCGACCCAGCAGCGCGCCGACCAGTGGCAGGCCCGCGCCGACACCGCCCAACAGCGCGCGACCGTCCAACAGACACGCGCCGCGACCGAGCACGCGAACGTAGTACAGGCTCGGACCGCGAGCGGCAACGCCGAGGCCCGAGTTCGGTCAGCGGAAGCGGAATTCACGCGCGTTCGAGAGGAATCGACGCCGAACCCGCAACGTCTCGCGGCGACCGAGCAGGCACTGACCCGAGCCCGTACCTCGCACACCGAAGCGGTGCGCGAGCTCGCGACCGCCCGCGAACGGGCGAGCACGCACCAGACCCGCGCCGACGAACATCAGACCAAAGCCGACGACCTGCAACGCAAGGCCGACGGCGCGCAAACCCGCGCCGACGAGGTCCGCATGGTCCGCGTCGACCGCGACGCGATCGACCGCAAGGCCGACAGCGAGGCCCGCAAGATCACCCAACCCGGCACCGACGAGAACACCTGGTGGAAGCGCGCGCTGATGCGCAGCGAACGCATCGGCAAGGAATACGGACAGGGCGGCGAGGGCACCGACCGCTACCAGAGCAAAGGCACCGACCTACGCGGCAAGACCCGCTCCAAAATCGACAAACATCACAACGAACCCATCCCCACCTACCACGCCCCCACCGCCCC
>NZ_BDBR01000058.1 GCF_001613085.1 Nocardia salmonicida NBRC 13393
GACGCCGAACTCGACCTCGGCCTCGACGTGGGCCTCGGCGCCGTGGCCGCGGTAGTCGCCGACGCCGCCGCCCAGGTGGGAGCCGGCCTCGACGTCGCCCTGAACGTTGTCACCGGCGCGAACGTGGACGTGAACGCCGACCTCGGCGCCGACCTGGCCGCCGGTGTGACCGCCGGCCTCAACGGAGCTTTGAACGGCGCGGTCGGTGTGGGTGGCGATCTTGCTGGTGGCGTCGGTGGTGCCTTGAACGGTGCGGTCGGTGCAGGTGCTGACCTGGCTGCTGGTCTCGGTGGTGCTGTGAATGGCGCGGTCGGCCTGGGTGGCGATCTTGCTGCTGGCTTCGGTGGTGCCTTGAACGGTGCGGTCGGTGCAGGTGCTGACCTGGCCGCCGGTCTCAATGGAGCTCTGAACGGTGCTGTCGGTGCAGGTGGCGACTTGGCTGCTGGTCTCGGTGGTGCTGTGAATGGCGCGGTCGGCCTGGGTGGCGATCTGGCTGGTGGCGTCGGTGGCGCCCTGAACGGTGCTGTCGGCGTAGGTGGCGATCTGGCTGCCGGCCTCGGCAGTGTGGTCGGCGTCGGGGGTGATGTTGCCGCCGGCCTCGGTGGTGTAGTGAACGGTGCGGCGGGTGCAGGTGTTGGGCTGGACAGTGCGCTGACCGGCACTGTCGGCGCGGGCGCCGATCTGGAGACCGGATTGAACGCTGCGCTGGGCGGCGCGGCCGGCGCCGGTGTCGGTCTGGGTGGCGTGGTGTCCGGTGCGGCTGGTGCTGGTGCGGATCTCGCGGCCGGTCTCGATGGCGTGGTCGGTGCGGGTGCCGGTCTCGGCGGTGCGCTGAACGGCGCGGTGGGTGCCGGTCTCGACGGTGCGGTGAATGGGGCAGTGACCGCGGGTGGCGATGTCGCTACCGGTCTGGGCGGTGGCCTCGAAGCCGGTCTGAGCGGGGCGAGCACCGCTGTGGGTGGGCTCGGGGCAGGAGTCAACGGCGGGCTCGGTGCGGTGGCCAACGCGGGGGCGCAGGCTGCGGGCGGGCTCGGAGCCGCCGCGACCACCACGGCGATCACAGGTCTCGACGGTGTGGTCGGCGCGGAGTTCGGCACCGGCCTGGAAACCGGGCTCGGTGGCGCCGTATCGGCGGGCACGGGACTGATCGGCGGCATCACCGGCGGTGCGAGTGGTGAGTCGGATACCGGATTCGGTATCGACGGATCGCTCCTCGGCGGCGGCTCGGGGCAGGTCACGACCGGCTTGGAATCAGCGCTGTCCACCACGACAGGCATCGGCCTGACCACCGGCCTGCAGGGCGGTCTCGATACCGCGACGACTCTCGGCACCGACTTGTCCGGCGCTGTCACCTCGGGTGCACAGGCAGGTTTGAACGGTGCCGTCGAGTCCGGTGTGGGTCTGGCCGGTTCCGCGACCGGCGGTGCGCAGGCCGGCCTCGGCGGTCTCGTCGAGTCGGGTGTGGGTCTGGCCGGATCGGCGACCGGTGGTGCGCAGGCGGGTCTGAACGGTGCCGCCGACGTAGGCGCCGGGCTCGCGGGTTCCGCTGTCGGCGGTGCGCACACAGGGCTGACCGGTGCGGCGGAAACCGGCATCGGGCTGACAGGTTCCGCGACCGGCGGCGCCGAAATAGGAACCGGCCTCGAGACCGGCCTCGGCGGCTTCGGCGACGCGGGACTGTCCAGCAGCACCCAGCTCGCGGGCGGCTTCACCTCCGCCGTCGACGGCGCGGCACAGGGCAGCACCGCCGCGGTCGGCGGCCTCACCGGCCAGACCACGGCGACCTCGACAACCCAGGCCGACGCTTCCGGCACGGTCGGTGCGACGACGCAGGGCTCGGTCACCACCGCGGCCGATACCTGGTCCGCGGTCGACGTATCGAGCGCGTTCGGTTCCGGCCTGCACGGTTCCGAACTCGGCGGGACCGAGACGTCGCTGTTCGGTGAATCGAGCACCGTCACCGACCACGGACCTGAAGTGCACACCGACGGACTGTTCCACTGAGCGAAACGGGCGATGCGATGACTGTTCTCGCACCGAACGCGGTGCCGCTGACGACGGTGTTGTCCGACACCGTCGCGGCGGCCCATGCCGCGGGCCGCGACGACCTGGTCGCACGCTTGGAGAAGGTGGCCGAGCGGGTGCGCGACCCGCGGCACCGGATCGTCGTCACCGGTCAGCTCGGTCAGGGCAAGAGCCGGTTCGTGAACGCGCTGCTCGGGATGGATGTGTGCCGGGTCGGCGACGACGCGACCACCGTGCTCCCCTTGCAGCTGTCCTACGGCGAGCAGCAGCGCGCGTACCTGGTGCTCACCGCGCCGGGAACCGACGAATCGCGAGTGGAGATCCCGTTCGACGAGATCGGCGCCGTCGATACCCGCAGCCCGCTGGCGCAGGGCCGACAGATCGTCCGGATCGAGGCCGAGCTGCCGATTCAGCTGCTCGCCGACGGCATCGTCCTGATCGATACCCCCGGCGTAGGCGGACACGGAAGTGTCTGCGCCGCGGGTGTACTCAGCCTCGCCGCGGCGGCCGACGCGGTGCTCGTGCTCTCCGACGCCTCCACCGAGCTCACCGAACCCGAGCTCACCTTCGTCCGGCAGATCCGCGAAATGTGTCCCGCGGTCGCCGTCCTGCTCACCAAGACGGATCTGTATCCGCACTGGCGTCAGGTGCTCGAGGCCGACCGCGCCCATCTCGCCCGCGCGCAAGCCGAGGTCGCGTTGATCCCGGTGTCGGCGCTGCTGCGCGCGCACGCCCTGCGTCTGCAGGACGCGCAGCTCGGCCTGGAATCCGGATTCGGCGTGCTGTTCGGTTTTCTGCGCGATCGGGTCGTCGCCCGCGACCAGGCGATCTCGCGGCAGGCAGTGGCTCGCGAATTGTCTTCGGCGGCAGAACATCTGGCGCTGGCGCTGGGCAGCGAACTGGTCGCGCTGCGCGATCCGGCAAGCGGCACAGCGGCAGTCAGCGAGCTGCAGTCGGCGCGTGCGGCGGCCGAGGACCTGCAGCGGCGCACCGCGAGCTGGCAGCAGACCCTCGCCGACGGCATCACCGACCTCGTCGGCGATGTCGACCACGACCTGCGCGACCGCCTGCGCGGTATCGCCCGCACCGGCCAGGAGTGGATCGACGAGAACGATCCGGGCAGGCATTGGGGCGCGATCACCGAATGGCTCACCGGCTCCGTGGACACCGCGCTCGGCGACAACCTGGTACTGACCCATCACAGAACAGAACTGCTCGCCGAACGGATCGCCGACCACTTCAGGGAGGTCGGCGCGGTCGAGCTGCCGCAGGTGCACGCTGAGATGGATGAAGAGAGCGGCCTGGTGAGCTCCGGTTCCCTGGCCGATCTCGAACCGGATATCGGCTTCACGAGCAAGGTGCTCGTCGGTATGCGCGGCTCCTACGGCGGCGTGCTGATGATCGGTCTGGCCACGACCTTCGCCGGCCTGGCCATGCTCAACCCGATCTCCCTCGGCGCGGGTCTGATCGTCGGCGGCAAGGCCTATCGCGACGACAAGTCGGCCCGACTGGCGCGGCGCCGCGTCGAGGCCAACGGGGAGGTTCGCCGGTTTCTCGACGACGTGGCGTTCCAGGCGGCCAAGGACACCAAAGACCGGCTGCACCGCATCCACCGAGCGCTGCGCGACCACTTCGCCGGCGTGGCCGAACGCAGTCTGCGCTCGATCGACGCGTCCCTGCGAGCAGCACAGGAAGCGGCGGCGATGGCCGCCGCGCACCGCGCCGAGCGCACCGTCGTGCTGGAACGCCAACTGCACGCGGTCGCCGAGCTGCGGCGTTACGCGGAATCGATGCAGATCGAACCGAGACGGGCCGACGGTACGGTATCTGGGTGACCCACCGTTTCGACACCGCCGCGCCCGGCGACCGGACCACACCCAGGATCCTGACCGAGGCGCACGAGTTGGTCGGCGCGGCGGCGCGGGCATTCGCTCGCGACGAGTACGCGCGCACGCTGCTGGCCGAATGCGACTACCGATTGCGTGAGCCGCTGCGCGTCGCGTTGGCCGGTTCGATCAAGGCGGGCAAGTCGACGTTGCTGAACGCGCTGGTGGGCCAGGCCGTCGCCCCGACCGATGCCACCGAGTGCACCCGCGTCGTCACCTGGTATCGCGACGGCGCGACCCCCACGGTCACCGCGCACGCCGCCGACGGCTCGCGCGCGAATGTGATCGTGCGCCGTGGAAGTGGCGCACACGGCCTGACCTTCGACCTGAACGGTCTGCACTGGGACGCGCGCGGTCCCCGCGAGGTGGACCATCTCGAGGTCGGCTGGCCCTCGGCCGCGCTGTCACAGACCACGATCATCGACACCCCCGGCACGTCGTCGCTCTCGCGCGAGGTGTCGCTGCGTACCGCACGATTGCTCACTCCCACTGATACCGGGAGTGATCCGCGAGCGGTCGGCGCTCCGATCTCGGTGCCGGGGGCCGATGCCGTCGTGTATCTGCTGCGCCGTCTCGACGCCACCGATGTGAGTTTCCTCGAGCAGATCGGGGCGGGCGCCGGTGGTGCGGGCCCGCTCGGTGTGATCGGGGTGGTGTCGCGCGCCGACGAGATCGGTTCCGGCCGCATCGACGCGTTGCATTCGGCTCGCGATGTGGCCGCCAGGTTCGCCGGTGAGCTGGAACGAACCGGCCTGTGCCAGGCGGTGATTCCGGTGGCGGGCCTACTGGCGTTCGCCGCTTCGACGCTGCGGCAGCCGGAGTTCGCGGCGTTCGAGGCGTTGTCCACGGTGCCGGCGGAAGACCTCGGGATCGCGTTGCTCTCGGCAGACCGATTCGCCCGCGCCGACATCGCGCTGCCGGTGGCTCCCGAACTCCGCGCGCAGCTGGTGGATCGCTTCGGCCTGTTCGGTATTCGCATGGCCACCATGCTGATTCGCCTCGGAGTTCGCGATTCTTCCTCGCTGGCAGCGGAATTGGCGGCCCGCAGCGGCATCGACGAACTGCGTTCGGTGCTGGAGGTCCAATTCGGCCAGCGCGCCGACGAACTGAAGGCGCATTCGGCGCTGAGCACGCTGGACCGGATCCTGGCCGCCTACCCCGGCACCGAGGCCGACGACCTGCGCCCGCGCGTGCGCGCACGGCTCGCCGACGTCCACGGTTTCACCGAACTCCGACTGCTCGGCCGCCTGCGCACCGACGAATTACCTTTGCCCCCAGCGGTACTCGCCGACCTGCACCGCATTCTCGGCGGCGTCGGGGTAGCGGCGCATCTCCGCCTCGGGCTGTCGGCCGAGGCGGACCCGGACGCCCTGCACGCCGCGGCTTTCGCCGCCGCTCGTGCCTGGCGAGCCCGAGCGGCCCACCCCCTCGCCGACCAGGCCACCGCCACCGCCTGCCGAGCCGCGGCCCGCAGCGCCGAGGGAATCCTGGCCGAACTTCCCCGGTGAACGCCGCGGATCACGAGCCGCTCAGATGAAGTAGGCAGTCCCCGAAGAACTTCCGGTCCCGTACCCCAAGCTCTTGGCGAACTCCCGAACCGCGATCAACGCATTCCCCACCGGCCCCGGATCGCTGCACGACCCCCCGACCGAGGAGAACGTGCACCCATCATCGGCGATGGCGACCCCGCTGTCGGCCACGGCGCTTCCCCCGGCCGAGACCATCCCGCCCCCGGCCAAGGCGGCGACCACAGCCACTCCGCCGAACGCCCGCTTCCACTGAACTCTGCTCATCGATGCACGCATACCCCGAAACTAGTGCCGGACCGAACTGTTTCGCACCCCTATCGTTGCCCCGAATTCTCGGGGCAACGCGCTCGTCGAGCGTGCGGTAGGGCTGATCACTCACCCAGCTTCGGCACAACCTCCTCCGCGAGGTACTGCTCGATCCCACGCCCGGCCCGCTCCGCCTGGACGACCGTGGCGCCGCGCTCCTGGGCCGCAGCCGTCAAGACCTCCCGGGAGTCGGGTTCGACCCCACCCCCGATCACCAGCATGCGAACCCGCTCACGCCCGAGGATCGCGAGTGCCTCGTCGTCGGTGGTCGACCCGAGGACGCGAAATCCGAGCTCGCCCACATAGCCGAGTGCGGCATCGACGACTTCGCGCCCGCGCCCGACGGCAAGCAGATCAACTGTGTACATGAGTTTCCGTCCTTGCTGTTTCATACAGTGACGATTTCCGGCTCGTCATCATCGAGCACGCGTTGTTCCAGCTTGGCCTCCTTCGGCAGTGCCAAGAACCCGAGGCATACCAACAGCAGCATCCCGGCGCCGTAGGACAGCGTGTACCGGAACGTCTCGGCGAAGTTCACCGCGTTCGCCTCGGTGCCCGCCTCGGCCAGTACCCGCGAGATCGCCGATTCGCCAACAGGATTCGACTGACAACTGTCAGGGGTCACGGCCGGATCATCCTCCGCCGACCGATCGTGCACGCACGCCGCGAACCCGGCCACGATCTGATCCTGGACCTCTGTCGGCACTCCCTCTAGCGCCAGTTCCGCCCGGATATCGGGTGTCACGGCAGCCACCCCGAGATCGGAATCCCGGTCCAGGACGGTGAAGAACAGCACGCCGACCAATGCGACGCCCAGCGCGGTTCCCAACTGCTGCCCCGTGTTCAGCAGTCCGGAGGCCGACCCGGCCTCGCGCTGCGGTACCTGCCCGAGCAGCAGATCCAGCGTCGGCGCCACCACCATCCCGAACCCCGCGCCGGTGAGCAACAACGGCAATGCCATCTGCCACGAAGTGAATTCGCTTCCGTACCGCACCCCCATCGCGCCGTACAGCGCGAACCCCGCCGCGTTCACCAGTGCCCCGATCATCAACACCCGCCGCCCGTACCGAGCCGCCAGTACTCCGACCGAAAGCCCCGCTCCCACACCGGCTCCCACCGCGAACAGCGCCGATGTGAGCCCGGCTCGCAACGGCGACCACCCGAGCCCGCCCTGCATGAACAACGTCCACACCAGGAAGAACCCGCCCATGGCGATCCAGAACAGCAACCAGGTTCCCACCCCGACCGCGAACGGCCGAGACCGGAAGAGCCCGAGGTCGACCAGCGGCGAACGCCCTGCCCGAGCCAGCCCACGCTCGTAGAACAGGAACCCGACGAACATCGCGAGGGCCGCGGCGATCATGACGAAAACCCACGCGGGCCAGTCGAGTCGACGTCCCTCGGTCAACGGGTAGACCAGCAGCAGTACGGACGAAACCGCCAGCACCATCCCGACCGGATCCAGTCGAGGCGGCGTAGCCGACTTCGAATCACTCATCACGAACCACGCCGCGATGAACCCCGCGATGCCGATCGGGATGTTCACCAAGAAGATCGGCCGCCACGCCAACCCGAACAGGTCGGCCTGCACCAGGACGCCGCCGAGCGCGAGACCCACCGCCGAGGCCGACCCGCCGACGCCGCTGTAGATGGCAATCGCTTTGGCTCGCTCCTCCTTCGGGAACGTCGTCTGGATGATGGCCAGAATCTGCGGCACCATCAGCGCCCCCATCGCACCTTGGGCGAAGCGGGAGCCGATGAGCACGGCCGGATCGGTGGCCAGCCCGCAGGCCGCCGAGGCGATCGTGAAACCGGCCATGCCGGTGAGGAATACGCGTTTGCGGCCGTAGATGTCGCCGAGTCGCCCACCGGTGATCAACACCGCGGCGAAGGCGAGAACGTAGGCCGCGATGATCCATTCGAGCTGTGAGTACTCGGCGTGCAGGTCGTTGCGAATACTCGGCACGGCCACGTTCACGATGGTCACGTCGAGTAGATCCATGAAGCCGGCGGCCAGGACCACCGCGAAGGCGATCCAGCGCCGGGGATCGGCGTCGGGGGGAGTGGGGGAGGTAGTCACGATGGTCTCTCTTCGAGTAGGGAGTGGAGACCTCTCAAACTATGCACCTCAAGTGATTATCAATCAATAGGGCAATCATGAATGGTGCGTTAATCGGCGTATCGTAGGGGTGTGACCGACCCGACGCAGCTGTCGACCCACGCCGGATTCCTCCTCGGCCAACTGGGCTTCCATACCGCCTACCGCTTCAGCGATCTGCTGGCGCCGCTCGGTATCAAGCCGCGCCACTTCGGCATGCTGAAACTCCTGAGCGCCCATGACGGCCGCACTCAGCAGGAGCTCGGCGAGGCGCTGGAGATCCATCGCAATGTGATGGTCGGCCTGGTGGACGACCTGGAGAAACGCAACCTCGTGGAGCGTCGTCGCCACCCGAGCGACCGCCGTGCCCACGCCCTTCATCTCCTGCCCGCCGCCCATGCCCTCCTGGTCGAAGCCGAGCAGCGGGTGGCCGAGTTGGACGCCGAACTCCTGTCGCCGCTGCCTCCCGAGGATCGCGCCGTCTTCCTCGATCTCCTGCGCCGAACCGCCGAGGGCAACGGCTTGCGTCCCGGCATCCACCCGGGCCTCACCCGATAACTCCGTCTCCGGACCGTCACGATCCAGCATCGGGGGCTGCAGTTGAGCGCACTCGTGGCAAGAATGGCCGGGGGGCGGGAAGTTTTTTTCGGGTGGCGGGAATGAATCGCCGCAGCTACTGGTTGTGCCGATCAACAACCTGAGCGAACCTGACTCAACTTCGGGTTGACTCGCGGTGGATCTCGAAGGCAGGATTGAGCCCACTACGCTCAGCGTTGCAATAACCGAACGTCAAACAGGAGGAAACCACTATGGCTCGTGCGGTCGGAATCGACCTCGGGACCACGAACTCCGTCGTCGCCGTGCTCGAAGGCGGCGAGCCGGTCGTCGTCGCGAACTCGGAAGGCTCGCGCACCACCCCCTCGATCGTCGCCTTCGCGAAGAACGGCGAGGTTCTCGTCGGTCAGCCCGCGAAGAACCAGGCGGTCACCAACGTCGACCGCACCATCCGCTCGGTCAAGCGCCACATCGGCACCGACTGGAACGTCGAGATCGACGACAAGAAGTACACGCCGCAGGAGATCTCCGCGCGCACGCTGATGAAGCTGAAGCGCGATGCCGAGGCCTACCTGGGCGAGGAGATCACCGACGCCGTGATCACCGTCCCGGCCTACTTCGAAGACGCCCAGCGTCAGGCCACCAAGGAAGCCGGCCAGATCGCCGGTCTCAACGTGCTGCGCATCGTCAACGAGCCCACCGCGGCCGCGCTCGCTTACGGCCTGGACAAGGGCGACAAAGAGCAGACCATCCTGGTCTTCGACCTCGGCGGCGGCACCTTCGACGTCTCGCTGCTGGAAATCGGCGAGGGCGTCGTCGAGGTCCGCGCGACCTCCGGTGACAACCACCTCGGTGGCGACGACTGGGACGAGCGCGTCGTTTCCTGGCTGGTCGACAAGTTCAAGGCGTCCTCGGGCATCGACCTGACCAAGGACAAGATGGCCATGCAGCGTCTGCGTGAGGCTGCCGAGAAGGCCAAGATCGAACTGTCCTCGGGTCAGAGCACCTCGATCAACCTGCCCTACATCACCGTCGACGCGGACAAGAACCCGCTGTTCCTGGACGAGCAGCTCACCCGCTCGGAGTTCCAGAAGATCACCTCTGATCTGCTGGATCGCACCCGCGCGCCGTTCCAGTCCGTGATCAAGGACTCGGGCCTGAACGTGGCCGATATCGACCACGTCGTGCTCGTCGGTGGCTCCACCCGTATGCCCGCCGTGTCCGACCTGGTCAAGGAACTGACCGGCGGCCGTGAGCCCAACAAGGGCGTGAACCCGGACGAGGTCGTCGCCGTCGGCGCCGCCCTGCAGGCCGGCGTGCTCAAGGGCGAGGTCAAGGACGTCCTGCTGCTCGATGTCACCCCGCTGTCGCTGGGCATCGAGACCAAGGGTGGCGTGATGACCAAGCTCATCGAGCGCAACACCACCATCCCCACCAAGCGCTCGGAAACCTTCACCACCGCTGACGACAACCAGCCGTCGGTGCAGATCCAGGTGTTCCAGGGTGAGCGCGAGATCGCCTCGCACAACAAGCTGCTTGGCTCCTTCGAGCTCACCGGCCTGCCCCCGGCCCCGCGCGGCGTGCCGCAGATCGAGGTCACCTTCGACATCGACGCCAACGGCATCGTGCACGTCACCGCGAAGGACAAGGGCACCGGCAAGGAAAACAAGATCAAGATCCAGGACGGCTCCGGTCTGTCCAAGGAAGAGATCGACCGCATGGTCGCCGACGCCGAGGCGCACGCCGCCGACGACAAGGCGCGCCGTGAAGAGGCCGAGACCCGCAACCAGGCCGAGTCGCTGGTGCACCAGACCGAGAAGTTCATCAACGAGCAGAAGCTGAGCGAGGGTGGCGCACAGGTCTCCGCCGATCAGCTGGCGAAGGTGGAGAACGCGGTCGCCGAGGCCAAGCAGGCACTCGAGGGCACCGATATCTCCGCGGTGAAGTCGGCCGTGGAGAAGCTGGCCACCGAGTCGCAGGCCCTCGGCCAGGCGATCTACGAGGCCTCCGCCGCCGCCGACGCGCAGTCCGGCAACGGTGCGGGCCCAAGCCAGGCCGATGACGATCAGGTCGTCGACGCGGAGGTCGTGGACGAGCCGGTCGACACGGACAAGAAGTGACCGAGGCGAACTCCTCGGAGCAGGAGTTGGTCGACGACATTCTGGAAGACACCGCCGACGAGAACGCGGAGGCCGCCACGGCGGACTCCGCCCTCGACGCCGACGTTGTCGAGCCGGAGAACGACGAGCTGGCCGAGCGCACCGCCGACCTGCAGCGGTTGACCGCGGAATACGCGAACTACCGCCGCCGCGTCGAGCGCGACCGTCAGGCCAACATCGATGCCGCCAAGGCCTCGGTGGTCACCGAATTGCTCGCGGTGCTGGACGATCTGGATCGGGCGAGGGCGCACGGCGACCTCGATTCCGGCCCACTGAAGTCCGTCGCCGACAAGCTCGAGACCGCGCTCACCAAGCAAGGTCTCGTCGAATTCGGTTCCACCGGTGACCCGTTCGACCCCACGCTGCACGAGGCAGTGCAGCACGAGGGTTCGGGCGCCGACCCGGTGATCGGCATCGTCATGCGCAAGGGCTATCGGTTCGGCGACCGGGTGCTTCGGCACGCGCTGGTCGGGGTAACCGATGCCGAGACCGCGGGGGCATCGGATCCGGATGCCGGCGACAGTCAATAAGAACGCGAAAGGAGGAGACGCCCGGTGAGCCAACGGGAGTGGATCGAAAAGGACTTCTACAAGGAGCTGGGTGTCTCCTCCGGCGCCTCGCAGGACGAGATCAAGAAGGCCTACCGCAAGCTCGCCCGCGACCTGCACCCGGATTCCAACCCGGGTGACACCAAGGCCGAGGAGCGGTTCAAGACCGTGAGCGAAGCCAACGCGGTGCTGTCGGATCCTGCCAAGCGCAAGGAGTACGACGAGACGCGGCGCATGTTCGCCGGCGGCGGCGGTGGCGGACGAGCCTACGGCGGCGGCGGGTTCAATCCCGGTGCCGGCGGCGGCTTCTCGCAGGACTTCAACATCGGCGACATCTTCGGTCAGGCCGGTGGCACCGGCGCCGCGGGCGACGGCGGGCTCGGCGATCTGCTGGGCGGGCTGTTCAACCGGGGTGGCGGCGGCGGCCGGGCGGCGGCTCGTCCGCGTCGCGGCTCCGATGTGGAGACCGAGACGACGCTGGGTTTCCGCGAGGCCGCCCAGGGCGTCACCGTTCCGCTGCGGATGACCAGTCCCTCGCCGTGCACCACCTGCCACGGCAGCGGCGCCAAGCCGGGCACCAGCCCGCGCGTGTGCCCGCACTGCAACGGCGCGGGCGTGGTCAGCCGTAATCAGGGCGCGTTCGGTTTCAGCGAGCCCTGCGACGACTGCCGCGGCACCGGGTCGATCATCGACGACCCGTGCACCGACTGCTCGGGCACCGGTATCCAGAACCGCACCCGCACCATCACCGTCCGGATTCCTCCGGGCGTCAGCGATGGTCAGAAGATTCGGCTGGCCGGTCAGGGCGAGGCGGGTCTGCGCGGTGCGCCTTCGGGCGATCTGTATGTCACCGTGCATGTCAGCCAGGACAAGGTCTTCGGCCGCCAGGGCGACGACCTCACCCTGGTGCTCCCGGTGAGCTACAGCGAATTGGTACTGGGGACAACAGTTTCGGTACCGACGCTCGACGGCCGGGTCGGCGTGAAGGTGCCCCCGGGCACCGCCGACGGGCGTATCCTGCGAGTTCGTGGTCGTGGCGTGCCCAAGCGTGGTGCGGCGGGCGGCGCCGGTGACCTGCTGGTCACGGTGAAGGTCGCGGTACCGCAATCGCTCGACTCCGACGCCACCGATGCGCTCAAGCGGTATCAGGAGGCGGAGAAGGCCAGTGGCTTCGAACCGCGTGCGGGATGGGCGGGTGCTTGATGCCCCCGCACATCGAGCTCAGCGTCCGGAGGAGGTAGCGCAGCGTGACCACGGAGGGCGTAGGAAGAGGCGCGGATAGCCCGGATCCGAAGTCTGTTTCGGGTGCGACCTCGCGTGCCGAGTTCTTCATGATCTCGGTGGCGGCTCAACTGGCGGGGATGCACGCGCAGACGTTGCGTACCTACGACCGGCTGGGTTTGGTCACCCCGCAACGGACATCGGGTGGCGGACGCCGTTATTCGGCCCGCGATGTCGAGGTGCTGCGCGAAGTGCAGCGCCTGTCGCAGGACGAGGGCGTCAACCTCGCCGGCATCAAGCGCATCATCGAGCTCACCAATCAGGTGGAGGCGTTGCAGCAGCGCGTCGAGGAGATGAGCGCGGAGATGGAGCGGTTGCGGGCGGGCTACCGGCCCGATCTGTCGCCGCCGGCGCGCAGTACCGCGCTCGTGGTGTGGCAGCCACGGCATCGTCGCTGAGCCGTCTTCGATCCGACGAGCCTCCGGTTCGCCCCTCCGCTGCGGTGGAGGCGAGCCGGGGGCTCGCCGGTCTCCGGTCAACCCCCGGCGACCGGCTGGTGACTCTCCAGCAACCCACTTATTCATGATCCTGCTGATCGGAAGTAGCGTTGCGGCGCGCTGAGGTGGGGATTTATCACCGTGGACGTCCAAAAGTTTGCTGATGGGATGCTGAATTCGGCTCAATCGGAAGGCGATTCGCCGTCCTCGACCAGCCACTCCGGTGTGCCTACCCCGCGTGTCATGGCTCGGCGCGTCGGCTTACGACATGCCGTCGTCGTAGCGGAAGGGTCGCTCTACCAGGCACGTTGGTCTCCAATTGTGTGGAATGCCGGGTACTTTGAGGAATCGTGAGCAAGTGTTCACCCTCAATTAACGGGCCCTGGGTATTTTTTCATGGGAAACTGCTGGGAACCGCCTGGTATTTCATGAATTACATGCGTGATGTTTAAGAGTACGATTCCTAAGCTGGCAAACCTCGCCTAGACTTCTCGCATCGGCTGCTGACGAGTGTCCTCCCAGCCCGTCACTCGCCGGCGCGGCTAGCGTTCGATGGCGAAACGAGGTTGTGACACATATGGATTCGCGGACTGTCGCTTTGATCCGTACTACGTTCAAGGCGGTTGCTGCGGAAGAAGGTGGACCCGAGAAGCTGTCGAGGTCGTTCTACTCGATCCTCTTCACGGACTACCCCGGTGTCCGAGACTACTTCCCGGCTGCCATGGATTCCCAGCGCGACCGTCTGGTCACGGCGATCTCCTACGCCCTCGACCGCCTGGAGGAGCCCGACAAGCTGCTGCCGTTCCTGGCCCAGCTCGGGCGCGACCACCGTAAGTACGGCGTGCAACCGGCTCACTATGTGGCCGTGGCCAACTCGCTGAAGTCGGCCATGCGGCTGTTCGCCGGTGCGGAGATGTGGACCGATGAGGTCGCCACCGCGTGGGACGAGGGCCTGGCCACCATCAGCGGCGCCATGATCAGCGCGGCCGACAAGGAGTCCACCCCGGCTACCTGGACGGGCACCGTCGTCGAACATCGCGAGGTGCTGCGCAATCTCTCGATCGTTCGGGTCCAGCTCGACGTGCCGATGCAGTACGCCGCCGGTCAGTATCTCAGCGTGCAGATCCCCTCGCGGCCGCGGATGTGGCGCTATCTCTCGCCCGCGAACCCGGCCAACCCCAACGGCGAGATCGAGTTCCACATTCGCGGGGTGCTCGGCGGCTGGGTCAGCCCGGCCATGGTCGCGCACACCGCCGTCGGCGATCAGTGGGCGCTCGGCTCCCCCCTCGGCGGCCTCGGCGTGCCACGCAACACCAAACGCAAGATGCTCATGGTCGGCTGCGGCACCGGCATCGCCCCCCTGCGCGCGCAGATCATGTCGATGGCTCAGCGCCGAGTGAACCCGAAGGTCCACCTGTTCGTCGGCGGCCACCACCCCTGCGACCTCTATGACCTCCAGGTCCTGAGCCAACTCGCCATCGCCAACAAATGGCTCACCGTCACTCCCGTCACCGAAAGTGACGAAAACCCGTGGTGGTACTTCGATTCCGGCGAACCCCACCCCGAACTCCCCGGCCTCGAGCCCCGTATGACCGGCCAAATCGGCAAGGTGGTGGCCAGCTACGGACCCTGGGCAGACCGCGACGTCCAGATCGTCGGCTCCCCATCAATGGTCCAAACCACCAAGTTCCGCCTCATGGCAGCAGGCACCCAAGCCCAATCGATCCGCCACGACCCCTTGTTCTGAGATCCGAGGGCCGGTCGCGAAACCGGCCCCGCGATGTCAGGCGCCTTCGGAGATGATGTTCGCCGGGGGAGTGCCTGTTTCGATCAGGCGGTCGACGGTGGTGCGCACCATCGCGGGTGAGCCACAGACCAGGACTTGGTTCTTGGTGAAGGGTCCGTGGGCGGCGGCGACGTCGGCGAGGGTGCCGTGGAGCATTTCTTGCGGCCCGAAGCCCACGTCGGAGCGGGTCTGCTCGTGCCATTCATCGTGCACCGCGGGATCGTCCGGGGTTTCGACAACCGGAATGACCGATAGCCAAGGCAATTCGCCCGACAGCAGGAACAGCATGTCGTTGGCGTAGAGGTCGCGAGGCGAGCGGCCACCGAAGAACAGGTAGGTGCGCGGCGGAGTGTCACGGCGAGCCAGGTCCAGGATCTGGGAGCGCATCGGCGCCAGCCCGGTACCGCCGGCGATCATCACCACCTCGACAGCATCGGGATCGACGGCGAAAACCCCATGGGGAGCATTGATTCGCCACTGATCACCGGGTTTGGTGTCGGCGACGATAGAACTCGAACACCACCCACCGGGCACGGTCCGCACATGGAACTCGAGCTTGCCGTCCAGCGAGGGCGGCAGCGCGGGCGAGAACCTCCGTCGCACCCCGGGATGCTGCGGCACCTCGACCTCTACCGAACCGCCCGGCTCGAACGGCACGAAATCGCCGATCAGCCGGATCACGGCGAGGTCGTGGCGCAGCCGGTGGTGGCCGACGACGGTAGCCGTCCATGCGGGGTCAGGAAAAGCGTTGCTCATCAGCCTCTTTCGCGATGTCGCGGACGGGTTCAGACAGGATCGGCGGCGATGATCTCACTCGGTGTACCGGCCCGCTGGAGCGCGTAGCGAGTGTTGGCGATCATCGTCGGCGATCCCGCGATCTGGATCTGGCGGTCCGACCACGCGCCGAAGCTGGTCACCACCGCTCCCAGATTACCGACCAGCCGACGCGGCATGCCCATCGGCGTCTGGCCCGAATCCTGGGGATACCACCAGGGATTGGTGTGTTCCTCGCACACCGGCACCACGGTCAACCACGGATTGGACTGCGAGAGCTGCCACATGTTGTCCACGTCGTAGAGGTCGCCGGGATAGCGCCCGCCGATGAAGAAGTGCACGCGCGGATTGATCCCCCGCTGGCTCATCTCGATCAGCTGCGCTCGCAACGGAGCGATCCCCGTGCCGGAGCCGATCATCAGCACATCGCGCCCCGACTCCCGGTCCACGTGCAGCCCGCCGAGCGGCCCGGCGATCTTCCAGCGGTCCCCGACCTTGGTGTCGTTGACGATCGCCGGACTCACCCAGCCGCCACTGATCCGCCGCACATGGAATTCGATCTCGCCATACGGGTTGGCGGGGATGGCGGGGGAGAAGTATCGCCACATATTCGGCCGCTGCGGCACCGCGACCGGCACGAACTGTCCGGCCTTGAACGGAATGGGCCCGTCGGCCTGTAACCGCACGATCGCCAGATCGTCGAGCACCCGCCGATGCCCCACCACGGTCGCGTCCCAGTACGGCTGCGAGGTGTCCTCGTTGGCGCCGATCGCCATCGACGCCGAGATCAGCAGCGTGATGTCACGCCAGCCCTCGTCGAGCTCTCTGGTCCAGCGGTTGCCGTGGAAGGTGCGCAGCGCGGCGAGCAGCGCGCGTCCGGCCAGGTCGTAGTGGTCGGCCTCGACCCCGTATTTGCGATGGTCGCGGGCAAGTTGCTCGAGGAAGCGTTGGGCGCGTTCGAAGTCCTCGAGATGGTCGAGGACGAACTGCACCGCCGTCGTGATCCGCTTGGCCTGCATGTCCATGGCAGGCGGAAACAGCTCACGCAACCTCGGGTCCTGCGCGAACAGGTGGCCGTAGAAAGCGCTGATCAGCCGCTCGGACCCACCGGGTGTCTCGGCCACCCCGCGGAAATCGGCGCGGACCAGCGCAAGCGAACGCGCATCCACGTCGTCAAGCTCCGTTTCTCTGCAATTGCCACAATGTGGCTCACCCGTCGGTGACGCCCTCCCCAGTATCCCCCGAAACCGTCGTCTCGGTGCAGGGATGCTCGTCACGCCCGTTCCCAGCCGCACGGATCGTAAACCCCACGTCTCCGATCAGCACGATCTCCCCATCATCGATACGCGTCGGTGATCTTGCGGGTGGTGCGCGCGGGGTGCGTGAGAATCGGGGGATGGCGAGCGACAGCTTCATGGAGATTCACGATCCCGAACTTCTGTCCAGGGGTGAACGGGTTCTCGGGGCCGAGTTCACGGCGATGCACGAGCGGGTTCTGCAGGTCACCGCGTTGACGTCCCGGCTCAATGCAGTGCCCTTCGACGACGAGCCGGGGAAGGCGGCGCTGCTCGAGGAGATCCTCGGCCGTCCGCTGCCCGCGGGTCTCACGATCTATCCGCCCTTCTATACCGATCACGGCCTGAACCTGGACCTGGCCGAGCGCGTGTTCATCAATCAGGGCTGCACATTTCTCGACTACGCCGGAATCCGGTTGGGTCGGGGCGTGATGGTCGGCCCGAAGGCCACCTTCATCACCATGGGCCATCCCGTCGATCCGGAGGAACGGCGGCGATTCCTCACCGGCGCGCCGATCGACGTGGCGGACAACGTGTGGATCGGCGCGGGCGCGATGATCCTGCCCGGCGTCAGCATCGGCCGCGACGCGGTGATCGCCGCGGGCGCGGTCGTCGCCGATGACGTTCCGGCGAGCAGCTTGGTAACCGGGTCCAAGGCGACTGTGCATCGAAGCTGGTAGCGCGTCTACGCGTAAGGGTCGGTGACTTCGCGGAGAGCGGTGAGCGTCTTCCGGAGGTCCGCAGCGGCTCGTTTGCCCAGATGGGAGATCCATTCGCTCTGAACCTCATCGGCGGTGCGGTTGGCGAGGTCGGCGGCGGACCGGCCGGTGGGGGTGAGGCGAAAAAGGCGGGCGCGGCCGTCGGTGGGATCGGGGACCCGCTCGAGGTAGCCGGCGCGGACCAGCTGGTCGGCGAGGGTGCTCGCGGTCTGTTTGGTGACTTGGGCCTGAGCGGCGAGGTCGGTGAGGCGGGAACCGTCGGTACCGATCCGCGCGACCAGGCGGGCCTTGGCCGGGGTGAGTTCGGCGTGACCGCCCGCGGTGAGCGCCGCGAAGACCCGGCGCTCCATCTCGCGGTACGGGACGAACAGGAGTACGCCCAGGTTCAGCTCGTCCACGCTTTCCTCCTTGTTTCAGTCAGTGTATCTGACTATATTGGTCAGATACACTGACTATTATTCGGAGGTCGACGATGGATCGCGAGCAGCAGTGGCAGGTCATCGAACAGCAGCGCCGCGCCGTCGCCGACCTACTCGACGACCTCACCCCGCCCGAATGGGATTCGCCGTCACTGTGCGCGGGCTGGCGGGTGCGCGATGTGGCCGCGCATCTGGCGATGGCGCCGCAGCCGCCCGGCCCGGCCGCGATGATCCGGATGGGAATCCGCGCGGGCGGCCGCTTCCATCGAATGAATCACGATGCCGCGGTCCGCTATTCGGATCGCCCCGATCTGGCCGGCGAGATCCGCGCGCACGCGGCATCGCGCCGATTGCCCGCCGTGACCAACTACCGCAACATCTTCTTCGACGTGATCGTCCACGCCCAGGACATCGCCCGCCCACTCGGCCGCACCATCGAGGTGACCCCACGCGCGGCCGCCGTTGCCGCGCAACGGGTGTGGACGATGGGCTGGCCCTTCTGGGCGAAACGTCACCTGCGCGGCCTGCACCTCGCCGCCGACGACATCGAATGGTCAACGGGCGCGGGCACTCCGGTACACGGCCCCATCCTCGACCTCCTGCTGGCGATGACCGGCAGATCCGTCGCCGTGGTGAACCTGCACGGCCCGGGCGTGCAAGCCTTGTCTCACAGCTTGCGCTGAGTCCGGGTCAGCCGGTGACCTTCTGCATGGCCGCCTGTCGCGCCTCTTCGTCGACCTCCCCTATGTCGAACCCCTTGCCCACGATGTGCTGGACCAACGCGGCCTCCGGCGGCAGCCCGTACTTGCGCAGGTAGTAGGGGACAGCGCCCGGCCAGACGAACGCGCCGTCGGTGTGGAAGTTCAACGGCACGTCGCGCTGGGTGGGGTCGAACTCGTCGGCGTCGTGGCTGCGGGCGCTCAGAATCACCGGCGCGTGCTCGAGATAGGACAGCACCCGATCTTGGATGTCGGAGTCCACCGCCGACCGGTTCACCACCGGTTTGCCCTCGGGATCACGCCCGTCGAAGGGCGCCGAAAGTCGAAGTTCGCTCATGCTCAGACAACCTACGCGGCCCCGACTCTGGTCGGTTGACCGTGCTAATGTCCCTGGTCAAGGCAGTGCTCGGCCAGAAGGGGTGGGGATGAAACGCGCAGGTACGGCGTTGGTGATCGCCGGGTTGGCGGTTGTCGGGTTGGTGGGGTGTGACTCGGGGGAGTCGACGTCGAAGGGGGCGACGACCACGGCCAAGCCGGTGTTGTGGAATCCGTGCACGGAGATTTCCGATGCTGCGTTGACGGCGGCGGGGGTGGATCCGGCTACGGAGGAGAAGGGTGTCGCGGGGGTTCCGCAGTCGGGGTGGGAGATCTGTGGATGGGAAGGGCGCACCTTCGCCATCACCGTCTATTCGACCGCTAAGACCGCAGATGAGTTCGAAACGAAGCCAGGCAACGTCGACTTTCGTGACGTCACGATCGCGGGGCGGCCCGGACGGGAGTTCCGGGTTGAGGGCGCATCGAAGCAGCTCGATTGCGACGTGGTGTTCCCTGCGGGTCAGGGCGTGGTCCAACTACAGGTTCTGAACCGCGCGAGCCTCGACGGGTTGACTGACCCTTGCGTATCTCTGGCGCGGGTTGGGGAGACGCTCGCGCCGACATTTCCGAAGTGACCGGGGAGGCACAAAATGACTGGAACGTCGCCGTATACGCAACTGCTGGGGCAGGTCCGCTCGGGTGAGGTCTATCTGAACAGCGAGGATGCGGCCTACCACATGTACAAGGCCTGCGATAAGCGGATCGCGGACCTCGATTCGCTCCGCGGCGCCACCCGCCGAGCGCAGGCGGTCAGCGGGTTCGGTGATTTCCAGATCGGCAAGGACCTCGAGAAGAAATTCCTCTTGCAGGCGACCGGCGACGAGAACTCGATCGATAACGTCATCCTGAAAGACATCGAAGCCGTGAAAGAGCTCCGCGAAGTCTTCGCGATCTCCTTCAAACGCATCGCGGGCAAAGACATCGAGAACGCCAACGCCCTCGACTACATCACCGAGCAGGTGAGCTGACATGACCGGCATGCAGAGCATCAGCGGCATCGACCTGTTCGGCAACCTCCGCGACTTCGTCATGTCCCCGTTCTCCGGCGACGACGGCGAACTCGACAGCTCCGAAATCGCGGATATCCAGAACAAGTACAACACTCAGCGAGACAGCAACCGAAAGAAGGCGGGCGACCTCGGCTTCGACGGTGAGTACCGCCCCGCCACCGTGGCGAGGAACGATGGTTTCCCGGGAACTGTCGCGGAACTGCGTGCCAAGGTCGACAAGATCGACCTCGACGCCGTCAACAGTCTGATCGGCGCGTGGAACGAAATATCCGCTCGCAACAGCACTTCCCTCGACGAGTTCCGCAAGCAGATAGCCCGCGGCATGGCCCCGGACGTCTGGACGGGTTCCGCGGCGAACGCAGCCGCGCAAACCGTCGCGGCTTATGACGCCACGGGCAAAAAGGTCACGACCGCGGCCGCGCTCACCGCCACAAAACTGGACGAACTCCGCACCGGCCTGGAGCCTACGAAACGTCTCGTCCCACACGAGCCCGAGCACCGCAGCGGCCTCGACAACGTCGGCGCCCTGCTCACCGGCCGGGGGTGGCGCGATGACGATGTCGCGCAGGAGAACGCGCGCATCGAAGCCGTACGTATTCTCCAAACCGTCTACGCCCCAGTGGTCTACGAGTCCGACACCAAGGTCCCGGTGATCCCCGTCCCGAAGACCATCGAAAACGGCGGCGGCGAACCTGAGATAACGGGCAGCACAACACAATCCACTACCCAGGGCTCGACAACCCAGTCCACCACTCAGCCCACGACGACTCCGACCACCACACCGGCGTCGACCACTCCCGCCACTGACCCGGACGACACCGAGGACACCGACGACTCGACAAGCGATTCGACCACCCCCGAATCGACCACTCCTCAGTCGACGGAGCAAGGTTCAACGACCCCCGCCTCGACCACCCCGAGCTCAACTATCCCCGGCTCGGGCTCACCTTCCGGATCACCCAGTGGCGCAGGCTCTCCCGGCGGCGGGTCCCCGGGCGCGGGCACACCGGGCGCAGGCTCTCCCGGCGGTGCGGTACCAGGAAATCCGACGGCTGCCGGCACCACCGCAGGCCGCGGCACCGGCACAGCGAGCCGTTCCGGCACGCCCGGCATGATGAGCCCCGGCGCGGGCAAGGGCGGCGGTAAGGACGACGAATCGACCAAGGGCATCCCCGACTACCTCATCACTCAGGAACACGGTGACGAACTCACCGGTCTGGACACCCTGCCCAAGATGGTCCCGCCCGTCATCGGCGCCGACTAGTCGCCAATCCTGATGGAACAGAGTAGATCTCCCGTGCGTACCTGGCTTTTTACCGCGTTAGATTTCCGCACCCTGTGGGAAGCCGCGGGCCGCGATGTCCTCCCGTACCCCCTGCATCACCGCCACACCGACGTCGAAACCCAGGCCGAGGTCCTGCGCCTGCGCAGCAAGGCCGCCGAGAACCTGATGGCCGAATTCGACAGCGATCTCGACCGCGCCATGGCCGCCCTGCTCGCCCCGCACGCCCGCGTCGAAGTCGCGGGCGCGTCCAAGGGCGTCAAAACGATCCGAGCCCACGGCGGCGCCCGCGACACCTACGCCTCCCTCGCCGTCCAAGCCCCCGGCGACGAGACCAACCCCGGCGACATCACCCTCCACCTGTTCGACCCGGATGCCTTGGCCGCCGCCGTCCTCTCCACCCTCCCCAAGGTCGCCCCCGGCAAAGGCCGCGAAATCCGAGTCACCGCAGCAGAACTCGCGGCCCCCCGCCCCGACATCCGCGACCGCTGGAACCCCACCCCCCGAGAACAACTCGAATCCTTCCTGGCGAAACCCACCACCACCCTCACTCACATCGGCGTCTACGCCCACGGCAGCGTCGACAACCGCCACACCGAGGGCCGAGACGACTTCCAACTCCACGACATCCCCGGCGACGGCCGCTACGTCTTCTACGGCGAAACCACCTTCATAGCCAAACCCACCACCCCCACCCGAATCAAAACCACCCTCGCCACCATCCTCACCACCACAGCCACCAAGGCCCGCACCGGCACCTACCGCCCCAACTGACGGTGAGCGCTCGTCCGGCATCGCGGAGGGGCAGCCCCAAGCTGCGATGCGCCGCGAATCAGATGGCGAGGACGGTCTTTCCGCGTGCGCTGCCCTGGCCGAGCACGGCGGGAGCAGCCTCCAGCGGCACCGTTATCTGCACCGGAACGACCACATCACCAGCGGCGACCCGGGACAGCAGTCGGCTCAATTCCGGTGAGCGGCCTTTGGATTCGAAGTTCCCTCCGGTGATCTCGCGGTCGCGCAGGCCGGCTTCGTCGGCCGCCCAGGTCGTCGAGTAGGCGTGTCCGCCGCGGCGGACGAGGGTGGCGTGGGAGGCGAAATCGCCTGCTGAGCTGATCAAGTCGAACAGGACGTCGATGCCGTCGGGGTGGGTGAAGCGGACGGCGTCAGTGACGTTCGAGTCCTGGCGGGAGGCCGGGTCCGGGTCGACGAAATTCGGGTCGGCGGGGCGGGCCTGGGTGTAGTCGACGGTTTCGGCGGCGCCGAGGCGCGCGACCTGGTCGGCGGCATCGCCTCGGGCGGTCGCGATGACATGGGCGCCCGCGATATTGGCCAGCTGAACGAGAAACGACCCGACACCGCCCGTCGCGCCGACGATCAGCACCGATTGGCCGGGTTGGATATGCGCGGCGTCGACCAGGTCCTGGGCTGTCACGCCGGCGACCGGCAGCGCCGCCGCTGCCACCGTGGTGACGCCGTCGGGAATCGGGACAAGGGTCGCGTCCTCGGGGACCGTGGCGTACTGCGCCCAGCTGCCGTGTCCCGCAGGCGCGGTCAGGAATTTGCCGACCACTTTGTCGCCGACCTCGAACTTGGTGACGCCGGCGCCGATCGCCGAGACGGTGCCCGCGCCGTCGACGCCGAGGATCATCGGGAAGTCGGTGGGCATCTTGCCCTCCAGGATGCCGTCGGCCATCTTCAGGTCGAACGGGTTGACCCCGGCCGCGTCGAGCGCCACTTGAACCTCACCGGGCCCCGCGGCGGGGACCGGTACATCGGCGAGCTCGGGTGTGGCGCCGAACTTCTGAACCACGATCGCGCGCATGGGGGTGAACTCCTCGCATCGGGGGTGAGCCGGGCATCGCAATCCTAGGCGGATAGCCGTCCGACATGCAGTGATTGGTCGTCTTCGGTGGTGTCGCAGCGTAGCGTGAAGCGCGGACCCGAAGTCCACTGAAAGTTTTTAGAGTTGAGCGGAACAGACTCAACTTTGTGAGCGTTGAACTAGTCGATATCGGACACACACAAGGGAGATTCGTGGACTCGTTCAATCCCACCACCAAGACGCAGGCGGCCTTCACCGCCGCCCTTCAGGCCGCCGCGGCGGCGGGCAATCCGGAGATCCGTCCGGCACACTTGCTGGTGGCGTTGCTGGATCAAACCGACGGCATCGCCGCACCGTTGCTCAAGGCCATCGGAGTCGATCCGGCGACAGTCGAACGTGAGGCAGGTGCCCTCGTCGACCGTCTGCCGTCTGCCACCGGCGCCACCACCAAACCACAGCTTGGCCGTGAGGTACTGGCCGCGATGACCGCCGCCCAGCAGCTCGCCACCGAGCTCGGCGACGAGTTCGTCTCCACCGAGAACCTGCTGGTCGGGTTGGCTGAAGGCGCTTCTGATGTCGCTCAGCTGTTGCGCAAGCACGGCGCCACCCCGGAGGCCCTGCGCGACGCGTTCACCGCTGTCCGCGGCGGCAGCGGCCGGGTCACCAGCGCCGATCCGGAAGCCAGCTACCAGGCACTGGAGAAGTACTCCACAGATCTCACCGACCTGGCCCGCGCGGGCAAACTCGACCCGGTGATCGGGCGCGACACCGAGATTCGGCGCGTGGTGCAGGTGCTGAGCAGGCGCACCAAGAACAACCCCGTGCTCATCGGTGAACCCGGCGTCGGTAAGACCGCCATCGTCGAAGGTCTGGCGCGACGCATCATCGAAGGCGATGTGCCGGAGTCGTTGCGCAACAAGAAAGTTGTCTCCCTCGACCTCGGTGCGATGGTGGCGGGCGCGAAGTATCGCGGTGAATTCGAGGAGCGGCTCAAGGCCGTGCTCGACGACATCAAGAACAGCGCGGGCGAGATCATCACCTTCATCGACGAGCTGCACACCATCGTCGGCGCGGGCGGGACCGGCGACTCGGCGATGGACGCGGGCAACATGATCAAGCCTCTGCTGGCCCGCGGCGAGCTGCGCCTGGTCGGCGCGACCACCCTCGACGAGTACCGCAAGTACATCGAGAAGGACGCGGCGCTCGAACGGCGATTCCAGCAGGTGCTGGTCGGCGAGCCGTCGGTGGCCGACACGATCGGCATCCTGCGCGGCATCAAGGAACGCTACGAGGTGCACCACGGCGTTCGGATCACCGATTCGGCGCTGGTGGCGGCCGCGACGCTGTCGGACCGCTACATCACCTCGCGATTCCTGCCCGACAAGGCGATCGACCTGATCGACGAATCGGCGTCGCGCCTGCGGATGGAAATCGACTCGCGTCCCGTCGAGATCGACGAGATCGAGCGGGCGGTGCGGCGCCTCGAGATCGAAGAGGTGGCGCTCGAGAAGGAGACCGACGCCGCGTCGAAGCAGCGGCTGGAGAAGCTGCGTCAGGAATTGGCCGACGACCGCGAGAAGCTCAGCCAGCTCACCACCCGCTGGCAGAACGAGAAGAACGCCCTCGATTCGGCGCGTGGGCTCAAGGAGCAGCTGGAGGCGCTGCGTGGGGAGTCGGAGCGGGCAGAGCGCGACGGTGATCTCGGCAAGGTCGCCGAGCTGCGGTACAAGCGCATTCCCGACCTGGAGAAGGAGCTCGCCGACGCCGAAAAGGCCAGTGCCGGAGCGTCCGACGGTGAGGTGATGCTCAACGAGGAGGTGACTCCCGACGACATCGCCGATGTCGTCTCGGCGTGGACCGGGGTGCCGGTCGGCCGGATGCTCGAAGGCGAGACCGCCAAGCTGCTGCGGATGGAAACCGAGGTAGCGGGGCGCGTCGTCGGGCAGGAAGAGGCGGTGCAGGCGGTCTCCGACGCGGTGCGCAGGGCGCGTGCCGGTGTCGCCGATCCGAACCGGCCGACGGGCTCGTTCCTGTTCGTCGGACCGACCGGCGTCGGCAAGACCGAGCTGGCGAAATCGCTGGCGGACTTCCTGTTCGCCGACGAGCGCGCCATGGTGCGTATCGACATGAGCGAGTACAGCGAGAAGCACTCGGTGGCCCGCCTCGTCGGCGCGCCGCCCGGATACGTCGGCTACGACCAGGGCGGCCAGCTCACCGAAGCGGTGCGTAGGCGGCCGTACTCGGTGGTGCTGTTCGACGAGATCGAGAAGGCGCACCCGGACGTCTTCGACATTTTGCTGCAAGTTCTCGACGAAGGCAGGCTCACCGACAGCCAGGGTCGCACGGTCGACTTCCGCAACACGATCCTCATCCTCACCTCCAATCTCGGCGCCGGCGGCGACCGCGATCAGGTGATGGAGGCGGTACGCCGCGCGTTCAAGCCGGAGTTCATCAACCGGCTCGACGATGTGGTGATGTTCCACGCGCTCGACGCGAAGCAGCTGGAATCGATCGTCGACATCAACCTGCGTCAGCTGCAGAAACGGCTCTCGCAGCGCAGGTTGACTCTCGATGTCACCGAGGAGGCCAAGCAGTGGCTCGCAGTGCGCGGCTACGACCCGGCCTACGGCGCGCGACCGCTGCGCAGGCTGATCCAACAGGCCATCGGCGACAGCCTGGCCAAGGAACTCCTCTCCGGTTCGGTCGCCGACGGTGACACCGTCAAAGTGAGTGTGGACGACGCCACCGACAAGCTCGTCGTCGAACGCGAAGTTGTCCACAGCTCGTGATTTGTCCACAGCCCGGTGCGTAGGGACCTCCCAAACGCGCCGGGCTGTCCTACCCTGGAGCCCATGACGAACCCGAACGATCCGTGGGGGCAACGCCCGGAGGATTCGCCGACCGAACGGCTGGGTTCGCCGGGCTCCGACTCGACCACGCCGTACAAGGGCAACTCGTTCGACGAGTGGGGGCAACCGTCGAACCCGACGCAGGCGTTGCCGCCGCACGACGCGCAATGGGGTCCCTACGAAAGTGGTTACCCCGCGGCTCAACCCCCGCCGCAGCAGGCGCCGCCCGGCTACGACCAGGGCTACCAGGCGCCGCCGCCCGGGTACGACCAGGGCTATCCCGCCGGGCCGCCACCGGGTTATCCACCGCGTCCGCAGGATGGTG
Organism: Nocardia salmonicida NBRC 13393; assembly: GCF_001613085.1. GTDB lineage: Bacteria > Actinomycetota > Actinomycetes > Mycobacteriales > Mycobacteriaceae > Nocardia > Nocardia salmonicida. Next base: position 26,200 of record NZ_BDBR01000058.1, read on the forward strand.
ACCAGGAAGAACCGCCCAAACGCCACACCGGTTTGTGGATCGCCCTCGGCTTGGGCGTGCTGGCGTTGATCGCGGTCGGTGGGGTGCTGGCCGGGCTCGTGCTGAGCGGCAACGGCTCGAACGACAACACCGCTTCGGCACCGACGTCCACGCAACCGTTCGCCCCGCCGACGTTGAAACAGACCACGCCGGGCGCGCCGCCGAGCACGAGCGGACTCCCCGGTTTACCCGGCCTCGGCGGCGGCGAAGATCTCGGCGCCACCATGGGCAGCATCACCGCCAATACCGGCACCGAGATCACCATGAGCACCCTCGGCGGATCCGACGTCCGGGTGCTGATCGACGATGCCACCCAGGTGATCTCGCTGACCAGTACGAAGGCGAGCGAACTTCCCGTCGGCGACATGGTTATGGTGCAGGGCGACAAGAACCCAGATGGGTCGATCCACGCCAAGATCATCATCAGTACGGCGTTGCCGGGCGGCCCCCGATGAGCGACCCGCGCGTCGAATCCCCGGTGCTACCGGGCAATCACGGCGACGGCTGGATAGGCTAGGCGACGATGACGGCTATGTGGTTCGGGTTAGCAGCGATCGCACTCGTGGGTGCGGTAGTTCTGCTGTATTTCGATCGGGTCCAGCGGCAGCGCACCGGACACGCGAGACAGGTGTGGGCGAAGTCCCAGGGCTACACCTACGTGTCGGTGGAGCCCGCCCTCGCCTCGACGTGGCGTCGTGGCGCGCTGGCCAAGCTCGGCTACCTCTCGGCGGTCGATGTGGTCTCCGGTATTCGCAAGGGCGAGAAGTTCGTGCTCTTCGACCTGGAGGACGCGGCGACCCTGGTGGCCGTGCGCCGCCAGATCGGCTCCGAGATCGACGTCGACATGCGGCTCAAGACCGCCGCGCCGCCGAAGGACCACGATCTGGAACTGCTCGGCGCCATCGGCGACCGGGTCGTGTTCGCCACCGATCCGGAGATCGCGCGCCACGCGGTAGATCAGCGGATGGTGGGCTTCATCGAGTCGCTGTCCGACACCGTGCAGATGCTGTGGAGTGAGGGCAACTGGACCCTCGGCATGCTGCCCGTCGGCAGCGGATCCAAGGACTGGGAGACCGCGATCGACGTGGTGCTTCGTCTGTCCGGCCTGCTGCACGTGCTGCCGCCGGTGGCCGAGCCCAACGAATTCAACCGTCCGCGCTCCAGCGCGAATCTGGCGCCGGGCTTCCGGCCCGAGTACGACGAAGACGACGACGAGCGCGAATTCGCTTCGGATCGTGACGAATTCGCCGACGCCGAAGAGCGTGGCCGCGCCCGCTTCCCCGGCCCCGACGAACTCGAGGCCGACGACGAGCCCTACGCCACCCGAGGCGCGGCGGCACGCCTGCCCGAGACCGACAAGCCCTATGACAGTCGTGGCGCCGCGGCCGGCATCGACGACGCCGAGCGCCAGCCCGCGCGCGGCGCTGCCGCCCGTCCGGACGACGACTCCTACGCCGGCGGCCGACCCCGCGACGATCGCGCCCCGATCGGCGGACGTGCCCCCGCGCTGCCCGCCGATTACGACCCCGATCTCGACGACCCCGAATTCGAAGACCAGCCCGCACCTGGACGCCGTCCGCTCGGCGAACCGCCCAAGCGCCCGTCGCTGGCCGTGGTCCCCGAGCCGCGTCCCCGCACCGAGCCACCACTCGACGACGCTGAACCGGGTCGGCCGGGCGGGCCGTTCCACCCGGGTTTCCGCCCGTACCAGGGCCCCGTACCGAAGTGATCCGCCTGCCGCGGTAGTCGTCGCGGCACCCTCCTCGACCGGAATCGATCTGCGATGACCGATAGTCCTCTGCGCCTGCCCGGCGTACACCGCCCCGTCGCGATGATCACCGGACCGACGTCCGGCATCGGGCAGGGCTTCGCCCACCGCCTCGCGGCCCTCGGCTACGACCTGGTTCTCGTCGCCAGAAACGAACAACGACTACGGGAACTCGCCGACGAGCTGGCCCGCCGTTTCGCCACCTCGTCCGAGGTCCTCGTCGCCGACCTGGCCGATGACGACGACCGCGCCCGCGTCGCCGCCCGCGCCGCGAGCGGCATCGAATTCCTCGTCAACAACGCGGGTTTCGCGCATTCGGGTGAGTTCTGGACGCTCGAGCCCGCTGAGCTGCAAGCCCAGCTCGACGTCAACGTCACCTCGGTCCTGCAACTCACCAGGGCGGCCCTGCCGCCGATGGTCGCGGCGGGCGCGGGTTCGATCGTGAATGTGGCGAGTGTGGCCGGGCTGATCCCCGGACGGGGGTCGACCTATTCGGCCTCCAAGGCCTACGTCGTATCCTTCACGGAGGGTTTGGCGGGTGGATTGGTGGGCACCGGTGTTCGCATCCAAGCGCTGTGCCCCGGATTCGTGCACACCGAGTTCCACGAGCGCGCAGGCATCGAGATGGGTTCCCTGCCCAAACGCCTGTGGCTCGACGTCGATCAGGTCGTCGACGGGTGCCTGCAAGATCTGGACTCCGGCCGGGTGATCAGCGTGCCCGGCGTGCAGTACAAGGTGCTCACCGCGGTTGCGGGCTTCGTCCCGCGCACCCTGGTGACCCGGATGAATCGCGGACTCTTCAACGCACGCGGAAGGACATGACTTAGATGATCGACCAAGCACGTCAGGCGCTCACGAAGGCCGATCGCGACCAGCTGGCCACCCTCGTGCGCGAGCTCGCGGTCGTGCACGGCAAGGTGACGCTGTCCTCGGGCAAGGAGGCCGACTACTACGTCGACCTGCGCCGCGCGACCCTGCACCACCAGGCGGCCCCGCTGATCGGCTCCCTGCTGCGCGAGCTCGTCGCCGACTGGGACTTCGACGCCGTCGGCGGGCTCACCATGGGCGCCGATCCGGTCGCGATGGCCGTGATGCACGCGCCGGGCCGTCCGATCGACGCTTTCGTGGTCCGCAAGGCCGCCAAGGCGCACGGCATGCAGCGCCAGATCGAGGGTCCCAACGTCGTCGGCAAGCGTGTGCTCGTCGTCGAGGACACCACCACCACCGGCAATTCGCCGCTCACCGCGGTGCGCGCGTTGCGTGACGCGGGCGCGATCGTGGTCGGCGTTGCCACCGTCGTCGACCGGGAAACCGGCGCTGACCAGGTGATCGCTGAGGAGGGGTTGGAATATCGATCCATCCTCGGCCTCGACGATCTTGCCCTGGGATAGCCTGAACAACGCCGAACCCGGACGACGACGTGGTCTGTCCGGAAAGTCTGAAGGACGTGTGAGTCACCTGTGGTGAGCATTGCAGTAAACAAAGGTCGCGACAACGTTGCGATGCTCGGGATCGGTGCCTACCGTCCGCAGCGCATCGTCACCAACGCCGAAGTGTGCGAGACCCTCGACTCGACGCCCGACTGGATCTTCGAGCGCACCGGTATCCACAACCGGCGCTGGATCAGTGGCGACGAGACGATCCGGTCGATCTCCGTGGCCGCGGGTGAGCGCGCACTGAACAACACCCCGATCGATCGAAGCAAGATCGGCGCGGTCATCCTGTGCACCTCGAGCTGGCTCAAGCTCACCCCGCACGGCGCCCCCTCGGTGGCCTTCGACCTCGGGCTCAACGGCGTCGCCGCCTTCGACTTGACGTCCGGCTGTGGTGGCTTCTGCTACGGGCTCGGCGTCGCCGCCGACGTGATCCGTGCCGGTTCGGTCGACTACGTGCTGGTGATCGGCGCCGAGACGATGACCGTCGGCCTCGATCCCACCGATCGCGGCACCGCGATGATCTTCGGTGACGGCGCGGGCGCTGTGGTCGTCGGCCCGGCCGAGGACAACGGCATCTCCCCGACGGTCTGGGGCAGCGACGGCGAGAACGCCGAAGCCATCGCCCAGGATGTCGATTTCCTGGCGTACATGAACAAGGCCCAGGCCCTGCAGGGCACCGATCCGGCGGTCGAGGCCGTCGGCCGGATGTCGCTGCGCATGGAGGGCCCGAAGGTCTTCCGCTGGGCCGCGGTCACCCTGCCGCGCGCGCTCTCGGCGGCGCTCGAGTCCTCCGGCGTGGCCAAGGAGGACATCGAGGTGTTCGTCCCGCACCAGGCCAACGCCCGGATCAACGAGCTGATGAAGAAGAACCTCGGCCTGGCCGAGGGTGTCCCGATCGCCAACGACATCGAGAACACCGGCAACACCTCCGCCGCCTCGGTGCCACTGGCGATCGAGGAAATGCTGGTCACCGGCAAGGCGAAGGGTGGTCAGCTCGCGCTGCTGCTCGGCTTCGGCGCGGGTCTGAGCTACGCGGGCCAGGTCGTCACCCTGCCGCCCGCCCCGAAGGAACCGAGCTTCTGACATGCGAAGGCTGCGCGTCGCTTACCTGGCGGCGGCGGCGGTCACCGTGTTCGGTGCCGTCACCGGCCGCGACCGCCTGCAATGGGTCGCCAAGCCACTGCTGATGCCGCTGCTCGCCGCCGACACGGTGACCAGCGGCGTCGAGCTGGATCCGGCCGAGCGTCGGTTGCTGCTCGGCTCGTTGGCCGCGGCCACCGTGGGTGACGTGCTGCTCCTCGATCCCGACGACGACCGCCGCCTCATCGCGGGCGCGTCGTCGTTCGCGGTCATGCAAACCGGCTACTCCCTGCTGTGGTGGAAACGGGGCGCCCGCCCGCGCCCTGAGATCGCCCTACCTCGAGTGGTGGCCTGGGTCGGCGCTGCGGGCCTGCTGCGCGCCAAAGCCCCGAACCTCGTCGTCCCGCTCACCGCCTACGGTGCGACGTTGGGCACGGCCGCGACGCTCGCTTCGGATCCAGCTCTCGCCCCGGATGCGAAAAACATCGCGGGCCTGAACATTCCGAACGCGGACCCACGCAGCGGCTACGGTCTCGGCGCCCTGCTGTTCACGATTTCGGACGGACTGATCGTCCTGCGCCGCCTGTTCGCCCGCGACGATCGCACCCGCCGGATCACCGAGGGCGCCATTCTGGCCACCTACACCGCCGCGCAATACCTGCTCACGGAGCCGCCGCCCCAGCACCGCTGATTTCGCGGATACATGGGAGGTGGCACAGCAGGCACCGTCACACGGCGCTTACCTCTGTGTTGTCGCGATGCAACACCTCGCGCGCACGCTTCCTAGATGAGCGGGGAAGCGCAGTTCATCGAGGTGCACGGGTATCGCCGGGCGTTCAGGATGGCCGGAACCGGTCCGCCGCTGCTGCTCATCCACGGCATCACCGACAGCTCCCTGACCTGGGCGCCGGTTTTCGACGCGCTGGCCGAGCACTACACCGTGATCGCGCCCGACCTGCTCGGCCACGGTGACTCGGATAAACCGCGTGGCGACTACGCCGTGGCGGCCTATGCCAACGGCATGCGCGATCTGCTCAGCATCCTCGGGATCGAGCGGATCACTGTCGTCGGGCACTCCCTCGGCGGCGGGGTGGCCATGCAGTTCGCCTATCAGTTCCCCGAGAAGGTGGAGCGGATCGCGCTGGTGTGCCCGGCGGGGATGGGTGCGGGCGTGCATCCCGCTTTTCGGCTCGCGACGCTGGCGGGCGCGGGCCCAGCGCTGAAGGCGATCACCAGTTGGCCGGTGCGCACCGCCGTGCGCGCCGCGATCCCGGTGGTGACGGCGGCGGGTGGACTCGGCCTCGGCCCCGACGCCGAATACGTGCTCAGCCTCTACGGCCACCTCTCCGACGCCGGCGCCCGCAATGCCTTTCTGCGCACCATTCGCGCCGCCGCCGACCGTCGCGGCCAGACCATCACCATGCTCGACCGCGGCTACCTCGCCGCCCACCTCCCGACGCTGGTCGTCGGCGGCACCCGCGACACCGTCATCCCGTCGGGTCACGCCGATCGCGCCCACCGCGCCTTCCCTGGCAGTCGCATCGAAATCTTCGTCGGCGCGGGCCATTTCCCCCACCACTTCGACCCGACCCGCTTCGTCGAACTGATCCTCTCCTTCATCGCGGAGACCGAGCCCGCGGTCTTCGACCCCCTCCGCTGGCAGCGCACTCTCCGCCGCGGCCGCCCGATCGTCGGCCTCCCGTCACCCACACCGTCGAACGCGCCCGTGCCGTCGGTCGAGCCCGCACCGTCGGTCGAGCCCGCGCCCACGGACACACCCGCGCTCACAGCACCAGGATGATCCGATCGCGGTCCTGCGGGTCCACCCGAATCGGAACTGTCTCTCCCACAACCATTCTCGCCTTGTGTACCGGCATCACATCCACCACGATCGTCCCGTGGTAGCTCTCGGCCCCCGGCACCGTGAGCTCCACATCGAACTCGGTCAGTTCACTCGCGTGATCGGTCCGACTCAACGGATGCACCCCATCGATCCGCGCCCACCCCTCCAGCCCGTGCTTGCGCAGCTGCCGATCCGCCCGCGTCGGCATCGAAGCCCACGCCATCGCGATCCCGCACGCCGAGCCGAACAACCCGACCATGATCATCACCTGATACGGCAGGGTCCCCGGCGGTGCGTGAGGAGCCAACCACGCCAGCCACACCGCGAGCGCGATCAGATACCCCGCCACGACGCCGATCAGCGCCCGCGATACCCGCTCATGATCCATCTCGCTCACCACCCGAAGTCGGTGTTCTTCCAGGGTAAGCGCCCTGCGGCCGCCGCGATTACCCTTGGTCCATGAGCTATCCGCCCCAGGGCTATTACCCGCGCCCGCCGGAGCACCCCGAGTCGACGACGGTCCTCATCCTCGGCATCCTCGGACTGGCCCTGTGCGGCCTGTGTGCCCCGTTCGCCTGGGTGAAGGGGCGCAAGGTCGTCGCCGAGATCGATGCCTCCGGTGGGCAGATCGGTGGCCGCTCACAGGCCAACGCCGGCTACGTCATGGGCATCGTCGGCAGCTGCGTCCTCGGTGTGTCGATCCTCGTCGTGGCCGGTTCGGTGCTGCTGCTGGTAATGACGGCCGATTCTTCGACCTACTGAGCTCCCACCTAGCATTGCCGGGTGAATGAACCAGAGGTCGCGGGCCCGACCGAGTGGGGCGAGCACCCGCACGGCCTCGGTCCGTGGGAGCAGGAATACGACACTCCCGCCCCTGCCGACGCCCGCTATGACCCCGTCCTGCTGGCCGAAGGCGACCGCCGCAATGTCGTCGACGCCTACCGCTACTGGACCCGCGAGGCGATCGTCGCCGACATCGATGCCCGCCGGTTCCCTTTCCACGTGGCCATCGAGAACTTCGGCCACGACGCCAATATCGGCACCGTCGTGCGCACCGCCAACGCCTTCGCCGCGGCGGCGGTACACATCGTCGGCAGGCGGCGCTGGAACCGCCGCGGCGCCATGGTCACCGATCGCTATCAGCACCTCGTCCACCACAGCGACCTCGCTGAACTGCGTGAATTCGCCACGCGCGAGGGTCTGACGGTTGTTGCCGTCGACAATGTGCCCGGCGCGGTCCCGCTGGAAACAGCCGATCTGCCGCGCAACTGCCTGCTGCTGTTCGGCCAGGAGGGCCCCGGCGTCAGTGATGACGCGAAAGACGCAGCGGCCCTGACTGTTTCGATCGCCCAGTTCGGATCCACCCGCAGCATCAACGCCGGTGTGGCCGCGGGCATCGCCATGCACGCCTGGATCCGTCAACACGCCGACCTGTCCGCGGCCTGGTAACGGAATGGGCACGGAATGTCGGTACCACCTGGCACCATGGAGCCATGACCTCGCGCAGCGGCCGGCGCCCCCAGCCCACTGATCGCGCCGGATCCATGCCCACCCCGGCGCTGTGGTCCGAGCGTGCCGATATGGCCGAGTCCGCGATCATCTCGCGGCATCTGCGAATGCTATGGGGTTGTCCCGGAACGGAATTGGGTGTTGTCGGCTGGCCGGCGACCCGCCGCGAACGGGGCTTCGCGGGCTGGCACTACTGGTGGCAGGCCCACCTGCTCGATGTGGCGGTCGACGCCGCCAATCGCGTGCCCACCCCCGCCCGGCGCAGGCGCATCGGCGCGATCGCCCGCGCCATCCGGCTGCGCAACCTCACCGGCTGGACCAACCGCTACTACGACGACATGGCCTGGCTGGCCATCGCACTGGAACGCGCCGAGCGTACCCAGGAACTCACCTCGGCCCGCAGCGGGCTGCTCGCCCTGGAACAGAAGCTCTACGGCGCCTGGGAACCCGAGGTCGGCGGCGGCATTCCGTGGCGGATCAAATCGGACTTCTTCAATGCCCCCGCCAACGGCCCGGCAGGCATCGCCCTCTTGCGCCTCGGTCGCGTGGAGCGCGCCCGCGAGATGGCCGACTGGATCGACGCCACCCTCCGCGACTCCGAATCCGGCCTGATCCTCGACGGCATCCACCTACCTTCCGGTGAGATCGAACGTCCGGTGTTCAGCTACTGCCAGGGTGTCGTCCTCGGCCTGGAAGCCGAGCTGGCTGTGCACACCGACGACGACGAACGTCACATCGAACGGGTCAGCTCACTGCTGGCCGCGGTGGAAGAACACATGACCACCCGCCTGGTGATCAACGGCGGCGGCGGCGGTGACGGCGGCCTGTTCAACGGCGTGCTGGCGCGCTACCTCGCCGTGGTCGCCCTGATGTTGCCAGGCGAGGGCAAGCAGGCCGAAACCGATCGGCGCACCGCCGCTGCCATCGTCAAAGCCTCGGCCACCGCCGCCTGGGCCAATCGGCTCGAGGTCGAGGGCGAGCCGCTGTTCGGGTACGACTGGTGCAAACCGGCTCGGCTACCCGGCGGCACGGCGGGCGCGGGCAAGTTCACCCCGGGCGGTTCGGTGACGGCCTCGGCGGTGCCGGAACGCGACTTGTCCGTGCAGCTGGCCGGCTGGATGCTGATGGAAGCGGCCTACCAGGTCAGCGCGGCCGGGCTGTAGCTCAGCGCTCGGCGTCGCCCGCGATGCTCGGCTCGAGGTCGTAATCGTCGACCGGTCGCGCCATCTCCTGGCGATAGTGCCGGATGCCGAGGAGGGTGCCGATGATCAGACCCACGATCAGCGTGCCGATCACGACGGGCATCAGCCACGGCACCTGCTCGAGGAACTCGCCCGCGTAATACCCGATCAACAACAGCACCGGCGCCCAGATTATCGCGCCGAGCGTGCTGGCGACGGTGTAGCGCCGGTGATCCATCCCGGCCGCGCCCGCCACCATCGGGCACAGCGTGCGCACCCACGGAATCCATCGGGCCACCAGCACCGCGAGGAACCCGTGCCGTTCGAGCAGACCGGTGACCTTGGCCAGATTCTTGGTGTTGATATAGCGGCCGTTCTTACGCGCCACCAGGCGATGCCCGGTACGCGCCCCGACGACATAGCCCACTTGATTACCCGCGATCGCCGCGAGCATGGTGCCCACCGACAACGCCCAGACCTGCGCTTCGCCATTGGCATGCGAGGCGAGCACGATGCCCGCGGTGATCAGCATCGAATCACCGGGCAGGAACAGCCCGATGATGAACGCACATTCGAGAAAGACGAAAACGAGCACCACCGCGCAGACCACAGCGGGGCCTGCCGAGATCAGCGGATCGAAGCTGCCCATAGCGAGGGTCGACGGTACTGCGGTCACAGGGATCAGTGCGTCTCGTTCGTCGAAGCAGCCAGCTCGCCGCTCTGGGCCGACGCGGCCGGTGCGTTGCGGCGCTCGAGCACCTTCTTACCGACCGTGATGATCGCGGGCAGGATCGAGACGAACACGATCAGCAGGAAGATTCCCTCGATGTGGTCGCGGATGAACGGCACATTGCCGAGGAAGTAGCCCAGGATCGTGACGCCGCCACCCCACAGGACCGCGCCGACGATGTCGAACGCCACGTACTTGCGGTAGCTCATCTGCGACACACCGGCCAGCACCGGCATGAACGTGCGCACGATCGGCACGAACCTGGCCAGGATGATGGTCTTGGGGCCGTGCTTCTCGAAGAACTCGTGCGTCTCGGTGACGTAGTGCTTCTTGAAGAAGCGGCTGTCTTCCTTGTTGAAGATGGCCGGACCGATCTTTCGGCCGATCCAATACGCACACTGGTCGCCGAGGAAGGCTGTGAGAATCACCAACGGTACGAGGACCCAGATCGAGAGGGTCGAGCCCGGTTGCGCGGCGAGCATGCCGCCGGTGAACAGCAGCGAGTCACCTGGCAGCAACGGGAACAGCAAACCGGTCTCGATGAAGACAATCGCCAGGATGGCGGGCAGCACCGCGTTCGCGAGCCAGGTCTCCTGGAGTAGATACATCGGGTCCAGCAACTGGGTCAACGCAAGGTTGGTCGTCACCGCATCGGATACCGCCAGCAAAGTCACGGCCCCCACAGTACCGGTCCGATCTGTGACACGAGTGCCCTGCGGGTGAACCTCGGCCCACCGGGTGATCTCGCGTTCGCCTTCCTAATTTAGGGTGTGGCCTGACAGAATTGGTTTTTGCTCCCCACAAGACGGAGGTCACTGCTGTGCCTATCGCGACCCCGGAGGTCTACGCCGAGATGCTCGGCCGGGCCAAGGCGCACTCGTTCGCATTCCCGGCTATCAACTGCACCTCGTCGGAGACGATCAACGCCGCCATCAAGGGCTTCGCCGACGCCGGCAGTGACGGCATCATCCAGTTCTCCACCGGTGGCGCCGAATTCGCTTCGGGCCTCGGCGTGAAGGACATGGTCACCGGCGCGGTGGCGCTGGCCGAGTACGCGCACGTCATCGCCGCGAAGTACGACGTGACGATCGCGCTGCACACCGATCACTGCCCCAAGGACAAGCTGGACACCTACGTGCGTCCGCTGATCGCGATCTCGCAGGAGCGCGTGAACAACGGCCAGAACCCGCTGTTCCAGTCGCACATGTGGGACGGCTCGGCCATCCCGATCGACGAGAACCTCGAAATCGCCAAGGAACTGCTGAAGGCCTGTCAGTCGGCCAACATCATTCTCGAGGTCGAGATCGGTGTCGTCGGCGGCGAGGAAGACGGCGTCGAGGCCGAGATCAACGACAAGCTCTACACCTCGCCCGAGGACTTCCAGAAGACCATCGAGGCGCTCGGTGCGGGCGAGAACGGGCAGTACCTGCTGGCCGCCACCTTCGGCAACGTGCACGGTGTGTACAAGCCGGGCAACGTGGTGCTCAAGCCCGAGGTGCTGGCCGAGGGCCAGCGCGTAGCCGCCGAGAAGCTGGGCCTCGAGTCCGGTGCGCAGCCGTTCGACTTCGTCTTCCACGGTGGTTCGGGCTCGCTGAAGTCCGAGATCGAGGACTCGCTGCGCTACGGCGTGGTGAAGATGAACGTCGACACCGACACCCAGTACGCCTTCACCCGCCCGGTCGCCGGTCACATGTTCGCCAACTACGACGGTGTGCTGAAGATCGACGGTGAGGTCGGCAACAAGAAGGTCTACGACCCGCGCAGCTACCTGAAGAAGGCCGAGGCTTCCATGGCCGAGCGCGTGACCGAGGCCTGCAACGACCTGAAGTCGGCCGGACGCTCCGTCAGCGGTTCCTGATTTTCGCACCAACAAACGGGGCCCGAGCTCATGAGTCTTGATGTCCGTGTGCTCGGGCCCGTTCGACTGCTCGTCGGCGGCGAGCCGGTAGCGGTCGGCGGGCCCAAGCCGCGCGCTCTCCTTGCCGCGCTCACCGTCAATCGGCGGCGCGCGGTGTCTTCTGCTGTGCTTGCCGAGATGGTGTGGAACGAGGATCCGCCGGATTCCTACGCCGCCAGCCTGCAGGTGTTCGTGTCGAATATTCGCAAGGCACTGCGCAACGCGGGGATCGATTCGGCACAGGTGTTGCGGACCGAGGGCGCTGGGTATCGGCTCGAAATCCCCGACACCGCCTGTGATCTCGGCCGGTTCGAGAGCGCGCGCGAAGCCGGTACGCGGTGTTTGGACGTGGGCGACCACCCCGGTGCCGCCAATCTTTTCGGTGCGGCACTGCGGGAATGGACAGGGCGGGCGCTGGCCGATCTGGTCGGATTGCAGTTCGCCGACGGTTTCGCCACCGCGATGAACGAGGAGCGGCTGCTCGCCGTCTCCGCCCGCGTCGACGCTGAAATCGCCTGCGGACGCGCTTCTTCGGTGATCGGCGAGCTGGTGTCGATGACCAACGAACATCCGCTGCGCGAGCCGCTGTGGGGCCAGCTGATCACCGCGCTGTACCTATCCGGGCGGCAGGCCGATGCGTTGGAGGCCTGCCGGCGGGTGCGGGGTGTGCTCGCCGAGGAGTTGGGCATCGATCCCGGAGCCGCGTTGATCGAGCTGGAGCGGCAGGTTCTGCGGCAGGAGCCGTTGAATGTGTTGGCTTCCAGGCGTTCTGATCAGGTGGCCGCGGCGATGACCGAGACTGTGACCGAGGTTCCGCAGTCGATCCGGAACGGCAATCTGCGATTCGCCGATGGGCGTACGCTGCCGATTCCGCACGGGGGGATCCGGATCGGCCGGATGACGGACAACGAGCTGGTGCTCGATGATCCGAAGGCCAGTCGGTATCACGCTCACATCATGCCCAGCCGGGCTGGGTTGTTGATCAAGGATCTGCACTCGGCCAACGGGGTCTATGTCAATGAGGTGCCTATTGACAGTGGTGCGTTGTTGGCCGATGGGGATGTAATCCGTATCGGGGGAACTGTTTTGGTGTTTATCGCGGTGAAGTAGGGGCGGCAGGGGTTTACCCGAGGTCGGTCACCGCGCTCTGACGGTTGGCTTGGTAGCGGCCAGGAGTGCTGCCGATGATGTTCGTGAAGGCGGTGATGAAGCCGCTGGGGTTGGCCCATCCGCAGGCGTAGGCGGTTCGAGTGATGTCGTATCCGTCGGCGAGAAGCACGAGGGCGTGGTAGATGCGTAGCTGAGTACGCCACTCGTAGAAGGTCATGCCGAACTCGTTGCGTAACAGCCGACTGAGGGTGCGGGAGCTGGCACCGATCGCCCTGCCGAGCTCGGCCATCGAGCTGCTCTCCGCCGGGTCGTCGGACAGTTTTCGCGCGAGGGCCCGCAGGCGGTCGTCCCGTGGTTCCGGCAGGTAGAGGGGCTGCTCGTGCGTCTCTCTGAGTTCATCGACGAGGACCCGAAGAAGGCGGGTGCGCGCCGAAGGGCTATAGCTCGGCGCGGCGTCGTCGTAGTTGTGCGGCCCGGTCAGGGCGAGCAGGAGCTCACGCGCGAGGTCAGTGGCCGAGAACACCACCGGCCGGTCCGGTATGCGCCTGGCCAGGGACGCCGGGAGGAAGACGATCCGCATGTCCGTGTCACCGTGGGCGCTGTGCCGGTGGGTGATTCCAGCGGGTGTCCACGCAATCCGGTTGGCGGGGACGATGGAGGTGCCCTCGTCGGAGTGGACGGTCAAAACACCGGTGGCTGCGTAGACCAGGTGCCCGCGTGCGTGCGACTGCACGGAGCTGGAGCCGCCCGACAGCCACAGGTGCCGTCCGCCGGACGGCCACACCAGCGAGGTCACGCCGGTGGGGTGGGGCGGTTGGCGAGGAATGGGCATCAGGAGGCAGTTTATCGGTGGCACGCCAGTCTGCGAAGTGGTGACCTGGTCTAGTCCTCGGTAAGCGATCCATCAAGGGAGATTCGCCATGGCAACGTTCATCCTCGTCCCCGGCGCGTGGCACGGCTCCTGGACGTTCGAGGCAGTGACCCCGCTGCTGGAGGCCGCCGGGCACACCGTCCACGCCCTGACGCTGACGGGACTGCGGCCCGACGATGATGACGCGACTGTGGCACGGACCAACCTCGACACACACGCCGATGACGTCGTGCGCCTACTGGAGACCGAGCAGATCACCGACGCGACGCTCGTCGGTCACAGCTATGGCGGGATGGTGATCTCAGCTGCGGCTGACCGCGGGGCGGGCCGCATCTCTCGTCTGGTTCATCTCGACGCCTACGTTCCGCGCGACGGCGACTCGTGCTGGTCCTCGACCACCGAGGCCTACCGGCAGTCGTTCATAGACGGCGCGGTGGACACGGGGTACGCCGTGCGCCCACCGTTTCGGGCCCCGCACGGCGGCGAACCTCGTCGCCGCCCCCACCCGCTAGCCTCCCTTGTGCAGAGAATCCGACTCACCGGCGCCGTCGATCGCATCCCCCGGCGCGACTTCCTCTATTGCTCCGGGTGGGAAGCCGAAACTCCCTTCGCCGCGCTCCGCGCCCGGCTGGAAGCCGATCCCGGCTGGCACGTCCACGACATCCCAGTCGGCCACAACGCGATGCGCGAGGCCCCAAATGTTGTCGCCGACCTACTGCTGACCTGAAGAGTCGGTCGTGGGAGCGGGGCCGGGTGGTTGGTTACGTCAGGCGGATTTCGGCTGCTGCTCGGCCGAAGAGCTTGCGGCCCTCGGAGATTCCGCTCAGCAGGACTGTTGCCGCGCGGCGGTCGGAGTCTACCGACTTGATCTTTCCGGAGAACTCGATGACGCCTGCCTCGGCGGGGGGAACCGGGACGAATCCCGAGAAGCGGACGCTCAGCTTCTCGATGGCGGTGGGGTCGCCGAGCCAATCGGTCAGGTACTGCGCGGCCAGGCCCATGGTGAGTAGGCCGTGGGCCACCACGGTGGGCAGGCCCGCAAGTTCGGCTGCGCGGTCGCTGAAGTGGATCGGGTTGGGGTCGCCGGAGACGCCTGCGTAGTTGGCCAGGTCGCCGCGGGTCAGGCGGGCGGTGGCGGGGGGAAGTTCGGTTCCCTTTGCCAGAGTGTCGAATTCGGGGGTGGTGTTGACCGCTACGGTTTCGCGCCGGGGGAGCGCGGGGGCGGGGCCGGTGAGGCGGATCAGGGGGTCACCGGTGCCGTCGCCGCCGATGGTGTCGGGGTGCGGGTGCATGCTGATGTTCTCGACGGCCTCGACGATATTGGGGTCCACCTCGACGCCGCGGCGGGCCACGATCATGGTGGTGCCCTGCACGGCGACCTGGCCGTGCTGGTTGCGCAGCGTGAAGCCGACGTTGATGAAGTCGTTGTCGCTGAACTGGCGGATCGACTCGATCTCGATCTCGGTGCTGATCCGGTCGCCGGCCAGCATCGGGTGGAACAGCTCGAACACCTGGTCGGTCTGCAGCACCTGCGACAGGTCGTACTCGCTGAGCACACTGTCGAGCAGGGCGCGGGTGGCCGTCATGCCGATCACCGACGCGAAGGTCGGCGGGGCGATCACGGCGTCGTAGCCGAGCTTGCGCGCGTCGACTTCCTGCTGATGGGCCGGGTGCAGATTCTGCACCGCCCTGGCGAATTCTCGGATCTTCTCGCGGCCGACTTCGTAGTGATCGCGGAACCCGAAGCGCTGACCGACCGGCGTCGCATCCGGGACCACAGCATCGATGTCCGGCTGCTCCACTGTCTGTTCCCTGCTCATGATCCGGAAAACTTTACTTGTTCAGCCGACTGGATCACCAGTTATGTGTGACCCGTCATAGCAGGCAGAAGTGCCCACTAGGACGGGTCGACGCATGATCAGGGGGTACCCGCGGGGTCACACACCTTCCAGCTACCGTCGGTGCGCTGCAGGTCGAACGTCCGCGCGGTCCGCTTCGACGGATCCGCCGAGGTGTACACCGTGGCCTGAGCCAGCGCCGTATCGCCGGTGATCCGTACCGCGTCCACACTGTCGACGACCGGGATGGAACCGCGCTCGGTCGAGACTTCGTGCACGCCCTTGAACTGTTCGGCGGTGATGCCCTGATAGAACGTGTGCAGCTCGCCGCACGTGCTCGCCCGCAGGTCCTCCAGGTCGCCGCTGCGCAGCGCGTCGGTGTAGTCCCCGATCACGGCCTTCACCTGACCCTCGGGCGAATCGTCCGTGCCGCCCATCAATGCCACGACTGTCGCGATCAAGGCGACGACCAGCACCGCGGCACCACCGGCGGCCAGCAGCCACTTCTTCGACTGCTTCGCGCCGGGTTCGCCCGGGGCCTCGCCCTGCGCCCCGATGCGCTGGGGCGGCGCGACCTGCCGCTGCCCCTCCGCCAGCTGCTGCGCGGGTCTAGTGGGCTGAATGTCGGCAGGCGAAGGCGCCGATCCACCCGTCCGCTGCGGCGCACCCGGCCCGCGCGGCGGTGAAGGCTGAGTCTCTTCGACCCCCAGCTGTTCCGCACCGCGCGAACCCTGCGGACCGGGGCCCGTCGGACCCTGCTGGCCGAGGCCCTGTTGCCCCGGTCCACCGGGCCGGGGGCCGACAGGTCCTTGCTGCGGACCGCGCGGCGGTCCCTGCTGACCAGGGCCCACCGGCCCGTGTTGCCCCGGACCGGCGGGGGACTGGCCCGGACCGGCGGGTCCGAGCTGGCCGGGCCCCTGCTGTCCGGCCTGCCGTGGTCCGGCCGGACCACGCGGCGTATTCGGCGGCGGAGTCATCGCGGGTCGTCCACCGGCGGGCGGCACCACCCGATCGGTCCCACCCGGACCGGCGGTCTTCGCCCGCTGTACCGGCATGGCGGTGGTCGGCGAATCCGCAGACGCCACCTTCATCGCCACGGTCTGATCCTCGGATGAGGGGACGTTGCCCGTCGGCTTGCTCGTGCTGAACTTCTCGGTCGCCTCGACGTCGACCGGCTTGTCGTCCCGCGAGGCCGCCGCTGCAGTCTCGGACGAATCGGCCTCGGGCCCTTCGGTCGAAGCGGCAGTCGGGTCATCGTCGGGCTCTGCCGCCGGGGCAGCACTGCGAGTGGTCTCGGACTCCTTCGAATCAGCCTCGGCCGCAGCCTTATCGGTGGCGCTCGGGGATGCACCGCCGTCCTGCGCGCGGGTGCTGGAGTCGCCGTCGGCCTTCGGGCCCCGGGCTTCCGATGCCTCGTCGGATCCGCTGGTCCCTGCCGCTACCGCGGCACCCGCGGCCGCGCCGCCCGCCGCCGCGGCAACCGAGCCGAGTTCGGACTTGTCGCTCGGTGCGGAGGCATTGTCGTCCGTCGCGTCTGATGGGTCGATGGTGAGATCAGCCCGGCTCATCGCGGCCGTCGGTACATCCGCTTGAGCCGACTTCGCTTGGTCGCCACCCATTTTCACCGTGCGGTCATCCGCCGAACCACGTCCAGCCGCCGGACTCCGACCGGGAATCGACATCGCGGTCGTCGGTGCGTCCGGGCCCGCGAGATCAGCGTCCTGCTCGACACGAGGCGCGGAGCTCGGAGCGTCCGGCATGCCGCCCTGATTCTTGCCGGGCAATCCCTTCGCCAGTCCGGCCAACGGCGACCCGGCACCGGCCGAATCCTGCTCCGGTCCTTGCTCTCCCGGCCGCCCCGCAGGGGCGTTCCCTTGCCGACCGACCGGTGCCGGTCCGCCGGGTCCGCTCACCCGCGGAGCGCCGCCCGGTCCGGCAGGGCGCGGTCCCGCGTTACCCGGCCCGCCTGGCTGCCGAGCACCGGGCGCGCCGGCAGGGCCGCCTCCTACTCGTGGTGCACCGGTCGGCGACCCCGGTCCACCGTTCGGCCCGCGTCCACCGCCCTGCGACGGCCCGCGTCCCGCTTGGGGTCCGTTCACCGGGCCCGGCCCACCGGCCGGAGCCCCGGGCCGTGGGCCACCCTGGCCCGGATGCTGTTGTGCACCAGGTGCGTTGCCAGGTCGACCCGAAAATTGCTGCGCGCCGGGCACATTGCCCGGCTGTCCCGCGCTCGGCCCGTTACCCGGTCGCGAACCACCCGGCGTGAACCCTGGCCGGCCCCGGGACTGCTGCGCCCCCGGACCCGAAGGCTGTTGTCCACCAGGCGTATTCCCCGGCCGCGCGGAGCCCTGCCCCACGCCGGGTGCGGCGCCGCCCGGCCGTCCACCGGTGGGATTGCCCTGCGGAGCCCGAGGTCCGCCCTGCGGAGATCCGCCCCCATTGCCCTGTGCGCCTGCTCGAGGTCCATCCGCACCGGGGCCACCCGAGCGCTGCGGACCACCGGGCTGATCGCCCTGCCCCGCGGCAGGCGGCGTCCCACCGGAACGAGCGTCCTGCACGCGCGCGGCATCATCGGGCTGACGCGGCAGATCCCCGCGCCGAATCACCACCGTCTGGTCCGCACTCACCGGCGGCTTCGTCGCGCGGTCCGGCTCGGTGACCGACTCCGGTGCGCCGGGAGGAGACGCGGACGAATCGTCACGCTGGCCGGGCGCGCCGGGACCGGCAGACTCTGCTGCCGGGTTGTTCTCGTCGGTCGGGTCGGACACCTCTGTACCCCTCGCTCAGGCTCGAACGTTGCACTCTGCGCTCAGCCTAATGGGCACGGACGCCAAGCGGTCCCAAGTCTCGCGCGCATGGCCGTAGCTACGCCCGGCAAACGGCTCCGAGCCGGGTGCGCATCGCGGGAATGCGGCGCGTGGGGGAGCGCTGCGGCGGGCCGGTCGGCGCCCGTCGGACCCCCGGTGCACAATGAACCCATGACCTCCTTCGGTGACCTGCTCGGACCGCAGCCGGTCCTCCTTCCCGAACTGACCGACGCCGAAGACGCCATTGCCGCGGGCACCGACCCCGTCGAGGTCGTCGCGCAATACCCGGCCGCATCGATCGCATGGGCCCAGCTGGCAGAGGCCGCTCTGAAGCGCGCCGGTGGCGAGGTGAACCACGACACCGTCGCCGCGTACGCCTTCGCCCGCACCGGCTACCACCGCGGCCTCGACCTGCTGCGTCGCAACGGCTGGAAGGGTTTCGGCCCCGTCCCGTGGAGCCACGAAGCCAACCAGGGCTTCCTGCGCAGCGTCGGCGCGCTGGCGAGCGCAGCGAAGACAATCGGCGAGACCGAGGAGTACGCACGCTGCCTCGACCTGCTCGAAGACTGCGATCCGCGCGCGGCGAGCGAACTCGGCCTGGACTGAGTCAGTGGTCGGGTCCGAGTCGTAGGTGAGCGAACACAGGCCATTCGTCGCCGTCGCCACTCCGGTGGTCGCGGCCGCCAAGGTCAGCACCGTCGGCCGGTACCGGGCGTCGATCGAGCGCCTGCGGCTCTCGGCGGTCCCGATCATCCAGTGCGCGCTCGGCGCCGCGCTGGCCTGGTTCATCGCCCACAACCTCATCGGCCACGTCGAACCGTTCTTCGCGCCGACCGCCGCGGTGGTCTCCATCGGCGTCTCGTTCGGTGCGCGAGTGCGCCGGTCGGTGGAGCTGGTGGTGGGTGTCGCGGTGGGCATCGGCATCGGTGACCTGTTCATCGCCCAGGTAGGCACCGGTGTCTGGCAGGTGGCCCTGGTGGTCGGCGGCGCTATGTCGGTGTCGGTCTTTCTCGGCAGCGGCGCGCTCATGACGATCCAGGCTGCTGGTTCGGCCGTGCTGGTTTCGACCTTGAATCAGGCGCCCGGCGCGGGCCCCAACCGCATGATCGACGCCTTGATCGGCGGACTCGTCGGCGTGCTGATGGTCGCGCTGATCCCGCTGCATCCGGTGCGCCGCGCCCGCGAACATGCCGCCGACGTGCTGTCGGTGATGAGTAAATCGATGATCACCTGCGCCGAGGGCCTGCTCGAACAGAACTCGACGAAGGTGTCCGACTCGCTGTCGGCGGTGCGCGACACCCAGCCCAAGATCGACGCTCTCCGCGACGCGCTCGCGGGCGGCCGTGAGATCAGCCGCATCTCACCGCTGTACTGGAATTCCCGAAAACGCTTGGAACGCATCCACAACGCGGCCGACCCGCTCGACAACGCCGTCCGCAATACCCGTGTACTGCTTCGCCGTTCGCTCACCCTCGTCCGCGACGACGAGGTCCTCGATCCGCGCTTGATCGACCTTCTCGACCAGTTGGGCCACGCCACCGATGTGGTCCGCAAGATGATGCTGGCCGACCCGGGCGAACAACCCGATCAGGCCGAAGCCCTCAAGTCGGTGCGCAGCGTGGCCAAAGGCGCCCGCCCCGAACTCGTTGTCGGGGCGGGATTGTCGGCGCACGTGGTGTTCGCGCAGCTTCGTTCGATCGTGGTGGATCTGATGGTGGTGTGTGGGATGCAGCGCATCTCGGCGATCGCCCTGCTCCCACCCACCGTGCCGAATCCGTATGTGACGCCCGAGGAGTAACTCAGTCGCCGACGGGGGAAACGCGCGGGCGTCCCGAACGCAGCGAGAAACGCTTGCGATCGAAATCCCACGCCCGGTAGATCGGCCACTGCGAGGTGTGCATGATCCAGGCGCCGGTGATCACCGCGCGATGGAACGGCACGACGGCGTAGCCCTGGTTGGCGATGGTCTGTAGGCCGCGCAGCTGGTATTTCCACCACACGCTCGGCGGGGTCTTGCGGCGGCGTGCGGAGATCTCGGCCCGCAACGTCGGCAGCTGGTCGATGCGCAGCTTCGCCTTCGAGAGGCACAGCGCCAGATCGAGGTCTTCGTGCAGGTCACGGCGGGTGGTGGTGGCCGAACGCACCTGCTCCCACGCCGAGCGCCGGATCGCCATATTGGCGCCGTGCACATTGCCGACAGGCTGGCTCTTGATCAGCCCGAGCCGCTCCTGGCCGCCGATCGCGGCGGCGAGGAAGATGCCGATCGGGGAGTCGTGATAGGTGCTGATGCCGGTCACCGCCGTGGTGTCCGGGTGGGAGTCGAGGTGGGCGCGCACGGTGGCGCCCCACTCGGGGGAGACGAGGGTGTCGGCGTCGATGCGGCCGAGGATGTCGCCGCGCGCCTTGTCGAAACCGGTGTTGCGAGCGAACGCGACGCCGGGCTGCGGCTCGGAGATCAGTTCGATCTGGGGATGTCGAGCGGCTAGTTCGGCGACGATCTCGCGGGTGTTGTCGGTGCTGCCGTTGTCGACGACCACGATCTCATCGATCGCATCCTGGCTGACGAGGCGCTCGAGGCATGCGGCGATAACCGCTGCTTCGTCGAGTGTCGGGATGACGACGGACAGGACAGCGGACGATTCGGTAGAGCTCATACGCAATTTCCGTTCCAGGGTCGATTCTGACCCGAGGCTATCAACGCCAGAATCGGGTCAATTGGCCGCCGTACGCAGCCCACACCTCAGGTACCCCCGAGAGTTCGAACAATGCGTAAACACCGTTGAAGAACACCTGGTTGAGCGGCGTGAAGAAGATGACCGCGAACAGGATCAACATGCCGTACGGCTTGAACTGATCGAGTGAGCGCCGTGTCTGGTAGCTCAGCGACGGCTCGATGATCCCGTAGCCGTCCAGCCCCGGCACCGGAAGAACGTTCAGCAGAAACGCGGTGATCTGCAAAAACGCCAGAAAACTGAGCCCGCACCAGAACGCGGCATGCTCGGTGACCGATCCGAAAGCCCGGATCACGATCAGCAGCACCACCGCGCACAGCGCGTTCGACGCCGGCCCGACCGCACTCACCAGGCGCTGCACACTCGTCTTGAACCGTGTCGTGTCGACATACACCGCGCCGCCGGGCAAACCGATCCCGCCGAGCGCGATGAATACCAGCGGCAGGCCGATCGACAGCACCGGGTGGCTGTACTTCAGCGGATTCAGCGTGAGATACCCACGCACCTCCACCTCGTGATCGCCCGCTCGCCACGCCACGTACGCGTGGGAGAACTCGTGCAGGCACAAACTGATGATCCAGCCGAACACCACGAGCAGGAACACGCCGACCTTGGCGCGCACCGAGTCGATGTCGGCGTCCCAGGCGAGTGCACCGCCGCCCACGGTGACCAGCACGATCAGCAGGAAAACCGGGCTCGGCCGGACCGCGCTGTGCCCGGACCGCCGTTCCGACGGGAAGGAATAAGTCATCGCACCAGTAACCAGGGTTGTTCGAATCGATAGAACGTCGAGCGGGGAACGGTGCGTTCGGCGGTGATCCCGTCGCGGGTGACCACGGCCCGCGGGGTGCCGAGTTGGGCGGCGCGACCGGAAACCCAGGTGCGCTTACGCAGACCTTTACGCACTCGCGCGCGGACGCCGGGCATGGTCATCGTCGGCGAGATCAGCATCGTGGTGACCTTGCCGGTGAACAGCAGCGTGTCATCGACATAGGCTTCGCCTTCGAGCTTCTCGCCGTCGACGCCGGTGATGCTCGCGCGCCCGACCAGCACGGTGCCGGTGTCGTCGCGGATCAGCGGCGTCTCGATCGCCCGGCCCTCCACCGCTCGCTTGGCGGCGCCGTTCCCGGTTCCGGTCTGATAGACCCGCGAGGCGTAGGTGGTATCGACGGGCACGAAACCGACTTCGACGTGCAACCGCTCGGTGCGCATCAAATGGGTGAGCACGGCGGCGAGCGAGGCATCGGCGCCGAGCACGATCAGGCGCGGGAGGCTGTCGGCGGCCAGCACCGGCAGCAGCTCATCGATCACCGCGACATCGGGCACCCGCCCGGTCTGGGTATTGGGTAACGAGGAGAGGGCGATCGGGACCGGCATTTCACCGCATCGGAGAACGTGGGTACTCAAACTGCGGTACACCCTCCTCGGTCACGCAAACTCACTGCCGACTGGTAACCGTAACCGATCAGGGCAGGTGCGGTAGGGCGGGGTCGGCGCGCTCCGCAGGGCAGGTCGACAGGACCTGATCAGGCGTCGGCTAGACTGTGTCTCCGGCCGCCGCCTCAGTGTTAGACGCGCCAGCGTCTACGGCAGGTAGCTGCAGTGCCGCGTGCGCTGCCGTCGATCTGTAGGAGACTCCGAAATGCCGGCAATCGTCCTCATCGGTGCCCAATGGGGCGACGAGGGTAAGGGCAAAGCTACAGACCTGCTCGGTGAGCGGTTGCAGTGGGTGGTCCGATACCAGGGCGGCAACAACGCCGGTCACACGGTAGTTCTCCCCAATGGCGACAAGTTCGCGCTGCACCTGATTCCGTCCGGCATTCTCACCCCTGGTGTCAAGAACGTCATCGGTAACGGTGTCGTCGTCGATCCCGGCGTGCTGCTCGACGAACTCGCCGGTCTGGAAGAGCGCGGAGTCGATACCTCCGGCCTGCTGCTCTCCGCTGACGCGCACCTGATCATGCCATACCACGTGGCCATCGATAAGGTCACCGAACGCTTCCTCGGCAACCGCAAGATCGGCACCACCGGTCGCGGTATCGGCCCCTGCTACCAGGACAAGGTCGCTCGCGTCGGTGTCCGCGTGGCGGATGTGCTCGACGAGAAGATCCTCACCCAGAAGGTCGAGGCCGCCCTGGAGTTCAAGAACCAGGTGCTGGTCAAGATCTACAACCGCCGCGCGCTCGATCCGCAGCAGGTGGTGGACGAGGTGCTCGAGCAGGCCGAATCGTTCAAGCACCGCATCTCCGACACCCGGCTCGAGCTGAACCTGGCGCTCGAGCGCGGCGACGCTGTGCTGCTGGAAGGCTCGCAGGGCACGCTGCTCGATGTCGACCACGGCACCTATCCGTTCGTCACCTCGTCCAACCCGACCGCGGGTGGGGCCGCGGTGGGTTCGGGCATCGGTCCGAACAAGATCGACACGGTGCTCGGCATCCTGAAGTGCTACACCACCCGCGTCGGCTCCGGCCCGTTCCCGACCGAGCTGTTCGACAACTTCGGTGAGTTCCTGGCCAAGAACGGCGGCGAGGTCGGTGTCACCACCGGTCGTGCGCGGCGCTGTGGTTGGTTCGACGCGGTGATCAGCCGGTACGCCACCCGCGTCAACGGCGTGACCGACTACTTCCTCACCAAGCTGGACGTGCTGTCCGGCCTGGACACGGTGCCGATCTGCGTGGCCTACGAGGTCGACGGCAAGCGGGTCGAGCAGATGCCCACCACGCAGACCGGATTCCATCACGCCAAGCCGATCTACGAGGAGCTGCCGGGTTGGTGGGAGGACATCTCCCACGCCCGCACCTTCGAGGAGTTGCCCGCCAACGCTCAGGCGTATGTGCTGCGGCTCGAAGAGCTGTCGGGTGCGCGGATCTCGTGCATCGGAGTGGGTCCGGGTCGCGACCAGACGATCGTTCGCCACGACGTGCTCGCGTGATGTGAGACCGAAGAACTAACCAGGGGTCCGGTGCCGGTTTACGGCACCGGACCTTTGTTTTGGGCGGGGCGCCGGATATCGCCCCTGTTCAGGGCGATGCGCGCGAATCATGTTCATTCGCTATCGATTTGTGGCATCCCGCTGGCTAACGCTATCGTCGCGGGGCGACGCGCGGGGACGTGTCGTTTTCCTTGAACTGATGAGTGGGTGTCGGCGTGATCCGTCGGTCTGTGAATGTGAACTCTTCGACGGTGCGGCTGATCGCTCGTCCGGTTGTCGGGGTGCTGCCGATGGCATTGGCCGTGGCGTGTGCCGGTGTGGCTATAGCGGTGCCGCAGCCGGGCGTGAACGAGGTCCCGGTGCAGCCGGGTGTCACCACCGAGTCGCCCGCCGACGATGGCGGTCGCTCGGATCTGGCGAAGTTCGACGGTCCGGACTCACTCGGCCACCTGACCCCCGAGCGCCCGGAATCGCGCCCGGTGCCGGAGTACGCCACCCCGGCCCCGCCGATCGTCATCGAGGAACTCCACCTTCCCGAGCCGGTCGAGCCCGTCGTGCCGATCGCCCCGCCCGAGCGCACCCTGCGGATCGGCGATTTCACCAGCCCGGTCCCGGACGAGGTTCCCGACCACGTCCTCGACGGCGTCAACGGCAATGCCGCCGAAGTCGAGGCCGCGATCGCCACCCAAGGCCGCTCGGTCGGCATCAATCCGAGCCGCTCGGACAAGATCGCCGCGGCGACCGTCGGCGGCGCACTGGCCGGTGCCGCGATCGCGGGTGTTCCCGCCGCTGTCGTCGGCGCGGTCGGTGGTGGCCTCATCGGTGCGGGTATCGGTGCCGGTGTCGGCTTCGCGGTCGGTGCCGCGGGCACCGCGGGCGCCACCGCGATCCTCGCCGGAGCCGCGTCGCTTCCCACCGCGGGCGTCGGGGCCTTGCCGGCGATCGGCGCCGGATTCGCCGCCGCGTTCCCGATCGCCGCCGCGAGCACCGGCGTGGGTGCGGCCATCGGTGCGGCGGCGGGCGCCGCGGCCGGGGCCGCTGTTGTCGGCATTCCCGCAGCGGTCGCGGGCGCGGTCGCGGGTGGCGTGCTCGGCAGCGGTTACGGCGCCACTCTCTGACAGTCGAACGTTCGCCGGGTAGCGTCGAGACGGGTTTCGGAGGGAGGTGGACGATGGCGATGCGTGGTGCTTTCGCCGCGGCGGCGTTGCTCGCGCTGACGGTGCTACCGGGATGCGCCGCGCCGGACACCCCCACCCCCTCGCCCAGTACCGCCCCGGTGACTTCGGTGTTGCCGCCCGCGCAGACGCTGGCCCCCTCGCAACAGCGCAACGAGCGCATTCGCGGGATGCTCTACAGCGCCGGTTGTACGAGTAACAGCTGCGTTCAGGCCTACTTCGCCTGTATGGACGGTTACCTCACCGGTGAGCCGTGCCAGTTCTTCCGCGACCACCCACCGCCGCCCTGATCACCTTGTGCGGGTGAGGAATTCGCCGACAGCGGGGGCGAGAACCGAGACCTTCGGGTTGTGACTCACCCCGGGGAGCTCGGCGAACTCCGCCTTCGGCAGCACAGCGGCCGCGGCCTTCGAGCCCTTGATGAGCAGTGGCGCAGTGCGCTCGCCCGCGAGGACGAGCACCGGAACCTCGACACCCTGCCAATCGGCCGGATCCAGCTTCTTGCCCTGCATGTACGGCTTCATCACCGCCCAGTCGTGGGCTGTCGAATTCGAGGTTGCCGCAAGCGTTTTCCAGAACGGTGTCACCCGCATCGCCGCCACCATGAGCAACGGCATCCCCATCGCCTTGGTCATGTAGTAGCGCACGGTCTTCCCGCGCTCACCCGCGGCGATCATCGGATGGAGCTTGACTTCCAGATCTTTGGGCGGCACATGGCCTTTCGTGTCGACCACGAACGGGGGCTCGAAAGCCACCACCTCGGTGACGCCCGGTACCGACTGCGCGGCCAGCAGTGCGAGCGCGGCGCCGGAGGACCAGCCGAACAGCGCCGCCTTCCCGCCCTCGGCCTCGACCAGCGCCGCGATATCGGCGACCTCGTTGGCCGCGTCGTACACACCGGGAGAGTCCGTGCTGTCGCCACGCCCGCGCCGGTCGTAGTTCAGCACCGTCAGTCCGTAATCGTCGGCCAGCGCCTGCGCGAGTTCGACCATCGTCGGGAACTCGCGGTAGCTGAAGGCTCCACCGATCAGGATCACGGTCCCGGCCGTCCCCTCGCCGATCCGGTCGTAGGCAATCGTGGTGCCGTCGGCCGACGTCACAGTGTGCATGGGGAATTCCTCTCGATAACGGGCCGCCGCGCTCGACGGTACGCGATCGCCTCGACCGCAGGTCCGCGCGGGTTTCGCGGACCCGGCAGTTGACCACCGAGCCGGGCGAGTTCGATCTTGCTCGTTGAGACGGTGGCCGCCGAGAGAATTCATCGGTAGCGACCTGGACGCCGATCAGAACAACATCGGCTCGCCGAAGCCCGGCGTCCGTTCGATCTCCAACAGCCGCGCTTTGGTGCCGATCCCGCCCGGTGCCGAGAACCCGTGCAACGCGTGATCGGCCGCGAGCACCCGGTGGCACGGAATGATGAGCGGCACCGGATTGCGTCCCAATGCTTGCCCGACGGCTTGCGCGGAGCCTGGAGCGCCGATACGGCTCGCGATATCGCCGTAGCTGAGCGTGTGACCTGGGTCGATATCGCGCGTCACCGCGTACACCGCGCGATGGAATTCCGGCACACCCCGCAGATCCACCTCGATCCAGCGCAGCGAATCGAGCGCCCCGTCGAGGTGGGCGCGGATTCCCGCGATCGCCTCGACGATCACCGGCCCCGGCGCGCTCTCCGGCACCACGGACCCGTCGAACGGCCGCGTGATCCGCGCGAGGGTCTCCTCCTCGCTGGCCTCCGGCAGCTGGAACCGGACAACGGAATCACCGTGCCAGGCGATCGCGCACAGCCCGATAGCGGTGTCGAACAGTGCCGAGACCACCGTCTCGGTCTGCGTCGAGTCACTCATGATCACAGTGTGCGCCGACCCACCGACAAAGACACGCTCACGCGGCGAGCGACCCCGGCTGCGTGTCCGCCGAGCCATTGTTAAGGCCAGTTTCGGGTAACTGGACTGCCTTGTCGTCGACCTCGTGCGCCCGCATCGCATCGAGATCCCGGTAGAGCCGTTGCTCGTCGTAGGTGCCGAAAGCCCGGTCATGCGGCAGATATTGGAATGGCCAGAATGGCAGCTCGCCCTTCTTGGGCGAGAAGTGGTAGACCGCCAACCCGAAGGCAACGGCAACGGCGAGGGCGAGGAAAGTGGTCATGTCAGTAAGAATTCACCCACTGGCCTTGCTTAGAAATATCCACTTAGGGAATACTGGACTTTATGGCGACAAGAGTGATCGGCGCGGCAGGCTTGGCTCGCGACCTCGGCCGGTGGCGTGACCCGGAAACCGACGGCGATGCCGAACGTCGCCCGCACCGGCCCGCCTACCTGGCTTTGGCCGAGGCCATCCGGCTGCTGATCCACGACGGTCGCGCCCCGCTCGGCGTCGCGCTGCCCAGCGAGCGCGATCTGGCGGGCACCCTCGGCGTCAGCCGCACCACCATCACCTCCACGTATTCGCTGCTGCGTGAACACGGCTACCTGATCAGTCGCCAGGGTTCGCGCAGCACGGTCGCGCTACCGCCCGCGATCCAGCACGACGGCGCGAAGCCGAGCCGCGGCATCATGGCCCTGATGGCGCAGCCGGAACTGCCGACCATCGACATGACCTACGCCGCGATGCCCGCTTCGCCTGAACTGCACGATGCGTATTCCATCGCACTGCAAGGGATTCCGTCCTACCTCGGCACCCACGGCATGGACCCGGTGGGCATTCTCGCGCTGCGCGAAGCGCTGGCCCGCCGCTACACCGCCCGTGGTCTGCCGACGGAACCGGAACAGATCCTGGTGACTCTCGGTGCGCAACACGGACTTCGGCTGCTCCTCAACGTGCTCGCCTCGCCGGGCGCGCGAGTGCTGATCGAGCACCCGTCCTACCCGAACGCCATCGAGGCCATTCGCGATGTCGGCGCCCGCCCCATCCCGATCCCGCTCCGACCCGAATTCCCCGACGCCGGTTGGGATCTCGAAGGTCTGCGCAGCACCGCGCGGCAGACCGCGGCCACCCTCGCCTATTTGGTTCCCGACTTCAACAACCCCACCGGTCTGCTGCTGAACGCCGAAGGGCGCGCCGAACTGGCCGCCATCGCTCGTGACACCAGGATGACCGTCGTCGTCGACGAGTCGATGGGCGAACTGAACCTGTCGGACGCGACGATGCCCCCGCCGGTCGCCGCGTTCGCGAAAGGCTCCGAGATCGTCACGATCGGTTCGGCGTCGAAGTCGTTCTGGGGTGGCCTGCGCGTCGGCTGGATCCGCACCAATCAGCCCCTGATCGCCAAGCTGCTCGGCATCCGCTCCACCGTCGACCTCGGCACTCCGGTGATGGACCAGCTCGCCACCGTCCACCTGCTCGAGAATGCCGAACCGATCCTGGAGCGCCGCCGCGAACAGCTGCGCACCCAGCGCACCGCTCTGCTCGACGCTGTCGCCGAAGACCTCCCCGGCTGGCGCATCGCGGTCGGCGCGGGCGGTATGTCGGTGTGGGCCCAGCTGCCGAGCCCGGTCTCCACCGCGCTGGCCGCCACCGCCCCCAACCACGGTGTACTACTCGCCGCCGGACCACGTTTCGGCGTCCAAGGCGCCTTCGAACGTTTCGTCCGACTGCCCTACACCCATCCCGCGGCCGACCTGCGTATCGCCGTCAAATCCATCGCCGCCGCCTACGACGCCCTCACTCCGCGCGCCGCCGACCCACTCCAACCGCTCACCTGCTACTGAACGCGCACGGGTTGTGCCCGGTGGACGCGGGCTCCGGGCGCACGGTCTCGTACCCCGCCCCGAACATGAACAGCACCGCGAGCACCGAACCCACCGCGGTCAACGGCACCGCGACGGCGCTGCGTTCGGACGGATAGCGGAACAACAGCACCAGCAGGCACAGCAGCGAGATCGCGGCGGCCAGCAGTAGCCCGGTCGCGAGACCGTTCAGCACGGTCACCATCACCGGCACCGGCGCCTCGGTGTGGCAATGGGTTTCGGCGATCTGCGCTCTACGGGTGTCGAACAATCCCTCGGCCAGGATGAAGCACAGCACCGCGGCGCCGAAGGTGGTGACCGCGATGAGGGCGGCGAGCACCTTCGGTGGCGTTCGATCGGTTCGGATCCTCGGCCTGTCGTCGATAGTGGAAAACTTTACCGACGACAGGCCGACAAATCAGTCAGCCCAGACCGTTTCGATCGGTGTCGCGACATTCGGCGGGGGAGTGGGCGTGCCGCCCGGCGTGCGCGAGAACCGCGGCGCCGGCGCGTGCTGCACCACACCGTCGATCTCGATCAGGCCGGTACGGGCCACGATATGCGGGTTCTCGGTGGCCTCGGTGAAGGTCAGCACGGGCGTGGTGCAGGCGTCGGTGCCGTCGAAGATCGCGGCCCACTCGTCGCGGGTCTTCGTCAGGAACTTGTCGGTGAACAGCTTGCGCAGCTGCTCCTGACCGTTCGGGTCGATCTGCATCGGCAGACCTTCCGGATCGATCTCCAGCCCCGCCAGCAGCTCGGCGTAGAACTGCGGCTCGATCGCGCCGACGGCCATGTACTTGCCGTCGGAGGTCTCGTAGGTGTCGTAGAACGCCATGCCGGTATCGAGCAGGTTGGTGCCGCGCTCGTCGGACCACAGGCCGACCCCGCGCATGCCCCAGATCATGTGCGAAAGGGAAAGCGCCCCATCGACCATCGCGGCGTCGATCACCTGGCCCTTGCCGGAACTCTGCCGCTCCACCAGCGCGGCGAGCACGCCGAACACCAGGAACATCGAGCCGCCGCCGAAGTCACCGACCATGTTCAGCGGCGGTACCGGCCGCTCGCCCTTGCGCCCGATGGCATTGAGCACGCCGGTGAGCGAGATGTAGTTGATGTCGTGTCCCGCGCGATCGGCGAGCGGGCCGTGCTGGCCCCAGCCGGTCATCCGGCCGTACACCAGGCGCGGGTTGCGGGCCAGCACATCATCGGGCCCGAGGCCCATGCGCTCGGTGACGCCGGGACGGAAGCCCTCGAGCAGCACGTCGGCCTTCTCGACCAGGTCGAGGATCTTGGCGACGTCGGCGGGGTCCTTCAGATTCGCCTCGACGATCGTTCGCCCACGCCATTGCGGGCGCTCCATGAAGCCGGGCAGCTGGTTCGGGCGCTGCACGCGCACCACGTCGGCGCCGAGGTCGGCCAGTAGTAGCGCGGCGTGCGGGCCGGGCCCGATGCCTGCCAACTCGATGACCTTGATGCCCGCAAGGGGCCCCTGCTTGGCGGTGGACTCCGTGCTCACGCGGTGACCTCAGTTCGTTGTCGAACGGTATTGACACACTGACAATAGCGCTGGGGTGGCGGCTCGGGTAGAGCATGGGCGAGAATTCGCACGAGCGCGACTCGGCGCGGCAACGGGAGGACCCGGTAGTGGGCGTGTGGGGTGAGGTCCTTGTCGGCCTCGTCATTCTGGTCGGCATCGTCGGCGTGATCGTTCCGATTCTGCCGGGGGTGATCCTCATCTTCGCGGCGATCGCGGTGTGGGCGTTCATGACCGGCGGCGCGACGGCCTGGACAGTGCTCGCGGTCGCGACCGTCGCGCTGGTGCTCTCCGGCGTCGTGAAGTACACCTGGCCGGGAAAGCGGATGCGCGAAGCCGGGGTGTCGAACCGTGCGCTGCTGGTCGGTGGGGTGCTCGGGATCGTCGGCTTCTTCGTGATCCCGATCGTCGGCCTGTTCATCGGCTTCGTGCTCGGCGTCTACCTGGCCGAGCTGTACCGCTTGAAGACCAACGACCTGGCGTGGCCCGCGACGGTGCACGCGCTCAAGGGCGTCGGCCTGTCGATGCTGGTGGAGCTGTTCGGCGCGCTGATCGCCGCCGGCGTATGGCTCACCGGCGCGATGGTGAGCTGATCTATTCGATCACCGGCAGCGGGCGGGTGTGCTCGTCCGCACCGGGCAGTTGGTTGCGCGGGATCGGAATGGTCGGGTTCTCGGCACGCGGGAGCGGCACCGGCTCGCGGCGAACCGCGGGCAGCCGGTAGAACTCGCGGGCGTTGTCCTCGAGTACCGCGTGCATATCCGCGCCGACCACCTGGCAGATCAGGTCCACATCGCGCTCCTCGAACGGTCTACCGGCGCGCGTGCCGGGCAGATCGCTGCCGAACATCAACGCACCCGGGTTGACCGTATGGATGCGACGCAGGGTCTCGGCCACATCCATCTCGACTCGCCCGAACCCGGTCGCCTTCACCCTGGCGCCGCGGTCGACCAGGTCGAGCAGGTACGGCAGACCCTCCTCGGACATACCGAGATGGTCGATCGAGAGCGCGGGCAGTTTCGAGATCACCGGTTGCAGCGAGGCCAACATCTGACCGTCGATGTAGAGCTCGACGTGCCAACCCGCCAGTTCGTGCGCGCGCAACGCCTGCAACGTCATCTCGGTGATGTCGGCGGCGGCGCGCTTGAGATTGAACCGCAGGGCCCGCACGCCGGCGCGGTCCAGCTCGAGGATCTCGTCGTCGGTGGCATCGAGATCGAGACGGGTCACGCCGACCCAGTCGGGACCGAGCGCGGACAGCGCTGCCTTCAGATACGTCTGATCAGCGCCTTGGAAAGACGCGCTGACGACAGCACCGCCGCGAACCTCGAAGTGCGCCATACGCTTTCGATAGTCATCGATCACGTAGGGCTCGGGTAGATAGCCTTCGTTCTCGATCAGCGGAAACCGCGGATCGATGATGTGGACGTGGGCATCGAACACCAGTACAGAATGCCTTATCTCTGCGGCGCGAGCGCGCTCAACGTCGCGCCCCCACTAGGACGGGACCACCGAAACCCCGAGTTCTGCCATCACAGCAAGCCCAGCCCCACATCCCGGCCGCGAACACGCGCGCGCCAGCGCGCCAAAAACTCAGGCCTTGTTCGGCTCGGACGCGCGCAGCATGTCCTCGCGCTCGACGACCTTCACGCGCTCACGGCCTTCGGGCTCGCCGAGGGCGCGCTCGTGGGCGTCGAGGCGGTACCAGCCCGCCCACGTGGTGAACGGGATGCCCTTGCCCTCGAGGAACTCGGTGACGGCGTCGAGCTCGGGCTTCGGCGCGGGGGCGAAGCCCTTGGCGTCGTCGAGCAGGCAGGCGATGGTCTCGTTGGCGTCGCCCTTGGTGTGGCCGATGAGGCCGACCGGGCCGCGCTTGATCCAGCCGGTCACGTAGGTGGCAGGCATGAACCGGGCGTCGCCCTCGGCGGTGTCGTCGGAGATCACGCGACCGGCCTCGTTGGGCACCGTGCCCGCCTGATCGTCGAACGGCAGCTGGGTGACGTTCTGCGACAGGTAGCCGACGGCGCGGTACACGGCCTGGATGTCCCAGTCGGTGAAGTTGCCGGTGCCCTTGACGTTGCCGGTGCCGTCGAGCTGGG
>NZ_BDBR01000059.1 GCF_001613085.1 Nocardia salmonicida NBRC 13393
CCCAGGGCAGTCGCCTACAGTGCTTGGGTGCGCCTCGTCATTGCTCGTTGCCAGGTCGACTACGTCGGTCGACTGACTGCCCACCTCCCGATGGCTCGTCGGCTGTTGCTGATCAAGGCCGACGGGTCGGTGCTCGTGCACTCCGACGGCGGCTCCTACAAGCCGCTGAACTGGATGAGTCCGCCGTGCTGGCTGGTGGAACAAGACGTGCCGGAGTCGGTGACGGCGAAGGCACTGTGGGTGGTGACGAACAAGGCCGGCGAGGAACTGCAGATCACCATCGAGGAGATCGAGCACGATTCCTCGCACGCGCTCGGCGTCGATCCCGGCCTGGTGAAGGACGGCGTCGAAGCGCATTTGCAGGAGCTGCTCGCCGAACACGTGACGAAGCTCGGGGAGGGGTACACCCTGGTTCGGCGCGAGTACATGACCGCGATCGGACCGGTGGACCTGCTGTGCCGTGACGCCGGCGGTGCCTCGGTGGCGGTGGAGATCAAGCGCCGCGGTGACATCGACGGTGTCGAGCAGCTCACCCGCTACCTCGAACTGCTCAATCGTGACCCGCTGCTGGCCCCGGTGGCCGGGGTATTCGCGGCGCAGCAGATCAAGCCGCAGGCGAGGACGCTCGCCGAGGACCGTGGAATCCGCTGCCTCACGCTCGATTACGACGAGCTACGTGGCACGGAGAGCAACGTTTTCCGCCTCTTCTAGGAGGGAAGTGGGATGCCGCGACGTAAACCACGCACCGGGCGTCCTGCGGGCCCCGCACCGCTCGGTGACGTGTACGGCCGGACCGAGGACGGGCCGGGCGATGAAACCTATATCGTGCGAACAGTTCCCGGTGCCCGCGCGGTGAAGACCTATCGGTGCCCCGGCTGCGACCACGAGATCGCCGTCGGCGTCGCCCATGTCGTCGCCTGGGCCGCAGAGGGCGGCGAGGACGACCGCAGACACTGGCACCAGGGTTGCTGGAACGGCCGGCGCACCCGCGGCATCACTCGCCGCTGGTCCTGACCGACACCCGAGCCGTAGACAACGAAAACCGAAGGCCGCCTCGATGTTCGAGGCGGCCTTCGGTTTTCCAGGTGAATGTCGTGACGAGTCCGACAGACTGATCAGTTGACGTCGGCGCTCTCGCGGTCCTCGTCGACGATGTCCTCGTCGGCGACCTCCGGGATGGCCTTGTTCTGGCGCGAGCTCGAGACCGACTTGTTTCCGTTGCTGTTGTTGCTGATCGACTTGCGCTCGGGAGTGCCGTCGAGCAGTTCGCTCTCGCGGTTGACCGCGGCGAGCATGGCGGGCACGGAGTCGAGCTGACCGCGAATTCCGAGCAGCTGGGCGAGCACCCGGCCGCGCAGCACGCGCATCTCCTCGGCCAGTTCCTTCGCGTGCGCGATCTTGCGCTCGGAGGTCTGGGTGGCGGAGCTGATCAGGCGGTTGGACTCATCGGTCGCATCCTTGATCCGCTGAGCGGCCTCGGCGCGACTGGTGGCCTCGAGCTCCTCCATGGCACGGGTCAGCTTGGTGCGCCGATCGTTCATGGTGGCCTCGAAGTCCTGCTGGGTGGCCTTGCGCTTGGCCTCGGCCTCCTTGCCGAGACGTTCCACATCGGCCTGTGCGGCCTCGATGATCTTGGCGGACTCGGTGCGCGCGTTCGCGAGGGTCTGCTCGAACTCGATCTCGAGCGCCTCGCGCTTCTCCTTGGTCTCCGCGAGCAGCGACTCGTACTTGCCACGCATCTCGGTGGCCTGCTGCTCGGCGATCGACACCATCTCGGCGGCTTCGGCCTGCGCAAGCGCGCGAACCTCGGACGCTTCGTCCGAGGCCAGGCGCAGCATGCGCGAGATGCGGTCGGACATGCCTTCGGCGGTGGTCGGCGGCACGGAAAGCCGGTCGACCTCCTTGCGGAGCTCGTCGATCTCGTCACGCGCATCTTCCAGCTGGCTGGCGAGATTGCGGGCCTGCGCTGCGGCAGCATCCCGGTCGGTGGCGGTGACGCGGAGCTCAGCGTCGAAGCGGTCGAAGTAGTTGCGCACCTCGTCTTGCGCATAACCCTTGCGCACAACGGTGAAGGGCAGTGCAACGAAGCGATTGCGATCGGACTCAGGTGACGACATGGCACACAAAATACAGCCTCGAGCGAGCCAATGGAGACTCGACCGTGATTGTGATCTCGCTGAGATTTACCGACAGTACCGGCGTACTAGTGCGTAACGTCCGGGTTCGGCTCCACGAGCTCGACCAGCACACCGCCAGCATCCTTCGGATGGATGAAATTGATGCGGGAATCGGCGGTTCCGTGGCGGGGGGCTTCGTACAGCAAACGCACGCCGCGTCCGCGCAGGAAGTCCGAAACCGCTTCGATATCGGTGACCCGGTAGGCCAGCTGCTGCAGTCCGGGGCCGCTGCGGTCGATGAACTTGGCGATGGTCGACTCGGGGGTGAGCGGGGACAGCAACTGCAGGGCGGTCGCGCGGTCGGCGGCGGCGGGGCACGACAGCATGGCCTCGACGACGCCCTGGGCCTCGTTCACCTCGCGGTGGGTCTCGACCATGCCGAGGTTGTCGGTGTACCAGGCCACGGCGATGTCGAGGTCGGGCACGGCGATGCCCACGTGGTCGACGGCGATGACGTAGTCGGCGGGGATGAAGTTCTCATTGGTCACCCCACGAAGCTAGCGCGGACCTGCGTGCCGGGCGCGGGCCGATACCGGTTACCGTGGAGTCCAACTCCTGTACGCGCGCGGTGCTGCCGTGTGTCTCCGGCGAGGTTCGACTCAATGAATGCGAGGCTTTCGTGACCACTTCTGTCATCGTGTCCGGTGCGCGTACCCCGGTCGGTCGGCTGCTCGGCGGTCTGAAGGGCTTCAAGGCCTCGGATCTGGCCGGTGTCGCCATCAAGGCCGCGCTCGAGAAAGGCGGCGTCGCGCCCGAGCAGGTCGAGTACGTGATCCTGGGCCAGGTGCTGCAGGCCGGCGCGGGGCAGCTGCCCGCGCGGCAGGCCGCCATCGCCGCGGGTATCCCGATGGATGTGCCGTCGCTGCTGATCAACAAGGTCTGTCTGTCCGGCATCAACGCCATCGCACTGGCCGATCAGCTGATCCGCGCGGGTGAGCACGAGATCGTGGTCGCCGGCGGCATGGAGTCGATGAGCCAGACCCCGCATCTGCTGCCCAAGAGCCGTGAGGGCTTCAAGTACGGCGACACCACCCTCGTCGATCACATGGCCTACGACGGCCTGCACGACGTGATCACCGACCAGGCCATGGGCCTGCTCACCGAGGATCGCAACGACCTCGACAAGGTGAGCCGCGAGGAGCAGGACGCGCTGGCCGCGGCCTCGCACCAGCGCGCTGCCGCCGCGTGGAAGAACGGGCTGTTCGAGGACGAGGTCGTGCCGGTCGCCGTGCCGCAGCGCAAGGGCGACCCGGTCTACGTCACCGAGGACGAGGGCATTCGCGCCGACACCACCGTCGAGTCGCTGGGCAAGCTGCGTCCGGCCTTCCGCAAGGACGGCACCGTCACCGCGGGCACCGCCTCGCAGATCTCCGACGGCGCGGCCGCGGTGATCGTGATGAGCAAGGCCAAGGCCGAGGAGCTGGGGCTGGAGTGGATCGCCGAGATCGGCGCCGCGGGCCAGGTCGCCGGGCCGGATTCGACCCTGCAGGACCAGCCGGCCAACGCGATCCTCGCCGCGTGCGCGAAGGAGGGCATCACGCCCGCCGAGCTGGACCTGATCGAGATCAACGAGGCGTTCGCGGCTGTCGGTGTGTCTTCGACCCGCAAGCTCGGCTTCGACCCGGAGAAGGTCAATGTCAACGGTGGCGCCATCGCCATCGGTCACCCGCTCGGCATGTCCGGTGCGCGCATCCTGCTGCACCTGGCGCTGGAGCTGAAGCGTCGCGGTGGTGGCGTCGGTGCCGCCGCGCTGTGCGGTGGTGGCGGTCAGGGCGACGCGCTGATCATCCGCGTACCTGCCTGATCCCGTTCGACCACGAAAGCCCTGGTACTCCGCGTGGGTACCAGGGCTTTTGTTGTGACCGGTCCAACTACGTGGTGTCGTAGATCATGCGGCACAATGGTGGGCATGGGTTTCTTCGATTTGCGGTCCACGGCCAGTCGGTTTCGGTTCTTCGCGGTGCTCGAGGCGCTGTCCTGGATCGGGCTGCTGACCGGTATGGCGTTCAAGTACCTGCCCGCCGAGGGCAACGAGATCGGCGTGAAGATCTTCGGACCGGTGCACGGCGCGATCTTCGTGCTGTTCGTGATCACGGCGCTGTTGACCTCGCGCGAACTGAACTGGAACTGGAAGACCACCGTGCTGGCACTGGCGTCGAGCATTCCGCCGCTGTTCACCGTGATCTTCGAGGTCTGGGCGGTGCGCACCGGTCAGCTCGGTGAGCTGAGCGCGGACGTGAGCAAGGGCTCCGCGGCTGCCGCTCCAACAGCTTCGTGACAAACTGGAAAGCGTGACTCGACCCGCTGCCCGCCGTCCTTCGCCCGCCGCTGCCGCCGCCATGTCCGGTGCGGTGGATCTGTCCGCGCTGAAGCAGCCGCCCGCCGCTCCCGGCGGTGCCGCTGCTGCTCCGGCCTCGGGGAACCACACGGTCACCGAGGCGGATTTCGAAGCCAAGGTGATTCGGCGCTCGACGCAGGTGCCCGTGGTGGTCGCGCTGTTCTCGCAGCGCAGCGCGGGCAGCGTCGAGCTGGTTCGCACCCTGGAACGGTTCAACGCCGAAGACCGTGGCGCCTGGGATCTGGCCGTGATCGAGGCCGAAGCCAATATGAACATCGTGCAGGCGCTGCGCGTGCAGGGCATTCCGACGGTGATCGCGGTGGCGGGCGGGCAGCCGCTGGCCGATTTCGAAGGCGCGCAGCCGGACCAGCAGGTGCGGCAGTGGCTCGACGCTGTGATGGACGCGACAGCGGGCAAGCTCGAGGGCGACCCAGACGCGGCTCCCGTCGAGCCCGAGATCGAGGACCCGCGCTTCGTCGACGCGGAGGACAAGCTGTCCGAAGGTGACTTCGCCGGCGCCGAGGCGGCCTACGAGGCGATCATCGCCGAGGAACCCGGCAACGAGGAAGCCAAGGCGGCCCTGCGCCAGCTGCGCTTCCTGACCAGGGCCCAGCAGCTCGATCCGGCCGTGGTCGCCACCGCCGACGCCGACCCGGCGAATCTGGACGCCGCACTCGACGCCGCCGACATCGAAATGTTCGAGCAGCGACCCGAGGCGGCCTTCGATCGGATCATCGCGATCGTCAAGCGCACCGCGGGCGACGACCGCACCAGGGCCCGCACCCGACTGCTCGAACTGTTCGAGCTGTTCGATCCCGCCGAGCCCTTCGTGATCGCCGCCCGGCGCAAGCTCGCCGCCGCACTGTACTGACACCCACAGCCCAGCAACGATTGCTTTTCGCAGCCGCCCCGGCCGAACATCGCCGGGGCGGCTTCGCTGCGTGTGAGCGGTGCTACGGTCGAAATATGGCGTCCAAGAACGATATCCAGCATCGGATCGTCACCGCGTTCCAGCGGCGACTGAATCCGATCCTGGGCAGACTGCCCGGTCAGCAATTGCTCGAGACGGTCGGGCGGGTGAGCGGGCAGCCGCGGGTCACGCCGATCGGTGGTCGGCGCGTAGGAAACGAGTTCTGGTTGGTCTCCGAGTTCGGGGATCGCTCGCAGTATGTGCGCAACATCAAGGCCGACAACAAGGTCCGCGTGCGCCTGGGTGGACGCTGGTACGCGGGGACCGCCGTACTGCTGCCCGGGGACGATCCACGGGCCAGGCTGCGGCAGTTGCCGCGCTACAACAGCACCGCGGTGCGGGCGTTCGGTACCGATCTGCTGACGATTCGGGTCGACCTGGATCGTTAAGCCGTCGAGGACAGCCAGAGGGCGCTGTGCGGGGCCATCGTGATGGTGGCCGAGGCCGGGTGACCGTGGCTGGAGGTGTCGACGGCGGTGACGATGCCGAGATTGCCGATGCCGGAGCCCGCGTATTCGTGGGCGTCGGTGTTGAGGATCTCGTGCCAGGGGCCGGGGTGGGGCAGACCGATGCGGTAGTTCTCGCGGAGGGAACCGGAGAAGTTGAAGACGGCCGCCACCGCGCTGCCGTCGGTGCCCCAGCGCAGGAAGGCGAAGACGTTGGCGGTGCTGTCGTCGGCTTCGATCCAGGAGTGACCGCCGGGGGTGGCGTCTTGCGTCCACAGGGCGGGGTGGGCGGTGTAGGTGCGGTTGAGGTCGGCCACCATTGTTGAAATGCCCTGGTGGAGTGGGTTTTCCAATTCCTGCCAGTCCAGGCCGCGGTCGTTGTCCCATTCGCGGAACTGGCCGAATTCCTGGCCCATGAACAGCAGTTGTTTGCCGGGGTGGGCCCACATGTAGGCGAGCAGGGCGCGCACGCCGCTCGCCTTGGCGAAGTCGTCGCCGGGCATGCGGGTCCACAGCGTGCCTTTGCCGTGCACGACCTCGTCGTGGCTGATCGGCAGCACATAGTTCTCGCTCCACGCGTACACCAGCGAGAACGTCATCTCGTTGTGGTGCCAGGAGCGATGGATCGGGTCGCGACCCAGGTAGCCGAGAGTGTCGTGCATCCAGCCCATGTTCCACTTCATGGTGAAACCGAGGCCGCCGACGTCGGTGCCGCGGGTGACGCCGGGCCAGGTGGTGGACTCCTCGGCGATGGTGACGACGCCGGGATGGGCGCCGTGCACGGCGTCGTTGAGCTCCTGCAGGAAGTCGACCGCTTCCAGATTCTCCCGGCCGCCGTAGATATTCGGCTCCCAGCCGCCGTCGGGGCGGGAATAGTCCAGGTACAGCATCGAGGCCACGGCGTCGACGCGAAGGCCGTCGATGTGGAACTCCTCGATCCAGAAAGTGGCATTGGCGACCAGGAAGTTGCGGACCTCGTTGCGTCCGAAGTCGAAAACGAAAGTGCCCCAGTCGAGTTGCTCGCCGCGGCGCGGGTCGGGGTGTTCGTAGAGCGGGGTGCCGTCGAAGCGGGCCAGTGCCCATTCGTCGCGCGGGAAGTGCGCGGGGACCCAGTCCAGGAGTACCCCGATGCCCGCGTTGTGCAGGTGGTCGACGAAGTAGCGGAAGTCGTCGGGGCTGCCGAAACGCGAGGTCGGGGCGTAATAGGAGGTGACCTGGTATCCCCACGATCCGCCGAACGGGTGCTCGGCCACCGGCAGCAGTTCGACGTGGGTGAATCCGGTCGCGCGCAGGTACTCGGCCAGCTGATGGGCCAATTCGCGGTAGTCGAGGCCGGGTCGCCAGGAACCGAGGTGGATTTCGTAGGCGCTCATGGGGGAGCGGACCGCGTCGGTCTTCGCACGTCGGTCGAGCCAGGCGCTGTCGGTCCACACGTGGTCGGCGCGGGTGACGACCGAGGCGGTCGCGGGCGGTACTTCGGTCGAAAAGGCAAGGGGGTCAGCGTGATCGACGACACGACCATCCGCGCCGTGGATCCGGTACTTGTAGCGCGTGCCCGGTCCGACGCCCGGCACGAACACCTCCCACACCCCGGAACTGCCCAAGGCGCGCATGGGTGCCGAGGTGCCGCTCCAGTGGTCGAAATCACCGAAGACGGTGACACCGCGAGCATTCGGGGCCCAGACGGCGAACGAGGTGCCGTCGACCTCGCCGTCGAGGGTGGTGTAGTGGCGCGGGTGCGCGCCGAGTACCTCCCAGAGGCGGGTGTGTCGGCCTTCGCCGATGAGGTGCAGGTCGAATTCGCCGACGGTGGGCAGGAAGCGGTAGCCGTCGGCGGAAACCACCGTCTGGCCGCCCGGGTATTCGGCGCGGACCCGGTAGTCGTCGATCTGTGGATACGGCAGGACCGCGTCGAAAATACCGTGGCCCAACGACTTCAGCCGATGCTCGGACTCGCCGACGAGCACCGTCACGGTGTCGGCGTGGGGGCGAAGGACCCGGACCGCGGTGCCGTCGGCATGGGAGTGTGCGCCCAGGACGGTGTGCGGGTCGGGATGGGTGCCCGCGGCGAGCAGCAGCAGATCGCGGCGCTTCATCACAGTGTCTCGCGGTAGGCCAGCGGTACGCGGGCGGCGGCGGGGACCGCTGGCAGCGCCAGGATGTGCGCGACCGCGCGCGCGGGGTCGAGGCGCACGAAATTCCGCTGGCCCCAGTGGTATTCCTCGCCGCTGATCTCGTCGAAGACCACCGGATGGTCGTGCCATTCACGGCCGATGGCGGGGAGATCGAGCGAAATATGGCCCTGCTCGGCGGCATAGGGGTTCAGGTTCACGATGACCAGGACCGCGTCGCCGGAGACCGGATCGATCTTGGAGTAGGCGATCAGCGCGTCGTTGTCGATGTGATGGAAGTGGATGCAGCGCAACTGTTGCAGCGCGGGGTGATTGCGCCGGATCTCGTTGAGGCGGGTGAGCCACGGTTCCAGCGATTCACCGCGCTCGAGAGCCCCGGCGAAATCACGGGGACGAAGTTCGTACTTCTCCGAATCGAGGTATTCCTCGCTGCCCTCGCGGACCGCCTGGTGTTCGAACAGTTCGAAACCGGAGTACACGCCCCAGGTGGGTGACAGGGTGGCCGCGAGCGCGGCGCGGATGGCGAACATTCCCGGGCCGCCGCGTTGCAGGCTTTCGTGCAGGATATCGGGGGTGTTCACGAACAGATTCGGTCTGGCTTCGTCGGCCTTGGCGGCGATCTCGTAGCCGAACTCGGTGAGTTCCCACTTGTGCACGCGCCAGGTGAAATACGTGTACGACTGGCTGAAGCCGCGGCGGGCCAGGCCGTAGAGGCGGGCCGGACGGGTGAACGCCTCGGACAGGAAGATCACGTCGGGGTCGGTGCGGCGCAGCTCCGCGATCAGCCACTCCCAGAAATCGGCGGGCTTGGTGTGCGGGTTGTCCACGCGGAAGATGGTGACGCCCAGCGAGATCCAGTACCGGACCACCCGCAGGATCTCGGCGTAGAGACCGTCGGGGTCGTTGTCGAAGTTGACCGGGTAGATGTCCTGGTACTTCTTCGGGGGGTTCTCGGCGTAGGCGATGGTGCCGTCCGGGAGGGTGGTGAACCACTCCGGGTGGGCGGCGACCCAGGGATGGTCCGGCGCGCATTGCAGGGCCAGGTCGATGGCGACATCGAGGCCGAGAGCTGTTGCCGTGGAGACGAATTCGATGAAGTCGGCTTCGGTGCCGAGGAGTGGGTTCACGGCATCGTGTCCGCCGTCCACCGAGCCGATGGCCCAGGGGGAGCCTACGTCGCCGGGCTCGGTGGTGAGGGTGTTGTTGCGGCCCTTGCGATTCACCACGCCGACCGGGTGGATCGGCGGGAGGTAGACGACGTCGAATCCCATGCCCGCGATACGGGGGAGTTCACGCGCGGCCGTGGCGAAGGTGCCGTGGATCGGGTTGCCTTCGGCGTCGCGGCCGCCGGTGGAGCGGGGGAAGAATTCGTACCAGGAGCCCACCAGGGCGCGGCGGCGTTCGACCAGGACCGAGAACTGGGTGCCGCGGGTGACCATCTCGCGCAGCGGGGTGGCGCGCAGGATCTCGGTGATCTCCTCGGAGAACGCGGGGGCGACCCGGGCCGGGAGCTGTTCGTCGCTGCGCAGGGCGGTGGCGGCAGCGCGCAGGCGTTCGAACTGCTTCTTCGGGACGGCTTGGGCGGCGCGTTCGAAGAGGATGGCGCCGGTCTCGAGGTCGTTGGCCAGGTCGGCGGCGGTCTGGCCGACGGACAATTTCGCTTCGACGGCCGAGCGCCAGGTGGCGACGGGGTCGCTCCAGCCTTCGATGCGGTAGGTCCACAGACCGGGGGCGTTGGGGGTGAAGTGGGCGTTGAAGACGTCGGGTTGGTAGTCGGGGGCCATGCGGATACGGGTGATCCGGGAGGAGCCGGGGGCTCGGACCGCCAGGGTGGCGGCTACCGCGTCGTGACCCTCGCGCCAGACGACGGCGCGGACGGGAAACACCTCGCCGACTGCGGCTTTGGACGGGCGTCCGCCGGGGATGGACGGGGCGATGTCATCGATGGCTATCCGGCCGGTCACTCGGCTAACCTACTGCATTTTTCCGGGTGGGGAGCGCTGGTGGCCGGGGGTGCGGTGTTGTCGTCCGGGGTGGTTTCAGCGTGTGTCGGCGGCCAGGCCGAGGCCGAGGGCTACCAGGACGGCGGCGAGGGAGCGTTCTACCCGCTGACGGATCGTGGCGCGGCGTAGCCAGGCGCCTGCTCGGTCGGCGGCCAGGACCACTCCCACGCACCAGGCGCCGTCGACGACGACCTGGATGGTGGCCAGGATGAACAGGGTGGGCAGGACAGGGCCTTCGTTCGGGAGGAATTGGGGCAGGATCGTCATGCCGAACACCGCCGCCTTCGGGTTGGCGGCGATCGAGATCAGCGAGGCGCGGAAGGC
Source organism: Nocardia salmonicida NBRC 13393 (assembly GCF_001613085.1). Classification (GTDB taxonomy): domain Bacteria; phylum Actinomycetota; class Actinomycetes; order Mycobacteriales; family Mycobacteriaceae; genus Nocardia; species Nocardia salmonicida. The sequence goes on from NZ_BDBR01000059.1 coordinate 10,391, forward strand.
GGCGGCGGGAGTGTTGCCGCCCGGGAGTTTCGCGGTGAGGGCGGCGCCGAAGTCGTCGCTGTGGCCGCGGGCGTGGCGCCAGGACTGGACGCCGAGCCAGATCAGGACGACGGCGCCGACGACATGCATGGTGGTGTAGAGCCAGCGGTTGGCGGCCAGCAGAATCGAGAGCCCGGTGCCGCCCGCGAGCGTCCAGCCGAGAATGCCGATCTCGTTGCCCACGACCGCGGCCAGACCGGCGCTGCGCCCGTCGCGAACCGATCGCTGCAGGAACAGCGCCGTCGCGGGCCCGGGTAGCGCGGCCAGGATGAGGGCGGCGACCAGGAATTCGGGCAGGACATCGACCCAGTGCGGCATCGGTGCATGGTGGCACGGAGTGCCGGGGTATGGCGAGCGGATTTCGTGGCGTCAGGGCCCGCGCAGGCCCGCGAGGAGTCGGTCGAGAGCGGCGATGGTGTCGGTCAGCGCGTCGGGGTCGGTGGTGGTGGCCAACCACAGCGCGGCCTCGTTCATCGCCCCGGAGAGCAGTTGGGTCAGCGGGGCGACCGGTTGTGCGGGAAGGACACCGGCGTCGACGAGGACTTGCAAGGCTTCGTGCAGGTGGCGGGCCGAATTGGCCTCGTCCATGGCACGCCATTCGTGCCAGCCGAGGACGGCGGGGCCGTCGATCAGCAGGATCCGCTGAACGAGGGGGTCGGCGCAGGCTCGCAGGAATGCGGCGCAGCCGGTGGTGAGCTGGGTCCACGGGTCGGACTCGGTGTCGGCGGCGGCGGCCACCTGCGCGCCGACCTCCTCCTGTACCTGCGTGAGGACCGCGCGGAACAGGTCGGCCTTGCTGTCGAAGTGGTGATACAGCGCGCCCTTGGTGACCCCCGCGGACGTCACGATCTCCGACAACCCAACGGCGGCATAGCCTTTCGCGGCGAACAGGGCCCTTGTCTCGTGTAGCAGGACGCGCCGCGTCTGTTCGCGTTGCCGCGTTCGCGCCGTCGATGTCATCGACTGTCCTCCCGTTGACCTACCGATGGTATGTGAACTATCGTACGACACATACCATCGGTATGTGAAAGGCGAATCCCATGAGACTCAGCAGCTACTACCCGGTTCTGGCTACCAGTCGGATCGCGGAATCGCGCGACTTCTACACGGCCTGGTTCGGCTTCGAGATCGTCTTCGAGGCTGACTGGTACGTCAGCCTGCGGCGGCCGGGCGCCGACGACGAGCCGACCTACGAACTGGCCCTGCTCGACCCCACCCATCCCACGATCCCGGCAGGCTTCGGCAAGCCGGTTCAGGGGGTGGTGCTCAACTTCGAGGTCGACGATGTCGACGCCGAGTGGGACCGACTCGTGCGGACCGGCGGCCTTCGCCCCGAACTCGAGCTGCGCACCGAAGACTTCGGGCAACGCCACTTCATCGTCGCCGATCCCGCCGGCGTGCTGATCGACGTGATCACCGAGGTCCCGCCCACCCCCGAATTCGCTGCCCAGTTCACCTAGGACCCCCGTGCGGGCTCGATCGTTTATTCTTCCGGGGTGAAGGCACTTCGTCGGTTCACTGTCCGTGCCCATTTGCCGGAGCGGCTCGCCGCGCTGGGTGAGTTGTCGACGAACCTGCGGTGGTCGTGGCACGGCCCGACGCAGGATCTGTTCGCCGAGCTCGATCCGCAGTTGTGGCGCGCCGTCGGCCATGACCCGGTTCGGATGCTGGGTGAGGTGCCCGCCGAGCGGCTCGATGAGCTCGCCGCCGATCCCGGCTACACCGCGCGGGTGGACGCGGCTGCTGCGGGCTTGCAGGACTACCTGACTCGGCCGCGGTGGTTCCAGGAGCAGACCGGCACCGATGTGGCGGGGATCGCCTACTTCTCGATGGAGTTCGGCGTCACCGAGGTGCTGCCGAACTACTCCGGCGGTCTCGGCATCCTCGCCGGTGATCACCTCAAGGCCGCCTCGGATCTGGGCCTGCCGCTGATCGGCGTCGGGCTGCTGTATCGCTCGGGGTATTTCCGGCAGTCGCTGTCGGCCGACGGCTGGCAGATGGAGCACTACCCGGCGCTCGACCCGCAGGGGCTGCCGCTGCGGCTGCTCACCAGCGACGGCTCGCCGGTGCTCATCCGCGTCGGCATGCCGGAGGGGCGGGTGCTGCGGGCCAGGGTGTGGATCGCGCAGGTGGGCCGGATCCCGCTGCTGCTGCTCGATTCCGATATCGCCGACAACGATCCCGAATTGCGCGCCGTCACCGACCGGCTCTACGGCGGCGATCAAGACCACCGCATCAAGCAGGAGATCCTGGCCGGGATCGGTGGCGTTCGCGCGGTGCGCGCCTACACCCGCGCCAACGGGCTCCCTGATCCCGATGTCTTCCACATGAACGAGGGTCACGCGGGGTTCCTCGGCGTCGAGCGCATGCGTGAATTCATCTCGGGCGGATTGGATTTCGAGACCGCGCTCGCCGCGGTGCGGGCAGGCACCGTGTTCACCACGCACACTCCGGTGCCCGCGGGTATCGACCGATTCCCGATGCCTTTGGTGCGCAGGTACTTCGGTGGCTCGCACGGTGAGTCCGAATCCGCCTTGCTGCCGGGCCTTTCCGTCGACCGGATCCTCGCGTTCGGCCGTGAGGGCGATCCCTCGGTGTTCAACATGGCGCACATGGGTCTGCGCATGGCCCAGCGCGCCAACGGCGTATCGAAGCTGCACGGTGAAGTCAGCCGGGAGATGTTCGCGGCGCTGTGGCCGGACTTCGACGCGGCCGAGGTGCCGATCGGCTCGGTCACCAACGGCGTGCACGCCCCGACCTGGGCCGCGCGCGAATGGATCGACAAGGCGCGCGAACTGGTCGGTCCCGAACTGGTCGAGGAGGCGCGGGGCTGGGAGAAGCTCAGCGATGTCGACCTCGGTCAGCTGTGGTCGACGCGGAACACGTTGCGCGGGGTGCTGATCGATGAGGTACGGCGCAGGCTGCGCGATTCCTGGCGACAGCGCGGCGCCGCCGACGCCGAACTCGGCTGGATCGACGACGTCTTCGATCCGAACGTGCTCACCATCGGTTTCGCCCGTCGCGTTCCCACCTACAAGCGCCTCACCCTCATGCTGCGCGACCCCGAGCGTCTGCGCGCGTTGCTGCTCGACCCCGAACGTCCGGTGCAACTGGTGGTCGCGGGCAAGAGCCACCCCGCCGACGACGGCGGCAAGGCGCTGATCCAGCAGGTCGTGCGGTTCGCCGATGATCCAGAGGTGCGTCACCGCATCGTCTTCCTGCCCGATTACGACATGTCGATGGCCCGCTACCTGTACTGGGGTTGCGATGTGTGGCTGAACAATCCGCTGCGCCCGCTCGAAGCCTGTGGGACCTCGGGAATGAAGTCCGCGCTCAACGGCGGCCTCAACCTGTCCATCCGCGACGGCTGGTGGGACGAGATGTACGACGGTGAGAACGGCTGGGCCATCCCCACCGCCGACGGCATCCGCGACGAGACCCGCCGCGACGACCTCGAGGCCTCGGCGCTCTACGAACTCGTCGAGCGCACCGTCGCGCCGCGTTTCTACGACCGTGACGCGAGCGATGTGCCGATCCGCTGGACCGAGATGGTGCGCCACACCCTGCAGACCACCAGCCCGAAGGTTCTGGCATCGCGGATGGTGCGCGACTACGCCGAGCAGTACTACGGACCCGCGGCCGCCGCGTTCGGTCGCGCCGCAGCCGATGAATTCGCCGGTGCCGCCGAGATCGCCGAATACCGCAAGCGCGTCGATGCCGCGTGGCCCTCGGTACGGATCGCACAGGTCGACAGCTCGGGCCTGCCCGATACCCCGGTGATCGGTGCGGAACTGTCGCTGCACGCGCGCATCGATCTCGGCGGGCTCGCGCCGTCGGATGTGGTGGTGCAGGCGGTACTCGGCCGGGTCTCGCCGACCGACGACCTCTCCGACACGACCACGATCGAGATGGGCCACACCGGCGCCGACGAAGGCAGCGAACTGTATTCGATCCAGGCCCCGGTCCCGCTGTCGGGCGCGGTCGGGTACACGGTCCGTGTTCTTCCCCACAACGCGTTGCTCGCCTCCGACGCCGAACTGGGCTTGGTGGCCGTCGCGGGCGCGTGACCGTACAAGGGTGACACGAGTGCCGGGTTATTCGATTCAGTGAACTTTCCGCTACCGTTCCGGGGTCGATTACTGAGGAGAATCATGGCCAGCGATGCCCTGACCCGTGCCAGAGGGCGCATCGACGGATATTTCGGTATCTCGTCGAGTGGGTCCACCTTCAAGCGCGAGGCGATGGCGGGCACGGTCACGTTCCTGGCGATGTCGTATGTGCTGGCGGTGAACCCGTCGATCCTCGGTGACGAGGGCGCTCTCGGCGACAAGGGCATCCCGATGCAGGCGGTCTTCACGGCCACCGCCGTCGCCGCGGTCTTCGGCACCCTCGTGATGGGCATCTGGGCGAAGTACCCGATCGCGCTCGCGCCGGGTATGGGTCTCAACGCGTTCTTCGCCTACACGGTGGTGCTCAGCATGGGCATCCCGTGGCAGGTGGCGCTGTCGGGCACCTTGCTGTCGGGCATCATCTTCTTCGTTCTGGCGATCACGAAGGTCCGGGAACGGATCCTCAACGCGATCCCGTTGCAGATGAAGTTCGCCGTCGGCGCGGGTATCGGTTTGTTCGTGGCGTTTCTCGGGTTGAAGAACGCGGGCATCGTGGTCAACAGTGACTCGACGCTGGTGACTCTCGGCGACCTCACCGATGGCACCACCCTGCTGGCTCTGTTCGGTCTGATCGTGACCGTGGTCTTCCTGGTGATCGGCTGGCACGGCGCGGTGCTCTACGGCATCGTCTCGACCACGATCCTTGGCATGGTGACCGGTCTGGTCGGCATACCGGACGGCATCGCCGAGATGCCGAAGGGGCTGGATCAGACCTTCGGCCAGGCGATCATCCACCTGCCGGACGCTTTCACCGGGCAGATGATCGTGGTGGTCCTCACCATGCTGTTCGTCGATTTCTTCGATGCCTCCGGCACTCTGATCGGCGTCGCCAACCAGGCCGGTCTGCTGAACAAGGACGGCACCCTGCCCCGCGCGGCGAGCGCGATGGCCGCCGACTCGGTCGGCACCACCGCGGGCGCGATCATCGGTACCTCCACCACCACCGCCTATGTCGAATCGACGGCGGGTGTGTCGGCGGGTGGTCGAACGGGCCTCACGGCGGTGACCACCGCGGGCTGGTTCCTGATCGCGATGTTCTGCTATCCGATCTTCTCGGTGGTCGCCGGATCGGCCGAGATCACCTCTGCCGCGCTGATCGTGGTCGGCATCCTGATGGCACGTTCGCTGGGCGACATCGACTGGCAGAACCTCGAGTACTCGGTGCCCGCGTTCATCACCGTCATCATGATGCCGCTGACGTATTCCATCGCCAACGGGCTGGCGATGGGGATGATCTTCTACCCGATCGTGATGGTGGCCAAGGGCCGTATCAGGGAAGTGCACCCGGCCATGTGGGCACTGATGGTGCTGTTCCTCGCGTACTTCATCTTCCTCGTGGAGTAGGTGTTCCGGCCATAGGTGTGTCTATACTCAGGCTAGCCTAGGCTTGCCTAACTAGAGGAGATCCATCCATGAAGCGTTCGCTCGTTGCCGCGTCGATGGCGTTTGCCACCATCTTCGCGCCGGTCACCGCCGCTGTCGTCGCCACCGCCCCCGCCGCGATCGCCGCCCCCGCGACGCCTTCGGTCGGTGAGCTGTACGGCAAGCTGCAGGCGGCCATGAATGGTTCGGCGTCCGAGCTCGAGTCGGGCGATGCCAGCGGCCTCGCGGTCGTGCGCGACACCGTCAACCGGATTCCCGGCTACAGCTGGGATGTCTCCGGCCCGGTCACCGTGGACGGTGACACCCTGTCGGCCACGCTGAACAGCCGCCTGGGCGACTACGCCTTCCCGATCCCGGTGACCTGGAAGAACATCGGCGGCACCTGGAAGCTGTCGCAGGAGTCCGAGCAGACTCTGGTCGGCTACGCCACCATGGCGTGGTGAACTGACGTTCTTCGGCAAGGGTCGTCCCGCTTGGGGCGACCCTTGTCGTTGTCCTGTGCGCGGGGTCACAGAAATGCCTGGAAGGGCGTGAAATAGTGGCAGCGGACCCAGGGTTGTGACCGAGGAAGGCAATCGGACCACGGTCCGGTTGCGGGCATGTTTCGAATCGCAGACGAGGAAACGATGACCGACACCGCTACCCGCATCACCCCTACCGCCACCACCGACGAGACCACTGCCGCAGGTATCGGCCTGCTGGTGCTGCGCGTCGGCTTCGGTGGTCTGATGGCCGCCTACGGAACCCAGAAGCTGTTCGGTTGGTTCAACGGCCCCGGCTGGCGCGCCAATGCCGACGGCTTCACCGCCATGGGCTACAACCCCGGCGAAATCTTCGGCACACTGGCCGGGCTCACCGAACTGGTCGGCGGCCTGCTGCTGGTGTTCGGGCTGTTCACGCCGCTGGCCGCCGCCGTAGTGCTCGGGACGATGATCAACGCCATCAACGTGCTGTGGAGCGGCGGGCTCTTCCCGTCGGATCCGTCGGTGCCGGGGTTCACGACGCCGCTGCTGTTCGCGCTGGTCGCCGCGGCTTTGGCGTTCACCGGACCGGGGCGCTTCTCGCTCGATGCGGGCCGACCATGGCAGCGTCAGGGCGTGGTGTGGGGTGGTGGGGCCGTCGCGGTGGCCGTGGTGGCCGCGGTGGTGACGTTGATCTTGAAGGCTGTGCTCTGATCTGACACAGCTGTGTGTATCGCGAGGGCGGCGTGGTGACCGGGATCCGGTTGCCTCGCCGCCTCTTTCGTGGTGTGGCGAGCCGATTCGTCATCGGGCGTACGTCCGTGGTTCCACGGAGCACGCGCGGGGAGTCGGTGGCAACCATTAACCTCGTGGCGGCGCCTGTTCTCAGCGGCGCCACGCATTGTCCGCGGATGGAAGAGGAGAGCTGCGATGAAGGCTTACGACCTGGGTTTCGGGGACTCGGCGGACAAATTGGCCGAGACGCCCGACGGTGAGCCGCTGACGCTGGACGCGCCGGTGCGCTCCGGCTGGATCGGCAGCGAAGGACCGGCCATCGATCCGGCCACCTGGCCGCGCGGACCCGTCACCGGCCTGCCGATGATGCACGCGCTCACCCTGCGGCTGCCCACCGATTTCCAGCGCCGCGGCCCCGGGTTCCCCGCCATCGCGCTCTTCCAGGGCGAGGGCCAGTTCGCCGGTACCGACGCGGTCGAGGCGGACGCGGCATCGGATGACCCCCTCGCGCGCGACCTGGTCGCCACCCGCCCGCACCCGAAGTCGCAGATCATGCACGACGAGATCGGCGGCGCTTTCGCGTTGATCTGGCTCACCGAGAAGGAATTCGCCGGCGGCCCCGTGGCCCCGCCCGCCGACGTTCGCCTGCCCGGATCTCCGAGCGCGAGCGATGAGGGCTGTAATGCCTGGGACGATGTGCATCCCACCGTCGGTGTCTGGCTCGCCGAGCGCACCGCCGACCCCAACGTCGGCATCCCCCCGGTCGAATACGAGCCGAACACGAAGTACCAGGACCCGCTCACCGAGGACTCCGGCTGGACCGCGTGGGCCGAGCCGCTTTTCGGCCGCTCGCACCTCGGCGGCACCGCCTTCCCCGTCCAGGCTCTGCCCGAGGGGTTGACCCCGTACTACCTGGAAATCGAGGAGATCTCCGGCATGAACCTCGGCGGCGGCAACGCCCAACTCGACCTGGAGTCGGGCGTTTTCGATTGGTCCTGCGGATAGCTCAGTTCATCATCGCCGGACGGTCGTCGTCGGGGTGTGGGGCGGCGACGGTCCGGGTTTCGGGTGAAATTCGTTCGGGGGCAGAGATATCGATGATCGGCTCGATGGGAGCGGGCGGTAGTGTGCGCGAACGAATGTGCACGGCGATGCCCGCCAGGGTGATCAGATAGATGATCACGTAGACGTTCATCAGCACCTGGGACAGCGGCCACCACGGCGGTAGCAGGAAGGTGCCGACGCTGACCCAGGTGGGGGTATAGGTGTAGTTCCAGGCGGCGATGGCCAGGTAGAGGCCGCCCGCGGCGAGCCACCACGGTGTGCGGGTTTGGGCGCGATGGATCAGGTAGACCAGCAGCGGGACGAACCAGACCCAGTGGTGGCCCCAGGAATACGGGGAGATCGCGCAGGCGGTGAGGCCGCCGAGGGTGACCGCGAGCAGGGGTTCGTCGCGCCGGACCAGCACGGCCGAGAGCCACAGGGCCGCCAGCGCGATCGGTATCGCGATCATCAGCCACAACCACACCGGTGCGGGGCCGTGCGTGAGGTGGGCGATGGCGCCGCGCAGGGATTGGTTGGCCGGGTGGACGTCGGGGGCGATGCGGCCGGAATGGAAGAACGTCGAGGTCCAGTACTGATAGGAGTCCCTCGGCAGTACCAGCGCGGTCAGGCCGATCGACGCGACGAAGGTGAGGGCGCCGGTCGCGGCTGCGCGCCACCGCCGTTGGGCGAGGTACTGCGCGATGAAGTACAGCGGAGTCAGCTTGATGCCCGCGGCGATGCCGACGCCGATGCCGCGCAGCTTGCTGTTCTCGGCGCGGGAGAAGTCCCACAGCACCAGCAGCATCAGCACCAGATTGATCTGCCCGTAGTAGAGCGTGGTGCGCACCGGTTCGGCGAACGTGCAGGCCAGGGTGAGCAGTGCGCTGACAGCGGCCAGCCCGGGGGTGACGCGGTAGCCGAGCATCCGGAAGCTCTGCAGCGCAACCGCGAACAGCACCAGCAGGTTGAGCACCATCCAGGTGGTGGTGACGTGTGCCCACGGAACCAGCAACAGCGGCAGGAACACCAGAGCCGAGAACGGTGTGTAGGTGTAGAGCAGGCCGTAGTGCGTCGGGTCGATGTAGAGCGCCCGGTCGTGCATCACGCGCCAGCCGCCGTCGCGGTAGATGTGCACGTCGAGACCACCGACGAGAATGCCGCCGCTGTCCATCCACGGATCCATGGTCGTGAACAGCAGTGTCACGCCGAAGGCAGCGGTACCGAGTAGCAGAAGAAGCGTCAGGGTCGTGCGCGGCAGTGCCACGCCTCGAGATCTCTCCGCCACGGCCGTGCTACCGGCCGGCCCACATCGTATGCACGACTAAGAACCTACCGCGCCGGGTGAACGATGTTCGGCGGCGGACCGACTTCGGTAGGAAAACGACATGAAAGCGGGTACAGCTGGCGGCGAACCGTTCTCGGCTATCCGAGAACGACTGCGCGACGTTGCGTGTGCGCGCCCCATCAGGCGGCTGGACGCAATGTCAGCATGGTGTCGGCGCCGTGATGGAACTCATACTCGGTCTTCTGCAGGGCGGTGGTGACGCCTTTGTCGTGGAGTTCGGCGCGTAGGTGATCGATCAGGTCGTCGAGCGGGGCGCCGGTGTAGTCGAGCAGCGGGTAGACCCGGGCTTCGGTGGTGGCGACGCGGGCCAATTCGAGCAGGGCGGCCAGGTGGAAATCGGCGTCGAGTCGGTCGGCGTAGCTGAACAGCAGGTGCGAGCTCAGGGCCAGGTCGAAAGCGTCGTCGGGGCAGGGGAGCGAGGGTAAGGAACCGGCCAGGTAGCGGTGGGGTGCGGCGCGCACGTCGTCGGCGAAGCGGGCGGCGGCGCCGCGGCGAATCGCGGCGTGCTCGGCGGTGGAGCCGTACCAGTCCCAGCGATAGCGGTCGGCGTGGGAGTGCGCCCAGGCCACCGCGCGTTCGGTTTCGGGGGTCGCGCGGGCGGCCAGTTCGAGCGGTGGTGTGGCGTAGATGGGATCGATCGCGGTGACTTCGGCGCCCAGTGCGCTCGCCTCGGCGGCGAAACTGGCTGCGCCACCGGGACAATCGAGGACGCGGCGACCGGAGAGATCATCGTCGGAGAGATGGAACATCGCGCGGTACTCGGCCAAAGATCGTGCGCTGACCAGAAATTCGCCGAGTACCTCGCCATCGGCGTGGTGCATCATCACCACACGTTCTCACGAGTTGCGTTCGCACGCTCGCTGATTCACGAGTGTGGTCACGGCGCTTGCAAGACTCGACTTGCGAGTGTCGGGCAGGTCAGGCCGTATCGGTGAGCCGACGCAGTGCTTTCGCGACCACCTCGGGGTCGCTGGTCTCCCAGTACGGCGGCAGTGAAGCGCGCAGGTAACTGCCGTAGCGCGCGGTGGCCAGACGGGAATCGAGGATCGCGACCACGCCGCGGTCGTCGACGCTGCGCAGCAACCTGCCGGTGCCCTGGGCCAGCAGCAGCGCGGCGTGATTGGCGGCCACGGTCATGAAACCGTTGCCGCCGCGCGACTCCACCGCCCGCTGACGTGCGGTGAGCAGCGGATCGTCGGGTCGGGGGAACGGAATGCGGTCCAGGATAACGAGACTCAGCGACGGACCCGGCACGTCGACGCCCTGCCACAGGGTGAGGGTGCCGAACAGTGAGGTGGCCGGGTCGTCGGCGAATTTGCGCACAAGCGCGCCCATCGAATCGTCGCCCTGGCACAGCACGGGGGTGTCGAGCCGTTCGCGCAGCGCCTCGGTGGCGGCCTTGGCGGCGCGCATCGAGGAGAACAGGCCGAGCGTGCGACCACCGGCGGCGGTGATGAGCTGTTCGATCTCGTCGAGATAGGCGGGCGAGAGGCCGTCGCGGCCCGGCGCGGGCAGATGCTTGGCGACGTAGAGGATGCCGGACTTGGCGTGGTCGAACGGGGACCCGACATCGAGGGCGTTCCAGCGCACCGATTCCAGGTCGGCGGGTGCGGTGGCGCCGTTGGCCATCGCCGGATCGACCTTGCCGCCCGATTGCGACGGCAGACCCCAGGTGATCGCGAGCCCGTCGAACGAACCGCCGATCTGCAGGGTGGCCGAGGTGAGCACGACCGTCGCGGTGCCGAACAGTCTGCTGCGCAGGAGTCCGCCGACCGAGAGCGGCGCCATCCGCAAGGTACGGCGGGCGACGCCGCGCATCTCGTCGGCCGACAACCAGATCACATCGCGGCGGGCGGCGGGATCGGCCTCCTCGAAGGCAGTGAGGGCGCGGACCGCGGCGTCGTGCACGTCGTCGATGGCGGCCACGGCCATGGTGCGGGCGGCGGCGTTGTCGGGGTCGTCCTGGGTTTTGACGGTGCCCTGCGGTGCGATGGCGGTGCGCGCGTTCCAGGCGGAATCGCGGACCAGGGCCAGGACCGGGGCGATGCCGTCGGGCATCTGGTCCCAGCGGCCGGGCGGGAGATCCTCGAGGGCCTGGTGGAAGGCCTCCGCGGCCCCCTCCAAGCGATCTACCTCGCGTTCGTCGATCAGTTTGGTGCAGCGGCGGGCGGCGGCGCTGATCGCGGTGGCCGCCAGTTCGGCGGTGGCCACGCCGGTGACGCGGTCGACCAGTTCGTGCGCCTCGTCGATCACCACCACGTCGTGTTCGGGCAGGATCTGGATGCCGCTGATGGCGTCGATAGCCAGCAGCGCGTGGTTGGTCACCACCACGTCGGCCTGGGCCGATTCCGTGCGGGCCTTCTCGGCGAAGCAGTCCTGGCCGAACTGGCAGCGGGATTTGCCGAGGCATTCGCGCGAGCCGACGCTCACCTGCCGCCAGGCGCGGTCGGTGACGCCGGGGGCGAGTTCGTCGCGGTCGCCGGTTTCGGTGTCGGAGGCCCATTCGTTGAGGCGCTGGACCTCGCGGCCGAGGCGGGAGATGGCGAAGGCGTCGAACAGCTCGGCCTCGCCGCCGGTGTCCTCCGGGATCACGCTGTTGATCTTGTTCAGGCAGAGATAGTTGTTGCGGCCCTTGAGGATCGCGAACTTGGGTGCTCGGCCCAATGGTTTGGTCAGCGCCTCGGCCAGGCGCGGCAGGTCGCGGTCGACGAGCTGGCGTTGCAGCGCGATCGTCGCAGTGGAGACCACCACGGTGCGGCCGGTGCGGACCGCGTGGCGCAGGCTCGGGATGAGGTAGGCCAGCGATTTACCGGTGCCGGTGCCCGCCTGGACCGCCAGGTGTTCCTTGGTGTCGATCGCATGATCGACGGCGGTGGCCATGGTGGTCTGCCCGGAGCGTTCCTTGCCGCCGAGGGCGTGCACGGCGGTGACGAGCAGGTCGGCGACGGCAGGAAGTTCGGGCACGCTGGCAGCTTATCCGTCGGGTCGGACAGGTTTGCCCGAGCTGCGGCGAGCCCGCTCAGGACTCGCGGACGAAGTCGTCGATGTGGTCGCGGACGTAGTCCATGACGCGCTGTTCGAAGTCCTGGGGTTCGTTGATGTCGTAGATCTCGTCGGGGTCCTCGGCGCGGTCCCCGGTGGGGCGGCGGATCTGGTCGGGGGTGGCGAGGGTCTGGTGTTCGTCTTCCCAGAAGCGGTCGAGGTCGTCGTTCGGGGAGCTGAGGGAGGCGTCGCGGGCGGCGATGATGGCCGCGGCGGCCAGTTGGGGCATGCCCGCTGCTCGCAAACCCCTTGTTGCCCAAGGGAGTTCACTGCGGCGGGTTTTCAGGTAGCCCGAGAATCCGGCGTCGAGGACGCTGGTGTGCAGGCTCGACAGGGCCAGTAGATGTGAGAAGGCCGGGGGGAGCTTGCCGAACGCGCCGATGCCGAGGAGTTGGAGATCGTCGGTGGCCGGGTTCGACCAGAAGACGGTGTCGGCGGCGTCGTGGATGCTGTCGGTCTCGGCGAGTGCCTTCGTCAGGGCGGATCGGGTGTGCGCCGGGAATCGATAGTCCATGCGGCAAGTATTCAGGGGCGCAGGCGCACGCCCGCATCGCGGAGGGTGGCCAGGGCGGATTCGGTCGTGTCGGGGGCGACGCCCGCGGTGAGGTCGAGCAGCACGGTGGTGTCGAATCCGGCGTCGGCGGCGTCCACCGCGGTGGCTCGGACGCAGTGGTCGGTGGCTATGCCGACCACGTCGACGGCGTCGATATTGTGGGCGCGCAGCCAATCCGTGAGGGAGGTGCCGTCCGCTGCCGCGCCTTCGAATCCGGAGTAGGCGGCGGTGTATTCGCCCTTGGAGAAGGTTTCCTGGATGGGCGACGTGTCGAGCGCCGGGTGGAAATCGGCGCCGGGGGTGCCCACTCGGCAGTGGGGTGGCCACGAGTCGACGTAGTCGGGCTCGGTGGAGAAATGGGGGCCGGGATCGATGTGCCAGTCGCGGGTGGCTACGACCGCGTCGTACTGCTCACTTGCGACGAAGTCGGTGATCGCGGCGGCTACCGCCGCACCACCCGCTACCGCGAGCGAGCCGCCCTCGCAGAAGTCGTTCTGTACATCCACGATTATCAGGCCGCGTGCCATGTCATCCTCCACCTTGTCGACGCGCACCATTCTCCGCCGCGGATGGCGCGGCGGCCACCCTGTCCGAAGGCCGCGCGCTCAGCCCAGGAAAGTCGTCGGCACGGCGGGCTCGCCCGCGGAGAGTTTCAGTCCTTCCCATGGCAGGCTCACCAATCCGCGCGCGACAAGATCGCGACTTTGCGCCAGGGTGGCGACGCCGTCGACGACCTCGCCGTCGCGAACCAGCGGAATCTGCAACTCCCGCACCTGGAAACCGTTGGTAGCCGGTGCTTCTCCACCTTCGGGATAGACGATCTCCTCGACGATCGTGCCGGTGGCACGGGCCAATCGCACGGCCTTCTTGGTCCCGCCGCGCGACTGCTTGTGACTCGACCGTTTGGCGACCGGGATGCCGTCGACTTCGACCAGCTTGTAGACCATGCCCGCGGTCGGCGCGCCCGAACCGGTGACCACCGAGGTGCCGACGCCGTACACGTCGACCGGCTCGGCCCGCAGCGCCGCGATCGCGTACTCGTCGAGATCACCGGACACCACGATGCGCGTGCCGGTGGCGCCGAGTTCGTCGAGCTGGTCACGGACCTGTCTGGCCAACACGCCGAGGTCGCCGGAGTCGATGCGCACACCGCCCAGCTCGGGACCGGCCACCTCGATGGCCGTGGCGACGCCCCTGGTGATGTCGAAGGTGTCGACCAGCAGGGTGGTGCCGATGCCGAGCGTGTCGATCTGGCTGCGGAACGCCGCTGCCTCGTGTTCGCCGTCGGCGCCGCTGTGGAGCAGGGTGAACGCGTGGGCGCTGGTGCCCGCACCGGGCACGCCGAAGCTGCGCACGGCCTCGAGGTTGGAGGTGGCGTCGAATCCGGCCAGGTAGGCGGCGCGCGAACTCGACGGCGCGGCGAGTTCGTGGGTGCGCCGCGATCCCATCTCGATCATCCGCCGACCGGCCGCGGCGCTCACCATGCGGGCGGCCGACGAGGCGATCGCGCTGTCGTGATTGAAGATCGACAGTGCGAGGGTCTCGAGCAGTACGCACTCGGCGAAACTGCCGCGCACGGTCAGGATCGGCGAACCGGGGAAATACAGCTCACCCTCGGCATAGCCGTCGATATCGCCGGTGAAGCGATATTCCCGCAACCAGTCGACGGTGGCGGGGTCGAGGAACTTCGCGACCACGGCGAGCTCGTCGGCGCCGAAATGGAAATGGGTCAGCGCGTCGAGCAGGCGGCCGGTACCGGCGACGACGCCGTAGCGGCGCCCGTGCGGCAACCGCCGGGCGAACACCTCGAAGGTGCACTGTCTACGGGCCGAACCGTCGGCCAGCGCCGCGGCCAGCATGGTCAGCTCGTACTGGTCGGTCAGCAGCGCGGTGCTGGCGAACTCGTCACGGATCTGCACACCAGAAACTCTAGTCACCGCGGGTGTTGTTTCCTGTGGGCCTCGTCGTACCCTGGTTTTCATGGCCGTGTGCAATACCGTTCGGGCCGGCGCCGTCACCGACGCTGTGAACGCCGCACTGCCGGCACCGCAGGCGACGCCGGAGACTACGGAATACACCGAGATCCTGGAGGCCGAGGACAGGCCCTGGGTCACCGTCGTCTGGGACGATCCGGTGAACCTCATGCACTACGTCACCTACATCTTCCAGAAGCTGTTCGGCTACAGCAAAGCCAAGGCGACCGAGTTGATGATGCAGGTGCACAACGAGGGCAAGGCGGTGGTGTCCTCGGGTTCGCGCGACAAGATGGAGCAGGACGTGCGTCGATTGCACGCCGCGGGGCTCTGGGCAACCATGCAGCGCGACTGACGACCTGAGTAACCTGGGCCCTGTGCGTAAGTGGAGCAGGAAGAACTCACTGAGTGGCCTCAAGCTTCGATCCGAAATGGACGAGCACGAGGCCACCGTCCTCCGCTCCCTGATCGGCGCGGTGTCCGGACTGCTCAGCGACCGCGCCGCCGACGCCCCCGAGGACGAACTCGCCGCGCTCACCGGCCTGCGTACCGGCAACTCCACCCCGCCCGACGATCCGCAGCTGCTGCGCCTGCTGCCCGATTTCCACCGCGCCGAACCCGGTTCCCCCGATGCCAAGCGCGCCGATCTCAACAGTGCGCTGCGCAGCCTGCACGAGCCGGAGATCATCGACGCGAAACTCGCCGCGGGCCGGACTGTGCTCGACAGTTGCCCGGAAATGGGCGGCAAGATCGTGCTCACCCCCGAGCAGGCCGACGCGTGGCTGGCCGCGCTCACCGATGTCCGGCTCGCGCTGGGCACCCTGCTCGACATCGACGACGACACGCCCGACCATTTCGATCCGGAAGACCCGCGCGCGCCGCATCTGGACGTCTACCACTGGCTGACGTGGATGCAGGATTCACTGCTCCAGGCGCTGGCTCCCTGACCCTGTCGCGGTGCAGGGATTCGCTGATCAGACAAGGACGAGACAATGCGCAGCAGCCCCGGGGCACGCAACTCGATCACTGATGTCGCCGGGGTGCTGGTCGGGCATCACCAAGCCCTCGACGCCGAGGTCACCCTCGGCACCGGCGCCGCGACGGGCTGCACCGTGGTGCGGGCCCCCGGCGGTGCGACAGCTTCGGTCGACGTCCGCGGCGGCGGTCCGGGTACCAGGGAAACCGACCTGCTCGACCCCGCCAACACCGTCCGCCAACTCCACGCCGTGCTCCTCACCGGCGGAAGCGCGTACGGCCTCGCCGCCGCCGACGGGGTGATGCGCTGGTCGGAGGAACACGGCGAGGGCATTCCGATGGACCCGACCGACGCGAGTCGGGTGGTGCCGATCGTGCCCGGCGCGGTGATCTTCGATCTGCCGGTCGGTGACTGGGGCATCCGGCCCGACGCCGATTTCGGATATCGCGCGGCCGCGGCGGCGTCGACCGAGTTCGCCAGGGGCACCGCGGGCGCCGGCGTCGGTGCGCGGGCGGGCGCGATCAAGGGCGGAATCGGTTCGGCGAGCGTGGTTCTCGCGGACGGCCCAGGGGCCGGGGTGACCGTCGGCGCGGTGATCGTGGCCAATCCCGTCGGGTCGGTCGTCGATCCGCGCACCGGGTTGCCGTGGGGCGTCGGCACCGACGGACCCGACTTCTTCGGGTTGCGGCAGGGGACACCGGACGAGATCGCCGCACTGGCCGCGCTACCCGCGAAGAGCATGGTTCTCAACACGACGATCGGCGTGATCGCCACCGACGCCGCCCTCGACCCGGCCGGCTGTCGAAGGATGGCCGCCACCGGGCACGACGGACTCGCCCGGGCGATCCGACCCGTGCATTCCCCGCTCGACGGCGACACCCTGTTCGCGCTGTCCACCGGCGCGATCGAGGTCCCCCCGCTCCCGCTGCCGCCCGCGTTTCCCACTGATCTGCTGCTGCTCGACCAGTTGTGTACAGCCGCGGCGGTGGTCGTCGAGCGCGCCGTCGTCGACGCGGTGCTCGCCGCGACCTCGATCGCCGGAATTCCCGCCTACTACGACCTGTTTCCGCGCTGATCGGGCAGTCGTCGCCGCCCTCGGTCGGTGAGGCTGCGATGCAGCCCGAACCACCTGCGGACCAGCCCTTCAGCGACTTTCCGCGCCTGCGGTGACGACCCGTCCGGGACCGGAGTGCATGCCCCGCGGAATACCCGAATAGGGTGAGTCGTTGTCGAGGAAGGTGCTCGACAGCACGCAGGCAGGATGTGGAAAGGGTCGACAAGTGCTGGTGATCAGGGCCGATCTCGTTGACGCGATGGTGGCGCACGCCCGCGCCGACCACCCCGACGAGGCCTGCGGCATCATCGCCGGTCCCGAGGGCAGTGACCGGCCCGAACGCTTCGTCGAGATGGTCAACGCCGAACGCTCGCCCACCTTCTACCGGTTCGATTCCGGGGAACAACTGCGCGTGTGGCGCGCGATGGACGACGCCGACGAGGTGCCGGTCGTCATCTACCACTCACACACCGCCACCGAGGCCTACCCGAGCCGCACCGACATCTCCTACGCCGCCGAACCGGACGCGCACTATGTGCTCGTCTCCACGCGCGATCCGCAGTCCCACGAACTGCGCAGCTACCGCATCGTCGACGGCGAGGTCACCGAAGAACCGGTGCGCATCGTCGAGTCCTACTGAACCCGTCCGAGAAAAGTCACCACCCCGAGGAGTCCCCATGCCGGTAACCGTGTCCATTCCGACCATCATGCGCGGTATCACCGGAGGTGAGAAGCGCGTGCAGGGCGAGGGCTCGACGCTGTCGGCGCTCATCTCCGACCTCGACGCCAATCACCCCGGACTGGCCGAGAAGCTGCTGTCGGACGGCAAGCTGAACCGCTACGTCAACATCTACGTCGACGACGAGGACGTGCGCTTCTCGGGTGGTCTGGAAGCCGAGGTGCCCGCGGGCGCGTCGGTGACCATCCTGCCCGCCGTGGCCGGCGGCGCCTGACACCGTGGCCCGCTACGAATCCCTGATCGCGACGCTCGGCAACACCCCGCTCGTCGGATTGCAGAAACTATCGCCCCAATGGGACGGCGACGATCACGTGCGGCTGTGGGCCAAGCTGGAGGACCGCAATCCCACGGGGTCGATCAAGGATCGGCCCGCGCTGCGGATGATCGAACAGGCCGAGGCCGACGGGCTGCTCACCCCCGGGTGCACGATTCTGGAGCCGACCAGCGGCAACACCGGGATCTCGCTGGCCATGGCGGCCAAGCTCAAGGGTTACCGGATCGTCTGTGTGATGCCGGAGAACACCTCGGTGGAGCGGCGGCAATTGCTGACGATGTTCGGCGCCGAGATCATCGACTCGCCCGCGGCGGGTGGGTCCAATCAAGCGGTGGCGATGGCCAAGCAGATCGCGGCGCAGAATCCGGACTGGGTGATGCTGTACCAGTACGGCAACCCGGCCAACGCGCTCGCGCACTACGAGAACACCGGGCCGGAATTGCTGGCCGATCTGCCGGAGATCACGCACTTCGTCGCGGGGCTCGGCACCACCGGAACCCTGATGGGCACCGGTCGGTATCTGCGTGAACAGGTGCCCGATATCGAGATCGTGGCCGCGGAACCCCGGTACGGCGAGCTGGTCTACGGCCTGCGCAATATCGACGAGGGATTCATTCCGGAGCTCTACGACGAGAAAGTGCTGACCACCCGTTTCTCGGTGGGGCCCTACGACGCGGTGAAGCGGACTCGTGAACTGGTCGGCGAGGAGGGAATCTTCGCCGGGATCTCCACCGGCGCGATCCTGCACGCCGCGCTCGGCATCGCCAAGAAGGCACAGAAGGCTGGCAAACGGGCCGATATCGCGTTCGTGGTCGCCGATGGCGGGTGGAAGTATTTGTCTACCGGGGCATACGACGGCACGCTGGACGAAGCCGAGGAGAAGCTGGACGGGCAACTCTGGGCCTGACCGGATGCCGCCCGGCTTCGGTACGCTCTGGTCAACGGGCTGTTCGACAGTCCCTTGCCAGAGTGGAGGCGATGTCGGTGAGCGGTGGGGTGGGTGCCTCGTTCGATAACGCGAGTCCGAGCGTCGGTGCGTCGCGAGGCGGGTCGTGGATTCGCGCCGCGGTGGTGATTCTGGGCTTCGTGGGGTCGCTGTATGTGATCGAGGGCGTCGACATGGTGCTCTCCTACGATTCACCGCCCGGCGCGCCCGGCGAGCTGGACTCGGCGGGGATCGAACCGCGTGAGGTGGCCGGGCTCGACGGCATTCTCTGGGCGCCGCTGCTGCACGGCGGCTGGGACCATCTGTTCGCCAACACGCTGCCGTTGCTGGTGCTCGGGTTCCTCGTGTTGCTCTCCGGGATCGGGCGGGGGATCGCCGCGACGGCGATCATCTGGGTGATCGCGGGCGTCGGCACCTGGCTCACCGGGTCGACGGGGAGTGTGCATGTCGGAGCGTCGTCGATCGTGTTCGGTTGGCTGACGTATCTGATCTGCCGCGGGTGGTTCGCGCGCAACGTGGGCCAGATCGTGGTGGGGCTGGTGATCCTGGTGTTCTACGGCTCGATGCTGTGGGGCGTGCTGCCGAGCGACCCTCGAATTTCTTGGCAGGGACATCTTTTCGGGGCGGTGGGTGGAGTGCTCGCGGGCTGGGTACTCTCGTCAGATGAACGTCGACGCCGCCGTGGAGCATCGGTCGGCCGCGCAGCACCAACGCGGTAGCCGGGGATCCGGTCTGGAAATTGGGGGGATCCTGCATTGAGTACCAGCACGTCGTGGCAGCATGGGGGCATGCGCCTTACCGTCCTCGGGTGCTCGGGCAGCGTGTCCGGCCCGGACTCTCCAGCGTCGGGCTACCTGCTGACGGGCCCTGATATGCGGCCGACAGTCATCGACTTCGGCCCCGGGATCTTCGGCGCGCTGCAGAAGCACATGAACCCCGCCGATGTCGACATCTTCCTCACCCACCTGCACGCGGATCACTGCTTGGATCTGCCCGCACTGCTGGTGTGGCGTCGCTACCATCCGAATCCGCCGACCGGTAAGGCCCTGGTACGTGGACCGTCCGATGCGCCGTTGCGGATCGGAAACGCGTCCGCCGAGATCGGGGGCGAGACCGACGACTGGTCCGACGTGATCGACTCGCAGGCCTGGGTCGAGAACATGCCGATCCCGTTCGGTCCCGGTCACACGGTGGAAGCTCGGCGGATGTTCCACCCGCCGGAGTCCTACGGGCTGCGGATCACCGCTGCCGACGGTCGGGTCTTCGTCTACACCGGCGACACCGCGATGTGCGATGCCGTCGTCGAGCTGGCGCAGGGCGCCGACGTGCTGTTGGCCGAGGCGTCGTGGACCCATGATCCGGCGAATCGTCCTGCGGGAATTCATCTTTCGGGAACCGAGGCGGGCGAGATCGCGACCCGCGCCGGGGCGAAGGAGCTGTTGCTGACCCACATTCCGCCGTGGACTTCGCGCGAAGATGTGATCGCGGAGGCCAAGGCGGCGTTCTCGGGGCCGGTGCACGCGGTATCTCCAGGGGAGACGTTCGACCTGTAGGCGCGCGGGGATCCGCCGGCCGGGAACGCGGACCTGGGGTGGTCGGTGGCGCGGTACGGGTTAGTCTGTCCAGCGTGTCTAGACGAGCTGATGGTAGGGCGGATGACGAACTCCGCGACGTGAAGATCACTCGGGGTTTCACCACGCACCCGGCGGGTTCGGTGCTGGTGGAATTCGGGCAGACGCGGGTGATGTGTACCGCGAGCGTCACCGAGGGGGTGCCGCCGTGGCGCCGGGATTCGGGGTTGGGCTGGCTGACCGCGGAATACGCGATGCTGCCCGCTGCCACGCACACCCGCAGTGGTCGGGAGTCGGTGAAGGGCAAGGTCGGCGGGCGGACGCAGGAGATCAGCAGGCTGATCGGGCGTTCGCTGCGGGCCTGCATCGACCTGGCCGCGCTCGGCGAGAACACGATCGCGCTCGACTGCGATGTGCTGCAGGCCGACGGTGGCACCCGCACCGCCGCGATCACCGGCGCCTATGTGGCGCTCTGCGATGCGGTGACCTACCTGGCCGCCGCGGGCAAACTGGCTGACCCGCAGCCGATCTCGTGCATGATCGCCGCGGTCAGCGTGGGTGTGGTCGATGGGCGCGTTCGCCTCGACCTGCCCTACGAGGAAGACTCGCGCGCCGAGGTCGACATGAACGTGGTGGCCACCGACACCGGAACTCTGGTCGAGATCCAGGGCACCGGCGAGGGCGCGACGTTCCCGCGCTCGACCCTGGACAAGATGCTCGACTCGGCTTTCCACGGCGCCGAGCAGCTGTTCGCGATCCAGAAGGCGGCGCTGGCGCTGCCGTACCCGGGCGCCCTGCCCGAGCTGTCCGCGAAGAAGTAGCCGTGGCCGCGCGTGTGCTGGTCGCCAGCCGAAATGCCAAGAAGCTGAAAGAGCTTCGCCGAATTCTCGATGAAGCAGGCGTGGCCGGAGTCGAATTGGTGAGCCTGAACGAGGTGCCACCTTACGAGGAGGCGCCCGAAACCGGGGCCACCTTCGAGGAGAACGCGATCGCGAAGGCGCGTGACGGTGCCGTCGCGACCGGATTGCCTTGCGTGGCCGATGATTCCGGCATCGAAGTGGACGCGCTGAACGGAATGCCCGGCGTGCTGTCGGCCCGGTGGGCGGGTGGCCACGGGGACGATGCCGCGAACAACGCCCTGCTGCTGGCCCAACTCGGCGACGTCCCCGACGACCGCCGGGGTGGCCGCTTCGTCTCCACCTGCGCGCTGGTCCTGCCCGACGGCACGACCACGGTGGTGCGCGGCGAATGGCCGGGCGCCATCGCCCGCGAACCCCACGGCGACGGCGGTTTCGGCTACGACCCGCTGTTTCTCCCCGAGGGCGGCACCGGCAGCGCCGCCGAACTCACCCCCGCGGAAAAGGACGCGGTCTCCCACCGGGGCCGCGCCCTGACCCAGCTCATCCCCGCCCTGGCCGCCCTGGCCTGAGCTCGGGGAGCCGACCGTACAACGACAGCGCCGCCGCTCCGGATCACCGGGGCGGCGGCGCTTTTCGTCGAGGTCAGAGGCTGTACTGCTGCTTGATTTCCTTGGCGTTGCGGTGTTCGACGAAGAAGGACAGCAGGGGAATGGTGCCCGCGATGAGGGTGCCGACGGTGCGCCCGATGGGCCAGCGGACCTTCACGGCGAGGTCGGCGGTGACCAACAGGTAGGCGAAGTACACCCAGCCGTGCACGACCGCGATCCAGCTGGGGGTGTCGGCGCCGAAGCCGTATTTGGCGATCACCTCGACGGTGAGCAGCAGCAGCCACAGACCGGTGACCCAGGCCAGGACGCGGTAGCGCAGCAGGGCCGAGGCGATCTTGGCGGTGGGGGCGCTGCCCGTGGGGGCGGCGGAGTCGGTGTCCAGCGACGGTGCGGTGGTGTTGTTGTCGGTCACCCGGCATTCCTCTCGGGGGAGTGCAAGCCGGCGGTGCGGACCTGCGCATCGATGTCGCTGGCGTGCAGTTGCGCCAGGTACTGGTTGTAGGCGGCCGTTTCCGGGTCGTCGGACGAGGCGGCGGCGGGGCGTTCCGGCAGGATGCCCGCGGGGATCTCGCGCGGCGCCTCCGCTTTGCCCGGACGCGGCGGCGTCGGCTCGTCGGCCTCGCGTTCCAGCCGCACGAACCGCACATAGGCGAACACCGCGAAACCGGCGAACAGTGGCCACTGCAGCGCGTAGCCGAGATTCTGGCCGGTCCCCGACGACGATTCGTACCGCTCCCACTGCCACCAGGCCAGCGCCAGACAGCCCAGCGCGGCGACACAGACCAGCGCGATCAGAGCCGGACGATTGTGCGCCGGGCGAGGAGGTGGAACGGACACGCGCTCCACGGTACCCGCCTACTACAGGCTGCGTAGGAGCAGGTCGCGGTGCTCACCGCGCGGTCCTGGCGTGGAAGGTCTGGCGATAGGCGGTCGGGGAGACGCCGATGGTGGTGGCCAGGTGTTGACGCAGGGAGGCCGCGGTGCCGAGGCCCGCGTCGGCGGCGACGCGGTCGATGGGAAGGTCGGTGGCTTCGAGGAGGTGGCGGGCGTGGCCGACGCGTTGCTGAGTGAGCCATTGGCCCGGTGGCAGGCCGGTCTCCTCGCGGAAGCGGCGGCAGAAGGTGCGCACGCTCATCCGGGCGTGGGCGGCCAGTTCGGTGAGCGGGAGCGGGCGGTCGAGGTGGGTCATGGCCCAGGCACGGGTGGCCGCCGTCGTCGCGGTGGTCGGCTCGGGGATCGGGCGGTCGATGAACTGGGCCTGGCCGCCGTCGCGCCACGGCGGCACGATGCACAGGCGGGCGACGCGATTGGCGACCGCGCTGCCGTGATCACGCCGCAGCAGGTGCAGGCAGGCGTCGATGCCCGCGGCACTGCCCGCCGCGGTGAGGATGCGGCCTTCGTCGACGAACAACACAGCGGCATCCATCTC
This sequence comes from Nocardia salmonicida NBRC 13393, assembly GCF_001613085.1. Taxonomy (GTDB): domain Bacteria; phylum Actinomycetota; class Actinomycetes; order Mycobacteriales; family Mycobacteriaceae; genus Nocardia; species Nocardia salmonicida. The sequence goes on from NZ_BDBR01000059.1 coordinate 33,592, forward strand.
GACCTGCGGGAACAGGGTGCGGAACCGGTCTGCCTGCTTCCAGTGCGTGGTCGCGGGGCGGCCGTCGAGCAGGCCGAGAGCAGCCAGGACGAAGGCCGCGGTGCAGATCGAAACGATGCGAGTCTCCGGCCGCAGGCGTCCCAGCGCATCGGCCAGTCCGGCGGGCATCCACTCCTCCTTCGGTGCGTCGCACGTGGAGAACGGCGGAATCACCACGGTGTCGGCCTCGTCGAGCGCGCTGCTGTCGAACTCGACGGCGATCGTGAAATCGGCATTCGTCGACACCGGCGACCCGTCGAGGCTGCAGGTGCGCACGTCGTAGAGCGCGGCGCCGTCGGGATCTTCCGCGGTGCCGAAGATCTTGGCCGGGATCCCCAATTCGAACGGATAGACCCCGTTCAGTGCCAGAACCACCACGCGATGCATGGCAAGATTCTTGCACATATTGGTTTTCTTGCCACTCGTCGCCGTCTTGCCGACCCGGCATCGTGGTTCGCACACAGCCGGATCCTTTCGAAACGGCATGCGAGACAAGGGAGACGAGCGATGCGGGCAATCGGGCAGGACACCTTCGGCGGACCCGAGGTACTGCGGGTGATCGAGGTCGACAAGCCGACGCCGGGCCCGGGGGAAGTGCTGATCCGCGTCCACGCCGCCGGGGTGAACCCGACCGATTCATGGCACCGCGGCAGCGGTGGGCTGTTCGGCGCGATCATCCGGCTGGGCTGGGACGTGTCCGGCGTGGTCGAGGAGGTCGGCCTCGGCGTGACGATGTTCGCCCCCGGTGACGAGGTGTTCGGCATGCCGCGCCTGCCGCACGCCGCGGGCACCTACGCCGAGTACGTCACCGCGCCGGCCCGCCATCTCGCGCGCAAGCCGGCGAACCTCACCCACACCGAAGCCGGCGCGCTGGCACTCGTCGCGCTCACCGCCTGGCAGGCGCTCGTCGACACCGCCGACGTACGGCCCGGTCAGCGGGTGTTGATCCACGCCGGGGCGGGAGGCGTCGGCCACGTCGCGGTGCAGATCGCCAAGGCGCGCGGCGCGTATGTGATCGCCACGGCGCGCGCCGACAATCACGCATTCGTCCGTGATCTCGGTGCCGACGAGGTAATCGACTACACGACAACAGATTTCGTCGACGCGGCCCGCGACGTCGACGTGGTGGTCGACACCGTCGGCGGCGAATACGGCCCGCGATCCCTGCGGGTGCTTCGCCCGGGCGGGATCGTCGTATCGCTGGCTTCCCCGGCGGAAGCGGCCTTGGTCGAGCAGGCCCGCCCGCTCGGAGTGCGTGCCGGATTCATGATCGTCGAACCCGACGGAGCGAGCCTGCGCGCCATCGCGGACCTGGTCGAAGCGGGTGCGCTGCGACCCCACGTGGAGACCGTGCTGCCGTTGGACCTGGTGAGCAAGGCCCACGAGATCAGCGACAATCAGCGCACCCGCGGCAAGATCGTGCTCGCGGTGGTGGCGTGAATCAGAACTTGTAGCTGATCCCGGTCATCCGCTCGGATTCCTCCCACAGCCTGCGCAGCAGTTCGGGGTCACGCGAGATCTTGCTCGACGGGCAGGCCTCGACCGGCCCCTGGGACTGCATCAAACGGTTGGGCCCCCAGTAGGTGGTGGGATCGGCGTCGGGTTCGGTCGCCCCGAACAGTGTGGAATGCGCGGCCTTGGCGGGCGCATGGCCGATGAGCCTGATGAACGGCTTGCTGATCCGATCCAGCGGGGTCTCGGTGCGGGCGAACAGATCCGTTGCCGAGACCCCGGGGTGCACGACGTAGGACTTCTTCACCGATCCGGCCTCGGTGAGCCTGCGCTGCAGTTCACGGCCGAACATCAGGTTGGCGAGCTTGGCCTGGGCGTAGGCGAGATTGCGCTGGTAGCGGCGGTTCTCGTAGTTGAGGTCGTCGATCCACAGCTTCGGCGTCTGCTTGTGGGCGATGCTGGCGATCGACACCACCCGGTCGCGGACGCGATCGAGCAGCAGCCCGGTGAGCGCGTAGTGGCCGAGGTGGTTGACGCCGAACTGGGTTTCGAAGCCGTCGGCGGTGCGCGAGAAGGGGATGTTCATCAGGCCCGCGTTGTTGATCAGCACATCGAATTCGCCCTGCTGCTCGGCGAATGCGCGCACGGAAGCCAGATCGGCGAGGTCGAGCGCGGCCACCCGCACGTCGCCGGGGATGGCGTCGGCGATGGGCTGGGCCTTACTCGCGTTGCGGCAGGCCATGATCACGGTGGCGCCCTTACCTGCCAGCGCCTTGGTGGTTTCGGCACCGAGGCCGCCGTTGGCCCCGGTGATCACGAACGTGCGCCCGGACTGGTCCGCGATGTCAGTTGGTTTCCATGCCATGCTCCTATCTTACTCCGGAGTAAGATAGGAGGGAAGTTCACCCCAGCAATCCGGCAAGCGTACGGGCGCAGGCGGGTCTGCGCAGCTTGATCATGGCTTTCGCCTCGATCTGGCGTGCCCGTTCGCGGGAGAAGCCGAGCGCCGAACCCACCTCCTCCAGTGTGCGGCCTTCCCCGCGATCGAGGCCGAACCGCAGCCGGATCACGGCCGATTCTCGTTCGGTGAGCACCGTCAAGGCCGTCTCGACGTAGCCGCCGAGCATTCGATCCGCGACCACATCCGCCGGCGGGGGCGTGGTGTCGGGGAGCAGCGAGCCCAGATCGGTGTCATCGCCGACGGGCGCGTGCAGCGAGACCGGCTCGGCTTCGTGTCGCAGCATCGCTTCGACCTGCGCGACAGTGAGTTCGGCGCCGACGGCGAGTTCTTCCGTCGTGGCCGCCCGCCCCAGCTGGTGGGTCAGCTCGCGCCGCACCCGGATCACCCGGTGCAGCACGTCGGCCACATTCGAGGGCAGCCGGATCGCGCGCCCCTTGTCGGTGAGCGCGCGACCGATCGACTGCCGGATCCAGAACGTCGCGTAGGTGGAGAGTTTGAGTCCACGCTCGTGGTCGAACTTCTCCACCGCCCGCATCAGTCCGAGCGTGCCCTCTTGAATCAGATCGAGCAGCGACATTCCGGCATTGGTCGGGAACCGGCGGGCGATGGAGACGACCAGGCGCAGGTTCGCCCGCACCATGTGATCTTTCGCGCGCAGACCGTCGAGTTCGTTGCGGTGCAACAGCTCTCGTCGTGCGGCGGTGAGTTCGTCACCGGCTGAGTCGATCTCGGCGCGCGCGGCGGCCCCCGCGGCGATGCGCGCGCCGAGGGCGTATTCCTGCTCGGCGGTCAGTAGGGGAGTGCGGCCGATCGCGGTCAGGTAGTCGCGAATGGGATCGGCGGTGACGGCGGTGGTCAAGAAGGCTCCCGTTCGATCTGCGGCGAGAAGTGGGACTGATGGGCTCAGTGCAACGAACACAAACTTAGAATGAACCTAAAAATATGTCAAGAGTAAATTTATGACGGCTTCAGATATGCTGGTGGCATGACGCAACCGGGGCTACGGGCCAGGAAGAAGCAGCAGACCAGGGAGCAGATCTCCGACCGCGCTACCGCGCTGTTCCTGGAACGCGGCTTCGACCGGGTGACCATCGCGGAAGTGGCGGCGGCCGCCGACGTCGCCAAGATGACCGTCACCAACTACTTCCCCCGCAAGGAAGACCTCGCCCTCGATCTCGGCGAGGTCTACATCGGGCAACTCGCCGCGATCGTGCGCGACCGCGAACCGGGGCAGTCCGCCCTGGCGGCGCTGCGTCACGCGTATCTGACGGCCGTCGCGGCCCACGACCAACTCATCGGCTTCAGCGGCGAACCGTTTGCCCGGATGATCGCCGACAGTCCGGCGCTCACTGCCCGCGTGCGCGACTTCAACGACGACCGTGAGGTGGCACTGGCCGTCGCGCTGGCCACCGAGACCGGGGCCGCGTCCGACGACATCACCCCACGCGTGGCCGCGGCCCAACTCGCCGGTGTGCTGCGGGTGTTGTTCGACGAGATCACCCGCCGCACGCTCGCCGGTGAAGCTGACACCGAGATCGCCGCCGCGTTGACCCGCGATGCCGAGATCGCCTTCGACGCGCTCGAACCGGGCCTGGGAAACTACGCCGTGCGCTGAGCGATCGGTGGCGATTGCCGCCGTGTCACTGGGGTCCGGCATCGGACCTGAAAGCCCATACTGAGGCAATGTCGGATGGTGTTGCTGTAGACGAGCCCGTCGAGCCGATGAGCAAGGCGAAGATCAACATCATCTTCGCGACCGTGGTGCTCGGCATGCTCATGGCCGCACTCGACCAGACCATCGTCTCGGCGGCGCTGCCCTCGATCGTCGCCGATCTCGGCAGCGCGGGGCACATGGCCTGGGTGGTGACCGCGTATCTGCTCGCCGAGGCCGTCGCGACCGTGCTCGCGGGCAAACTCGGTGACCTGTTCGGCCGCAAACTGCTGTTCCAGATCAGCGGCATCATCTTCATCGCGGGCTCGGCGCTGGCCGGCTTGTCCAATGGCATGGCCGTCCTGATCGTGGCCCGCGCGATCCAGGGCGTCGGCGCGGGCGGGTTGATGGTCACCTCGATGGCCCTGATCGCCGACACCATCCCGCTGCGCGAACGCGGCAAATATCAGGGCGCGCTCGGCGCGGTGTTCGGCGTGACCACCGTCGTCGGGCCCACCCTCGGCGGGCTGTTCACCGACCACGCGAGTTGGCGCTGGTGCTTCTATGTGAATGTGCCGATCGCGATCGTCATGGTGGTGATGGCGGCGCGCACGCTGCCGCACCTGCGCGCGGTCACCCGGCCGGTGATCGACTACCTCGGCATCGGCCTGGTCGCGCTCGGTGTCTCGTCGCTGATCCTCGGACTCGAGTTCGGTGGCAACGAATATCCGTGGGGCTCTTGGCAGATCATCGGTTTGTTCGTGCTCGCGGTGGTGCTGCTCACTGGGTTCGTGCTGGTGGAGAACCGGGCGAAGGCGCCGATGCTGCCGATGCGGTTGTTCAGCAGCCGGGTGTTCACGGTGTCGTCGGTGCTCAGTTTCATCGTCGGCTTCGCGATGCTCGGCTCGATGACCTACCTGCCCGCCTACCTGCAATATGTCGACGGCGCGACAGCGACGATCTCCGGTGTGCGAACGCTGCCACTGGTCGTCGGCCTGTTCATCACCTCGGTCTTCTCCGGGCAGGTGGTCGGGAAAACCGGGCAGTACCGGTACTTCCCGATCGTCGGCATGGCGGTGATGGCGGTGGGCCTGGGCCTGATGTCCACGATGGGGCACGACACGAGCGTGTGGCTGGAATCGCTGTACATGCTGATTCTCGGCTCCGGGCTCGGCCTGTCGATGCAGGTGCTCACCATCGTCGTGCAGAACACCGTGCCCTACGCCGACCTCGGTACCGCCACCTCGGGCGTCACCTTCTTCCGCACCCTCGGCAGCGCGTTCGGCACCGCCGTCTTCGGCACGCTCTACACCAACCAGAGCAAGACCGCGCTGGAGAACGCGTTGACGCAGACGCCGGGCGTCCCGCCCGAGGTGGTCGCGAATCCGAAACTGCTGCGAGAACTGCCGTACGAGCAGGCCGCGCCTATCATCGACGCCTACGCGCTGTCGATCGATCACGTGTTCCGCTGGGTCGTGCCGGTGGCGCTGGTCGGTTTCGTGGTGGCCTGGTTCCTGCCACAGGTGCGGCTACGTGACAGCGCCCGCCACGGCGCCGGTGACGTCGGCGAGGGATTCTCGGTACCCGATTCGCACGACCGGGTGGTGCAGCTGGAACGCGCGGTCGCCACGACGGTGCGCAAGGCCAGGGCCGAGAAACCGATCATCCCCGAGCTCATCGCGGCCTCCGGCAGCACGCTGAACCCGGACACGGCATGGGCGCTGGGGCAGGCCTACCTCTATGCCAAGGAAGGTATGCCCGCCACCGTGCACGCCATCTCCTACCGGCACCGGCTGCCGGTGGAGGTGCTCTCGCCCGTCTTCCGCCAGGCCGCCGACGCGGGTCTGCTACACGACGACGGGGGCGTCCTCTCGCTGACCGACGAGGGCGACGCCGAGGTCGACAAGCTGCGGGCGGGTTGGCGGCGCTGGCTCGGTGACCGCCTCGACGACTGGAACTCCGACGATCCGGTCGACCGCGCCCTGCTCGACGAGGCGCTGTCGAAGATCGCGGCCAAGCTGCTCGACCAGGGCGCTGATAGCAGCGAGGTATCGAAAGTCTGAATTCCGCCGTCCACTCCACTGGACAAGCCTTGCCGCCGAATACTCGTAGACGTATATTCGTAGACGAGTAAGGAGGCAGTCATGGTTACGAAGCGCAAAGTGAACAACCTGCTGGCGCTCGCCGTGCTCTCGGTGATCGTGCAGCGCCCGATGCACCGCTACGAGATCGCCGCCACCCTGCGCGCGCACGGCAAAGACCGTGACATGGACATCAAGTGGGGCTCGCTCTACACCGTCGTGCAGAACATGGAGAAGGCCGGATTCCTCGAGGTCATCGGTAGCGAACGCGACGGCGCGCGCCCCGAGCGGGTGATCTACCGGATCACCGACGCGGGCCGCGCCGAGATGGCGGACTGGACCCGCGAGCTGCTCGCCGCGCCCGAGCCCGAACATCGCCGGTTCACCGCGGGCCTGTCGATTCTGGCGGTGCTGCCGCCGGACGAGGTGATCGCCCTGCTCCGCACCCGCGTCGCGGCGCTGGAGCGAACCATCGAGACCACCAAGGCCGAGCTAGCCGAGCTGACAGTGCCCCGGCTGTTCCTCGTCGAGTCCGAATTCGGGCTGGCGATGCTGGAAGCCGAGGCGAACTGGGCCCGCTCCCTGTGTGCGGAACTCGCCGCGGGCACCTTCGAGGGCCTCGAACTCTGGCGGCAGTGGCATGTCGACGGCATGCCCACCGAACAGATCCCCGACCTCGGCGAGAGGGGGAACGACTAGCTCCCGCCCCAAGACCCGGACCCGGTGGCGTGCGGCAACACCCCACCGAGCCCGAGAAACCGTCTCGAAACCAGGCGCACCCGGCCACGAGGTGAGGCAACCACAGGATAGCTGGGTGGCGCCGACACACAGATCTGGAGATCACCCATGTCCACCACTCGTTCCGCATTGATCATCGGCGGCGGCATCGCCGGACCCGTCGCCGCCACGGCCTTGCGCAAAGCAGGCATCGACGCCCATGTCTACGAGGCCTATTCCGGCCCCTCCGAGGGCATCGGCTCCGGGCTCGCGCTGGCCCCCAACGGCCTCGCGGCGCTCGACATCATCGGCGCCGGTGACGCGGTGCGCGAGATCGCCCTGCCGGTCGCGCAGATGCGACTGCGCGTCAGCGGTCGTGAACACATCATGCCGGTGCTGGCCGACCAGCCCCCGCTACAGGCTGTCGACCGCGGTGCATTGCACCGCACCCTGCACGATCACGCGGTCGCCGCGGGCGTGCCGTTCAGCTACGACAAGCGGCTGACGAGGGTCGACGAACACCCCGACGGTGTCACCGCGCACTTCACCGACGGATCGACCGCCACCGCCGATATCCTCGTCGGCGCGGACGGAATCCGTTCCACCGTGCGAAGTCTGATCGACCCGGCCGCGCCAGGTCCCGACTACACCGGCATGCTCGGCTTCGGCGCTCTGGTCGAATGTGATCTCGACCTGCCGGACGACACCATGGTGTTCGCCTTCGGCGCCAAGGCGTACTACCTGTACTGGAAACAGGCCGACGGCCGCGTGGCATGGGGCGCGAACCTGCCGAGCAAGCAATACCTTTCGCTCACCGATGCCCGTGCCGTCCCCGCGGAGCATTGGCTGGAAGTACTGCGCGAGACGTACGCGCCCGATTCTCCCGGCGCCGAATTCACCCGCCGCACCACGGCGCAGAACCTCGAGATCGCCGGCGCACTGCACATCATGCCGCCGGTGCCGCACTGGTATCGCGACCGCATGGTGCTGGTGGGCGACGCGGTGCACGCACCGTCGAACAGCTCGGGACAGGGTGCGTCACTGGCGATCGAGAGCGCCGTGCAGCTGGCGCGATGCCTGCGCGATATCGCCTCGCCCCCTGAGGCTTTCGCGGTCTACGAGCAGTTGCGGCGGGCCCGCGTGGAAGGCATCGCGGCGCGCGCGGCGAAGATCAACCACAGCAAGACACCGGGACCCCTCGCCCGCAAGGTGATGAACGCGATGATGCCGCTCATGGTCAAGACGGTGATGAACCCGGAGAAGACGATGGGCGTCGAACGCCGGTACCGCATCGATTGGGATGCGCCGGTCCGGGCGGAATCCGCCACTGCCGCACAGTGATCCGGGCAGCCCTCGGTCCGTGGTGATCGAGGGCTGTCACACAGTGCACGATCACTGCTTCGTTCGGTGCCGGTCCGCGCGCAGTCGCAGGATGCGCGCGGTTTCCGCGTCGGCGGGCAGGAACGCCTCGAGGTGGAGTTCGGCGATGGTGACGTCGGTGGCGGTCGCGAAGGAGGTGAGGGTGGTGATCAGGCGGAGGTCACCGTCGGCGGTGTGCAGGTGGAGGGGAACGGCGAAGCCGACATGGTCGGGGCCGGGGGAGGGGGCGGGCAGGTAGCTCGACAGCTCGGCGATGAGCTGGTCGAGGGCCGGATCGGGGGTGTGCGCGGCGCGGCCACGGAGCGAATCCATGATGTGCCTGCCCCAGTCGGGGAGGTTGCGCACGCGCGGGGCGACGCCGTCGGGGTGCATGGCCAGCCGAAGGACATTGATCGGCGAACGCAGCAGTCGCGGATCGACGCCCTCGGTGAACAGATCGAACGCGGCATTGGCGGTGACGAGTTCGCCGCGCGGGCGGGCGACGAGCGCCGGGTAGGGCATGTGCCCGTCGAGGACCGCGCTGATCGCCTCGCGCACCGGTGCCAATTCCGGCGCGGCCAGGTCGCTTTCGGGGAATACCGGCGCGAATCCGGCGGACAGCAGCAAGGTGTTGCGGTCGCGCAGCGACAGCTCGAGCGATTCGGCCAGTCGCACCACCATCGTGCGACCCGGCTGGGACTTGCCCTGCTCGAGGAAGCTCAAGTATCGCTGGCTGGTCTCGGCCCGAATCGCCAGATCGAGCTGGCTGACCCGGCGCAGCGTGCGCCAGTGACGCAGTTGGGGGCCGAAACCGGTCGTCGGCAGCACGGTCGTCATGACCGGAGTCAACCGCGTCGACGGCCGCCGCCATTCCCCGCCGCAGACCAACGCCCATACCCTCCAGGGAATCGCGCGGTCCCACCATCGCCGACACAGTTGTTCCCATGCCGCACACCGAACTGCACCCCGACCACGCTTTCGCCTACCGCCTCGACGGTGGTCTCACGCGGACCGAACAGCAGCGACCCGAACCGGGCCCGCATCAGGTCCTGATCCGGGTCCGCGCCGCCTCGGTGAACCGCCGCGATCTGATGCTGATGGACGGCACGTACCCGTTGCCCGCCACCGCCGGCGTCATCCCGCTCTCCGACGGCGTCGGCGAGGTGATCGCGCTCGGCACCGGAGTGACCCGCGCGGAAATCGGCGACCGGATCACCGCGAGCTACTTCGTCCACTGGATCGACGGTCCGCAGACTCTCGCCACGGCGGCCGAGCAGTACGGCGCGAACTACGACGGATTCCTCGCCACCTACGCACTCGTCGAAGAGGATTCGATCGTGCATGTGCCCGCTCACCTCACCGATGCGGAGGCGGCGACCCTGACGTGCGCGGGCTTGGTCGCCTGGTCGGCGCTCACCACACCCGTGCCGCCTGCTCCCGGTGCGCGCGTGCTCACCGTCGGAAGCGGCGCGGTGGCGCTGTTCGCGATCCAGTTCGCGAAGATCCTCGGCGCCGAGGTCATCTCGATCACCTCCAGCCAGGCGAAGGCCGACCGGTTGCGCGCGCTGGGCGCCGACACGGTGATCGACCGCACCGTGACCAGGAACTGGGGTGACGCGGTGATGGACCTGACCGGGACCGGCGCCGAGCACATCGTCGACGCGGTCGGCCTGCCCACGCTCGAACAATCGGTGCGAGCGGGCGCGTACAACTCGACGGTGACGATGGTCGGCGCGATGGCGCCCGCACCGGGAACAGCACTGCCGGACAACCCGTTCGGCTCCTCCTACCTGGCCATCCGGCGCATCGCGGTCGGCAGCCGCGCCGGTTTCGAGGCGATGAACCGAGTGATCACCGAGCACCGCCTTCGCCCGGTGATCGACCGCGAATTCGATGTCGACAAGGCCGCCGACGCCTACGACTACCTGCGTTCGGGTGCCTCGTTCGGCAAGGTGGTGATCGCGGTGGGCTGAGGGTTCAGCACGCGGGTGAACACGGTGACGCACAGGACCAGCCACAGCAGGCCGATGATCCAACCGGCCAGCACATCGGTGGTCCAGTGCACACCGAGATAGATGCGCGACAACCCGACGGCGACGGGAAAGGCGACCGCGAGCACGGCGGCGGTCAGACGGAGCCAGTGCTGGGTGATCCGCGGAACCAGGACTATCGCCACGATGCCGACGACCACCGTGGAACCGAGCGTGTGCCCCGACGGGTACGACAGGCTGGGTTCGAACACCAGCCGCGACGCCTCGGGCGGTCGCTGGCGGCCGACGAGACGTTTGATCACCCACACCAGCACTCCCGCACCCAGCGACGTGACGGCGACCAGGGCGGCGACCGGCAGGTTGCGCCGCAGCGCGAAGACGCCGACGGTGAGCGACGCCAGAATCGTCATCGACAGTGTGCTGCCGAGGTCGGTGATCACCGTGGCGATACTGGTGAGCGGTTCGCCGCGGTGCGCGATCATCCAGTCGAGCACCGCGGTGTCCATCCGGCTGATGCCGCTGGTGACCTCCCAGGTGAGGGCGATGATCAGCACCGCGGCGGTCGCCATGAGGGCGAGCACGCGCGGTGTCCGACGGCACAGCGTCGACCAGGCGATGTCGGGTGGCGGCGATTGTCGAGAGGCAGTCGGCATAACTACCAGATTGCCAGGTGAATCCTCATGCTTCGAAGACCACGATGTTTCCGGCGACATCTCGGGTGCCCGCGTCCTTCTTGATCGCCTTCACCAGGTCGGCGACGCAGTCCCAGGTACGGGCGGGCTCGCAGTCGATGTTGCCGATCGTGAACCAGGTATCGGTGCCGCGATAGCGGACGAGGCCCTTGCCGGCGTCGTCGAGCATGACATCGAGCTCGCCGGACACCGTCCCTTCCTCTTCGGTCATGACGGCGCTCTCGGCGGTGATCTCGATGGGCTCGCTTATTTGAACTCTCCTCGGCGGAGGCAGTCATCGACTGCGGTGCGCAATGCGGTGTGCTCTGCGGTATCAACGGTCAGTGCGTATTTTACCTTCACTTTGACGTAGTGCTCCACATAGGCACACCGGAAGTTACCGGGCGGCAGATAGTTCGCGGGATCCTGATCACCCTTGGAGCGGTTGGCCGACGGGTCGGCGGCGACCAGGTTCATCGAGTCGTTGGCGATGCGGCGTCGGGTGTCCTCGTCGCGGTCGGCGGCACCGGATCGCCACGCTTCGGCAAGGGCGACAATGTGTTCGGCGTCGACCTTGGACGGATCGGTGATGAACTTGTAGGGCCCGAGTTGGCCGGTCTTCTTGTCGATGAAGCCGTAGTGGTCCTGCCAGCCGCCACCGGCCGCCACCGTCAAGTCGCAGGTCTTGGCGTCGAGGGTGACCTTGCCGTTGGCGTCACGCAGCATCATCACCTCGCGGCTGGTGCATTTGGTGTACTTGGCCAGGTCGCCGGTGAAGCCGTGCTCGGGCTTGTTGGTGTCCCAGTGCGGGAACTTCTCGCGCGTGTAGCCCGTCATCGGGCCTTCCTTCGCGACGACGAGGGTGGCGACCAGATCGCCGACCTCCTTGCCCGACACCGTCGCCGCGCCCGCGGCGCCAGGCCCCGGATTCACCTCGTCCAGCAGCGAGTTCGAACAGGCGGCCACCACGGCCAGACATACCGCCGTGGCGAAGGCGAGCAGGACTCGTCCCAGAATCGTGCCGTTGATCGAAGACCACTTCATGCCCGTACCGCCCAGACGCTCCGTCGAAAAATGAACCGGCACAACCTAACGGCCGCACCGGGTGTCGTCAGTGATTGTCCGCTATGAGGTTCCGCACAGCACAGCGGGAACCGATTGTGGCTCAATAGCGTTCATCTATCGACGGAAGTGACCGTTGCCGCCCGAGTGCAAACTCTAGGTGACCGATATCACAATCTATCAGTCGGGCAGTGATCCCGACTCCGGCGGAATCCCGGTGTCCAGGAAGCGGATCAGCCGTGCGATACGGGCGGCATGGTCGACACATCGCTGGAACTGACTGCCCAGCAACGCCATATCGATCGCGGCCTCGGTGCTCACCTCGGCCTCGCTGAGGGCGGTGCGCAACTGCTTGCACAGCGTTTCCATCGCGTCGATGTCGCTGCCGTCCTCGGCGGCGAATCGACCGCTGGCCACCGACGCGCTCACCCGCGCGACACAGGCGGCCGCGAGCGTGCCCATCGAGACCAGTTCGGTGATCACCGATGCTGGAGCGACCGCGCTCGGATGTGCCCGATACACGTACTGCCCAGCGGTTTCGGTGCGCCGACCGATCCGCGACAGCTCGCCGGCGACCTGAATCGCGGTCACCACATGGCGCAGGTCGCGCGCGACCGGCGCCTGCAACGCGAGCAGGGCCATGGTGCGGGATTCGCAGGCGGCGAACATCAGTTGTAGCTGCTCGTCGAGCGCGAATACCTCGTAGGTGGCAGCGAGGTCGGCACCGGCCAGCGCCTGGGTGACCCGCTCGGTCGCGTCATGGGCGACGCGCGACATCAGGGTGAGATCGTTGGCCAAAGCGACGAGCTCGAGGGTGAACTGGGTCCGCACGCGCTGAATTGTTCCCCATGCGGGGGGCGCGAGTGAATCCATCGCCGAGATCCATGCCGCGACGGATCCGGGTGTGCCCGGTCGTAGCTGGAAGGATGGAGGTCATGATTGCCGCGTTGACGACTAAATGGACCATGTACGTGCCCATCCTCGCCGCGCTGGTGCTCGTACTCAGCTGGGGCCGTTCGGTGCCGGGATTGATCGTCGCGCTGGTGAGTATCGCCCTGGTCGGTGCGGTGTTGGCGGCGGTCTATCACGCCGAGATCGTGGCCCACCGGGTCGGCGAGCCCTACGGTTCGCTGGTGCTCGCGGTGGCGGTGACCGTGATCGAGGTGGCGTTGATCGTCACGATGATGATCTCCGGCGGCGACAAGGCGGCCTCGCTGGCTCGCGACACCGTGTTCGCCGCGGTGATGATCACCTGCAACGGCATCTTCGGATTGGTGCTGCTCGTCGGCGCGCTGCGCAGGCGGGTGGCGGTGTTCAACGCGGAGGGGACCGGCGCCGCCCTGGCCACCGTCGCGACCCTGGCCACGCTGAGTCTGGTGTTGCCGACCTTCACCACCAGTGCGCACGGCCCTGAGTTCTCGCCGGCGCAGCTGGCCTTCGCCGCCGTCGCCTCGCTGGCGCTCTACGGGCTGTTCGTGATGGTGCAGACGGTGCGTCACCCCGACGATTTCCTCCCGGTGGAGGACGGCGGCGCGGTCGACGACAGCGACGCCCACAGTCACGCGCCGTCCAATCGGGCCGCGCTGATCAGTCTCGGCATGCTGGTGCTCGCCCTGGTCTGCGTGGTCGGCCTGGCCAAGGTGGTCTCGCCCGCGCTCGAGTCGGCGATCGCCTCGGCCGGATTGCCGCCGTCGGCGGTGGGTGTGGTGATCGCGATGCTGGTACTGCTGCCCGAGACCATCGCCGCGGTGAACTCCGCGCGCCGCAACCAGGTGCAGATCGGTCTGAACCTGGCGCTCGGTTCGGCGATGGCCAGCATCGGTCTGACCATTCCGGTGATCGCGATCGCGACCATCTGGCTCAGCGGTCCGCTGGTGCTCGGTCTCGGTGCCACGCAGATGGTTCTGCTCGCACTCACGGTCGTGGTCGGCACGCTGACGATCGTTCCCGGCCGCGCGACCTTGCTACACAGTGGCGTTCACCTGGCGTTGTTCGCGGGTTTTGTGTTCCTGGCCGCAAGCCCGTAGCTGAAGTGTTGCGGATCACACGGCATGTAGATCTGTCATGGAAATCGTGGAAAAGCGACCAGGGTCACCCACTGAAAATTTTGTTGTGACGCAGAGTACCGGTTAGCTTGCTGGAGTTGGCACCGACGCCGAAGCCAGAGAGTGCGGTATGAAAATCACCAAGCCCCGTGCTTCACGAGCGGCCCGGAGGCATTCCTGATGCCTACCGATCTGCACTCCGCGAAGCCGGATTCCGCTACCCAGATCGTCCGCGAGAATTTCACCGACACCGTCGTGTCGTCGCTGCGGACCTTCGGGCGTGCGGTCGATCTCGCACAGCAATCGGTCGGCGGCTCGTTCTCCGACATCGCCCGCAGGCAGTTCCAGTGGCGGGAGACCCTCGTGCAGGCCTGGCGCCTGATCACGGTCACCGCCATTCCCGCGATCCTGATGGCGATCCCGTTCGGCGTGATCGTCTCGGTCCAGGTCGGCAACCTGATCCACAGCCTCGGCGCCGACTCCATGCTCGGCGCGACCGGCGGCCTCGGCGTGATCAAACAGGGCGCGCCCATCGCCACCGGCTTCCTGCTCGGTGGCGCGGGCGCGGCGGCCATCGCGGCCGACCTCGGTGCGCGCACCATCCGCGAGGAGATCGACGCGCTCAACACCATGGGTATCAACCCGGTGCACCGGCTCGTCATCCCGCGTCTGGCCGCCATGCTGCTGGTCGCTCCGATGCTCAATGTGCTGATCATCTTCGTCGGCGTACTGGCCGGCTACGCGGTCGCCGTCGGCGGTCAGGGCGTGACCCCGGGTAGCTACTGGTCGACATTCGGTTCGTTCGCGACCGCCGGTGACGTGTGGGTCTCGCTGCTCAAGGCGCTGATCTTCGGCTTCCTGGTCGTGATCATCTCCTGCCAGCGCGGCCTCGAGGCCAAGGGCGGTCCGCGCGGTGTCGCCGACGCGGTGAACGCGGCGGTGGTGCTCTCGGTGGTCTCGATCGCGATCGTGAACCTGTTGGCCAGCCAGATCAGCGCGATGTTCCTGCCGACGAAGTTGGCGTGATGGCTGCCTCGTCGTATATCCCCACCTCGCTGCACTGGCTGCGCAAGCCCGCCCGCATCGGCAAGCGGATCGTCACCGCCGGTGAATCGCTCGGCTTCGTCGCGGTGTTCGTCTGGCAGGTTCTGTCCTCGGTGCCGCTGACGCTGCGCCGCTACCGGGACGAAACGCTGCGCGCGGTCACCGATATGACCTGGGGTCGCGGGTCGATCATCGTCGGTGGCGGCACCGTTCCGATGATGATCGTGCTCGGCCTGGTGATGGGCGCCTCGGTGGGCGTCGAATCGTTCGCCTCCCTCGACATGCTCGGCATGGGCCCGGTCACCGGTGTGATCTCGGCCTATGCGACCACCCGTGAGCTGGCCCCGATCGCGGCGGCCATCGGCTTCGCCGCCCAGGCGGGCTGCCGGATCACCGCCGAGATCGGTGCGATGCGCATCTCCGAGGAGATCGACGCGATCGAGGCGCTCGGCCTGCGTTCGGTGCCCTACGTCGTCACCACCAGGGTGATCGCCGGCGCCATCGCCATCGTGCCGACCTTCCTGATCGCGCTGATCCTGGCCTACGGCGCCTGCCGCGGGCTGCTCACGATGGTCTACGGCCAGTCGGCCGGTGTGTACGACCACTACTTCTTCCAGTTCATCTCCGGCTTCGACATGATCGCCGCGGTGATCAAGGTGGCGGTGTTCGGCACGGTGGTGATCCTGGTGCACGCCTACTTCGGGTTCTTCGCCACCGGTGGTCCCGAGGGGGTCGGCATCGCCTCCGGTCGCGCGGTGCGCGCCAGCTCGGTGGCCATCATCGCCATCGACATGGTCCTCACGATCACGCTCTGGGGCTTCAACTCGGCGATCAGTTTTACGGGGTGAGCTATGCCTAATTACGGAATGCCGGGCGTCGCCGCCGATCGGCGCAGCGCGCGCACGACCGGCGCGATCATCCTCGGACTGATCACGGCGGTCCTGCTCGGAACTGTCGCCTACAACAACCTGCGCACCGAAGACGGCCTGCGCATCGCCCTGCACACCGAACATCTCGGTGACGGCATCAGCGCGGGCAGCCAGGTCCGCGTCGACGGCGTGACGGTCGGCGAGGTCGCCGAGGTGACCCCCGGCGCACGCGGCACCCAGCAGATCTCGCTGCTGCTCGACTCGCAGCGTCTGGTCGGCATCGACGACAGCCTCGCGATCGACTACGCCCCGACCAACCTGTTCGGCATCGCCGAGATCGAATTGCGCCGCGGCGCGGGCGGTTCGCCGCTGCGCGAGGGCGCGGTCCTCGACCTCACCGGCACCAACGGCGACCGGGTCTACGACGCCACGATGAGCGCGATCCTGCGCAGCCTCTCGCAGGTCGGCATGACCGTCACCAGCCCGCAGATGGCGACTGTCATCTCCCAGCTGGCCGCCGACTTCAAGGCCTTCACCCCGCTGGTGCAGGCCCTGATCACCGTCGCGAAGACCCTCGCCGACAACCAGGACGTGATGCCCTCGGAGCTGTTCGGCAAGCTCGGCCCCGCCTTCGACGGCGGCGGTGAGTTCGCGGGCGCCACCATGAAAGTGATCGACCAGCTCAGCGAGATCAGGGTCACCCAGGTCGACAAGGAGCGCTACGACATCGGCGTCGGGGTGATCGGCGGCAGCATCCTGCCCGCGCTGACCACCACGCTGAATACGGCGGGCGGCCACTTCGCCGAGACCACCGACATGCTCGCCCCGATGCTGCTCGCGCTGGCCCAGATGTCGCCGAATCCGCGCCGGACCGGCGCCGATCTCACCGCCCTGCTGCAGAACCTGCGCGGCGCCATGCCCGACAGCCCGAACGGTCCTGTCCTCAACCTCGACGTCGAGCTCAGCGGTGTCCCCGGCATCGCGGTGCCGCTGTTCGGAAAGGCCGGTGGGCGATGAAGATTCGCGGAACCGCGCTGCGCCTGGGCGCCTTCACCCTGGTGATGATCACCGTCCTCGGGCTCGTGTTCACCCTGATCAAGCGTCCCGTCGACGGCGACACCTTCGCCCACGACGCGCTGTTCACCGACGCCAACGGCCTCAAGGTCGGCAACGACGTGCGGATGTTCGGCGTGCAGGTGGGCAAGATCGAGAAGATCAGCCTCGAAGGCGACAAGGCCAAGGTCGCGATCACGGTCAAGACCGACACCCCGATCTACGACAACTCCAAGCTGGCCATCCGCTACCAGAACCTCACCGGCCAGCGCTATATCGACCTGCAGCAGGCGCCCAACCCCGGTAAGACCATCGCGGCGAACGCCAGGATCGGCGCGAACATGACCGTGCCGTCCTTCGATGTGACGAGCCTGTTCAGCGGCCTCAAGCCGGTGCTCGCCACCTTGTCGCCGGAAGCGATCAACCAGTTCACCGCGAGCATGCTCGCCGTCATCGAGGGCGACGGCACGGGCCTGGGTCCCGCGTTGACCGCGATCGACCAGCTCGCGAGCTACGCCGACGACCGTCAGCAGGTGATCGGCATCCTGATCCGCAATCTGTCCGACATGGGCGACCGGCACGGCGGTCGAGTCGGCTACCTGCTGCCGCTGCTGGCCCGGCTCACCGACATCTTCGAGGCGATGCAGCGCAATATCGGCGGCGTCGCGCAGTTCGCGATGACCGCGCCCTCGGTGCTGGCCCCGGTGGACCGGTTGCTCGCCTCGCTCGGCCTGGTCGAAGGCGGCGGCGCCGATGTCGACGCGATGATCCGCGGGCTTTTCCCGAATCCCCAGGAAGCTGTCGAGGTATTCGGCAAGCTCCCCGGTCTGCTGGCCACGGTCGACGCCTCGCTTTCGCGTGGTTTCGCCGACTTCACGCCGCACTGCAGCAATGGCGCCGCCGAGGTGCCCGCGCCGCTGCAGGTGCTGATCGCCGGACAGAAGGTCACCGTATGCAACCGCTGAAGAAGCTCACCGGGATGTTCGCCGGTGATCGCCCGATCCCCGACGAAGCGGGCAAACGCGCACGGGAACTGCGGATGGGGATCATCGGCCTGAGCCTGGTCGTGCTGTTCATCATCGCCGCGGGCGTGGTCTACGTGGTACCGCTGGGCAAGCACACCTACACCGCCGAGCTCAGCGAAGCGCAGTCGGTGCGCGAGGGCGACGACGTGCGTCTGGCAGGCATCTCGGTCGGCAGCGTCACCTCCCTGGAGCTGAAGCCCGACAAGGTGCTGATGCAGTTCACCGTCGACAATGGGGTGTTCGTCGGCGACAAGACCTCCCTCGATGTCCGCATGCTCACCGTGGTCGGCGGCCACTACGTCGCGCTGTACCCGGCAGGCACCGCCCCGCTGGGGGACAAGGCGATTCCCTCCGATCGAATCCGCTTGCCCTACAGCCTGATCGAGACCTTCCAGGACGCCACCGCCCCGCTGGCCGCCGTCGACGGCGACACCGTGCGCAACAACCTGGCCGCCGCGAACTCCGCGATCGCGACCTCGCCGGAGGCGCTGCGCACCACGCTGGACACCGTCGGCAAGTACGTCGACATGCTCGATCGTCAGCGCAGCCAGGTATCGAAGTCGATCGCGGTCGTCGACGAGTACATCTCCATGTACGACGGCGCCAAGTCCGATCTGGGCAGGCTGATGGACAACGTCAACCTTCTCGAAGACCTGCTGCTGAGCAAGAAGGCCGAACTGGCCGAAGCGGTTCGGTTGCTCACCTCGGTGGTGAATCGTCTGGCCGGCCTCGCGCCGAGCTGGGAATCGACTCTGAAACCGCAGGCGCAGGCCCTGGCCGACGCGTTGCCGCGACTGCAGGAACTCGGCGGCCAACTCGAGCCCGTCATCGGGACCGTCGGCGCTCTGCAGACGAAGTTGTCGCAGCTGGCGACCCCCGAAGCCGGCGTGGTGGTCGACCAGTCGAGCGCCCGCGTGTGCGTACCGCTGCCCGGGAAGGCGTGCTGATGCTGAAACGACTGCTCGGATCCCAGGCGTTCATGTCGATCGCCGGTGTCGCGGTGCTCGTGGCGCTGGTGACCGGCGGCTACTTCGTCGCCTTCGATCCACTGAAGAAGACCGAATCCTATTGCGCGCTCATGCCCGACGCGATCGGCCTCTACCCCGGCAACCACGTCACCATGCGCGGCATGGATGTGGGCGAGGTGACCGCGGTGCGCAACGAGGGCGCCAAGGTGCGCGTCGAATTCGAGGTCGACGCCGAATTCGGTGTCTACTCCGATGCTTCCGCCACCACGGTCGCGTACTCGGTCGCGGCGGACCGCAATCTGGCGGTGCTCACCAGCGGCAAGACCGCGCCTCCGCTGGCGGGTGGCTGCATCACCAAAACCCTGACCCCCAAGAGCATCACCGAAACACTCACGGCGCTGGCGAACCTGTCCGATCAGCTCTCCGGCGGTGCCGCGGGTGAACCGAGTGCCCTGTCCGACGGCCTGTCCTCGCTCAACCGCGCGACCGAGGGCACCGGCCCGACGGTCAACGAACTCATCCACAAACTCGGTTCGGCGATGAACAAGCCCGACGCCGACATCGGCCATCTCGCAAGCCTTTTCGACGCGTTCGCCTCGGTGTCGAACCGGGTCGCCGCCAACTGGGGTGACCTGCAGACGATGCTGGTCCGCCTGGCGCCGCTGCTCAATATGGCCTCCGACGACCTGCTCGGCCCGGCCACGTCCCTGTTCGACGGTCTCGGCGAGGTGTTGCCGATGCTCAACGACATCGCCGTCATCCTCGGTGACCCGCTGATCGGCGCGCTCGACAAGGCGATCCCGCTGGTGAAGTTGTTGCGCGCCAACGTCGGATCGCTGAGCGAGATCGTGGCGAAGATGCCCGCGCTCGCCTCCGCCTTCCGTAGCGCCACCGATCCCGCCGGCGGCACCGCGATCACCTACGCGCCGCCGAAGGTCGCCCTCCCCGTCGGTGAGGCCGACCAGGTGTGCGGCGCGGTGAACGAGCTGATCCCGGGGCAGTGCCCCGATCCGGCGCAGGGACTGGCCGATGTGAATCTCGTGCAGGTCGTGCTGGGAATGGCAGGTGCTCGATGAACACTCGAAAGATGTTGCGGCGCAGTGTGGTCGCGCTGGTGATCGCGGGCGGACTCGCGGTCGGCGGCTGTGGTTTCGACCCCGCCGAGGTGCCGGTGCCCGGCTCGACTGTCAGCGGTTCGACCTACCGGGTGCAGATCGAGTTCAGCAGCGCGCTGAATCTGCCCGCGAAGTCGAAGGTGATCGCCAACGGCGCCGAGATCGGCATCGTCGACGGAGTGCGCGTGGTCCAGCCCGCCGACGCCCCCGCCGGTCGCGGCGGTTACGTCATCGTCGAGGCCGACATCCTCGACACCGTGCAGTTGCCGACGAAGTCCATCGCCGAACTGCGCCAGGACACCATCCTCGGCGATATCCACCTCTCGCTCACCACTCCGAAGGACGGCTTCGGCGAGCTGCTGCGCGACGGCGGCACGATCCCGATCGAACGCACGAAACCGCCTGTGCAACTGGAGGACACGATGGCCACCATGGCCCTGTTCGTCCAGGGTGGGGCGATCGGTCAGCTGCAGGAGATGCTCGGCCGGATCAACTCGGTGATGCCACAGGACCCCAGGGAAACCGCGCGCATCTCCGCGGTGATGGGCGCCGACGCCTCCGACCTGGCCGCGAATCTGGACCGGGTCGACCTGCTGGTCGACGGCCTGTCCCGCAACGCGACGATCCTGCACGACGACACCGAACAAGCGCTCACCGACATCCTCACCCCCGAGGCCGTGGCCTCGCTCACGGGCACGCAGGACTCGATCGCCGAGACCATGAAGATCTTCGACGCACTCGGCCCGGTCGGTACCTCGCTCACCTGGCTGGCTCCGATCGCGAGCTCCGGTGACGCCGCCGCGACCGCGTTCCTCCCGCTGGCCACCGGCGGCTCGGCCGACCTGCGCTCCTCGACCAATATGGCGCTGCTGACAGCACTGTTGCGCGACAAGATCATTCCCTTCGCCGAGCGCGGACCAAAGGTGAACGTCACCGGTGTCGAGGTGTCCGAACAAGACCAGCTGGCGCAGATCGTCACCGCGCTGCGGATGATCGGAATGGTGCGATGAAGATCGGTGCACTGGCCTCACTCGGCGGCATCGCCGCCATCACCGTGCTCGGTGCGAGCTACCTGACCTTCGGGGTGGTGCGCGTCGACCCGTTCGCCGACTACACCGCGGCCTCGATCGAGATCGCGAATTCCGGTGGCCTCAGCATCGGTTCGCCTATCCTGCTCACCGGCATCGAGATCGGCGAGGTCACCGGCGTCGACACCTCGGCGAGTGGTCGCGTCCAGGTCGGCTTTCGGTTCGGCGCCGCTCACAAGGTGCCGATGAGCAGTGTCGTCACCATCGAGCACCTGTCCTCGCTCGGTGAGCCGTACGTGCAGTTCGTGCCGCGCGACGCCAACGGTCCCTATCTCACCGACGGACAGCGCCTTTCCGGCGAGAACGTGCGCACCCCGATGTCGATCCCCGAGGTCGCGCGGCTGGTCACCAAGACCGTCGAGCAACTCGACCCCGCGGTCGTCGGCTCCCTGGTCGACACGCTCGGCACGGCGATGGTCGGTACCGAGAACGTGGTCCCCGAACTGGCAAGGGCAGGCGACCTGCTCGCCGCGGCGCTGATGAGTCGCGCCCCGGCGATCGGCGAGCTGCAGAACAACTTCGAGTACGTCTCCGGCGACATCGGCTGGGCAGGCCCGGCCACCTCCGCCGCCGCGCCCGCCTTCATCCGGTTGAGTCAGGTGATCGATCAGTTCGTCGAATCGGTCGGCCGGGCCACCGAGGGTGATCCGCGAATGTACCTGCGCGACGGCGGTCTGGTGCCGTTGCTGGAGCAGCTCACCGCCAAGCTGAACGAGCTCGGCCCCGAGCTCTCCGCGCTGCTGCCCGGGCTGCACCCGCTCACCGAATCGGTCACCGCGACCGCTCCGCAGCTCGATCTGAGCGCATTGGTCACCCAGGCGCTGCACAACACCGACGCCGACGCGGTGAAGGTGCGGGTCGCGATCAAGTAAATATCTGGCAACCATCGCATATAGGTATTTGCCCTGGCCAGTGGTTGTTCGGTCGAGTCTAGCGGCCTGCGAGCAACCGTGCGGTAGCCTGCTGGACGGGGGACCTGGTCCGCGGTAAAGGCGGTGCGATGGCAGAGAGCAGCGAGGGTCCGGAAACTCGGACCGGCAGCAGTACTCGAATGATCGCGATCGCGGCGGTACTCGCCGCGATACTCGCACTGGTGGGCGCGCTCGGTCTGTTGCTGCGCGCCGACCAGAGTGACGACAACCCGTCGGTGAACCCGATGGGATCCGGCGCCAACGGTCTCCCGCTCGCCGGGTCCGACCGAGAAGCCGCCGATCAGGACCAGAAATTTGCGCCACCGTGGCCGGCAAGGCGAGTCGGCGGGAACTGCTCGGCCGGTGGCATCGTCGCGCACTGGCGCGTCCACGACGACGGCCAATGGCAATGCACGGTGACCACCCCCGACGCCCTGCCCCCGACAGCGGCCCCCGTGCCGCCGCCCGGAACCGAACCCGCCCCCGGGCCC
>NZ_BDBR01000060.1 GCF_001613085.1 Nocardia salmonicida NBRC 13393
CCTTCGCGATAGGGGACCCTTATTTGGGTCCCCTATCGGCGTTTGTGGGCTCGATACGAGTCCGGTACGCCAGGCGGACGATGCCCCGTCCTTCGTCCGTGGTTGAATTCTTAGTGGCGGGGCCATGACAACACTCCCCGGAGGCCGGGGAACCTAGAGAGGGATCGCCGTGTCGGAACACAACGACGGACGGAAGCCTTTCCGCCGGGACGGAGACGCCCCCGGTTTCGGCCGGCGAGGCGAACCGACCGATCGCCCCCGCGGCGGACACGGTGACAATCGCGGCTCGGGCCGTGGCGAAGGCGGCGGATTCCGCCGTGACGACGCGGGCAGCCGGGGAAGTAGCGCCGGTCGTGGTGATTCCGATCGTGGCAGCTCCGATCGGGGCGGATTCCGTCGCAATGACGACAATCGCGGCTCCGGTCGTCCCGAGGGTCAGCGTGGCGGATACAACCGTGACGATCGCGGTGGCAGGAGTGACCGTGGTGGATTCAAGCGCAGCGACAGTGGCGACCGTGGCGGCTATCCGCGCCGCGATGACGCCGGTCGTAGCGGCTCCACTGATCGCGGTGGATACCGCGGTAACGACGATCGTCCCCGTGGTGGCTCGGATCGTGGTGCCAGCTCGGATCGCGGTGGCTACCAGCGTCGCGACGACGGCAACAAGGGCGGCTACCCCAAGCGCGACGACGCCGGTCGCAGCGGTGGTTACCAGCGCCGCGATGACAACGATCGTGGCGGATACAACCGTGACGATCGCGGTGGCAGCAGTGACCGTGGTGGATTCAAGCGCAGCGACAGTGGCGACCGCGGCGGCTACCAGCGCCGCGATGACGCCGGTCGTGGCGGCTCGAGCGATCGTGGTGGATTCAAGCGGAATGAAAGCGGCAGCGACCGTCCCTCCGGTGGTTACGATCGCGGCGGTGACCGTGGAGGCTACCGCGGCAACGACGACCGCCCCCGTGGTGGCTCGGATCGTGGCGGCTCCTCGGATCGCGGTGGCTACCAGCGCCGTGACGACGGCAACAAGGGCGGCTACCCCAAGCGCGATGACGCCGGGCGCGGTGGCTACTCCAAGCGCGACGACAATGATCGCGGCGGCTACCCCAAGCGTGACGACAACGATCGCGGCGGATTCAAGCGCAGTGACAGTGGCGACCGCGGCGGCTACCAGCGCCGTGACGATGCCGGTCGTGGCGGCTCGAGCGATCGTGGTGGATTCAAGCGGAACGAAGGCGGCAGCGACCGTCCGTCCGGTGGTTACGATCGCGGCGGTGACCGTGGCGGCTACCGGGGCAACAACGACGACCGTCCCCGTGGCGGTGCAGGCGGGTTCCGTAGCGGCGAAGGCGACGACCGTTCGCGCGGCAGCTCCGATCGTGGAAGCGACCGTGGCGGCAGTTCGGATCGCGGTGGCTTCCGTCGCAATGACAGTGACGACCGTTCGCGCGGTGGTTCGGATCGTGGCGGCTACCAGAAGCGCGACGACAAGGGTGGTTACCCGCAGCGCGACGACAGCAACAAGGGCGGATACCCCAAGCGCGACGACAACGATCGCGGTCCCCGCCGGGACGACGATCGTGGTCGCGGCGGCTTCAAGCGTGATGCCCGCGCCGGTGGCGGTCAGGGACGGTTCGTCGGTGAGGACGGCAAGCCGCTCAACGGCACCTACCGCGAGAAGCGCACGGAGCGCGAAAGCGATGTACTCGGCGTCGTGTCGGCAGCGGCCGCTTCCGATATCGACGAGTCGACCATCGACGACAGCGCGGCCTCGGTCAGCGAGTCGGACAACATCTCTGCGGCAGCGACCGACAAGCCCTCGACGGATAAGTCGGCTGCGTCCATTGCGCAGTCCGAGGACGCCGCATCCGAGCGTCCCGAGTCGAATGAGGCTCGGGTAGCCGATGTCGACAAGGCCACCGGAAGCACATCGGCTGATACCGACGCGGATGCGGGCGATCGTCTTCGCGGAGTGTCGGATAGTGACGACCGGGCCGGCTCCGGGGATCGCGACGATGACAAATCGCGTGGCACTGTGACCCCTGATGGTCAGTCGCAAACTTCGGCCGTCAGCGATCGTGCTTCGGACCACGGCGATGACCCCCGTGACGCTTCAGATCACGGCGAAACCGTGCGTGCCGGTAACGCGTCGGATCGCGATGACAGCCCGCGTGGTGCCGGTCGAGACGACCGTTCCGGCGGTTCTGTTCGTGACGATCGGGTTCGCAGTGACTCCGATCGCGGCGAGCGCCGTGGATTCGCTGATCGCGGTGCCCGTGCAGATCGCGACGACCGTTCGCGGAGCGGTTCGGAGTCCGGTGGCGAGGACCGTCGTCGTGGCGGCGAAGGTGCTCGCACGGCAGGCGGGCGACCGGACGATCGCCGTGCGGCTCGTCCCGAGGAGCCCGATCTGCCCGAGGACGTGCAGGCCTCCGATCTGGATCCGGCCGTGCGCCGCGATCTGCTGAGCCTGGACAAGAACAACGCCGATTCGGTGGCCCGGCACATGGTGATGGCTGTCGAGCTGCTCGAAGACGACCCGCGCCTCGCGCTGGCACACGCACGGGCCGCGCGGCAGCGTGCGGGCCGTATCGCGGTGGTGCGTGAGACCGCCGGTGTGGTGGCCTATCACGCCGAGGAGTGGGCCGAGGCCCTGTCGGAGCTGCGGACCGCGCGACGGATGTCGGGTGGCGCCGGACTGCTCGCGGTGATGGCGGACTGCGAGCGTGGCCTCGGCAGGCCCGAACGGGCCATCGAGCTCGGTCGCAGCGAGGAAGCGCAGACGCTCACCGGTGACGAAGCCGCTGAGCTGCGCATGGTGGTGGCCGGCGCCCGGATGGATCTGGGTCAGTTCGACCAGGCCGTGGTGACGCTGCAGGCTTCGGATCTGGATCCCTCGCGCACCGGCTCCGCCGCAGCGCGCCTGTTCTACGCCTACGCCGATGCGCTGGTGGCGGCGGGCCGGACCGACGACGGACTGCAGTGGTTCCTCAACGCCGCTGCCGCCGACCTCGACGACGAAACCGACGCCGAGGAACGGGCAACCGAACTCACCGGCGACGCGCAGTAGATCAGCACCAGGCCGCGGGCCGAGAACTCCTCACGGGTTCCCGGACTGCGGCCTTTTGCATGTCAGAAGGGTGCCGAACCGCGGCGGCCGGGTCGGGAGAAGGCGACGGTCTCGCCCGCGACGCGCTGGCTGCCGAAGTGGGAACCGGCACACCGTGCACGAATACTCGGCACATGCTCGATCATGAAGGGAGCGAATGCTATTCGACAGCGCAGCAGAACCGAAGCTGTCGGTGCCTTCGCCTAGGGTCGCGGATGTGCTCGACCCGGCAGTGACGACGGAGTGAGGGTGGATGAACCGGCTGCGCGATCAATATGACGCTTTGCTGCTCGACCTGGACGGAACGCTGTACCGCGGACCCGAGGTCATCGAGGGCGCTCCCAAAGCGCTGGTACCGGACGGTGATTCGGCCCAACGGTTGGTCTACGTCACCAACAACGCCGCACGCGGTCCCGGTGCCGTGGCACACCACCTGGACGAGCTCGGCTACCCGGCCACCGCGGACGACGTGGTGACCAGCGCGCAAGCCGCCGCGCGCATGTTGGCCGAACGTCTGAGCCCCGGCGACAGGGTGCTCGTGGTCGGCACCGACGATCTGGTCGCCGAGGTGAAAGCCGTCGGCCTCGAGCCCGTCCGCCGGTTCGGCGACACCCCGCCGTCGGCAGTCGTGCAAGGTCATTCGCCGACGACCGCGTGGCCGGACCTAGCCGAAGCCGCCTACGCCCTGCGCGCCGACGCGCTGTGGATCGCCGCCAATGCCGACCGCACCCTGCCCAACGAGCGCGGCCTCGCGCCGGGCAACGGTTCGATGGTCGCCGCGCTGGCCACCGCCTCCGATCGCGAGCCGTTGGTCGCGGGTAAGCCCTACGCGCCGCTGATGGAAGACGCGATCGAGCGAGCGGGCACCCGTCGGGCCCTGGTGGTCGGCGACCGTCTCGATACCGATATCGAGGGCGCCAACGGCCTCGGCCTCGACTCGCTGCTGGTGCTGACCGGAGTCAGCACCCTCGACGAGGTGATCAGCGCACCCGCGGCCCGGATCCCCACTTACATCGCCGCCACCCTCGACGCCCTCAACGACACCGCCCTGGCCGAGCCCGCCGCGCCCGCGGACATCGCGGAACTGTTGCGACAGCATCCCGGCCGGGCGGTACGGGTGCGCGCAGCCGATTCGGAAATCCGATAGCGTTGACGCCACGATGAGTACTGCGAGTTCACCGCCGAACGGCGCGTCACAGCCACCCCGGCCCGGGATTCCCGTGCCGGGCGCTCACCTGCCCGGTGTCCCGGCGCATCAGGAACCGGCTGATCCGAGCAGGATCAAGGCCGATGTCGACGCACTGCTCGCCGAACTCGGTCCGCCGCCTGCCATGAGCCCGGCGGAGAACACCGAGACCGGCGCCGACATCACCCGCCGTGCGCGCATCCTCGAGCAGGCGCACGACGTACTGGTGGACGCGCTGGCGACAGTGGACAAGATCTGAGGTGGCCAGGCGAGCGCGCGTGGACGCCGAACTGGTTCGCCGCGGATTGGCGCGATCGCGAGAACACGCGGTCGAACTGATCGGCGCGGGCCGCGTCCTGATTGCCGGAACCGTCGCCGTGAAACCCGCGACGGCCGTGGAGACGGGAACCCCGCTGATCGTGCGGGAGGAACCCGACGAGGTGTCGTGGGCCTCGCGTGGTGCGCACAAACTGCTCGGCGCACTCGAGGCCTTCGAACCCGAGGGGCTCAGCATCGCGGATAAGCGGTGTCTGGACGCGGGTGCGTCGACCGGCGGTTTCACCGACGTGCTGCTCAACAAGGGCGCGCGCGAAGTGGTCGCGGTCGACGTCGGCTACGGCCAACTGATCTGGCGACTGCAGAACGACGACCGGGTCAGGGTGTTCGACCGCACCAATGTGCGCAACATCACTCCCGAATCCATCAGTGGCACAGTCGACATCGTCGTCGGCGACCTTTCCTTCATTTCGCTCGGGCTCGTACTTCCCGCGCTGGCGGCCTGCGCGGCCGACGGTGCCGATCTGCTGCCGATGGTGAAACCGCAGTTCGAGGTCGGCAAGGACCGGGTCGGCTCGGGTGGGGTGGTGCGTGACCCGGCGTTGCGTACCGAGGTGGTGTGCGATGTGGCGAACGCCGCGGCCGCGCTCGGACTGCGCACCCTGGGTGTGGTCGCCAGTCCGCTGCCGGGCCCGTCGGGCAACGTCGAGTATTTCCTGTGGCTGCGCAAGGTCGGCCCGTTCGACTACGACGCCGAACAGGTGCGGGCGCTGGTCGCGCACGCTGTCGAGGAGGGTCCGCAGTGAGTACGCATCCCGGCGGCAGGGAGATCCTGCTCGTCGCCCATCCCGGCCGCGCGGAGATCATCGAGACCGCGCACCGGGTGGCGAAGATCTTCGCCGAAGCGGGCATCTGCCTGCGGGTGCTGGCCGACGAGGCCGACAGCACCCGGTTCGAAGACGAAGCCGGATACCCGGTGCGGGTGGTGCCGCACAGCCCGTCCGCGGCACAGGGCTGTGAGATGGTGCTCGCCCTCGGGGGCGACGGCACCTTCCTGCGCGCGGCCGAACTCGGCAGGCCCACCGGTGTGCCCGTGCTCGGAATCAACCTGGGCCGCATCGGTTTTCTCACCGAAGCCGAGGCCGAGAACCTCGACGAGGCGCTCTCGCAGGTGGTTGATCGCGACTACCAGGTGGAAAACCGGATGACCATCGATGTCACCGTGCGCGTCGACGACACGATCGTCGAACACGGCTGGGCGCTCAACGAGGCCAGCCTCGAGAACGCGCAGCGCATGGGTGTGCTGGAAGTGGTGCTCGAAGTGGACGGGCGGCCGGTCTCGGCGTTCGGCTGCGATGGGATCCTCATCTCCACTCCCACCGGGTCGACCGCCTACGCGTTCTCGGCGGGTGGGCCGGTGGTCTGGCCCGAAGTCGAGGCGATGCTGGTAATTCCGAGCAATGCGCACGCGTTGTTCGCGCGGCCACTGGTGACCAGTCCGGATTCGCGGATCGCGGTGGAGACCGTGGCGACCGGGCACGATGCGATCGTGTTCCTCGACGGCAGGCGAACCCTCGCGCTGCCGCGTGGTGGCCGTGCCGAAGTGGTGCGCGGCGAACAGCCGGTACGTTGGGTGCGGCTCGATTCGGCGCCCTTCGCTGACCGGATGGTGCGCAAGTTCCAGCTGCCGGTCACCGGCTGGCGGGGCAGACAGCGAACGGAAGAGCACTGATGCTGACAGAGATCAGGATTGACGGACTCGGTGTCATCTCGACGGCCACCGCGCAGTTCCATGCCGGTCTTACCGTGCTCACCGGCGAGACCGGTGCGGGCAAGACCATGGTTGTCACCAGCCTGCACCTGCTCAGCGGTGCGCGTGCCGACGCGGGACGGGTACGCCTCGGCGCGACGAAAGCCGTGGTGGAGGGCCGTTTCGTCGTCGATGACGTGAACGAGGCGGCGCGCGCGGCGGTCGGGGAAGTGCTGGAATCGGCGGGCGCCGAGGCCGACGAGGACGGCAGCGTGATCGCGGTCCGCACCGTCAACAGCGACGGACGTTCGCGCGCGCACCTCGGTGGGCGCGGAGTGCCCGCCTCGGTGCTCGGCGAGTTCACCTCGCGGCTGCTGACCGTGCACGGCCAGAACGACCAGTTGCGGTTGCAGCGGCCCGAACAGCAACTGTCGGCACTCGATCAGTTCGCCGGCGACGGGGTCGCCGGACTGCTGCGCAAGTACCAGGTGTATCGCCGGTCCTGGCTCGACGCGCGCACCGAACTGCTCGAACGCACCGCGCGCAGTAGGGAATTGGCGCTCGAGGCCGACCGGCTCAAGTACTCGCTCACCGAAATCGACGGCATCGCGCCCGAACCGGGTGAGGACACCCGCCTGGTCGCCGAGATCCGCAGGCTCAGCGATCTCGATTCGTTGCGCGAGGCGGCCGTCGCCGCGCACGAGTCGATGTCGGGTCCCAGCGACGCGCCGGCCGACGGCGGCGGTGTGCTCGATCTGCTCGGCGGTGCCCGCGCCCGCCTGGACTCCGCCGACGACCCGGCGCTGGCCGCGCTGGCTCCCCGGCTGGGCGAGGCGATCGCGGTGGTCGTCGATGTGGCCACCGAACTCAGCAGCTATCTGTCGGAATTGCCGTCCGATCCCAGCGCGCTGGACACGATGCTCAATCGACAGGCCGAGCTCAAATCCCTGACCCGCAAATACGCACCCGATATCGACGGCGTGATCGCCTGGGCCGACGAGTCGCGCGCGCGCCTCGACTCGCTCGATGTGTCCGAGGACGCGCTGGCCAAGCTGGCCGGTGAGGTCGAGACCGCCGCGGGCAAGGTGCGGGAGGCGGCACGCAAACTCAGTGCCGCGCGCGCCAAGTCGGCGGGCAAGCTGGCGAGCGCGGTGAGCACCGAGCTCGGTGGGCTGGCGATGGGCAAGGCGCGTTTGGAAGTCCACGTGCGTCCGCTCCCGGCCAGTGCCCAGGATTCGGCGCCGCTCGAGATCGGCGGGGTGCAGCTGCACGCTGGATCGAATGGGTGCGACGAAGTGGAATTCCGGCTCTCGGCGCACTCAGGCGCGCAGTCGCTGCCCTTGAGCAAGAGTGCTTCCGGCGGTGAACTCTCGCGGGTGATGCTCGCGCTCGAGGTGGTGCTCGCCGGTTCCGATCACGGCGCGACCATGGTGTTCGACGAGGTCGACGCGGGTGTCGGTGGCCGGGCCGCGGTGGAGATCGGCAAGCGCCTTGCCCGCCTGGCCCGCACCCACCAGGTCATCGTTGTGACCCACCTGCCCCAGGTGGCGGCCTTCGCCGACACCCACCTGGTGGTGAACAAGTCCGACGACGGAAAAGGCAAGGTGGACAGCGGAGTTCGCACGCTGACCGACGAGGAACGAGTGGTGGAGCTGGCACGCATGCTCGCGGGTCTGGACGACACCGAGACCGGCCGCGCGCACGCGGAAGAACTGCTCGAAACCGCCCGAGCCGAGCGGTTGCCTGCCTGAGAAAGCGACGTCGCCTACCGCAACGGCAGGCGACGTCGACTTCGATCAGCGCAGGGCTTTGCGCACGCCCCCGATGAGCTGGTTGGTCAGCTGACGCAGGCCGAACTCGAGCACCTTCGCGGGCACGGGCAGCGACGGCTCGGACTCCATCGTGTACACCACGCGGGTGCCGCCCTCGGTGGTGTCGGCGAAGGTGATGGCGCCGACGTGGCGCTTGACCGGCGCGCCCTTGACGATTTTGTATTCCATCCGCTCGCCGGGAACCAGCGCGGTGATCTCCTCGGTGACCCCGAGCTTGCCGAAGCCGAGCACGTGCTGGGCGCCGACGCCGGTGGTCGGGTCGCCCGCTTTGACGAGCTTGACCTGGATCGGCAGGTACGGGCTGACGGCCTCACGCTCGGTGAAGAGGCGGTAGACGATGTCGCGAGGTGCGTCGAAAACCGTCTCGACGGTGCTGCGTGGCATGAATATGTCTCCTGTCCGAAATGTCTGTGACCCGGAGCATACGGGTAGTCGTCACCTGTGCGCCGACCGGCGCGCCTCCACCAAAGGTTGAGGGTTTGGCTTCATCATCGGCCTTATGAGGATGCCGGCGTTGTTGTCACGGAACACGGAAACGTTGCCCGGTGTCGCCGGGATCGCCCGGGTGGATCGCGATACCGGACGATTGCTGCGGCGGGTCGGTCCAGGGGACGTGGTCGTCCTCGACGAGACCGATCTGGACCGTCACACCGCCGACCGGTTGGTCGAGGCGGGGGTGCTCGCGGTGATCAACACCTCCCCATCGATTTCCGGTCGGTATCCCAATCTGGGGCCAGAAGTATTGGTGGCCAACGGGATCGTGTTGATGGACACGGTGTCCTCCGACGCGTTCGGCAGAATCAAGGACGGGTCGAAGGTTCGCATCGACGGCGGCATCGTCTACGCCGACAAGCTCACCAAGAAGGAACCCGAGGTCCTGGTCGAGGGCATCGAATTCGACGAGTCGGCCATCGCCGATCGCATGATCGAGGCGCGCAACGGCCTCGCCGACCACCTCGACGCGTTCGCGGGCAACACCACCGAATTCGTCCGCACGGAGAGCGCGCTGCTGATCGACGGTGTCGGCGTGCCCGATATCGAGCTGGACATGCGCGACCGGCACGTGGTCGTGATCGCCGACGGCTCGGGCCATCTCGCGGAACTGCAGCGACTCAAGCCGTTCATCAAGGAGTACGCGCCGATTCTGATCGGGGTCGGCAGCGGCGCGGATACCTTGCGCAAACTCAAGTACACGCCCGACCTGATCGTCGGCGATCCCGACGAGATCAGCACCGAGACCTTGAAATCCGGCGCCGAGATGATCCTGCCCGCCGACACCGACGGGCACGCCAAGGGGCTGGAGCGCATCCAGGATCTCGGTATCGGCGCCATCACGTTCCCGTCCTCGGGTTCGCCCACCGACCTCGCGTTGATGCTGGCCGACCATCACGGCGCGTCGCTGATCGTGCTGGCGGGCGCGCCTGCCTCACTCGAGGATTTCTTCGACCGTGGGCGTCGCGACAGCAATCCGGCCACCTTCCTGACCAGGTTGAAGGTCGGTGCGAAGCTGGTCGACGCGAACGCGGTGTCGACGCTGTACCGGCATCGTTCCGCGGGTGCCGCGGTGGCGTTGGTGGTGCTGGCCGCGCTGGTGGCGATCGTGGTGGTGATCTTGGCCTCGCACAACGGCTCCGAGATGCTGGACTGGGCCATCGAGTACTGGAACAGCTTCGTTCTGTGGGTGCGTGGTCTGCTGTGATCTCGCTGCGTCAACACGCCATCTCGATCGCGGCGATCTTCCTCGCACTCGCGGTCGGGGTGGTGCTCGGTTCACACACCCTCGCGGGCGGCATGATCTCGGGCTTACGGTCGGACAAGACCGACCTGAACACCCAGGTGGACGAACTGTCTGCCCAGAACGCGCAACTCACCGCCCGCCTCGATTCCGCCGACCAGTTCATCGCGGGCTCGGCAGCCCGAATCCTGAGCGGCACCCTGGCCGACCGCACGGTTGTCGTCCTCACCACCCCCGACGCCGACCCCGGCGACATCGACGGCGTGAGCAAGTCCCTGCAAACAGCAGGCGCCACACTGACCGGCCGCGTAGCCCTCACCGAGTCCTTCGTCGACGCGGGGGAGGGCGACCGCATGCGCTCCACTCTGACCAACATCGTCCCCGCGGGCGCCCAACTGAACACCGGCGCCGTGGACCAGGGCAGCCTCGCAGGCGATCTGCTCGGCCTCGCGCTGCTGCAGGACCCCACGACGAACCAGCCCCGCAGCACTCCCCAGGAACTCGCCCTGATCCTCGAGACCCTCCGCGGCGGCGGCTTCCTCACCTATGGCGACACCCCGACCCGCCCCGCCCAACTTGCCGTCGTCGTCACCGGCAACGGTGTCGAATCCGACACCGGCCAGGGCGCGACTATCGCCCGCTTCACCGGCGCCCTCCGCGCCCGAGCCGCGGGCACCGTCCTCGCGGGCCGCGCGGGCGCCGCCGAAGGCAACGCCCCGATAGCCACCGTCCGATCCCAAGCCCCCCTGGCCACAACGGTCACCACAGTCGACAACCTCGACCGCGAAACAGGTCGGGTAACAACAGCACTCGCCCTCACCGAACAACTCACCGGCGGCGCGGGCCGCTACGGAACAGGCACGTCAGCGACCTCCCTGACTCTGGTAGCAATGCCCCGCTGAGTGAGAACCTCACCACCTCCCCAAGGCGAGTTCCCGCGACTCGCGTACCGACGTAACAACTGATCACGCAAGAACATGGGTAACTCCCCAGGCGCAGCAAGCCCGGCCCCTGACCAACTGTCAGCGGCCGACGCGACCGTTTACGCACCTCGGTTGCGCTTGAATATCCGGGGAGGCGGTACTGTGGTGGTCCGTGGGTCATCAACGGAATCAGGCTAAAAGTGCCACCAAGCACATCTTCGTGAGCGGTGGCGTCGCCTCCTCATTGGGTAAGGGTCTCACCGCCTCCAGCCTCGGTCAGCTTCTGACCGCGCGCGGCATGCGGGTGACGATGCAGAAGCTCGATCCGTATCTCAATGTCGATCCGGGCACCATGAACCCGTTCCAGCACGGCGAGGTGTTCGTCACCGAGGACGGCGCGGAGACCGACCTGGATGTCGGTCACTACGAGCGCTTCCTCGATCGTGATCTGACGATGGACGCGAACGTGACCACCGGTCAGATCTATTCGACGGTGATCGCCAAGGAACGTCGCGGTGAGTATCTGGGCGATACGGTGCAGGTCATTCCGCACATCACCGACGAGATCAAGAGCCGCATCCTGGCGATGCAGGGCCCTGATCTCGAGGGGCATGTGCCGGATGTGGTGATCACCGAGATCGGTGGCACCGTCGGTGACATCGAGTCGCAGCCGTTCCTCGAGGCGGCCCGCCAGATCCGTCACGATGTGGGTCGCGACAATGTGTTCTTCCTGCATGTGTCGCTGGTGCCGTACCTGGCGCCCTCGGGTGAGCTCAAGACCAAGCCGACGCAGCACTCGGTGGCCGCGTTGCGCAATATCGGTATCCAGCCCGACGCGCTGATCCTGCGTTGCGACCGTGAGGTGCCGCAGGGTCTCAAGAACAAGATCGCGCTGATGTGCGACGTCGATGTGGAGGCGTGCATCTCCACGCCGGACGCGCCGTCGATCTACGACATCCCGAAGGTGCTGCACAGCGAGGGCCTCGATGCCTATGTGGTGCGCAAGCTCGGGCTGCCGTTCCGCGATGTGGACTGGAAGGTGTGGGGCGATCTGCTCGATCGCGTGCACAGCCCGCGCGAGACCGTCGAGGTCGCGCTGGTCGGCAAGTACGTCGATCTGCCGGACGCGTACCTGTCGGTGACCGAGGCGCTGCGCGCGGGTGGCTTCGCCCATCGCGCCAAGGTGAACATCCGCTGGGTGCCCTCGGACGAGTGCGAGACCGAGGTCGGCGCCCAGGCGGCGCTGCGTGATGTCGACGCCGTGCTGATCCCCGGTGGGTTCGGCATCCGTGGCATCGAGGGCAAGGTCGGGGCGATCGGCTACGCCCGCCACCGCGGCATCCCGCTGCTCGGGCTGTGCCTGGGTCTGCAGTGCGTGGTCATCGAGGCGGCGCGGTCGGTCGGCATCGCCGACGCGAACTCCGCGGAGTTCGAGCCCGACACCGAGAACCCGGTCATCTCGACCATGGCCGATCAGGAAGACGTCGTCGCCGGTGAAGCCGATCTGGGCGGCACCATGCGCTTGGGCGCCTACCCCGCCACCCTGAAGAAGGGCTCGGTCGTCGCGCAGGCGTACGGCACCGAGAACGTGTCCGAGCGGCACCGGCACCGGTTCGAGGTGAACAACTCCTACCGCGACGCCATCGCCAAGAGCGGGCTGGTCTTCTCCGGTACTTCCCCCGACGGGCACCTGGTCGAGTTCGTCGAATACCCGGCTTCGGTGCATCCGTTCTTCGTCGCCACCCAGGCGCATCCGGAGCTCAAGAGCCGTCCGACCCGGCCGCATCCGCTGTTCGCGGCGCTGATCAGCGCCGCGTTGAAATACAAACTGGCCGAACGCCTTCCCGTAGACTTTCCGGAGGAAGAGCTCGCGGAGCAGCCCGCGCAAGCCTAGGAACATCGGCGATAGGAACGCATGAGCGAGCCCGGTAGTCACGACTTCGAGACGGTGTCGAGCCGGGTGCTCTACAGCGGCGCGATCCTGGCCCTGCGCCAGGATCTGGTCAGGATGCCGGACGGGCGGGTCGCCGAGCGCGAGGTCATCGAGCACCACGGTGCTGTCGCGGTGCTCGCTCTCGACGACGACGGCAATGTCGTGCTGATCCGTCAGTATCGGCATCCGATCGGCACCCGGCTGCTGGAACTGCCCGCCGGGCTGCTCGATATCGAGGGTGAGGACCCGCTCACCGCGGCCAAGCGTGAGCTGGCCGAGGAGACAGGCCTCGCCGCCGCGCAGTGGTCGGTGCTGGTGGATGTGGCGTTGTCGCCGGGCTTCACCGACGAGGCGCTCCGCGTGTTCTTCGCGACCGGTCTCAGCATCACCGACCGGCCCGATCCCGAACACGAGGAAGCGGATCTGGAACTGGTGCGGATGCCTCTCGACGAGGCGGTGCGCGCCGCGCTGGCGGGCGAGATCGTGAACGCGACCGCGGTCGCGGGCGTGCTCGCCTACGCGGCGGCTCAGGCGAGCACGGCGCCGCTGCGCGCTCCCGACGCGCCGTGGCCCGGCCAACCGACGAAGTTCCTGCGACGCAAAGCCGCTGAGGCGCAGTCGGCGTCGGCTCACGGTAACCACGCGTGACCACAGCAGCGGCGCACGCCTCGGCAGCCGAACCCGCGTACTAGACGGGCAGGGGCGTGCTCGAGCGGGAGATCGACGCCTACCTCGACCACCTCGCGGTCGAGCGCGGAGCCGCGCGCAACACCCTCGGCGCCTACCGTCGTGATCTGGCCCGCTACCGCAATTTCCTCACCGGACGCGGCGTCGAGAGCTTGAGCGCGGTGGCCCGAGGCGACGTCGCCGAATTCACCATGGCCTTGCGTTCCGGTGGCGCCGATCATCCTGCCCTGGCAGCCGGTTCGGTGGCCAGGGCATTGATCGCGGTCCGCGGACTACACCGCTTCGCCGCCGCCGAAGGAATCACCGACACCGATGTGGCGCATGCGGTGAAACCACCCGCGCCCGGGCGCCGGTTGCCCAAAGCGTTGCCCTACGACCAGGTTCTGCGACTTCTCGAGTCGGCGGGCGGTGAATCCGAGGGCTCCGACGGGGGGCCGCGCGGACTGCGCGACCGGGCCCTGCTGGAATTGCTCTACTCCACGGGCGCGCGGATCTCGGAAATGGTCGGGCTCGACGTCGACGACATCGACGCCGAGCAACGCTGTGTGGTGCTGCACGGCAAGGGCGGAAAACAGCGCCTCGTGCCGGTCGGCCGTCCGGCACTGGCTGCCGTCGACGCGTATCTGGTGCGTGGTCGCCCCACCCTCGCCGCCAGTGGAAAAGGTTCCGGCGGAGCGCTTTTCCTCAACGCTCGCGGCGGCAGACTGTCACGGCAGAGCGCATGGCAGGTATTGCAGACCGCCGCCGAACGGGCCGGGATCGGGGCGACGGTCTCACCGCACACCCTGCGTCATTCCTTCGCCACCCACCTGCTCGACGGTGGCGCCGATGTGCGGGTGGTGCAGGAACTGCTCGGCCATGCTTCGGTGACCACGACCCAGATCTACACCCTCGTCACGGTGAGCACCCTGCGTGAAGTGTGGGCCACCGCCCATCCCCGCGCCACGTGAACCATCACCTCCGATACGCGCTGAGCAGGTATCGTGCGAACACGCCCGGCGTTGCCATGCTGTACCTCACCGGTCCGAGCGGTAGCGTCTACCCCAGAGTCAGACCGTACGAAAGCGAGCCGGTCCCGTATCGGCCTCGCTACCCTCGACAGGGGTTACCGGCAAGGAAAACGTATAAGGAGCAGCGGATCGTGACGACAGCGGAAACACCGTGGGACGGTGGACCGGAAGAGGTCGCCGAGGCCGTCGAGATGGGCCCGACAGGCCGCCCGCTGCGACTGGTACCCGATCCACCCCAGGTCCAGCGACATGGCGACGCACTCGTCGTCGCCATGTGCAATCAGAAGGGCGGGGTCGGAAAAACCACCTCGACCATCAATCTCGGTGCGGCACTGGCCGAATACGGCCGCCGGGTGCTGCTCGTCGACCTCGACCCGCAGGGCGCGCTCTCGGCCGGGCTCGGTGTCGCGCACCACGATCTCGATCTCACCGTGCACGACTTGCTGATCGGCGGCAAGGCCAAGGTCGACGACGTGCTGCAGACCACCAAGGTCGACGGCATGGACCTGTTGCCGAGCAACATCGACCTATCGGCTGCCGAGATCCAGTTGGTCAACGAGGTCGGCCGCGAACAGTCGCTCGGCCGTGCCCTGCACAGCGTGCGCGATCGCTACGACTACATCCTCATCGACTGCCAGCCCTCGCTCGGCCTGCTCACGGTCAACGCCCTGGCCTGCTCCGACGGCGTGATCATTCCGATGGAATGCGAGTACTTCTCGCTGCGCGGCCTCGCCCTGCTCAACGACACCGTCGAGAAGGTGCGCGACCGCCTCAACCCGCGGCTGAGCCTCTACGGCATCGTGGTCACCATGTTCGATGCGCGCCTGCTGCATTCGCGTCAGGTGATGTCGCGCGTGGTCGAGGTGTTCGGCGATCTGGTCTACGACACCGCCATCTCGCGTACCGTGCGCTTCCCCGATGCCAGCGTCGCCGGGGAGCCGATCACCACCTGGTCGCCGAAATCGGGCGGCGCCGAGTCGTATCGAGCGATGGCCCGTGAAGTCATCCACCGGTCTGGCCGGTGATCGGAGCTACACCTGCGGTGCAAGCAGTACCCGAAGACGCGGTGCCGGCCGAGGAGAAAACCGGTTTTCATCTGCGGCTCACTAATTTCGAGGGGCCGTTCGATCTGCTGCTGACGCTGATCAGCTCGCGCAAACTCGATGTCACCGAAGTCGCGCTTCATCAGGTCACCGACGAATTCATCGCCTACACCAAGGCATTGACCGCCGAACTGGTCGGCAACACCAAGCTGCGCGCGGACAAGATTCTCGATCAGACCACCGAATTCCTCGTCGTCGCCGCCACTTTGCTCGACCTCAAGGCGGCGCGGTTGCTGCCCTCGGGCGAGATGACCGACGCCGACGACCTGGAACTGCTCGATGCTCGCGACCTGCTGTTCGCGCGACTGCTGCAATACCGCGCGTTCAAGCAGGTGGCCGAGCTGCTCGCCGAGCTGGAGGCCGCGGCGCTGCGCCGGTATCCGCGCTCGGTGGCGCTCGAGGAACAGTTCGAGGGACTGTTGCCCGAGGTCACTCTCGGCGTGGATATCGCCGCGTTCGCCGAGATCGCCGCGGCGGCATTTCGGCCACGCCCGATCGCCGAAGTCGGGCTCGGGCATCTGCACATGCACACCATCTCGGTCGCCGAACAGGCCGAGCTGGTGCTGGCCATCTTGAAGCAACGCGGTCCGGGCGGCTGGACGACCTTCGCCGAATTGGTGGTCGACTGCACAGTCCCGGTGGAAATCGTGGCCAGATTTCTGGCGTTGCTCGAGCTGTACCGGGGCAAAACCATCGCGTTCGACCAACCGGATCCGCTCGGGCCCCTCGCGGTGAGCTGGCTCGGTGAGCTGGATCCCGACGCCGAGGCCGCGGCGTTGACTTTCGAGGAGGACTACGGATGACAGAGGCAGTGGTGGAATTCACCTCTGAGCCACTCGACGACCTCGAAGTGCGCTCGGCGCTCGAAGCGATGTTGCTCGTCGTCGACGCCCCCGCGCCGACAGAACAGCTGGCAGCGGCCCTGGACGACACCACCGAGCGCGTCGAAACCGTGCTGCGCGCGATGGCGGCCGAACTGACCGAACGGGGCAGCGGCATCGACCTGCGTTTCGTCGGTGACGGATGGCGCTTCTATACTCGACAGGAGTACGCGCCCTATGTCGAGCGTGTACTGCTCGATGGGGCCCGGACGAAACTGACCCGGGCCGCCTTGGAAACCTTGGCGGTGGTCGCCTACCGCCAGCCGGTGACTCGCATGCGGGTCAGCGCGGTCCGAGGAGTGAACGTCGACGGAGTGATGCGCACGCTGCTGGCCAGAGGCCTGATCGCGGAAGCAGGTCAGGACCCCGAAACCAACGGCACGTTGTACCGCACCACCGAGTTGTTCCTCGAACGGATCGGGCTCGCCTCTCTCGGCGACCTGCCACTGCTGGCGCCGCTGCTTCCCGGCGTCGATCTGATCGACGAGATCAGCGAGAGCCTGGAAACCGATCCGCGGTTCACCAGGCTGAAGAAACCCGCCGAGTCCGACATGGATCTCGGCACCGACGATTGACAGTCACCAAGCTGAACAAACCCGCCGAGTCCGACAGGGATCCCGGCACTGACGATTGACAGGACAGATGAATAATTCCGCTCGCCGAGATGGCACACCGGATCGAAGAAATCGCAGCGACCAGCCCCGAAGTGGCGCGAATCGAACCGCGGGTAACCGTGGCGACAGTGCGCGCACCGGGCAGGGTGGCTCCCGCGCAGCGGCTCCCGGCCGGCGCGGCACCGGCGCGGGTGGCTTCCAGCGCGGTAATCAGACAGCTGCCCGGTCCGCGGGCAGCTTCCAGCGTGACGCGGAGTCCGGCGGCCGCCGTGGCACCTCGACCGGTGGTGGCTACCAGCGCGACGATCGTCGCAGCGGCCCCGCAGGCGGTGACCGTCGCGGCAGTTCGCCCGGTGGCTACCAGCGTGATGATCGACGCGGCGCCCCGGCCGGTGGTGACCGTCGTGGCCCGTCTGCCGGTGGTTACCAGCGTGACGACCGTCGTGGCGCCCCCGCGGGCGCAGGTCAGCGTGACGACCGTCGCGGCACCGGTGCTTCCAGCGGTGGCGGTTACCCGCGTGGTGACGCCGACCGCGGACAGCGTGGCGGCACGGCTGGTCAGCGCAGCGGCGCTTCGGCCGGCTCCCAAGCCTTCGCGGCGCGCAAGAAGACCTCCTCGAAGCCGCAGAAGAAGGTCGTCGCTCCGACGATCCTGAACAACGCCAAGCCCGCGCGTCACCAGCACGCCGAGGTCACCGAGGGCCCCAAGAAGCTTCCGTGGGGCGAAGGCGAACGCCTGCAGAAGGTCCTCGCCAAGGCGGGTGTGGCTTCGCGTCGAGCCGCCGAGGAGATGATCGCCGCCGGTCGCGTCGAGGTCGACGGCAAGATCGTGCGTGAGCAGGGTCTGCGCATCGACGCCGAGAACGCGGTGGTGCGCGTCGACGGCACCCGTGTCGTGGTGCGCGACGAACTGGTGCACCTGGTGCTGAACAAGCCCAAGGGCTGGCAGTCCACCATGTCCGACGATCTGGGGCGCCCCTGCG
The DNA here is from genome assembly GCF_001613085.1 of Nocardia salmonicida NBRC 13393. GTDB lineage: Bacteria > Actinomycetota > Actinomycetes > Mycobacteriales > Mycobacteriaceae > Nocardia > Nocardia salmonicida. The sequence goes on from NZ_BDBR01000060.1 coordinate 18,023, forward strand.
TCGGCGATATCATCGCCGAGCGGATCGCCGCTGGTCAGCGCCTGTTCCACGTCGGCCGTCTCGATGCCGACACCGAGGGCCTGCTGCTGGTCACCAATGACGGCGAGATGGCGCATCGGCTGATGCACCCCTCGTTCGAGGTGCCCAAGACCTACCTGGCCACCGTCGACGGCGAGGTGAACTACCGCCTGGTCGGTAAGCGCCTGCGCGAAGGCGTCGAGCTCGAGGACGGGCCGGCCAAGGTCGACAAGTTCATGGTGCTCGAGGCCTACCAGGGCCGGTCGCTGGTGAAGCTCGTGTTGCACGAGGGCCGCAAACACATCGTGCGTAGGCTGCTCGACGAGGTCGGCCACCCGGTGATCCGGCTGGTGCGCACCCACCTCGGCCCGGTGGCACTGGGTGACCAGCGCCCCGGCACGCTGCGGGTGCTCGGCCGCGACGAGATCGGCAAACTCTACGAGGCGGTGCAGCTGTGAACGGTGTGGACTTTCCCTTGGAGTTCGAGAGCGACCGGATGACCGGTGACGCGACGCTCATCGTCGCGATGGACGGCCCCTCCGGTACCGGCAAGTCCAGTGTGTCGCGTCGTCTGGCGGCGCGCCTGGGCGCCCGCTACCTCGACACCGGTGCCATGTACCGGGTCGCGACCCTGCGCGTGTTGCGTGCGGGCGTCGAGCTGACCGATGCGGCCGCGATCGCGGAAACCGTAGCGGCACTGCCGCTTTCGATCGGCACCGATCCCAGCCACGAGGTCGTCGAACTCGACGGCGAGGACGTCTCGCAGGAGATCCGCGGCGACGCCGTCACCAAGGCAGTCTCGGCGGTTTCCGCGGTGGGGCCGGTGCGCGAGCAGCTCGTGGCCCTGCAGCGCGAGATCGCCGCGATGGCGGGGCGCATCGTGGTCGAGGGCCGCGATATCGGCACCGTCGTGCTCACCGGCGCCGACGCCAAGATCTACCTCACCGCCTCCGCGGAGGCACGCGCCGAGCGGCGCAATGCTCAGAACATCCGCGAGGGCCGCGGCGACGATTACGCGGCCGTGCTGGCCGACGTGCAGCGCCGCGACACCCTCGATTCCACCCGCACAGTGTCGCCGTTGCGCCCCGCCGCCGACGCGGTGCTCGTCGACACCAGCGACCTGACGATGGCACAGACCATCGAGGAGCTGTATCGCGTGGTGGCTCAGCAGCTTTCGGCCACGACAGGAGGTCCGCGATGATCGAAGAGATTCTCGTAGGCGACGGAACCTGGACCGACGAGTCCGAATGGGACGTTCTCGATATCGATGCGGACGGCGAAGGCGAACAGCACATCGCGATGCCGACGCTCGCCGTGGTCGGGCGCCCCAATGTGGGCAAGTCGACCCTGGTCAACCGCATTCTCGGCCGACGCGAAGCGGTCGTCGAAGACGTTCCCGGCGTCACCCGTGACCGCATTTCGTACGAGGCCAACTGGGCCGGGCGTCGCTTCATGGTGCAGGACACCGGCGGTTGGGAACCCGACGCCAAGGGTCTGCAGCAGCACGTCGCTCGCCAGGCCGAGGTGGCGATGGAGACCGCCGACGCGATCCTGCTCGTCGTCGACGCCACCGTCGGCGCGACCACGACCGACGAGGCCGCGGTGCGCAAGCTGCGCCGCTCCAAGATCCCGGTGATCCTGGTGGCCAACAAGGTCGACGACCAGAAGGTCGAGCTCGAGGCGGCCACGCTGTGGTCGCTGGGTCTCGGCGAGCCGCGCATGGTCTCGGCCGCGCACGGCAGAGGCACCGGCGACCTGCTCGACGACGTGCTCGGCGCGTTGCCCGAGACCCCGCGCGAAGGTACCGCTGTGGCGGGACCGCGTCGCGTGGCGCTGGTCGGCAAGCCGAATGTCGGCAAGTCCAGCCTGCTCAACAAGCTGGCGGGCGACGAGCGTTCGGTGGTCCACGATGTCGCGGGCACCACCGTCGACCCGGTCGACTCGCTGGTCGAGCTGGGTGGCAAGACCTGGAAGTTCGTCGACACCGCCGGTCTGCGTCGCAAGGTCTCCAATGCCACCGGCACCGAGTTCTACGCGTCGCTGCGCACGAAGTCGGCGCTGGAGGCCTCCGAGGTCGCGATCATGCTGATCGACGCCTCGGTGCCGATCACCGAACAGGATCTGCGCGTGATCAGCCTGGTCGCCGAGTCCGGTCGCGCGCTGGTGCTGGCGTTCAACAAGTGGGACCTGGTCGACGAGGACCGCCGCTATATGCTCGAGCGCGAAATCGATCGCGATCTGGTGCGTGTGCCGTGGGCCCAGCGGGTCAACATCTCCGCCCACACCGGCCGCGCCGTGGCCAAGCTGGTGCCGCAGATGGAAACCGCGCTCGAGTCCTGGGACAAGCGCATCTCCACCGGCCGCCTCAACACCTGGCTCAAGGAAGTCATCGCGGCCACCCCGCCGCCGATGCGTGGCGGCCGTCAGCCCCGCGTCATGTTCGCCACCCAGGCGAGCACTCGCCCGCCGACGTTCGTGCTGTTCACCACCGGCTTCCTCGAGGCAGGCTACCGCCGCTTCATCGAGCGTCGCCTGCGTGAGGAGTTCGGTTTCGACGGTTCGCCGGTGCGCATCTCGGTGCGCGTGCGCGAGAAGAAGGAACGCAAGAAGTAGTTCGTGTGTCAGACGAGAGCCCCGGCGAATATCGCCGGGGCTCTTCGTTTTTCAGTCGCCGATCACGCGGTCCAACAGGTGGTCGACCAATTGTGTTGCACGCGAGGCGTAGTCGTCGTTGGTGAGCATTCCCTGTGCCAGCCCGCCGACCGCGAGCAGAGCCACCTCGGCATCGGCGATGAGCGTGTTCTCGTCGGCGTCGGGACCGCGCAGCTGCCGTAGTTGTCCCGCGATCGCGTCGACGATGTAGTTCGGTGCCCCCGCCGTATCGGCCGATGCCACATCGGGACCGGTGAGCGTCGCGGCGTGGAAGATGCCGAGAATCACGGCGTCGCATCGGCTGGATTCGTCGAGGGGCAGGACCGAGAGCAGGATCGTGCGGACGATATCGCGCGGACCGGCGTCCGGCCCGAGGGCCGCGAACCCCTGTGCCATCCGGGTGCCGGAATCCTCGACGACCGCGCGGTGTGTGGCGAGCAGGAACTCCCGTTTGGTGCCGAAGTAGTACTGCACCGACCGCACCGAGACCCCCGCTTCGGCGGCAACGGACTGGAAGGTCGCCGCTTCGAGCCCGCCCCGGACGATAACTCGCCGCGCAGCACTGGTGATCGATCTGCGCCGTTCTTCGTGATCGGCCAACCGTGGCATCGCGCCTCCTTCTGTCCCGGCAGGTTTTCATGGTACGCCCATACCACTGTTGTGGTACGTTGATATCACCAACGAGATGCAGGGGTGGTCATGGCCAAGATCGGGCGGTTCAAGAACGACAAGGCGCGCGAGGAGTACCTGCGGACCTATCGCGAACTGGAGAAGCAGTGGCGGATCCCGTCGACCACGGTCGACATCAGCACCTCCTTCGGATCGACTCGCGTTCGCAAAGCAGGTGCGGGAGAAGGGGTGCCGATCGTGCTGGTGCACTCACTCGGCGGCAACAGCCTGTCCTGGGACCACGTCATCGAGGATTTCGCTCGTGACCGCATCGTCTACATGCCTGAAATGATCGGCACTCCCGGTCTCAGTGTGCAGACCGCGCCGATCGACGAATCGAGCTTCGGTACCTGGTTCGGCGAGGTCCTCGACGGTCTCGGCGTCGACCGGGTTCATCTGGTCGGCTACTCACAGGGTGCGTGGCAGGTGATGGTCATCGCGACCACCCAGCAGAAGCGGCTGGCGAGTGTGAACGTGGTGGAGCCGAGCGGCACTTTGACGAAGATCAAATGGAGCCTGCTGTGGATGATGCTCCGCGTCGGAGCCCGGCCCACGGACAAGAACCTCCGCACGATGAACGCGCGGCTCAATCCCGGCGTCGCCCTGACCGATGCGGAATTCGCCGGGGTGAAGGCGGCTCTCGGGTACATCCCCACGATCGGCTACCCGAAGTTGTTCACCGACGAGCGACTGGCCACGATCACTACGCCGACCCTGGTGCTGATCGGGTCGGAGTCGTTGGTGATCGATCCGCAACTCGCCGAACAACGCCTGCGCGACAACCTGCCCACTTGCGAAATCGAGATCGTCCCCAGGGCGGGACACGGCCTCTTTCACCAGTTCCCGAAACTGGTCACTGCCCGCATTCTCGACTTCACCCGCCGCTACGAGTCGACGGACGTCCGCCACGGCGAGTAGTCGACGCCGCTCGCCGTTGCCGGTCAGATGCCACCACGCCGCGCCCGCGATCACCGCGAAGAACGTGACCGCGGGCCTGATAATCGGCTGAGAACTACCAGTTGGTGGACACCTTGGCAATGTCGGGCACGTTGATAGCGGTAAGAGGTCCTCTGCGGCCTCCGTGAGGGAGTGCGTCATGAGTCTTGTCGGAACCCTGGTCGGTTACGCGCTGACCATCTTCTTGGTGCTGTTGATCGCCCGGATGGTGGTGGACTGGATCGATGCCCTCGGCAACGGTCCACAGTGGGCGCGCAAGGCGCGGGAGGTGACCCATGCCGCCACCGAGCCGGTCATCGCCCCGGTGCGAAAAGTATTGAAGCCGATACGCATCGGCGACTTCTCCCTCGACCTGGCCTTCACCGCGGTATTCATCGCCGTCCTGATCGTGCGCGCGGTGGCTTTCAGCCTGTAGTCACCGTTGAGTGCCCGGGCGCGCGGTCTACGGACAGGCCGGCGAGCAGGACCAGAGACTGCTCGGCATCGGAGCCCGGCTCGGCGTGATAGACGACGAGCGTCCGCCCCGGCGCCCCGTTGACCGTGAACGTCTCGTAGGACAGCGCGAGCTCGCCCACCAGCGGATGGGTGAATCGCTTCTGCCCGGCGGTTTTCGCGCGGACGTCGTGCTTGGCCCAGAGGCGGCGGAAGTCCTCGCTCTTCAACGACAGTTCGCCGACCAGTTCCGTCAGGCGCGGGTCGTCGAGGTCGGTGCCCGCGCTGACCCGCAGCCCGGCCACGGTCTCCGCGGCGATCTTCGGCCAGTCCGGAAAAATGTTGCGTGCCTCGGGATCCAGGAACACCATTCTGACCTGATTGACTCCCGGCGCCGAACAGGAATTCAGCGCGACGGCCAGCGGCGTCGCGGCCAAGACATCCATATGCCGCCCGAGCACCAGCGCCGGCGTGTCCGACCAGGTGCGCATCAGACGCAGCAGGCTCGGCGTGACGCGTTCCGGTCGTCTCGTCGCGCGGGTGCGTCGCGGTGCCGGACGCGCCAACTCCCGCAGATGGGCGGCGCCGTCGTCGTCGAGAGAGAACACCCGGGCCAACGCCGCCACGATCTGATCGGACGGATGTCTGTCGCGACCTTGTTCGAGCCGGATGTAGTAATCGGCGCTCATCCCGATCAGTACAGTAATAGTTAATACTATTTGACCTGGGTAATTGCAGCAACCGTGGTGCTACGGATTTATAGCCTTCCGTGTGCTGGTGGGGTGGCATGCCCGAAGGCGTGCGGCAGCTTGTGTACGACCGCCTCCAACCTCGCCGATGCCGTCGTGGTGCGTGGTCATTAGCCCTTCGGCGCCCGCACGTTCCGTTCAGGGTGCAACCCACCACCCACCTCCATGGCACTGTCCCTGGTGACCACGTCGGCAGGCCAGTCGGTTGTCCGTCTGGCGGCGCGTGAAAGCCATTCGTAACTGACGATTCGGATGGTGACGTGGATATCGAGTTCGTCGGAGCATGGTGACCGGGAGCCAAACATAATCGCGGGTGCTGCCGCGGTAAGCAGGCTCGGGCGCAGTCGTCGCCAACCGCCGCGGAATGGCGGATTCTGCTTATTGCCGGAGATGCCCCCCGTGCGGGCCGTCTGGGCGTCAGGCACCGGCGACAGCAACGCGATATCGCCATCACGGATCATCACCACCTGCGCTCGCCAAAGCTGTGCCACGACAGCGGGGCACCGACCGGCGGATATCGGCCCGCGCCGAGAATTTCCACATTCCTGCGCGGGAGTGAGTGGCAATGAGACGGCGGTCGCGGGTGTTGCCAGTGCGGCGATACCCATTGCCTCGAATTCAATCTCGTTATCCCGCTGAGTCGAGGTGACGGTACGGGCGTCGGAAACCTGCAGAGCTTGTGCCGTCGGCGCAATCTTGAGAATGGTTCGCGGATCTGACTGGATCTGGTCTCGTCGGCATGAGGTGCTAGCTTCCACTGTCCCTTCGCCAGCTCGGATGGGTAGAAACGAAGTGAATGAAATCAGGGTGGGTCGCTCGTGAACTTGCAGGTGAAGAAGTGTTGGCCCCGCAACGTGCGTTGGCCCCGCACCCGCGGGGATGGTCCGGGGTCGACCTTGGCGGTTGTCGATCGGGAACGGTTGGCCCTGCACCCGCGGGGATGGTCCGTAGAACGCGCCGACTACGCGGTGCTGTGGCTGGTTCGCCCCGCACCCGCGGGGATGGTCCGCTGCGTAATTGGCTGCTCGGGTCGCTGGCGGTGTTGGCCCCGCACCCGCGGGGATGGTCCGTGGTCCGACGACCCGTCGAAACCGGGTGTGCCGTTGGCCCTGCACCCGCGGGGATGGTCCGCAGCGCTCCGGCGTGTTTTCGACCGCGAAGAAGTTGGCCCCGCACCCGCGGGGATGGTCCGAAGCACACCATCGTCTCGCTGGACACCCTGTAGTTGGCCCCGCACCCGCGGGGATGGTCCGTACATCGGCCGGTTGCTCATGGAACTGCTCAGGTTGGCCCCGCACCCGCGGGGATGGTCCGCCACCTTCGCTTTGATGGCCGCCCAAACCGTCGTTGGCCCCGCACCCGCGGGGATGGTCCGTGCTTCCAGCTCCGCGACACTGCGGCCCTGCAGTTGGCCCCGCACCCGCGGGGATGGTCCAACGATCCTCGACGTGATGGGCGCCATCGTCGTGTTGGCCCCGCACCCGCGGGGAAGGTCCGGGGGTGAACCTCAGTGTCGGCGTCCAGGTGGAGTTGGCCCCGCACCCGCAGGGATGGTCCCTTCTCGACCCGGCCGAGCTGGGCCGGATCATGGTTGGCCCCGCACCCGCGGGGATGGTCCGGTGATGTACGGCGGCCTCGCTGTCGGCGCCGGGTGGCCCCGCACCCGCGGGGATGGTCCGACCAACGAGTTGGTCGAGGCGATCGAGACCGGGTTGGCCCCGCACCCGCGGGGATGGTCCGTGGGTGAACTCCGCTCCCCTAATCGGCACGCGGTTGGCCCCGCACCCGCGGGGATGGTCCGTCGGTGACGGGTTGGCCCCGCACCCGCGAGGATGGTCCCAGGGCGGCGTTGTACAGCATCTGGTAGTGGTAGTTGGCGCCGCACCCGCGGGGATGGTCCTGGGGTACGAGGGTCGTGGCGAAACTGTGCGGTGTTGCCCCGCACCCGCGGGGATGGTCCGATCAAGAACGCCGGTCCAGAGGGTTCGATCGTGTTGGCCCCGCACCTGCGGGGATGGTCCGATGTAGGCATTACTGCGGACACCAAGGCCCACGTTGGCCCCGCACCTGCGGGGATGTTCCGACGAACGACTTGGTAGAGGCGATCGAGACCGGGTCCGCCCCGCACCCTGCGGGGATGGCCCGAACCGTCAGCAGAACAAGGAAGCGCCCCAGTCATCGGCCCCGCACACACGGGGATGGTCCGCACCACGACGCAATCGCGCCGCTCGATCATCCCTCGGCCCTGTATCCGCGGGGCTGGACCGGTGAAGACGGCGCGGGTGGCGAGCAGGATCAGGTCGGCCCCGCACGTGCGGGGATGGTTCCCAGATAGCGGACAAGTACCCGACTCAGCTCGCGTCGGACCGGGCCCCTCACCCGCAGGGATGGCCTGGCCGAACAGTGATACGGCCTCACCGTCTCGCCGGAGTTGTCGAGGCACGGTCGGCGCCGCCGCGAGCACGGTCTCGACTCCACCACCGGGATCACATGTGGTTTCCGTCTCCGCAACTGTGGTGATTGTGGCCAGGACTGTCGCGCGTGGGTTTATGTCGGTGGGTCCTCCTATTGTGCGGTTATGACGATTGCAGGGGAGAGGTTGGGGGACAACTGGTCTGGGCTGTCTGGGCAGGAGCAGGGCTGGTTGAGGTCGTTGTGGGGAAAGTCGGCCGGGCGTGCCGGTGGTACGACGAACTTGCTGTTGTCACATCTGCTCGATACTGCGGCGGTCGCTGAGTTAGTTTGGGATCGCTATCTGGCGGTCTCGATCCGGGACCGGGTTGCTGGGTTGGCTGGGGGTGTGGAGCAGGGGCGGCGGTTGTTCGTGTGGTTGTGTGGGGTGCACGATCTAGGGAAGGCAACGCCGGTTTTCCAGGCGGTGGACGGTGATGGTGCACGCGCGGTCCGGCAATCAGGGTTGGGGTGGGACGAGTTCACGGTGAAGGGGCAGCGGTGGCGCCACGAACTGGCCGGGGCGGCGGTGCTGAACGACGTGCTCGAAGACTCGGGTTGGTCTGCAGCCCAGCGTGATTGGGTTTGGCCGATGGTCGCCGGCCATCACGGGAAGTTCCCGACCTCGGGTGAGTTGCGGCCTCGTCGGCAGAAGCAGTTGCGCGGTACCGGCGACTGGCCGCGTGCTCAACGCTTGCTGCTGGAATGTTTCACCCAGGCGGTGGGTTTCACCGACCTCGCTGCAGTCGAGCCACTCCGAATGCCGAGTCGATCGCTACAACTGCAGTTGAGCGGGTTCATCGTGATGGCCGATTGGATCGCCAGTAACGAGGAGTTCTTCGTCGGTGTCGACCAGTTGAACGACATCACGATCGATGAGGCACGCGAGCGTGCTCGCAATGCCTGGGACAGGCTCGGTTTGGCCCGTGGTTGGGGTGTGATCGAGGAGCCTTCGGTGGAGGACTTCCGCGCGAGGTTCAATGCTTCGCCGAGGCCGTCGCAGCGTGTAGCGATCGAGTGCGCGGCGCGGATGGCGAGTCCGGGGCTGATGATCCTGGAAGCGCCGATGGGGGAGGGGAAGACGAAGACGGCGTTGATGTGCGCGGAGGTCTTCGCGGCCCGGTTCGGATTCGACGGGGTGTATGTGGGAATGCCCACCCAAGCGACGAGTGATCCGATGTTCACGACCGTGCGTGCGTGGGTGGAAGCGATCGACGAGAAGGCCGCACACCAGGTCGCGCTTCTGCACGGCAAGCGCCGGTTCAACAAGCAATGGCGACAGCTCACAACAGACGATCAGCGGGCGGACACGGCTTTCGCCAGCGTGGGCGAAGACGAGTTCGGGCTGGACGATCTCTACGGCACAGCAGAATTCGATCCCTGCACCTGTGATCGCCCGGAGCGGACGGTGCCGGCTGAGTGGTTTCTTGGTGCGAAGAGGGGACTGCTGGCGCCGTTCGTCGTCGGCACGATCGATCAGTTGTTGCTCGCGGCGACGCGAACCAAGCATGTGATGCTGCGGATGGCCGGTTTGGCGGGCAAGGTCGTGATCCTCGACGAAGTTCATGCCACCGATGTGTATATGTCAGAGTTTCTCGTCGAGGGGCTGCGCTGGTTGGGACAAGCTGGTGTCCCTGTCATTTTGCTGTCGGCAACGCTGCCGCCCGCGCAGCGCAGCCAGCTGTTGGATGCGTACCTCTCCGGAGCTGGCGATACGCAGCGAGTACCACCGCGGACCGGTGATCATCGCGGCTACCCGCGGGTGACGACTGCGTGGGTCGACTCCAAATCAGGGCCGGTCATCGAAGAAGCCACTGCTGACCCGTGGCGATCGGAGTCGCTGAAGGTAAAGGTCGAAGTCGCCGAAGAAGCAACGTCGATCGCTGATGTGCTGGCCGATCGGTTGACCGAGGGCGGATGCGTCCTGGTGATTCGCAATACCGTCGCCCGCGCGCAGCAGACCTACCGTGAACTGCGGTCGGTGTTCGGCGAGAGCGTGTTTTTGCTGCACGGGCAGATGAACGTGCGCCAGCGTGCCGAGGTCGCCGATGAATGCCTCGAACGGTTGGGGCCGAAAAAGGATGGGTGCCTGCGTGAATCGACCATCGTCGTGGCTACCCAGATCGCTGAACAGAGCTTCGATGTCGATGCGGACTTACTGATCACCGACCTGGTGTCGATGGATCTGCTGTTGCAGCGGATCGGTCGGATGCACCGCCACGACGGTGTTGTAAGACCGCCGCGTCTTCGCGAGCCGACAGTAGTGATCACCGGCTTCACACCGGACGGGGACGGTGTGCCGGAGTTCATCGCTGCCAGCGAAGCGATCTACGGGCGCTATCCACTGCTGCGCAGCGCCGCTGCGGTACTAGACGCGCGCGAAGGGTATTGGCAGATCCCGGCACAAGTGCCTGCGCTCGTCGCAGCGGCCTACGACTCGAATACTGCTGTCCCGGCGTCTTGGGAACCCGATGTCGCTGAGGCTCTGCTTGAGTGGCGCGACGAGCAACGACTTCGCGCAGCCATGGCCACGCGGTTCGTGTTGACGCGTCTGGGTGAGCATGCGCGGCCGACCTTGGAAGGTCTACATCGCGGCGCCGGGGACTACGTCCGTGATGAGGACGTGCGGGTGCGCGACGGTGAGGAAGGTATCGAAGTGATCCTGATTCGCCGCGACGAGCACGCCATCCGCTCGGAGAACAAGCACCGGCTGGGACCGCACGGTGAGGTCGCCGACGAAGTACTTGACCATGTCCTGGGCGGAACATTGCGGCTGCCACCGAAACTACGCCGAGCGGCCGAGAAAGGTTTGCGCCCGATGGACGGCTGGCGTGATCACCCGTGGCTGCGCTACAGCAGAGCACTCGAGCTCGATGGCGAGAGTCGTGGCCAGGTCGGTGATACATGGGTTCGCTACGACGACGAGCTCGGTCTGGTCATCGAGTGAAGTGGTGGCCTTCCCCGGTCGGGAAGACCACCACCCTTCACCCCGCGGCTGCGGGGCCGACATAGATCCCAGACATGACTGCGGACCATACCCGCTGAACGGACCGACAGGTTCGTTCCCAGTTTCGCATACACCTACAACCTCGTTGGCCTAATCTTCGGCCCGAGCATTAGACATGACTGATTATTGAGGGGAGATGGGGAGTGGATGCAGGAGATCTGATCTCGGCAGTTCCATTGGTGCCCAGCAGGTTCGACGACGGCACTGTTGTCGCTTTGCCGGTAGGGGAGGCGCTGCTAAACAGTCACCGCATCGTCGGCATCGACGTCGAGATCCCGACGATGCTGCCCGCGATCATGCGGCAGCTTTTGCTGGCGATCGTGCTGCACGCACTGGGATCGCCGGACTCGCGCGAACATTGGCAGCAGCGATTCGACCGCGGCCGCTTCAGTGAGAACGAAAACGGTGAACTCGAGCGGTACTTCACCAAACACTCCGACAGGTTCTCGGTGCTGCATCCGGTGCATCCGTTCGGTCAAGTCGCGGATCTGTGCACCGAGAAGGGCGAAACCAAGGGGACAGCGTTGCTCGTGGCGACAGCGCCATCGGGCAACAATGTGCCTTTGTTCGCCACCAGAACCGAAGCCGACGCACTGCGGCTGCCGCTCGATGCTGCGGTGCGGTGGATGCTGCATACCCAGTGTTGGGATACCGCCGCGATCAAGACCGGCGTTGTCGGTGACCCGAAAGCCAAGGGCGGCAAAACATCTGGCAACCACACCGGCCCGCTCGGGCAGCTCGGGGTGGTGATGCCGATCGGTCGCACCCTCTACGAGACGCTATTGCTCAACATTCCGATCGCGGTGTCAGGGCGTCTGGGAACCCCGCACTGGGATCGCGATCCGCTCGGACCTGGTTGGGACGTGCGTGAACCCGACGGGATCCTGGATCTGTGGACCTGGCAGTCACGACGAATCCGCCTGTTCCCCGAGAGCGTCGACTCCGGTGTCGTAGTCGAGCGAGTCATCGTGTCCGCGGGCGATCGACTCGGCGGCGGAGTGCCCGACTGGGAAACCCATACTGCCTGGCGAAAAGACAAGCCAGCCAAAGGTTCTACGAACGCACCGCTGAGGCCGCTGCGGCACATGGCGGGCAAGGCGGCGTGGCGCGGGCTGGACGCACTGCTGGCATTGGCGTCGTCGAACGAGTCGGTGCAGACCAGCGAGCTGCTCGATCAGCTCGCAGGCCTCGAGCAGACTCGTTGCATCGACGACAGCTATCCACTACGGGTGCATACCTACGGTGTCGTCTACGGCAACCAATCAGCGGTCATCGAGGATGTCCTGCACGACGTGATCCCGCTGCCGGTGGCATCGATGCGCGGCGAAGGTGAAGCCTATGACTTGATCGTTGACGCAGCCGTCCAAGCCGAGCAACTGGTCAACGCCATCAATCGACTCTCCGCTGACCTGCGCCGCGCGCTGGGGGCCGAACCGATCCCTTGGGACAAAGGAATGCGTCCAGGCGAGCAGTTGCTCGTCGCACTCGACCCGCTGGTACGACGACTACTCGCGGGAGTCTCCGCTGATTCCGGCGACGAGGACAAACTCGCCCGAGGATTACAGGCATGGGAACTCATGGCCTATGACGCCGTACACCGTTGCGCCGCACCACTGTTCGCGCTACCGGCGGCAGCGTTCACCGGCCGCACCATCAAATCAGGGACCAAAGAGCAGCACTTCAAGCTGGGACTGGCAGCCAACTCTTTCTATGGCGCGGTCAACAAGATTCTGGCCAGGGCGGTCGCAGCGCGGGCTCCCCGAGACGACAAGGAATAGCTGGATGGCCAAGCACTACGAGAACAAGTTCGCAGGTAACACCACCCGTCGAGGGCGCTACTGGAACCGGTTCATCGACTGCGCATCGGGGGAATGGACCAAAACGTTGCCCCCCGGTGAGGATCTGGCCGCCTTACGCGCTGGTCTAGGCCGGGATGCGTTGACGGTGCCGAAGATGTGGCCGTACTACACCGTCATGCCCGATGGAGACAGCGATCTGGAACGCCACGGCAGATCCACGACACACCAAAACGCTGAGCACGCCGCTCTGGCACTGTTCGGGGCCCACCAACAATCCAAGCGCACCCTGATGCACCGCCCCGGCGCCGGGCTCGGCAGCGCGCTGCGCGTCCTGAGCGCACACGACAAGTCCAGCAGTAGCGACGCCGTCGATAGACGGGTAGCAGCGCTGGTGGCGTCGAGCTCGGTCCCGACATTGACCTACCGGCTGCGTGGACTCGTGATTCAGCTACGCGATATCGAACAACCCCTCGACTACGACCGGTTGTTCCACGAGATCGAACAATGGCACTGGCCCGACGGGCGCCAACGCGTGCGCACCGGATGGGCGCAAGGCTACCAGCGCTGGGAAAAAAGCGCAGACACCACCACTGACTAACTGGTCAGAAACCGTTCACCACCAACTTTTTTCGAGAAGGGGTCTCTACAGCCATGGGTATCTACATCGACATCAACATCTTGCAGACCGTGCCACCAGCGAACCTCAACCGCGACGACCAGGGCAACCCGAAGGAAGCCATCTACGGCGGAGTCCGCCGATCACGGGTGTCGTCGCAGGCATGGAAGCGAGCCGCGCGCGTGCGCTTCGCGGACCGCGTACCCGACCACGATCTGGGCACCAGAACCCGACGCGTGGCCGGCGAACTGGCCAAACGACTGGTCGATCGCACCGAACTCAACCAGGAGCAGGCCGAGCGACTGGCCGGGGCGGCACTCGCACCGGTGGGCATCAGCGCCGGAAAGAAGGCCGGGGCGACCGCGTACCTGCTGTTCGTCGGCAACGGCCAACTCGACGCCGTGATCGACCTGATCGCCGAAAACGCCACCGAACTCGTTGGTCTCGACGATGCCGCACTGGCCGAGCAGATGAAAAAGCTGCCGGTCGCCGAGCAGTTCCGTGACAACCACCCCCTCGACGTCGCCCTGTTCGGGCGCATGGTCGCCGACATCCCCTCCCTCAACGTTGACGCCGCCGTCCAGGTCGCCCACGCCTTGTCGACCCACGCCGTCGAAGCCGAATTCGACTACTTCACCGCCGTCGACGACACCAACGAAAAAGACGACCCCGGTGCCGGAATGATCGGCACCATCGGCTTCAACTCCGCCACCCTCTACCGCTACGCCACGATCGGGCTCGATCAGCTGCGCCACAACCTCGGCGAAACCGACGCCGTCCTCGAAGCCGTCGACGTCTTCGTCGACAGCTTCGCCCGCTCCATGCCCACCGGCCACACCAACAGCTTCGCCCACCGCACCCTGCCGTCACTGGTGGCGATCACTGTCCGCGACGACCAGCCGGTCAACCTCGTCTCAGCCTTCGAGAAACCGATTACCTCACTGCAGGGCGGCATCGCTGAACTCTCGGCACTCAAACTGGCTGCCGAGCAGCACCGCACGACCGAGATGTGGGGCGACAAGCCGTCCCACGCCGCCATCACTCACGCCTTCGGCGCCGACACAGACAAGGCACTGACCGAGGTGTTCGGCAGCGCGCTCACCTTCGACGAACTCCGGCAAGGACTGCGAAACCACTTGCAGGAGCAGCTGACCCGATGACCAATACCACCACCGACTCGGTGCTGCTGCTACGACTGGCCGGTCCGCTGCAATCCTGGGGCGAGGCCAGTCGGTTCAACCGCCGCGACACCCGCCCCGAACCCACGAAGTCCGGTGTCGTCGGACTCTTGGCGGCGGCACTGGGCCTTGACCGCGGCGCCGACCTTTCCGCGCTGACCGACCTGACCATGGGGGTACGCACAGATCAACCGGGCACCCTGCTGCGCGACTATCACACCGTGGCCGACTATCGCGGCGTGCCGCTCAAACAGGCCGGAGTCAACGCCAAAGGAATCCAAAAGCCTACCGGCCCAGCAAAATACACCCACATCACCCATCGCTACTACCTCCAGGACGCAGTCTTCCTGGTCGGACTAGCAGGTGATGCAGACCTGATCGGTCGCCTCGCCGCCGCAGTGCGCCGCCCTGCCTACGCGTTGGCGCTGGGTCGGCGCAGCTGCCCACCCACCCAGCCCGTACTCGCCGGCACCGACACCACGGCGCTGCTGAACGCCCTCGCCGATCATCCGTGGTTGGCCAGCGACATCGGCCGCACACGGTTTCTGCGTGGCGCCAAACCAAGCGTTGTCGATCTCCCGGTCACCGTCGATGACGATCACGGCACTGATACCCGCAACGACGTCCCCATCTCCTTCGGTCTGAGGGAGCGGCAATTTCGTCAACGCCGCATCCGCCACACCACGGTGCGAGTTCCGTCCGGTATCGCCGACCCCGATCCCAGCACCGACGACAACCCATCCCTTGTCGGGCACGACCCGTTCTCACTCCTGGACTGGTGAAACACCCATGACCTACCTCTCACGCATCCGCATCAACCCGCTGCGCGCGGAAAGCCGCAAGCTGCTGGGCAACCCCCGCGCGATGCGCAGCGTCGTCCTGCACGGGGTCCCCGGTGAAGCGACCAACGAACGGATCCTGTGGCGCCTCGATGCCGACAACCCCCACCGACCGTGGCTATACGCACTGACACACACCAAACCCGACTGGACGCACCTGATCGAAACCGCCGGATGGCCCACCGCAGAAGGCGAGCACGCCCACGTCGCCGACTACCAACCCCTGCTCGACAGGCTCCGCACCGGCGACCGCTACGCCTTCCGCGTGACCGCCAGCCCGGTCCAGAACACCAAGAAACCGGTCAAACTCACCACGGCCCAAAAGGATCGGGCACCAGCTCTCGAAGCAGCTGCCGAGTCTCAAGGGCGCCGGCCGCGTTCGCTACGACTCGGACACCGCACCTCGGCCGCACAGCTGAGCTGGTTCCTGAACCGGACACAGAAGTGGGGGTTCAAGATTCCGTCGACCGAGATCGAACCCCAAATCCCCGGAATCGAACCCGACGACATAACCACCGCACCCGAGGTCGTTGTCCGTGGCCGAGAGCGACTGAGCTTCGGGCGCACCGACCCCAATACTCACGGCACAAGGCATCCGGTGACTATCAACTCCGCGACTTTTGAAGGCCACCTCGAGATCACCGACGCCGAACTCTTCACCACCACCCTGCTAGCCGGGATCGGGCCGTCGAAGGCCTACGGGTGTGGGCTGATCACCTTGGCACCACTGCCTGTCTCCTGAGATGGCCGATATCTGGTGGAAAGCCCACCCGCACGACCTACACCGTCTGCAGGACCGGATATCGACGGTGTATGTCGAACGCTCGCACATCGACCGCGACGAGAACGCGGTCGTGGTGATCAACAAGAAGGAAACAGTCCGTGTCCCAGCAGCGTTGGTCGCGGCCATGCTGCTGGGCCCCGGCACACGCATCACCCATGCCGCAGTCGGACTGCTCGCTGACTCCGGCACAACGGTCTGCTGGATCGGCCAGCAAGGTGTGCGCATGTACGCCGCAGGCATGGGCCCTTCACGTGGGACAGGGTTGCTGACACAACAGGCCTATCTGGTTACCCGCCCCAAAGAACGCCTCAAAGTCGCCCGCGCCATGTACAGCATGCGGTTTCCTGGAGAAGATGTCGGTGAACTGACGATGCAGCAGCTACGCGGTCGCGAAGGCACCCGCGTACGCCGGATCTACCGCGAGCACGCCGCCCGGACCGGAGTCGAATGGCACGGAAGAAAATACGTCGCCGGGGACGCCCATGCTGCCGGTGACGACCTTAACCGGGTCCTGTCGGCAGCCAACGCCGCACTGTATGGAATCTGCCACGCCGTCATCACGGGCTTGGGCGCGTCCCCGGGCCTCGGTTTCGTCCATACAGGTTCAGCGTTGTCGTTCGTTCTCGACATCGCTGACCTCTACAAAGCCGAATACAGCATCCCGTTGGCGTTCGACCTCATTGCCGACGATCTGACCGAGGAACGCGACGCACGCTTGGGCCTGAGAGACCTCATCGCGCAACGACGCCTACTTGTACGAATCGTCGACGATGTCCGCACCCTGCTCCATGTTCCGAAAACCGCGGTCGAAGCCAGCGGACCACAATTGTGGGACGGCTCCGACGGTGTCGTCGAGGGCGGCACCAATTGGGCTGCACGAGAAGCTGACTTGGTTCAGCCCGGATTCGGCGATCAACACGTCACTGTCATCGGTCCCGAGGTCGAAACGCAAACTGAATGGTGAGCCCATGACCGTCATTGTTTTGATCGCTGTTGCACCAGGTCTGCGTGGCCATCTCACTCGGTGGATGGTCGAGGTCAACGCGGGTGTGTTCGTCGGCAATCCGAACCGCCGCATTCGTGATCGTCTCTGGGAGTTGCTCGCCGATCGAGTCGGCGATGGACAGGCGATCATGATCGAGCGTGCGACGAATGAACAAGGCTGGACTGTACGTACCGCGGGTCGGGACCGGTGGCGACCTGTCGACTTCGATGGGCTGATTCTCTCGGCCAGACGACGACAGTCATGAAATTGGATAGGCCAGGTCAGTACTGGCTGAGCGAGGCCCACTCATTGATTCCAGTGTCGGGCGGTGACTGTCACCGGCAAATCGAAGTGAATGAAAATGGTCCATATCGCACGGAAAACTGCAGGTGAAGAAGTGTCGGCCCCGCACCTGCGGGGATGGTCCGACACTCAGTTGTCGCTGACCGAAGCCGCCGCCGTCGGCCCCGCACCTGCGGGGATGGTCCGCCGCGGATGAACTCGACGACGAGGTATGGACCGTCGGCCCCGCACCTGCGGGGATGGTCCGATCTGCGCCATACGGCCTACCTTCCTCCGGTCGTCGGCCCCGCACCTGCGGGGATGGTCCGTGATGGCGCGGCACGCGCGCCCCGAGGACCCGGTCGGCCCCGCACCTGCGGGGATGGTCCGGACTCGACCGCGCGCAAGGGCAACCCCGCACAGTCGGCCCCGCACCTGCGGGGATGGTCCTCTCATGCGACACGGCCTTTCACCTTCGCCGGAGTCGGCCCCGCACCTGCGGGGATGGTCCTACCACGTGCTCTACGTGAATACTCGCACGGGAGTCGGCCCCGCACCTGCGGGGATGGTCCTTGGCTATTGCATCGCTCCCGGAATACCACGTGGTCGGCCCCGCACCTGCGGGGATGGTCCTGGTCCTTCCGTCGAGGACGAGATCGTGCGCGAGTCGGCCCCGCACCTGCGGGGATGGTCCGATGGCCTAGGCGAGGGCCGACGTATCCCGCCCGTCGGCCCCGCACCTGCGGGGATGGTCCACAAGGTGCTCCACCTCGGGCGAGTCATCGGCCGTCGGCCCCGCACCTGCGGGGATGGTCCCTCTGAAAGGTCGATTCCCCATGCCCAACATCGGTCGGCCCCGCACCTGCGGGGATGGTCCGCACGGCGCAAACAACCTGTTCGAATGGATCTCGTCGGCCCCGCACCTGCGGGGATGGTCCTGGTCTCGCGGGTCTCAGGGTCGGGTATCGCCCGTCGGCCCCGCACCTGCGGGGATGGTCCTGGCCTCTTCGCGCATGTCCTTGGCCATCGCGTGTCGGCCCCGCACCTGCGGGGATGGTCCTCCGGGCACGTTCACCGCCAGCGCTGCCACCAGGTCGGCCCCGCACCTGCGGGGATGGTCCTCAGGTTGGTGTCGGCGCGGTACCGGTACCGGTGTCGGCCCCGCACCTGCGGGGATGGTCCTGAGGCGCCGGGCAGTCGCAGCGCGTCCAGGATGTCGGCCCCGCACCTGCGGGGATGGTCCGGCCAGCACCGTCTAGCCGAGGTCGGCCAGCGAGTCGGCCCCGCACCTGCGGGGATGGTCCTACCCGCACATCTTCGCGAGCGGCACAGTTGCCGTCGGCCCCGCACCTGCGGGGATGGTCCGGCGCAGCGCGACCGCTACCGGTCCTACATGCGGTCGGCCCCGCACCTGCGGGGATGGTCCGTTGCCGCCCGCAATGTCGTTGGCGCCCTGGAAGTCCGCCCCGCACCTGCGGGGATGGTCCCCGATCCAACTGCTTTCCGATAGTCACGAGTTAGTCGGCCCCGCACCTGCGGGGATGGTCCGTCCGGCCTGCTCTGGTCGATCGTCGCCGGGCTCGTCGGCCCCGCACCTGCGGGGATGGTCCGTTGAGGTCGCGTGCCGCTTTCTGGGCATCCTTGTCGGCCCCGCACCTGCGGGGATGGTCCGGCTGCGGCTGGCCCACACTGCCGGCGGAGCGGGTCGGCCCCGCACCTGCGGGGATGGTCCTTGATCGTCGATGTGCTGCTGGGCGCAGGATTGGTCGGCCCCGCACCTGCGGGGATGGTCCGTCACCATCAGCTCCAACGGCGAATTCAGCGACGTCGGCCCCGCACCTGCGGGGATGGTCCTTCTTGGCGTGTCGGTCGGCGCGAATCATGCTGGTCGGCCCCGCACCTGCGGGGATGGTCCGTCCCCGGCCCGGACCGAACGTGCGATGTGGGCGTCGGCCCCGCACCTGCGGGGATGGTCCGTCAGCATCGACGGGGCGCTGATCGACTCCTCCGTCGGCCCCGCACCTGCGGGGATGGTCCGTCGATCGCCAACCCGCCGAGCCCGAACACAACGTCGGCCCCGCACCTGCGGGGATGGTCCGTGGACGATCACCCGCGGCGAGTGGATCCTCCCGTCGGCCCCGCACCTGCGGGGATGGTCCTCGGCATCGTAGAACTTGATGCCGGACAGCCGGGTCGGCCCCGCACCTGCGGGGATGGTCCGCTGGACGACCAGCTGCGCAACGCGCGCGAGGAGTCGGCCCCGCACCTGCGGGGATGGTCCGCGAGTCGTCAAGGTGCTGCGCGCGATCTGGAAGTCGGCCCCGCACCTGCGGGGATGGTCCGCCCGGCACCCCGGCCCCGGAACCGGCCCGGCCGTCGGCCCCGCACCTGCAGGGATGGTCCGCCATTCGGCAGATCCACACGCGCCACGGTGGTGTCGGCCCCGCACCTGCGGGGATGGTCCGGTGCGGATGGTCGACCTCGAACCGCGGCACATGTCGGCCCCGCACCTGCGGGGATGGTCCTGCGTCGAGTGTCGTCTTCAGCACGCAAGCATCGTCGGCCCCGCACCTGCGGGGATAGTCCTCCTCCGGCACCTGACCTCCAGCAGTACCTGGGGTCGGCCCCGCACCTGCGGGGATGGTCCGGCCGCGCAGGCTGCGACCGAGGATGTGACCCGGTCGGCCCCGCACCTGCGGGGATGGTCCTGATCCACCCCGAGAGTGACCCGAGCGGCGGGGGTCGGCCCCGCACCTGCGGGGATGGTCCGCCAGGGGCGCCGGGCGCGATCGGGTAGGCGAGGTCGGCCCCGCACCTGCGGGGATGGTCCGACCCGCGCCGTGAAATGGGTCGAGCGCCTGCGGTCGGCCCCGCACCTGCGGGGATGGTCCTCGCTACGCCATCCCCGGCACACCTCTTCCACCGTCGGCCCCGCACCTGCGGGGATGGTCCGTTGCTGGTGAGCTACCAGGACGGGCTGCGCATGTCGGCCCCGCACCTGCGGGGATGGTCCGGCGATGGCCAAGCTCAGCCCGAATGCGAAGGAGTCGGCCCCGCACCTGCGGGGATGGTCCGAGGAGGAGACGTGCCACCCCGGACGATCTGGAGTCGGCCCCGCACCTGCGGGGATGGTCCGATCCCGATCGAGTCGAAACGCGCGATCACACCGTCGGCCCCGCACCTGCGGGGATGGTCCCTGCGTCGCGCTCGCGGCCGCCTCAACTGAGCTGTCGGCCCCGCACCTGCGGGGATGGTCCCAGCATCCTCGGCGTCGAACGCACCGGTATCTAGTCGGCCCCGCACCTGCGGGGATGGTCCTGGCCGACGCTCGGCGACATCGGCGAAGCCTGGGTCGGCCCCGCACCTGCGGGGATGGTCCGAAGCCGAGGATTTCGGGTTTGTGGGTGCTGACGTCGGCCCCGCACCTGCGGGGATGGTCCGTGCGTGAGCTTCTGGCCGGTGAGGTGTCGATCGTCGGCCCCGCACCTGCGGGGATGGTCCGAACAACCCGGTCAGCAGGTCTTTGCCCTCGGGGTCGGCCCCGCACCTGCGGGGATGGTCCCCGCCGCTACTGACGACCCGACCCCGGACGTCGGTCGGCCCCGCACCTGCGGGGATGGTCCCCCACGATCGGGCACGCGGATTCGCTGCGCGACGTCGGCCCCGCACCTGCGGGGATGGTCCGAAGACCGTCGATACCCTCAAAGGCTTTGGCCCGTCGGCCCCGCACCTGCGGGGATGGTCCGCCCTCACGACGCTGTCCAACATCGGCGTCCACGTCGGCCCCGCACCTGCGGGGATGGTCCGCGACATGCCGCCACTGTGGCTGCCTAACCCGC
>NZ_BDBR01000061.1 GCF_001613085.1 Nocardia salmonicida NBRC 13393
GCCGCCGTCGACACCGCAGCCCCGAACGTCCTTTTCGGCCCCGCACCTGCGGGGATGGTCCTTCTGCGGGTCGATCGAGTGCGAACTACGGCCAGTCGGCCCCGCACCTGCGGGGATGGTCCGATCGCGCCGTAGCGCTCGTGCGGGGTGCGGTCGTCGGCCCCGCACCTGCGGGGATGGTCCGGCGAACAGGCACCGTTTTGCATCGCTTCGCAGGTCGGCCCCGCATTTGCGGGGATGGTCCGATGGTGGTCAGGGCGGGGGCGAGCGCGGTGATGTCGGCCCCGCACCTGCGGGGATGGTCCGCTGGGGACCGCGACACCGGCCGGGGTGAAACGGTCGGCCCCGCACCTGCGGGGATGGTCCGCGTCGCGGCGGCCAGACCGCCGCGTGAGGTCTGTCGGCCCCGCACCTGCGGGGATGGTCCGAGGGCGAGACCATCGTCGAGTCCCTCAACGAGGTCGGCCCCGCACCTGCGGGGATGGTCCTGCGCGTAGCCGCACGCGGTGGTCTCGTCTCGAGTCGGCCCCGCACCTGCAGGGATGGTCCGACATCCCACACCACCCAGAACACGACCGGCACGTCGGCCTCGCACCTGCGGGGATGGTCCTGGGCAGCCACCGCTCTTGTGCACAAGGAGTGAGGCGGCCCCGCACCCGCGGAAATGGGTCCTGCAATGGCGCGGGCCTGGTCTACACCGACCTGGTCGGCCTGCGACCGCTGTGTTGGTCCCAGGTTCGGTCCGGTGCTCGTGGCAAAGCGCAATGGCGGGGCTCCGACCCTGAGGCGTTGATCGCCCAGTTCGGAACCGCCCTGAATACGCTGCGAATCACTCGCCTGACGCCGTACACGATGCGCCACAACAATATTGGCGAGGCCGAATCTGTCGGAGATGGCTCTCTAGATCGGTGGCGCCACGCCACGCCGATGCGGACCGTCGTGTTGCGTGGGAAGCCGTGAGGGATGGGGCAGTATCTCGTGTGTCTTCGCTTCGCCCTGATCCGGCATTGCTGCCCTCGGCCGATGAGGTTCCATGTGCTTCGCAGCGGAATACGGAAGTCGTCGTCAGAAGCGCAGTTCTCGTATTGTGTTGAGGTTGATTCCGCGGCGTGCGTAGATCTTGATCGTGTTCTCGCCGGTGAGGTCCGCTTCGGTATAGCCGAGCAATTCGGCGACACGGACGACGTCGGCCTTGGTTGCAGCCTCGATCTCGAGATACGGAGGGATACCGGGCCAGGTGTCAAGTTCGAGTTCTGCGCCGTCGAGGGTGTAGCTGATCCGTTTGGTTTCCTGGTATGACTTCGCAGAGAATCCCATCATCTCGAGCAGAGCGTTGGTAGCGGCGAAGTCATCGACGCTCACCTCCACCTCGTGCGTGCCGTCGATGGCGTCGCTGGTGATCTCTTTGACCGCGAGCGTGGTTCGTTTCCCGTTGTCGCGCAACCTAATCCACTTGCCGTCGACACCGGGGGTGATGTCGTAGACGTAGCGGCGCATGAAGCGCTCGGCGAGCTTTTGGCCGCCTTTGTCCAGGATGTGGCGGTCGATGGTGTCGGGGTCGATGTCGAGGATCTTCGCTTCGTGCTCGATGGGCACGGGGGCTCCTTCTGTGTTGCCGTTGGGGTGAGGTTAACCGACTCGGCGGGTCGTGAGCCGGGTGTACTCGGCCTCGCGAAGCCTGAGGATTTCGGTACGTAAGGGGCTTGTCAGGAACTCGGCTAGAGGTAAGCACAAGTCCATGCGTTGGATGCACACTCCGACCTGGAACGTGCCGGTTCGGTCGTAGTAGAGCCGAACGCCGTAGAAGCCCTCCTCGCAATCGGTGCCGTTGTTGAACCGGCATCCGGTGCAGGTATCCGGTAATCGGACGGGGCGGATGTGCTTGAAGAGGATGCGCCGTCCATCGGGCAGGCGATAAGCGGTGCGGGAGTTGGAACCTCCGGCGGTGACGAAGTGGGCTTCGGCAACAGCGCCCCGGTCGGCGAGGATGCGTTCGATCGCGGTGATCGAGCTGTCACCTTGGTCGAGCGACATCAGCAACCGCACTGTCAGGTTCGAGGAGAACTCATCGAGTAGTCGGTGCACTCGTGGGGCGTGTGTGTAGTCGGGGACGACGATGTTGGCGCTGGCTTTGACTCCGTACGTCTCGCACGCTGTGATCGCGCGTTCGAGTGCGTCGATTCTGTGTTGGGCCAGAACAGGATTGCGGTAGCGGGGGTGCTGCACGTCGGCGAGTTCGGATGCAGTGGTGCCGAAGATGGAAAAGTTCACCCGGTCCAGGCCGGCGGCGGCGCAATCAGCGATAATGCGCTCGCCGCGTTCACCGTTGGAGGTCATACCAACTCGTAGCCCGGCATCCACGGCGATCTTGGTCAGTGTGGCTACGGCCGGATGCAAGGTCGGTTCGCCGCCGGTCAGGTGTACTTCGGTCAGCTCCAGCGCGTCACCCAGCACTGTGAGCGCATGGGCGAATTCGTCGTTGCCGGGAACCGGGGCCGGGAGGAAGGCCGCGCCGTTGCTTTGGGCGTAGATCGACATGCGCCCGCTCGGCCCAGCAGCGAGGAAGTCACCTGGCAAACGGTCTCGGTTATCAACGGCTACCGGCGTACCTTCATTATGGCAGAACGTGCAGGTCAGACCGCATGCGTCGATGATTTTGACGCGCAAGGTGGTGTCTTTGTCGACGTGGACGGGGATTGCAGCACGGGACATAGCCGTGCTCCCTTCGTTCGGTGGTGAGTGGTGCCGGTCGGGATGCACCGGCGTGAGTCGAAGTCGCGACCGCCGAGGGGCGCGAAACCCGGCAATTTCGGGTCCTGTTCTCTACTGCTGTCGTTGGCCGATGGCGGCGTATGCGCTCAGGTCCCACGCCGCGCGATGGCGCGGTGCGGTAGACGACAGCCTCCGAATTCCATCCCCGTCGTCGTCTCCGGTTTCTCCGTCGCTGTCGTCGTCGCGGCTGGGAGTGGGTGGCCATCGGTGCGGGGCGATCAGACCGGGCGCGAGGAGCTGATACCCGGCGAGCATGGCCGTGATCTCGTCTCGTCCGCGTGGGTAATACGGGATGCCCGCTCGACGCAGAGTTTCGGCGGCGGCCTGGATGTGGTGGGGGTAGAACTCGTCTGTGACATGGGTGAACACGAGCCATGTCCCGACCGGGAAACGGTCGGTCAACGCCGCGAGCACAGCGGGGGCGTCACTGATCCATTCCGCGGTGCCCGACACACACACCGCCACCGGTGCTGTCATGTCCATCGCCGCGGCGATATCGCCCACGATCGCGTCGGTGTCAGCGATGTCGGTATCAGTGAAGTACCGGGGCCCTTCGTGCAGCATCGCGCGCCCGTGCGCGGCCACGAGGATGTCGGAGTCGACGTACAACGTTCGGGCGGTGTCGCTGCGTTCTTCGGCGATGTCGTGGATGTTCGGTGTGTGGGGCAGGCCACACCCGAGTTCGACGAACTGGGAGACCCCGCGATGGTCGGAGAGGTATTCGACGGCGCGTCGGGTGAAGCGCCGGGATTCGGTGAGCGCGGGCCTGATCGTGCTACTCGACAGGTTGTCGGCTAGCGACTTGTCGGGTTCGTAGTGGTCTTTCCCTCCGAGGAACACGCTATGCAGGCGTGCGGGGTTGGGCTGGTAGGGGTCGATCAGGTTTGGCGTGTGGGTGGTCACGGTGGGGGCTCCTGCCGCGTCGTGTGCGACGGAAAGTCCCCCGTCCGACTCCGGGTGTCCGTGGCAAAGGGCACACGGTGTGGGAGTTGGTCGGGCCTTCCAATATTGCTGGTCAGTTGGTGGTGCGGGTGCTCCCGGAGGCCGGTTGGGCGGCCTCCGGGAGCGTTTCCCCACCCTCGAACCGGCGGGCTCGGGGGTCGCCGGTGGCTCGAGGTATTCAGGTGGTCTTTGTGGTGTCGCGGCCGTGCCCGTGGCGGGCGGTCGCTTTCGGTGGATGTAGATCGACAAGGTTTGGTGGGCCCCGGACATCGCCACATCGCCGGGTACGAGTCCGGGGCCGCCTTAGCGCTGGCCGGGGTGAGGTGTCTCGGGTCCTCACCGGGCGCGAAGGCCATTCAATTGGTCGGAAGTGCTCACGTCAGGGCAGTAGGAAAAGGCGTTCGTTCGGCAGCCTCGGCAGCCCGACACAGTGGCCGGAGTCCACTGCGACGGCGCAGGGTCGGCGGGAGGCCATGTCTTGCACGAACACCATCGCGGCGGTCAGGCAGGCAGCGAAATCCATTCGGACACTGGCAAATTGGATCGTTAGGTGGATATCGGGTTCGTCGGGACAGGGTGACCGCACACAAGCATCGACATTCGGGTGTGGCACGGTCGGTGTCCTTCCGGGCGAGGTCAGTAGGGGCCGTGCGTGCGCGGTTTGGCCGCGTCCAGGACGTGGCGGACGCAGGCCAGCACCGTGGTCCCCGACGGCCGGAAGGGGGTGGTCGCGGGGACTATCCAGGTTCGGTGGGCGTGGTGGTTTGGGCTCGGCGACGGCAACACGATGTTGCCGTCGCGGATCACGACCACGTGCGCGCGCCAGAGTTCGGCGAGCACGGCAGCGTCACCGATCGGGCGCATGTCTCCGGTGCGGACGAGATAGGACCACGCCCGGGCGCGGGGGTGGCCGATGATCGGGCACGGCCCGACGTTGCGGCGGTGCAACTCGACCTTGACCCGTTGCGCGAGGTCGGTCGGCATCATGACCGCGCCGGTCGATCCGGCCGTCATCATGATCTGCCCTGTCACCGTGTCCACGAACGTCGGCAGGCTACAGATTCGCCGGTAGAACATGCTGCGCGAGAGTGGCGAATCTTGCAGGGAGGAAGGAAGTGTCGCGTATGTCATCGTTTACCCCCCGCGTGGGGTGTGGCCTCGTGTCGCGGCGGCGATAGCGACGGTGCGGTGGATGCCGGTGACCTCGCATTCGAAATCGGGAGGCGACGCAGGAATGATCGGGCAGCCTGCGCACGCTCGCCAGCAGTTGCGACCGGGTCGGGGACCGCTGCACGAACACGATCGACAGGTACAGGACCGAACTCAGCTATGAACTGGCCGGGGGTGCGCTTGGGCAGCGACACGGTACGAACCAGGCCGATATGGCTGAGACGTGAGAGAAGCGCTGATAGTTCAGCTGTTTGATTTGCGTGGCTCGTCAGACAGGCTCGCTGCATCGTCGTGTTCTTCCTCGTGGGCTGACTGGTTGGCGTTCGTTGCACCGGGGAACCGATGCAACAGCCGTTGTGGGTGCTATTCGTCGTCAACTGTCATACGTCGAGCGGTATCGCGGCGACGCCGAGGATGTCTTATCTAGAACTTTGGTGTCTGATCGGGTTTCTTCTGTGTCTCATCCAAGCTACGATCAGCGGAGCTGGACACATAATGACAAGGGGTATGGCGTGGGGACGGTCCTTAAAGCTCTACTTCAAGAACGGCATATCCAAACAGTTTCAGCGTTCAATCGTGAATATGACAGAGTCGCCGTTGCGATTGATCCGGGGGCCGTGGGAGCGGGGCCTAAGAAGGCTCAGTTTTACCGATGGTTGTCGGGGAATATATCAACACTTCCCTACCCGCACCATTGTCGTGTACTTCAGGAGATGTTTCCCGGATGGACCGCAGCCGAGCTGTTCTCGGAATTCAATGAAGGTTTCTCCTTATCTGACCGGATGCCGAAAGGGGGGTTGCCGGAAAAAGTTCGAATGGAAAGGATGTCCGATATTGAGAGCGTTTTCCCGAGAAGAGCTGATTTCCTGGAGTCAAGCTCGCCTCAGGATCTCTTCCGCGACGCTCGAACAATCGACCTGGCGGGAATATCGCTTAATATCCTGTGTCAGCAATGCTCGGACAGTGAGGTTCTGCGGATGATGACGGAAGGCACATTCATGCGGTGCCTGTTCCTCGACCCTGATGGGCTGAGCATCCAAGCGCGAGAGCTGGAGGAGGGGCATGCGCCCGGCGCTTTGACCAGCCTCACAAGGCTTAATATTCATATGTTGCAGCGGGTTAGATCGAAATGGAACTCTACGATGGGCGGCAATATCGCGATCCGCATCTACGACGCGCCAGCTCGATTCAACATTTGCATTGTTGATTCTGAGGTCTGCGTAATGCAACCGTACCTGCCGTTCGCGCGCGGCCTGGAGTCCCCAACATTTGTTGCGCGACAAAGTGGCAGCCGAGGCATATTTCAGACATTCTCAGAGGTATTCGAAGAGATGTGGCGAGAGGGAATGGAGCCGATAGTTGAACAAAACCAGGGAATCTCTGCTTGATTCTGCGCGTAGCGCGGTTTCCATCGGCGTCTCCGTAGTTGAGTCAAGGAATGTCGCGTCGGTTACATCGAAGGGTGATCGCGATTTTGTTACCGATATCGACATTGCGGTACAGGAGAGCATCCAATCCTTCCTGGAATCGAAAACACCAGGCATAGGGTTCCTTGGCGAAGAGGGGCAGGGTGCGCACACGCGCAGCGGGCCGTTCTGGGCGTTGGACCCTATTGATGGAACTTCCAATTTTATTCACGGAATCCCGCTATTCGGAATCTCGTTGGCGCTATTTGAATTCAACACTCCAACTATCGGGGTCATAGCAATGCCAGCACTTGGCCTCGAATACTATGCTGCTGTCGGGCTGGGTGCCTATCGAAACGGTGAGCGAATCCAGGTCGCGAGCGCTTCTGAGCTTTCGGAGTCGATTGTCTCAATGGGCGACTTTGCCGTGGGCGAGGACGCGATGGAAAGAAACCGGCCTCGGCTCGCATTGACAGCCCTACTGGCCGAGCGGGCCGAACGTATTCGAATGTTCGGAACAGCAGCCTACGACCTCGCATGCGTGGCCGATGGCAGCACGGACGGTTGTGTGATCCTGTCGAACAACCCGTGGGATATCGCGGCGGGAGCAGTCGTTGTCCGAGAGAGCGGTGGTGTTGTCTACGATTCAGATGGCAGCACGCACAGCCCGTATTCTCGGCACACCATCGCCGGGAACAGCCTCACCGCAAAGGAACTCGTGTCGCTGGTTGCTAGGGCACATGACGGCGCGTAGGTGGTCGGCTCAGGCAGATGGCCGCGGAGGCTTGCCGTATAAGTGACTGTATTGAGCGCGGATTCCGGTGAATAATCCAGGACATCACGTCGTCGGCCGAACAAAATTTGATAGCTGCGTGAGGTAGGTTCGGAACGAAGGTCCCCGCCACCGGCGCGCTCACGCGTATTTCAATGGACGAGGCGTTCGCTCCCGGTTACGCTGATCGCCGGGACGCACCATCATGGGGGATGGGCGACCGAATATAATGGGGGACAATATGATTCGGACGAATAGTGCACGACTCGTGTTGGTGGCTGGGCTACTCGCCACACCTTTTCTCGCCGCAGCACCGGCGCAGGCAGCGATTCCATCGTGCAACAACTATGAGAATCAAGAACAGTGGGGCAAGGTAAACGTTGACCTACGGCCGGGAGCGACAGGTAATTTCACTACCTTGACCATCTGGTGGCGAGTCGACCCGATCACGGCTCGCCCCGGCCGATATGACACCACGCACTTCGTCAACGGCAAGCCCGTCCGGACCAATGCGGTCGAAATCGCGTTCAAGGACGACGCGTTCCACACCGTTCTCCGGGAGACAGAAGACGGCAAGACCAACTGGAAGCTCGGCGACACCTACAAGTTCCAGGGTTACCATTTTTCCGAGTCGGAGAAGAAGTTGTACGTCGCAGCAGTGAACGAGTGCAGGATTACGGCGAGGTGAGTGCGATGGATGGAGTATCGATGGACGTTAGCGTCGTGCGCGGCCTGGTAATGGGTCATATCGCGGCTGAGCTCGACGCCCACATACCCGAACCGTTCAGCATCGAGGCGACGGGTGAACATCTCACGTTGCTCGAGGTGCGCGGGGGGCGGGCCCGCCTGGTGTCGTCGGCCTCGCTGTCGGACGGGCTCGATCGACTCGAGTCCGGTGAGACACTGGCGCGGCAACTCGGCGATTTCCGGGACGACGTCGCGATGGCGTTGCGTGACCGGTGGCCACTCGCCGAGGGTGCCGGTGGTGAGCCGGAAGTCGTTGTCACAGACGGGGTGTTGAGCATTCGCTTTCTTGGCAGTCGGTCCGAACTGCGCCTGCCTGATCTACGCCTGGATGGTCTAGAGAAACGAATTTCGGGCTGAACTCCGCGGCGGTCGTCCCGGTATGGAGGTCGGCCGCTGCGTCCTTGTCGGGCAGTTGGATCTAGTGATTTGTCGGCACTACAACCAGTCGACTTCGTACCCGGTGTCCGGTTCCCGACCGGTGGGTTCGAACTCGTCGGCGGTGGTGTCGGTTTCGGACCAGTCTGCATGTGTGTCGCCGAGTGCGGCGTCCACGGCGTTGGTGATGGTTTGCGCTTGTGGGTCCGGTTCGTGTGTGTGTTCAGTTCGGTCGGGGGCGGGGTAGGTGGTGTTGTCAGCGGGGTCGGGTGCGGCGGCGAGGTCGGTGTCGGCGATTTCGAGGCGTGCCCAGAGTGCGGCGGCGGGCATTTCATCGGGTAGGGGGCGGGTTCCGGCAGCATCGGTGAGCTGGCGTTCTATGTCGAGGCCGGCGCGGGCGGCGGCGTCGATGTTGGTGGCGATGGTCGGCCAAGTGGAGTCGGTGCTGATGCGGGGGTCGATACGGTCGACGGTCGCGGCCCACCGGTGCTGCGGTAGGCGGGTGTTGCCGTTTACTTCGAGGATGCGGCGGTGCAACTGTTGTTGGTGCGCGCGTTCGATCGCGATGTATCGGGCGGGTCCGGTCGGGCGAGGGTCCGACTCCGGGACATGCAACCCAGCACGCCACACGGCGAGGTCGGCCACGAGTTCGGGATCGGTACCGAGCAGGGGACGCGCCCATTTCGGGGCCGTAGTGGTGGTCCAGGCGCGGGCGGTGTCGCTGACCTGTCGGGCGAGTTCGGCCACGATCCGTTCCCGTGCCTGCACGGGTGCGGTATCGGCGTCGGTCGTTGTGGGGGTTTCGGTGGGCAGTCCGGGTGTCCATGCCAGGGGTCCGGGTCCGGCGGAATGGTTACCGCTGGGGTCCAGCCGCCAGTCCAGCACGGCAGCGGGATCGGTGACGGTGTCGAGTTCGCGGGCGGCGATCGCGGTGCGGAGTTCGGTGACCGGGTCGGCACCGGACAGGGCGAGCATGGCGAGGTGTTGGCGCAGTACCGAGTAGGCGGGGCTATCGGTCAATCCTGGTACGAGTTGTTCGGCGATGCGGTCGATGGTGTCGAGTCGTGTCGTGCCGACCGCGTTTTCGGCGGTCATGCCGAGTGTGTCGAGATAGGTATCGACCGCGCGCCCGATCCTGCGTGCGGGGTCGAGCGCATCACGGAGTTCGGTGTGGGCCGAGGTGCGGGCTCCGTCGCGGTCCAACACGTGGTGCAAATGTTCGACAGCGGTACGCGGGTAGTGCGCGGGCACGGTGTAGATATCGCCCTCGTCGCCGTCCAGCGCGGTC
>NZ_BDBR01000062.1 GCF_001613085.1 Nocardia salmonicida NBRC 13393
CCCAGTCCTGATCCTTTAATTCAGTCCGACAGATAGGCGACCCAGAGATAGTCACGGGCGCGGCTGGTGGCGACGAGCAACTGTCTGGCGAGCATCTCGGCCCGATCCCTGGCACCACCGGACAACGCACCGATATCGGCCGGCGGTTCCGCAGTGATGTGGAAGACCGCGGTGAAATCCATCCCCTTCGCACGGCGCACCGTACCGACCTTGACCTGCCCGACCTGCGAGCCGTCGTCGTCCTCCAACGCGATGGCGTCGAAGCCTGCCCGGTGCAGCACCCGTAAGTACCGATAGACCTCGCTCGGCCAGTTTACGATCACGGCGATCTCAGAACCCGGCTGTAGGTGTGCATCGCGGAGCGCGAGGGGGAGCATGCGGTCGATATCGCGGCGGGAGACGTGCGCATCGTCCGCGCGACCGTCCGACAACGTGGGATCGCTGTCTCGGAGGATGACGCCGGCACCGCCATCGAGATCGTCTACGGCGTTGCCCGCGTCGATGCGCTGTGAATACCGCAGCACCGCTTCACGATTGCGGTAGTTCGTTCGGAGCACCCGACCACGGCCGCCGGCAAGAGGAATCCCCGCTTCGGACAGGGTGCAGCCGCCGGCATAGACCTGCTGCTGTCCGTCACCGACCAGGAGTAGTTGGGCGTCGGAATCGCCGCCCGCTATCTGGTGCACCAGCTGCAACTGCGTGAGAGTGAAGTCCTGCACTTCGTCGACGACCACCATGGCGTATGCCTCGGTAGTGTCGAGCGGCCGTGCTCGGAGTTCGTCGACGGCCAGCGAGATGACGTCGTTGAAGTCGTGGACATGCCGCGCATCCAGGACTTCCTGGTAAGGCAAATATAGGTTCTCCCAGACGAATTGACGACGGGAGGACCGCAGACTGATACCTTCACGACCGACCCGCTGCACGCCCTTGTATGTCGTCAGGTCGGTGATCCTGCGGCCCTTGACCACCCTGTCGATCTCGTCTTTCCAGTAGCCGCGATCGGTACCCTCGACCCGGTCCAACACCCCACCGGCGCCCTGCCAAGCCTTGCTGAACGCGTGCTTGATCGCGTCGTTGTCGAGTTCGAACTCGACCTTGCGACGGCGCAGGAACGCGGTCGCCCATGCGTGTAGTCCCTTGAATTGGACGCGATCGACAGCGTGTGGCGCCAACTGGGCGAAGCTTCGCTCGTGGTAGGCGGGCAGGCTCTTGACGAACGTCGTGAAGAGCAGTCGCCCTGGATTGCGCTTGGCGAAGTACGCCATGCGGTGCAGCGCGACGACCGACTTGCCGGTGCCGGCCGGACCGCTTAAACGGGCAGGGCCGGTAAAGGTGGTGTGAACCAGCGTGAGCTGCTCGGGGTCGAGGAACGTCATCCAATCGCTGAATGGCTTGGCAAGCGCGGCCGTCCTCGCGTCAGCGTGTAGGTCCTCCTGGTCGAATAGCCCGCCGGCATCGACGTTTTCCGCTGTTGGCGCGTCGTCGGCGCAGAGGTGTCTGTGCGTGCTGAGCTTTTCCGCAGCGGTCGCTGCCAGCTCACTGACCCGCTCTGCACGCATCCGTTTCTCACGACGCAGCAGGGTGCCGACGAAGCTGGTCTCATCGACAACAAGGTAGCGGCCATCTGCCACGGGCCGTGAACCGTGGGGCATGAGCAGCATGATGTCGAGGGAGTGCGGCACGAACTGGGCGCCGCCGACTACCACCTTGGCGAACGTCCGCTCGGCCTCGCTGCGGATTTTCATCACGTCGGCAGAGCTGGGCAGTGTCTCGGTGAAGACAAGTGCGAAAACACCGGTGCGCCCCAGCGCGAACGCCGCGATCCGGTCGGGTGTGGGTGAACCGCGGTCCACGAGCACATGCCAGCCGGGATTGGTGAGTAGGGCTGCTAGGAAACGACGCTGGCCAGGCGTCAACTGTCGCTGCTCGGCGAGTGTGCGCTCCGCCCACCGTGCTACCCGCTCGCGATGAATATTCGGCATCGATCCCCCTCCGGATACCTCAGCTCCGTACAGCGGGTGGAGCTGTAATGCGTTGAGTATCAACATAGTTGACATCGGACGAGACGGTATGCGGATCGGATGGACGGGCTCCGAGTGGTCCGACCTCGGCACGTACACCTCCGGTCAGCCTCGACCTGACCGTGGTCATGTGGTCGGCGCATTTCCATTGCCCGAAATAGTCGCGTTGCAGTTCGTTCCGCTGGTCCAGGACGTAAGCACTCCGATGGACGCGCCGAGTTTCGTCACCCCGGCACCGGCAAAGCTCACGCTTCCTCTCGGGACCGCTCCGGCACCCGCCACCGTGACGACTCGGCCGCCGGCCGCCGCTCCACCGACTTTCCGCCACCACCCCGGAATTCGTGCCCGAAAGCACTACCGCCGCGGTGACTACCACCAAGTCCGCATCCAAGAAGGCGACTGCCGCCGTCGGAGTCCCCTGCACCCCGCCCGGTGACAACTACGCCACCGCCGATGACGGCAGCACGTTCAAATGCACCAAGGCGGGCGGGCCGAGCGCGAAATGGGTGCAATCAGCGCCGCTGCTCGGCACGCGCACCCCTGGTACTCCCTGTGAAGTGGGCTCGGGAGTAGCGACGTCGCCCGACGGTGAGGAGATGTTCTGCCTCGGCCAAGGGCCGGATAGCAATGTGTGGACTGTTCTGAATTGACGCGTGACCCGAATGCTCGGGGCAACGATATTGCTGGATTTCCGAGTCACGCCCGCTGCCATAGCGTTTCACCCGCACGGCTTTCGACCGTAGGAGTGATGGATGGTGGCAGGGATGTTGGCTCAGCGGGAGCCCATCGTCGACGTCGAACTGGAAGTCGTGGAGCGGTGGCATTCGGTTGTCCGGGTGCTCTTCCGGTTCGGGTTCGTTGTTCTCGGTATCGGGATGGCCGGGGTGTGGTTGCTGCATGCGTTGCTGCGAACTATTGGTGTGCCGCAGAAGACGGTGAGCGAGGTCGCCAAATGGACGGCGTTGCATCCACTCACCGACTGGGCCGGAACCCAAATCTTCGATGTGAGTATCGATTACACGGTCACCGGCAGCGGTGACACCGCCGCGAAATGGGTGGCTGTCTTCACCCTGCTCCTGATCGCTGTACCGGTCACCGCTGCCTGGTCGGTCCTCGACCGGCGCCGCCCGAACTACGTGCGACTGTACGAGTGGTTCCGGCTGCTGCTGCGTATTTCCCTGGTCAGCGCTCTTTTGCTGTACGGGATGATCAAAGTGCTGCCGTCCCAGATGTCGTTCAACCTCGAGCGACTGGTCGAACCGTTCGGCCATATGAGCCCGATGGCGGTGCTGTGGGCGCAGTCGTCGCTATCGGAGCCGTTTGAGATGGCATTGGGTGCGGCGGAGGTCGCCGCGGCGCTGCTGCTGATCCTGCCGGTGACCGCGGGGCTCGGGTCTGTGCTCGCCGTGATCGTGGCTCTTCAGGTGCTGCTGATGAATCTCGCCTTCGATGTGCCGGTGAAGCTGTTCGCCCTTCAATTGTTCCTGTACGCAACGGTATTGGCCGCACCCGACATCGTTCGCATCGTTCGCGCCCTGTTCGGCCGGGCCGTAGGAGCTCGACCGCAGGCACCTTTGCTTTCAACGCCACGCGGTGGCCGGATCCTTCTGGCAGCCCAGGTACTGATGGGGGTGTGGCTACTCGGCGCGACGACCGTCGAGGCATACGACGGCTGGCACACCTACGGCAACGCACGTCCCAAATCGCCGCTTTACGGCATCTGGAACGTCACCGTGTACTCGGTTGGCGGCGAGGACGTGCCCGCCTTGGTCGACTTCCGCGAATCGCGGTCCAACGGCGGAATGCCGAGCGCCGCCGAGCGATTTCGCCGCATCATCTTCGACATCCCCCAGGGCATAACCATGCAGCGGCTCGACGATTCACTTGTCTCGTTCCCTGCCCGGATCGACACCGACCAGCACACCATCACGCTGTCGAAAGACACGACACACCAATGGAAGCTCGCGACCTTCAGTTACGTTCAGCCACAATCGGATCAGCTGATCTTGGAGGGCTCGCTCGGCGGCCGACCGGTCCGAATGCAACTGGACCAGGTCGACCTCGCGCAGTACCCGGCTGTCTCGCGAGGGTTCCATTGGGTGCAGGCCACGCCCTATTTCCGGTAAGCATTGTGCTCCAACAGAATACGGATCATCCACCGGCGACCGAAGGAATGATCATCACCTCGGTGCCCGCACCGACAGCCGTGTCCTGGCCGTCGAGCAGACGGCATTCGTCACCGTCGACATAGAAGTTCACGTACCGACGCAACGCCCCGCGCTCGTCGCGGAGTCGGCGTTCCAACCCGGGCGACCGTTCGCGCAGCGCATCGAGAACCTGCTTCAGGGTCGCACCGTCGACGTCCAATTCCTTGGCGCCGTCGACGTATGTCCGGAGCATCGAGGGCAGACAGACACGAGCCATCGCGCTAACCGATGACCGCGGCGCGCACGCACAGCACGTCCGGCAGCTTGTCGGCCACGAGCTGCCAATGGTCGCCTTCGTCTGCGCTGCAATACACTTCGCCGTTGCGGGTGCCGAAATAGATGCCGGTCGGGTCGGCGTCGTCGGCACACATGGCATCGCGCATGACCGCGGCCCAGAACGGAACCTTCGGGAGCCCATCGTTCTGCTGCGACCATGTCTCGCCGCCGTCCTCGCTGCGATACACCGCGCAGGTGGCATCGGGTGGGAAGCGGAAGCGCTCCATATCCGCGACCAGGGGGAAGGTGTAGATCACCCCCGGCTTACGCGGATGCGCGACGATCGGGAAGCCGAAATTGGACGGCGGCAACCCACCGTCGATCGATTGCCAGCTCACGCCTGCATCGGTACTTCTGAACACGCCACCATGGTTCTGCAGATACATGGTGCTCGGCGATTCGGCATCGAGGGCGACTTTGTGCACGCACTGCCCCCATTCCGGCAATTCGCCAGGCATGAAATCCGCGGTGACGCCTTTGTTCGTCGGCGTCCACGATTCGCCGCCGTCGGATGTCTGATAGACCCCACCGGTGGACATGGCCACCGCCATCCGCTGCGTATCGACCGGATGTGGCAGCACGGTGTGCAAAGCCAGCCCGCCACCGCCCGGCTCCCACTGCGGCCGATGCGGATGGTCCCACAATCCCCTGACCAGCTCGAACGTCCGGCCGCGATCAGTCGACCGGAACAACGCCGACGGTTCGACGCCCGCGTACACCACGTCGGGCTCGGCATCGGTGGCAGGCGCAATCTGCCAAACGCCGCCCAACGCAGCCCCGGTGTCCTCGGGAAACGCCAGCGGCGCGTCATCCGGCTCGCTCCACGTCTCCCCGAGATCATCACTGACCACCAACGTGGGCCCGAAATGACTGTTTAACACCCCGGCGAGCACCCGCGGCGTGTCCTGTCGAGTATCAATCGCCAACGCCTTCACATCAGCCACCGGGAACTGCGGCGGCGACACCGTCCAACTGGCCCGCCCGTCCCGACTACGAGCCAAAAACAGACCCTTACGCGTTCCGATTCCGAGCAGTACGTCCATCGCGAACCTCCGGTTGGTCACCCGCAACGCCGATATGCGTGACACTACGCCGCCACACCGACAACACCCGAGGGTTCATGGGGCACTCGTTGAACCGCGTTCCCCGTCGATGTGGTTCCCTGCTGCTGCCGCCGCGGCGCGGGGTTTCCAGTTTCGGATCGACCCACATCTTGGTGGCGGATCTCTCGGCCGTGGTGATGTTAACCGGGGCTATACGGCTGGCCGAATTTCTTGACATTACCCACAGTTGTAGATCGAAACGATGATGAGGACCAAGTCCCCACTCCGCACGGATTCCAGCTGGTCTGGTGACAGTATCTCCCGGGAATGTTTCTGCCTTCCCCATGGCGGGGCTGTGTTGCGAGGATTCCGGTCTACGGTGACCGATACTCCACACCGGCCAGTCTGCTCGCCTCTCGCGACGATGGTGTAATCGTTCGGAAGCTGCCTCGGTATTGAAACGTAGGGAGGATCGAGGTTGTGCAACGGAAAGCCAGGGATGCTGATCAAGGCTGCCGCATTCGAAGGCGCAGGGGGGGAGCCCAGAAGCCATGCCTCTGCGCCAGGCGGATTATCTCCGCTCGACACATCGATAACATCTACCCGCACAAATCCGGTCGCGGTCGTGCCTTCCGCGACGAGGCGTGCCTCGCTCGTGGTGTAGCGCCACTCGTCCCACCGCTTGTAGCCGTAGATGCTCAGCCCAAGCACAACTGTCAATATAACAATTCCAGCGAACCAACGGCGCCGAACGTCACGCTCTAACGGCTGGATTCTCAATAGTATGCCCCTGATCCCCGCAATATGTTGTCTGCGGCCTTGAACACTTCGAGTGTGCTCTGGCCGTGCTCGGTTTCGCCATCACTGAATACTCCGCGGCCCACGGCGACATCTGCTGTGCGTTTTTCCATACCGCCAGCGTTGTATCCTGAACCGAGAAATTGGTTCAGTGGTGTATTTGCGCGGACCTCATTAGTTGCATTCTCCATCGCCGAGTCCTGCAACATTCGGAGGTTATAGGCGGCGGACTTGATTCCTAGCTCGTCACTTGTTGTCAAGTCTGCCCATTCCTGCCCTTCGAACTGTGCTGGATATTTTTCCTTTACTTCGTTGAACGGGCCGGGTTTTTGGTTTGTCAGGCCGATCGAGTTTCCGGCATCGTTCTTGTCGATACCCAATGGTGTTGCCCACCGTCGTGCTTTATCCCAGGCATATCCGCCGAGAATGCCTTTGTCCGAGTCCGGATGATAGTTCTCCGGCTTGCCCTGGGTCGCGGCGTGGAAGTCGTTCCCGTTGGCGTAGCCGGATCGCAGTGGCGCCCCTTCTTGCAGGGCCATGGCCAGGACCATGCGCGGGTCGACGCCGGCTTCGTGCCCGTACTGGACCGACCAGATTGCCCAGGCTTTCATCTGCGGTCCCCAGGCATCCAGTGCGCTGGGGTCGCCGACAGTCAGCGTCGGCGCCGGGGTAGTCCACGTGGACAGGTTCGTGAGGTCGTCGACGATGGCCGTGTTGTCGTGCTCGTTGCCGGACTCGACGATCATCGCCAGTGCTTGGATCGCCTGGAGATCACGCAGACCAGTGATTGCGTCACAACTGGGAAGTCCGCGGTTGGATCCGACTACCGACAGTTGGTTGTAGAGATCGGTGCTGCTCAACGCGGTGGACAGAGCGCTGCGAGCGATTCCGATGTCAGGCTCGATCAGGTCTGCACCGACAGTGATCGCTATCGAGGTGGTGCCGATCGCTGTGGCAACCTGGGCGTCGGGATGAGCCGGGAATGCTGTGGCGGCAGCAACTGTGGCGAGCTTCTGGCGGGCGGCGAGGAGATTGGTGTGGTGTGTGCGGGTTGCCTCGGCCAGTGCCGTAGTGGCAGTGGAAATCTGCTGTGCAGCACTGCGCAAGGCAACCAGGCCCATTTGAAGATCAGCGACTTCATCGGCCTGTACGACGCCAAACGAGTCGTGCACCGCCTGTAGGGTTGCCGCCGCGCTGCTCAGTTCCTGGCTGTTCGAGAAAATTTCCCACCCCGAGGCCGCGGTATCGAGAGCATCAGCGCGCGCGTTGGGTGCCCCGCTCCATTCAGAGGCACTGATTCCGGTGGAGTTGATCACGACGCCAGGCCCGTTATCGCCTGTTGCGCATGGAATCTCAGCAAACCCCGTGCCTGCGATGGATGACTGCGGCGCTCGGGCTGGATGGCTAGGCGCAGCACCCTTGTTCGGGTTCGAATCCGCGTTGTACTCGGCAGTGTCCCAGTTGTAGCCTGCGGCATCGATGATGTCGCTGTAGTGACGCAGAGCGTCGGCGTAGGTCTGAACGAAGGTACGAATCTCGCTGGCGTGCAGCAGATATGCCGTCGCCCACGGCACAGCGGCCAGGTAGTTGCCCGCCATGCCGGTCGTGGTGGGCAGCGCCGGTGCGAGATCGCGGGTGACTGCAGTGCCGATTTCGGCCGACAACGTACTGAGCTTCTGTGCGGCGGCGTAGTAGATGTCGGACCTGATGGCGAGTCCGGGTGCCATCAGTCTTGCCCTGGCGATAGCCGTATCGCGGACGGCGGTGCGGCGTCAGGACCCACGGAACATCCTCGAGTTGGCAGACTGTGCGGTCCCGTAGTGACCGTGTGCGGCTTTGGCCGCATCACTCATCGTTCGGATGCCGTCCGCGAAATCGCGTGCTCCGGCTACCCACTGTTGATGCGCAGCCTGGTACGCCTCTGCGGCGACAGATTCCCATCCGGTGCCAAGCAGACCGGCGACCTTGTCGTCGATGTCGTCGAGGTGATCGCCGACGAAGCCGGCTAACCCGACAAGCCTGGTGACCAGGTTGTCCAGCTGGTCGAGATCGACCGTGAATTCGGCCATTACAGCCCCGGTAGGTCGAGTGAGACCGGAGTGAAGGCTGCCGCATTGCTCTCGTCGCGGCGCGCGTAGGTGTCGGCGGTGACGCCGAGCTTCTCTGCCATGCCGGTCAACGCGGTCAAGATCTCGATGCCACCGGTCCGGCACTCAGCCCAGCCGGCCGCGAAGGTGACGGCCGCGTCGCCTGTCCAGCTGCCCTCCGCCACATCGTCAACCTCGCGCGCGGCCGAGTCCAATGCCTGCCGCAGCGTATCGGCAAGGCCATAGACGAAGTTTCCGACCTCACGAACTTGATCCGGCACCACTGACAGTGCGCGGCCATCTCCCCCAGAGCTGGTCATAGTGTCCGACTTTAGCCGCTGATCTCCGCGGAAACTATCGGTGGCGGTGTGGATGGATCAGCCGATCGATGTCCACTCGGACACGACTTGGATGTGCTTTCCGTGCTGGGCGATCTCTGGCCAACTCGTGTAGCTACTGAAGGGCAATCGGTCCGCGATAGATTCGGTCACCGTCGTGTACCAGGTGCTGTTCTCGCTTCCCCTTGAGGCGATATTGATCGCCGCCAGATAGTGGCCGCCCGCGGTAAACCGGACGACAGCGAGGGATTGGCGGGTCCGGGCATCGCCGTGGCGGTCCGTCGGAGCGAATCCTGTCGCGATATCGAACTTGCGGAGTCTCGAGCCCAGGTTCGGCCAGGACATCACCTGGTCGATCGGGCCACCGCTGCCCGTGGACGTCGTCTCCCAGCTCGGGCCGCGCCGGACCGCTACATAGTTGTAGCTGCCCCGGCCGAAGCGAATGATCGAGCCGTCCGGTGGTTCGGCTGGCAAGGGATTCGAAACGGGTTGAACAAGCGGAAGTGGTTCGAGCAGCGGCCTTGCCGCCGCGAGGTCATACGCGAGTGGATCAGGCAGTTCGGGGCCGAGTCGAGGGCACGTGACCGGGACTCCGTCCAGTACCTGCGCAGACGCTTCGTTAGCTTTGATGCTGTCGATGCGGATCTTCGCGGCGACAGCCGAACCGGTGATGTCTCCCCAGCAAGCGGTGACGAGGCCACGTCGCTCGAGATGTTGGATGAGTGGCGCGAAGCGCTGGCTCATCTGCGGAGTGAGCTGGCCGAT
Source organism: Nocardia salmonicida NBRC 13393 (assembly GCF_001613085.1). Classification (GTDB taxonomy): domain Bacteria; phylum Actinomycetota; class Actinomycetes; order Mycobacteriales; family Mycobacteriaceae; genus Nocardia; species Nocardia salmonicida. Next base: position 9,536 of record NZ_BDBR01000062.1, read on the forward strand.
CCGCTGATCGTCGATTCGCAGCTCCACGTGCGGTTTCGCTTTTCCGGACTCCGGCACGTTCTCGTGAAGGGTGACGATCAAGACGCCGTGCCCGCTCGCAGGTACCACCTTCCGGAGCACATCGAAGTGCTCCTGTTCCTTGGTCACCTGCACGATGGCCGAACGCGGAAGGATTGTGTAGAGGACGGTCGGCGGGTCGTTCAAGGGGATCGCGTCACACGCGTCGCCGAGACCGAGCTGCACCGACGCTCTGGGCTCGACCCCGTCCCACCCGTCGTATTCGTAGTAGTCGATACGGCCGGAGGTCGTCGGAACGAATCCCGAGGCGATGATGCGTCTGATGGGACCTGCCCAGCCTGCAGCACTTTCGTCATCGAGGTATCCGATAGTTCGACGGTCCGCGCGCACAGAAATGGCCCACTGGCCGCGCGGTCCGAATGGCTCGGGAATCAGTTCGAACTCGGGGGTCAGCTCGATTCGTTCCTCGGGCAGAGGGTTTGGAAGGAGGCTTCGAATCGCCGGCAGATGCTCTTCGGTGACGTCGAGCTCGTGGTCGCGCCAGTTTCGCGGCTGACTCCAGAGCCGATACGGCGACCCTGTTTCGTGTTCGGGAGCGCGCCCGGCTTGAACCCTCGCCGCCGCAGGCTCGACGGGGGAGTCGGCAGCATCATCTACCTCGACGCCGAAATCTGTTGCCAGACCGGCGAGTCCGGAATCCCAGCCTTGGCCCACCGCCCGAAGCTTCCATACACCGGCGCGGCGGTAGACCTCACCGAAAACGAACGCCGTCTCCGTGGTCGCGTCTGCGGTGACGTATTCGGCCAGCGGACGCCCGGCATCGTCGACGACTTCGAAGGTGAGATCTCCGAGCGCGCCGAAGTTCCCGGTCGCAATGCTGCCCGCGAGCGCGACCGTATGGACATGGTCGGGAACGGTGGACAAGTCGATCACGATCCGGGCTCGCGTGCTCCCTCGCACTCCGTCGGTGCCCTCGAACCGCACTGAACCATCCGCGGACCGCGGCTGGTTGTAGAAGATGAAGTCGGAGTCGGATCCGACCTTTCCGTCGGCCCCCAGCAGCAGTGCAGAAACATCCACGTCTGCCGCAGGGTCGGCCCAACCGATGACGGCAGCGACGCGGGTCGTGTCCGCGGGGATCGGAAGGTTTTGTCCGCGCAACAACTTCGGTGCCTCCACGGCTTCACGTGCCTTTCGGTTCAGCGGAATGTCTCGACGGATCTGCCATGGTCTCGCGTCGGGCCCCGAGCTTGTTACGCGCCAATCGTCCGAGGCCACACTGCCGCTACTTACTCCACGGTGAGGCGGTGTTGTCCGTATCCGGTTCGGCTTCTTTGCGGCGGTGGGCCGCGACGCGTTGGGCGCTGCGGCCGAGGATGTCCAAGCCGGTCGCGCCAGCGTCGAGTCCGCGCGAGCCCAGCACCTTGGCCGAGTCGCCGAAGGACTTGACGCGAGTTCCGAGTTCGGCGAGCGCATCTCGCACGGTCGGGTCCTCATGATCGTGCCAACCGAGGACTTCTGCTCGACGTGCGGTCGCGAAACTGTCGAGGTCGCACCGCAGTTGCACGACGTCGCGCTTGAGTTGCGTCGTCGACAACCATCGCAGGAGCTCGAGGGGTTTGATCGCCGCGTAGCTCGCGAGCTCGGCACGAGCTTTGAGCAACAGCTCGCTGTCGGAGTCGAGCTGTTCGGCGAGTATTCGGCGGGCAGTCGCGATCACCAGCTCGAGGTTGGCGAACTCGGTTTCGCGGACTCGTTCGATGCGCAGGCGCTGCCACTGATACATCGAATCTTGTGCGAGCACGAGCAACTCGAGGGTTTCACCCAGGCGATTGTCGCTCACTGCCCGTGTCAGGTATTTGGCGCGATCTTGCACGGGTTTCGTGCGGTCGAAACCGTCGATGGTTCTGTTGATGTGGGCGCGCAGGCGCTCGACGACTGTCTCGATTGTCGGTCCCAAGTGTGCGACCGAGTCCCAGTCGACCGCGGGCAGCGTGCCGGTTTCATCGAGCGTGTGCACGATCCGCGTCAACGATCGGTGATGTCCGATGACGTCACCGATCGTGGTTGCCTTGGCCAGGTTCAACACCTGATCAACGGTGCCTTCGACACGCTCGATGGCCGCAGTTGTCTCAGCTATCGCGGTCTGAAGAGCGATCGTCGCGACGGCCATTTGCAGCGAGAGCGCTTTGGTCCCTGCCAGTTGTGCTGGCTGCCACTGCATTTGGCCGCGAAAACGCCCAGCGACGTCGGTCACTGTCATCCGGTTGAAGCCCGATTCCCCAGGGATCACTTTGAACTTGCGCAACAACTCGACATCGGCCGGCCGGATCCGGACGAAGGTTCCGTGCTGAGCGCCGATCGCAGCCAGCCCGGTGGCCAGGGCAGCCGCGCCGGTGACGGTTTGCGCGTCCACGCCGGCCACTTCGACCATCTCCACCGCGTTGAAGCGCAGCTTGCGTAAGTACGTGGCAACAGCGTCGGCGTCGCCAGCGACAAGTAGCCCCTCCGGTTCAACGGAAACGCTGAGAGCGGTCTCGCTATCGGGCTGATCCACCGTTGATCCTCTGCTCGGCTGGCACTGTGTGGCCAGGCTACTTGCAGATTGTCGAGATCGTCGGCGGTCCAATACTCTTGGTGAGATTCAGACATCGCCTCGTGGGTTACCTCAAGAGCCCGAGCGGTCGAAACAAATACCAACCGGTTCGTGATGCCTGAATCTCAGGCCAGACAACGGCTCCAGCGTCTGACGGATCAGCGGCTCCACGCCCACCCAGTCGAGGCCACCATGCCCGCAGCCGAGCGCCGGGATGGCCAGTGACCGGGATCTCGTTCCGCTCGATGGTCTCGGCAAGGGACGGTAGGCCCGCGGCTACGTCGGCCAGGCGGCTGGGGGAGCGCCAGTGCCGTTTCGTCGGGAAGTTGATGATGAACCGCGGACCGCTCGTGGCGCCGGTTGCCCACATGTGCATCGCACCGATTTGAACTTCGCCGGCCCGTGCGGCTCGGGCGTACTCCCGAAACATCTCCGGGTAGGTCTGCTTGAACTGCAACGCGATCCCCTTGCCCATCACACCGACGGTGTTTACGGCGTTGACAAGCGCTTCGACGTCGGCGTTGAGTAGGTCGCCGGATTGCTCACGGATCATGTGATCACCGTAGGGATGCTGCAAACGAAATAAGCTCTTGCGTAGGTGTTCTCGTCATCGACGGTGATCACGTCGCACGTTCGGATAATGATGCTGGGCAGTTCAGTGCCGAGGTGCGCGAGGTGGGGAGTGAAGATGGCTTCGGCGGCGGTCCGGTGGGCGGTGGTGATCAATCGGGTGATCGGGTCTGGGGTCCGTGGGGTGAACACGATGGTTTTCGCGAGGTCGTAGCCGTATCGCTTTGCGAGGGAGCGGATTCGGATCTCGTCCCAGTTCTGGGCTGTTCCGGAGATGTCGGATCGTAGGTATCCGATGGCGATGGGTTTCATCCGGCGAGTGCCGATCGGGGTACGTCGAGCATGGCTTGGCCGGCGGGGGTGTTGGTGTAGGCGTGGCCGCAAGGCGATAGTTCCCAGGCTTGACGGTGTGCGACGTGGCGGAGTAGGCCGTTGAGGTGGAGGGTGCGGAGTGCGCGTCTGGTTCGGCGGATGGATATGGCTGTGTTGGTAGCGATTTGGTGGTCGGTGAGTTGACCGCCAGGCCGTAGGATGCGCAGGACGAGTGCTTGGTCAAAAGTGGACATCGTTGTCTCCCGAATTTGCGTCTTCCTCTCGCGTCGGCCCGCGTAACCTGGGAATACGACGTTGGCAGAGGGTGGATGAGAACGTCTTCCAGCGTGACGGGGACGGCGGGTTCCGAACAGCGCCGAACCTCATACGAAGGTGATACGAGTCCGACCCACAGATGACGGCGAAGACAAGGGGTGACGATGATCGTCGGCAAGTGGACAGCGGTGCACGTGCGGGCGTTGCGGGTGGACGCGCTGAGAGAAAGCCAACCGACCTTCGCCGCGCGATTGGGCTATGAGGTTGTCACCGTTCGAAAGTGGGAGTGCCGGGCAACCGAGGCGAAGCCGGTTCGCGGTGCGTCGGCGGCCGCGCTCGACACGCAACTCGCTCGACTCACCGCTGATCAGCTCCATCGAATGCAGCTGGCGCTCGTAACGAACACGGAGAGCGAGGATGACGTGAACCGCAGGCAGTTCGGCATCGCGGCCACCGTGAGTGCGGTCTCGCTGGCAGGACCGGCGGTCGGGACCAATCCGGCGGACATACAGCCGCGTCGTATCGGGCTGGACGAAGTGAGGACGTGGATCGAGTACACGGAGGAACTCGAGCAACGCGATCAACGCGAAGGCGGGGACCGGTTGGTGCGTGCAGCGAGTTCCGCGCTGATGCGGGCTCGTCGTGAGTTCGATGGCGCCGACTGCGATCCGGCAACGGGCGCCGCGGCCGCCAGCGCGGTGGGCAATCTGGCCGTGATCACCGGGTGGCTCGCTCATGACGCCGAACAGCATGATCTTGCCCGAGCGTCGTATCGCACGGCTCTCGAGATGTCGATGCACTCGGGAGATGACGAACTGGCCGTTCACGCCCTACTCAATGCCGCGAACCAGGAAATCCTCTTGTCCCGGCAGGCCGTAGGCAATTCACATCTGGCGCTTCAGAACGTGAGCCGGGCGGATCGGCTGGCCGAGCGCTGGAAGCCTGGTCGCGTACACGCGCTGATCGCGATCCGGCGGGCACAGGCGTGGGCTCGCATCGGGAACTCCGACGGATTCCGGACCGCGATGAGCGCGGCGCACAAAGCGATGGACAAGGCCATGGATTCCGAACTCCTCGGCCACTGCCCGAGCTGGCTGCGCTTTGTCGACCCATCGGAGATGGCGGGGCACGAGGCTCGGGGGCACGGCGACCTCGGTGACTACCACACCGCCCTCACCCACTATGAGCGGGCGTTGCAGGGACAGAGCATCCGCAACGAGGCGAACACGCGCGCATGGTATGCGGCAACCCTTGCCTCAGCGGGGGATACGCGCGGAGCTCTCGCCGAGGGAAAATCAGTGCTGGCGACTCTCGACGTGATCGGATCGACTCGTACTCTGCGCGCGATGGCGCCGATTCGAGCACTTCACGCGGCCACGGCCGCTGGCTTCGCTGACCGCTACGACCACCTCGATCGGAAGGTCTCGATAGCGTGAACGGCTTGCGGTTCACGCACTACACGGCTGCTGCCGCGCGCGAAGGTCACGACGTCGTGGAGGATGTCTTTCGCCGGTCTTACCGTGATGCCATCGAATCGGGACACGCCTTTGATTCACCGGAAGCGTTCATGCAGCGCTTCGATGCGTACACCGACCCCGCACGGGGAAGCGGCTTCGAACTCGTCGTTGCCTACCTGGACGATGTTGCGGTCGGCCAGAGTTGGGGATGGCCGCTGACGCCCAAAACAGCCTGGTGGGTAGGTCTCCGACTGAATGACTCCGCCTCAGACATGGCTGAATTCATCGAGGAAAGTGGTGCGAGGACTTTCGCGCTGAGCGAGATCATGGTCGACCAGGCTTATGCAGGACGAGGCATCGCCCGCGAGCTTCACGATGAGCTGCTCAAGGGTCGAAGTGAAGTCCGCGCGACGCTACTGGTCGAGCCTGACAACGACAGGGCCTACAGCGCGTATCGCCGTTGGGGATGGGCTCGTGTCGGGAATCTGACCCCCTCGTGGCCCGATGCGCCGACCTTCGATGTACTGATGAAGCACCTCGAGGAGGCGTCCTCGTAGCTGCTGGACGTTCGCCCAATCCTATGGCACCACAACAGCTCTCGATCAGACGGCCTATCCATCTATGATGCGTGCAAAGCCATGTGCGTAGCACAAGGACCATAAGCGAGGGGAACGCTTTGCCGGGGACAGCCGCACCAGCCCCGCTGGTGGATAGAATCGATGAACTGGCGCTGTTGTTGAGGGCCGTCGATCAGTCGGTCGAGCAGAAGAAGGCGAGCATTATCGTCCTGCGAGGCGAGGCGGGGGTCGGAAAGACGAGCCTGCTGACGACGTTCGCTCACGAGGCTGCCGTCCGGCACAGCGCTGCGCACCTGTTGACCGGCTATGGCCAGGCGATGCTGAATTCGCTCGCCTCGGATTCGTTCCAGGCTGTGCGCGAGTGCCTGCGCTCGATGGCAGCTTCTGCGCAACGATCGAGTTCGCCGTCCCGCTGGCATCGAATCACCCAATCTTTCAAAGAAAACGCACCCGACTGGATCGAATCTGTGCCGGTCGTTGGCCAGGTGCTCGCAGCTGGCGTCCGAACCGGACAGTCCTACGCAGCGAGTGGCGGTGAACGGACGGAGATGGACAGCCGCCTCGACCAGCTACTCCGCCTCATCGAGGACATCGTCACCGATACTCCGCTCCTGATGGTGCTCGATGATCTGCATTGGGCGGATACCGCGACCATCGACCTTCTGACAACGATCGCGCTGCGGGTGAAGGGCCCACTCGTCCTGGTCCTTGCGTACCGCTCCGATCAATTGAAGTCAGTGGAGCAGACGCATCCGTTGCAACGAACGGTCTTTCGACTGTGCCGATATCTTCCCGATACACCGGTCATCGATCTGCCGCGACTGTCGCCGCAAGACACTGAGGAGCTGGTCCGTCGAACCGTCGCCGGTCCGAGCATCGCGTCACATGCGGTATCGAGGATCGTCCGGTTGAGCGCGGGTAATCCGCTGTTCGCGGAGTCGTTGGCGCGCGTGAACCAACGTAATGGTCATCTCCCTCCACGTCAGATCACGGCTGTCATCGAGGATCGACTGTCCTACTTGTCCTCCGAGGATCAGCGGCTGCTCGAGACGGCGGCACTGATCGGCTACAACTTCGAAGTCGACTACCTCGCCCAACTCACCAGGCTCGACATCGACGATGTCTTCGAGCGACTGCACGTTCTGTTCGACGAGCACGATCTCGTCCGCCCGGCCGATCGACGAAATGAGTACGACCGCTACCGCATTCATCACCCGCTCTTCGCGCAGGTATTGCGGGAACGCGGCGTGGCCAACGGACCACGGTGGCGGCGCCACCACACCAAACTGCTGCAGATCATCGAGGCTGAGCAGGACTGGGACGACGAGTTGTGGGTGCGTGCCGCAGCGGTCGCTGTCGAAGCACGCAACAGCGCGAAGGCCGGGCCGCTCGCGTTGCAAGCCGCGCGACGTCAGTTCGCGCTGGGAGCAGTCTCGAAAGCGCGTGACCTCGCACGGATCGCAGTCGAAAACGCACCGAGCTTCGATGCCTTCGCACTACTGGCCGAATGTCTCGCTGCCGGCGGCGACCACGTCGGGGGAGTGGACGCGTGTGTAGCCGCGCTCGAACTTCCTGATGCTGCGACGGCGGATCCCACCTTGGTGGCACATGTACGACTGCTGTGGGCGCGAACCCTGCGCATGACCTGCCGCTGGACGGAGACGGTGGACGTACTCGACCAGTTGGCCGTCGCCTATCCAGAACCCGGTGGGTTGCTCGCGGAGACGTTGAACCTCTACGCCGAGGTCGCGCTGTGTGGGCCGGTTCAGGACTGCGTGCAGTGCATCGACCTGTGTGACCAGGTCGCGGCGATGTCCGCGGACCCCGAAGTGCAATCCCGAGCTTTTGGTCACCGAGGGCTTGCGCACCTGGCCGCGTTTCAGCCGATGGAGGCTGAACAGTGGCTGCAGAAAGCGATTGATGTCGCGGCTGCGGCCGGACATCCGTATGCCGAGTACGAAGCCGTGCACTGGCTCAGCAAGAAGACGATGGCCTGCTTGGAGCTTGAGCGATCGGCTCAGCTGCTTGCCCAGTTGCGTGAGATGTCGCAGACCTCCGGGGTGGCCAGTGAGAACCCGCCGCACGTCCGTGACCTCAGCCGTGTGCTGGGGTTGCGGGGCGAGTTCCCGAACGCCGCCAACGCTTTCGCGGTTTTCACCGACATCAGCCAGAACTCGGCGGCAGGACGGATTTCGACAACGCTTGCCTGCCAGCTGGCCGAGATCGAGTGGCAGCACGGCCCGGTGGCCGGAGGCGAGTTTCTCGACGAACTTGCGCGTGCGACCGGTGAAGACTTTCTGCTCGTGGAGTCTCGTCAGCTTTTGCGGGGGCTGGTCGAACGACTCCGTGAACGCCCTTTGGTCTGGGATCCGGTTTCGTTCGCTGTCAGCGTGTTGGGCGTGCCCGAGGAGGACGCGCAAGCAGCCGACGCCATTTTCCGGTTCGATGTGCCGAGCTTGGCGCAGCTGAGAGGCGGGTTGCTATGAAAACCGCTGCAGTCGCACAGTTTCCGTTGGGTGCGGACATCATTCAGTTCAACCACGCGTCCTATGGGCTGGGCTCGCTGCGCGTAATCGAAGAAGGGGAACGCCTTCGCCGCGAAATCGAATCGGACCCGACTGTTCATCTCGGCGCTGAGCTCACCGCTCGACTCGAGGTGCAAACAGCCGATGTGGCTCGTGCGCTGGGGATCGATCAGGATCGAATGACGTTGTGCACCAACGCGACATCAGCGGCCGCCGCGATCATTACTTCGGTTCCGCTGTCGTCGAACAGCGTTGTGGTGATCCTCGATGTCGAGTACTCATCAATACGCCGCGCTTGGGAGATAGCCTGTGCGAAGGCGGGCGCCAGCCTCATCTCAGTGTCGGTACCAATGCCTTTCGAGTCGACTACCGACCTCTTGGCCGAACTCGATGCACGAGTACCTGGTCCAGTCGACTACCTACAGGTCAGCGCCATTACCTCGTCGACCGCTATCGAACTGCCGATGTCCGAACTCGGCAACTGGGCAGCACAGCGAGGCGCGCGATTGATCGTCGATGCGGCGCACGGTCCCGGACACATTCCGCTGAAACCCAGGCAGTGGGGTGCATCTGCGGTCTTCGGGACTCTGCACAAGTGGCTTCCGACGCTGCGGCCCGTCGGATTCCTCTGGCTTGCTTCAGACCTCGACACCCTCATCCGTCCCGCGGAAGTCTCGCTGACTTGGGATTCGTCTAGCCTGGTCGAGCGATTCTCCTGGCCGGGCACGTTCGATCCGGTCCCACGTCTCAGCGTGCAGACAGCGATCGGGCAATGGGGCGAATGGGAATCGGATGGACTGATCGACGGCTGCAAGAAGCTCGCAGACATAGCAGACCACGCAATGGCAGACTCCGGGGCGAGGTACACGTCGGCACCGGAATTCCGGCCGCCCCGCATTCGGGCCTTCATTCTCGACGGAGCGAACCCTCTGCAGGTCAAGGATTTGCTGCAGGCTGCGGAGATCCGAGCATGGGTCGGCCAGGGCGCCCAGGGAGAATGCCTGCTGCGGCTAGCAATGCACATCTATAACGATGAGAACGACGTGGACCGTGTCACCCACCGAATCAAGGAGGTGCTGTCTCGATGAACGTCCCGACAATTCCCGAACGGCTCGAAGCGGCGATCATCTTCCTGCGCGGTGAGCAGGACGGCCGCGCCTGGCTCGGTGCGTTGCCCGACCGACTCGGCTACTACGCCGAGCGGTGGGGTCTGGAGTTGGAAAGCATCGCGGAGAACGGTGCGATGTCGTGCTGTGCTTACTGCGTTGAGGTCGAGACCGGTCGAGCGGCGGTGCTGAAGATCCCTGTCGATCTGGAGGCCGGCAACACCGAGATGCGGATGATTGACCGATGGGCGGCTGGCAACGCGGCACCCTCGGTACTGCAACACGACATCGACACCGGGGTCTTCTTGATGACCCGGGTCATCCCCGGCACTGTCGTTTGGCCTGGCAGCGATCCCGGTGAATCGGCCAGTTTCGCAACACTGCTCAGCAGGCTCAATGCTCCCGACCTGCCCGAACCGCCGGTGTTGAAAGACCTTGCCGACGTTGTGCAGATGCGAATAGCTTGGGCAAGAGAGCGATTCGATGATCCGCGGTTCGTCGAGGATGTCGAGAGGGTTGCGATCGATCGGCACCTCGAGGAGGCACAGCGTGTGCTTGAGCGACTGTTGATCACGACTGAACGACGGCACGTGCTTCACGCCGACTTGCAAGCCAAGAACATCCTGCAAGGTCCCGACCTCTGGTACACGATCGACCCGCTCGGTGCGGTCGGTGACGTGAATGCCGAAGCTGCGCTGTGGGTGGCGGTCCAGGACGGGCCCCGCACCATCGTTGAGAGGCTGGGTGATCTGGCGTCTCACCCGCTGCTGACGCCGAGCCGCCTGTATGCGTGGAGCTATGTTTTCGCTGTCGCAGAGTACCGCCCGTATCTTCCAGCTTCGGGCGCCAGGATAGAACAATTCCTATCGGGGGTGGATCACTTCGTTGGTGACAATCTATGAGTCGCCGGGCATCTCCAGGTATCGGTGCCAACACCACTTCGCTGGTCACCTATCCTCCCGGTCGTAGCTCCCGGTTCGGGGAACCCCAGTCCTGCGGCGTCAGCGAACCGTGGTTGCCAGCTGATGACAGCGCCGCCCACCTCGGCGTCAAGAATGACATCGTCGACACCTGGATTGCCGAACGTGGGATGCCTGCGCACTAGGTCGGTCAGCTTTGAAGGTTCAGGCCAGCGAGGTCGACACGTGGGTGCGCCGCGGATGCGCGGCGAACTCGGTTTGACGACTTGCGCGGGGACCGACGACACAAATGTCGGTGGTCTCGGATAGGTTGATCTACTGCTCAAAACAGGAAGGAGGCCCTGTGGTAGTGACTCACCATCCAGGATCACGTTATGCTTTGTCGTTCTCGAGCGGCGGTCTCTTGACCCGCGAGGGGGAGGTGGCCGCCGAGGTATATCTGGCCTGCGGTTCCTGGGATGAGACTCGTACCCAGGTTGTGGAAGGTAACCGGCTGCAAGCTCGCACATTCTCCTCGAATATTCGTGTCACCCGCGAGACCGTTCAACGACTCTCCGTGCTGAGCAACAGTGAGCTTGAACTGCTGACCGACGCGAGTCCCACCGAGCAGCGTCAGCTCATGTGGGTTGCGGCTTGCCGTCGCTACGACATTATCGGCGACTTCGCCGAAGAAGTTCTCCGCGAACGCTTCCTGCTGATGACTCCCACACTCAGCGCCGAGGACCTCAACCGCTTCCTGACCGGCAAGAGCCTGTGGCACCCGGAACTAGACGAACTGAAACCTTCCACCAGGCAGAAGCTCCGCCAGACCCTCTTCCGGATGCTCCACGAGGCGGGACTGCGTACCACGAGCGGGGATATTATCCCTGCGGTGCTCTCCGCGCGTGTCGTAGAGGTGCTCGGCCACCGAACCCCGAGCGACGTCCGGTTCTTTCCGACCACGACGCCGATCAGCCAGTTCAACCACGAGGTGTAGCGATGCGAACCACCCAGCGGGACCTCGTCAGCGACGAGAAGCACGTGTACGACGTGCTGCGCAGTGAACGGTTCCGCAAGATGGAAGGCCTGTCCAAGGAAGTCCCGTTCTTCATCTACCACTTCCCGCCTGCCTGGGGACTTGACGTCGAAGGCATGCGTGACCGTGTGCAGACTAGGCTTCAAAGCGATGATGGTCTCAGCGTCGTGGAAGTCAACCTCTACGACCTTGCCGTGGAGCTGTTGCAGAACCGCGGTGTCTGGGCGCGCGTACTCGACCTCGAGCCAACGATGGACAAGTCGGAGTTCCGTGAGGTGTTGCAGGGCATGCTCGACCCGCACGATCACCTCGCGCCCGCCATTCGTGCGCGGCTCGATGTACAGCCCAGCGACATGGTCTTCCTCACCGGCATCGGTGAGGTATTCCCCTTTATCCGCACCCACACGGTGCTAGAGAACCTGCAAAGCGTCGTGGTCGGGCGCCCGATGCTCGCCTGGTTCCCAGGGGCCTATGAGTTCACTCAGACAGCAGGCCACCAGCTGCGCGTACTGAACCTCGGTGCCAGAGACAGCTACTACCGGGCCAAAGACATTCTGGAGCAAGAAGCATGAGCGTGCGCACGATCAACGAGATCTTCGGCAAGCGGATTGACCGAGCGATCGAGGGTGTCATCAAGGCCGACGATACCTCCCAGCTCGCCACCGAGGTGGAGGAGTATGTCCTTACGAACGAGGCCGCGAAGGGCGTGGAACATGTTCTGGAGGCCTACACCAACTACACGAACGCCAACGGCGTGTGGATCTCCGGCTTCTTCGGCTCCGGTAAGTCGCACCTGTTGAAGATGCTCGCCCACTTGCTCGGTGATATCGACGGCCACGAGTATCCGCGAGCTCAGGTCTCGGAACAGTTCCGGGACAAGGCCGATGACGCGTTCCTGCCTGCCCTGATCGAGAAGGCCGACCGGATCGCGGCCAAGAGTCTGCTGTTCAACATCGACCAGAAGGCCACGCTGATATCGAAGGACCAGAACGACGCCTTGCTCAAGGTTTTCGTGAAGATCTTCGACGAGTCCCGCGGCTATTACGGCAATCAAGGACACATCGCAAGTTTCGAACGCGACTTGGACTCCCGCGGTCAGTACTCCGCGTTCAAGGCCGCCTTCGAGCGCCTCGCAGGGATTCCGTGGTTGCGGGGCCGTGAACAGTCTGCATTGGAAACAGGGAATATCGACAGGGCCTTTGCCGAGGTCAACGGCTCCGAGAGCCCTGGCATCATCCGCCAGTACAGCCAGAACTACAAGGTCTCGATCGAGGACTTCGCCGACGAGGTCGCCGCCTGGCTGGGTCGGCAACCTGAGGGATACCGGCTGAACTTCTTCGTCGACGAGGTCGGCCAGTTCATCGGCACCAACACCCAGCTCATGCTGAACCTCCAGACCATCGCCGAGTCCCTTGCCACGAAATGCAAAGGGCGAGCGTGGATCTTCGTCACCTCGCAGGAGGACATGGAGAAGGTCGGCGGAAACCGCACCAAGCAGCAGGCCAACGACTTCTCCAAGATTCAGGCACGCTTCAAGAACCGGCTCAAACTCACCAGCCAGGATGTCGAGGAGGTTATCCGCAAGCGACTGCTCGCCAAGACCGAGTCCGCCACCGATGAGGTCGCGGCGATCTATGGCGCCGAGCACGCGAACTTCAAGACGCTGTTCGACTTCGTCGAGGGACGTCACTACCCGAACTACCGGGACGAGTCCCACTTCGTGGGCACCTACCCATTCGTGAGCTACCAGTTCCCGCTGTTCCAGTCCGCGATCGAAAGCATCAGCGACCACGACCTCTTCGAAGGCCGTAACAGCTCTGTCGGTGAGCGCTCCATGCTCGGCGTTGTTCAGCAGGTCGCCACCGGTCTGGCCGAAAGACCTCTGGGAACGCTCGCTTCCTTCGACCAGATGTTCGAGGGCATCCGCGCCTCACTGAAGTCCGCGAACCAGCGGGCAATCAACGATGCAGAGCGCAGCTCCTCGCTGCCTCCATTGGCCGTCAAGCTGCTTAAGGCGCTGTTCCTGGTCAAGTATGTGGATACCTTCAAAGCCACCGCCCGCAACCTGACCGTGCTCGTCTACGACCAGTTCGGTAGGGACCTCACCCAGCTGGGCAAGGACGTCAGCGCGGCCCTCAACGCACTGGAGGCGCAGACCTACATCCAGCGCAACGGTGACCTGTATGACTATCTAACCAACGAAGAGCAGAAGATCGAGCAGGAGATCAAGAGCGTCGACATCGACAACTCCGAGGTCTCCGGAAAACTCAATAAGCTGCTCGCTGAGTCCGTGGTCAAGCTGACCAAGACTGCCTACAAGAACGGGCAGAACTTCCCCTTCGGATACAAGCTCGACGGTAGTCCGTACGGCAAGCAGTATGAGCTGTCGCTCCACTTCACCAGCCCCGAAACCGAGTTCAGTCTGGAGCAGATTAAGGCCCACAGCGCCGGGCTTGATGAACTGCGCGTTGTTCTCCCGGCCGAGGCGAACCGCATCCTTGGTGACCTGCGGCTGCTGCTGAAGACAGAAAAGTACGTCAAGCGTGCCCAGGCGTCGAGCCGCACTGCCATCGAGCAGATGATCCTGCAAGCGAAAGGCACCCAGAACGCGGAACGGGAAAAGGAGATTGTCGAACGGCTGCGTAATGCAGTCGGTAACTCGACGCTGATCCACAACGCTGGCGCACTGGACGTCAGCTCGGCTGACGCGCAGGTCCGTATCAACGAAGGGTTCCAGCGGGTCATCGCCGCGACTTATACGAATCTCGGGATGCTCGCCGGCAAGACCTTCGCCGAGCAGAGCCTGAACGGATTTGTGAACCCCGCAGCTGACGTCTTGTTCGAGCAGGCCGCCAGCGTCCTGGACGTTCCTGGCGGAGACGTACTCGGTCACCTGGAGCTGCGCGGGAAGCGCCATGAGCAAGTCACCATGCGACAGCTCGTCGATCGTTACACGGCCAAACCGTTCGGCTGGGACCAGTGGTCGGTCGCTGCAGTCGTCGCCTACCTTGCCGGACAGTCGAAGATCGAGGTCCAACTGAACGGGAAGGTATTGGCCCGTACCGAGATCACTGGTGCACTGCGGAACACGCAGAGCTACTCGGCGATGGTCGTCGCGCCGCAGCGTGTGTTCGATCCCAAGATCGTGAACGCCTTCCGCAAGTTCGTCGTGGCATTCACCGACGACGGGGGGATCGCCAAGGACCCGTTGGATCTTGCGCGGGCCGGCAAAGAGCGCTTGGAAGCCAAACTCGCCGAGCTAAAAACCCTGCGTACAGCTTCACGGTTCGCGTTCATCGATCAGCTGGACGAGCCGATTCAGATTCTCGCCGACCTGACCGAGCACAAGGCGGACTGGTTCATCACCGACTTCCGTGACGCCGATGACCTGCTCGATGCGAAATACGACGTGATCGACCCGATCAAGGCTTTCTTGAACGGCAGCCAGGGCGCCATATTCGAAAACGCTCTGGCCTTCATGCAGAACAACCAGTCCAATATCGGCCACCTGCCCGTCGGCGCCACCGACGTCGTCGCGTTCGCGCTGGAAGACGCCCAAATCTTCCGTGGCAACAAGACCCAGCAGCTCGGTGTCGCGGTGAACGATCTGGAACAGCAGCTGCACAACCTGATCGACGCTGCACGTACCGCCGCTTCCGACGAGATTAACGACTACTGGTGCCAAGTGCCACAAAGTAAGGCTTACGCTGACGCAACCGACACCGCCCAGCAATCGGTGAGGTGTAAAGCGCAGGTGGTGCGCGACCGGGTGCAGCAGGAGACACAGATCCCGGCGATCAGGAATCTCGCAACTCACTTTGCCGACACGATCTACCCGGAGATTATCGACGAGCTGGAAGCCGCCAAGTCCGCGTCGGTTCCGAACACCGAACCGAACCCGCAGCCCGGCAACGACCCAGCCCCGACGCCTGCTTCGGTACCGGTCAAGCAGACCGTGTCGATCAAGAAACTGGCGCTGCCGGGCAATGGTCAGGTCCTCGAAAACGCGGATGACGTCGACGCCTACCTCGACAAACTGCGCGCTACGCTACTCGCCACGATCAACGACAACAAGCGCATCACGCTCTGAGGAAGAGAAGCACACATGGATACCAAGTCCCTGGAGCGGTTTGCCACCCAAGCCCGCCGAGAACTGCTAACCGCGGTTGAGGCTCAGGCTTCGGCGGTGCTCGCTGCTGGTTCGGTCGCACGGAGCGAGCGCAGCGAGCCGGTGAAGCGACTCGAAAGGGACATCGCCAAGCACGGCCAAAAGCATGTGATCGACAAGGTCGCATACACGTGGTTCAACCGGCTCATCGCACTGCGCTATATGGATGCCCGAGGCTACACGAGCGCCGGAATCGTCTCACCAGTGCAAGGACACGACCACGGCCAGCCGGAGATCCTCGCCGACGCCAAGCGGGGACACCTCGATACCGATGTAGTCACCAGCGGTCGCACGGCTGACGCGATCCTGGGGCTTCTCGACGGAACCCGTCGCAGCACGGACGCTGAGGGGGAGGCCTACGCGCTGCTCTTGACTGAGTACTGTCGGCATTGGAACAAGGCCATGCCCTTCATGTTCGAGCGTGAAGGCGACTACACCGAACTGCTCGTACCTTCAGGGCTACTTGCCGACGGCGCGATTCTGTCGTGTGCCCGCGAAGTGCTTACGGAGGACGTCTGCAAGGACGTCGAGGTTATCGGATGGCTCTACCAGTTCTACATCTCCGAGCGGAAAGACGAAGTCTTCGCCGGTTTCAAGAAGAACAAAAAGGCCGGCGCCGAAGAGATCCCGGCGGCAACCCAGCTCTTCACACCACACTGGATTGTTCGCTACTTGGTTGAGAACTCGCTCGGCCGACTTTGGATGCTCAACCGGCCGACCTCGCGGCTCGTCGACCGGATGGAGTACTACATCGCCCCGGTAGACGAGGAAGCCGACTTCCTCAAGATCAACGGCCCCGAAGAGCTGACGGTGATCGACCCGGCCTGCGGGTCGGGCCATATGCTCACCTACGCATTTGACCTGCTCTACGCAATCTACGAAGAAGACGGTATCGCGCCGTCGGAGATCCCGAGCCTGATCCTCGCTCATAATCTCTACGGCACCGAGATCGACCCCCGCGCAGGATCTCTGGCAGCGTTCGCCCTCACCATGAAGGCACGCGACAGCGACCGGCGCTTCTTCACTCGTTCGCAGGTGAAGCCTAAGATCTGCGTGATCGAACCGATCTCGTTCGGGTCCGATGAACTGGACTTCCTGGTGACCAAGGATGGCGACCGTCACGCGGAGGAGGCGTTCTGGAACCAGTTCAGCGACGCCGACCGACTCGGTGCGCTAATCCAACCGGCCGCCGAAGAGACGCAGCGCTCGGAAGCCGTATTGGCCGCGCTTGACGACGACGGCGATATCTTCCATTGGCGAACTCTCGAAGTGGCTAGAAATGTTATTGAGCAGGCTGCGGTCCTCAGTCGCGAGTACGCGATCGCGGTGGCAAACCCGCCCTACATGGGCAGTAAGAATATGGATACTCGGCTTACCGAGTTCGCCAAGGCGGAGTACAAAGAATCGAAGTCTGATCTCTTTGCGATGTTCATTCAGCGATGTCTGGCACTGACGGCAAAGCACGGCGCTACCGCCATGATCACGATGCAGTCTTGGATGTTCATCTCATCCTATGAGGATCTAAGGCAGAGAATTGTCCGCTCCAGCCCGCCAGTTTCTATGGTCCATCTTGGCGAACGGGCTTTCGATTCGATCCCCGGTGCCGTCGTGTCTACGACTGCTTTCGTACTCGAACCTGGTCGGCAAACCGCGCGCTTAGCAGATTTTGTTCGGGCGGTTAATGGGCAGAACGAAGCCGCGAAAAGGACAGTTTTGCTTGATGCTGCGCAGAGAATTGACTGCGAGTGGCGGTTTGCCGCATCATCCGAGGATTTCGCCAAGGTTCCTGGCTCACCGATTGCGTACTGGCTCTCTGATGTTATGCGTACAACCTTCACGACTGGACAACCATTGCGGTTGAGCGCAGAACCGCGGAAGGGAATGGACACTGGCGACAACGCGAGGTTCCTGCGCGGGTGGTGGGAAGTGTCTCAGCGGGGGACATCGTTGACTGAGTTCCGGAATGGCACTTGGAACGCTTACAACAAGGGTGGCGGATTTCGTAAATGGTATGGCTACCGTGAGTTCTTGGTGGACTGGCGGCATGCTGGAACCGAGATGCGAACGCGCAGTGGAAGCCGCTACTTCGGACGATCTGGTTGGACCTGGGGGACAGTAACGTCAGGGGGACTGTCGATGCGGTTTACGCCTGAGGGTGCCGCGTTCGATAACGGTGGTTGCACGCTATTTTCTGGCCGAGATCTATCTGTTCCGGCCTTGATTCTAAATTCTACAACTGCAGACGCTATTCTCGCAGCAATTTCGCCGACACTTAATTTTCAGCCTATCAACATTGGGGCAGTCCCGATCATAGACTCCGAGTCAATCAAAGCTGCCGCTAGTGAGTCGATTCAGGATCTGATTGATACCTCACGGAGTGATTGGGATGACTTCGAAACATCGTGGGAATTCCAACGTCCTTCGCTATTTAATTCCGCGCTTGTCGGCGGCCCCCTTGCTCGACGCTATGGGGTTTGGTCGTCGGACCAATCTCAGACTTCTCGCGAGCAACAGACTCGAGAGAGGGAGAACAACCGCGTCGTCGCTGAGGCGTACGGATTAGCAGATGAGGTATCGGTCGATGTTCCGCTCCACCGCGTTTCACTCACTCGCAATGTTGAATTTCGATACGGCCCCGGTAAGTCGGACGCCGAGTACGAGGCTTTGGAACGTGCTGACGTCGTAGCAGAGCTGATCTCCTACGCCGTTGGTTGCATGTTCGGTCGTTACAGTCTCGACGAGCCAGGACTGATCCTTGCCGACCAGGGTGCGACGCTTCAGGACTATCTCGCGAAGGTGTCGTCGCCGACGTTCGAGCCCGACGCCGACAACGTCATCCCGTTCGTCGACGACGGTTGGTTCGAGGACGACATCGTGGAGCGCTTCCGTCAGTTCATGCGTACCGCCTTCGGTGCGGAGCACTTCGAGGAGAACCTGCGTTTTGTCGAGGAATCACTGGGTGTGAAGGCGATTCGGGACTATTTCATCGCGACGTCGAATCCGTCCGGCAAGAGCGTCGCGAAGTCGACGTTCTACGACGACCATGTGCAGCGTTACAAAAAGCGCCCGATCTACTGGATGTTCTCCTCGCCCAAGGGATCATTCAACGCGCTGGTCTACCTCCACCGCTACACACCGTCAACAGTCTCGACCGTCCTGAACGAGTACCTCCGTGAATACCGAGCCAAGCTCGAGGTCGCGTTCCAGCGCGCTGAGGAAGCCGCTGCTGGTGGCGTATCGGCGAAAGAGCAGAAGGAAGCTGATCGCCTCCGCGCGATCCTCGCCGAACTCCGTGACTACGAGCACGACGTCCTCTACCAGTTGGATATCCAGAGAGTAGAGATCGACCTCGACGACGGGGTGAAGGTGAACTACTCGAAGTTCTACCCGGCTGTACGGAAGATCACGGGTCTGGAGGTATCCGATGGGTGACCTGGAACGCGTCGGTGATACCAGCGCGGCGGATCTGTTCGGGCGGGTCTCTCGGCGTTGGTCGAGCAGAACCGTACGGCAGTTGCTGCTCAGGCGAATGCGGCGTTGACCCAGGTGAACTGGGAGATCGGTCATCTCATTGACACCGAGGTGCTCCAGGAACGCTGGACCGGAGACGCACTGGAGAGTTTAGCGACGTTGTCGCAGCATTTGAGCTGCGGCCATTGCAGCGCCCGGACAGCTCAACGACCAAAGCTGGAACTGGAGCGGCGAATCGCGCAGATCTACCGCGCAGCCCAGGAACAGGTTGCGCGCCCCGAACTAGGCTCAGGCCGCGACGATGAGGACGACTAATGAGCGAGACGCCGACGATCTCCGACTACCTGGCAGGTCGCTTCGCCGAGCAACGCATCGTCGTGTGGCACGACCCCGACGGTGGTTACGCGGCTGACCTCGACAGCCACGTGCCGGAGGGCATCACCGTGCTGCGTATCGAGGATAACGAATTCGCCGCCAAGCATCGTGTGCTCCGCCAGGACACGATAACTCAGTTCCTGCTCTACCGCTGCGGAGCCGTCGCGGAAGGGGTGAGTAATTGGCTGCTCGATATCGAGTTGGCCTACGGTCCGGCGTTCACGGCAGATCGTGACGCGCTCATATGTGCTGGCCTGGGGCTGACCCTGCCTGGCGCTGACGCGCTCATCGCCGAGCACGCCTCATTCTTCGCGAATGCCACGTTTGTCGACAAGTTGAAGGCGCTGCTCGCGCCAAGCGATGACCTTGTGACGGTCCGGGCAAAGATGTGCGCTGTCGCGATCGGTCAGAAGGAACACAGCTTCTCCGAGCTCACGCGTACGCTGCTGGTCCAGCAGTCGGACGGTAGCTCGGCCGGTTTCGACGCCGTGTCCGAGTACGGGCTTGCCGACTTTCACTGGTGTGGCGCAAAGCACATCTATGGGTACCGTTCCGAGTCGCCGACAGTGCCCGGCTTCATTCTGTGGATGTTCCGGCGGGCTCACGATGGCTTCGACGTCACCGCGTCTAACGGCGCCCGTAACCTCGCGATCGACTTCCGTAGCTTCCGCGACTCCAAACGTAGCGCTCGCGCGATCAAGGAGCTCGCCCGCAAGACCGAGAATGATCTCGGATACCAGGAGCAAGTCGCAGAGATCCCGTGGGATGTACTGACTGACGCCGACATTTTCGAAGCCGCTGAACGGGAGACTATCCGACGTCTGGTCGATGGGATCGTCAACCAGACGATGCCGCAACGCGATGTCCTCGACGCCATCAGCACACGCCGTCGCGACAGCTTCTGGTTCGAGGACTACGCCACCCTCTACGAGGCACTAGCGGCCGCCGCTGAGCTTTTCCCCGCGATTCGCACCTGCCGAGTGGATTTCACCAGCTTCGACGAGGGGATTACGCGTTACCGCGACGAGCTGTTCCGTATCGATCAGCTCTACCGCCAGTTCACGCACGCTTACCTGACGGCCGAGTTCAAGCAGCCGCTCGACGAGCTGGCGGACCAGGTCGAGGCTGCCTACGTCACGAACTTCCTCGCCCCGCTCGGCATGAGCTGGCAGCAGCAGGTCGATGCGATCGAGCAGTGGTGTACGCCTGCGGTGACCTCTCAGTCTTCGTTCTACGAGCAATATGTCGCGAAGCTCACCAAGGGCGGTCACAAAAAGGCTGTCGTCGTGATCTCTGATGCGATGCGCTTCGAGGTTGCTGAGGAGCTGACCTCGAAGATCCGTGGTGAGAACAGGTACGAGGCCAAGATCGAGGCACTACTGGGCGTGCTGCCCAGCTACACACAGCTGGGCATGGCGGCGCTCTTACCGCACAAGATGCTGGCTCATTCGCCGACTGGTGATCCGGTTCTGGTCGACGGTGTGAAGTCCGATGGTTCTGCGAACCGCAATAAGATCCTCAACGCGGTGGGCGGCGTGGTTGTACAGGCGAAGGACTTCGTGGAGATGAAACTTGCCGAGCGGCGAGAACTGTATTCATCCCACCAGGTGCTCTACATCTACCACGACACGATCGACGCCACGGGAGACAGCGCGAAGTCGGAGCACCGCACCTTTTCGGCAGTAGCAGAAGCACTCGATCAACTGGTCGATATCGTGAAGAAGCTCGCCAACGCAAACGCCACGAACATCTTTGTCACCGCGGACCACGGGTTCCTCTATCAGCGCTCCAAACTGGCACCGCAGTTCAACCTCACGGTCAAGCCGCAAGGTGATCAGATCGTGGCGGAGAAGCGCCGTTACGTGCTCGGCCGTGGTCTGAAGAAGGACTCCGGGCTTCGGATCTTTCAACCGGAGCAGCTGGGGCTGGCCGGCGATCTCGAGGTGCAGATTCCGAATTCGATCCACCGGATCGTCAAGCCAGGTGCCGGGTTCCAGTTCGTGCACGGGGGAGCATCGCTCCAGGAGATCGTGGTGCCGGTCGTCTCGATCAACAAGAGACGCTCGAACACGGTCGAGCCGCTCAACGTCGACATCCACCCAGAGTCGGACAAGATCACAACGGGTCAGGTTGTCGTCAAGCTCTACCAGTCGATGAAGGTCGAACCGCAGCGTCCTGCACGACGGTTGCGTGCCGGGCTCTACTTCGGGGATCAGCTGATCTCGAACGAACAGGAGATGATGTTCGATTCGGAGAGCGACCAGGGGCGTGACCGGTTCCAGAGCGTTCGGCTCCTGCTGAGCAAGGACGCGGACGACGCTAACAACCAGAGTGTGGAATTCCGCCTGTTGGAGCCGATCGACGGCACTGACCAGTGGAAGAAGTACAAGAGCGTGCCGTACACGATCAAACGCTCCTTTACAACAGACTTTGACTTCTAAAGGAGCGATGATGAGCGAGAACATCGACCTGACCCCGGCCGCGCCCATCGAGGGCGTTCTGGAAGACGAGGCACCGCAAGCGACAGGGCAGCCCAGCGATCTGGATCGCACGATCAACGAGCACTTCGCCGGCGCCGTGGTCCGGAAGGACCTGGTCAAGGCGGTCAAGGGCAACGCGATCGTGCCCTCGTACGTGTTGGAGTACTTGCTCGGTCAGTACGCGGCCTCTGACGATGAGGCCACGATCCAGGCAGGCATCGACAAGGTGCGAGACATCCTGGCGCAGCACTACGTGCACCGCAACGAGTCCGAACTGGTCAAGTCGCGCATTCGGGAGAAGGGCCGCTTCCGGATCATCGACAAGGTGAGTGTCACCCTCAACGAGAAGGACGACGTCTACCAGGCCTCCTTCGCCAACCTCGGCATCAGTGGAGTTCTCGTCGACCCGAGCACCGTGAACGCCAATCAGAAGCTGCTGGTCAGTGGTGTGTGGTGCCTGTGCGACATCGAGTACTTCCACAGCGACGACGTCCGTGCGGTGCCGTGGATCCTCGGCAGCTTGAAGCCGATCCAGATGTCGAACTTCGACTACCAGAACTACTTGTCTGCGCGTGCGAAGTTCACGACGGATGAGTGGATTGATCTGCTGATCCAGTCGATCGGCTTCAACCCGGAAATGTTCGGCCGTCGTGCCAAGCTTCTCCAGCTCGTCCGCCTGATCCCGTTCGTCGAGCGCAACTACAACCTCGTTGAGCTCGGACCGAAAGGAACCGGCAAGTCGCACATCTACTCGGAGTTCTCGCCCCACGGCATGCTGATCTCCGGCGGCGAAATCACCGTGCCCAAGCTGTTCGTCAACAACGCCAACGGTCGCCTCGGGCTCGTCGGCTACTGGGACGTGGTTGCCTTCGACGAGTTCGCGGGCAAGAAGAAGCGCACCGACAAGGCGCTCGTCGACATCATGAAGAACTACATGGCGAACAAGTCGTTCTCCCGTGGTGTCGAGACTCTCGGCGCGGAGGCATCAATGGTGTTCGTGGGCAACACCTCGCACACCGTGCCGTACATGCTCAAGCACTCCGACCTGTTCGATGAACTGCCCGAGAGCTACCACGACTCGGCCTACCTCGACCGCCTGCACTTCTATATCCCGGGCTGGGAATTCGACACGATCCGCGGCGACATGTTCTCCACGGGATACGGATTCGTCGTCGACTACATCGCCGAGGTGCTCAAGTCGATGCGGGACCTTGACTACTCCGACCGCTACCAGCAGTACTTCACGCTTGGCTCAGACATCTCGACTCGCGACCGCGACAGCATCCACAAGACCTTCTCCGGACTGATGAAGCTGATCTACCCGCACGAGCATGCCACGGCCGAGGAGATCGAGGAGGTCCTGCGCTTCGCGGTCGAAGGACGCAAGCGCGTGAAGGACCAGATCCTGCGCATTGACCACACCATGACCGCGGTGAACTTCGGCTACCAGCGTCCGGCGGGCGAATGGACGGCCGTCACCACGCTGGAGGAAGACGAGTACCCGGGGCACTACCACCGTGGTCGGCCGGGCACCGGGAGCGTCGATGAGGAAGTGGCTGAGCTGGCTACACCGGACGCCGCGGCTGTCACGGCTTCGGTCAAGGAGGAGCTGTTCCAAGGACAGCGGGACTTCGTCGAGAACCAGCGCGGAGTCTCCTACGAGACCCTGTTCATGCCGTACCTGCGTGGTGCGACACAGATCGAGTTGCACGACCCGTACATCCGGATGAGTCACCAGGGCCGCAACCTGGTCGAGTTGCTGGCGTTGATCGCTTCGGCGAAGGATCCCGCTGACGAGGTGTCGTTCAAGCTATTTACCCTGCTCGAAGAGGATCCTGAGTATCAGAAGAAGCAGTTGCAGATGCTCAACCAAATCGTTCAGGGCGCTGCCCAGCAGGGGATCAAGGTGGACGTGGCCAAGGACCCCGGCGGTCACGACCGCTGGATCCGCACCGACAACGGGTGGCGCATCAATCTCGGCCGTGGTCTGGACATTTTCCAGAAGCAAGAAGGGGGCTGGTTTGACTTCGGTGGTACGCGCCAGGAGTTCCGTCAGGTTCGTGCCTTCGGCGTGACGTACATCCGAAACGACAGCTGATCTCGTTTCCGAGAGCGGAAGCGGACAGGCCTGTGCATCCAGCCATATGCTCGTCTGATTTGACAAGCTCTCAGGGCGTTGTGGTGACTCAGGTTTCGAGAACTCCTGCAGCCCATTCGGAGCAACTCGCGCGAGGCGGTCACGCTCCAACGACACTTCGTGGACAACGTGATGTACCGGCGGTCGAAGAGATCGGCCGCCTGAACCCGAAGGGACGGCGATGAGCGCACGGGTACTGGTGTACGGGTCAGCAATGGCGGGCTGGTTTTTATCACCCGGGAACAGACACAGGAGCTAGCAGCTTCGTGGACCGGATTCGGTACTTGGGCATAAGCCCGAGCGGCGCGTCCTCCGCGAAGGTGGCAAGACATCGTCGACCGAGGGAGCCGAGGTCCCCGTTCCGAGACTCAAGGAACCGTTCGACCTGTCACGAGTTCCTGATAGCGAGGATGGGTACTGGCCTGAGTGGCCGGCGCAGCAGATGCTCGAGTGGATCCCCGCACAGGTTGCTGCCCTTCATGGCCAACGCATCGCCAGCCTCCCGCTCTTCCAGGAGACGCGGGACCTCGCCGAGTTGATCCGTAGCCGCGCGGCCTGACACACTGCGGACGCTGGTCGCGAATCGGTCTGTAGGGTTGTTCGCCGCCAGCTTCATGTGGTGATGAGTGGATGACAAGCAGGTGTCGCCGTCGGCGGTGGGTGACTGCGTCAGCAACTCAGTCTGGACATTCGAGTTGCTATCGCGGTACTTCCAATTGCCAAGATCTTGAGGCTACTGGTCGCGAAACAACGCGACCACGCGGTTCTGGGCTTTCTGTTCAATCTGTCACATCACTCATTGCTCACCCCTTGTCTCATCGCCTCCTCAACTCCTTCGGTTTCCCACTGCCCATAACTTGTCTGCGTGCCCTTGACCTGCCAGTCCTTGCGGCCATTGGCGGCGCGGCCGGCGACGATGGCTGCCGCTGCGCTTGGACTAGCAAACACGTGGTTGCGAGTGAAGCGCATAGCCGAGCCATCGGGCGTGGGCACGAGCGTGCCATCGTGCTCCAACTTCTCCCGCAGCCCCACATAGCTGTGGCTCTCGTCACCGGCCCAAGCCAGTCGCGCGCGGGAACCTTCGATCACTGTGAACTCGCCATCGACCTCCTGCGCGGTCGCGGTGATGCCGAACTTCTTAACCGCCATCTCGAACAGCGGCGAATCCGTCCGGGGCTCGGCCGTTTCGGGGTTTGATCCCACTGAAATCGCTCGTGGCGACCGAAAGAGATTCACCCCGAGCACTGGCAGCACGATCTTGGCCTGCTCGATGAAGTACTCCATGTCCGACACGTCAGCCTCGGGCAAGACGATCGGCGGTGGCGCGGTGCCGTTGGTGAGCCGAGCTCGATTGGCCTGTACGGCGAGCGTGATGAACCGACTCTCCAGGTATCGAGCGTGCGCCTTCGTCAGGTTCGTGTCTTTACTGGTCAGCACGATGGCTCGATCCCAGAAGTCTTTGCCGTTCCGGTCTTCCGGGCGAGCGTGCTGATACAGACGCTTGCTGACGTCGTCGCCTTCGCCGATGTAGGCCATCTGCCCGCCAAGACTGTTCGGATCATCGCCGAGCAGAATGTAGATGCCAGTGCGCGTCGCCTCGGGGCGCTTCAACAGCGCCGCGAGGTCCGAACGCGGAGCAGCCACGACGTGACCAGTCCAGTTCATGATCTCGGCCGTGAGTAGCCCACCAGGCGTGCCGTCAGCCAGGAACAGACGGACCGATTTGCCGCTACTCACGAGGCCGCCTCCACAGGTAGACGAGTGCGACCGGCCAGGAACTGCTGAAGCATGCCGGTTAGTGGGAACTCGGTGTGGATTAGCTTGCGCTTTTCCTCGGCATTGGAGACCCGTGGGACGGCGCTGGTGCGATCGAACTCCGCAGTGGCGGTGGCGAATTCCATGATGGGGACCATATCCCTAGCGTCAGCTGCCCCGCTTGCCGACTAGTTGGTCCCTGCCGTGTGGATCGCGTCTTACCGCGCGTTCACCTCGGCAACGGCGTCATCGAGCGAGAGCTGGATCCCGCGTGGACATGGCAGCTTTCGCGAAGTCGCCAAGCCAGCGCGGATACGTCGTAATGGTTGGCGGCCACGAGCGAGGAGGGCGCCCGAGACGGCGAGCTTCGTGGGCGCGGGCCGAACACGGCCGTTCCCGCTGTTTGGATCTCCGAAAATGTCGGCCTCCCGGTGGCGGCCGCGGAGTCTCGGATGAGAAGCAGATCGCCGATGTCACGGGGGCGCTCGTTGACCGAGAACGGTGGTTCGTGCGCGTCAGAGACGGCATGGAATTTCCGTGCGATCTGGAAGCGCATGACAATCCCGACGAGGGTATCCGGGTCTGGCAGGCCGAATCCACTCAACGGTGGCGGTTCGATCGCTTCGAAGTCGTCGCCCATGCCGGCCTCGTCTGGTGAGACTTCGAACTGGATCCGGCGCTTGGCAACTACCACCAGGATTTCGTAAACAGCGAGGACGGTGCTCGCATCTCTGTCCGGAAGAACTAACTCACCATGACGATCACCGCTCAGGCCGGATGTCGTCTTGCCGAGGACCCGCGTCTGCGTAGGTCCGGGCTGTTGGGCCCAAGCGAGCACGTCCCCTATCCGACTCCTTTTCCTCGCCGACAACCCCCGTTTACGCGACCGCGAAGACCAGGCTTTCGCGCAATCTCTGTGCAGCGAGACTTTCGGGGTAAGGCCGTAGATATCTGGCCTGCTTGGCTGCGGAATGCAGACTATCCCGCAATGTATGTCCCGTGCGAGCGTCCGTCACGACTGACACCGCCGCGAGGATGCTTGATAGGTCCCCGGCCGATCAGCTGGCCGTCAGATTGTCCGCGAGTTCTGGTTGACCGCATCGAGTTGCTTGTGCGGCGAGCAGGTTGCGGAGTTGTTCGGTGAATTCTGTGCGGATGTCAGACAGACCTAGCCAGATGGCGGGATCTTGCGTGGTGATCGTGCCGACAAGGATTTCCAGGTTGTCGGCTTCGTTAATGAGGGTGATCGAACGGGATCGAGCAGAGAAGTCCTGGCGGAGAAGGATTTGTATCAGGGTTGCGCTGCAATCGGCTGCTGGGGCCGCTTGGACTGCGGCTAGGAATTCGTTGTCGGTGAGGGCGTTGATTGTGGTGGCGAGGGTGTCGTGGGTGGTGGTGGGGAGGTCGTTGAGGAGGGGGAGGGCTTCGGGCCAGAGGTTGTGGGTGGCGGTGGCTTCTATGGCGGCGGTGAGGTAGGCGGGGCGGTGCATCACTGGGAGGGAGGCCAGGCGTTTGCGGTCTGGGGTGGAGAGGGCGAGGGCTACTGGCAGGAGGGTGGGCCAGTGGTTTTCGGTGTGGGCTTGTTCTATGAGGGTGGTCAGGCAGTCGTCGGGTTCGGTGGCTACTCGGGCGGCGACGGTGTGGAGTTGGGTGGGGGAGAGGTGGGTGGCTAGGGGGAGTAGGGAGAGCCAGAGGTTTTGGGTTAGGGCTAGGTTGGCGATTTTGGTGAGGAGGGTGGGGTTTTGCATGGCTGGGCGTTGGGCCAGGCGTTGTAGGGGGTGCGGGGCCATGCCTGCTGCTACGGGGAGGAGGGTGTCCCAGGCGTCTACTTCTTCTACTGCGGCGAGTAGGCCGTCGATGACTTCGTCGTCTTGGGCGGCTACGACGTTGGCGAGTTTGGAGCGTTCGGTGGGGCCTAGGAGGGCTAGCAGGGTGATTGCTTTGGGCCATTCGTCGGCGTCGTGGGTTGCGCGGATGACGCCGGGGACTCGGTCGGTGACGATGGTGAGGAGGCGGTCGGCGGCTGAGGTTTCCTCGAGGTAGTAGCCGACCTGGAGGATGTCGAGGTTGGAGGCGTGGGGGAGGGCTGCGCGCAGGACTGAGTCGGGGACCGAGCCTGCGAGGTTGCCCATTGTCAGATAGTCGCCGCGGCTGATCAATTCGCTGGCGACGGCTGCTGCCATCGGGCCGGGGACCTGGGCGATCAGTTCGACTGCTCGGCGGGGGTCGAGGGTGAGGGTGCCGTCGGCCAGGAAACTGGGGGAGAGGGCGCTGGCGATGGCTACGGCGCGGGCTGGGTCGACGGAGCCGGCGAGCGCGGCGGCGAGAACAGGGCCGAAGGCGGCTTCGGTGATCTTGGCGGCGATGGGGGCGGGGACCAGTTTGGCGGCGGCGCCGACTCGCTGCATGCGACGGGCTTCGCGGCGGGCGGTGAGATCGGTGATCTGGTCGCGGAATTCGCGGAGGGCCGCGGGTGGGAGGGTGGCGAGGAAGGCCAGGTCGGCGGGGTCGCGGTCGAGGACGCGGGCCAGTTTGGCTAGTTCGACGGTGGTGTGGTGGGTCGCGGTCATAGTCCGAGCACCTTCTTCACGGCGGGGCGGGCCAGGCGGGGGATGAGACGCATGCCGGAGTCGAGGGCGTCGTCGAGGGCGGCCTTGCGGTGGTCGAGGGCGGCGCGGACGTAGTTGTCGAGGAGTGCCAGCTCGTCGGGGGTGAGGGTGGCGAAGTCCGGTGGTGGTGGGGCGCCGAGTGTTGCGGTGAGTTGGCGCAGGGCATCCGACACGGACCGTCTCCTTCGATGCGATGTCCGGAAGTTCGTACTGCCGGTACGGGCAACGATACTGCCGGTACGGGGTGCCTTCTGTAAAGAGCCATTCGGCCGGGATATGTGGAAAGTCCCGATCGTACTGCCGGTACGTGTATCGTTCTCGACCGTGACCCGTGCCAGCCGACGACCTCCGCCGGTGAGTCGGGATGTCATCGTCGACGCGGCGATTCGGGTGCTCGATCGGGACGGGCCTTATCCGAGTATGGATGCTTTCGCGGTCGAGGCGGGGATGACGAAGCCGCGGCTGTATCGGCAGTTCACCGACAAAGGTGACCTCTACGCCGCCATCGGTACACGATTCGCCGACTCGGCGTTCGCTGCGACGGGAACCGACCTGACCCTGCTGTTGCAGCCGCCCAGCGCCGCCATCGATCGCGCGCTCACCGACTATGCCGTCGGAATTCTTGCCCACCCCAACGTTTTCCGGTTCCTGACGCAGACGAGCGCGAACCGTGAGGGGGTGACGGGTCAGTACGACCTCGCCGGCGCGGTGGCGGGTCGCTTCGCGGAAAGGGCTCGGGCGGTGGCGGATTCGATTCCTCTGGATGCCGAGGGGATCGAATATCTGGCGCGGGCGATCGTCGGTGTGATGATCGTGCTGACAGACCTGTGGTTGAGCGACAGGGAGCCGGATTCCGGTGAATTCGTAAGTAGGGTGCATGAATTGGTGTGGGGGATGATCGATGCGTTTCTGCGCGGGCGGGGTATCACGGCGGATCCGGGGGTGCCGATCTTTGCCACCCTGGCTGCGTTGAACCCCGATGCGGGCGAAGTCTGAGGCAGCCCACCGCCAGCCACAGCCGCCATCTCGTTACTGGCGGACGGTAGTCGTTCGTGGCTGGCGGTGGGGCTGCGACGTTCGTGCGGGTGTTCCGATTCGGTGATCGGGGTCCAGGCCGTTGTCGTCAGCTAGTCGATGGGTGCCGGACTCGGCATGGCGGCGGGGTCGGGTCGCGGTGGGGGTGTCAGCCCAGGCGGCGGATGTCGCCGCGGACTCGGTAGAAGCCGCCTCGGGCGGATTCGGAGACGGCGTCGACGACGTAGCGGGCGCCGGCGAGGCGGATGTCGCGGGGGAATTGGACGTTCCAGCCGGGGTCGTAGCCGGGGGAGATGACGTGGACGCGGAGGGAATCGCCGTGTTGGAGGCATTCGACGATGACGCCGGTGCCGACGTCGGTGGTGAGTTCGAGGGTGGTGCTGGGGGCTACGGCGGAGAATTCGGGGGCTTTCACCGAGCGGGTGGTGGGCAGGACGCCCTGGTCGGCGTCGCGGATGGCGGATTCGCTGACGTCTAGGCAGGCCAGGGCGCCGGAGGTGGTGACCAGGTAGAGCTTTTCGTCGTGGTACTGCATGGAGTAGGCGGAGCCGCAGCCGGTGGCGAGTTTCCACAGGCGGGTGCCGGTGGCGTCGAAGCAGTAGACCGAGGAGTGGGAGTCGCCTGCGAAGACGTAGCGGCCGTCGGGGGAGGCGGCGCAGGAGAAGACGGCGGCGTCGCACTGGTAGGTGCGGGTGGTGGTGCCCTGCTTGGTGATCTCCTCGACCTGGTTGTGGGAGGTGCCCGCGTAGACGGTGTCGGATTCCTGCCAGCCGAACAGGACCGCGCCGCGGGTGGACGAATTCCACTGGGAGCGACCGGTTTCCAGGTGGTACTTGGTGACGCCGGCGCTGTGGCCGTGGTAGACGCCGGTGGGGTCGACGCGGACCATCCAGCCCGAGTTGCCCTTGCTGCGGGCCGACCAGAGGGATTCCTCTTCGTGGTCGATGACGGTCAGGCCGCCCGCGGAGTCGGAGGCGGCGAGGATGCCGTCGTGGATGTCGAGCCAGTAGACGTCGTCGGCGGAGACGTCGTAGGCGGCGCGGGGGACTTTGCCGGACAGGTCGTAGACGCGGCCGTCGTCGCAGCCCGCGTAGATCCAGAAGTCGTCGGCGACGATGCATTTGACCGCGTCGGGCAGTCTGTAGCTGTTGGTGACGACGCCGGCGGGGGAGAGGGTGAAGACCTCGCCGTCCTCGTTGCCGACCCAGCAGCGCTGCTCGTCGACGAAGATGCCGAAGGCGGCGGCGCCGGAGTCGAAGCGCCACAGGACGGGGGCCGACTTGGCGGTGGAGCGCTGGCTGGTGATGCTGCGGCGGGTGACGGTGCGGCGTTCACGCGCGCCCATGACGGCGGGGGCGTAGCCCTTGCGCATCTTTTCGCCGATCTTCTTCTGCGCGGCCGAATTCGCCTTGTCCTCGGTGGCGAAGGAGCTCGCTTTGGACGTACCCTGCTCGCCGATGCGGCCGTAGCGGATATTGACGTTCGTTCCGGTGACGACTACCTCGTAGAACTTGTGCGAGGAGCCCGCGTCGTCGGACAGTTCGAGATAGGTGGTTTCGGCGGTCATGCGTCCTCGCTGAGCTCGTGGAGATCGAATGCACGAAAAGTAGCAAGGGGCACCGACATTGGCGCGGCGCTCGTCAGCGGTGGGGAATCCGGCCGACGGAGGGTAGCCGAATGTGATCCGACGGCACTGGACCGCCTGCGCGGTGAACAAGCTGATCGGGCGCGTCGGCAGCTCGACCCCGACTGCGCACAATCCGCCTGGATAGTGGGATCGCGGCGATGACCGATGGGTTCGTGGGAGGCGAAGGATCCCGATCCTTGTTATGTCGACGGGTCGAGCCGGTGACGTGAGCGACAGCTGAAGCGCCAGGCGTCGCGACAGGCCGTCTTGATAACGACACGCGGCGAAAGGATTGCGAGATCGCTTCGGGTGATAGATGCTGGTCCGACTGTGTAGTGTGCGTCTGGGCGTGACATTTCCGCGACCGTTTCGTAATCTTACAGTGACCTGTTCTCGACAACGACTGGTGATCTACATCGTGACTGCTTCGCATCGCAAACCGTCGGCTCCCAAGAGCCGCATGCCGCTGGCCGTATGCAGTCTCGCGGCAACGATTCCCGGCATGTTGATGATGGTGATGCGGCCGGGTGGGGCGGAGGTCGAGGCAGTGGCTTCGGTCGAACCGCTGTCGACTTCGGCCATCGAACTCGACCCGATCGCCGCAGCGCCGATGCACGATGCGCCGCAACCGGGGCCGATTGTCAGGGCCGATGACGAACTGGCCGCCTTGTCGGCGCTGAAGGTCAAGGTTCTGTGCGGGACGGAGTTCAACGGGACTCTGCCGCACGTGGCGCAGGTCGGTCACCTGTTGCAGAAGATGTTCGGGGTCTCGGATATCGGTGGTGCACACGGTCGTTATGACGGTGACCACGGCGCGGGGCAAGCGCTCGACGTGATGACGGGCAACCTTGCCCTGGGTAACACCATCGCGGATTTCGTCCTGGCCAACAAGGCGCGCTTCGGTGTCACCTATGTGATCTGGCAGCAGCGCTACAACGACGGTAACGGCTGGTCCTACATGGAGGATCGTGGCAGCCCGACGCAGAATCACTATGACCATGTGCATATTTCGTTCCAGTCGTCAGGCGCGGCTAACATCGCCTGCTGATTCCAGCTCGCGGTCGGCTTGATCGGCGCTCCTGCGAGCGTATCGCCGTCCGCCGGGTTGAATTAGAACGTGTTCTAGCAATACTGCCCATTCGTGCGGACGAACCTCATACGGTGTGAGGGGGTTCGATTCGACGAAGGAGTATGCGGACATGGGACGGTTGGCCGGCAAGGTTGCGGTGATCAGTGGTGGGGCTCGGGGGATGGGGGCGGCGCATGCTCGGCGGTTCGTCGCCGAGGGGGCGTCGGTGGTGATCGGTGACGTTCTCGATGACGAAGGCGCCACGGTGGCAAAGGAACTCGGGGATGCGGTGGTGTATCGGCATCTCGATGTTCGTGAGCCGGAGCAGTGGGCGGGGGCTGTGGCGGCGGCGGTCGAGGAGTTCGGTGGGCTGCATGTGCTGGTGAACAACGCGGGGATCGTCAATGGGAATCTGTTGGTGGACTTCGCGTTGGACGAGTGGCAGCGGATTATCGATATCAATCTGACCGGGACGTTTCTCGGGATGCAGGCGGCCGTTCCGGCGATGAAAGCCGCTGGTGGCGGGTCGATTGTGAACATCTCCTCGGTGGAGGGGATGCGGGGTAGTCCGGGTCTGCACGGATACACGGCGACGAAATTCGCGGTGCGTGGGCTCACCAAGTCGGCGGCACTCGAGCTCGCGCCGCAGGGGATTCGGGTGAATTCGGTGCATCCGGGACTGATTTCCACGCCGATGACCGAGGGGATTCCCGCGGACTTCCTGCAGATTCCGCTCGCGCGGGCGGCCGAGCCGGATGAGGTGTCGGCGCTGGTGGCGTATCTGGCGTCCGACGAGTCCTCGTATTCGACCGGCGCGGAGTTCGTGGTGGACGGTGGTCTTACCGTCGGTGTACCGCACAAAAGCTTCTGACCTGGCGTGCAGCGCGGTTTGGGCGATCGACTCATCCGAACGGGTGATCTCGATCCGTAAAAGCGAGGAAGATGGGGAGTATGGCCCCCAACAGTGCGAAATATCTGATCAGCAACGGCACCGACGACCGGGTGTCGCTTTTCGATGACGGGCGCGTAAAGGTTTGGTCGACCACCCACCTGTGGACCGAAGAAGGTCGCGAGCGGCACAACGCCCTCGGCGAGACTGTGCTGCTCGGCATCGGGCGCACGCTCGGTGAGCCCGGTCCCGTGGATCGGCGTCAGCAGTGTGATGCGGAGTTCGAGCTCGACCCCGAGAAGGGGCACACAGTGGCTGCCACCGTCGGCGCGGACAACGGGACCTTCGTGCAGTTCTTCCATGACGGCAAAATCGCTGTCGGCAACGACGGACGCGATGTGGCGACGGTGTTCAACGCCGGCCGGGAAACGACGTCGGCTCGCGGAACGACCGGTGTCGGCGGGTCGGTGATGGTCACCTTCGGTGGCAGTTACCGACCGAGGACCAAGCGCGAGAGTGACTTTCAGGTGGAATTGAGCGAGGCTACCGCCCCGCGGCCCAACCGGCTGTACAAGGACGAGTTCCTTGTGAAGTAGATCCGGCGATCCGGGGCGACCGAGATGGTCGCCCCGGCGCCGGGTTTGTCAGCCGTAGTAGCAGATGTAGTGCATGGTGTCGACGACGTCGATGTCGAACGAGCTGTCGCCGGGGACCTTGAACGACTCGCCCGCACGGTAGGTGATGGCCTCGGTCGTACCGGCCAACGTCACGTTGGCCTCACCCGCGACCAGCTCCATGACCTCCGGAGCGTTGGTGGAGAAGGTGAGCGACGACGGCTGGATCACGCCGACCGACACCGAGGCGCCATCGGGCAACTCGAGGCTGTAGCTGACGCATTTGCCGTCGAAGTAGACGTTGGCCTTCTTGCTGACGGAGACGTTCTCGAACTTCGACATGGGTCCTTCCGAGGGGGTGAGGGGACCCTTAGTCTAAGTCAGCTGCCGAAGCGGGCCAGGACCGAGCTGGCTTCCTGGGAGGCGGTGCCTTCCTTGGCGAGGTGGGCCATGGCTTCGGGGATCTCGCGGCCATGGTGGGTCATCGCCTGGGCGTAGAGGCGGCCTGCCCGGTAGGAGGAGCGGACCAGGGGGCCTGCCATGACGCCGGCGAAGCCGAGTTCTTCGGCGAACCGGGAATGCTCGACGAATTCCTCCGGCTTCACCCAGCGGTCGACCGGGTGGTGACGGGGGCTGGGGCGCAGGTACTGGGTGATGGTGAGGATGTCGCAGCCGGCTTCGTGGAGGTCGCGCATCGCCTCGGTGACCTCGTCGGGGGTTTCGCCCATGCCGAGGATGAGGTTGGACTTGGTGACCAGGCCTGCCTCGCGGGCGGCGGTGAGCACGGCGAGGGAGCGCTCGTAGCGGAAGGCGGGGCGGATGCGCTTGAAGATGCGCGGCACCGTTTCCAGGTTGTGCGCGAGGACCTCGGGGCGCGAGGAGAAGACCTCGGCGAGCTGGGCGGGGTCGGCGTTGAAGTCGGGGATGAGCAGTTCGACGCCGGTAGCCGGGTTGCTCGCCTTGATGGCGCGCACGGTCTCGGCGTAGAGCCAGGCGCCGCCGTCGTCGAGGTCGTCGCGGGCGACGCCGGTGATCGTGGAGTAGCGCAGGCCCATCGACTGGACGCTCTCGGCGACGCGGCGGGGCTCGTCGCGGTCGAGGGCGGCGGGCTTGCCGGTGTCGATCTGGCAGAAATCGCAGCGGCGGGTGCACTGTTCACCGCCGATGAGGAAGGTGGCCTCGCGGTCTTCCCAGCACTCGAAGATGTTGGGGCAGCCCGCTTCTTCGCACACCGTGTGCAGGCCCTCGGATTTCACCAGGCTCTTGAGCTCGGTGTACTCGGGGCCCATGGTGGCGCGGGTGCGAATCCACTTGGGTTTGCGCTCGATCGGGGTCTCCGCATTGCGCGCTTCGATGCGCAGCAGCTTGCGTCCGGCGGGGGCAGAGGCGTCTACGGAACTCACCGGACCGACTCTACGCTCGGGGCCTGCGCGTTCGCCGGTGCGGTGGTGCGATCAATGTCATGCGGCGAGACGGGAATTTCGCCGTCGAGCGCGGCAACAATCGCGGCGGCGACGAGAGGCTTGAGCTCGGCGACGGTGACTTCGCGGCCGAGTTCGCGGGTCAGGGTGGTGACGCCGGCGTCCTTGATGCCGCAGGGCACTATCGCCTGGAAGCCGTCGAGGGCGGAATTGCAGTTCAGGGAGATGCCGTGCAGGGCGACGCCGCGCTGCACGCGCACCCCGATCGCGGCGATCTTGCGCTCGGCGAGCAGTTCGGTAGCGGGCAGCCACACGCCGGAGCGGCCGTCGATGCGGCCGCAGGTGATCCCCAGCCCGGTGACGACCTGGATCAGGGCCTCTTCCAGGCGCCGGACGTAGTGGACGACGTCGACGGGCTCGGCGAGGCGGATGATCGGGTAGCCGACCAGCTGGCCGGGTCCGTGCCAGGTGATCTTGCCGCCGCGGTCGACCTGCACCACCGGGCTGCCGTCGATCGGCAGATCCTCGGCCTCGGTGCGGCGGCCCGCGGTGTAGACCGACGGGTGCTCGAGCACGAACAGCCGATCGGCTCCTTCGCCTGCGGCGCGCTGATCGGCGGTCTGCCGTTGCAGCTCCCAGGCGGCGTGATAGTCGATGAGTCCGAGATCCTCGACCACGATCGGGGTCGAATCGAATCGAGCGGACGCGGTGGGGCGCGTGTCGTTCACCGTTCTGACGTTACGCCGGGGGACCGGGGAGGCCAAAGAGGGTGTCAGGGTTCGATCGGGAAGTTGCGCTGCATCAGGGTCAGGTCCATCCAGCGGCCGAATTTGTGGCCTACCTCGGGGAGTTCGCCGACGGTGTGGAAGCCGAAGCGTTCGTGCAGGACGATCGACGCGCTGTTGCTCGACTCGATCGCGGCGATCATGGCGTGGACGCGGCCGGAATCTGTTGCGCGCGCGATCAATTCGGTGAGCAGGGTGGTGGCTACACCGCGGCGCTGGAAGTGGTTGTCCACGTAGACGGAGTTCTCGACGGTGAAGCGGTAGCCGGATTTGGGGCGCCACTGGCCGTAGGAGGCGTAGCCGGCGACCTCGCCGTCGATCTCGGCGACGAGGATCGGCATGGCGGCGGCGGTGCGGGTGGCGAACCAGGTGAGGCGGTCGTCCAGGTCGACTTCGTCGGTGTCCCAGATCGCGGTCGACTCGGCGATGTTGGTGTTGTGGATGGCCAGCACGGCGGGGAGATCGGCCTTGTCGGCGTCGCGGATCAGCATCGAGGGGCTCACTGTCTGCCGACGGCGGCGGACAGGGCGGCGCCGAGGGTCGGGTGCTGGTAGGTGTACCCGGCCTCCTCCAGCACCGAGGGGATGGCGCGTGGGCCGTGCAGGATCGAGTCGGCCAGCTCGCCGACCAGGGCTTGCACGGCGAAACCGGGGACGATGAACGGGGTCGGCCGGTGCAGTGCGCGGCCGAGGGCGCGGTTGAATTCCGCGTTGGTGACGGGGGCGGGGCCCGTGGCGTTGATCGGGCCGGAGATCTCGGGGTGGGTGAGCGCGAAGACGATGGCGCCGACCTCGTCGTCGAGGGAGATCCACGGGAAGTATTGGCGGCCGCTGCCGAGTCGTCCGCCCAGGCCGACGAAGTACAGCGGTTGCAGCTTGCTGAGCAGGCCGCCGTTGCGGGCGAGCACCACGGCGCTGCGGATCAGCACGGTGCGGACACCCGCTTCGGCCGCCGGTTCGGTGGCGGCTTCCCAGTCCCGGCACAGCACGGCCAGGAAATCCGTTCCGGCGGGTGATGTCTCGTCGACGACGGCGTCACCGGTCTCGCCGCCGTAGTAGTGCGCGCCGCTGGCGTTGATCAATGTCGGCACGCCGACGGCGGCGACCGCGGTGGCCAGCACATCGGTGGGGGTGATGCGGCTGTCCCGAAGCAACTGCTTGTAGGTGCCGTTCCAGCGGCGATCACCGATGCCAACACCGCACAGGTTCACGACCGCGTCGGCCCCGCGCAACGCCCGCTCGTCGAGCTGGGCGCGCGCGGGATCCCACGCGAATTCGTCCGGTGCGGCCGCAGTACGGCGCACCAAGCGGGAGACCTGGTGCCCGTCGCGGCGTAGTGCCGCGACGAGCGCCGTCCCGATCAGGCCGGAGGAACCGGCGATGACCACCTTCATCGAATTCCTCGGCTACAGGCCGAGATCGGCCTCGAACGCCGAATCTTCCAAGCGGTGCTTGATGGTGGAGACGAACCGGCCCGCGTCGGCACCGTCGATGAGACGGTGATCGTAGGTGAGCGGCAGGTACACCATCGAGCGCACGCCGATGGACTCGCCACCGGCCTCGTCGGTCACCACTACCGGGCGCTTCACGATCGCGCCGGTGCCGAGCATGCCCGCCTGCGGCGGGAGCAGAATCGGGGTGTCGAAGAGCGCGCCCTCGCTACCGATATTGGTGATGGTGAAGGTGCCACCGGACAGCTCGTCGGGCTTGAGCCCACCGGTGCGCGCGCGGTTGGCGATGTCGGCGATCGCACGGGCCAGACCGGCCAGCGACAGGTCGCTGGCGTTGTGGATGACCGGCGAGAGCAGACCCTGCTCGGTGTCGACCGCGATCCCCAGGTGCACCGACGCGTGGTAGGTGATCTCCTTGGTGTCCTGGTTGTAGGACGCGTTCACGTTCGGGTGCACACCGAGCGCCTCGACGACGGCCTTCGCGAAGAACGGCAGGTACGTCAGGTTGACGCCCTCCCGTGCCTTGAACGAAGCCTTCGCGAGCTGACGCAGATGCGCGATCTTGGTGACGTCGGCCTCGTGGACCTGGGTCAGCTGCGCGGTGCTCTGCAGCGATTCGAGCGTCTTGGTCGCGGTGATCTGACGGATCCGGCTCGCCTTCTGCGTGGTGCCGACGAGGGCGGCCAGCTTCGGGGCGGCGGACTGCTTGGCCGGGGCCGCGGGTGCCGCGGGGGCAGCGGCCGGAGCCGGTGCCTCGGCGGGCGCCTTCTTGGCCTCGGCGGCGGCGAGTACATCCTGCTTGCGGATGCGGCCGCCGACACCGGAACCGGTGATGCTCGACAGGTCGACGTTGTTCTCGTCGGCCAGCTTGCGGACCAGCGGCGTCACGTACGGGGTGCTGCCGTTGGCCGAAGCCGGGGCAGGAGCGGACGCGGGCTTGGCAGCCGGAGCGGGCTTGGGAGCCGGAGCGGGAGCCGGCTTCGGCGCGGGCGCCGCGGCGGCGGGCTCGGGAGCCGGTGCTGCCTTGGGCTCGGGAGCCGGTTCGGGCTCGGGAGCGGGAGCGGGAGCGGGCTCGGGGGCAGGAGCGGCGGCCGCGGGCTGACCACTACCGATCACACCCAACTGACCACCCACATCGACGACGTCGTCCTCCTGCGCCGTGATCTCGAGCAGCGTGCCCGCGACCGGCGAAGGGATCTCGGTGTCGACCTTGTCGGTGGACACCTCGAGCAGCGGCTCGTCGACGGCGACGGTGTCACCCACGGCCTTGAGCCAGCGGGTCACGGTGCCCTCGGTGACCGACTCGCCCAGTTCGGGCATCTTCACGGGCGTACCGGATCCGGCGGACGCGGCAGCCGGGGCCGGAGCCTCGGCGACGGGGGCCTGCGCG
>NZ_BDBR01000063.1 GCF_001613085.1 Nocardia salmonicida NBRC 13393
CCGGCGCCTGACCGGCGGCCCCTCAGGGCCGCGGACACGCGCGCGCCAGCGCGCCAATAAACACAGCGTCAAACCACCTGGGACTACCGAACCCAGGTCATCTCCATAACCGCCCCCGCAACAAACTGACCCCCACACCCACCACAACCGCCCCCACCTGCACACCCGCCGACACCCGCACCGCCCGCCGCAAATCCCCAGCCGTAGGCGCAGGCCCATCCCCAAGAGTCGGCCGAAGCTCAACCCCATGCCGGTACTCCGTACGCCCCCCGAGCCCGATCCCGAGAGCCCCAGCCATAGACGCTTCGACAACCCCAGCATTGGGACTCGGATGACCACCCGCATCACGTCGCCACGCCCGCAACGCCCCCGAAGAACTCCCACCGACAAGCGGCGCAAGGCCGGCAGTAAGCAACCCGGTAACGCGAGCAGGAACGAGATTGGCAACATCGTCGGTCCGAGCGGCAGCCCAACCGAACCGCTCGTACCGCTCGTTCCGGTAACCGATCATCGCGTCGAGAGTGTTGACCGCGCGATACCCGAGCACCCCCGGCACCCCCGCGACAGCACCCCACAGCAACGGAGCAACCGTCGCATCCGAGGTGTTCTCGGCAATGGATTCGAGAGCGGCGCGCGCGAGTCCATCGGCATCGAGAACCGACGGGTCACGCCCACACAGCGACGGCAACAGTTCGCGGGCACCGGCGAGATCGTCGGCCTCGAGACGGTCGGCCATAGCGAACCCGGCGCGCACAAGGCTGCGACCACCCAGCGCGGTCCACGTCGCCAACGCCGTCACCAGCACACCGCCACGCCCCCGACCGCGGGTGGCGAGCAGACCGATTCCGACGACCGAGCCGACCGCGATCACCTCGTGCACCACCCCGGCGCGACGATCATCGACGTAGGTCTTCGCTTCCAATGCCACTGCCGCCGAACCGAATCCGGCCACGGGATGCCACCGCCGCGGATCGGCGAACACCCGATCGAGCACGAACCCCAGCACCAGCCCGACCGCCGTCGATGTCGCTTTCCGCACCGGCCGAGGGTAGCGGGCGGCGGGGATGTCACACCGGCGACCACTGGTTCGTCATCACTGTGACGGCACTTCTAGACTCGCCGGGACCGAGCAAGATCAACCGAACGGGCGCACACCATGACCTCACCGCAGCCTCTCGACCAGGCCGAACTGGCCCGCCGCTTCGAGGAACATCGCCCCTACCTGCGTCGACTCGCCTACAGCACGCTCGGCAGCCTCACCGACGCCGAGGATGTGGTGCAGGACGCCTGGCTGCGCCTGCAACGACAGCTCGAAGCGGGCAAGGCCGACGAGATCGACAACCTGCGCGCCTGGCTCACCACGGTCATCGGCCGCCTCGCCCTGGACCAGCTCGGGTCCGCGCGCGCCCGTCGCGAACAGTACGTCGGCGAGTGGCTGCCGGAACCGGAAGTCACTTCCTGGGACGATCCCGCCGACCGTATCTCCCAGGACGAACGCGTCACCACCGCGCTGCTGGTGGTCCTCGAGTCGCTCTCGCCCGCCGAACGCACCGCTTTCGTGCTGCAGGATGTGTTCGGCATGACCGGCCCCGAGGTCGCCGAGGTAGTCGGACGCACGCCCGCCGCGGTCCGACAGCTCGCCTCTCGCGCCCGCAAACATGTCGAGAACGGCACGCCACGTTTTCCCGCGTCCCCGGTCGAACAGGAGAAGGTCGTCTCGGCGTTCGCGCTGGCCTGGCGTTCAGGCGATCTGAGTTCGCTGCTCGGCGTGCTCGACCAGAACGTGGTCCTCACCGCCGACGGCGGCGGCAAGGTGCCCGCCATCCGTCAGCCGGTGCGTGGCGCGGAGCTCATCGCCAAGATGCTGCTCGGCTGGTACAACACCGCGAACGGCTGGGGTCGGTCGGTGCTGGTCAACGGCATGCCCGGCCTGGTCGTCTTCGACGGCACCAATGTCGGAGTTTTCTCGTTCATCATCGACGCGGGCCGCGTCGTGGCGATCAACGTCGTCCGTAATCCCGACAAGCTCCGCGACCTCCCCACCGAGGGCAACCCGGACTGGTACCTCGGCGGCGGCGAGTAGCCCGTTCCGGTTATGCGCCGATCGAATACCCGTGCGCGGCCGCGACTTCGGCGGACAGCAGCTTGCCGTCGACAGCTGTGAGACCCGCGGCCAGACCCGGGTCCGCGGCGCATGCTCCACGCCATCCCTTGTCCGCGATCACCAGCGCGAACGGCAGGGTGGCGTTGGTGAGTGCCACGGTCGAGGTATGTGGCACCGCGCCCGGCATGTTCGCCACGCAGTAGAACAGCGAATCAGCCACGGGGAAAGTCGGATTCGCGTGCGTGGTCGGCCTGGTCGAGGCGAAGCAACCGCCCTGATCGACGGCGATGTCGACGAGGACCGAGCCGGGCCGCATCCGCGCGACGAGTTCGTCGGAGACCAATTTCGGCGCCTTGGCTCCCGGCACCAGGACCGACCCGATCACCAGATCTGCGGCGACCACGGCTTTGTCGATCTCCAATGCGTGCGAGGCGAGGGTGCCGACCCGGCCGGCGAAGCGCGCGTCGAGCACACGCAACCGCGCGAGATTCGTATCGAGCACGTTCACCCGGGCTCCCATGCCGACCGCGATACTCGCCGCGTTCGTCCCCGCGACGCCGCCGCCGAGCACCACCACGTCGGCCGGTCGCACCCCGGGCACACCACCGAGCAGCACACCACCGCCACCCATCGGCGCCATCAGGTGATAGGCCCCGACCTGCGCGCTCAGCTTGCCCGCCACCTCGCTCATCGGCGCGAGTAACGGCAGTGATCCGTCGGCCCCACGCACGGTCTCGTAGGCGATGGCGACGATCCCCGAGGACAGGATCGCGTCGGTGCATTCCTTCGACGCCGCCAGGTGCAGAAAGGTGAACAGCACCTGATCGCGGCGCATCAGCGGATATTCCTGCGCGACAGGTTCTTTCACCTTCACCACCAGATCCGATCGAGCCCAGACCTGATCGGCGTCGGCCGCGATCCGCGCACCCGTGGCGCGATAGTCGTCGTCGGCGAATCCCGACCCGACCCCGGCACCGGCCTGCACGAGCACCTCGTGCCCGCGCCCGACCAGTTCAGCGGCGCCCGCCGGCGTGAGCGCCACCCGGAACTCCTGCGCCTTGACCTCCGTCGGCACCCCGACGACTACGCCCGTTCGCGTCATCCGACAAGCCTAGGACCCGCACCAGAGCTCACCCGCCGCCTCGATCGCCTGTCGCGACCTCCCGTCTACGCCGGGGCCGCAGCCGCCGGGCTCGACGTGGTTTCCGGGGCGGTCGCCGGAGCCGTGGTGGCGGACGGCGATGTCGTTTGCTCTGTTGTCGTCACCGGAGGCGGGGTGGTGGTAGTCGGGTCCACGGTTGTCGTGACCGGCGGGGCCGTCTCGCCGCACTCGTTGTGACCACAGGTGTCTGTTCCGCACTCCGGGCCCGGCATGCACGTGTGCCCGGGCGGGAGTCCACATTCGTTGTGACCGCAGGAATCCGTTCCACACTCCGGGCCCGGCACGCAGGTGTGCCCGGGTGGAATTTCGCCCTGCGCGGGCGTGCCCGGCGCAGCCTGGGTGGGCGAGTGATAGTACGACGACTCCGGCGCCGATCCGCCGCCCGAACCCCCCGGAACAGTCGCGGCCGCAGGTGAACTCGTCGGCGACACCGATGTCGTTGCGGTCGCGGTCGCCGAGGTCTTCGACACCGAACTCGATCCCGACCCACCGGAATCGCCGCCATCCGACGAACACGCACCGACCGCGAATACGACCGAGGCCAGCAGCACACCGAGAACCACGCGAGACAGATTGCCCCTCAGTAACTTCCGCAACACGTCTTCT
Source organism: Nocardia salmonicida NBRC 13393 (assembly GCF_001613085.1). Classification (GTDB taxonomy): domain Bacteria; phylum Actinomycetota; class Actinomycetes; order Mycobacteriales; family Mycobacteriaceae; genus Nocardia; species Nocardia salmonicida. The sequence continues at coordinate 3,873 of NZ_BDBR01000063.1, forward strand.
CCTCAGCACACGGACCCGCGCCTGCCAGGAGCAGGCGCGGGTCGACGAAAGATGTTAGATAGCAGAACTATTCAAGGAATCGCCGCTCACACCGAAAACATTTCACCCCGCACCGGAACGATCAGCTGGTGCGCGCGATCGGCGTAGGCGAAGGTGCGCTCGAGGTAATCCAGCGACTCACTGAAGTGACCCCACCCCTCCGCGTGCACGGCGACGATCACCGCGTCCCCGAGCGCCTCGGCGGCCGCGACGGCGGTGCGGGCATTCAATGTGACGTCGCTGTCGCCGAACCGCCCCACATTGGCCCCGCCGATGTTCAACACCGCGGCGTCGATGCGTCCGATCCGCTCGGCGATCCGCTCCACCAGTTCCACCGACGCGTTGTCACCGGAGACGTACACCGTGGGCTCCCCCGGCGCACGCAACACGAATCCCGTGACCACACCGCTGAACGGCTCGCACCCCTGCGGTCCGTGCAGCGCGGGTACCGCGGTGATCTCCACCGCGCCGACGGTCACCGTCTCCCACGGCACCAGACCGCGCACACCCTCGATCCGGTCCGCGGCGTCGGGGGTCGACAGGACCGTGTCGACTCGAGCGAGAAGGGCGCGACCCGCGTTGTCGAGGTTGTCGGCGTGCTGGTCGTGCGAGAGGAGCACGACATCGATCGTTCCGATCTCCTCGACCGGCACAGCGGGACCGCTGAGCTTGTGCAGGGTGATCGGACCCGGGTAGTCGCCGGGCTCGTCGAAGGTGGGATCGGTGAGCCAGGTCAGTCCGGCGTAACGGAAACGCAGGGTCGGACCGCCGATATGCAGGGCGGCGGCCAGAGCGGGGCGGGTGATCATCTCGGTCATGTGGACAACTTTCGCCGAGCGAGCCCCGTCCTGACAGTGGCCTGCAGGCCGTACACCGATAAGATCGGGCCATGACCTCGGTGGCCGTGATCGCGTTCGACGGAATCAGTCCGTTCCACTTGTCGGTGCCGACCCTGGTGTTCGGCAGATCCGGCATCGGCGTCGACAACACGTCGCCCTATGACGTGCGGGTATGCGCCGAGGAGCCCGGAACACTGTCCACGGCAGCCGGTTTCGACATCACGGTCCGACACGGCCTCGACATCGTGAGCACCGCCGATCTGGTGGTCTTTCCCGGATGGCTACGCGACCGAGGAATTTCGCCCGCGCTGAACGAGGCGGTCCACACCGCCCACGCGAACGGCGCCCGGCTGATCGGGCTGTGCCTCGGCTCCTGGGCGATCGCGGCGACCGGCCTCGCCGACGGCCGCGACGTCACCACCCATTGGGCCGCCGCCGACGCCCTCGCCCTGGCCTATCCCGCGATCAATGTGCGCGCCGACACCCTGTGGAGCGACCTGGGCGACGTGATCACCTCCGCCGGCGTCGCCGCGGCACTCGACTGCTGCCTGCACATCGTGCGCACCGACCTCGGCGCACGCGCTGCCACCGAACTGGCGCGATCGCTGGTCACCGCCCCGCACCGCAACGGTTCGCAGGCGCAGTACATCCCGATCGCGGTACCCGACGAAGACCCCGACGACCCGATCGAATGCGCGATGGCCTGGGCTCGCGCCCGCCTCGACACCGCCGTCGACCTCGACAACTGGTCCCGCGAGGCACTGATGTCGCGACGCACCTTCACCCGCCGCTTCCGCGATCGCACCGGCACCAGCCCCCAGCAGTGGCTGTTGCAGCAGCGCATCGACCATGCCCGGCTACTGCTGGAGTCGACCGACGACACCGTCGACCGCGTGGCTCGCGACACCGGTTTCGGCAGCACGGTGAGCCTGCGCCACCACTTCCACCGCATGCTCGGCACGTCGCCCGCGGCCCACCGCGCGCAGTTCCGCGGTGCGGCGCAATAATGACGTTCATGATCATCAAGGTGAGCGGGTTCACTCCCGAGATCGACGACACGGCCTGGATCGCGCCGAACGCGACCGTGATCGGCCGGGTGCGCCTCGGCGCCGAGGTCGGCGTCTGGTATTCGGCGGTCCTGCGCGGCGACCTCGAACAGATCAGCATCGGCGCACGCACCAATATCCAGGACGGCTGCGTGCTGCACGCCGACCCCGGTTTCGCCCTCACCGTAGGCACCGGCGTTTCGGTGGGCCACAACGCGATTCTGCACGGCTGCACCATCGGTGACGATGTCCTCGTCGGCATGGGTGCGACGGTGCTCAACGGCGCGGTGATCGGTGCGGGCAGCCTGATCGCGGCCAATGCGCTGATTCCCGAGGGCGCGCAGATTCCGCCCGGCTCGCTCGTGGCCGGCGTGCCCGGCAAGGTGCGTCGTGAGCTCACCCAGGCCCAGCAGGACGGGATCAAGCTCAACGCCGCGGTGTATCTGCACAATCTGACCAACCACCGTGCCGCCGAGGTGTTGTGACTAGTCACACTGAGCAAGTGACCAGTAGGTTTCCCTGATAGCATTTGTCCTGCGTATTGCGTGCCGATCATGAGAGTGGCGATCGGCAACCGGATACGCGAGGCAGGAGGTATCACGGTGGCATACATGCATTCCGGTGTGCACCGAGCGACGGGTCGGCTCAGCGTTGCCGATATCGCCGCCCAGCCCGGTGGCATCGAGGCACTACACATCCGCGTTCACGAACTCCGTTCTTCCGGAGTGCATTTCGCGGCCAATGCGATCGAGCAGGAGATGGCCGCGTTGGATCTTTCCCCATAGGGATAATGGGGTAATGCCTACTGTTTCGTCGATCCTCGCGCGGATACTCGAGAAACCCGTCACCGATGGGGAAAAGCTGCTCGACAGTGCGCTGTCGGCGTTCCTGGACTACGGGATCAAACGCACGAGCATGGGCGAGATAGCGCGGCGGGCCGGCATCAGCCCGGCCACCCTGTACCGGCGCTACGAATCCAAGAACGACCTGGTCGAAGCCGTCGGCGTGCGCGAGGCGCAGCGCTATGTGACCGATATCGACGAGCGGGTACGCGCGGTCACCGCACCCGACGAACAGCTGGTCGAGATCTTCGTCGCCTTCGTCACCACCATCGCGGGCAACGAACTGCTGCGCCGGTTGCTCAGCACCGAACCGGAGATCATCCTGCCTCGCCTCACCACCGAGGCCGGGCCGATTCTCGCCGTCGGGCGTGCGTATCTGGCCGAGAAGCTACGCGAACTACCGGTCCCCGAATTCGACCCCGATCTGGTCGCCGAGATCATGGCGAGGCTGGCCCTGTCGCTGGCGCTGACCCCGGACGGGCTCATTCCGCTCGACGACGCGGAAGCCGGGCGGGAGTTCGCGCGGCGCACCCTGCTACCGATGGTCGGTATCCGCGACCTCCCCTGACACCCCGAACGCCGCCGCCACCACCTCATCGATGCCCGAATCAGCCACCGGCACACCGTCTTCCAGCAGCGCGCGTACCCTTCGCACGACCTCACCCGCCGCCGCGCAGGCCGGATCGGGCAGCGGCAGTCGCGCTACGTACTGGGTGATCCAGCGGCGTCGGCCCGAGTACAGCCGGTTGCCGCAGACTGCATCGTAGAACCGCAGGCCCAGTGCCGAATTCGCCACGCCCATCAGCAGATATGCCAGGTCGGTGGCTGATCGGCCACTGCCGAGGTCGGTGAGCGAGATCCAGTAGCAGTCACCGTTGACGACCGCGCCCGACCGATCGAGCGCGAAGCGCGGACGTTCGCTGATGTCGGGGAACACCAATTTCGGGGCGCCCCAGAGGTGCGGGCGCTGCGGCACCCAGATCTCGAACCACTTCCGGCCACCGTCGAGGACATAGCGTCTGCCCGACAGCACCTGTTCGTGAGAGCGCAGATACGCGGCCGCACCGGGGAACTCGGCGAGATCGATCGGGGTGCGCCGTGGCTTGCGCAGATCGTAGGGATAGAGCACCCTCGTGCCACGCGCCATCGCGACTCGCCACGGTTGCAGATCATGGTGGGTGATCAATTCCCGCAGCAGCTCGGGCTCGGGCGTCGGATCCATCTGGTCCCACCGGTCCGAGATGAACACCCGATCCGCCGTGGTCTTGATCCCCACCCTGATGCGTGCCGTCTCCCCGAACGAGCGCCAGGTGCGATCGGCGATGCGGCCGAGCCAGTGATCGACCGAGGGGCGCGACATACGCCAGGCGGTGTCCCCGTGACGATCGGACCGGCCACTGTCGACCGGGTCCACCACCGCAGGGCCGGGTAACGGCCCGCCCGTCGGGACCGTTGCGATGCTCGCGGATTCGCCGGTCGCCAACACGCCGACCTCTATCGCGAACACCCGCCCGCCCTCGCGGACGAGACAGGCGTCCTCACCCGCGAGGGCGTCGAAAAGCTCGGTAGTGCAATCGGGTTCGACGCCCAGCTCCTCGTAGACCGAGACGTAGCGGCAGTCGGGTGGGCCGGTGGCGCGCAGAGCCACGGTGATCGCGGGCAGCACCGCGGCGGCGAAGAGTTTGGTGTCACCGAGGTCGTAGAGCTCCACCGGCGTCAGTTCACCGGTGAGGATCCGGCGCAGGTTCGCCCCGGCCCGCGTGGTGAGAAACCGATTGGCACAGAGCAATCCGAGCACTCCCCCGCCAGTCAACAGCCTCGGCGCGACGGCCACGAAGGGATGGGTGAGGTCGATCCGGCCGCGGAGGCCGAACTGCTTGCTCAGCAGTTGGGCAGTCGCCCCGCCCAATTGCTGGGTCCGGACATACGGCGGATTGCTGATGATCAGGTCGAAGGAGCCGTCGGCCAGATGAGCGGATGCCGCCAGGAAATCGCCCGCACGGCAGTCTATTTCGACGCCGAGCGCGGCAGCCCGCCCGGCGATTTCGTTGACAGCCTCTCGATCCAGGTCATATCCCGTGAGATGAACCGTGACATCCGGTGCGCTCGCGGCGATTTCCCGATGCACCGCCAGTAACAGCTCGCCGTCCCCGCAGGCCGGGTCGAGCACACGCAGCTCCCCGGCGCGCGGGACGTAGCGCAGCGCCCGTCGCGCCAGGAACCGCGCGAGCTCCGGTGGCGTGTAGTGCCTGCCGTGCCGTTTGCGCTCGTGCGCGTCGCGGGCCTGCAAAGCCATGCGGTCGATTGTGCCCCGGAACGGACCCGATGCGGCGCAGGCGCGAGCCAGGCCGTAGCGCGAAGGCTTCACCTGCGCATATGCCATCGAGTGTTTCAAACAGTGCTTTGCACCACTTCGGCAGGGGTAGAGCAAGAAGTGGTCGATAGGTAACGTCTGTCCGGTTTCACCCCGCTGCACCGAAGCCGAGGACGATGTCGAGACTCAGCACGCTGACCGCCGCACTCACCGCCGTAGCCCTGGCCGCGCTGCCCGCGTCTCTCCCGGTCCTCGCGCACGCCGACCCCGGGCACTACGCGCCGGCCATGTTGATCCTCGACGCCTCCGGCTCGATGGAGCGCCCCGATCAGGGCGGCACCATGATGGATTCCGCCAAGCGGGCCGTCCGTAGTTTCGTCGCCTCGGCGCCTGCCGAATCCTCGGTCGGTCTCACCACTTACGGCACCGGCACCACCAATTCCGAGGCGGACAAGGCGGCGGGCTGCCGCGACGTGCAGGTGCTGCAGCAGCCGAATACCATCGACAAGCCCGCCCTCACCGCCGCCGTCGACGGTATCCAGGCGCGAGGCTGGACTCCGATGGGCGTCGCGCTGCGCCAGGCCGTCGACGCGCTGCCCGATTCCGGGCCGCGTTCGATCGTGCTCGTCTCCGACGGTGACGACACCTGTTCGCCGCCGGACCCGTGCGAGGTCGCCAGGGAGTTGAAGCAGCAGGGCCTCGACCTGATCGTGCACTCGATCGGGTTCGCCGTCGACGACAAGGCACGTGCCCAGCTCACCTGCATGGCGCAGGCCACCGGCGGCACCTACAGCGATGCCGCCGACGGCGCGGCGCTGGAACGCATTCTGCCGCGGGTCAGTTCGGCCGCCCTGCGCAATTACCAGGCCTCCGGCACACCCATCACCGGCACCGACGAATACCGGACCGCCCCGATCGCGAAGCCCGGCCAGTACCTCGACACCGTCGGCCAGCAGCAGAAGCGGTTCTACGCGGTCGACGTGCCCGCGGGCGCCACCGCCTACTTCACCGGGATCGTCTCGTTCCCCCGGGCGAAGGGCGTTTCCACGACCGAGGACATGAACGCACTGGAACTGCGGGTCTACGGCCGCGACGGCGTGGACTGCACTATCCGCGAGCGTGAACTCGAGACCAGAGCCAGCGACGGTGTGGCGCTCACCGTCGCAACAGCTTTCAAGGGAGCGACCGAGGAACCCACCAGCGCTGATTCGGCGAAGTGCAAGGGTGCGGGTCGCTACTACTTCGAGCTGAACTGGGATCTGGTGGCCAAGGGCTCGCCCGCGCGACTGCCCTTGGAAGTACTCGTCGGCGTCGAACCCGGGGTCACCGATCCCGGACCGGCCGCGGTGAGCACCCCGGTCACCTTCACCGACCCGGCCGGGCCCGCGCAACCGGTGAGCGGTGCGGGCTCGTTCACGGCCGCCGCCACCTTGCCCGGCAGCGGCAACTTCACCGACACGCTGCAGTCGGGTGAGTACGTCTTCTATCGCGTGCGGCTCGACTGGGGGCAGGGACTGGCCTACCGCGTGCGGTTCGCCGAGACCGGCGGCGCGAACAGTACCGCCGCGTCGAATGTGGAAACCACCCTGTATTCGCCGCTCGGTCGCGCAATCGACTCCGACACCGCCGCGTACACCGGCAGGTCGAGCGCCGAACTCACGCTGGCTTCGGTGCCGGTGCGATACGCCAATCGAGAAGAGTCCGACGCGCAAGTACAGCGGGAGTCGGTGGCCGGCTGGCACTACATCGCCGTCAAACTCGGCATTCCCATGGGCGCGGACGCGATGCCGCCGACTCCGGTGCAGCTCGACGTCACCGTGTCGGGCACGGCCGAACCCGGGCCGACCTACCTCGGTGTCAGCGCGCAGGCGGCGCAAGAACAGCCTGTCGCCGTGAGCAGTCCGGCCACAGTCGCCCGGCCGTGGGCCATGTATGTCCTGATCGGGGCGGGAGCGGCGCTGGTCGTCGGCATCGGTGTCGCGATCTCGGTCGTCGCCCGTCGACGCGACTGATTTCGGCTCCGCCGACACCCGAATGCGCGGTGTCGGCGGGTTCCGCGGCGTTGACCCACCTGCTAAGTTAGTCTCAAAATGAGACTAGTTCTCCGTAGCCAAGGGAGCCGCGCGATGGCGCAGACCGACCACGACAGCGATTTCGCCACCCTGCGGCGGTTGGCCGACGAACGCTGGACCTGCCGCCAGTTCGCCCCCGAACAGGTCGACCGCGCGACGATCGAACAGCTCCTGACCCTCGCGCAGCGCACCCCTTCGTGGTGCAACACCCAACCGTGGCAGGTCGTGGTCACCACGGGCGAGGGCACCGACCGGTTCCGCAAGGAACTCCTCGACCACATCCAAACCGTCGGCACCGCACCCGATTTCGAATTTCCCGCCGCCTACGAGGGCATCTACCGCGACCGTCGTCGCACCTGCGGTTTCCAGCTCTACGACAGCGTCGGCATCGTCAAGGGCGACCACGAGAAGACCATGCGCCAGATGGTGCGCAACTTCGAGTTCTTCGACGCCCCGCACGTCGCCATCGTCACCTCCGAAGCCGACCTCGGCATCTACGGCGCCATCGACTGCGGCCTCTGGCTCGAGAACTTCCTGCTCGGCGCCCAGGCCCTCGGCCTCGGTGCCGCCCCCCAGGCAGCCCTGGCCTCCTACGCCCCCTTCATCCGCGAGTACTTCGCCATCCCCGACACCCGCAAGGTCGTGTTCGGCATCTCCTTCGGCCACCCCGACCGCGACCACCCCATCAACACCTTCCGCACCGCCCGCGCGCCTCTGGAGGACCAGATCACCTGGCATACGTCCTGAGTCAGGCGGGACGTGCGGCCGAGGTCATTCCGGGACCGGCTTCCAGCTCGATATCTCGAGCAGTGACCTCCAAGTCGCACGTGTCGCATGTCAGATGCGCGTGCGCTTCACCCGTGCAGCCGCGATGCCGGTATTCCACCGGCGGCCCGTCCGGCGCCATGTAGGTGTCGCCCCAGTCGCGGATCGCCATCAGGATCGGATAGATGGCGTGGCCTTTCTCGGTGAGGCGGTACTCCTCGTAGGCACCGTCCTCGGCCGGGCGTTTCACCAGGATCTCATGCTCGATCAGGCGCTCGAGGCGATCGTGCAACCGGCTGCGTGAGATGCCGAGCGCGCTCTGGAACGCATTGAACCGGCGCACTCCGGCGAAGCTGTACTTCAGAATCAGCAAGGTCCAGCGATCACCGAAGATCACCAGCGGCCGCGTGATCGAGCACGGGACATCTGCGAGTTCTTCATAGCGCACCCTGCCATTATGCGCGGTAACCCCTGTCGCTGGTTCGAACCAGCGACAGGGGTTACCGGAGTACGGGTCAGATCAGAGCGGGATGTTCTTGTGGTGGCTCTTGCGTGCTGGTGCCGACGCGAGGGCCGCGGCGATGATGCTGCGGGTCTTGGCGGGGTCGATGACCTCGTCGACTACGCCGATGGCTACGGCGCGTTCGACGCCACCTGCGAGCTGCTCGTGTTCGGCGGTGAGGCGCTCGTGGAGGGCTTCGCGCTCGGACTCGGGGGCGGCGGCCAGTGCCTTCTTGTGGAGGATGCCGACGGCGGCCTTGGCGCCCATGACGGCCACTTCGGAGCCGGGCCAGGCGTAGACGGCGGTGGCGCCGAGGGAACGGGCGTTCATGGCGATGTAGGCGCCGCCGTAGATCTTGCGGGTCACCAGGGTGACGCGGGGAACGCGGGCTTCGGCGAAGGCGTGCAACAGCTTCGCGCCGCGGCGGACCACGCCCTCGAGTTCCTGGCCGACGCCGGGCAGATAGCCGGGGACGTCGGTGACCACGACCAGCGGGATACCGAAGGCGTCGCACAGACGCACGAAACGTGAAGCCTTCTCGGCACTTTCGGAGTTGAGGCAGCCGCCGAGGCGCAGCGGGTTGTTGGCGAGGACGCCGACGGTGCGACCGCCGAGACGGCCGAGGCCGGTGACCATGCTGCGGGCGTAACCACCCTGGAGTTCCTCGAAGGAGGATTCGCCGTCGACGTTGTCGAGCAGCTCGTGCACGATCGGCTTCACATCGTAGGCGCGCTTGGCCGACTCCGGCAGCATCGCCTTGAGGTCGACGTCGCCGTGCTCGGCCGCGATCAGGTCGAAGTCACCCTGCTCGGCGAACATCGACACCAGCCGACGCGCGCGGTGCATGGCATCGGCCTCGTCATCGGCGGCGATGTGGCAGACGCCGGACTTCTTGAAGTGTGTGGTGGGACCACCGAGGGTCTCCATGTCGACGTTCTCGCCGGTCACCGAGCGAACCACGTCGGGTCCGGTGACGAACACGCGGCCCTCGGGCGCCATGATGACCACGTCGGTCAGCGCGGGACCGTAGGCGGCGCCACCGGCGGCGAAGCCGAGTACCACCGAGATCTGGGGCACGAGACCGGACGCGCGAACCATGGCCTCGAAGACCAGGCCTACCGCGTGCAGTGCCTCGACACCCTCGGCCAGGCGCGCGCCACCGGAGTGCCACAGCCCGACGACGGGAATGCCGGATTCGATCGCGGTGTCGATCGCGTCGACGATGTGCTTGCAGCCCTCCACGCCCATCGCGCCGCCCATGACGGTCGCGTCGGAGCAGTAGGCCACGGTACGGACCCCGTCGACCTCGCCGATCGCGGCGAGCACGCCGGAGCGGTCGCGCGGATGCAGCGGCAGGACGGTGCCGGGGTCGAAGAAACGTTGGAGCCGACCCAGTGGGTCGCGCGGATCGGTGGTGGTGTCTTGAAACGCGGGAGCAATGATGGTCATCGCGCTCACTCCTTCGAAAGAGATTGCCGCTGCGGCGGCTGCTGTGGCGAACCGCCGGTGGGGGTCGAACCATTCAGTTGGCACGACCCCCACCGGGGATCGGAATGCAGTCGGCGGCTTATGCCCGACCGAAGGCGAGCGCGACGTTGTGCCCACCGAAACCGAAGGAATTGTTGATCGCGTACTCGATTTCCTGGCGACGGGCTTCCCCGTGCACCACATCGAGATCGATCTCCGGATCCTGGTTGTCCAGGTTCAGTGTCGGCGGAACAATGCCGTCCCGGATAGCGAGCACCGTGAGGATCGACTCGAGGGCGCCGACGGCACCGATCGAGTGACCGAGTGCCGACTTCGGCGCGTACACCGAAGCGTGCTTGCCGATCGCCTTGTAGATCGCGTTCGCTTCGGCGGAGTCGCCGATGGGCGTCGCGGTCGCGTGGGCGTTGATGTGGGTGATGTCGCTCTTGGTCAGACCAGCGGTCTGCATCGCACGCGTCATCGCCCTGGCCGCACCGGTGCCCTCGGGATCGGGAGCGACCAGGTGGAAACCGTCGGACGTGATACCGGCACCCAGCAGACGAGCGTGGATGGTGGCACCGCGAGCCTTGGCGTGCTCTTCGGTCTCGATGACCATGAGCGCGCCGGCCTCACCGAAGACGAAACCGTCGCGATCCTTGTCGAAGGGACGCGAGGCGCCCTTGGGATCGTCGTTGCGGGTACTCATCGCACGCATCATGGAGAACGCCGCGATCGGCACCGAGTCGATGAAGCCCTCGACACCACCGGTGACGACGATGTCGGCGTCACCCATCACGATCATCCGCCACGCGTTGGCGATGGCCTCCGAACCCGACGAGCACGCCGAGACCGGAGTGACCACTCCCGCCCTGGCCTTCAGCTCGAGACCGACGACCGCCGACGGACCGTTCGGCATGACCATCTGAACAGCCAGCGGCGAGATCTTGCGATAGCCACCGTTCTTCAGCTTGTCGACCGAGTCGATCAGGGCGTCGCCGCCGCCGAGTCCGGTGCCGATCGCGACGCCGAGACGGTCGTTGTCGACCTCAGGGCTGCCCGCGTTCTTCCACACCTCACGACCGAGGACGGTCGCCAGGCGCTCGACATACGCCATGCGGCGGATCTCGACCCGGGTCAGCAGGGTGTCGGGGCTGACCTTCAGGTGACCGCCGATTCGCACCGGCAGGTCGTATTCCTCGATGAAGGAATCCTCGAGAACGTCGATTCCGCTCTCACCGTTGAGGAGTCCCTTCCACGTCGCATCGACATCACCAGCGATCGACGTGGTCGCCGCCATCGACGTGACGACGACGTTGGGGAAGTTCCCGTTCAAAGTACTGGGAGCAGGAGTGGTCAAAGTTCGGCCCTACTCGCCGGCGCTGTCGAACTTGGCCTTGAGCTCGGCGGCGACGTCGGAGTTCTCGGCCTCGAGCTTCTGGACGTAAGCGACGGAGTCGCCGACGGTCTTCAGGCTGGCCAGATCCTCATCGGGGATCTTGACGCCGTACTTGTCTTCCATCTGCACAGCGATCTCGACCATGGACAGCGAGTCGATGTCCAGGTCGTCGACGAAGGACTTCTCGAGGGTCACCTCGGAGGGTTCGATACCCGTAACCTCTTCGATGATCTTGCCGAGTTCTTCGACGATCTGTTCCTGGGTCAGAGCGGCCACTTTGGTGGCTCCCTTCTTGTTGCTATTTGTAGGGTTCGTGAACGGCCTGCACTTCGCTGTGCACGACCGCCGGGGGGAAAGCTAGCCCGAGGTGGTCAGTTCGACCAACGCGGGGAGGTCTTCGGGGGTCTTGAGGGCCAGATTGGGCGTGCCCTTCAGTTCCCGCTTGGCGATGCCGACCAGCGTGCCCGCGGGCGGCAACTCGACCACGGCCGAGACGGCCGCGGCGCGGATGGTCTCGTTGCACAGGTCCCAGCGCACGGGGCGAGTGACCTGAGCGGCGAGCTTTTCGATCGCGTCGGCGCCCGAGGCGACCGGTTGTCCGTCGAAGTTCGACAGCAGCGTCCGGATCGGGTCGCTAGGCGAGATCTGGGCGATGGCATCGGCGACAGCTTCCTGTGCCGGAGCCATGAAGACAGTGTGGAACGCACCGGCGACGGGCAACGCGCGGACCCGTGCCTTCTCCGGCGGGTTCGCGGCGAGCTCCGCCAGAGCTTCCAGGCGGCCCGCTGCCACGATCTGGCCTACCGCGTTGCGGTTGGCCGGGACGAGATCGAGTTCGGCGAGCCGTGCGAGCACGGTGGCTTCGTCACCACCGAGCACCGCGGACATACCGGTCGGCTCCAGCGCACAGGCCTTGGCCATCTCCCGGCCGCGGATGGCGGCGAGGGCGACTGCCTCGTCGGCGGTGATGACACCGGCGACAGCGGCCGCGGCGAATTCACCGACTGAGTGTCCCGCGACGACTGTATCCGCCGGAATCGACCCGGGGGCGATTTCGGCGAACGCGAGCAGTGCGGCGGCGACCACGAGCGGCTGCGTCACCGCGGTGTCGACGATCTCCTCGGCCGTCGCGGTGGTGCCGAGACGGACCAGGTCGAGGCCTGCGGCCTTCGACCAGAGCTCGAGGCGATCAGTCGCACCGGGAAGTGCGAGCCACGGCGTGAGCATGCCGGGTGTCTGGGACCCCTGTCCAGGGGTAAGCAACGCGATCACCCCCTAAGACAACACTGTGACCCCCACCGCATGAGATGTCGGCGCGAATGAAGGTTTCGGATCGCTTTTGTAGGGGTCCCACAAAATCCGAGGTGGGGTGTCGGGATCGACCGTTTCCCCGATCCCGTTACAGGGGGTCCTTGGCCATTGGGATGGGTGGGGTTTCTGTGACTGAGGGTGACGATTCGTTATGCGTTCGTGTCAAACGGCCCACTGTTGCTGCAATTCGGAGCACATACGCGTCCCGGGGATTCATCGGATCCCGGCCGGTGACTTCGCCGATTCGCTTGAGTCGGTACCGGACGGTATTTGGATGGACGTACAGCTGCCGAGCGCAAGTTTCTACTGCTCCGCCACAATCCAGGTACGCGTCGAGTGTGTCGGATAACGAAGATCCGGCAGCGGCCAACGGGAGCACAAGATACTCGTTCAACGCCTCTATCGCAGCTCTATCGCCCAGCAACGCGCGTTCGGGCAACAACTCCGTGGCGTGAACGGGCCTTGGCGCCCCGCGCCAGCCGACAACGGCCTCCATTCCCGCCAATGCCTCGATCGCCGACGCGTGCGCGGCGCCGAGGGTGCGCATCGTGGGGCCGATCACCACCGGACCGTCGGAGAACACCTCGGCCAGCAGATCGGTGAGGAACGGCGAGCCGATGCCCGACTCCCCCAGGTGCCCGCTGACCACCATCACCAGCCGCGCGCCCTGCACCACCGCCAGCGCGGCCCTGCCGTGTTTGGTCGCGATGGTGTGCACGGCGCCGACCGTCGACACGCCCTGGTCCAGCGGCGGTGTGCCGACCAGCACCGTGGCGGGCGCGGTGGCGTCCCAGTTCAACGTGGCGGCCCGCGAAAGCATGTCCGGACCGGTGTCGCCCCGGACCACCGCGTCGACCACCAGGGCCTCCAGGCGGGTATCCCAGGCGCCGCGCGACTCGGCGGCGCTGGCGTACACCGAGGCGGCCGCGAAGCCGAGCTCACGCCCGTATCGCAGCACCGCCTCGGTGAGCGCCACCAGCTGACGATCGTTGCGCGCCAGCGCGGGCAGCCACTGTTCGAAGAAGTCCATGGCCACCCGCACCATGTCCACGGTCTGGCGCAGCGTGAGCCGCCGCGCCAGATCCTGCGGAATCACCTGGAACGCGTCCAGGCTGAAGCGGATATCGGAATCGGGATCCTGCAACCACTCCAGGAAGTTCACGACCGCCGTCTGCACCAGCATCTGCACGCCCGCTCGCTGCGCGGCGTCCAGATCGGCGAAGAACGGCAGCCGATCCTGCATCGACCCCACCGCCTCGGTGGACAGCCGGCCCGAGAACTGCTTGACCCGCTTGAGCAGCGTGTCGGGCAGCGGATCACGGGTCTGCCGGTTCGGGGACAGAGCCCCCGTCGGCAGATAGACCTCGTGTTCGCTGGTGCCCTCGGTGATCCGACGGGGCCGCGGCGGTTTGCGCTCCACAGTCCAATAGTCCGCTACGCGAGTTCCTCTGCCGCGTCCGCACTCGGCTTCGGCGCGGCGGACACGCTGTCGATGCCGTATTTCGCGGCCGCTTCCACCGCCTTGGCCTTGTCGAACGTGCCGTCCTTGACCAGACCCTCCAGCACCGCGACCACGATCGACTGCGCGTCGACGTTGAACACCCGGCGCGCGGCCGTGCGGGTGTCGGAGAAGCCGAACCCGTCGGTGCCGAGGGTGATGTAGTCGCCGGGCACCCACTGCCGGATCTGATCGGCCACCGCGCGCATCCAGTCCGTCGCGGCGACCACCGGTCCCCGCGCGGCCGAGAGCGCCTGGGTGACATACGGCGAGCCCGAATCCGCATCGGGGTGCTTGAGCGCCGCGATCTCCTTGTCGAGCGCCTCCCGGCGGAGCTCGCCGAACGAGGTCACCGACCACACGTCCGCGGCCACACCCCACTCCTGAGCGAGGATCTCCTGTGCGCGCAACCCGTCGGGCACGGTCACGCCGGAGACGAGGATCTGGGCACGAACCTCGCCCTCACCACCGTCCTGGTACAGGTACAGACCCTTGAGCAGACCCGCCACGTCGAGATCATCGGGCTCGGCCGGCTGCTGGTAGGGCTCGTTGTACAGGGTGATGTAGTAGAAGATGTTCTCCCCGCCGAACGTGCCGACCGCGGACACCTCGGTACCGGGCAGCTGACTGGCCGGGGCCTCGCCGCCGCCGTACATCCGGCGCAGGCCATCGCGCATGATGTGCGCGATCTCGAACGAGAACGCCGGGTCATAGGTCACTACAGCGGGGTTCGACGAGGCCAGCAGCAGCGACTGCCCGTCGTTGTGCTGCAGACCCTCACCGGTGAGGGTGGTGCGGCCCGCGGTGGCGCCGAGGACGAATCCGCGCGCGAGCTGGTCGGCCGCGGCCCAGAAGCTGTCGCCGGTGCGCTGGAACCCGAACATCGAATAGAAGATGTAGAGCGGGATCATCGGCTCGCCGTGGGTGGCGTAGGAGGTGGCGACCGCGGTGAACGAGGCGGTGGAACCGGCCTCGTTGATGCCCTCGTGCAGGATCTGGCCGACCGCGCTCTCCTTGTAGGCGAGCATCAGTTCCGCGTCGACCGAGGTGTAGAGCTGGCCGTTGCGGTTGTAGATCTTCAGCGTCGGGAACCACGAGTCCATGCCGAAGGTGCGGGCCTCGTCGGGGATGATCGGCACGATGCGCTTGCCGATCTCCTTGTCGCGCAACAGTTCCTTGACCAGGCGCACCAGGGCCATGGTGGTGGCGACCTTCTGCTTGCCCGAACCCTTGCGCACCGAGCGGTAGGCCTCGTCGCCCGGTAGCTTCAGCGGCACGGCGGGCGAGCGTCGCTCCGGCACGAAACCGCCGAGCGACTTGCGCCGGGCCAGCATGTACTCGATGGCCGGATCGTTCATGCCGGGGTGATAGTACGGCGGCAGGTACGGGTCCTTCTCCAGCTCGGCATCGCTGATCGGGATGCGCTGCAGATCGCGGAAGTCCTTGAGGTCCTGCAGCGCCAGCTTCTTCATCTGATGGGTGGCGTTGCGGCCCTCGAAGTGCTTGCCGAGGGTGTAGCCCTTGATCGTCTTGGCCAGGATCACCGTCGGCTGGCCCTTGTGCGCCATCGCCGCCGAGTACGCCGCGTAGACCTTGCGGTAGTCGTGGCCGCCGCGCTTGAGATTCCAGATCTCGCTGTCGGACATGTTCTGCACCAGCGCCTTCGTGCGCGGGTCGCGGCCGAAGAAGTGGTCGCGCACGTACGCGCCGTCGTTGGCCTTGTAGGTCTGGTAATCACCGTCCGGGGTGGAGTTCATCAGGTTCACCAGCGCGCCGTCGCGGTCGGCGCCGAGCAGCGCGTCCCACTCGCGACCCCAGACCACCTTGATCACGTTCCAACCCGCGCCGCGGAAGAACGACTCCAGTTCCTGGATGATCTTGCCGTTGCCGCGCACCGGGCCGTCGAGCCGCTGCAGGTTGCAGTTGATCACGAAGGTGAGGTTGTCGAGCGCCTCGTTGGCAGCCACCTGGATCAGGCCGCGCGACTCGGGCTCGTCCATCTCGCCGTCGCCTAGGAAGGCCCAGACGTGCTGGTCGGAGGTGTCCTTGATGCCGCGATCGGTGAGGTAGTGGTTGAACCTGGCCTGGTAGATCGCGTTCATCGGGCCGAGGCCCATCGACACCGTCGGGAATTCCCAGAAGTCCGGCATCAATCGCGGGTGCGGGTAGGACGGCAGGCCCTTGCCCAGACCGCCGTGGCTGTATTCCTGACGGAATCCGTCGAGCCGGTCCGTGCTGAGGCGGCCCTCGAGGAAACCACGCGCGTAGATGCCGGGCGAGGCGTGGCCCTGGATGTAGACGTGGTCGCCGCCGCCGGGGTGATCCTTGCCGCGGAAGAAGTGGTTGAAACCCACCTCGTAGAGCGCCGCCGAGGACGCGTAGGTCGAAATATGACCGCCGACACCGATTCCGGGGCGCTGCGCGCGATGCACCATGATCGCGGCGTTCCACCGGATCCAGGCGCGGAAGCGGCGCTCGACTTCCTCGTCACCGGGGAACCACGGCTCGTTCTCGGTGGGAATCGTATTGACGTAATCAGTGGAGGTGAGCGCCGGAATCGAGACACGGCGTTCGCCGGCGCGCTCGAGCAAGCGCAACATCAGGTACCGGGCGCGGCCGGGGCCTTCGCGGTCGAGCATGTCATCGAAGGATTCCAGCCATTCGCTGGTCTCCTCGGGATCGATATCCGGTAGATACGACGCCACTCCTTCGCGGATGACCCGTACCCGTTCACCGGTGGGTTTGGTGGTGGATTCACCGCCCGCGGCGGAGGTCGCTACTGGATCGTTGGAAGCTGCAGAGTGGATCAGGTCGGTCAAATCTGCTCCTCGTGATGGGGGCTGAACTGCTTGGTCGGCGTCGCTGTCCCCGGGCCTGCCCGCTTGGTGTGCGGACCACCCGTTACGAAAGGTTCGGGTGCACCCCCATCCTTACCGAAACGGCTGCCCAGGTCATCACCTGAGCGGGAATACCATTAGGTAGGTTCTGCGGGGAATACGAGTCGCGCAGGTGAGTGAGAGGGAACGCCGAACGATGAGGGTGCTGCACGCGCGTCGGCTGGGGCTGATCTGCGCCTTTGTCGCCGTGACCGCGGGGTCGGTGATAGCCGGTTGTGCCGAACAGATCCCCGGCACACCGACGACCGACGCGGCCGAAGTGGCCGCCTACAAAACCGCGGCCGCCGCGTCGTCCTCGGCAGCCGCGTCCTCGCGCGCCGCGGCGGCGCGAGAGCGGGCGATCACCGACAACTGTGGGCAGTTCGCCACCACCACCGGCGCCGGCGTCACCGCCTACAACGACTTCGTCTCCGCGCACGACGCCAACGCCCCCGACTACGCCGTCAAGCGCGAGTCCGCGGCTACCACCCTCGACAACGCGGCGACCAAGGTCGAGTCGGGCATCGTCACCGCGGCGGGCGCGTTGCCGACCGAATTGGCCGACAAGTTCACCGCCTACGTCGTCGCGGCGCGCGAGCTGGCCGTGCAGACCAGAAAGATGACCTACAACTCACCTGTCGGCAAGCTCAACGAGGCCAGTCGCGCCATCAACCAGGCACGAACCGCAGTCCACGACGCCTGTTGAGACGGCCGATTTTGCCCTGCCGACACGCGGCATACGGTCCCAATTCATCCGATCAGCTTGCGCTGCGGCCGATAACCATGTTCGCTTGCACCTATCTTACTGTCGGAAGTTTAGGGAGGACACCACCGTGGTCGCCGCGGCGGACGCGCAGAACTACGCTCAGAAGCTTGGCATTTCTCACGGCTTGGTTGTTCAGGAATTGGGCTGGGACGAGGACACCGACGACGCATTGCGCGCCGAGATCGAGGAGGTCAGCGGCGGCGAAATGGTCGACGAAGACTCCGATGAGGTCGTCGACGCCGTCCTGCTGTGGTGGCGAGAAGGTGACGGCGATCTGGCCGACGAGCTGATGGATGCCATCAGCCCGCTGGCAGATGAAGGCTTCATCTGGGTCCTCACCCCCAAAACCGGTCAACAAGGCCATGTCGATCCGAGCGAGATCGCCGAAGCCGCACCCACGGCCGGCCTGACCCAGACATCGACCATCAGCCTCGGCAGTTGGACGGCCTCACGGCTCGTTCAGCCGAAGGCACCGTCCAAACAGCGCTGAATCCGCCGTTCGCTAGGGTCTCAGTTGGGCTCGCGAGCCCGGCTGGGACCCGACACGACGGAGGATTCGTAGTATGCCGCTAGAGGTTGGCACTCTCGCGCCGGATTTCACGCTCAAGGACCAGAACAACCAGCCCGTCACCCTGTCGGACTATCGCGGCAAGAAGAACGTGCTGCTGGTGTTCTATCCACTCGCTTTCACCGGCATCTGCCAGGGCGAGCTGTGCAAGGTCCGGGACGAGCTGCCCAAGTTCCAGAACGACGACGCCGAGATCATCGCGATCTCCGTCGGCCCTCCACCCACCCATAAGATCTGGGCCGCGGAACAGGGCTACCTGTTCCCCCTGCTGTCGGACTTCTGGCCGCACGGCGCCGTCACCCAGTCCTACGACGTCTTCAACGAGAAATCCGGCTACCCCAACCGCGGAACCTTCGTTGTCGACAAGTCCGGCTACATCACTTTCGCGGAGATGAACGGTCCCGGACAAGCCCGTGACCAGGCGGCTTGGGAGAAAGCCCTCGCCGCGCTAGATTCATAACCCGACACCGCCGGTACTCCCCGGCGGTGCCAGGGCGTATAGCTCAGCGGTAGAGCACTGGTTTTACACACCAGCGGTCGGGGGTTCGATCCCCTCTGCGCCCACATATCAAGTTGCAGGTAGAAGTCCTGCAGGAGCGGTGCAACTGCCAACCGCGCTTGCACACATGGCAGGCAGGATCGGCGCGCAATATGGGCTGCGCGTCGCGGTCGGTGACACGTTGGCCGACCTCGCCGAACCGTAACTACTTCCCGCGTCCGAGTCCCTTCTCGATCCCCTTCGACAGCCCGGGTGCTTCGCGTGCCCGTGACTTCACCTCGGGATGCAATTCCCGTTGTAGCGCTCGCTCGCGCTCCAACTCCAATCGCTTCTGCTCCAACTCTTCCCGCGACCGTGCCACAGCAGACGCGGACATCCCTCGGTCCGTCGCCTGTCGCACGTACACCAGGTTCAGGTCTACGCCCTTGTCGACCATCTGAATTTGCTTAGCGAGCGCCACCTCTGGGCTGTGCTTGTCTACCCACCGGGGACCGTCACCGACCTCGACCACGAGAGCATGAGCTTTGTCGTCCGCCCGTGCCATTCCCCGCGCTATGGCGTCGACCACCCGCGGGTCGATACCTCTCTCAGCCAGACGCTTCGCGTCCAATCGCAGAATGCTTGCCAGTTCCGGGGCCCGTTCCTCACGGGCCTTGTCTTCTAGCCGGTCCACCCCGCGAGGCTTGCCCTGCTCCAGCGCAGCCCGCTCCAGGGCTTTGTTGTGCGCGTCGACGATCCGGGCCATCAGCTCCCGGTTCTCCCGCTCACGCACCTCCCGCAACTGTGCCTCCCGCACCTGGGCCTGCTCGCGGGCTTCACGCTCGCGAACTGTCTGCTCCGCGGCCATCACATGCTCGACCGTGATTGCCTTTCCAGTTGCCTCCCGCTGTTGGGCCAGTACGAGTTCCGCGACCTCCCGGTGCATCGCCGTCGGCAACGCCAACCCTGCCAGCGCCTCCCGCTCCAGCGCCTCTCGCGCCTTGCCCTCGCGTTGCTGCACGAGGTGCGCCGCCATCCCGGACATCGCACGAGCGATCTCCGGATCAACCCCCGGCAACTCCAGTTGCTTCGCCGGGGCCTTGGTCGGCACCTGCGCACGCGCCACGTTCACCGCGGACAGGACGACCTCGCGATCCACACGTTCCAGCTGCGCCACCAAGCCCTGGTGTCGGGCCTCCCGCTGCTGGGCCTGGACCTGCTCGACGATCTGAGACTCTTTCAACCGCAGGTGAGCGGCTTCGCGGGCGATCTTGTCGCGCTCCTGGGTGATCCGGCCATCGACCTCCAGCAGATTCGCCAGCTCCAACCGGGACGCGACCAACACGCCCGAACCGATCGGTTGCCCGCGCTCCTTCGCCATCGTGATTTCGTGGGCGAACTTCTCCAACGCGCGCGGCGCGGTCTCCAGTGCGGGCGATTCCCTGACCTTCTCGATCAGATGTCCCAGTCGTTCCACAGCTTTCGCGTGCGCGATGGGGCGGCCCGCGTCGATGTACCGCCGAAACTCGCTCTCCGACAGCTCGATCACCTTGAACCTGTCGGGGTAGTCCGCCGCCAGCTTGCGCGCTTCCCGCATCACTTCCGGGGCCGGTGGGCGCGCGGCACGAACGATGTACTCGGAAACATCGCGGGTCGTACCGCTGCTGAGTAGTGCGCGTTCCTTCGCCAGTTGTTCCTGCCCTTTGGCGATGGTGATCCCACCGGCCTTGTATTCGGTGGTGTTGGTGACGATTTCACGACCGGCCTGCTTCACGACCTGCGCGGCGTCGTGTTGTCGGGCAGTATGCCCGGGGACCGGCTGTCGATACTCTTGCTGCCACCCCTTTTCCGGGGTGCGGTCGTGGAGGCGCTGGTGGCCGTAGGCCAGCATGTCGTGCAGCGTCTTCGCGTCGCCCCACAACTCGACCGCCCGTTCCCACGATGCCGGGCTGCGGATGTGTTCGAGCTGCTTGGAGGTAAGCGAGACCTGCGTGGCCGCTTCGGCGATCTTTGCCAGCACATACGCCTGGTGCCCGCGGTCACCTGCTTCGGTGAGCCCCCGGTCCGTGCGAGGAACGATGTCGCCGCGAGGCAGCTCGGGCGGCTCGGGGGTAGGGCCGGTCACAGGCCCGCCCCAGCAGGGTTACCGGTAGACGGGTGTCTCCCAGGTGACGAGCGCGTCCAGCTGCCGCGCCAGGGTGTCCGGTTCCCTGCCGAAAATAACTCGGCGGATCGACTCGGCTGGGTCGATGTACACCCCGACGCCGGGGAATTCGAGAGCTGCGCCGATCGGGTTGCCTGCGAGGATTTGCAACCACACCCATTTCCCGGCGCCGATGGCGCGCAGGTAGATATGGCCGATGGCGCGGGCAGCGAGGTCGAGATACGCCATCTCGTCGTCAGTGACCGTCTCGCCGGGGTCCGGGAACCGTGCCAGGGCTGCGTCCTCGATCGCTGCCAATCCTGCCGGTGTCCAGGGGTCGTCCAGGTCGGCGAGGTCGGGCACCAGGGTGACAAGCTGGGCGAGGTCATCGGCCTCGGCGGCAAGCCACGCCCGGAACTCGGGCGACCGCTGCTGTCGGTCGTGACGTTTGCGTTCCAGCGCGGTATACGGCTGATCGTCGCCCATGGGGTGCGCCCTTCCGGTGTGCTCGCGTCGAGTGTGATCCGGTCTGCGTGTTCAAGCGTAGCCATCGCGAACCGTTCAGTGTTCCGAGTCCCTGAGCTGAGCACCAGCCCAACGGCGGCACTCGTCCAGGTGGACAGCCACGAACCGCGCCGGTTTGTCGCAGTCGCCGTCGCGGTCCTCGGTGACGCGCCAGAGCATGTTCCAGCGGTTGGCCCACATGCCGTTCGCGAGGACGATCGGCCCGGTCATGTCGTCGGGCGTGGCTGCGCCTATCGCGGCGGCTGTGTCGGCGTGCAGCGCAGACAGTTCGCGTGCCAGGTCTTCGTCATTCACGACGCCCGCGCCCTTCCAGGTTCGAGCTGGCCGGCCGATGGGCTCGGGGACATGATCCCCTTGTCCACCAACAGCGCGAACGCGCATCGTTTCGCCGGGCACTCGTCGCGGTGGCATGGCCGATGCTGCCGCATCAGGATCCGCGCGTAGTCGACCGTGATCGGTCCGCGTGGTGCGGCATGGTTCAGGACCGGCGACGGGCGGCCCTCCGCTTCGTGCTCACTGCTGATTCGGTCGATGATTTCCTGCACCGTGACCGCGTTCGCCGCGGTGCGTGGCTCCGGTACTCGCTGTTGCTCCGGCACCTGAATATCCCGCTCTAACCCCCACATAACGGCCTTCTCTCTCCAGAGTTGGTGTGCCTCCGCCGCCGGGGGAATGAGGGCCACCCGGCGGCGCGGCTGCAATCAGATTCGCTGCGCGCAAGGGCATCGAGGGACAGGAAAGGGACAGAGACAGAACGGGACACGCGAGACGTATCGATCTACCCTCGGACTATGGGGACACATGTAGGTCAAGCCCTCGCGGTGGAACGCAAGATTGCGGGCCTCGATCAACGCCAGCTGGCCAACCGCGCGGGCTACTCGCTGTCGATGATCAAGGCCGTCGAACAAGGCCGTGAAGTCGCCTCCCCGGGATTCATCGCTGCGGTTTCTCGCGTGCTCGGCATCGACCCTGACCGGCTGTTCGGCACGCCCTTCCTCGACACCCTCGAGGAAGACGGTCCGCTCGCCGGTCTGGCCGAGCTGCGCGCTGTCCTGGCCGAAGGCGCGTACGTGCAGCCGCTCGACCCACCGCCGGACGCCGAGCTGGCGCGGGAGCTGGTCGCGGTAGAAACCGCCCTGCGAAACGACCGCACCCGCCGCGCGCTGGCCGCTCTGCCCGAGTTGCTGCGCAAGGCGCACGGTGCCGTGCAGATGGCCCCTGACGACACCGCCCGTGAGCGGGCCTACGAACTGCTGTGCGCCGCCTACATCGCGGCAGAGGGCGCGTGCTGCCGACTCGGCTACTCATCGCTGACCGCGCTGGTACTCGACCGGCTCGACGACGCGGCGACCCACACCCTCGACTCGGCGTATTCGGTGCGCTCGCTGGTGAAGCGGTCCCGGTTGCTAATGGCTCACGGATCGACCGATGTGGCGATGTCGTTGGTAGCTCGGGGTATCGGCCTGGTCCCTGGCGACAGCGAGGGTGAACGTGTGCTGCGCGGTTATGCCCACCTGCGCGGCGCAATCGTCGCGGCCCGCGGCCGGCGACTCGAGCTAGCGCGCGACCACATCACCGAGGCACGCGCGCTGGCCCGGCCGATGGGCCACGAGAGCAACCTGTACACAACCGACTTCGGGCCGGGCAACGTCGAGGTGCACGCCTGCGCTGTCGAGCTCGAGGCAGGCGACCCCGGCAAGGCCGCACACGACGGGGCCGCGTTGGTCCTGCCCGCCGACATGGCCGCGCCCCGCGCCGGACACCACTGGCAGGACAACGCGCGCGCCTGGCTCATGGCCGGAAAGCACGACCGCGCGCTTGCCGCGTTGAACAAGGCGCGCGCGGCGGCACCGCAACAGACCCGCCTCCATCCGTCAGTGCGGGAAACGGTGTACGGGATCGCCGCGGCGCAGCGTCGGCAGTCGGATAGCTTGCTGGGGTTCGCGCACTGGCTCGGCGCGGGCCTGTAGCCAGCGGGTAAGTCTGCGCGACTGGAAACCCCCGACTCACCAAGAACTCTCCAAGACAGGCAGAAACGGGCGGGACTGAGCGCGACAGACCAGACGTCATACCCACTCTGACCTGGGCCAGATGGACGGGGCGGGACAGGCTGGACGTCGATGCTCGGTTTTACACACCAGCGGTCGGGGGGTTCGATCCCCTCTGCGCCCACCTTCGAAACAGCGTGTCAGACGCTGTTTCCGCCGCCCGGCTCCACTTCCCCGATATCGCTCGTCCGGTGACCGCGGCCGGATCGGGTGGGGTGATCCACGTGCCCGGCAGTGGCTCCAGCCACGAGACTGCTCCGGCGCAATGGAATTCGGCGCGCAATCGGGTCCTTCGTACGGGCCGACACCGGCTATGTGGGCCCTGCCCCGGGCTGGTCACCCTCTCGCCCACCGCGACAACCTCACCGGCGGCCTCGAAAACCGCCAGGTACGGCGGACGCCGGCCGTGCCGGAACAAGCCATCGGACTTCGAGAGGTCGGCGAAGTCGACTCAGGCGGCGCTGACGCGGATCAGAACCTCGCCCGGATCGGGGCTGGGCACCTGCGCATTGTTGAGCAGGCGCACCTCACCACCTGGATCGCACCGGCTCCGCGTGCGCCGCACACGTGAGCGAGGTGGTCACGATCCGCTGGTTCGTCCGGTGCAGCGCCGCGACGTACTGCTCCTCGATCCGCTCGACGATCGTGCTCACCGGTTCGATCGCGCGGATGGGCTGGAGCCCCTGGCCGGCCGCCCACACGTCCTTCCATCGCTTCATCGATTCCGCACCGGCGGTGTAGTTCTTCTCCCCGGTCGGCGGTGTCAGGTTGTCGGGGTCGAGGCCGCAGGCGACGAGGCTGGGCGCGAGCCAGGACGCGGGGGTGCCGGTGATCGCGGAGCTGATCACGAGGTCGTCGGGTCCGTGGTCGACGACCATCTGCTTGTACCCGTCCACGGCCATGCTCTCCTCGGCCGCCAGGAACCGGGTACCCATGTAGACCAGGTCGGCGCCCGCCGTGATCGCCCCCGCGACACCGTGCCCGTCACTGATGCCGCCCCCGATGATGATCATTCCGTCGAAGAACTCACGCACGGCGGAGGTGAACGCGAAGGGCGACAGGTGGCCGGTGTGCCCGCCCGCGCCCGCCGACACGCAGGCCATGCCGTCCACGCCCGCGGCGGCGGCCTTGTGCGCCAGGCGCAGGTTCACCACGTCGGCGATCACCGTGCCGCCGTATCCCTTGACGATGTCCATCACGGGTTTCGGGGACCCGAGGGCGGTGATGACGATCTGCGGCTGATATTCGGCGATGAGGCGCAGATCGTCCCCGAGGCGGGCATTGCTGCTGTGGGTGATCACGTTCGCCGCCCACGGCGCGACCTGGCGCCCGGTGGCCTCCGCCGCGCGGAGCTGATCGGTGATCGATCCCATCCAGGTGTCGAGGTCGGTCGCGGTGCGGCAATTCTGCGTCGGGAAAGAACCGACGATGCCGGCGGTGCAGGCGGCGGTGACGAGCTCCGGGCCGGACACCAGGAACATCGGTGCCGCGACGACGGGCAGGCGCAGGGTGGACAGGAACGAGTCGGTCATGGTGTTACCTCTGTCGGGTGTCGGTGTAAGTGCTTGTGCGCGTTCACGATGCGGCTCGGACGAGGGCGTCGAGCAGTTCGGCGGCCGCCGCCCGATCGACCTTTCCCAGCGCGGTCAACGGGAGACGGTCGACGCGGTGGGCGGACTTGGGGCGTTTGTAGTCGGGCAGTCTCGTGCGGCTCTGGGCCAGCACGACGCCGTCCTCGACCGTCGTGTCGGCCGAGGTGTACGCGGCGACGATGCGTTGCCCCCACACCTCGTCCGGCAGTCCGACGACGACGACATCGTCGACCCCCGGGATCGCGGAGATCGCCTCCTCCACCTCGCGGGGATAGACGTTGTACCCGCCGGTGATGATCATGTCCTTGCTGCGGCCGGTCAGGTGGATGTAGCCGTCGGGGTCCCGGTAGCCGAGGTCGCCCGAGTACAGGCGTCCGTCGACGTGACTCTTGCCGAGATCCGTGCGCGTGCCCGCATTGTGATAGCCGGGGCTGACGGCGGGGCCCGCGACGACGAGCTCGCCGATCTCCCCGTCGGGGACGGTGCCGCCGAGCGCGTGGAACGCGATGGCCGCCGCCGGGCAGGCGCGCCCCACCGAACCGAGCAGATCGGCGTTCCCGAGCACGCCACGGCGGTGGTCCGCCGCGGTCAGCACGGTCAGGGGCGGGATCGCCTCGACCATTCCGTAGTACTGGACGAGATTCGGCGTGATGCGGTGATACGCCTGCCGGATGTGCTCGACCGGCATCGGGGCGCCCGCGTAGGCCAGCATGCGCAGGCGGTGCAGCGCCGACAGCCGGTCGTCGTCGAAGTCCAGCAGCCGGGCGATGACCGTGGGCACCAGCGCGGTGTGGGTCGCGGCGTGGGTGGCGACGGCGTCGATCAGGCCCGCCGGGTTGATGTGGTCGAGCAGCACCTGACGCCCGCCGGCCTCGAGGAAAGGCAGCACGAACAGCCCGCTGGTGTGGATGACAGGGCCTGCGTGCAGGAACACCGCGGGCTCGGCGCCGTCGAGGGTGCCTGCGAGCACCTGGTCGCGCATCGCGCCCAGTGAAGCCAGCCGGTTCGCGTGGGTCCGCTGGGCGCCTTTCGGTACTCCGGTGGTCCCGGACGAATAGTGCAGCGCGCACAGCGAATCCGGGGCCGGCGTTGGCATCGCGGCGTGGCCCACGGTACCGGCCGCCAACTCGTCGAGCGACGGACCGGTCGACGACGTCGCGCCGACGGTGATCACGGTCGGTGTGGTCGCCCGGGCGGTGAACTCGGCCGCGCCGTCGATCCGGGGGTCGACGATCAACGCGTCCGGCACGCAGTCCCCGGCGACGCGTTCCCAGTCCACCGGGCCCACGCGCGGATTGAGCGAGACCCGGACGAAACCGCCGATCGCCAGCGCGAGATCGACCTCGACCGCCGCGGTGCAGTTGCCGAGCAGAACCACGACCCGGCTTCCCGCCGCGAGACCCAGGCCGAGCAGGCCCCCGGCCAGGGCGTGTGCCCGGTCGGACAGTTCGGTGAACGTTCGAGTGTCGCGGCTGTCCTCGATCGCGATCGTGGGCCCGTACCGATCGGCCGCGAGACGAACCACGTCGGCTATGGACATGAGATCCCTTTCATTCGCTACAGTTATTGAAGTAGACAACGGCGGGCGCGTTTCCGCAAGGGCCACGCAACCGACCGAACACCAGAGGAGCCCCATGACCCGACGCCTTTCCCCCGCCGACCGACGCGCGCCGTGGGTGATCGATGCGGTCCGCACGCCGTTCGGCGCGGTCCGCGGCGCGCTCGCCCACATCCGCGCCGACGATTTGGCCGCGCTGCCGATCGCCGACCTGGTCCGCAGGCATCCCACTCTCGATCCAAGCCGCATCGATGACGTCGTCTGGGGAAATGCCAACGGCGCGGGCGAGGACAACCGCAACGTGGCCCGGATGGCTGTGCTGCTCGCGGGACTCCCGCACACGATTCCGGGCGTGTCGGTCAACCGGCTGTGCGGATCCGGCGCCGAAGCGGTGTTGTCCGCGGTCAGACGGGTCGCGGTCGGTGACGCCGAGATCGCGATCGCGGGCGGCTCGGAGAGCATGAGCCGCGCACCGTACGTGCTCCCGCCGGTGGACACCGCGTTTCCGCGATCGATGGAACTGATCTCCACCACCGTCGGGTGGCGCATGCCGAACCCCCGTTTCCCGACGGCCTGGGTCCAGACGCTCGGCAGGTCAGCGGAGTTGGTGGCCGAGGAACTGGGCGTCGGCCGCGCAGAGCAGGACGCATGGGCGCTGCGGTCCCATGAGCTGGCTGGGCGGGCATGGACCGACCGCGTCCACGACGGCTTCGTCGTGCCACACCCGAACCTCGACCGCGACGAATCGATCCGCGAGCCCGACGCGGCGACCCTGGCTGCCCTACGCCCGGCCTTCTCCAGCGGTGGCAGCGTCACCGCCGGGAATTCGTCTCCGATCAGCGACGGAGCGGTCGCTGCCCTGGTGGGCACCGGAGCCGTCGCCGACGAACTCGGTGTCGAACCACTCGGCCGGGTGCTGGCCTCTGCGGTCGTCGGCGCCGAGCCCGACAGGTTCGCGCTGGCGCCGGTGGCCGCCATCTCGAAAGCGCTGGACCGCGCGGGTCTAGAGCTCGCCGATGTTCGAGTACTCGAGCTCAACGAGGCGTTCGCCGCGATGGTGCTGTCGTGCCTGCGTGAACTTCCCGGCATCCCGGTCGACCGGGTCAATCCGTTCGGCGGCGCCATCGCCCTGGGTCATCCGCTCGGCGCATCGGCGGCGCGAATGCTGGTCGATTGCCTGCGTCATCTTCGCAGGCTCGGCGGCGGCATCGGGGTCGCGGCGGCCTGCATCGGTGTGGGACAGGGCATCGCTATTGTGTTGGAGGCCTGAAGAAGCGAGCGCCGGAATGCGATCGTCGCAGGTACTACGGAGAGGTGGGTGAGGTGACCGAATCCGGTACCGCCGCACCTCCGAGCCCGGTCGCCCAGACGATCGACCTGCTCGGCGACCGGCTGACCCTCGCCATCCTGCGCGAGGCCTTCGTCGATCACGTGCGCCGCTTCAGCCAGTGGATCGACCGCACCGGCGCTCCGCCCGCCATGCTGACGGCGCGACTGAACGCGCTGGTCGAGGCCGGCCTGATGGAGCGAAGGCCGCAGACCGACGGCGGCGACCGTCACGACTACATGCTCACCGAACTCGGGCTGGCGACCTGGGAGATCCTGGCCAGCGTGTGGGCGTGGCAGCGCGAATGGTCCCCGGAAGGGCTGCTGCAACCCGAGCTGGTGCACATCGATTGCGGCCATCGGGGACCACCGGCGATGGCCTGCGCGCACTGCGACGGCACCGTCGACGCCCGGGACGCGCGGCTGGAACTGGACCGCGATTCGCTGGTCCTCGTCGCGCACAGCGGGCGACGGCGGTCGACCCGCAGTGCCCCGTCGGTGAGCCGGGCCGACCTGCAGTTCACCGAGGTCATGGAGGCGATCGGCGATCGCTGGAGCGCCATGGTCACGGGCTTGGCGCTGTCGGGGGTGCGCCGCTTCGGCGAGTTCCAGTCGATCCTGAGCATCTCGCCGACGACCCTCACCGAGCGGCTGGGACGGCTGTCCGAGGTGCAGATACTCACCCGCAGCGACGGCGGTGGCGGGCGCGAATACGTGCTGACCCCACGCGGCCGTGGACTGTTCCCGATCTTCGCCTTCCTGATCTCGTGGACGCAGATCGCACATCCCGACGCGCTCCCGCTCGGTCCGAGACTCCGCCACCCCGAATGTGGTTCCTGGCTGCTCCCCGCGCTGCGCTGCCGCGGATGCGACGCCCGGCTGGATCGCACCTCCGTGCACTTCGAGCCCTTCCCGTTCGGCGCCCAGCTCCCGCGCTAGCCGACAAACCCTCCCCCTTCGAGCGGTTCGACCTTGTCGGCCGTTGACAATTCACGCTGTGTCCTGGTTCACTTCAATAACAGTAGTTATTCCGAGTGAGTGGACACACGCCCCGTCCTCCGATGACTGACTGATCTCGGCACAACTGTTGACACAGGAACGAGCGCCCATGTTCTTCGATTCCCACCTCGAGCTGCTGCAGGCAGCGGCACAGGCCAACCGCACCCGCACCGCGTGGACCGGGTACGCGCCCATCGCCCCGCCCGACGCCGCGCGAGCCGACGCCCTACTCGGCGCCTACGACGGCGCCACCCTGTCGCTGTCGTCGCCCACCCGCTCGGTGATCACCGCCGACGAGGTCTCCCCGTACACCGGGAAGTCGCTCAATGTCAGCTACAGCGCGCCGTCGGTGGACGAGGCGCTCGTGGGCGCGGCGGCCGCCGCCACCGCCCTGCGCGACGCCGGCGTCGAACGCCGGGTCGGCGTGTGCCTGGAGGCGCTGCACCGGATCCACCAGCGTGGCCAGGAGTTCGCGGCGGTCACCGCGCACACCACCGGGCAGAGCCTGGCCATGGCGTGCAGCGGAAGCGGGACCAACGCCCTCGACCGCGGCCTGGAAGCGGTGGCGATGGCCTGGTCGGCCATGACCCGGGTGCCCGGACAGGTGACCTGGCAGCAGCGATTCGGCAAGTCGGAGGTGACCCTGCGCAAGCGTTTCCGGGTCCGCCCGCTCGGCACCGCGCTCGTCGTCGCCTGCGCCTCGTTCCCCGCCTGGAACGCCTATCCGGCGATTCTGGCCAACCTCGCGACGGGCAATCCGGTACTGGTCAAGCCGCACCCCCGCTCGGTCCTGGCGACCGCGCTCGCGGTGAGCGTGCTGCGCGAGGTGCTGGTCGAGGCGCAGTTGCCCGCCGACGCCGTTCAGCTGGTCGTCGACACCGCCGACGCCCCCGTCGCCGGGCAGCTGGCCACCAGTCCCGAAGTGCGGATCGTCGACTTCACCGGCAGTCCCACGTTCGGATCGTGGCTGGAACGCAACGTCGCGAACGCCCTGGTGTTCACCGAGACCGCGGGCGTCAACACCGTCGTCCTCGATTCCGTTGCCGACCTGTCGGCGGCCATGCGCACGCTCGCCGGCGGTCTCTCGCTCTTCAGCGGCCAGATGTGCACCACGCCGCAGAACTTCTACATCCCGGACGCGGGCGTGCGCACCGACGACGGCGTGATCGCCCGGGACGACGTCATCGCCGCGCTCCTGTCGGCGATCGACGACCTGGCCGGTGCACCTCGCCGCGCCGGTGCGGTCTGCGGCGCGCTCCAGTCCGACGCGACGCTGCACTCGATCACCGCGCTCGCCGACGCGGCCGAGGCGAATGGAACCCTGCTCCGCAAGCCGGTGCCGTACGCGCATCCCGACTACCCCCAGGCCCGGGCGGTGACGCCGCTGGTCATCCGGGTCGATCCCCGTCGGGGCGAGACGCTTCCCGAGGGCGAGCAGTTCGGTCCGGTCGCGTTCCTGATCGACTGTGCAGACACCGCGTCGGCGGTGGCGCACGCGACCGCGAGCGTCCGCAACCACGGCGCGATCAGCTCCTACCTCTACTGCACCGACGACGCCGTCATCGACGAGGTGGCCGACGCGTACGCCGATGCCGGGGCCTCCCTGTCGGCGAATCTGGTGTCCTCGATGCCCATGCAGTTCGCGGCCGCCTACAGCGACTACCACGTCACCGGCCTCAACCCGGCGGGCAACGCGACCCTCACCGACGAGGCCTTCATCGCCGGGCGATTCCGCATCGTCCAGGATCGCCGCCAGGTCGAGGGGGAATGACCATGTCCCAGTTCACTTCCGGGGTCTACATCTACGACGCGGTCCGCACGCCGAAGGCCCGGGTCCGGCGTCAGGGCGGCACGTTCGCCGATGTCCCCGCCCACGAACTCCTCGCCCAGTTGCTGACCGCCCTGCAGGAACGCGGACTCCCCGCCGACACGGTCGACGATGTCATCGTCGGCACCAGCACGGCCGTCGGAGAACAGGGCGGCAACGTCGCCCGCGCCGGGCTGCTCTGGGCGGGCTGGCCGGACCAGGTCGGCGCCGGGGTGGTCTCGCGACTGTGCTGCTCGGGGCTGGAGGCGATCGAGTCCGCCGCGGCCAAGGTGGCTTCCGGCATCGCCGATGTCGTCCTCGCCGGTGGCGTCGAATCGATGTCGCGGGTACCGATGCTGTCCGACCGGCCTGCCTTCGTCGGCGACGAGGAGCTCGGCGATCGCACCGGCTACGTGACCATCGGGGTCTCCGCTGATCTCCTCGCGGCCCAATACGGTTTGACCCGAACCGATCTCGACGCCTATGCGGTGACCTCGCACCAGCGTGCCGCCGCGGCCCCGCTGTCGGAGTCGGTGATCGCGGTCCGCTCGGGCGGCACCACGGTCCTCGAGTCGGACGAGGGACCCCGGCCGCAGGTCAGCCTCGAATCCCTCGGCGAACTCGCTCCCCTCTTCGGGGACGATCCGTCGTGGAGCAGGGTGGCGATGCGGCTGCCCGCGGTCGGCCGGCCGGAGGGCGGGCTGCACACCGCAGCCACCGCTCCGCAGATGGCCGACGGTGCGGCGATGGCGGTCTTCGGGTCCGCCGCCGCGCGCGACCGGATCGGCCGGGAGCCGATCGGCGAAGTGGTGGGCGTAGCCCAGGTCGCCGTGCGCTCGCCGCTGCTGACGGCACCGGTCGCCGCCGCGCGGCGTGCACTCGAGAAGGCGGGAATCACCGCGGACCGACTCGACGTGATCGAGGCGAACGAATCCTTCGCGGCGTCCGTCCTGGTGATGACCCGGGAACTGGGGCTCGATCCGACCGCGGTGAACCCGCTCGGCGGATCGCTCGCCACCGGCCACCCACTGGGCGCGGGCGGTGGCGCATTGCTCGTCAACGCCCTGGACCAGCTCGCCCGCATCGACGGCGAGTACGCCCTCGTGACCATCCCGGCAGCGCTCGGGCTCGGTGCCGCCGTCGTCGTGCGCCGACTCCGTTGACCCTCCACCCCGAACCTCTCGCACCGAAGGACGCCATGCACGCCAACTCGGACGGCAACGCCGCCAACCGCTTACGCCCGTGCCATCCCGATCACCGAGTCCAGGACTACCTCGAACACCAGTGGTGGTCGCCGCTGACCGTGCTGGATCTCCTCGACGACCAGGTCCGTCGCCGCGGCGATGCTCCGGCGGTGACCGATCCGACGAACCTGCCCGCGCTGTGCGGGATCGAGCCGACGGCACTGACCTGGCGCGAACTCGACGCCCGCGTCGACGACCTCGCCGCCACGCTGCACGAGTCCGGTGTCGGTCCCGGCGATGTCGTCGCGGTGCTGATGCCCAACTCCGTCGCCCTGATCGCGACCTACTTCGCGCTGTGGCGCCTCGGCGCGATCGCGGCCCCCATGCCCGCCTCGTATCGACGGCACGAACTCACGCGGATCGTCGAATCCGCCTCGGCCGTCGCGGTGGTCACCGTCAGCAGTCTCGGTGACCGGACACCGTCCGAGGAAGCGCTCGGCCTGATCGGCGAACTGCCCTCGCTGCGTTCGGTGTTCACCTTCGGCCCACCCGCGTCGAACGGCGGCCTGCCGCTGGACGCGGCCCCCGCCACCGGCGAATCGGTCGATGCCGTGCGTCGCGCCTACACCGCGCTGCCCCGATCGGTGAACGACTGCATCACCATCTGCTGGACCAGCGGTACCGAGGCCGCGCCCAAGGGCGTGCCCCGCTGCCACGGGGACTGGATCGCGGTCGGGCAGGCGGTGCAGGACGGTCTGGAGACCGACGAGGCGTCGGTCATGCTCAACCCGTTCCCGGTGGTCAACATGGCCGGGTTCGCGACATCGCTGCTGCCGTGGCTGCTCGGTGGTGGCCACCTGGTGCTGCACCACCCGCTGGACATGGCCGTGTATCTCGATCAGCTCCAGCGCTATCGCGTCACCCACACGAGCATGCCGCCCGCGATCCTCACCATGCTGCTGCAACGAGAAGACCTTCGGGCCGCGCACGACCTGTCCGCGCTGCGCCGGGTGGGGTCGGGCGGCGCTCCGCTGCCCCCCGGCGTGGTGCGCGACTGGCAGTACTCGCTGGGCGTCGAGGTGCTCAATTTCTTCGGCTCGAACGAAGGCGTGTGTCTGCTCGGCGCACCGTCGGACACACCGGACCCGATGCTCCGCGCCGAGTACCTACCGAACTACGGTGCGCCGGACAGGTCCTGGGTCACCACCGTGGCCGAACGCACCTCGGTGCGCCTGGTGGATCTGGCGACCGGCAGGCAGGTCACCGCCGTCGGCGGGCGCGGCGAACTGCGTCTGAAGGGACCGACGATCTTCGCCGGCTATCTCGAGGGAACAGCGGCGTCGAGCCCGTTCGACGACGACGGATACCTCTGCAGCGGAGACATCTTCGAGCTGTGCGGGGACAACGGCGAGTACCTCAGGTTCGTCGACCGCAGCAAGGAGATCATCATCCGGGGCGGAATGAACATCGCTCCGGCCGAGATCGAGGGAATCCTGATCGACCATCCCGCGGTCGCCGACGTGGCGATCGTCGGCTACCACGACGACGTTCTCGGCGAGAAGTGCTGTGCGGTCGTCGTTCCCGCCACCGGAGACGGGGTCGCACTCGAGGACCTGGTGAACTTCCTGCGCGCGAAGGAGGTGGCCTCGTTCAAGTTGCCGGAGCGGATCGTCACGGTCGACGAGCTGCCCCGCAACCCGATCGGAAAGCTGCAGCGGCGCGACATCCGCAGCGCGATCGAGCAGGCAGGCTGACGTGGGATCGCCAGATGGTGACGACGCACCGGTGGGCCGACCACGCGAGACGCCGACCGGGTCCGACCGGCCCATCGCCGATGAGCTGACGGCGATGCTCGACGGGCGGTTCCCGGGCCTGGTCGGGATGCGCATCCTCGCGGCCTCGGCATCGGCGGTCACCGGCGACCTGCGGGTGCGCGAGGAGTTGCTGGCGCCGAACGGATACCTGCACGCGGCCACCGTCGTGGCTTTGGCCGACACGGTGTGCGGTGTCGGCGCGCGGCTGGCGCTGCCCACCGAGGCGGCCGGATTCACCACACTCGAACTCAAGACCAACTATCTCGGCACCGCACGGGCGGGGACGGTCACCGTCGACGCGACGCTCGTCCATGGTGGACGGCGCACCCAGGTCTGGGACGCCACCGTCCGCGACGACGCCGGGCGGGCGATCGCGCTCTTCCGCTGCACCCAGATGGTGCTCTACCCGACGGCGCCGCAACAATATTCGCACTCTCGAAGAGAACTCTGCAATACCGAAACGGAGCAGGCATGACTTCCACCCAGCCCCGCGCGAACGGCGAGCCCATCGCCGTCGCTCGCCCGGTCGAGGCCACCGACGACAATCCGTACACCCTCGGAGTGTTCGCGCCCGTCCACGACGAACTCACCCTGGACGACCTCACGGTCATCGGTGAGATCCCCAAGGACCTCAACGGCGTGTACCTGCGCAACGGCCCGAACCGGCAGTTCGAGGCGCCGGGCCGCTATCACATGTTCGACGGCGACGGCATGATTCACGCCGCGCACTTCGAGAACGGGAAGGTGCGGTACCGCAATCGGTACGTCCGGACCAAGGCCTTCCACGACGAGTCCGAGGCGGGCCGCGCCCTGTGGACCGGACTCATGGAGAACCCCGAGGGCAATCCGTGGGGCAACGGACACGGCCTCGGGATCAAGGATTCCGCCAACACCGACGTGATCTACCATCGCGGCGAGGTCCTGGCGACCTGGTACCTGTGCGGAACGCCCTACAGCGTGGATCCGCTGTCGCTGGAAACCCTCGGCGCACAAGACTTCCTCGGCACCTTCGCGGGCGACATGATGGCCCACCCGAAGGTCGACGAGGCCACCGGCGAACTGATCTGGTTCGACTACGGCCCCGACCAGGACTTCCTGCGCTACGGCATCATCGGCGCCGACGGTCGTCAGACGCACCTCACGCAGATCGATCTGCCGGGTCCGCGCCTTCCGCACGACATCGGGATCACCGACAACTACTCGATCCTCATGGACCTGCCGCTGGTGCAGGATCACGATGCGCGCCGGGCAGGCAAGTACCGGATCTTCTACGATCAGGAACTTCCCGCCCGGTTCGCCGTCATTCCCCGGCACGGACAGGGCAGTGAGGTGCGCTGGTTCGAGGTGAAGCCCTGCTACATCTACCACGTAGTCAATGCGTGGGAAGCGGGCGAGGAGATCATCATGGACGTGTGCCGGGTGAAGAATCCTCAGCACCAGACGACGTTCGCCTCGCCACTGTCGAACATGCTCGCGTACATGCGACTCGATGCCCAGCTCTACCGGTACCGCTTCAACCTGCGCACCGGCGCCACCATCGAGACCGAACTCGACAACGCCAACATCGAGTTCCCCAGCGTGGATTCGCGGGTCATGGGCCGCCCGCACCGGTATTCCTACAGCATGAGCCTCGGCAACGAGCCGACCCTGCTCTTCGACGGCCTCGTGCGCTTCGATTCGCTGACCGGCGCCAAGGAGGAACACAAGTTCGGTGCCGGGCGTTGGGGTTCGGAGGCGCCCTTCGCTGCGCGCGACGGATCCACCGGCGAGACCGACGGCTACCTGGTCTGCTTCGTCAACGACGAGGCCGAGGACAAGGGCGAGATCAACATCTTCGACGCCGAGGACGTCGCGGCGGGACCGATCGCGCGGGTACTGCTGCCGCGCCGGGTGCCCTCCGGCTTCCATGCCACCTGGGTGCGCGCCGATCAGCTCGCCGAGGCCCGCGCGTAGCGCGACGAGGATGAATCGAAAGTCTCCTGGTGCGAGGCGGTCCGAAACCGCGTCGCCCAGGAGACTTTCGTCGTTGGTGGCTAGGCCGTCGCCGGGCGGGCGCGGCCGCCGGTCACCGGGTACCCCGGACGACGACCGTGGTCACCACGGTCGTGAACGAACCGCCGATATTGACGGTGAGGGCCCGGCGGGCGTCGTCGACCTGATGGTCTCCGGCCCGGCCGGTGACCTGCCGAGCCGAGTCGAGCACCATGCGAACTCCGGTGGCGCCCACCGGGTGCCCGTGCGCCATCAGCCCGCCGCTGGGGTTCACCGGCAGCCGCCCACCGCGTTCGATAGAGCCGTCCGTCACCGCCTCGCCGCCCTTGCCCGGATCGGCCAGACCGATGTGCTCGAGCGTCACCAGCCCGTTGATGGTGAAGCAGTCGTGGATCTCGGCGACATCCAGATCGGCTACGCCCGCGATCCCCGCGCGCCGGTAGGCGTCCTCGACGGCTCCGCGCAGGTGCGGGAACAGGTAGTCCTGGTCGGCGCTCGCGGCGAGTTTGTCCGTGAGCAGCAGCGTGGCCGTGCGATGGCCGAATCCGGCGATCGTGGCCTCCTGGTCCAGGTCGGCTCCGGTCCGCTGCGCCCATGCCCGCGCGAACTTCGGTCCGGCCAGCACCACGGCGGCGGCGCCGTCGGTGATGCGCCCGCAGTCGGTCTTGCGGAGCATCCCCTCCACGAGGGGGTTCACCTCGTCGTTCTCGTCGAAGGATCCCGCCGGGAAGTCCCAGTCCCGGGTCTGCGCAAGGCCGTTGCGGGATCCGTTGCCGAACGCGATCTCCGCGAATCGGCCCAGATGCGCGTGATCGAGGCCGTAGCGCCGCTGGTATTCCTGCGCGATGTCGGCGAAGAGCGCGGGCCACGGGTACTGCGCATCCAGCGCCTCGCGCCCCGCCCACGCCGCGGTCCCCAGATATCCGGCAGCCGTCTGCGCGGACACATTGCGCATCAGCTCGACGCCGACCACCAGCGCCACGTCATAGCGGCCCGATTCGATGTCCGCGCAGGCGGCGAGGATCGCGGTGCTGCCCGAGGCGCACGCCGCCTCGTGCCGGGTGCTCGGCAGCCCGTCCAGGCCCGGCACCGCCGCGACCACCATGCCGCCGAGCTGGGCCTGGCCCGCGAAGAGTTCGCCGGCGAGGTTGCTCACGTGGATCACGCCGACCTCGCGGTCGTCCACTCGCGCGTCGGCCAGGGCGGCGGGCACGGTCTCGGCGAACATGTCGACCAGGCCGAGCCCTTCCTTCGACCAGTTCCTGGCGAAGTCGGTCTGGGCGCCTCCGAGCACGTACACGGGGTTCGTCATCTTTCCTCCTTGTTGTCGCATCCAAGGCTAGTTACGACCCGCTGTTACTACAAGATAAAGAGTTACTAAGACTCACTCGTTTCATTGGCAAATCGCCAGTAAAAAGGCGAAACATCGCCGATAATGCCGGTAAGACCTCCCGGATTGAACCGTGCATTTTTTTCGATTACTTCTAAGTGAAGAGCTACTCGCGCAGACGCCCGGACACAGCGCCGTGGCGCCCGGCCGGACCCTGTTTGCGATGATTGACGCCATGTCCTCAGTCCCGACCCACCCGGCATCGTCCGCGCTGGGGCACGCCCTGCTCATCGCGGGCGACAGATGGAATCTGCAGATCACGCGGGCCGTCTTCGGCGGCGCCGAACGTTTCGCGCAACTGCGTGAGGAGTTGGGGATCTCCGACGCCGTTCTGTCGCATCGCCTGGGCCGGCTGATCGAGGACGGGATCCTCGACGCGCATCCGTACTCGACCGCGCCGCCGCGCAACGAGTACCGCCTCACCGATCTCGGCGACGATCTGTGGCTGGCCTTCGTCGCACTGTGGAGTTGGGACCGCCACTGGGCGCCGTGGGCGCCCGACCGGCCGACCACCCAGCTGCGGCACCGCACATGTGGGCACCTCATCACCCCGGTGTTCGGCTGCGGCGGGTGTCAGGCGATCGGGGTGACCGCCCGCGACGTGCGGACCGAGGTCGACGCGCCGCTGCTCGTCGACGTCGCCGACCGCCGGTCCCGGCGCACCGCGAAGGCGGACGCGCCGGGGATGGACTCCAGCAGCGTGCTCGCCGATCGCTGGTCGACCTTCCTGCTCGCCGCTGCCCTCGAGGGCAACCGCCGGTTCGGCGATTTCCAGGACCGGCTCGGGTCGATCTCGCCGGTCACCCTGACCGACCGCCTCGCGTACTTCGTCGACAACGGCATGCTGGTCCGCACGCCGATCGTGGACGGCGCGCGACGACAGGAGTACCGCACCACCCCCAAGAGCCTCGACTTCTTTCCCGTGTTCGCCGCGCTCAACGCGTGGGCGGCGCGACGTTTGACCGAGGACGGACGGTCCGGTCTGACGATCGTGCACAGCGCGGGCGAGCACCTGCTCGAACCCCAGTACACCTGCAACGCCTGCAACGGCGTATTGCGCAGGGCCGACACCCAATTCAGCCGACCGGGGGCAGCATCCTGACGAGCCGCCCGATCCCGTCGCACCACCAGACGAGCCCGGACACGCGTGGCATACCGGAAAACACCGAACGATCCGGGAAATCAGGTGACGCTGTGTCGGATCGAGACCGGACTACCGCGTTGGAAGCTGGGGCGGCACGAGGACGCGGCCCGATTGTGGCGGGTTGCCGAGCAACGCGATATCACGCGCCCACAGATATTGTCCCGAACGCGGCAGTCAGTAGTCGAAGGCGTGTTCTGGCTGGCAGACGTACATCGGGGATGGCAGGTAGCGCACGATGGCGTCCAGGAGTGGGGTGATGTCGTCGCTGGCGAGGGGTGTGCCGCACAGCATGGGCACGACGTCACCGTTGCGGGTGCGTCGGCGGATGCGGTTGTGCAGGTCTCGGAGGGTGAGGGAGTCCGCGGGATCATGTTCGGTCAGGGTCTCGACGAGTGTGCGGCACCACCGCTCGGCGGCTTTCCCATGGATTCCGAAGGATTCGGTTGCCGTGGGGCCGAGGGCCACCATCGGAGCCAGGTCGAGGACATCGTCGAAGTCGGCGCCGGTACCGACGGGGATCTGCAGTGCCAACGGCGCTGCCCCACGAATGTCGGCGATCGCGCGGACGCAGCGGTCGAAGTCGGCGGTGGGTTGATCGAGCCCGCTCACCAGGCAGGCCACCTGATGGTCGTCGGCGACTCGCAACATGGTTTCGAGCCGGGGGGTGCTGTGCGCGGCGGCGTTCACGACCGCGACTACTCCGTCGGCTACGCGGATGGAGCGTTCCAGGTCGGCGATGAGGGCGTCGCTGGATAGCTCGGCTACGCGAATCGTGTGCTCGATATTCATAACCCGACACCGCCGGTACTCCCCGGCGGTGCCAGGGCGTATAGCTCAGCGGTAGAGCACTGGTTTTACACACCAGCGGTCGGGGGTTCGATCCCCTCTGCGCCCACTCACAGACAGCAGGTCAATTTGATCTGAGCTGCACATCCGGTGGCCGGGTCACTCCTCACGCAGGTCGCTACGGACGGCGGCTTGGAACTTACGATTTACCGGCAGCAGCGAGTCATAGAAGCGTCCGTTCGTCCAAGGTTCCGAACTCCAGAACATCACGTTGAGCTGATCTGCAAGTTCGGTGGTCGCGACCTGCAACTCGTCGCCCGCTACGTAGGCGAGCTTGTTGTGAGCGACCCACATCCGGCGAATCAGGGTTCGGTCGCGCTCCCCACCCGAAGCAAGATGCTCTTCGAGCTCTTGGTAGATCTCGTTGAAGGCATGGGCGGCTTCACGACGCTCTTTGCGTAGCTCAGCCCGCCGAGCCCGAATATCCTTCCGCTCAGCGGCCTTGGCCGTTGCTCGCGATGTGAAAATCGTACTCACCACGCCGAGCAGCGTGCCGAGCAGCGCTGCAATTGCTGGGTCTATCGCCACCGCGTCAGTTTCCCAGATCCCAAGTGCGCGTGTGGCATTGTTGCCCGGTGCGACGACCGGGCACTATTCCGGCGGCCTCGTTTCCTGCCCGCGCTCGGATTCGACGCGCGCTTGGATCCCGCCCACCGTCCGATCCGCTGTGATGCGTTCGGGCCAGACGATCGCGCCGACCAGGACGGCCGCCGGGATGACAACCGCGAGAACGAACCCGAGCGTGATCATGAGTCCGCCCTCACGCCGATCGCGAAAAGCGGGAGCGGCTGGTGATTGCGCGATTCGGCGGCCGCGAGCCAATCGGCGACGTCGGCCAAGGAGCCGAGGCAGACCACCCGGAAGGGACTCGCGAGGGCCCAGCCTTCCGACGCTGACTTCACGGTCATCGAACGGAGCGCCGCACGTTCGCGCAGGGCGTCCAACGTCTCATCTATCGCCTTGCTCATGGCGCGCCTTCCAGGGCCGAAGTTGGTAG
Organism: Nocardia salmonicida NBRC 13393; assembly: GCF_001613085.1. GTDB lineage: Bacteria > Actinomycetota > Actinomycetes > Mycobacteriales > Mycobacteriaceae > Nocardia > Nocardia salmonicida. The sequence continues at coordinate 44,017 of NZ_BDBR01000063.1, forward strand.
GCATCCGGTAGCGAGGCCCAACACAGAGGGAGTGGCCATCAGGATCTGTCATTCGCTACCGCAGCCGTGTTCAACGTACGAACCGCGAGGTCAGCAAGACTATGACTTTGCTTCAGTTTGCTCGAATCTACGCAAATACTGGTCAGCACACTGGGTTTCACGCGACCATGAACGTGCGTGACGAAAACTCACGCACACCGCTGGAAGGGAGGGTCCAAAGTGAAGCTTCATTTTCTGGGATCAGGTGGATCGAACACGAACGGGTGCCCATCGCTCTACGAGACAGACCAGGACACATTCCTGGTGCAGGGCTGGACGACCGACACCGCCGACAAGGTCGAAATCCCCCACTTGCTCACCGGTTTCGCAAAGCCACGCACCTACTTGGGGCGCAACGCTCACCGACACCGGCCGAGGGACGTTCACTCTCACCGGCCGCCCGGTCACTGAGGCGGACACGCTCGCACAGATCCACCTGGCTGCCGACGAAACAGCCATCGAGGTACCGCTAGGAAAGCGAGAGTTCTACGGTCATGCAGCAACTCAGTGACGACGGGTTCGGTGAGCTGTTCCGCCGAACCAAGCGCGACGCGTTCCACCTCGAGGTCCAAGACGCCTACGCCGTGGACCTCGAAAGCGGGCCATACACGCGATGGTTGGCCGGTGAACCCGACGACTACGGATGGATGACGCCGTGGCTCGACCAGGTGGCCGACCTGACCGCGTCCGGTGCGACTGTGCGCCGGGTTCGGGTGGTCAGCCGTCCGCACACCGACTACACGCGGTGGTGTCTGCATGTCGCGCGGGAGAACATCCGCGCGGGGGAACAGATCCAGTACATCGACCGCGCCGACATCGACCCTGAGCTACTGACCGCCGACGATTGGTGGCTCTTCGATGACGAGGTCGCCTCGTTCAACGTCTTCGAGCCGTCCGGCCGTTTCGCGGGCGGTGCGGTGACCACGGACCGCAGGATTCTCGCGATGCTGCGGGAAGTTCGAGACACGGTCTGGCTGAAGTCGGTTCCTCGCGATGAGTATGCCGCCGGAGAACCCCAGCGGTGACAGGCGCCGTCCACGCGGCACGCGAGGCCCTGGGGCTCCAACTCCGGGGCTTTCGCCACGACGCCCGACTCACCGGTCGCGCCCTCGCGGGTCTCGCGGGCTGGCACGAATCCAAGGTCAGCAAGATCGAATATGGAAAACAGACGCCGTCCGAGGACGACGTTCGGACATGGTGCGAGTACACCCGCAGCACCGAGAATCTGCCCGACCTCATCGCAGCTCTGCGCAACATCGAGGCGGCCTACTTGGAGTACCGGCGCGTCCTGGCCACCGGCACGAAGCGTCGGCAGAAACAGGCCGTCAAGCTCGAAGCCGACACCGAGGTCACACGCTGGTACGAGCCGCAGGTAGTGCCCGGTCTCCTGCAGACGGCCGACTACGCGCGTTGGATACTTGCCCGCGTCACCGATTTCTACGAAACCCCGAACGACCTCGAGCAGGGCGTAGCCGCCCGCATCGAGCGGCAACGGGTGCTCTACCACGGCCGTCATCGGTTCTGGTTCGTCATCGCTGAGCAGGTGCTCCACACGACCGCCGGGGACGATCAGGTCATGTTGGGCCAACTCGACCGCCTCCAGACCGTCATGGAGCTTGCGCGGGTGTCGTTGACGATCGTCCCCGCCGCAGCGGTCTACCGAGCACCGACGATCAACGGGTTCGTCATGTTCGATGACCGCTTGGTCCAGGTCGAAACAATCTCCGCAGAGCTGAACGTCACCCAGCCACGAGAGATCCGGCTCTACGCACGAGCGTTCGATGTCCTCGCCCGTCAGGCGGTCACCGGAGAGCGCGCACGGACGTTGATCCGCCGAGCGATGGAAAAACGGCTGAGCGCCCTGTGACCCCCGAGACGGCAACAGCGCCGGAATCAATCAGGATTCCGGGGCTGTTCTGTGTCGGCACGCCTACATACGACTGTCCCGCCCCGCCGTGGACCGGGTGTCGACTCGGCGGTTGCCCTATTTCGCTGGCTAGGGTGAGCGCAGCTGCTTCTTCGGTGTGAGAGGACAACCCCATGACTGGGACTGTGCTTCCGAGCTGGAACGACAGAGATGCCAAGACACCATCTACGGAACGTCCGCCGACCGATGAGCGACACGACCGCTGTTGACATCGCCGTGCCGAGCATGACCGCCTGATCGGCCGGGACCGGCCTAAACTGATCTTGTGGGCTTCTCGGTGCCGGCACCGATGCTGGCCAAGGCCGGACGGCCACCACAGCCGCCAGGTGGCTGGTGCGCGGAAATGAAATGGGACGGCGTCCGCGCGATCGCCCACTGCACCCCGACCGGGATCAGCCTGTGGAGCCGCAACTTACGCGAGATCACCGGCTCCTACCCCGAGATCGTCACCGCGCTGACCGAGATCACCGACAGACGCACCATGCTGCTCGACGGCGAACTCGTCGCCCCCGACGACCACGGCGCCCCCTCATTCTCCCGGCTACAGCGACGCATGCACGTCCGACGCCCCTCAGCCCTACTGATCGACCAGGTACGAGTCGACTACATCGTGTTCGACCTGCTCGGCGTCGACGACCAGAGCCTGCTCGACGACCCCTACCGCACACGCCGCGCCGAACTGGCCGACCTCACCCTCGACGACGGTGAGCACGTACGGGTTCCACCGATGTGGTCCTTGGCCGAGACCGACGCCGAGGAACTGCTCCGGATCGCCGCCGACTCCGGGCTGGAGGGAATCGTCTGCAAACACGGCGACTCGATTTACGAACCCGGCCGCCGCTCCTCAGCCTGGACGAAAGTGGTCTTGCGACTCACAACCGAGGCCGTGATCGTCGGCGCGGTCCCCGGCAACGGCGCCAACGCCACCACCTTCGGCGGCCTGGTCCTGGCCGGACACACCCCCGACGGACGCCTGCGCTGCATCGGCGGCGTCGGCACCGGCTTCACCGCGGCATCACGACGCAGCATCCGCACCGCACTGGACAAAGTCCGTCGCGAAACCAGCCCCCTCGACAACCCACCACCGCCGCCCATCGCACACGCCGCGTGGTGGGTCGAGCCAGTCTTCGTCGCCGACATCGAGTACCGCGAGATCAGCGGCGACGGCCTACTGCGACACCCCAGCTTCCGGGGAATCCGAACCGACAAGACTCCGCAGGAGATCACCCTTCCCAACACGGACGGATAGCGATAAGCCCCAAAGGCTCGCCCGGGGTGGGACTTCGACACGGGCCCTAAGGGATGTCCCGTAAGTCTGAATTAGCGACGGCGAACGATCCGCCCGCCAGGAATCAGTAAGCGTGGGCGAGGTTGGCCAGAGTCGCTACCCCAGCCATCGCGACACCTACCCCGTCACCACGTAAACGGCAGTCCCGCAGTATCTTCCATGTCTTCATCC
>NZ_BDBR01000064.1 GCF_001613085.1 Nocardia salmonicida NBRC 13393
CATGCGGATGCGGCTGCGCGGGCGTGGTCGGCGGGGTGTGCGCGTGCGGGTACGGCTGCGCGGGGGTGGTCGGCGGCGGCGTGTTGCGGTAGGGCTGCGCCGGAGTGTGGGGCCGGGGATATCCCGGTGCCTGCGGGTACGGGTCGCGGGCGCGCAGCACCACGCCCGCCGCGGTGTACTGCTGCTGGTGATGCCACGGCCCCGGCACCGCGAACAGCGCGGCCTTGGCCGCCCGTGCGAACTCGGCGCAGCTGGCGAAACGGGCTTCGACCCGCTTGGCGGTGGCCCTGGCCAGCACCGCGTCCAGCGCCGCGGGTAGGTCGGGGCGCAGACTGCGCAGCGGCGGAACGGGTTTGCTCAGGTGCGCCTGGATCACCGCGCCCGGACTCGGTCCGGGGAACGGCACCGAGCCGGTCAGCATCCAGAACAGCGTGCAGGCCAGCGAATACTGATCGGCACGATGATCCAGCGGCGCCCCGGACAGGTGCTCGGGTGCGGCATAGGCCAGGGTGGCGGTGATCGTGCCCGCCGAGGCCAGGGTGGTCTCGCTGTCGCGCACCGCTGCGATGCCGAAGTCGGTGAGCACCACGCGCTCCGGGCGTCCGATCGGTGGCTTGGCGAGCAGGATGTTGGCCGGTTTCACGTCGCGGTGCAGCACGCCGCTCGCGTGCGCGAAGTCCAGTGCGGTGGCGGTCTCGGCGACGATCTGGACCGCCCGGCCCGGCGTCAGCACGTTCACGTCGGCGGTCGCCACATCGGTGCCCGCCACGAACTGCATCGAGATCCAGAGCTGATCGTCATCGGTGCCGCGGTCGTAGACATTGACGATATTGGGGTGCTCGAGCTGGGCGACCAGATCGGCTTCGCGTTCGAAGCGGTGGCGGATCTCCTCGTCGGCGGACAGTTCGGTGCTGAGCAGTTTCAGCGCGGTCAGCCGAGGCAGCCGCGGGTGCCGGGCCAGGTAGACCACGCCCATGCCGCCCTGGCCGAGCACGCGCCGGATCGTGTACCCGGCGAATACGTCGCCTTTGCGCAACACGCGAAGTCACCCCCTCCAGGGCAGAGCACCCGCCCGAAATTCTACCGATGTATCTCCGGAAGCCACCGAGGTGCAACATCGGCCGAAGTTGTCGGTGCCTGATATTAGGGTGGGATCTATGCGCATTGGAGCACACGTTCGCGACGAGAGCGATCCGATCGGCTTCGGGGAGAAGCTCGGCGCCGAGGTCGTCCAGCTGTTCGTGGTCGATCCGCAGAGCTGGGACAAGCCGCAGCCGCACCCGAAGGCCGCCGAGATCCTGGCCAGTCCGATCGATGTCGTGGTGCACTCGTCCTATCAGATCAATGTGGCGAGCCTGAACAACCGGCTGCGGATGCCCTCACGCAACGCGGTGGCCCAGCAGGCGAAGGCCGCGGCCGAGCTCGGTGCGTTCGGGCTGGTCGTGCACGGCGGACATGTGCGCTCCGATGCTGAGCTCGACACCGGAATCGACAACTGGCGCAAGCTGTTCGAACGTCAGCAGGACAAGGGCGGGTTCGCCGTGCCGATCCTGATCGAGAACACCGCCGGTGGCAATCACGCGATGGCACGGCATTTCGATTCGATCGCGCGATTGTGGGACGCGGTGGGCGACTACGGCGCGGGCTTCTGTCTCGACACCTGTCACGCATGGGCAGGCGGTGAGGAACTGGTCGGCGTCGTCGAACGGATCAAGGCCATCACCGGACGGATCGACCTGGTGCACCTGAACTCCTCGCGCGACGAGTTCGATTCCGGCGCCGACCGGCACGCCAATTTCTCCGACGGCACCATCGACCCGCAACTGCTGGCCGAGGTCTGCCGCACGGCCGGTGCGCCGGTCATCCTGGAAACCCCGGCCGACGGGGTGGCTGAGGACCTGGCCTATCTGCGCGAGAACCTGGGCTGAGCCCGTTCCGATCACTCCGAGATAAAACCTGTCTGCGGCGGCGTTTTCACGGTGTGCTGAGTACACAGCAAACCGATCGAGAACGAATTGAAGGTGACCCCATGACGGTCGACACTGCCACCGAAACCACCCTGACGGTGACCAAGCTCGGCGCCCACATCGGCGCGCAGATCGATGGTGTCCGTCTCGGCGGTGACCTGGACGCGGCGACCGTAGCGACGATCCGTCGTGCGCTCAACGCACACAAGGTGATCTTCTTCCGCGGTCAGCAGCATCTCACCGAGGACGGCCAGTACGAATTCGCGGAGCTGCTCGGCAGCCCGACCACCCCGCACCCGACGGTGAAGTCCGCCGGTGTGAAGAGCCTGGCCATCGACTCCGAGCGGAGCCGCGCCAACTCCTGGCACACCGACGTGACGTTCGTCGACCGGGTGCCGAAGGCGTCGATCCTGCGCGCCGAGTACCTGCCCACCTACGGCGGCTCGACCACCTGGGCGTCCACGGTCGCGGCGTACAACTCGCTGCCCGCACCGCTGAAGGTGCTGGCCGAGAACCTGCGCGCGGTGCACACCAACCTCTACGACTACGCCGGGGCGGTCGACAAGGTCCGGCCTTCGCAGGTCAAGTATTCGGCGGAGTTCCAGTCCGATGTGTACGAGACCGAACACCCCGTGGTGCGGGTGCACCCCGAAACCGGTGAGCGTTCGCTGCTGCTCGGCCACTTCGTGAAGCAGTTCGTCGGGATTCCGGCCCGGGAGTCGGACCAGTTGTTCCGGTTGCTCCAGGATCGGGTCATCCGCTTGGAGAACACCACCCGCTGGAACTGGTCCGAGGGCGACGTCGCGATCTGGGACAACCGCGCCACCCAGCACTACGCCATCGACGACTACGACGACCAGCCGCGTCGGCTCACCCGCATCACCCTCGCCGGTGATATCCCGGTCGGTGTCGACGGGCAGACCAGCACGGTGTTGAAGGGCAATGCCGAGGACTACTCCATCATCGAAGAAGTGGAACTCCTCGCCAGCTGAACTTGTCCGCCTCCCCGAGACTTTTGCGAGTCGTTCGGGAGCCCAACTGTTGGCAGTCGGCCTCGCGTTCTGCGTGTCCACGACTGCGAGGTGGTTGGGAAGTTACCCATGTTCGTGCGTGATCAGTGGGTTGCGCATGAATGGGCCCGTTGAAGTCGCGGGGGGAGCGGAACACCATACTGGGTACATGAGTATTCGGCCGTTGGACGGTGTTCGCGTCCTGGAACTCGGTAACTATGTTGCCGCTCCTACTGCCGGACGTATTCTGGGCGATTTCGGCGCCGAGGTGATCAAGGTGGAGCGCCCCGGTACGGGCGACGAATTGCGCAACTGGCGGTTGTACGGCGGCGATACCTCGATGTTGTATCGCACCGTCAATCGCAACAAGAAGTCGATCGTGCTCGATCTGCGCACCGAGGCGGGGCGCGCGATCGTGCTCGACCTGGTGAAACAGTGCGATGTGCTGCTGGAGAACTTCCGGCCGGGGATGCTCGAGAAGTGGGGGCTCGGGCCCGACGCGCTCGAGGAAGCGAATCCGAAGCTGGTGATCACGCGGATCTCGGCGTACGGCCAGACCGGTCCGATGGCCGCGCGGCCAGGATTCGCCGCGGTCGCGGAGGCGGTCGGTGGCCTGCGAGAGCTGGTCGGCGATCCCGATCGGCCGCCGGTGCGTACCGGGGTGTCGATCGGTGATTCGATCGCGGGCATCTATGCCGCGTTCGGGACGGTGATGGCGCTGTTCCAGCGCGAGCGGGTCGCGGGTCCGGTGCCGCAGGTGGAGCGGATCATCGACGTCGCGCTCAACGAGTCGATCCTGTCGGTGATGGAATCGCTGATCCCCGACCACCTCGCCTACGGCATCAATCGCGAGCGCGTCGGCGGCCGGATGGAGGGCATCGCGCCGTCGAACGCCTACCCGACCAGCGACGGTTACTCCATCATCATCGGTGGTAACGGCGATGCCATCTTCCAGCGGTACATGCAGGTCATCGGCCGCCCCGACCTGGCCGTCGACCCGGAACTGGCCGACAACAACGGCCGTTGGCAGCACCGCGAACGCCTCGACGCCTCGATCGCGGAATGGTCGATCCGGCACACCCGCGCCGAAGCGCTGAAAATGCTCGACGAGGCCGCCATCCCGTGCGGTCCGATCTACACCGCCGCCGACATCGTGGCCGACGAGCAGTACCGCGCACGCAATATGATCCAGATGTTCCCCGTCGACGTGGGCGAGGCCGAACCCAAGCAGGTGGGTTTCGGCGGCATCGTCCCGGTGATCGGGGGCGCATCGCTGCCGATCCGCAATGTCGGCCCCGACCTCGGCGAGCACACCAGAGAAGTGCTCGGCGGGCTGCTCGGGATGAGTGAAGATCAGATCGACGCGCTGGAGGCACTGTGACGAGGCGAGTACACGGCAGGCGTCGCCCACCGGTGCGCAACAAGTGGGAGCCGCGCGGTCCGGGGCATGTGCGTCCGACGGTGCACCCCACCCCGGCCAGCGTGGGCGACAAACCGTGCGGTGGCGTGATGTGTGTGCCGACGCAGGAACCCGAGCAGCGGCGATGACAGCACCGCTGTTGCGGGACGTGACGCTGCGCGACGGCTTGCAGCTCACCGGCAAGGTGCTGCCCGTCGAGCAGAAGGTCGACGTGGTGCGCAGGCTGCTCGCCGCGGGTGTGCCCGCACTCGAGATCGGTTCGATGGCGCGGCCCGATCTCGTCGCGCCGATGGCCAACTCGCTCGAGTTGATCGCGGCGCTGACCCCCGATGAGCTGGCGAAATGCTGGGTGTGGGTGGCCACGCCGCGCCACGTGGAGAAGGCGGCCGCGGCCGGTGCGCGCAATTTCCAGTACTGCTTCTCGGTGTCCGACGCGCACAACAGGGCCAATATCGGCCGCGATACCGAGACCTCGGTGGCCGCGATGCCCGATGCGATCCGCCTCGCCCACGAAGCGGGCGGCGAGATCCAGCTGTGCCTGGCCACCACGTTCACCTGCCCGTTCGACGGCCCCGTCGACCCGGCGCGCGTCCTCGCCATCGCGAACGACCCGCGCACCGATGGCGCCGCCGACATCGTCCTCGCCGACACCCTCGGCCAAGCCCACCCCGGCGAGGTGAGCGCACTGGTCACCGCCGTCCGCGACACCACCCCGCCGCGCCGCATCGTCTTCCACGGTCACGACACCTGGGGCATGGGCGTGGCCAATACCCTCGCCGCCGTCGCCGCGGGCGCCACCATGGTCGACGGTGCGTTGGGCGGCCTCGGCGGCTGCCCCTTCGCCCCCGGCGCCAGCGGCAACACCGCGACCGAAGACATCCTCTTCGCCACTCGCCCGGACTGGTTCACCCCCGCCTCGCTGGCGAGCCTGGTCGGGCTCACCGAGGAGCTGCTGGCAGATCTCGGCGAACCCAACCGCTCTCGGACCCTGGAAGGCGCGCGTTCCAGGGCTGAGGCGTTCGAGTGGGTCGTTCACTGAGAGGTCGGTAAGACCTGCGGTATCGGGGGGATCCCGGATGGCGCGGTTCACAGTCGACGGCCAGACTGGACAGCATGACTTCGCACGCCATGGGCACCGAGGCCGTCGATGCGGCGGCCCCCACCGATATCGCGGCCGCCGCGCTCGATCTGGTCAAGCTGTACGGATCGGGAGATACACAGGTCAAGGCCCTGGACGGAGTGTCGGCTGACTTCGCGAAGGGCGAATTCACCGCGATCATGGGTCCATCGGGCTCGGGCAAGTCCACGCTGATGCACTGCCTGGCCGGACTCGACAGTGCCAGCACGGGCGAGGTACGCATCGGTGACACCGCGCTCACCGGCCTGTCCGACAAGCAGATGACCGCCCTGCGGCGCGACCGGATCGGGTTCGTCTTCCAGGCGTTCAACCTGGTTCCGACGCTCACCGCGCTGGAGAACATCACCCTGCCGCTCGATATCGCGGGTCGCAAGCCCGACCAGGAGTGGCTCGACACCGTGGTCAAGCGCCTAGGCCTCGGCGACCGCCTCGAACATCGGCCGTCCGAGCTGTCCGGTGGCCAGCAGCAGCGCGTGGCGTGTGCGCGGGCGCTGGTGGGCAAGCCGGAGATCATCTTCGGCGACGAGCCGACCGGCAACCTGGACTCGCACTCCTCGGGCGAGGTGCTCTCGATCCTGCGGGCCTCGGTCGACGAGTTCGGCCAGACCGTCGTGATCGTCACCCACGACCCCCGTGCGGCCGCCTACTCCGACCGCGTCGTGTTCCTCGCCGACGGTCGCATCGTCGACGAGCTGCGCGATCCGACCCAGGATTCGATCCTCGACCGGATGAAGGCGCTGGAAACCCGATGAACACAGCTTCGCGGAGCGATTCGATGAGGGGTGGTGGCCGGGTGGCGGGCGGGCCTATGCGCAAGGTCGCCTTGCGTAACCTCGCCGCGCACAAGGTGCGGTTGGCGTTGACCCTGCTGTCGGTGGTGCTCGGCACCGCCTTCATCTCCGGATCGTTCGTTTTCACCGACACGCTGCAGCGCACCTTCGACGGCATCTTCGAGGGCCAAGCCCAGGGTGTGGACGTGCGCGTCGGCCCCGCCGACCGCCAATCACTGGGTCTGCCGACGAATATCGTCGACGCGCTGGCCAAGACCGAGGGCGTCGCCCGGGTCGCTCCGGCCGTCAACGGCCCGGTCGTGCTCCTCGAGCCCGACGGTAAGAAGGCCGTCCAGACCGGCGGCGCACCGAGTTTCGGTCTGTCCTACCTGCCGCCGGACAAGGCGGTCGAGGAGCCCGACAATTTCGTGGCGGGCGCCCCGCCCACCCAGCCGAACGAGATCGCGCTCAATGCCGGTGGCGCCGAGAAGGCCGGGCTGAAGGTCGGCGACAAAGCCAAGGTGCTGATTCCGTCCAGGGGCGACCCCTTCGAGGTGACCCTGACCGGCATCTACGAGATGCCCGGTGCCGAGGGCGGCGGTGTGGTCGCGGTGATGTTCACCGAACCGCAGGGCCGCAAACTGTTCACCGACGGCTCACACGTCGCCTATGTCGATATCGCCGCGGCTCCCGGCGTTTCGGCCGACGACCTGCGCGACCAGCTCGCCGCCGGTCTGCCCGACTACAAGGTGCAGAACTCCGACGAGGTCCGCGAGGACATGAAGAAGGAGATCTCCGAGGCGCTCACCTTCATCAACTACTTCCTGCTCGCCTTCGGCGCGATCGCGCTGATCGTCGGCACGTTCATCATCTACAACACCTTCTCGATGATCGTGGCCCAGCGTCTGCGTGAACTCGCGTTGCTGCGCGCGATCGGGGCGAGCCGTCAGCAGGTCGGGCGGTCGGTGGTCGGTGAGGCCGTCGTGATCGGGTTGATCGGTAGCCTGCTCGGGCTGGCCGCCGGTATCGGGTTGGCGTACGGGTTGTCGGCATTGCTCAATGCCTTCGATCTCGGATTGCCCACCGGTTCGCTGACGGTGCTGCCGCGGACCGCGATCGTCGCACTGCTCGTCGGCCTGCTCGTCACCGTGGCCAGCGCCTACGCCCCCGCTCGACGGGCCGCGAAGGTGCCGCCGGTGGAGGCGATGCGTTCCGAATTCGCCAGTGCCGGTGATTCTTTGCGGCTGCGAACGATCATCGGCGCGGTCATGGCCGTGGTCGGTGGCGTGCTCGTCTATGTCGGTGCGCAGGGCACCGGCAAGGGCTCAGCGGTGACCGTCGGCGTCGGCGCGCTCGGGTTGATTCTGGCGGTGCTGTTGGCGGCGCCGGCGTTGTCGCGGCCGATGGTGCTCGTGCTCGGGGTGCTCACCAGGCCGTTCGGCGCGATCGGGCAGATGGCGCGCAACAACGCCACGCGCAACCCGCGTCGCACGGCGGCCACCGCGTTCGCGCTCACACTCGGTCTGATGCTGGTCTCGGCGATCGGCATTCTCGGCGCTTCGGCGAAGACCAGTGTCGGCGTGCTCATCGACAAGGGCGTGGAGGCCGAATACGTGCTCGCCGGTCCGCAGATGATCGGTGTGCCGATCGGTGCGGTCGACGCCGTGCGCACCCAGGTGCCCGGGGTCAGCGAGGTCACCGGGATCCGGATCGTCGCGTTCGAGATCGGCGGCGATCAGATCGGCGCCACCTCACCGGACGGTCCGATCGATCCGGTGATGGACATCGACCTGACCAGCGGCACGAGCACGATCCCCGCCGGTGGCGCGCTCATCGATGAGACCGAGGCGAGCGAACGCGGGTGGAAGGTCGGCGACAAGGTCGCCATTACCAGCCTCGACAAGAAGCAGATAGAGCTCACGATCGCGGGCGTCTACGCCGACTCACCGCTGCTCGGCCCCATGGTGGTCGATCCGGGCATCTACGAGCAGTTGATGCCGCAGAGCCTGCGCACCAATGTCTTCGTACTGGTCAAGGCCGCGCCGGGCACCGACCTGACCGCGATGCGGACGAATCTGGAGAAGGCCACCGAACCGTTCGTGGTGGTGCAGGTGCAGGACCACGAACAGTTCAAGGGGGCACAGGGCCAGCAGATCAACACCCTGCTCGCCATCCTCTACGGGCTGCTCGCGCTCGCCGTGGTGATCGCGGTGCTCGGCATCATCAACACCTTGGCGCTGTCGGTGGTGGAGCGTCGGCGCGAGATCGGCATGCTGCGCGCGGTGGGCACCCAGCGTGCGCAGGTGCGGCGCACCATCTACCTGGAGTCCATGCTGATCGCCATCTTCGGCGCGATCGTCGGGCTGGTACTCGGCATCGCGCTCGGCGTCGGATTCCTGCGCACGCTGCGCGACATGGGCATCGACCAGATCACCATTCCCTGGTCGCAGTTGGTGATCGTGCTGGTCGCGTCCGCTGTGGTCGGCGTGCTGGCCGCGGTGTGGCCGGGTGTGCGGGCCGCGCGGACGCCGCCGTTGGCGGCTATCGCTGATCTGTAAGAGTCGCGACAACTCTCGGCCCCCGATGGATTCCATCGGGGGCCGAGTGCGTTCCGAGGCGAGGATCTCCCCTCGGGTCGAGATCGTGTTCGTAGACGGCGGCCGGCCATAGGCAGGCGCCAGGCCCCGCCGCGTTCAGACGATGGGGTAGCGGTCGATCCAGGCCTGTGTCGGATGCCCGTGGTCGTCTTGTGGTGGGGTGAGGCCGAATTCGGTGCAGTAGTCGGTGGCGAGCCGGTCGAGCACAGGGCGAGCATCGACGGTGTGCGACCAGCGATGGGGAAGGGCGGGGCGACCGTAGCGCGCGCCGAGCAGACTGCCCGCGATCGAACCGGTGGCGTCGCTGTCACCGGAATGGTTGACCGACAACAGGAGGCCGTTGCGGACGATGATGTGGGCAGGCCCGCCGACGGACTCCGCGGCCAACACAGCGAAGACGGCGATGGCGAGGGCTTCGGGGGCGATCCACCCCCGGCCGAGAATTTCGACGTCCTCGGGCTGGGGCTTGCGTCCTGGCCGGGAAGTGCGGGCGGCAAGCGAGATCGCCGCTTCGAGTGCGGCCGAGGTTTCCTCGTGGTGCGGATAGCTCGCTAGTTCGGCGCGCGCCCGGTCGAGTGCGGTCATGGTGTCGACGCCGCGACTGGCCTGGTACACAAGTGCGGCGAGGGTGCCGGCGGGGAGCCAGCCGCTGGGGTGGCCGTGGGTGAGTGCGGCCGCGTCACATCCCAGTTCGAAGATGGCAGTGAGCGCAGAGCCGCCACGATCCGCGGCGTAACCGAATCCGCACGGCGAGGCCCGCATCACCGCTCCACTGCCCTTGGAATTATTGATCGGCCGGTCACGAGTGCCCAACGGATTCGTCGGATCCCGGCGCTCGGCCGCCTCGCGCAGCGCGGTGTACACCGAGACCGCCACGCCGCGCTGTTCGGTCAGCTCGGCATGGTCGGCGAGTGAGCTGTGGAGGGCGATCGGCTGATCGGGCACGTCGCGTACCTGCCCGCGCAACCACACCAGCATCCCCTGCTGCAGTAAACCCAATGTCGCCCCGCCGATTCCCTTCGCCCGTGCACGCACAGAGCCTCGGACCAAGGCCTCCACCGTGAATGCCGTCAACTGCGTCTCCTCCGAGATCCGCAGATGATCGGCGTTGTCGCCCACCCCGAGGTGTCCGTGCTCGTCGCGAATCTGTTGCAGGGTGCTGGTTTCCACCGGCGCGCCGAGCGCATCACCGATCGCGCCGCCGAGAAGGCAGCCGTGCACGGCGTTGAGCCAGATCGGCGCGGCTGTCGCGACGGCGTCCCTGGTCCGCCGCGCAGGATCGGCGCTCGATGTCTGCGTCGGCGAGAGGCCGTGTGGGATCGGTTCCTGGGTCGGCCGGGCCGCGATGATGTCGCGGCTGTCGACGGCGATGAGACTTTCGGGCTCGGTCGCGCTGTGGCGGACAGCGGTCGGATCGTGCCGTCCGGTATTCGGCCGACTCGGGGATCCGTGCGGCGCGGCGCCGGCGGTCGCGCGTCGGCGGAGGGCTTCGGTGAGCGCGGTGGCGAACGCGATGCAGGTGGGGAAGCGGTGGGCGGGGTCCTTGGCCATGGCCTTGGACAGGACCGCGTCCACCGCGGTGGGGAGGGTGGCGCGGCGGGTGCTGGCCGCGGGTGGTGGGGCGTTGAGGTGGCCGAGCATGACGGTGGCGGGGTTGGGCGCGTCGAAGGGGCCGGTGCCGGTGAGGAGGCGGAATACCGTGCAGGCCAAGGAGTATTGGTCGCCGCGGCCGTCGAGGGGGGCGCTGCTGAGTTGTTCGGGGGAGGCGTAGGCGATGGTGGCGGTGAACTGGCCGGTGCGGGTGAGCCCGCCCGTGTCGTCGAGGAGTTTCGCGATGCCGAAGTCGGTCAGCACGACTCGTTCGTCGAAGCCCGCGCCGACGCCCGCGGTGTGCGACAACAGGATGTTGGCGGGCTTCACGTCACGGTGCAGAACGCCCCGGCGGTGCGCGTAGTCGAGGGCGCTCGCGGTCTGGGTGACGATCTGGGCGATGCGCTCGCTGCCGAACTGCTGCACCGGAACCGCCGACGCGTCGACACCGTCCACGAACTGCATCGATATCCAGAGACGTTCCTCGTCGACGCCACGGTCGTAGACGGTGATGATGTTCGGGTGATCGAGCTGGGCCACGAGGTCGGCTTCGCGTTCGAACCTGGCTCGGATCTCGAAGTCGGCGAACAGGTCACGGTGCATCAGTTTCAACGCGGTCAGCCGTGGCAGCCTGCGGTCCCGTGCCGCGTACACCGCGCCCATCCCGCCGCGTCCCAGCTCACGCTCGATGACGAAACCGGCGAACACCGCCCCGCGCCGCAACATCGCCTCACCCCGTTCACCGAACCCGATCGTTCGCAGCCTAGTTGGCTCGGACGCGATGCGCTTCTGGGTTCACGCGTTACACCGCCGGGGCGTTGGTGTCGGCCCAGCGGGTGATGTCGCCGCGGTCGAGGGCGGTGGCGAGCAGGTCGGGGAATTTGTCGGGGGTGCAGGCGAAAGCGGGGATGCCGAGGGCTGCCAGTGCTGCCGCGTTGTCGTGGTCGTAGGCGGGTGCGCCTTCGTCGGAGAGGGCGAGCAGCACGACCACCTGGACGCCCGCTTCCTTCATCGCGTTGCAGCGGCGCAGCATCTCGTTGCGCACGCCGCCCTCGTAGAGGTCGGAGATGAGCACGAACAGGCTGTCGGTGGGGCGGGTGATCAGCGTTTGCGAGTAGGCGATGGCGCGATTGATATCGGTGCCGCCGCCGAGCTGGGTGCCGAACAGGACGTCGACCGGGTCGCTGAGCTGGTCGGTGAGGTCGACGATCTCGGTGTCGAACACGACCAGCGAGGTCTTCAGCGACCGCATGGAGGCGAGGACCGCGCCGAAGACCGAGGCGTAGACGACACTGGCCGCCATCGAACCGGATTGGTCGATGGCCAGGACCACATCGCGCTGGATCGACTGCGACTTGCGGCCGTAACCGACGAGCCGTTCGGGCACGATGGTGCGGTGTTCGGGCAGGTAGTTGGCGAGATTCTTACGGATCGTCCGATTGAAATCGATATCGCGCAGCTTCGGGCGATGGGTGCGGGCCGCCCGGTTGATCGCTCCCGAAACGGCGGCCACGGTCTTGGCTGCGATGCGCTGCTCGATCTCTCGCACCACCTTCTCCACGACCATTCGCGCGGTGGCCTTCGTGGTTTCGGGCATCACCCGGTTGAGGCCGAGCAGGGTGCCGACCAGGTGAACATCGGGCTCGACCGATTCCAGCAGCTCGGGCTCCAGCAGCAACTGGGTGAGGTTGAGTCGGTCCACGGCATCGCGCTGCATCACCTCGACCACGGTCGCGGGGAAGTAGGTGCGGATATCGCCGAGCCAGCGCGCAACTCGGGGCGCCGAACCGCCGAGTCCACCAGACCTTTTCGTCGACCCGCCGGCTTCACCGGTGTTGTAGAGGGCCGACAGTGCCTGGTCCATCGCCTGATCGGTACCGGAGCTCAAGCCGCCGAGCTGCTCTTCGGCAGCGGTTCCCAGCACGAGACGCCAACGGCGCGACTGGGTTTCGTTGGGATCGGTCATCAGTGCTCCTCGTGATCGAGCGAGTGATCGGGTTGCTGTGTTTGGTGCCGCGCGTGCGAACCCGACGGGCACGAGGCAGCCGCCCAACTGCCACGGGCGGTCATCCGGCGGCGCCGAGGATGGCGGTGGCGGCGCGCAGTGCGAGTTGACCGCGGACCGGGTCGACCGCGGTGGTGCCCCGGGCTGTTGTCGGCGCTGATCCGGTGTCTCGCAGGGCCTGACTGATGGCTCGGCGTTCACCGGATTCGAAGGAGCCGAAGGTGCGGCGTAGCAGCGGCAGGGTGGCGACGAACTGGTCTTCGTTGAGGTCGCGCAGCCATTCATCGATGCGGCGCAACAGCTCTCGGTCGTGGACCAGGAGCAGGCCGCGCCCGCCCAGGAAGCCGTCGACCCAGGCGGCTTTGGCGGCAGGGGTGTTGCCGATGGACAACGCGGCGGCGAGCCGACGGGCGGAGTCGGCGTCATCGATGCGTTCGGCGTCGCACAGCAGGCGCACGGCGCGACCGCCGATCGCACCGTGCACGTCGTCGCGGTCGGCTATGCGTTGCAGGGTGGCCAGCCATTCGGTGGTGGCGTGCTCGTCGTCGCGGGTGCTGATGGCGGTGTGCGCGGCGTCGATCTGGGCGCGCAGGGCCTCGGCGGCATCGGTATCGAGGCCGGTGACGGCGCCGGGCAGACCCGCGCAGATCCGCACCAGCAGGCCGTCGGCGACGTGGGCGAGGGCCTTGGTGTCGGTGCCGCGGACATCGCCGTAGCGCAGCGTGCGGGTCAGGCCGGGCAGGGCGCCGAGCAGGTGGGTGACGTCGTGGTCGAGGGCGGCTGCCGCTTCGAGCCTGGTGATCAGCCCTTCGGTGGCGCCACCGAGGTCGGCGAGCAGGGCCGTTTCCAGTGCGTGGGCGAGGGCAGTGACGGTGACGTCGTCGCGGCGCGCGGTGTCGAGGATTTTGGTCTCGGCGGCGGTGCGCAGGGTCGTTCCCCACACGGCCGCTTCGACGATGCGCACTTCGAACTCCGGTTCCCAGCGCAGCGTCCACGTCTCACGGAAGGTGCCCGTGCTGCGAACCTCACCGGTGGTCGGAGTGCCCCAACCGATACCGAGCAGGCGCAGGCGGTGTAGCAGATGCGAACGCTCGACGTCGCGTTCCTTACGCAGGTCGAGATCGACGTTTCGGGCGAGCGCTTCCTGCTTGAGCCGCAGCGTTTTACAGCGCGCCCGCAGATCGGCGGCCAAGGGGACCGTCGGGGTGGCCTCGGGGACACCGCCGAGCGTCTCGCCGACGACGAGTTCTTCGATGACAAGACGCAGCATGGTCTCGTCGCCACCGCACATCACCGACCGCACAGCCTCGGTGACCTCCGACAAACCGGGCAGCGGCCTGCCGCGCAACGCGGCGAGTGTGTCCGCCAGCCGCACTGCCTCGATGATGTGCGCGCTCGACACCGGCAGATCGTGCGAGCGCAGCACCCCGGCGACCTTGGTCAGCCAGCGTGCCACCGGCCGCTCGGTCTCGGTGAAGAGATGGTGGTACCAGCCCGGCGAGGTGACGCCTGCGCCGTAACCCGATCCCGCCGCCAGCCGCGAATGCGTCCACGGCACCCAGGTCAACGCGGCCTTGGTCTTCGGCAAACCCTTGAGCAGTCGCGTATCCGGTGCGGCGGGCCCGAGCGGTTCGACCAGCGCGGGCGCGTGCCAAGCGCCACACACCACCGCCAATCGTTTCGCGCCGCCCTTGAG
Source organism: Nocardia salmonicida NBRC 13393 (assembly GCF_001613085.1). Lineage (GTDB taxonomy): Bacteria > Actinomycetota > Actinomycetes > Mycobacteriales > Mycobacteriaceae > Nocardia > Nocardia salmonicida. The sequence goes on from NZ_BDBR01000064.1 coordinate 14,194, forward strand.
TACCTGCCGCATCACCTGACGCATATGCGCCTCGCGGACCAGCGTGTGATGGTCGACGATCAGTGGCGCGAGCGCGGCGTCCTGCCGATCCGTTGCTGCCGGGGGCACGAATCCGGTTGCCGCCGAGGGGTTCTCCGACAGCTCCGGAGCGCCGGGTATCGACACCGGGTCGGTGTCGCTCGGCGTAGACGCGCCGAGCTGCGGCGGAGCGTCCGCTCCGGGCAGCGTGATCCCTGTCGCGGAGTGCGAGGCGTCCTCACGCAGAGCGGCCATCGCTTCGGTGATGGCGTCGAAAGCCGCGCTGTCGGGAACGGATTCGACGACGGCGTCCCACCAGCGTTCGGCGTCGTCGTAGCCCGCGGCCGAGGCCAGGGCTGCCAGCGGGTCGGAGCCGCCGCCACGGGCGTCATCGTCGGCGGCGAGGACGTGCGTGGCGGGGAGGTCGCAGAAGCGGACCGGTACGGCGTGGTCGACGCCGTAGCGCATGGCCTGCCATTCGGGCGAGAACACGGCGAACGGCCAGAACGCGGCGCGGGCAGGTGAATCCGGGACGTAGGCGAGCAACGCGACCGGTGGGCTCATCGTGTCGGCGGCGACGAAACCGACGAGTGGATCCGCGTCGGCGGGACCTTCGATGAGAATGGCGTCGGGCCGGAACTCCTCGAGCGCGTGGCGCAGCGAGCGTGCCGATCCGGGTCCGTGGTGACGGATGCCGAATACCCGCGTTGTCGCCGCAGCGCTCGAATTCGTGTCGGCCACCGAACCGATACCGGCCTCCGCCTCGGTGGTGTCACGTGTCTCGGAGGTCTCGCGAAGACCGGCATGGTTCGCCGGATCGCCCGGTGTGGCGTCACCGGTGGCCGGGTCGGTCGCCTTGTTGCGTTGACTCATCGAAAACCCCATGTGTGGTGTGTGTTCCGTCCTCCCCTTCGGTCTGTTCTCAGTCGGCGATTTCGCGGCACGCGCGATAGAAGTCGGCCCAGTCGGGACGCTCCCGGACGACGGCCTCGAGGTATTCGGTCCAGATCACGGTGTCGGCCACCGGGTCTTTGATCACCGACCCGAGCACAGCGCCCGCGATGTCGGAGGCGCGCAGGACGCCGTCGCCGAAGTGGGCGGACAGGGCGAGGCCGTTGGTGATCACCGAGATCGCCTCGGCGGTGGACAGGGTGCCCGAGGGGGATTTGAGTTTGGTACGGCCGTCGGCGGTGATGCCGGAGCGCAGCTCACGGAAGACCCGCACCACGCGACGGACTTCCTCGGCGGCGGCGGGCACGGTCGGCAATTCCAGTGCGGCGCCCAGCTGTTCGACGCGACGGCTGACGATGGCGACCTCGGAATCCTCGTCGGCGGGCAGCGGCAACACCACGGTGTTGAAGCGCCGGCGCAGCGCGGAGGAAAGATCGTTCACGCCGCGGTCGCGGTCGTTGGCGGTGGCGATGACGTTGAAACCCTTGGCCGCCTGCACTTCTCCACCGAGCTCGGGAACCGGCAGGGTCTTCTCGGACAGGATGGTGATCAGCGCGTCCTGCACATCCGAGGGGATGCGGGTGAGCTCTTCGATGCGGGCGATGGCGCCGGTGCGCATGGCGGTCATCACCGGCGACGCGACCAGAGCGGCATCGCTGGGTCCCTCGGCGAGCAGGCGGGCGTAGTTCCAGCCGTAGCGGATCGCTTCCTCCGCGGTGCCGGAGGTGCCCTGCACGAGCAGCGTCGACTCCCCGCTGATCGCGGCCGCGAGATGTTCCGACACCCAGGTTTTGGCGGTGCCGGGTACGCCGAGCAGCAGCAGCGCGCGGTCGGTGGCGAGGGTGGCGACCGCCACCTCCATCAGCCTGCGCGGGCCGACGTACTTGGGCGTGATCACGGTGCCGTCGTCCAGGGTGCCACCGAGAACGTAGGTGACCACCGCCCACGGCGACAGTTTCCAGGACGGCGGACGCACGCGGTCGTCGACGCGGCTCAGGGCGGCCAACTCGTCGGCGAAGGCCTGTTCGGCGTGGGGACGCAGCAGGGTGGTCGACGGTTCGGTGGTGGTCATCGCAGCTCCTCGAGCATGGTGGCGCGATCGGTGAGATCGTGCGCGAGTCGGTGGAATGCCTGTTGCCAGGCGGGGTCTTCGGTGGTGTCGGCGAGCGCGGTGACACGCGAGGCGAGCTCGACAGGAAGGTGGACGCTCGCCGCGGTGAGCAGCGCCCTGTCGGTGTACACGCCCGCGCTGGCATGCGGCTGACGCGCGGTGGTGCGGGCGCGCTCGCCGAACAGACGCAGCACATGGTCGGCCACGGGTTGCGGCCACGGGTGATCGAGGCCGGGCAGGATCGCGTGCAGCTCGTTGAGCTGGTGCGCGTCGAGATCGAGCACGTGCTCGATCCGGTCGGCGGCCTCGAGCAGGGTGAACAGTTCGCGACGCCGCAGCACTGCCTGCTCGGTCGGCGTCGCGTGGGCGAACAGCGCACGCGCCCACGCGGTATCGCGCTGGGCGAGCGTGGCATCGACCCAGCCGTCCACGATCGCCTTGGCATAGCGAGGCGGCAGCGCCAGGGTCAGCGCGGCGGCGGCGGTGTTCTCGCCGGTGGAGCGCACGATCGGAGCCCACGCGGTGAGTGGAGTCGCGGCGATCGCCTGGTGCAGGGTCGTGATCGTCGAATCTGGAGTGTCCCAGCGCAGTTTCGCCTGATCGGTCGCGTCGGTGATCCCGTCGCGCCGTGCCTGCGCGTCGAGTTCCGCGGGCACCGTCACTTCGACGGTGCCGTCGTTGTCCACCCGAATCCACGACGCCACCAGGACTGCCATCCGTCGCCCGAAAGCGGCGTCCGGGAGCTTGTTCAGCAGCGTCGTCGCGGCGCGCCGGACATCGCCGCGCCGATCGTCGAGGGCCCGCTCGAGCAATGCTTCGTCGGCCGAACTCAGCCCGTCCTCGAGCAACGCCAGCAGTTCCGCCTTGACCGGCCCCGACTCCTTCGACCACGCCGCGGTCAGCACGGTCAGTGCGGCGGCGCGATCTGCCCGGCGAGTACGCGCGAACCAATCCTTTCGTTCGCCGGAGGTCCCGAACAACCAGACATCGTGGGCAGCGGGCGCTTCCGGCTCGGTAGTGGTGCTCGAGTCGGTGTGGGTGGCGCCCGAAAGAGATGTGGACGCGTCGACAGGGAATTCGTCGACCAGCTTCGCCCAGGCCGGGTTGCGGGCGGCGAGCCAGCGTCCACGGCGGCCTGCCAGCCGCAGCAGCGGAGCCCGCAGCGTGGTGTCGGAGGCAGCGGAGAGCGCCTGGACGCACAGCACATCGGGGAGCCGGAAGTCGAAAGGTGCTGCCGAGGCGAACCATTCGGTAAGGAACGGGGACTTGTCCGCGAGCAGGCGGCTGAGACGGTCGGCGGCGGGTCGGGGGAGCAGCGGGCGTGGATCATCCACGGCGGGTTCGGGTTTCGCCGCAGTGCGGGGGAGCTGTCCGCCGCGCAGGTAGAGGTCTTGCAAGGCGGCGGTGTGGAGCAGCCGGGTGGCTGGTTCGCCCGCGTGCTGCGGTACCGCGGTGGCGACCGCGGAGTCGAGGTGGACGCCGTCGGCACTGCGGCGGGCGGTGCCGAGCAGGGCCACCGAGACGAGTTCGGCCAGCGCGGGGGTGGGGGTCGTCTCCGTGGGGAATTCGGTTTCCAGGTCGTGCACCTCGCCCGCGCTGAGAACCGAGATCGGGTCGAAGCCGTCGGCTCGCCACTCGCCGCACACCGTCACCGGGTGACCACCCGCGACGGCGATCAGCCGCCACGGGCGGACGCCGGCCCGCAGTGGCAGCGCGGTGCCGTCGGTGGCGACGAGCTGCCAACCGTTCTCGTCGAGCACCGGCACGACCTCGGTGAGCAGCGCGGGCCAGGAGCGCAGCCACGGATCATCGCTCAACGCGCCGGCGTAGGCGTCCAACACGTCGTCGATCGTGGTGCCTCCGACAGCGGGCACGGTCGTGAAGGGTTCGGGTACGCCGTGGCGGGCGCCCCACTGCACGCGCAAGGATGCCGCGCCGGGGTAATAGTGCAGTTCGGCGTCCACCTCGCTACCGGGCGCGGGCACCTCGCCGGTGAAATTCGGTGTGGCGAAGGAATGTTCGATGAGCAGGGCCCATCGTCCGCTACCGCGACCGCGCAGCCAGGTACGACGGGTGTGCAGTCGTTCTTCCTCGCTGGTCCGCATGCCGAGTACCAGCCAGCGATCCCGGACGGCCGGCTCGGTCAGGACCGCCTCGGCCGACGTCGGGTAGCCGACGTGGGTGCGAATGCCCGCTTGCAGCGGCTCGGGTAGGGCATCGATCCTGCGATGGGCCAGAACCAGCAGGTGCAGGCGGCCGTACTCGCGCAGCAGCAGCTCGGGCCAGTGCTCGGTGGTGACGACCGCGGTGGGCAACCTGCGCAGGGTCTCCGCGATCCGAGGCGCCTGGGCATCGACCATCCGCGCCGCGATCGACTCGTACGCGGCGAACGAACGGTCGGTCTGAGCCAGTCCGGTCCGGATCTGGTCGGTCAGCCAGACCTCCAGTTCGGTGAGCCCGGCGGTGACGCGGGTCCGTCGCTGCTCGACGGAAGCCTGCGACGGCGTGCTCGCGGCCTTGGCCTTGGGTGGGGCGGCCGCCTTCGCGGCCCGCCCCGCCAACCACTCGGCCGCGAAATCGGCGGGAGCATCCCGCGCGGGCGCCTGGCCGCTCGACCATGTGAGCAACAATGACAGCGTGTGCTTACAGGGGAACTTGCGGCTCGGGCACGAACACTTGTACGCGGGCCCGTCCAGGTCGACGATCGCCTGATACGGCTTGGCTCCACTGCCCTGACAAAGCCCCCACACCGCATTCCCGGCGGTGCCCGTCTCACGCCAGCGACCGGCCAGCTTGCGTGCGGCAGCCAGCGAGCTCGCGTCGGGCGCCAGCGCGCGGACCTGGTCCTCGGTCCACGGCGTGCGTTGCTCGGTCATCGGATTCCCCCGTTCTCTGTTCGCCGAATATCTACCGCAACCCACCGACAACTAGCGGCGTCGGCGGCGAAGCCGGTGGAAAATGCTGGCGCTGTGGCAATTTCGCGCTCCAGCACTTGCTATGAACTGAGATGTCTCGTATTCTGACCTGTTCGGCACCGCCCGGACCACCCGCGCTGCTCGACGCAGCGTAACGCGGGTGTGAACACCTCATCGAGCTGCCCGCCGGGGTGGGCGAGGGGTGGACATCGAGGTCCCGCCGTGGCGCCGCGATGGCCATTCCACTCCCGCGGGCAGATTCGCTGAGGGCCTGCGCATCCCCTGGGCGAACTTCCGGCGATCGGGTAGCGTTTCTGTCAGAATCGCGGCGTCGCGCGCCGACGCAAAGGGGGATGTCGCCAGTGTGCTCGGATCGGATCGCCGAGGTGGTCGCGCGCGAGCTCGCCGCCGACCCGGCAGTGGAGGAACGGGTCGCCGAATGCGTGCTTGCCGCGCTCACAACTGTCGACGGTGATTCGGCCGCACAGGATTCCGGTGATACCGGGGTCTTTCTGCGGTCGATCACCGTGCAGGGCTTCCGTGGGATCGGGCCGGCGGCGACGCTGCGATTGAATCCGGGACCCGGTCTGACGTTGGTGGTAGGTCGCAACGGCAGCGGGAAGTCGAGTTTCGCCGAAGCCGCCGAATTCGCGTTGACCGGCGGAAATCGGCGCTGGGACGGACGATCGACCGCATGGCGGGAGGGCTGGCGTAACCTGCACGAACCCGATACGGCCCGGATCGATGTCGAGCTGCTCACCGCGGGCGAGGAGCCGCAGGTCTCCGTCGCCACCCTGTGGGACGAGAGTGCGGAACTGGCCGACGCGCAGTGGACCGAGCGGCGCGGAGCCGAACCGGCGACAGCGGTGGACCCGCACGTACAGCGGCAACGGCTCGATCTGTACCGGCCGTTCCTGTCCTACAGCGAGCTCGGCGCGCTCGTCGACGGGAAGCCGAGCGACCTGTTCGACGCGCTGCATCGCCTGCTCGGCCTTGACGAGTTGGCCGCGGCTGCCGAACAGATCCGATTGCGCAAGCTCGAACTCGAACGCGCCGTGAAGGATTCGCGCCAGTCCCACGCCGACCTACTGGTCGAGCTCGCCGAGGCCGATGACGAACGCGCGCACGGTGTGGCCGACCTGCTGCGCACCCCGGACCCCGATCTCGACGCGGTGGCGGGCGCGGTAGCCGACTCGGTCCTCGGCATCGACGGGCCGGAGGGTTTGCGCGCGATCCTGCGGCTGACATTGCCCGATACCGTGCAGGTCGCCGCCACGGCGGATCGGCTCGCCGAAGCGGCCCGGAACGTGGCGCGCCACGCGACCGTCGACTCCGATGCCGATCTGCGAGTTCTCGCCTTGCTCACGCGGGCACGCGAACACGTCACCGCGTCGGGTTCGTGCCCCTGCCCGGTCTGCGGACGCGACGAACTCGACGCCGACTGGATCACTGCCGCGGATTCCGAAATCGCTTACCGTACCGAGGAACTCGCCGCTCTGCAGGCGGCCACGGCGGAGTTCGACGCCGCTCTCGTGGCGGCCCGCAACCTGCTGGGAGAGCGGCCGGTCGAGCTCGGCTCGGCAACCGCGGGCCGCTCGAATCCGGTGCGGACCTTCGAACCGACACCAGGCCGAGCGAATCACCCTGCGGGGCCATCTCATTCGTACGCTGCCTCGGACTCGTTGCGTAATCGGCGCGAAATCGTAGGGCAGCTCTGGTCGGAGTGGGCCGAGCTCGCCACAGCCGACGAGGATCAGCTCCCGGATCGGCTGCGCGCGATCCATGCCGAGCTCAGCATGGAACTCGATGCACTGCAACGGGATACGCGGACCGAGCTGGATCGCCTGGATACGGTGTGGTCGCCGCTGGTCCCGCGCATCCTCGCCTGGCTCGACCCCGCCCGCGCCGTCGCCGACCACGCGAGTGAACTGCGGGTCGTGAAGAAGGCGGCGGACTGGCTCAAGTCGGCGACGGCGACGATTCGTGAGGAGCGGATGCGGCCACTGGAGACCACGGCGCGCTGGGTGTGGAGCACTCTGCGCCAGCAGAGCAATGTGGAGCTGGGCGCGATTCGGTTGCAGGGCAGCGTGGGGACGGCACGGCGGGTGCTGCTCGATGTCACCGTCGACGAAGTGGACGGCGCGGCGCTCGGGGTGATGAGCCAGGGGGAGCTGCACGCGCTCGGACTGTCGCTGTTCCTGCCGCGAGCCACGGTGGAGCACAGCCCTTTCCGGTTCGTGATGATCGACGACCCGGTGCAGGCGATGGATCCGGCGAAGGTCGACGGGCTGGCCAGGGTGCTCGCCGAAGTGGCGGGGACGCGGCAGGTGGTGGTGTTCACCCACGACGAGCGGCTCGCCGAGGCGGTGCGTCGCATGCAGCTCGACGCGACCGTGCTCGAAGTCCAGCGCCGCGAGCGTTCGATTGTCGAGGTCAGGGTGACCGGCGACCCGGTCCGCCGCTACCTCGACGACGCCCGATCCCTGCTCCGCACGCCGCAGCTGCCCGCCGCCATCGCCGATGAACTCGTCGCGACCTGTTGCCGTTCGGCGATCGAGGCGGCCGGGCTGGCGAAGGCCCGCCAGGAACTGCTGGCGGGCGGTCTCGAACACGGCGAAGTGGAGCGGCGCGTGCGCAACGCGCACACCACCCGCGCCATGATCACCCTCGCCATCATGGGTGTCGGCGCCCGCGTGGACGACCTGAACAAGCACCTGAGCGCGGTCGGCGGACGTTGGCTCGTCGGCGTCCTCCGCGATGCCACCGCGGGAGCGCACGTGCCGATCGATCGGCCGATGCGTGAATTGATCACCGACACCGAACGATTCATCACCTGGCTGCGAGCCCACGAGCCGAACACGGTGCGAACGTGAGCGGCGCGGCCGGACCGCCGCGTGGTCTCGCCGTTGCGGTGAGGTCGTCGTGAATCGCCGTGGCAGGCCGGCTCGCGCGAAGTTCACCCCGAGGCCGTCGGTGGCGCAGCGGCTGGAAGCGGCCGAGAATCTGCTGGACGGGTCGGTGTCGGATGCCGGCGGGGTGTGGTCGCGGGCGGTGGCGTGGATTCTGCGGTTGGCGCTCGAGCAGGCGGTGGATCAGCTGTGGGCGCAGGTGGCGCCGGAGCTGATGCGGTGTCCGATGCGGGCTCAGCTGCTCGCGTTGCGGGTGTACGCGGGGCCCGAGACCGCTGGTCAGGTCGGTGCGCTGTGGGCGGCGCTGTCGCGGGCGGCGCATCATCTCGACTACGAGATGGCGCCGAGTGTCACCGATCTCCGGCGTTGGCGGGATCAGACCGCCGAGCTGGCGCGAGCGTTGGAGCTCGCGCCCCTCGCCCACCAGCCGTTCGGGTGATCGGCGAAGGGTAGTCATGGTGGACCTGGGGTGCGCGGGGTGGCCGCCGGGTCCGGCAGGATGTGCGGCATGGGTGAAGTGAAACCGTGTCCGTGCCGCCGTGGTGAGCCGTTCGATGCCTGCTGCGGACCGATCCTCGCCGGCAAGCCCGCGCCGACCGCGGAAACGCTGATGCGCTCGCGCTACACCGCCTACGTCGTGGGCGATGTGGACTATCTGCTGCGCTCCTGGCATCCCAGCACCCGCCCCGCCGACCTCGGACTCGACGCGGACCAGCGCTGGCTGTTCCTCGAGATCGTCGGCACCCAGCGCGGCGGCCCGTTCGACGACAACGGCACCGTCGAATTCATCGCCCACTACAAGCTCGACGGCACGCGCGACGCGATGCACGAGCTGAGCACCTTCGTCCGGGTCGACGGCGCGTGGGTCTATCTCGACGGCACGTTCCAGGTCTGAACCAGGGATACTGCTGTCGTGCCCCGCATCGCGATCGAGTACTGCACCCAATGCCGCTGGCTGCTGCGAGCGAGCTGGATGGCGCAGGAACTGCTCACCACGTTCGCCACCGAGCTCGGCGAGGTGGCGCTGGTTCCCGGCCAGGGCGGCATCTTCCGCATCACCCTCGACGGCGAACAGCTCTGGGAACGCAAGGCCGACGGCGGCTTTCCCGACATCGCCGTCCTCAAACAGCGGGTCCGCGACCGGATCGCCCCCGAGCGCGACCTCGGCCACTCCGACCGCCGCGACTGACGTCCGAGCGGCGGACGCGCATTCCGGTCGACGAGGTCAGCAGCAGCCGCCACCACCGCAGCAACCGCCGCCTGCCGGACGGGGCGCGGGCGCCGGGGCAGACGCCGACCCGCGGCCCACCGCGGCGAAGGTGGTGAGCAGTTTGACGGTGTCATCGTGGCCGGCGGGGCACGCGGCGGGGTCCGAGGACTGGGCCATCGGCCGGTTGACGTCGAACGTGTCGCCGCAGGAACGACACCGGAAGCTGTAGTTCGGCATCGGCCAAGTGTAAGCAGCAACGGCGCACGATGGATCGCCTGATCATCACGGCTCTCATCATGCTTCCGGGTAGCGAGCGGCCGCGGTCGCCGAATATCGTTCAGCACACGTATGGCTAACCTGATCGTGGCGTGATCCGCCAGGTCGACGTCACACTGTTGTCGGTCACGCAGACGTCGTTGTGAACCGCGTCATACAACGGCCTTCGCACCACCACGGGCGACAAAGAGTCGCTTCTTCTGTGCCGCGCAGTAACTGTTACCTGCGGAAATGGCGCGTAGGGCGCGCGTTCTGGGGGTGCGCACGTACTCTCATAAGAAGTCACCAGGTGCTGCGACCAGCGGGAGCAAATACACAGGTACCCGTGCGGTCGTGCCGGCTAGGAGGTGTGCGATGAGCATTCAGCCCGATTTCGATCCGGACACGCGGGCCAGCGATGCCGACCCACTGGCACAGACCGACTACGGACTGGTCAGTGGAACCTGGGATGGGCCGGTCGCGGTATGGCGCAGCATTCCCTACGCTGCCGCGCCCGCCGGGCCAGCCCGATTCGCCGTGCCCGAGCCCCCGAAGCCATGGGACGGGGTGCGCGAGTGCGTGGTCTTCGGCGATATCGCACCGCAGGCCATGGGTGCGATGGTGCCGGTGGATTCCGACCTGCAGATGGGCGAGGACTGCCTGTGGGTCAATGTCTGGTCGCCGCGGCCCGAGCCGAGCGACGAGGAACCGCGCCCGGTGCTGGTCTGGTTGCACGGCGGCGCCTACTGTCTCGGCACCGCCGCCCAGACCATCTACGACGGGCGCAAGCTCGCCGAGGCGGGCGACGTGGTGGTCGTCTCGGTGAACTATCGACACGGGGTGCTGGGGTTCCTCGACCTGTCCTCGTTCGGTGAGCAGTTCACCGCGAACCTCGGCCTGCACGATCAGCTCGCCGCGCTGGCGTGGGTGCGCGACAATATCGCCGCGTTCGGCGGCGACCCGGGCAATGTGACCCTCTTCGGGGAGTCCTCGGGCGCGGGATGCGTGACCGCACTGCTCACCTCACCCGCCGCGGCCGGACTGTTCCACAAGGCGATTGCCCAGAGTCCGCCCGCCACTACGGTTTTCGGGCAGGAGCGAGCCGCGGTCGTCGGACAGCGCTATCTGGAGCTGCTCGAACTCGGGCCGGGCGAGACGAATCGGCTGCTGGAGTTGCCGATCGAACGGCTGGTCGAGGTCGGGGCGGTGCTGCTGGACGAGGTGCCGATCAAGGAACCGGGCAGGCTCGCCGCGGCGCCGGTGGTCGACGGAAATCTGTTGCCGGGCTACCCGATCGACCGATTCCAGCAGGGGCGTTCGCATCGTGTGCCGTTGCTGATCGGCACCAATCGCGACGAGGCGTCACTGTTCCGGGTGCTGCGCTCGCCGATCATGCCGGTGACGCCCGACGCGGTGAACGCGATGCTGCGCGATGTCGCCGCCTCCCATCCCGAGATGGCGCCCGAGCGGATCGCCGAGATCACCTCGGCCTATCCCGATCTCACCAAAACCCGTGGGGCACTGGCGATGTCGACCGACGCGGCGTTCCGGATGCCCGCGGCCTGGGTCGCCGAGGGGCATGCCCAACATTCACCGACCTGGATGTATCGCTTCGACTACGCCACCCCGATGTTGAAGGCGGCCAGGGTCGGAGCGGGTCACGCCACCGAATTACCTTATGTCTTCGGCAATTTCGGCACCTTGAACCACGACCCCACCTTCTGGCTGGGCGGGCGCAAGGCCTCGCTCGCGGTCTCGGGCCGCATGCAGCGCCGCTGGCTGGCCTTCGCCGAACACAGCGTGCCCGCCGCGCTCGACGGCTCCAAACACTGGCCCCACTACCGCCCCACCGCCCGCACCACGCTGCTCATCGACACCATCGACCGCATCGTGGACAACCCGGACGCCGACCTGCACACCGCATGGGGCGACCAAGCCGTCGGCTTCAGCTAGCGGCGGCGCGGGCGCGTTCGATCTCGTTGATGTGGGTTTCGGTCCACTGCCGCAGCGCGGTGATCGGTTCGGCGAGGCTGCGACCCAGCCCGGTGAGTGCGTATTCGACCCTGGGCGGAATGGTGGGATAGGCGGTGCGCGTGACGAATCCGTCGGCTTCGAGACCGCGCAGCGTCTGGGTGAGCATTTTCTGGGAAACGCCCTCGATCCGTCGGCTGAGGTCGGTGTAGCGCTGCGTGCCGTCGAGGAGCGCGTCCACCACCAGGATCGTCCATTTGCCCGCGATGTGATCGAGCACCTGGCGGGTCGGGCACTTCGCCGAGTAGGCGTCGGCGGGCAGGCCGGAGGACTCCACGAAGGTCGTCATGGAGGGATAGTAACGCACTATTTAGTGCCTACTTCCCAATAGAGAGTGACTCTCCGATAGTTGGTGCATGACATCCAAGATCTTGTCGGTCGCCGAAGCGATCCGCACCCGACGCACTGTCCGCCACTACCGTCCGGATCCGGTCTCGGCGACCGATCTCGAGGCGCTGCTCGATCTCGCCATCGAGGCGCCGACCAGCTGGAACCTGCAGGACCGGGCCATTGTCGCGATCACGAGCGAGGCGGGTCGGGCCGGTCTGGCCTGGGCGACCGGTGGCCAACCCCAAGCGCGGGAGGCGCCGCTGATGCTGGTTTTCGTCGCCGAACCGGAGTCCTGGCGCGAGGACCACAGCGACGTGTACGACCAGGCCCGCGGCAATGGCGCGTGGTCCGAGGAGTTCGTCGCGATGTTCGCTACGGCATCTCACGAGTTCCAGGACGATCTCGCCCGGCGGGGGCTGCTGCGTGAATACGCGGTCAAGGACGCGATGATCGCGGCGACCTATGTGATGCTGGCGGCCACCGAGTTGGGCCTCGCCACCGCACCGATGAACGGCTGGGACGAAGCGAAGGTGAAGAAGACGATCGGGATCGGCGATCGGGACGATCTCGCGGTCGCGCTGCTGATGGCGGTCGGTCATCCGGCCGAGCGACGCATTCATCCGGGTCGTCGAGCCAGGGAGCGCACTGTCTTCCGTGAGGCGTACGGGCTCGGGTGAACAGCACGACGCCGGGCCACCGGCCGAGGGGATCGGCGGGGACCCGGCGTCGTACGGATCAGACGTCGGTGGAGAAGCGGATGCCGCCGTCGGGGATGACCACGCCGGGCCACACGCGAGCGCCGCGCAGGAGTTCGCAGCGGGCGCCGACGTTGGCGCCGTCACCGATCACCCCGTCGCGAACCAGCGCGCGGGGACCGATGCGGGCACCGAAGCCGATGATGGAGCGTTCGACCGTCGCGCCTGCCTCGACCACCGCGCCGTCGAAGATCACCGCGCCGTCCAGTCGCGCACCCGCGCCGATTTCCGCGCCGCGACCGACCACGGTCCCGCCGATGAGCAGCGCGCCCGGCGCCACACCCGCGCCGGGATGGACGAGGGACTCACCACGCTGGCCGGGGAGCGCGGGGGAGGGCGCGATCCCGCGGACCAGGTCCGCGGAGCCGCGCACGAAGTCCTCCGGGGTGCCCATGTCGCGCCAGTAGGAGGCGTCGACGTGGCCCTGCACGCGGGCACCCTCGGCCAGCAGCGCGGGGAAGACCTCGCGCTCCACCGAGACCGGACGACCGGAGGGGATCTTCTCGATGTATTCGCGGCGGAACACATAGCAACCGGCGTTGATCTGGTCGGTCGGCGGATCCTGGGTCTTCTCCAGGAACGCGGTGACCCGTCCGCTGTCATCGGTCGGCACGCAGCCGAAGGCGCGCGGGTCGCTGACGCGGACCAGGTGCAGGGTGACGTCGGCGTTGGTCGACTCGTGGGTGTCGAGGATCGCGCCCAGATCGGTGCCGCCGAGGACGTCGCCGTTGAACACCATCACGTTGTCCGCGCGCAGCTTGGGCAGCACATTGCGGATACCGCCGCCGGTGCCCAGCGGTTCGGTCTCGGTCACGTACTCCAGGTCCAGGCCCAGTTCGGAGCCGTCACCGAAGTGCTCTTCGAAGACCTCGGCCTTGAAGGAGGTGCCGAGCACCACGTGGGTGATCCCGGCCTCGGCGATCCTGGCCAGCAGGTGGGTCAGGAACGGCAGCCCGGCCGTCGGCAGCATGGGCTTGGGCGCCGAGAGGGTGAGCGGACGCAGCCGCGTGCCCTGTCCGCCGACGAGGATGACCGCGTCGGTGCCTGCATTGCCTGCCATCGAGTTTCCCCTGTTCACAGTGGACCGGCGCCTACTCAGGCGCCGGTTCGCGCTTTCTCACGCAGCGCCGATCGAACCGCAATCCGGGAGCGAACCGCAAGTCCGGCCCGCAGCGCGCCCCGCAACGGCGCCTGCCACCAGTGCGGATGCCGGTCCGCCTGGAAGCGGTACGCGCTGGCGTGGTGGGCGGGCAGCATCAGTTCGGGATGCTTGCCCGCGGCGTGCCCCTTGGCGTGGGTCACCTCGGCGTCCGGGACGAATACATTGTGCCAGCCCGCCTTGCCCATGCGGTCGCCGAAGTCCACGTCCTCCATATACATGAAGTAGCGCGAGTCGAAACCGTCGATGGTGTCGAACGCGGCGCGGCGCACCAGCAGGCAGGAGCCGGACAGCCAGCCGACCACCCGCTCGGAGATCTGCTCGTTCTCCTGGCGGTAGCGCATCGACCAGGGGTTCTTCGGCCAGACCGAGCCGAGGATCGCGTGGCCCGCGCCGTCGGCCAGGCCGGGGACGCGGCGCGCGGACGGGTAGATACTGCCGTCGGGCTCACGGACCATCGGCCCGAAAGCGCCCGCGCGCGGCCAGCGCTTCGCCGCCTCGAGCATCTTGTCGATGGAGTCGACGCCCCAGCGGATGTCCGGGTTGGCCAGGATCACGAACTCGATCGACGGATCGATCTCGGCGACGGCGCGGTTGATGGCGCCGCCGTAGCCGATATTGCCGCCGGTGTGCAGCAGGGTCACGTGCGAGTTGGCCTCGGCGACGAGTTCGGGGACGCCGTCGGTCGAGCCGTTGTCGGCCAGGATCACCTGCGGCTTCTCGGTGGTCGCGTCGGCCAGGGTGGTGATGAAGTGCTCGAGGTGCTCACCCGGTGAATAGGTCACCGTGACCACGGCAATGCCGGCGGGGGCTGGAGAATCGGCTGAGTCTGCTGCGTTCACGACTGCGGAGCCTAGTCGGACAACCGGCTCAGTGTGTCGGTGAGTGCGATACGCCAGGAGCGAAGCGGGGTGAGGCCGGCCCCGTCCCAGGCCGCGGGAGAGAGCACCGAATACGCCGGGCGCGGTGCGGGTCTGGGGAACTCGCTGGACGCGCACGGCAGTACCCGGTTCGGGTCCGCGCCGAGGTCGGTGAAAACCGCTGCGGCGAGGTCGAACCAGGTGGCGGTGCCGGAATTGGTGGCGTGCAGCACAGCGGGTGCGTCGGGTCGGGTGCTCAGTTCCAGCAGCGCGGCGGCGAGGTCGGCGGCGCTGGTGGGGGAGCCGAGCTGGTCGTTCACCACGGTGACGGTGTCGCGTTCGGCCTCCAGCCTGCGCATGGTCGCGACGAAATCCCCCTCTACACCGGCGTACACCCAGGCGGTGCGCACGACGTGGGCGCCCAGTTCGAGCACGGCCCGCTCGCCGGCGAGCTTGGACTGCCCGTAGACCGAGGTCGGTCCGGTCGGGTCGCCGGGTTCATACGGTGTCGTCGCGGTCCCGGGGAAGACGTAGTCGGTGGACACGTGGATCAGCGGCGCGCCCGCCGCGGCGCAGGCGGCGGCGAGTACCGCCGGCCCGGTCGCGTTGGCGGCGAAGGCGGCCTCGACATCGGTTTCGGCGGCATCCACCGCGGTGTAGGCCGCGCAGTTGATCACCACGGCGCCGGGCGTGAGGACGGCGTCGACGGCGGTGCGGTCGGTGATGTCGAGATCGGCCCGCCCGAAGCCGCGCGCATCGGGTGCCAGGCGCAGGATCTCTCGCCCCAGCAGGCCACGCGCGCCGGTTACGATCAGCGGAGCGGGGGCGCGGAAATCGGCATTCACGCGGCCAGTCTGGCACGCCGGGACACCTGTGGTTGGGCCCGAGTGTGGTAACTGTTGGTTAGCCTGTGCAAGCCGGTGTCCGTGGACGAGCCCGGGCTGATGACAAGGCGGTGTTTGCCGGGGGTGCAGCTGTCCGGGCGCGGAGTTCGTCGAGAGGATGCACGAGTGCGAGAGTCGACAAGACCGGTCAGCGCGCCCGCGGGCGCCTTCGGTCCGGCCAAACTGATGGTGGCGATCTCGGCCGTGCTGGTGCTGGCACTCACCGGATTCGCTTGGCACAGTGTCGACAACCTGATCGCCAATATCGACCGGATCGGCGGCCTCGGCCTCGGCGGTGAGCGCGACGGCGCGGTCGACATCCTGCTCGTCGGTGTCGACAGCCGCACCGACGCGCACGGCAACCCGCTCACCAACGCCGAACGCGCCATGCTGCACGCGGGCGACGAGGTGGGCACCAATACCGACACCATCGTGCTGATCCGCGTTCCCAACGACGGCCGCTCGGCCACCGCGATCTCCATTCCGCGCGACTCCTACGTCGATATCGGCGGCCAGGGCAAGGCCAAGATCAACTCCGCGTACGGCTCGACCAAGGAGACCGAACGCGCCGAACTGCTCGCCGACGGCAAGTCCGAGGCCGAGGCCGAACGCGCGTCGACGAAGGCGGGCCGACAGGCCCTCATCAAATCGGTGGCCACCCTGACCGGCATCACCGTCGACCACTACGCCGAGGTGAGTCTGCTCGGCTTCGTACTGCTCACCGATTCGGTCGGCGGGGTCGAGGTATGCCTGAATCAGGCGGTGGACGAACCGATGTCGGGCGCGGACTTCCCGGCCGGGCGCCAGCGCCTCGACGGGCAGGAGGCCTTGAGCTTCGTGCGTCAGCGCCATGATCTCGAGCGCGGCGACATCGACCGGATCGTGCGTCAGCAGGTGTTCATGGCGCAGCTGGTCGGCCAGCTGCTCAATGCCAAGACCCTCGCCAATCCGGGCAAGCTCAGCGAGATCAGCGAGGCGGTCGGGCGCACCGTCGTGCTCGACGAGGACTGGGACGTGCTGGCCTTTCTGCAGCAGCTCAAGGATCTGTCCGGCGGCAAGGTGGAATTCGAGACCATTCCCGTCTCCGACCTCAACAGCATGACCTCGGCGGGGGAGTCGGTGGTCAAGGTCGACCCGAAGACCGTGCAGCGTTTCGTCGCCGGGCTCGTGGGGGAGGAGAAGGAGCAAGAGGACGCGCCGAAGGTCGACACCTCGACGGTGACGGTGAGCGTGCTCAACGCGGGTGGCGCCACCGGACTCGCGGGCAAGGTGTCGGCGGCGTTGACGGGCAAAGGATTCAAAGAAGGCACGGTCGGCAACTACACCGGCGGCACCGTGAGCTCGAGTCGCGTGCTGGCCGCCGATGCCGACGACCCGAAGGCGGCGGCGGTCGCCGAGGCGCTCGGTGGCCTGACGGTGGTCGCCGATGCGACAGTGTCGGCGGATACGGTGAGCGTGATATTGGCGAGCGACTACTCTGGTCCCGGCTCGGCCGCGGCAGGCATGTTCGATCTCGACGCGACATCCTCGGCGACCGCGACACCGATACCGCCCGCCCCGCCGATCGACGCAGGCCAGAACGGACCGAAATGTGTGAATTGACCCATGCGTGAGCCGAACTCCACCCTGACCGACGCCCTCCTCGACCCGATCCTCGAACGCGATCCCGCCGGACCCCGCGTCACCTGGTACGACGACGCCACCGGCGCGCGGATCGAACTCTCCGGGCTGACGTTGGCCAACTGGGCCGCCAAGACCGCGAACCTGATCCGCGACGAATTCGCGCTCACCCCCGGCGCCAGGGTGGCGGTGCTGTTGCCCGCGCACTGGCAGACCGCCGCGGTGCTGCTCGGATGCTGGTGGGCGGGAACCGAAGTGGTGCTCACCCCCGACCCCGATGCCGACCTCGCGCTGGTCACTCCCGACCGGCTCGATGATGCCGACGGTGTCGGCGAGGTGGCGGTGCTGTCGCTGGACGCGATGGGAACGCCGGTGCGTGAGCTGCCGGTCGGCGTCACCGATTTCGCCACCGCGGTGCGCGTGCACGGCGATCAGTTCCTGCCCGGCGGATTCCGGGCCGCGCTCGACGGCCTCTCGGTGAACGAAGTGCTGACCATGGCCCGCAAATCCGCCGCGCTGCAAGGGTTTTCCACCGGCGACCGGGTGCTGTCGAGTACGCCGTGGGAGACGGTGGAGGAAGTGGTCGACGGGTTCGTTTCGGTGTTGTTCGCCGGGGCTTCGCTGGTGCAGGTCGTCAATCCCGATCCGGCCGGTGTCGAACATCGGGTCGTCACCGAGAAGGTGACCGTCCGGCGCTGACTCCTACCCAGGTATAGGTTCGGGTCCACCTCGGGGACGTGTCGCGTGTCACATCCCGTCCGTACTGTGGAAGCAAGACTTCGGCAGAGTGGCAGGGGTGGCGATGATTGCGAAATACTGGGTTCGATGGTCGGCCGAGCACGGCGCGCCGCGAGCGATTCTGCGCTGGCAGGCCCGTCGCGGCGATCCGTTCGCGATCTTGCTCAGCGGTCGGCGGGGTCTGCACGATCCCTATCCGCTGATCGATGAGGTGCGCGGATCGGGCGGAGTGATCAAAACGCCGTTGTCCCTCGCCGCGTTCGACCACAAGCAGGTCCGAGCGATCCTGCGCGACCCCAGATTCGGGGTGCGGCCCGCCCTCGGCAACGACCTGCCCGCCCCGTGGCGCAAGCTCGCCGAACGGGTCACGGTGTTGCCCAATCCGGTCGAGCCACCGTCGATGCTGGTCATCAATCCGCCCGAGCACACGCGAATGCGCAAGCCGGTGGCTTCGGCGTTCACCCCGCGCGCCGTCGCCAGGCTGCGCGATCGCGTGGAGGTGGTCACGGCCGAACTGCTCGACGCGATGCCCGCGAACGGCTCGGTCGACCTGATCACCGATTTCGCCGCCAAGGTGCCGATCGCGATCATCGCCGAGATGCTCGGCTTCCCACCCCCGGACCGGGACAGGTTCCTCGAATGGGGCGACAAGGTCACGCCGCTGCTCGACATCGGCACGTCATGGCGGACCTACCGCGCCGCGATGAGCGCGATCGAGGACATGGACGAATACCTCGCCGACCACATCGCCACGCTGCGCCGCGCGCCGGGTGAGGACATCCTGTCCACCCTGGTCCGTTCGGGCGATCTGAGTCTGACGGAGTTGCAGGCGGGCGCGAGTCTGCTGATGGGGGCGGGTTTCGAGACGACGGTCAACCTGATCGGCAACGCGGTGGCCGCGCTGTCGGCCCATCCCGATCAGCTCGCGCTCGCGCAGGACGACCCCGATCGCTGGCCCGATGTGGTGGAGGAGACGCTGCGGTTCGATCCGCCGGTACAGACCACCGCGCGTCAGGCGCTCGAGGATGTCGAGGTCGAGGGCTACCTGGTGCGGGCCGAGACGACGGTCATCCTGTCGCTGGCCGGGGCCAACCGCGACCCGGCGGTCTTCCCCGACCCGCACCGCTTCGACATCGACCGGCCCAATCTCAAGGAGCACGTGGCCTTCAGCAGCGGTATCCACGCCTGCCTCGGCGCGAGCCTGGCCAGGATGGAAGCGGTGCACGCACTGCGCGCGCTCTACACCCGCTATCCGAACCTGCGGCTGCGCGGCGAGCCGGTGCGCCGAAACCTGTTCACGCTGCACGGTTTCGAACACATGCCGGTCGACCTCGGCCCGGTGGCGCGAACCTCGGCGCCCGAAGACCTGGCGGGTGCGTCCCGTCCGGCCTGAGTCCGGTTGCGTGCGAGCGGGTTACGTGCTCGTGCGCCAGCGGTAGCGGGTCTTCGGGCGACCGGCCCGGCCGTAATCGGCACGGCGCTCGGCCAATCCGTCGTCGGCGAGCTTCTCCAGGTACCGCCACGCCGTGATCCGCGAAACACCCACGGCCGCGGCGGCATCGGTGGCCGTGATGCCCGATTCGACCGAGCGCACCGCCCGCGACACCTCCTCCAGGGTGTGCTGCACAACGCCTTTCGGCGCACCGGCCTTCTGGTCGGCGGTGCGCAGCGCACCGAGCGCGCGGTCGATGTCGTACTGCGACAGCGCCGCCTCGCCCGCGGGCAGCGCGGTGTCGAAACCGCGGTAGCGTTCCAGCTTCTCCCGGAACGCGGCGAAGGTGAACGGCTTGAGCAGGTACAACACCACGCCGTGCGCCACCGCGCTGCGCACCATGTTCAGCTCGCGTGCCGAGGTGATCGCGATGACATCGGGTCGCGGCTGCAGTCCGTTGAGCGCGGCGGCCACATCGAGCCCGCTGATATCGGGCAGTCCGATGTCCATCAGCACCAGGTGGAACGGATTGCCGTCGGCGATCGCCTCGGCCGCCACCCGCAGTGCGTCGCGTCCGGTGTGGACGACCCCGCCGGTGACGAAACCGTCGAGCCGTTCGAGATAGGCCCGATGTGCCTGGGCGATCAACGGCTCGTCCTCGACGATCAGCACGCGGATCATGGTGTCTCCTTCAGCGGAATGCGAACGATGACCGCGCTGTGTGGTGCGGCCGTGGTGGTGATGGCGCCGCGATGTCGGTCGACGAGGCGGTGCACCAGAGCGAGGCCGAGGCCCGCGTGGTCGGATTTCGTGGTGTAGCCGCGTTCGGCGGCCCGGGAGAACATCTGGGCCGACATACCCGGTCCACTGTCGGACACCTGGACCCACAGCGCTCCGTCACGATGACACACCGACACCTCGACGCGCTTGTCGACGGTTCCCGCCGCCGCGTCGATCGCGTTGTCGATCAGGTTGCCGACCAGGGTGACGGTCTCGTGCGCCGACAGCGGATCGGTGGAATCCAGCGCGGTGTCCTCGCTGATGGCCAGGCCCACCCCGCGTTCGGCGGCCTGGTCGACCTTGCCGAGCAACAGCGCCGCCAGTGCCGCGTCGCCGACGGCGGCCAGCAGACGGTCGATCAGCACCTGCGAGAGCTGCAATTCCGCGGTCGCGAAGGCCACCGCTTCGTCCGGGCGGCCCAGCTCGACCATGGTGACCACGGTGTGCAGCCGGTTGGCCGCCTCGTGCGCCTGGGCGCGCAGCGATTCGGCGAAGCCGCGCACCGAGTCGAGCTCGCCGAGCACCGAGCGCAGTTCGGTCTGATCGCGGATGGTGAGCACGGTGCCGATATCGCGGCCCTCCCAGCTGACCAGGTCCTGATTGACCAGCAGGATGCGGTCGGTGGTCACGTGCGTCTCGTCGCGCACCACGCCCCCGCTCATCTGTTGCAGCGAGACGGGCAGGTCGGTGCGGAACACCGGACCGTCGGGCAGGTCGAGCAGGGTGCGTGCCTGATCGTTGACCACCTCCGCGGCCTCGGCCTGGGCGCCGAACACCACCAGCCCCTCGTGCACGGAGTGCAGCACCGCGTCGTGGTGTTCGTAGAGTGCGCGCAGTTCGTCGGGAGCCAGACCGTGGGTCTGGCGGCGCAACCTGCGGCTGATCAGGAACGACGACAGCGCGGCCAGCCCGAGCCCCACCGCGGCCACCCCGAGGATCAGGGGCAGCTGGGAGGCCACCTGGGTGCTGATCTTGGCCCGGGTGACCCCGGCCGAGACCAGCGCCACCACCCGGCCGTTGTCGTAGACCGGGGTGACCGCGCGGATCGAGGGGCCGAGGGTGCCGGTGAACGTCTCGGTCAGGGTCTGGCCCGCCAGCGCGCCATCGATGCTGCCGACGAACGGCTTGCCGATCAGGTCGGGGTTGGTGTGGGTGTAGCGGGTGCGGTCGGGCGCCATCACGACGATGAAGTCCATGCCGGTAGCCGCTCTGATCCGCTCGGTGGTCGGTTGCAGCAGCCCGCTCGGGTAGGGCGAGTTCACCGCGGCCAAGGTCGACGGCGACCGCGCCACCGTCACCGACACGTCTCTGACCTGCATTTCCGCGGCCAGGTCATGATCGCGCCTGGCATCGAGCACGGCCAGGATCGTGCCCACGGCGATCAGCAGCGCCAGCACCACCAACTGCCATACGAAGGCCTGTCCCGCGAGCGACAGTCGTCCTCGTCGCACCTCTTGCCTCCGACCTGAATTTCTCGAACGTTATGCATCGATATGAAACTTATGGACCAAAGTGACGGCCGTCACAATAGTTGCTCATGCTCGTCGACATGAGCTCAACCACCGGACAACGGAAACGCGACCATACCCATTGGCTCTACATCGCGGTGATCATCGCCGTCGTGGCCGGCGTCATTGTCGGCCGGGTGGCCCCGGAATTCGGTCAGTCACTGGCGCCGCTGGGCACCGTGTTCGTGAACCTGATCAAGATGATGATCGCACCTGTCATCTTCTGCACGATCGTGCTGGGCATCGGTTCGGTGCGCGCGGCCGCCACCGTGGGCAAGGTCGGTGGCCTGGCCATCGGCTATTTCCTGGTGATGTCGACGGTCGCGCTCGGCATCGGGCTCGTCGTCGGAAACCTCATAGACCCGGGTGAGGGACTCGATGTCGGCGCCTCGGGAGCGGGGGCGAAATACGCCGATCAGGCGCACAGCGCGGGTGGCACGTGGGACTTCATCCAGAACATCGTGCCGACCACGCTCGTGTCGTCGCTCACCGCGGGCAGCGTGCTGCAGGCCCTGTTCGTCGCGCTGCTGGTCGGGTTCGCCGTGCAGGCGATGGGTGACGCGGGGGCACCGATCCTGCGCGCGGTCGCGTTGGGCCAGAAGCTGGTGTTCCGCATCCTGTCGATGATCCTGTGGCTGGCTCCGATCGGCGCGTTCGGCGCGATCGCGAACGTGGTCGGGCGCACCGGTTGGTCGGCGGTGGTGCAGTTGGCGACGCTGATGATCGCGTTCTATCTGACGTGTCTGGTGTTCGTGTTCGGTGTGCTCGGCGTGATCCTGCGGATGGTCTCGGGCGTCTCGATCCTGAAGCTGTGCCGGTACCTGTCGCGCGAGTACCTGCTGATCGTGGCGACCTCGTCGTCGGAATCGGCGCTGCCGCGACTGATCGCGAAGCTGGAACACGCGGGTGTGGAGCGCACCACCGTGGGTGTCGTTGTGCCGACCGGGTATTCGTTCAACCTCGACGGCACCGCCATCTACCTGACGATGGCCTCGATCTTCATCGCCGACGCCATGGGCAAGCCGCTCGCGCTCGGTGAACAGATCGGCCTGTTGCTGTTCATGATCATCGCGTCCAAGGGGGCCGCGGGCGTCACCGGCGCCGGCCTGGCCACCCTCGCCGGCGGCCTGCAGAGCCATCGCCCGGACCTGCTCGACGGTGTCGGCCTGATCGTCGGCATCGACCGCTTCATGTCGGAAGCCCGTGCGCTGACCAATTTCTCGGGCAACGCCGTGGCCACGCTGCTCATCGGCACCTGGACCAAGACCGTCGACGCCGACCGGACCCGCCGCGTGCTCGACCGTGAACTGCCGTTCGACGAGGAGACGATGGTCGACGACCACGAAGTGGATCAGCCCGTCGAACTCACGAAACCTGTTCCAGCACAGCCTGTCGAGGTGTCCTGAGATGGTCGAAGGCCCCGCGATGAGAAATCGCGGGGCCTTCGGGTTCCAGTAGGGCTAGATTCTGGACCACTTGCCGGGGTTGAGGTGGAACTGCACCAGGGCGTTGGCGTGGCCGTGGCCGAGGCCGTGCTCGGACTTCAGCCAGGTGACCAGGGCCGTGTGCCCGGTCGGCTCGGCCGCGTCGAGCAGGGTGAACCATTCGTCGACGGTGCGCCCGTACTCGGTCTCGATGGTGGGGAAGTAGGACGCGGGGCCGTGCGGCGCGTTCGCCATGGTGGTTCCTCCTCGATGGGTGTTCGTTATCGGTGAAGACGGTGCGGTGGGGCGGAATTCATCGCTGGTGTGGTCACGCCGCGACGAGTGGGCGCTGCGTCGCGCTCACGCGGCTTTCGCGGATCAGCAGCACGCCGGCGAGCGCGACGAGTACGGCGGTGAAGCCGTGGACGCCCAACGCGGTGGCGGTGGAACCGTGCCAGCTCAGGACGGTGGCCATGTCCCCGAACGGCGTGAGCGAGGTGGCCAGCATGGCGACGCCGAGCGCGAAGCGCTGCTTGGTGGCCAGCAGGCCGAGGATCACCAGGCCGCTCACCACGTCGCGGACGCCCTTGAGGTTCAGGAAGGCCACCGCGTCGCCCTCGGGCACAGCGGGGAGGCCGAAGCCCGCGGCCGTCATCTCCGGGGCGACGAGGTAGTTGATGCCGACGTAGATGATGAAGATCCCGCCGAGCAGGGAGAGGGCGGTGGCGATGCGCGAGGTGGTCATGCGGTGCTCCTGAAGCTTGTTGCTTGCTCTGAAATCTAGCGGCGCTAGGTGTTGAGAGAACTATAACCAGAGCCTCGCTATCTTGTCTAGCGCTGCTAGAATTTCGAGCATGAGCACCCAGCAGCGCAAGGAACGCGAACGCGCCGAACGGCATCAGCGGATCATCGACACCGCGCGCGAGATGGCCGAAGCGGAAGGCTGGGACGCGGTCACCATCCGCAAACTGGCCGACCGCATCGAATACAGCCAGCCCGTGCTCTACAGCCACTTCGCGAACAAGGCGGCCATTGTCGGCGCCGTGGCCCTGCAAGGTTGCGTCGAGCTCGCCGAACAACTGAAGCTGGCCCGTGAGGCGGCGACCACCCATACGGAGGTGATCGCCAATGTCGCGCGCGCCTACCTCGACTTCGCCACCGCCAACCCGGCCCGCTACGACGCCATCTTCCAGCAGAAGACCGACCTGAACTTCGGCCTCGACGCCCCACAACCCCTGCGCGATGCCTTCGCCGGCCTGGAGGCGATGTTCGCCCCCTACTCCGAGGGCGACGACCTCGGCGCCCGTACCGAAGTCGCCTGGGCCTCCCTGCACGGCCTGGCCACCCTCGACCGAAACGGCCGATTGCGCCCCGAACTGCGCGAACGGCGCATCACCCTGCTGGTCGACGGAACAAGCGAAGCGGCGGTCGACCCGAGCTGAGCGGGACCGGCGCCGCTGTTCGAAACCCTCTCGCGCCACACCGGTCCGGCGGTGTCGCTCGGTGCGGTGCCGTCGCGGTGTCGAACCTGCCGGGTGACCGAGCGCACGGCGACAGGCTCGCCGCTCCGCGTAGGTTGGAGGTAACGACGCAGGTCGGCAGAGCGGCCGAGGGCGAAGGGACGGCGGATGGCGGAAGTCGTAGTAGTGGGGTCGGGGCCGAACGGTCTTGCCGCGGCGGTGATCGCCGCACGCGCCGGGTTGTCGGTGCGGGTCCTCGAAGCGCAGGAGCAGGCAGGCGGTGGATCGCGCACCGCCGAGCTCACCCTGCCCGGCTTCCATCACGACATCTGTGCCGGTGCGCATCCGATGGCGTTGGCGTCACCGTTCTTTCGCGCGTTCGATCTCGCCGCGCACGGCGTCGACCTGCTCACCCCGACCGTCTCCTACGCCCACCCACTCGACGGCGGAATCGCCGGATTGGCTTGGCGCAACCTCGAATCCACCGTCGCCGACCTCGGGCGCGACGGCCGGGCATGGCGCGAGCTGTTCGCGCCGCTGGTCGAACACTGGCCCGAGGTGGTCGAGCTGGCCATGTCGGATCTGCGGCATCCACCCCTGCGCGTCGGCACGGGCATCAAGTTCGCGACCCGCCTGCTCGAACAGGCGTCCCCGTTGTCCGACAACCGTTTCAGCGATGACGTGGCGCCCGCGATGTTCAGCGGTGTGGCCGCCCACGCCATCACCTCACCGCGCGCCTTCCCCGCGGTCGGCGCGGCACTGCTGCTCGGCACCCTCGCGCACGCGGGCGGCTGGGTGATCCCGCGCGGCGGCAGTCAGGCGATCCCGAACGCGATGATCGCCGAAATCGAAAGCCTCGGTGGGGAGGTGCTCACCGGGCACCGGGTCGATGATTTCGCCGAACTCGCCACCGCCCGCGCGGTGCTGTTCGACACCTCGCCCGCCGAACTCCTTCGCATCGCCGGTGACCGTCTGCCGTCGCGATACCGCAACAGCCTCGGGCGTTTCCAGTACGGCAACGCCGCCTGCAAGGTCGACTTCGCCCTGTCGGGACCGGTGCCGTGGGCCGCGCCGGGCGCCGACCTGGCGGGCACCCTGCACCTGGTCGGTACCAGGGCCGAAGCCATGCACGCCGAACACCAGGTCGCCACCGGCGCGTTCGCCGATCGGCCGTTCGTGCTGGCCATTCAGCCCGGCGTGGTCGACGCCACCCGAGCACCCGAGGGACAGCACACCTTCTACACCTATGCCCACGTCCCCAACGGGACCGATCGCGATATCAGCGACCAGGTGATCGACCAGGTCGAACGCTTCGCGCCCGGTTTCCGCGATCTGATCCTCGCCAAACATGTGCGACCGGCGGCTTTCATGCCCGCGCACAACGCCAACTACATCGGCGGCGATATCTCGGCGGGCGCGATGTCCACGCGCCAGACCCTGTTCCGTCCGCTCGCTCGCTGGAACCCTTACTCCACCCCGATTCCGGGCACCTACCTGTGCTCGTCATCGACCCCACCGGGGCCGGGCGTGCACGGGATGTCCGGACTGCACGCGGCACAACACCTGCTGCGCAACCGTTTCGGCATCGTCACCGACCCGCTCGACCTGTTGCGCGGCGCGGAGCCCGCCTACCGGTAGCCTCTCAGCTCGGCTTCATCGGTCGGTCGTGGACCTTGTCGGGCTTGAACACATCAGGCTCGAGGTAGACCGTGCAGGTGTTCGGTACGGCGGCGTGAATGCGGTCGTCCGCGGCGTCGATGACCTCGGACACCTGCGTGATGTCCAGGCCCGCGTGCAGCGCGATCTTGGCGTTGATCAACAGGTCCTGTGGACCGAGGTACTGGGTCTGCATCCGGATGACGCGCTCGATCCGTGGATCGGCGAGCAGCGCCGACCGAATCGCGGTGTCGTCCTTGGCCGTCGCGCCCTCACCGATCAGCAGGCTCTTGGTCTCCACGATCAGGATCACCGCGTTCACACCGAGCAAGATGCCGATGAGTAGCGTGCCGACGCCGTCCCACACCGCATTTCCGGTGAGCACCGACAGACTCACCCCGGTCAGGGCGAACAGCAGGCCGATGATCGCGCCCGCGTCCTCGAGCAGCACCACGGGCAGTTCAGGATTGCGGGTGTGGCGAATGAAATGCCACCACGAATTCTTGCCCTTCAGTGGCGCCGACTGCTTGCGCGCGGTACGGAAACTGGCGCTCTCCAGCACCAGCGATACCCCGAGAATCCCGATCGCGACCCAGGCCGAAACGATCTCCTCCGGGAACCGGATTTTGTGGATCGCCTCGTTGATCGCGAACAGTGACCCCATGACGAACAGGACAAGCGCGACGACGAACGAATAGAAATACCGATTGCGCGAATACCCGAAGGGGTGCAGCGTGTCCGCGGGCTGGTCGGCCCGATTGCGGCCGACCAGCAGCAGCGCCTCGTTGCCGGTGTCGGCCACCGAGTGCACCGCCTCGGCAAGCATCGACGACGACCCGGTGATGAACGCCCCGATGAACTTCGCGACCATGATGCCAGCGTTCGCCCCGAGTGCGGCGAGGATCGCGACCTTGCTGTCTCCACCTTGCTCGGCCATAGACGAACGCTACAACGGTCGCTGACCCACACCCCGACTCCACACCGTGTCGTCGGGCCGAGAACCGCGCCGCCAGCCGCTATTTCACACGGTAGAGATCGGGTTCCAAGTAGATCAGGCGGGCGGTGGGTACTGCTGCGCGCACACGCGTTTCGGCCGCGTCGATCGCCTCGGCGACACCGGCGATGTCCAGGTTCGGGGCGAGCGCGACCTTGGCCGCGATCAACATTTCCTCCGGGCCCAGGTACTGGGTCTTGAGGTGGATCACCGAGGTGATCTTGGCGCCGTCGACCAGGTTCTCTCGGATGGCCAGACCCTGTTCGGGGGTGGCGCCTTCACCGATGAGCAGGCTCTTCATCTCCACGATCAGCACGATCGCGATGATGCCGAGTAGCACACCGATGGCCAGGGTGCCGATACCGTCGAAGATCGGGTCGTCGGTGACCATGGTCAGGCCGACGCCGCCGAGGGCGAGAACCAGACCGATCAGTGCGCCGGTGTCCTCGAGCAACACCACCGGCAGCTCGGGGCTGCGCGAGTTGCGGATGAACCGCCACCAGGTCGCATCGCCCTTGAGCGGCCTGGATTCACGCACCGCGGTGAGGAAGCTGAAAGTCTCGAGGCCGATCGCGATCACGAGGATGATGATCGCGACGATCGGCTGACTCAGCTCCTCGGGATGCTGGACCTTGTGGATGCCTTCGTAGATCGCGTACACCGAGCCGAGGGTGAACAGCACCAGCGCCACGACGAACGAGTAGAAGTAGCGGTTACGGCCGTACCCGAACGGGTGCAGCTCGTCGGCGTCCTTGGCGGCGGCGCGCTGCCCGAACAGCAGCAGGCCCTGATTCGCGGTGTCGGCGACCGAGTGCACGCCCTCGGCCATCATCGAGGCCGACCCCGTGATGAACGCGCCGACGAACTTCGCCACCGCGATCCCCGCGTTGGCCGCCAACGCCGCGACGATCGCCTTCTTTCCACCACCAGCCGACATGCCGGCCCGCCCTTCTGTTCACTGAACACGACTCGGCACAGCCTAATAGGACACCGATGCGAAGCGGTCATCTGTCCTGAGCGGGAGCCGAGGCGGGGGTTCGCCTACGGCACAGATCAGTTGCCGTCGCCGACGCAGGCGCTGAACAGCTGCGCGGGCCCGCGCAACGCGCGCGCCTTGATATCGGTGTCGGCGGCGGAGATCCAGGCCGCGCTGCCGCGTTCGACGACGAGGGTGCGTCCGTTCTCGGAGAGCTCGAGCGTGCCCGCGGTGCACAGCACGATGCCCGGGCCGACGTCGGCGAGCGCAACCGGCTCGTCCTCGGCGCCCAGATCGAAGCGGCACAGGGAGAATTCCGGTGCGGGCGTGCGGTACCGGATTCCGCCGTCGTCGCCGGGGGCGGGTTCGATCACCGGCAGGTCGATCGGTTCGAAGTCGAGCACCCGCAGGAGTTCGGGCACGTCGACGTGCTTGGGAGTGAGCCCGCCGCGCAGCACGTTGTCGGAGTTGGCCATGATCTCCACCCCGACCCCACGCAGGTAGGCGTGCAGATTGCCGGCCGCGAGGAACAGCGCCTGGCCCGGTTCCAGGGTCAGCCGGTTGAGCAGCAGCGCGGCGAGGACACCCGCGTCGCCGGGGTAGACCTCGGCCAGTTCGAGCGCGGTGCGCACCTCGGCGGTGAACGCCCGCGCGCCCTTGCTCGACAGGTAGTGCACACAGCCCTCGAGCACCGTGGGCAGCAGCTTCGACAGCGCGGCGGGCGGCAGCGTGATCCAGGTGGTGAACAAGGTCCGCAGACCGGCCGAATCGGGCTGGGCGGCAAGCAGTTCGGCGTAGATATTGAGGCCGGGCACGTCGAGCGCGCGTAACAACTCGACGGTGCGGAGCGGGTCGCGGAACCCGGCCAGCGCCTCGAAACGCTCCAGCGCGACAACGAGTTCGGGCTTGTGGCTGTCGTCGCGGTAGTTGCGCAGCGGCGAATCGAGCGCGACGCCGGTGCGGTTCTCCCGTTCGAATCCGGCTCGCGCCTGCGCCGAACTCGGGTGGGCCTGCAGCGACAGCGGTTCCTCGGCAGCGAGGATTTTCAGCAGGAACGGCAGGCGGGCGCCGAAAGTGTCGGCCACCGCGCCCAATTCGCCCGCCGGGTCGGCGGTGAGTACCTCGACCAGCGAGCGTTTACCCGAGTCCGTCTTGACGTGCGCGGGATCGGCCGGGTGCGCGCCGAACCAGAGTTCGGCTTCGGGATGGGCCGATGGCACCGGCCGTCCGCATAGCTGAGCGAGCGCGGTGCGCGACCCCCATGCGTAAGAACGCAGCGCACCAACGAGTTCCTGCACTAGTAGCGTCCCCCGTCGTATCGATCCGGTTCGGGCGCGGCGGCACCGCGTGCGAGGGTCAGCCGAAGATAGGCCGCGGCCATGTCCAGCCGCAGCGCCAGCACCGCGAGCTGCTCGAGTTCGCTGCCGTGTCCGCCCCCTGCGGCGGAGGCGGCAGCGGTGCGTTCGATCGCGGGCGCGGCGGCGGGGTCGGCCAGCTGAGATTGCAGCACGTCGACATCGGCATGGACCAGCTCGGCGTCGACCAGGCCGCCGCCCGCACCTTCGAAGACCGCCAGCTTGCGCCGGGCGGCAGCCTGATCGGGATGCACGCTCAAGGCCAGCACCCGAATCCGCTCGACCGGGGCCGGTCCGTCGAGCTCCTCGTCGTGGAACAGCGGATCGAAGCCGGGTGCGGTGCCGCCGGTTGCCTGGGAGAGACGGCCGACCGAGGCGACCGCATCGGACAGATCAGCGGCGGAGACGAGCCTGCCCGCCGATTGCAGCAGCACCTCGGCGCCGTGGCCCGCCAGTTCGACGGCGGCGGGCGAGTCCCCCGCGAGCACTACGCCGACTCCGTGCATGCGGGCGGCGAGGGTCTTCGCCGGATTGCGGAAGGCTTCCGTGTGCGGGCCGTCGCGCAGCGCCTCGGCGTCGAGCATGTCTGCCAGCGCGGTGAGATCGGGCGTGGCCGGACCGCTGCGCTGGGCGTCGACACCGCGCAACACCGCGATCCCGACGGCGAGGAAACGCAGCAGCCGATTGTGGTCGAGCACGGGCACCCGAGGTTCGAGCACGATCGCGCGACCGGCGGCGACCGCGCGCAACGGACCCTCGTTGGGGGCGGCGATCACCACTTCCGCACTGCGGCGCAGGGCGCGGTCGACGGCATCGATGAGTCGCGGATCGCCCGCGTCGTCGCCGGCCACCAGGACCACGTCCAGCGGACCGACCCACGGTGGCAGCGAGGTGACGTGCACGATCGGCAGCCCGGCCCGGTCCCCGAGCGTGGCGACCAG
>NZ_BDBR01000065.1 GCF_001613085.1 Nocardia salmonicida NBRC 13393
ACCGAGCGGGCCAAGCGCCGTTCGATGGCGATCAGGTGGTCCGACGAACCGCCCAGCGGGTGGGAGCTTTACAACCCGTTCCGGGTCGTGTGCTTCGGCACTTTGGGCAATGTGGCCGACTGGCTGACCGCGGCCGAGAGCACCCACCGATGATGACTCTCGGCTACGTCGAGCGATCCAATCAAGCATCGTCTCCGGACACGGGTCCGGCGGATTCTGTCCGAATGTCCGAGGCCGGGCTACCCGCTCTGCCGCCCCTTGTCGGTCGTGCGGATGGGCGGCTCACACGGTGGCAGTCGCCCAGCTGTCGGGACCGAAGACCTCGTAATGGATGTTCTCGGGTGCCACGTCCTTGGCGAGCAGCACCTCACGCATGCCGAGCATGAACGGCAGAGGACCGCACAGGTAGGCCCGGGTGCCGGGTGCGATGGTGATCTCACCGAGGTCGGCGCGGCCCTGCCGGAGGCCGTCTTCGGGGCGGCGGGCGCCGAGGTCCTCGTACCAGCGGTGCATGACCGCGAACGGCAGGCGTTCTACCAGTTCGGTGAGTTCGGCACGGTGAGCGTGATTGCTGGGTGAGCGGTCGGCGTGCAGCACCGAGACCGGCCGCGTGTCATTGGTTTCGGCGAGGTGGCTGAGTATTCCCATCATCGGCGTGCAGCCGATACCGGCCGAGATCAGCAGCAACGGGGCGTCATCGTCGTGAAGTACCAGGTCACCGAACGGGGTGGTGACGTTCAGCAGGTCGCCTTCGAAAACATTGTGGAACAGGAAGTTCGACACTTCGCCAGCCGGGACAACCGACTCGTTCGCCAGGATCCGGGCGTCCACGCGCTTGACGGTGATGCGCCAGTCATCGCGCGAGGGTGCAGAGGACAGACTGTACTGACGGATCTGCCGTGCACCATCTTCGAGATGGACACCTACCGACAGATATTGTCCCGGGGCGAAGAAAGGCAGGGGTGCGCCGTCTGCCGAGGCAAGCACGAAGGAGACCGTATCGGCCGACTCGTGGCGGCGGTCGCGAACACGCACCTGACGCCAGACATCGCCTACCGCGACACCTGCGGCGTGGTAAAGCCCGGTTTCCATCGAGATCAGTGTTTGCGCCATCAGCCAGTACACCTCGTCCCAGGCAGCAGCGACCTCGGGGGTGAGGGCGTCACCGAGCACCTCGGCGATGGCTTCGAACAGGTGCGTGTGCACGATCGCGTACTGTGCGGGCTCGATTCCCAGCGACGCGTGCTTGTTGGCAATTCTGGACAGGATCAGATCGACACGGGCCTGATCGGACTCCAATTGAAGAGCCGCAAAGGCGGCGACGGCTCCGGCGAGCGCTTTCTGCTGGCCGCCTTGCTTCTGGTTTCCGCGGTTGAACAGGTCGCGTTCGAGTTCGGGGTGGGCAGCGAACATCTTGCGGTAGAACAGCGTTGTGATGTCTTCGATGGCGCGCCGACTACGGGCAGGGTCGCACGGATTATCTCGGTCGCAGTGGGCGAGAGCATGTCATTTTCCGATCGTTGAAGAAATGCGGGTGACTGCGCCGACCGGCTGGGGCAGGGCGAGCAGGATGGTTCCGGTGGGTGCCCGGGTGAGGTCTGCGATGGTGAGAGGGTCCAGTGACTCGAAGAAGGCTTCCTGGGCGTGGCGCAACGCCGAGCGCAGCAGGCAACCCGCCCGCAGCGGGCACGGATTGGCGCCGTCGCATTCGACCACTTCCGCGTCACCTTCGAGGCGGCGCGCGAGCCATCCCACCGAGGCGGTGTGCCCGAGTTCGGTGATGGCCAGGCCACCTCCACGTCCGCGTCGTGCATCGACGATGCCGAGTTCGGAGAGTCGGGTGATCACTTTCGTCGCATGTGCGTAGGACACCGACAGTTCGTCGGCGATGCTTCGGCTTCCGGGGCGTTCACCGTCGGCGGCCACAGCGAGCCGCATGACGATCCGCAGTCCGAGGTCGGTGAACCGAGTGAGCTGCATAACCAGACCGTACTTTAATTCGCAAATAGGATACTAATTTTGTGACGGGTGTTACGCGCGGCTGGATGTGCGCACAGGTCAGGCGATCCGACGTCGCTACCGCCGTCAACGCACGATCAGCGTTAGCAGCCGACGGTGAGCGTCGGCCTCCGTTGGCCGGCGCCCATCGTCGCGCTTGGGCCACCTCGGGGTTGACGCCGTTACACGCCGCTCACACCGCCCGGCTGCCAGGTGTACTCATATTGGGGGACAGTGAATCCCGCCTCGAATGTGACGGTGCCGGAACCGGTTCGGTGCCAACCTCTGCTCTCGTAGAATTTGATGGCGGGGGTGTTCGCAGTGAGGACCTCCAGGTAGACCGGGCGGTCGGGGTAGGTGGCGGCCGACCAGGTCAGACCCGAGTCGATGAGGCCGGTGCCGATACCGACGCCGTGCGCATCGGGGTGTGCGTGGAGGTTGTCGAGTAGGACTCTGCCGTGTCCGGTCGGACGGAAATAGGCGAACCCGACGACGGTTGAGTCTTCCTCGGCGACGAACACACCCGCCGTGACCGGCTCGGACAGCAGCGTGCGCCAGCGGGTGGCGTGATCCGCGTCGACCGGGCCGTCGAGGTACTTGTCAGGAAAGATGCCCGCGTAGGCGATGCGCCAACTGGCGGTATGGAGAGCGGCGATGGCCGCAGCGTCGGCGGAGCCACCTGTGCGAATCAGCATGCGGTCGAGCATGGTCGAGGATCGCCGGGTTTGTCACACGGATAATTTCCGGGCGAGTGCTCGCCGCCATGGGTAGGTGACGGCCACTCGACGTTCATGGACGTGCTGGTCGGACCAGTAGCGCCGTGGGTCGGCGGACGATCGGCAGAACGAGTAGCGGGATAGGGAACGCGATCGGCCAGGAGCGCAGCCACAGGACGGCGTTCACGCTGTCGCTCATGAGGGTGCTGATCAGCGAGACCAGACAGGTCATGAGCAGCGAAAGCCGCAGTGGCAGAACCACACCGGCGGCGCGGGCGCGAAGCTTGAAGGAAGACATCGTTGCTCCGTAAACGGTCATCAGGCAACGGCTCCACCGGGAAGTGGGCCGGAGCGTTGATTGACGTGAACGCTGACGGCATGTGAGATCGCGATCTCGATGTTAAACACAGGCCAACGGCGAGCACATGGTCAACTCGTTCCTGCGGCCCCAGCGTGTGGGCTTCTGCGCGCCGGAGATGGATGCCGCACCCTCTGCCTGGTGCCGATAGCTTGATGCAAACAAGAACATGACCTGGTGCTCGTTCAGCCCCGCGCGAGGAGTCACAACGTTGCACAGCTCGGAGACGCTGGGCTAGAGCTGGACTCGGTAGCGTGGTGGCGGAACCTCGAAGCTTTCGGCTGCAGGTGATCTCCGGCGATGACGGTGAGCTGAAGATCCACGAGAAAGGAATGCACGATGGAGAAGATGTCCTTGACAGCCTTGGCGCGCGAGCAACTCGAGCTTGCCGGCACCGCATCGAGTGGTCGAAGCGCGCGCACGATCTACGGCGGTCATGAGCACGTTCTGCGCCAAACCTTGATCGCATTGGCGGCGGGACAACGTCTCGACGAGCACGAAAACCCGGGCGAGGCAACTGTTCACGTCCTACACGGACGGGTCCGGCTCACTGCAGGCCAGAACAGCTGGGAAGGTCGGTCTGGAGACCTGCTGACCGTGCCTAACATGCGCCATTCGCTGGAAGCCCTCGACGATGCGGCAGTGTTGCTGACCGTCGCGAAGCTGGGCTAGGGGCCAAACACATCCTCTGTGGACGAGCTCCGCGATATTCGGCGTGGATGATGTTGGGCACGTGCGCGGTCGGACTCCGATCCGACGGACCAGCTCCTGGGTGTCCCACTGCCCGACATCAAGTTCAGTTCCTCACGGGACTCGACCTCGGGACGGGGACGGGGACGGGTTGCGCCGGCAGTTGCCGATCTGCCCTCGACACCACCCCGGCTCGTCGGCGTCCTTGATGCTTGGACGCAGTAGAACGGATCATCAATGCGGTGGTGGCCGCGGAATGAAATCCAACGCGCGGATTCGGCCCCAGCCCTGTTCAACCCAAGCGCCTTGCCCCCGCAGTTGTCAATTTGTCGTAGCGGACGTTGCCCTGCGACCCCGCCGCCGAGGACGGTGAACACGTGAAGGTAGCGAGCAGGGATCAACCTTGGCGACCCCGCGCTCGAGTCCGACGGAGCCCGGTCCGGGACGGGCGGTCGACATTCTTGGCTATGAATGCTCGACCGCATCACGAATGCGCCAATACCGCTGACGCAGAAGATGTTCGAATCCCATCCTGTAGCGAGGATAGTCACATCGACTGCGGTGATGTGACCATCGGTCCAGATCGCAATGCCGACGTCGAGAGATCGTGAACATCGACTGGAAGCGTCGTGAGCGCAGAGTGACGCTCGGTCGGATCGCGACCGGCCTGAATGGCAACGCCCGACCGGAAGTAGTTGACCGGGCGGGAGCTCACCGGTATCGGCGAACTGGTAGCGCCCATCGGGACTGCGGTGTGTCAGGCGGTGCAGACGAGGATCGCGCTGTGGATGACGGTGACGGTGAGCTCAGGAAACTGCTGGCTGATCAGCGCGGCGATCGGGCGAATGTGGCGGTCGCGGCGGGCTACGACGGCCAGGGTGTGTGAGTCGATGATGTCGACGGTGGCGAGATCGTCCACGGTGGTGGCACGGACCGTGTCGTGAGGCAGCGTGGGGGCCGGCAGGGCGCACACCGTATTCCGCAGACGGGTGATCGCGCTGTGCGCAGCCCGTGGATTACGCCGGACCGCGGGGCGGTGGGTGGGGACAGGAGTTGTTGCGGTGGTCATCGCAGTCCTTCGTTCCTCTGAGCCTGCTGTTGATATCTGCTGATGCAGAGACCCGCGTCGCGCAGGTTGTGGTGGAGACGTGTGTCATATCCGATGCCGCTTGGCGGGTGAGTCCTACCGGTTTAGTTTATACAAGAGAGGGTTGTAAAAACTAGGAGGAGGGTCACATGCCCGACGTGGATGCCGAGCTCGACGTGCGGAAATTGAGTAAGCCTGAGAAGCATCCAGCAATTTTTGTGCGGTTCGACGCGCTGGCGATCGGCGGCTCATTCGTGCTGGTGAACAATCACTATCCGCGACATCTGCGCGAGGAGTTCAAGGTGGAGGTTCCCGGTGGGTACAGCTGGGAGGTGATCGAGGACGGGCCACGGGTGTGGCGGGTGCGGATCGAGAAGCTGGCCTCGACAGCGTTGCCGCGAGTGTTGACCGACACCACTGTGTTGACGTCAGGGCAGCTGGATGCAACCGGTGCGGTGTGGACGTTGCCGATGCGCCGACGCGACCTGGATTCCAACATCATCCGTCTGGCCGCTCGGGAGCGCATCGATGCACATACCGGGCCCGATCTGGACGTCTTGATCCACGTGCTCGACGGCACCGGCACCTTGACCACCGAGATGGGCGAGATCGAATTGCCCCCCGGGGGCCTGGTGTGGCTACCGCGCCGGTCGCGGCGCGCGTTCACCGCAGGCCCGGACGGGCTGCGGTATCTAACGGTGCATCAGCGCCGTCAAGGGTTTGTGCTCGACCCGGTCAGCGCGTCTGAGCGCACGAACTGAAGGCCCTGCCGTTCTACGGTGGATGAACACCGTCAGAGACGAGCTGATGAAGTGGCGCCGGTCATGCCACTGCGATCGCATGGCGCGCGGTCTTGGCCAATTGGGCCGATCGTGTCGAAGCGTTCCGGGGAAGAACTGACGCCTTGGCGGGCAAGCTCTTTCGCGTACGTGAGCGAACCACACGTTCGGCGCGCCACCGCGGCGCCCGCGCGGCCGACTGCTGTGCCTCGTCGCGGTTGGCCGTGACCTACGGCTTCAGGGCACGACGGTGACCGGACACCGAGCTCGTGAGAGCAGCCGAGCCGAGATCGAGCCGATCTTGCGGTGCAGCCAGCTGCTCGTGCGGCCGACAACGAGGACGTCGGCGTTGTTATTGTCGGCCAGCCGCGCCAGCTGGGCCGCGGCGTCCCCGGTACGTACGGTAAACGACCAGGGCACCGCGACGTCATGGAGGATCTCGGTAGCCGAGTGGTGAGCCGCGGCGATTTGATCGGCTTCGGACTCGAAGGGTATGTCGCCGAACATCGGCACGGTGCTAGTTAGATAGGTGGGGTTGGGCAGGGTGCTGATGTAGGCGACCAGCAGACCCGCGCGCATGCGGACAGCCGCGCCGACGGCGTAGGCGAGGGCGTGCTGGGAGGCCAGTGAGGTGTCGAAACCGACGACGATCAACGGGCCCTCCAAGCGCTCACGGTCGTCGCGGTGGGCGTGCGGCTGCTCGATCGCGGCGTCGTGCCACCGATCGCCAGGATCGCCGTCTTGTTCGGGCCGGAATCTACTCACCAGCAGCCTCGGCGGAGGTGTGCGCGGCGGTGGTGGAGTGGGCGAACGCTGCTTGGGCACACATTTCGGCGGTGACCCAGATGTCTTCCCTGCATTCGCATTTCCCTCCGATGCACTGGGTTTCGATGCCCAGTACCGAGGACGAAGCATCGCGGTATCTGTGCCGGTGCCGTCCTGATCGCCACGGAACCGCCGGGTGCAATATCGCACCGGGCGGCCTGACATAGGTCAGCGACGGGCAACTCATGACACGCCGTGGGCCAGCACTGCGATGCCACCGATCAGGAGCGCGATGACTTTGAGCACTTCCAATGCCACATAGGCGTAGTGGCTGTGGGAGCGGGGCACATCGCGACCGGCGAGCACGGCGTCGCTACGCCGGGTCAACCGCGGCCGGACCACCACCAACTGTACGATCAGCGTCGCCATCGCCACCATCAACGCGACAACGGCGCCGACGGGAGGCGGGTCGAAGAGGATAGCGATGAGAATCGTTGCGGCGAAGACGATCTCGATGGTGTTGAGGGCGCGAAAGACCAGCCGCCCGATACCGAGTCCCACTTGCAGGGTGAGTCCGGGTGCCCGAAACTTCAACGGTGCTTCCAGAAACGAGATGGCCAGCACCATGCCCAGCCAGCAGAACCCGAGCGCGGTGATGACAGCGCTGGTGGTGGTCATGGCGTGGAGCCTGTCTGTGGTTGTGCGGGTGCATCGCCGGCGGGGGCGAGGTGGGCAAGGCACAGGTCCGGTGCGGCGAACGGCT
The DNA here is from genome assembly GCF_001613085.1 of Nocardia salmonicida NBRC 13393. Classification (GTDB taxonomy): domain Bacteria; phylum Actinomycetota; class Actinomycetes; order Mycobacteriales; family Mycobacteriaceae; genus Nocardia; species Nocardia salmonicida. Next base: position 7,157 of record NZ_BDBR01000065.1, read on the forward strand.
CGAGCCGATCGACGGTGACCGGCGCCGAGCGGCCCTGCAGCACTCCCTGCATCAAGCCCAGATGCAACGGGCACACCACTGTCGCGTGACTGGCGGCCAGGTCCAGGAACGGGCAGTGCCGCAATCGGATCCGTGTCCGCGCGTCGTCGGTGTCGGGTTCGAACCCGAGGTCGTCGAGCATCCGCACCATGTCATCCACGGCCTGCTCCGCTGTTGCTGCGGGCGCCGTGGTCGAGGCTGCCAGGTCTTTGCCCCATGCCTGCCCTGCCCGCACTGCCCGCGCCGCGGGATCGGGTTCGGCGGCGAACTGTGCGGTGAGGATATCGGCGAGTAGCCGGTAGTTGCGTGGCCCGGCGGGGTCCATGCCGGGATGTGCCCGGAAGACCTGTGGCGGGCGCCCGGGGCCGATGCGCGGGCTTTCGACCCGTTCGGCCTGCCCCGCGGTGACCAATGCCTCGAGGTGAAACCGCACCGTGTTCGGGTGCACGTCCAGTCGCGCGGCGAGCTCGACGATGCTCAACGCCACCGGGGACGCCCGCAACACCGCAAGGACCTCGCCGCGGCGCCCACCACCGGGCGAGTTCGGCGTAAGACCGGATGTGGGAGTCATGACTGGGCCCTCCGTTGCGGCAGCCGGGCCACTAGCGGGGCATCAAATCCGGCCGCACCGAGTTTGGCCGCGCCACCGGGAGATCCGAGCGGTTGCTGAGACCCGGGCGGGGCCTGGGTGAAGAAGGCGGCGTTGTCGGCGAGGTAGGGCTCGAGCTCGGCGGGCAGGTCGCCTTCGTAGTAGATCGCTTCCACCGGGCATACCGGCACGCACGCGCCGCAGTCGACGCACTCGTCGGGATGGATGTACAAAGCGCGGATGCCTTCATAGATGCAGTCGACCGGGCACTCTTCCACACACGCCCGATCCAGCACATCCACACAAGGCTCGCTGATCACATACGCCATACCTATTTATACAGTGAAATCTTGTATAAACTAAGCGGCGGGTGACACACCGCACCAGAACACTGATGCGGAGCGTCAAGGCTGACCGACGGATCTAGGATCGCCGCATCGCGACAACGCCATCATCATCACCGGCGGCGGCAACAAGGACTCGCCGGCTCAACCCGTAAGGACCGGGATACGTCGTGAGGGCGCCCGCCGAGGAAGAGCAACCGAGAGGGAATCGCCGGTGTCTGCAGCGCCCACCGAAATCACCCCCACCGCCAAGGCCACACGCCCGTTCCCGGCACGGATGGGGCCGAAAGGGTCGGCGATCTTCAAGATCCTCACCACCACCGATCCGAAGCTGCTCGGGATCATGTACGTGGTCACCGCGATGTCGTTCTTCCTGATCGGCGGGATGATGGCGCTGTTGATGCGCGTCGAGTTGGCGCGACCGGGCCTGCTGTTTTTGTCCAACGAACAGTACAACCAGCTGTTCACCATGCACGGCACCATCATGCTGCTGTTCTACGCGACCCCGATCGTGTTCGGCTTCGCCAATTGTGTGCTGCCACTGCAGGTCGGTGCCCCCGATGTGGCATTCCCGCGGTTGAACGCGCTCAGTTACTGGCTGTACTTGTTCGGCGCATCGATCGCTACCGCCGGCTTCGTCACCCCCGGCGGGGCTGCTGATTTCGGGTGGACTGCCTATGTGCCGTTGAGCTTGGCCGAGCATTCTCCCGGCGTCGGCGCGGACCTGTGGATCATGGGCTTGGCGCTCTCGGGTCTGGGCACCATCCTGGGGGCGGTCAACATGATCACCACCGTCGTCTGTCTGCGCGCACCCGGGATGACGATGTTCCGGATGCCGATCTTCACATGGAACATCCTGGTCACCAGCATTCCGCCCACGAGGTCACCCGGATGATTTCGCGCGACGGCAACCCGACCAGTCTGGGGCAGGCGATCGCCCACTACGGGCGGATCTTCAAGACCTTGCACATCTTACGTCTGGCCGACGACGAACCGTATCGACGCGAAGCCAAGGCCCAAGCCAACATCCAAGAAGGACGCCACGACCTGGGCCGCACCGTCTTTCACGGCAAGAAGGGCGAGATGACGCGCGCCTACCTCGACGGGATGGAGGACCAGCTCGCGGCGCTGGGGCTGATCTTGAACTGTGTCGTGCTGTGGAACTCGGTGTATCTAGACCGGGCGCTGGTGCAGCTACGAGCGCAGGACTATCCGGTGCGCGATGAGGATGCCGTCCGGTTGTCGGCGTTCATGCGCCGCCATATCCGGCTCGAAGGCCACTACAGCTTCGCGCTGCCCGATCTCGGTGGCAACCACCGACCGCTACGCGATCCCGACGCCGCCGACGAGGACGAATGAACGTACATGGGCCCGTCGCTCGTCACACTGTCCGGCAGCACGGTGCTCGTCCTGTGAGCTGGGTATTCGGCGCACTGGCCCACAATCCGGCCTCGTCATAAGGAGCCGTGCTGAATTGTGTGGCCAGCCAGCCACGGAGCCCGGATACGCTGTGCGAACTGCGGCGAAGCCGGTCATAGGCGCGTCGACCGCTACGATTGGCAGCTATCAGAATGTCGGCTGGCCCAGGAGACAGCGATGTCGCGTCGAAAGCCCGAGAGACCGGATGAACACGTTCCACCGCCAGTAAGCCGCGATGAGGGTGGACTGCTGTTTCGCGAGTACGGCACGGTATTCGACACGTGGGCAATGCGATTCACGCAGCGGCTGATCGGTGGACTGATCGTTCGTCAGGACCGGGGCGGACTTCGTGTCGCCAGCGTCGAGCTGAACTCGATCGAAGACGGGGTCGTGGTCGTCATCGAACACTACGGAAACAGTGAGTTCGTGCAGTCGCGGGTCGGGCATCGCTTGATCTTGTCGAGGCTGCGAGCCGTCGCGGTCGATGACGATCCCGGCTCGGCGATGAACATGTATTTCGATGATGTCGTTGCGCCGATTATGCCCGGCGAAGCGGAGCCGGTGGATGGAGTTCACTGGGTGACCCATCCACCGACTCCGGCTGGCTAATTGACTGGATTCATGAAATCGGAATCAACCCAGGAATCACAAATCGATGTTCCCGACAGCGGGGTGTCACCACCACCGCAGTAAGCGGTAACCAGTCCGATCGGCTCGAACGGTCCCGGTGCCTCATGGTAGGTCTCGCAGTCGGTCGGGTCATAAATGGCGTGCGCGATTCTGTACTGCTGCTCTTCGCATTCCTGACCTCCCCACCCGGTATGACAGAAGATCCATGGCTCGCACCAGAAATTGGTGCCGGGCAGAAGCGGATAACTGCGGTGCCTGCTGCCTGCCGACCGCGAGGAGACTTCACCCGCGACAGCCGGAAGACAGACTAGGCCTGGCCCCGCCTTGACGCGGTTCCAGGCCTAGCCGATTTAGCATCGTCAGGGATTGTAGGTCGACCTAAGGGGGCCGCTCTCAAGGCCTTTAGGGCCGATCTGGTACTCGCCGGGAGCCACGCCGTCTCGGGAGTCCTCAGCGAACTCCTTCAACGTGTTCGGCTTGCCCGGCTCGATCACTGGTTCTTCCAGGTCGGGGTCGTATTCGTCATCGCCAGCAGGTTTGGACTCGTTGGTCACGGTGCTTACGTCCTGTCCTGTCGATGGAGTCGCTGGTGCGCTGGGATCGCCAGAGCGCACGATGCCGATGGCGACACCCGCTAACACCAGCGCCCCTAGTGCGGCCGCGCCAACTGCTGTTCCACGCACGCAGCCTCCTCGCCGATTGAATTGACGCCATTATAGCTCTCACGGATAGCCGGTTCAGGGCGTCGGCGGCAGCGAACCTCCTTGGGCTTGCACCTTGAACGGATCCTGGTTGATGACTCGATTCGTGCCATAGAAGGCACCGAGGAGGCTGCCTGCGTGCGAGTTCTGCGCCGCGTCGATCATGCAGACGCTGTAGCCGGTGGAGCCGCTGGCCGGACCGAGGTCTGGCACGTGACACTGGGGGTTGAAGGTCCTCCCGCCGCCCCCCGAGGTCGCCGCGCCTTCGGTGGTCGACGCGAACGGGTACTCGTCACACGAGCGGCCATCCAGACGGCGCCCGTCACGGACCGCCCCCTGAGCGGGGCAAGCTGTCTGTCGGTTGATATCCCTGGTAACGGGATCTGCTTGGCGGTGCAGCGGCGTCCCAACGCCCGGAAGACCCGACCCAACGGCCGCTTGAACCTTCTCCAAGAGAGCCTAGTGCGAATGTCACGGCGACACACGGTGAAGCCGCGTCGACCTTTGTTTGAGCTTGGCCTCGGGCTCATTGAGCTGGCGATGCTACGGATTCAGCAGCTGGCGCAGCACGTACTGCAGAATGCCGCCGTGCCGGTAGTAGGACGCCTCGGCGGGAGTATCGATACGTACCTTAGCGGTGAACTCGGTGTCGCCCGCCGTTACCGTGACCGAGTCGGGGAAGTCGCCCGAGTCCGCGCCGACGATGCCCGTGATCGAGAACTCCTCCTCGCCGGTCAAACCCAGGCTTTGCACCGTCTCCCCGACCGGGAACTCCAATGGCAGCACGCCCATGCCGATCAGGTTGGAACGGTGGATTCGCTCGAACGACTGCGCGATCACCGCCTTGACTCCCAGTAACAGCGTCCCCTTCGCCGCCCAGTCACGGGAGGATCCGGAACCGTATTCTGCACCGGCCAGCACGACCAAAGGGGTGTCGTCCTCGGCGTACTTCTCGGCCGCCTCGAAAATGCTCAACTGCTCGCCGGTCGGAAGGTAACGGGTGACCCCACCCTCGACGCCCGGCACGAGCTCGTTGCGCAAACGGATGTTGGCGAACGTGCCGCGGATCATCACCTCGTGGTTGCCACGCCTGGACCCGTACGAGTTGAAGTCCTTCGGCCCGATGCCGTGCTCCTGCAGGTATGCCCCGGCGGGACCGTTGCGCCGGATGGCGCCGGCGGGCGAAATGTGGTCGGTGGTGACCGAGTCACCCAGCTTGACGAGAACGCGTGCCCCCACGATATCCCGCACCGGCTCAGGATCTCGCGTCATCCCGTGGAAGTACGGGGGTCGACGTACGTACGTCGAGTCGTCTTTCCACTCGAATACTTCGCTGTCGGAGACATCGAGACTTTTCCAGTTGTCGTCGCCGGCGTACACGTCCGAGTAACCCTCGGTGAACAGCGACGATTCGACCGACGCGGAGATAACCGACTCGATCTCCTGCTCCGTCGGCCAGATGTCTGCAAGGTAGACCGGCTTGCCGTCGGTGTCGGTGCCGAGCGGGTCGGCGGTGAGGTCGACGAGCATGCTGCCGGCGAGGGCATAGGCGATCACCAGGGGCGGAGACGCCAGAAAGTTCATCCGGGACTGCGGGTGGATGCGCCCCTCGAAGTTACGGTTTCCCGACAGCACGGCGGCCACATTGAGGTCAGCCTCATCGATGGCGTCGGCGATGGGCCCCAGCAGGGGTCCGGAGTTGCCGATGCACGTTGTGCAGCCGTAGCCGACGAGGTTGAACCCGAGTTGGTCGAGATAGGGGGTCAGACCGGAACGCTCGTAGTAGTCGGTGACCACACGAGAGCCGGGCGCGAGGGTGGTTTTCACCCACGGCTTGCTCGCCAGCCCGCGCTCGACGGCCTTCTTCGCCAGCAGGGCTGCGCCGATCATCACCGACGGGTTCGACGTGTTGGTGCACGAGGTTATCGCCGCGATGACGACGTGGCCGTGGTCGATTTGGATCTCGTTGCCGTCCGGCATGGTGACGGCCGTCGGTTTCTGTGGATAGTCCGGCGCGGGGCTGTCGATGTCGATCTCGGCCGACGGGACCACCCCATGGTCCTGGACTATCGCCACGGGATCAGAGGCCGGGAACGATTCGAAGGAGGCCTCGTCGAGCCCCACCTGCTGCACCTCGTCGATAACCTCAGCCGTGTCCTTGCCAGCAAGGACCTGCTTGACAGCGCGCTTGGCGTGGCTGATCGGGATACGGTCCTGCGGTCGCTTCGGGCCGGCGATCGAGGGGCGGATGGTGGACAGGTCCAGCTCGACGGTCTGACTGAAGTCCGGTTGGTGGTCGGGGTCGTGCCACATCCCCTGCAACTTGGCGTAGGCCTCGACCAGCTTGATGCGCCACTCGGGACGGCCCGTCAGGCGCATGTAGTCGAGAGTGACGTCGTCGATCGGGAAGATGGAGATGGTGGAGCCGTACTCGGGGCTCATGTTGCCGAGGGTGGCCCGGTTGGCGAGAGGGATCTTGGCGACCCCCGGGCCGTAGAACTCGACGAACTTGCCGACGACACCCGTCTTGCGTAACAGCTCGGCCGCCGTGAGAACGACGTCGGTGGCGGTGGTGCCCGCGGGCAGCTCACCGGTGAGCTTGAGCCCCACCACCTGCGGGATGAGCATCGACATCGGCTGGCCGAGCATCGCAGCTTCGGCCTCGATGCCGCCGACGCCCCAACCAACCACACCGAGCCCGTTGATCATCGGCGTGTGTGAGTCGGTGCCGACGAGGCTGTCCGGGTACGCGACCGTGATGCCGTCCGCCTTATCGCGGGTGAATACGCCGCGACCCAGATACTCCAGGTTCACCTGGTGACAGATGCCGGTGTCCGGCGGCACCACCAGAAAGTCGTCGAAGGCGGTTTGGCCCCAGCGCAGCAGTTCGTAGCGCTCCTGATTGCGGTCGAATTCGAGGTCAGCGTTGATGCGGAAGGAATCGTCGGAAGCGAACGAGTCCGCGATCACCGAGTGGTCGATGACCAACTCTGTCGGGATCAAGGGATTGATCTTGTTCGGGTCGCCACCGAGCTCGGTCATCGCGTCGCGCATGGCGACGAGGTCGACCACACACGGGACTCCGGTGAAGTCCTGCATGAGCACGCGGGCGGGGGAGAACTGGATCTCGGGGTTGCGGGTGGACTTCGGATCCCAGCCCGTCAGCGCCTCGATCTGCTCGCGGGTGACCAGGTGCCCGTCCTCGTTGCGGAGCAGGTTCTCCAACAACACCTTGAGGCTGTAGGGGAGGCGCTGAGCGCCGCCGATGCGGTCGAGTCGATACACCTCGTACTCATCGCCGTCGACGTTCAATCGAGCTCGCGCGCCGAAACTGTTCTCGCTCATCACAGCTCTCGCCTTCTGAAGTCGCTCTATCGGTGTGAAGTTCTCAACGGCACATGCGCTCAACAAGTCTCGGCCTGGGCTGGCCAAGGTGGGAGCAGGTCACCTACGGCGTGGAATCGTGTCCACCTTGTCCCAGCCACGGCGGCGTTCGCGGGATCCTTTGTGGTCGTCACGGCTGCGGTAGAGGATGTATGGACAGAAGATGTATCCAAGTAGAGCGGTGAATACGTGCACGAGCCGGGCAAAGGGCCCATAACAGGCTGATGGCTGCCAGTGCATGGTATTGGTAGCTTGATGGAGCATGGACCATCAGTTCGGGCTGGGGTTGAAGAAGATGCCACGAAACTGTGCGTCAGTCCGCGGTGATGACGCGCGTGGAGTCGGCTGTCGATCAGCGAGCGCTGACGATTCATCGGAACCGGGCGTCGATGACCGCGCGGGGAAGCTGTGCGGGGGTTGGGTAGGTGACAAGGACGCGGCAGCCGTCGGGATCGACGCCATCGACGAAACTGACCTCGTTCGCGGTGTTGGTGTAGGTAGTGGAGCAGTAGGTGCGGAGTCGGTGTTCGATTCGGTCGAGTTCTGTTTTGCTGTCGGCGGACCAGACGATTTGCTCGACGCCCAAGTCTCCGATTTTGCGCCTGCGCGAGGTTTCGCTGACCCGCAGGTACAGCTGGAAACCCGCGGGTGTCAGCAGCAGCGCCGCATCGGGTTCTTGGAGCGCGACGCGGCATTCGAATACGTCGCAGTAGAAGCGCTGCGAACTTTGCAGGTCCGACACTCTCATCAGGCACGACCCGGCCCGCACGGTACCCATCTGTTCCCCTTTCACCAGCCCCACCTGAATCCCACGCTACCTCTGTCGCGCGACGAGACCTGTTCGAAGTCGTCAAGGCGCCACAGCACTTTGTTGCGCGGCGACAACCTCGAGGTCACAGGATGCGGGTGACCTCGAGGCGAACTCTGCGCGAATCAGCAGGCACATCGAGATCACCCTCGGCGGCGGGGAGACCGTCTGATGGGTCTAACGGAGCACGGCCGTCACTGCGCACCGACTGCTGCGGCACCGGGCAGGTACCGCAACAGCACTTCCGGGTCGGCCAGTTTCACAGGATCGACTCGCCGACGGGAACGCACCAATGCCTCGATCGCGTCGGTGACACCCCAAGTGTTGACGTTCATGCCGGCCAGAACCCGTTGGTCTTGCAGCCAGAACGCGATGAATTCACCGGTGGTGACGTCACCGCGGAACACCACACAGTCGTAACCGCCGTGCGCGACATAGCCGCAATACTCCATTCCGCTGTCGTATTGATCGGAGAAGAAGTAGGGCACCCGGTCATAAGGGATGGGTTTGCCCATCATGTTCGCTGCGGCCACCGGCCCCTGGTTGAGGGCGGCCGACCAGTGCTCGAGACGCAAGTGGGCACCCAGGTGCGGGTAGAAGGTGTTGGCGAGATCGCCCGCGGCGAACACGTCAGGATCGCTGGTGGCCAGGTATTGGTTGACGACGACGCCGTCCTCGACCGTGAGCCCGGCGGCGTGGGCCAGTTCGGTGTTGGGTGTGATACCGATCCCGACCACGATGACGTCGGTGTCGAGCACGTGGCCATCAGTGAGAAGGACCCCGGTAGCGTTTCGGCCGTCACCGAGGATTTCGACTACTCCGGTATCGAGTCGTAGCTCCACGTCGTGGGCGCGGTGCAGGGCAGCGTAGATGGCGGCCACCTCCGCACCGAGCACCGACAGCAGCGGCAACTTGCTTCTGCCCACCACGGTGACCTGACATCCCGCGGCCCTAGCCGCGGCCGCGGTTTCCAAACCGATCCAGCCCGCCCCGACGATCACCACTCGCGGTCCCGCAGCGAACGCGGCCTGCAAGGACTCGCAGTCACCGACTCGGCGCAGGTAATGCACGCCGTCGAGGTCGGCGCCGGGCACGTCCAGGCGCCGAGGTGAGGAGCCGGTGGCCAGGAGCAGCTTGTCGTAGCCGATCCGTTCGCCGCCCTCGATCCTCACCTCGTGAGCTGGACGGTCGAGGGCGGTGACGCGGGTTCCGACGCGAAGGTCGACGTCGTGGTCGGTGTACCAGTTCGGCGGATGAAGGTAGATCTTGTCGCGTTCGGTCGTGCCTTGCAGGTAGGACTTCGACAACGGCGGCCGATCGTAGGGGCGGTCGAGCTCGTCTCCGAGCAGGACCACCCGGCCCTCGAAACCGTCCGTGCGCAATGCCTCGGCGGCTTTTGCCCCGGCCAGGCCCGCGCCCACGATAACGAATGTTTGCTCTGCAGGGCTCATCTCACATCCTTGTCTACGGTGCTGTCCCGGCAGGAGGTCGCGGCGGCAGCGGCGAAGCCCGTGTGGTGGACCACCACGCAACACTGGTCTGGCTGCGGGTCCAATTCCGCGTGCGCGTCGGGCTGGGTGCTTGCGGTGATCGCGCCCTCGATCAGGCGTAAGTTCAGCCCGCACACCAGATCCTGGTGGTCCTGGGCGAGGACATGAAAAGGGCAGTTGCGTAGGTTGACACAGCCGTCCCCGACCCGAGGTAGGTAGCCGCAGCTCCGCAACGCCGCCAGCAGGTCCCCTCCGGCGGCGGTAGTCGCGATTCTGCCTGCGTCGTGGGCGGTTTCGTGCACCGCTTCGCGTACCGCGCCACTGGTGTCGCGTTCGATCGAGGAAACCAACAACCGGGCCAGCAGCTCGTAATCTCGTGGCGGCACGCTCACCGACAATTCTTTTGTGGCCCGGGCGTAGAACTTCGCCGGACGCCCCGCACCCGGGCCGCTGCGCCCGGGTGGACGGTGGTAGCTGACCCGCACCAGCTCAGCCTCGGCCAACTTGTCGAGGTGGTAGGCCGCCAGCGTCCGGCTGATCCCGGCAGCGGCTGCACCTTGCTCCCGCGAAACCGGGGCGTCGCTCTCGCTCACGTACTCGTAGAGCGTGCGCCGCAACGGATCGTCGAGGTTGCTCAGCGCTGCCAAAGCCGCAGGACTGGCGGACCGAGGAGTAGACACACCTCGACTCTAACACCAAAAAATATTGACAAATAGGCGTGGAGAACAGATTCTAAAAATAGAAACTATTACTCTTACAGGAGGGTTTCCGTCATGAACGCTTCGACCTCGCAGGTCTCGACCCCCGCGCCCCACAGCTTCGGAGAGGCTGTGCAACGCGCACGCAACGACCCCGGATATGCGGCGTTTATGCTGCTGCGCATCGGCTTCACCGTGCTCCCGATCGTCTTCGGCATCGACAAGTTCACCAACGTGCTCACCACCTGGGAGAACTACCTGGCACCGTGGATCGCCGACCTGTCGCCCTTCACAGCGCAACAGACGATGTGGGTAGTCGGGGTGATCGAAATCGTCGCGGGCCTGGCCGTCGCGATCAAACCGCGCTACGCCGCCTTCATCGTCGCCGCGTGGCTGGCCGGTATCGTGATCAACTTGCTGAGCTACCCAGGCTTCTACGATGTCGCATTGCGCGATTTCGGGCTCATGCTCGCCGCGCTCACCCTGGGACGGTTGGCCCTCGCCTACGACCCGGCCTGGCGTCGCCGCACCGCGCCCGCCCATAACCTCAGCGCCGCCTGAAGCTGCGAATCCTGCCATTGCAGTCAGTCCTTGCCTGTCGGTGTCGCCCGGAGCGGGGTGGGGTTCGGGTCCAACAGCCACCCCGGCGCAGGGCGGCCGGGCGCGCAGCCGCCATACCGCTCTGGGCAGAATGGAATGTATGAGTGAATTGACTCCGATTACCGCCTGGAAGGCCCTGCGCGAGGGCAACGACCGGTTCGTCGAGGGCCGCCTGCACCACCCCAATCAGGGGGCCGCGGACCGGGCCGAACTTGCGGCGGGTCAGCAGCCGTCTGCGATCGTGTTCGGCTGCGGGGATTCCCGGGTCGCCGCGGAGATTGTTTTCGATCAGGGTCTCGGGGACATGTTCGTCGTCCGCACCGCCGGACACGTCGTCGACGCCAGCGTGCTCGGGTCGATCGAGTACGGCGTGGCGGTGCTGCACACTCCGCTGATCGTGGTGCTCGGCCATGACAGTTGCGGGGCGGTGCGAGCCACGATCGATGCCCTCGACACCGGCGCGGTCCCCGGCGGTTTCATCCGCAGCGTCGTGGAATTGGTGACACCCTCGATCCTGCTCGGCCGACGTGAGGGCCTCGAGTCGGTCGACGACCTCGAAGCCCGCCATGTCGCCGAGACCGCGAAACTGCTGCTGCAACGTTCTCAGATCATCGCCGACCAAGTCACGGCCGGAAAGTGCGCCATCGCGTGCGTCACCTACACCCTTGCCGACGGCAGGGCCAAGCTGAATCAGGTTCTCGGCAACATCGGCGAACTCGAGTAGCCGCCCCCGCGCTGGGCCGCGGTATGTGATTACGTGTTTCCAGGCATCGGTCGCCGACGGAATCTGTGCGTGAGTCCAAACCCGACAATCTTGGTTTGCGTCATAGAAGCCTGCGAGTGCCGCCGTCACCGTCGACCGATGTCGTCGACCGCACCGTCGAAACCCAGGAGCCCCGTCGCGCACGGCCTGTTTCCCGGACATGGCTCACCGCAGGCGAATGTGTCGCACCCGAGCAGCAACAGACCCGGAGGACGATGATGACAACTCGACACATTGTGCGGATCCGCAGGGTCTATGACGACCCGAGCCCGCGCGACGGTACTCGCGTGCTGGTCGACCGGCTCTGGCCCCGCGGGGTCAGCAAAGCCAGCGCCCACCTCGACGAATGGTGCAAACAGATCGCCCCGTCAACCGAACTGCGCCAGTGGTATAACCACGACCCAGAACTCTTCGACGAATTCGCCCGCCGCTACCGCGCCGAACTGAACGAGCCCGAACGCGCCGAAGCGCTCGCCCACCTGCGCGAACTGGCCGACGAGAACGATCTCACCCTGCTCACCGGCACCAAAAACCCCGACATCAGCGAAGCAGCCGTACTCACCGAACTCCTCGCAACGGCCGGCAGGCCCCCCGAACAGTGAGCGCACTACATCGTCGGTTCGGCAAAGGAGCGCTCTTGTGGTGACGTTGGACCGGTTGGCGAACGTGCTGAGCCGCTACGGGGTCCGGCTGCGGCTGGGATCAGTGCCCCGGACCACCGAACTGCGCAGCGTGGTCATCCACCAAGCCGATGCAGAACCGGCCGAAACCGGCGATGTGCTGCTGGGAATCGGTGCCCGTTCGACAGCCGAAGTCGCGGACTGGGCAGTGCCCGCGCGGGCAGTGCTCGCGATCATCCGCAACGACGACGAGACCGGGGACGAGCCGGAGCCCGAGGGTGTCGCGGTTCTGATAGTGGACCCCGCGGTGGCCTGGAGCGAGGTGGCAGCGGTGGTCTACGGTCTGGTGCTGGAAGGCCGCGAGACCGAAGCCGGGCGCGGCCCGACCGATTTGTTCGCCGTGGCCGACACCCTGGCCGACGCCGTACAGGGGGCGGTCACGATCGAGGACCACCTCTCGCGTGTGCTGGCGTACTCCAAGCCACGACAGCATCTCGACCCCGCCCGGGTCGAGACCATCCTGAGCAGACAGATGCCCCAACCACTGCGTGACATGTTCGAAACACATGGCGCCTTCACCCATTTAGCGGTCTCGAACGAACCCCTGTTCGTACCCGCACAACCTGAACACGGCATGACTGGACGGACGATCATCGCAGTCCGCGTCGGACGCCAACTACTCGGCTCGGTATGGGTGTCCGCGCCCACACCGCTGCACGGACCGCGACGCACAGCCCTGACCTACGGTGCCCGCACCGTCGCCCTGCACCTGCTGCGCTCCCGAGCCAGCGCGGACCTGGAACGCCACGTCGAATCCGAACTGGTGATCCGACTACTCGAAGGCGCTGCGGACGCAGCGACAGCAGCCAGCAGACTGGGGTTGGCACCATCATCGCTACGGGTGATCGCGCTCCGTGCCCGGTTGGCCGAAGATCAGCACGCCGCCCTCCTGCAGGTCTTCGAAAGGGCGACGACCGGCTTCGGCTGGTCCCGTGCCGGGCGCAGCGCCCTGGTCGGCGACACCGTCTACACCGCCCTGCCCGCAGACCGACCCGGACCGGCACGACACTGGATCAGCGAACTACAAGCAGCACTGCCCGACCAGCTGACGATCGTGGCCGGCATCAGCGGTAGCGCCCGCGCCACGGAGCTGGCATCGGCGCGCCCCGAAGCCGACGAATGCCTGGCGCTACACGAAACCCGCCCACCCGCGGCCGAATTCCCCGCCTACGACGAATCCTGGGACGAGATCCTGCTGCAACGACTACGCACCGCAGGCCTTTCCGGACGTATTCCCGCGCGGGGACCGGTACAGGAGTTGCGACGCTACGACCGCGAACACTCCACCGAATACGTCGCGACACTGCACGCCTGGCTACAAGCCCAAGGCGACCCCGTCACGGCAGCCGCACAGCTCGGCGTACACGAAAACACCATCCGCAACCGGCTACGCAAAATGGCACAGGTCACCAACCTCGGTGTAGACGACCCCCGCAAACGAATTGCGATGATCATCGAACTCGCCGCCACCGACACTGACTAGCCCCCCACGCATTGTCCGATCAACACAATAGGGTGCTACCCGGTTGTGGGCTCCGAACAGCGAGTCGACACGACGTCTGCACCATCATGGGATGTGAAAGACAACGACTCATTGTGGAGGTGGATACCGATGCATCAACGGCGGGCGCGGCCACCCCTCCTGGCCCGGCCGCGCCCCACCCAGTCCCTGACGCCGTGCCCGACCTCGATCAACAAACGTCGACACGGCACGAGGGCACCTGGCGATACCGCAAAGTCCTAGGCGACTCGAAGCGTTGGCTGACGCCGGGGCCCGACGAGTTAGCGCCGGGTTCGGGTGCCGCGGCCCGTCCCTGACGACTTCCTCCATCAGAAACGCGCAGGCCAACCATCGTCACGGCCGAACCGCGTTGCGTGAATGACCCCTCACGCAACGCAACCCATTTTTGCGACCACATCTGGGGACCAATATGACCCACACACTCACCGCCCCGAGCGGCCGACTCCATCACCACTTACCCGCCTTGCATGCCGTATTGAACCAGCTTCGCCGGTTCCGCCTACAGCAGCTGGCCGAACTCGACGCCGAGATCGACGGCACAGCGGTGGTCCCCGCCAACGCGGGCGACGCAGCCAGACGGGAGGTGACCATCAAGCTGGCCCTGGCCGCGCGACACGCGCTGTCCGACATCGACGAAACCCTCGCCCTCCTCGCCACCGGAAAATACGGCCGCTGTCGTGGCTGTGACGCGGAAATCTCGATCCAGCTACTGCGGTCCATTCCCACGACACGGTGGTGCTTGAACTGTCGCCAGCAGCAGCTCAACCGCCAAGGGCCACAACCCCAAGTACAGCGAGTCGCTTCGCGTGCATGACTTAGTACTCCAGCATCACTTCGTGATGTATTGCCTGTCTTCGCTGGTAGTGGGCCTGTTTAGCGCAATATTGATGTCTTCGCCGCCAGATCGACCAGCGGCGTGCCGAGGTCAGGCTCGGAAGCGGGGTAATCACGTGTGCCAAGAGATGCTTGATTTCACCGAGCGTGAGTGGAATGAGGCCGCTGTTAATACTTTTGGGGATACAGCGGCCGTCACCGCGAGGTAGGTATGGGCGAGCATCGCGAGGGTGGTGTGCCGATACCAACCCTCATAGCGGCGGACCTGGTATTGATCGAGCCCGACCTCGGTCTTCGCGGTCTGGAAACAGTCCTCGACCGCCCATCGGGCACCCACTGGGGCGCCGCACAGGTAGTACGCGACTTCGCGTTCACCCTTCGTGTTGCGGGTCAGCGACCGACGGGCCATCAGCCAGCGTCGCCACCCGGCGCCGGCGTCACTGACAGTCGGCAGTGTCGCCACGGCCCAGTCGAACAGTCGCGGGCCCTTCGCGCCTTCGCCGCAGCTCAGCCGCTTCCATGCCTCCGGTGGCGCGTCCGCGACGACCTGGTCGGCACGCCAGCTACCCGATACCGACACGATCGGCGCGCTGGTGGGTACGGCCACCACATACCCCGATCCGCCGCCAGCGTCGGAACTTCGAATCACCGCCATAGGCTTCGTCGGCACTCACCCAGCGTGCTGACACTCCAGCATCGAGCGCTCGCGCCAGCATCCTTTGTGCCAAAACCTGTTTCGTGGCGAATTTGACTTCGTCGGGCACCCCGGCCTCTCCGCACCGGTCCCTATCGGCGGTCCAGGACTTCGGCAGATACAACTCCCGATCGATCGGCGTGCGACCCTTCACCGTCGTGTATGCACAGAACACACCGAGCTGACAATTCTCCACCCGACCGGCCGTTCCAGAGTATTGCCGTTGTACCCCAACGGATTTCACTCTCTTCTTCAGGAATCCCGTCTCATCGACCACCAGCACACCATCCGCATCACCGAAGTGCTCGACGGCATAAGCACGCGCGTCGTCACGGACTCCGTCGACGTCCCACGCGGCCTTGTTCAGCAGCCGCTGCATCCCGTTCGGCGTCGGATCACCCGCGGCTTCGGCCGATGAAACCGCTGCGCGACCGCCCGAACAACCCCTCAAGCCCAGCCGTCCACGCAGCCAGATCCTCATCAACCAGCACGAAACCCTATGCTACTCAACAACATAACGAAGTGATGCTGGAGTACTAAGCGCGAGATCCGGGGTTCGAGCACTGATCTCGCGGCCCAGCGGTCTAGGGCTGTGAGACTGCGACCATAAACAATTCTGAGCTTGCTGCGAACATTTACGAAAGGCCCCGCCGATCGGCGGGGCCTTTCGGACCGGACAGTTAGGCCTGAGGTCAGAGCGACGCTCTACCGGCTGAGCTACACCCCCATGTGTTGAGGTGACGGAACTCGAACCCGCGACCTTCGCAGTTGCCCCGAACGGTGCACCCGGACATCGACAAACGAGATCGCAGGCCGCTCACACCGGCACGGTCGACGCTGCGGGCTTCCTGCGCCGCTTTGACTACCGTGCACAACAGCCAGGCTGACTCCGACGCCACGGGAGAGGTTGGGCCGAACCGATCAGCTTCCCGCACGGCGAGCATGTCGCCAGGCCTCCTCCTCCCGAACGGAGTTCAGACCACGGCACTCCCGCCGTCGAGCATCGCAGAAGATGCTGTCTGCGCTCTGTTCCCGCCGTCGAAGCGACTATGTCGCCGATCATGCTTCGGCGTGGTCGACAGGTACCGAGTTGAGCTATCAGTTGCGCGAGCGGATAAGACGCACCGTTGCCGGCGCGAAAACGAGCATCACCGCCGTCGACACCCCCCACGACCAGATAGCGTCAGTGGTGAACGCGCCGGTATCCGCGGCGGCGCGGACGGCTGACACCAGGTGTGACACCGGGTTGACCTCGGTGAACGTGCGCAACCAATCCGGCATCGCGACCGGCGGGATGATCGCGTTCGACGCGAAAGTGAACGTCATCAGGATCATCACCGAGATACCCTGCACGGCCGACGGCTTGGTCACCAGGATGCCGACGGTGGCGAAGACCCAGCTCATCGCGAACGTGCAGTAGATCACCAGCAGTACCGCTAGCAACAGCCCGATGGGCTGCTCCGGCCGGTAACCCATGGCCACGCCGGTCGACACCACCAAGCCACCAGACAGCACATAGCGCAGCATGCCTGCCACCAGCGTGCCCGCCACCGGGGCCAACCGGGACACCGGCATCGACACAAAGCGGTCGAACACCCCCGTTTGTATGTCCTCGCACAGATGGACACCGGTGGCCACCGCCGCGGTGAGCACGATCTGCACCAGCACTCCGGGGATCATATGTGGCAGGTAGCCGCGAACGCTGCCGGCCAGCGCTATCCCGAACAGATTCGCGAACAACACCGGCCCGACGATCGGCCACAAGATGGCGTCGTACAACAACTGTGGGCTGCGCCGGTAATTCAGTATCACCCGGTAGGCCATCACGCCTGCCTGGCGCACCGCAGCGCGCGGACTCACCCGGGTGATCGTGGGGGCTACGGAGTCGGGAGTGGCTGACAGTTCCGTCGTGACAGTCATGCAAGCTCCTCAGTCTGGATCGGGTTGCCGGTGATGGTGAGGAACACCTCGTTCAGATCCGGACGGTCGACAGTCATGTGCTCGAGGGCGATGTCGTGCCCACGCAGCGCCACCAGCACGTCGGTGACACGATCGACGTCGCTGAGCGCGGTGGTGATCTCGCCGTCCAAAGCCGACACCGACGGTTGTGCGGCGGTAATCCGTCGCAGCACATCGACGGCCTCACCGCGACGGTCACCGTCGCGCAACCTGATCCGCAACACAGCGCCGCCGATGGAGGACTTCAGCTCATCAGCCGTGCCCTCTGCTACGACCGTGCCGTCATCGATGATCGCGATCCGGTCGGCCAGCGCGTCGGCTTCCTCCAAGTATTGGGTGGTGAGCAGGACTGTGCTGCCGCGCGCCACCATCGTTCGCACGGTGTCCCACATGCCGATTCGGGTGTGTGGATCCAGCCCGGTGGTCGGTTCGTCGAGAAAGATCAGCGGCGGCGACCCGAGCAGCGTCGTGGCGATGTCGAGGCGGCGGCGCATACCGCCTGAGAGGGTGCGTACGGGCCGGGTCGCGGCGTGGCCTAGCTCGAACTGTTCGAGCAGTTCGTCGCCGCGCCGGGTGGCCACGCGGCCAGACCAGCCCAGCAGCATGCCGAAGATCATCAGGTTCTCACGCGCCGACAGATTGTCGTCGAGGGACGCGTACTGGCCGGTGATCCCGATCATCGAGCGCACGGCGGTTGGTTGCCGCACCACGTCGTAGCCGAAGACCTCGGCGCGGCCGCGGTCGGGCCGCAACAGGGTGGACAGCAGCCGCACCGTAGTGGTCTTCCCAGCGCCGTTGGGGCCGAGCAACGCGAATACCGAACCGGCTGGGATCAGCAGATCCACCGAACGCACGGCACACAGTGAGCCGAAGTCCTTGCCGAGCTGATCTGCGCGGATGGCGGGGGTTTCGCAAGTCATGACGGAGTCTTTCGGATGGTGGTCATCGGACGATGTGGGGTTCGAGCCCGTATCCCCGGAACACGTCGGACACGACATGGGCGAGGTCAGTGTCATCGGCACGCGTGGTCGGGTGCCAGCCACGTATCGAGAGCCGGATTTTGCCGGCGATCTCGACGGCGGCGACGGTGAGCACTCCGCCCCGTTCACACAGCTCCTCTTCCGACTCGAGTCGCTGATACGTGGTGTGGTACACCAACACCTCTGTGGCTGGCGCCCCGTCGATCCGCAGTACCGCATCGTCCATGGCGCCGGGCAGTGAACATCCGGTAGACAGGTAGTCGGCGGCGAACACCGAACGCACCAAAGTCGGCAGCAGTGATCGTGGAAGCACGGCCGCTACCGTGATGCCCGCTTCGGCGGAGCGCTTCCATGACGGGTCGGTGAGCATTTCCTTCATTCGGCGGCGCAGGGGTAGCAGATCGGCGAGAGGTCCGTCCTGTACGTCGACGTCGAGATGGATTTCGGTGAGTGCGTTGGCCCGGAAGTCGTCGGCGGTGCGGGTGTTCACAGCGATGGAGACGCCAGCCTTACCTTGCTCGTCGGTGCGGCCCAGGGCGGTAGCGATGCCGGCACTGATCGCGACCGCGAGGGTGCTCGACGAGCCACCGCGTTCGTCAGCCGCGGCCTTCCACTCCGCAGCGGGCACAGTGGCCCCGACCACCGGGATGCGGGGGCGTTCGGACCACGTCGGCAAGCCCGTCGCCACAACGCCAGCGGACAGCACGTTCCGGCGTTCGTTGGTCGCCGTGAGTGCACGAGGGAGCGCTTTGGCGGCACGGATGGTGCGGCGCACGGCTGAGTGGACTTCATCGGCGAACAGGCGCAGGCGGCTGTATCCGTCGGAGTCGTAGGTGGGCGCGAGATGTAGGCCGTGCACGGCGGCGGCGACCGCGAGATAGGTGCCGAGTCCGTCGGCGAGACTGTGCGACACCAGCAGCGACACGACCGCGGTGTCGTTGTCGAGTGCAGCGGCCGTCAATCGCCAGGCTGGACCACCGTAGACGGACAACTCGGCGCAGGCGCGCTCGGCGATCCATTCCTGCAGTTCGGCGCGTTTGACCTGGTCTGGTTCGACGACGAGGTCGGCGAACCGGCCGACGGCGGTCCAGCGGTCGCCCGCAGGACCGAACGCGGCGGGCACAATGGTGCGGCTGAGCGGTCCGCGCCGCAGGGCCTCGTGGAAATCGTGGAGTCCGGCCAGGTACACCGCGCGGTCGTAAAGCCATACGCAGTGGATGCCGACCGGCCCGCGGATCTTCTGGGTTCGGGCGCTCAGGCAGTCCAAATCGGCGAGACGGGAATTCATCGCACCTCCATGACGTGGGGTTGCGCGATCGCGGTCATGGTCTCGCGCAGCGTGGCCAGGTAGCGGGCGGCCGTCGTGCGCGCAATTGGCGTGTCGGGATGCTGCATCGTGACCTCGACTCGGTCGGCGTGTCGGTCGAACCAGGTCTGAGTGCTGCGCCCCATGGGTCGTCGGAAGCGGAAACTGTAATGGGCGTGTAGATTCGGCAGACCGGCGCTGGGCAGGCGACGCAGATCCAAGTACGACACCATCGGCGTGATCGGTGGAATGCCGGCCGGCTCGGTCGCCAGCAAGTCCAGCATGGGTATGGCGCCGAGGACGTGGGTAGCGCGCACTGCGGCTGCGGCCGCGGCCGCGAGTTCGTTGAATCCATCTCCCTCGTCGCGTTCGATACGGGTCGGCGCGATGTTCACGAACCATCCTTGGGCGGTGGCGAATCGGGGCTCCAGCCGGGTGCTGCGCAGACTGAGCCACTCGTGGATCCGTCGGCCATCCAGCGCGGCCTCGGTGAGCGCCAGCGCGGCGAACAAGGCCGCGCCGAAGCCCGCGCCTGAACTGTGGCACCGGCTCTCGAAGTTCGCGGCGCCGGTCCCGTCGAGTAGTGTTGTCCGGCTCAGGGTGCCAGGTGCGGTTTCCGCGCCGGACAGGCCGAACTCGATCGGTGGCTGCGGATATCCATTCGGATGTCGCCGCATGGCCGCCACTAGGTCACGCACCGCGGCGATATCGGTGTCCGCGGCCTCCAACGAGTCCGGTTCGACCCGGGCGAATTCCACGAAACTGCCCGGTTCGGCGAGTTCGGGCACGGTGCCCGCTCGATACGCCTCATATGCGGTGGTGAGTTCATAGATCGCCTGGTCGAGCGAATTGCCGTCGGAGTTGACGTGATCGACACCGAAGATCACGGTGCAGTCGGTGCCGTGATCTACGGCGCAGACGAAGAACGCGGGCCATCGAGCTGTGTTTACGCCGTGCAGTCGGCCCGCGTGTGCGTCGACGACCCGCGTCACTGCTTCCCGGAGGTCGGCGGATCGGGTGTATCGCACCCGATCCGCGATCCGCAACCCGATGGGGCCGTCGTCGGCGAGGTGCCGAACAAAGCCGGTGCCCGCGAGACTGTCGGGGCGGAACCAGGAGCGCAATGTTTCGTGCCGTCGCACGAACGTCTCCGCGGCGCGCTGCAATGCGGCCTCATCCAGCGGGCCCGCAAGTATGAACGCACGCACACACATGGCGGCCGGAACATTGCCACGCTGCCGCTCGGCGTAGCTGTGCCGGAGGTGGAATCGCTGCACGGCGGTGGGCTTGACGGTGGAAACCGGTGCGTCGAGCATTCTCCCCACCGCGTCATCGGTCGGGGTAATCTCGATCAGCACGCCGGGCTGGGGCGCCCATTCGTCGATCATGATGATTTCCATGGCATTACGCGTTGGGTTCTTCGTCGGCGACAGCGGAGGCGTCGTCGGTATTGGTTGCCGTGTAGTCGCCGGTATCGACGATCGTTCGCAGTACGGTCCGCAAGTGAGTGAGCAACTCGGTGACCGATTCGCGTGCAGCCGACGTGTCCGGGAAGCGGACCGCGACGAAGGTATGGTCGAGGTCGCGGGTGAACCAGAACGGCGTCAGCCCGGACAGTTGGTTGCGCGAGCCCATGATGCTCACCGACACCTCGTTTTCGAGCCGCAGCGCACGCAGGATTTGACGGGTGTCGGCATAGGAGATCTGGCGCCATTCGCTGGGCGTGGGCACCGGTCCACTCACCCGCGCATGCTCGAGCACGCCGTGCAGCGGGACCCGGGCCAGTGGCTTGATCGAGTCACACGCGGCACGCGCGGTGCCGACCAATTCGCTGAACTGTGCCTTGTGCCCGACCTCGAACGACACCGGCAGCAGGTTCACAAACCAGCCCTGCGCCATCAGATACTGCGGTTCGTTACGCAAGCCGTACACGCTGAGCGCCGTGAAGTGGTGGTATCCGGCGAGCTCGAGTTCGGTCAGGGCTAGCGCAGCGTACAGACCGCTTGAGAAGTTGCCGCCGTGCGCGGCGCAACGTTCGCTGAAAAGGTCGGATTCTGTATCATCGAACAGCGCGAGCTGGACCTGGCCACTCGGCGCGGTCTGTCCGTGTTCTAGGCCGAGGTCCACCGGCACCGGGCGAAATTCGGCCGCCGCGCTGCGCAGGGCGGAAACGAATTCGCACACCCGCTCGGCCTGCGGGCCGACATTGCCGGTGTACTCGTGTTCGGTGCGAGCGAATTCCACGAAGCTGCCCACGTCGGTCAGCGATGGTGGTTCGTTGCCCTGTTGGTAGGCGGTGTACAGCGTGCGTAATTCCAGAAACGCAGGGCCCATGGACAGTGCGTCGCTGTGTGCGTGATCGACGCTGAAGATGACGGTGAATCCGCGATCTCCGTGGTCGATGGTGGCGCATACGAAGCCGGGCCAGGCTAGGGCGTCGGACCGTTCGATGAAGTCGGGCAACAATTCAGCGCGGATTGCATCACCGCAGTCGAACGTGCCGCGTTCGACGGTGGTGAAGGCGACGTCTTCGGACCGATATTCGTGCCGGATCAATTCGTTGTCAGCGGCGGGAGCGAACCAGGACCGGAATGTCTCATGGCGCAGGATGAATGCCCGGAACGCTTCGCGCAGCGCGGTGCGGTCCAGCCGCCCCGGCAGCCGAAAGGTCAGGACGAGACCGGGAGACGGGCGGCGGCCCGCACGGCGCAGCTCGATGCAGCGTGTGATGTGTGCCCGTGTCAACACCGACGGCGGCACATCGCTGGCCGGTGCGGCCGCTGCGGCAGCGATCGCGTGCGCGTCGGGCCGAAATTCGAGCAGTTCGCCCGCCTCAGGGGACCAGTCCTCGATCGAGAGGTCGGTCTGAAGGACACTCATGTAGCGGTCGCTTTCTCAGGTTGGATCGTGCGGCGAGGGTGGGGCACTTGTGCGGTCACACCAAGCCCGCGCGCTGAGTGGGGCACTGCGCTAGGTCGATGTCGCCGTGGTGGGCGAGTTCGGCGAGCAGGGCGCGCAGGCGCAGCACAGTTGTGTGCACGTCCTCAGCCGATTCGGCGGTGTCGGGGTAGCGAGCGCTCACGCTCAGACCCTGATCGGTTCGGAAGAACCAGAAGTAGTGGTCGTCGGGGGAATGATTGGTACCACGCAGGAACGAGAACTCGGCAGGGCGATGAAGCCGGTGGACAGCACGCAGATCCATGAATGACGCGAAGAAGGCGATATGCGGTTCGATGCCAAGCAGTTCGCAGGCGCGCCCGAAGGGAACGCGGATCTCACTGCGAGCCCAGCGCAGTTCGCTGCCTGCGGCTGCGATGAGCTCGCCGAAGCTCGCGGCGGTCGCGGTGTGGATGGTGACTGGGGACAAGTCCACGAACCAGCCGGCAGTGTTGGCGTTCATCGCCGCGTCGGCACGGGTGCAGCGGGGTACGACTGTGCGAAAATCCTCGCGGCCAGACAGTGCGGTGGTGACCGAACCGAGTCCGGCGAGCAGGGCTGCGAGTAAGCCGGTGTGGTGGCTGCGGGCGATGGCGGTGACTGCGGTGGCCTCGTCGGCGTCGAGCAGCGGTAGCGACAGAGTTCGTTGAGGTGTCCGCAGACCGCCACCATAACCACGGGCGAGCGGAAACACGCAGGCATGTGCGGGGGCGAGAGTGGTGCCGAACCGGTCCGGTTCGGGTTCGGCGACGAATCGCCGCCACGGTTCGATCGCTGGATGGTCGCCGGGAATCTGGTCGGAGTGGGCGCGCTCGGCTTCGCTGAACTCCAAGTAGCTGCCGACCGCGGGAAGGACGGTATCGGAGGCGCCGGTGCGGGCCTCGTCGTATAGCACAGCGAGTTCGGAGGCCACCAGTGCCACGGTGTAGCCGTCCGTGATGGCGTGATCGGCACCGAACACGACGGTGAATCCACCCACGCCAGCGATGGTGATGAACAGGTAGGACGGCCAGTGCAGCGGAGAGGTCTTGGCGGAGAGCACTCGATCTGCATGGCGTCGTGCGGCGGTCTCGTCGAGGTTGCCGATAGTCCGGGCGCGGACACGGACTGCGGCGGACTCGAGGGTGTACCGAGTAGGGGTACCGTCCTCGACGGTAGCGTGGCTGCGCAGTACCTCGTGCCGCCGGATCCAGGTGCTCAGCGTGTTGCGCCAAGCTTCTGGGTCGAACGGACCGACAATGCGGAAGGCGCAGCCGATCCAGGACTGATCATCGGGCGGTGGCGCGTCGAGAATGCCGCGCAGGTGCCGTTCGTGGTTATGTGAGATGCGGCGCTGATCGAGAGAGCAGCTCATTCGCCCCGGTTCGGTGTGAGGCGACCATTCCACGACGTGTCCGCCGGGAAACGCATAATCGGCGAGTTCGGTGAACCTCATCAGGAACTCCTCTGAGCGCAAGCTCGACTGCTGCGGCTGCGGACCAGCTGGGCTGAGCGCACCCGAGAAGTCCCCCGCAGTCGTGACCGGTCGGTGTCACGTCCCGTCGCGGGGGTCCGGGCGTTTATCAAGATTCCGTGGCGACTCATGAGAGACATGACAGGGAGTGTGCACCCGATCACATATGCATGGGCCAGTTACCGGCTCTCGGTCGGTTTTTTTGGATTAAGCAGACCATACGTACAGGTAGTCGAGAAAATTCTTGGTTATTAGTCCGATTTCTCCCGGGCATATACTCCGCATCTCGAGCGTTCGCCAGATTCAGTTGCACGCCTCGAGCGTGATAGGTCCACGCCGTGCTGGGGGGTCGATGACTTCGCGCTGCGCCGCGGTGGCGGCACCGATCAGGCAGGCTGGGTGGGGCTCGCCGGGGTCGCGGCCAGCGCCCTCGCTGTCGCGGTCGGGCACCTGCCGACCAGCCGCGAACGCACCGGTCCACCAGCCGAAATCCAAAGCGCCGCTTAGCCGAAGCGACGCTCTGGCCCCCGACACCGGCGGACCCCACCGCATGGGCAAAGTCGGCACGGTCGATCGATGGGGCGACCACCGCCGCAGCGTCGGGGTCATCGCTCCAATTACGCATCGTGGCGCGGAGATCCACCGTGGCCGTCGCTGAGCAGGTCGGCGGCGGAATCGACTTCGTTCATCGACCCGGTAGCTGGTCGGACAGCCAAGGTGTGGGCGAAGTGTCCTCGCCCGGGGGCGGCTACAGTACGGGCGCGCCGCCGCTTGTGGAATTCTCCATAATTGCGGGCCGGATGCATTTGGGCAAGTCTCCAAATATGCGCTGAACATGATCGTGGATATATCCGAATTAACCGTTCTAGCTGCATATATTCCGCCGACTGAATTGTTCCCGGCACGTGACATCGAACCCTCTTCTGTGCTCTGATGTGCCCCGCCCCGAACCCGGGATTCTGTATTAACGCAATACCTAGGATGTTTCATGAGCTCCAGAATTCTCCGCACGTTCGGCGTCACCGCGGTCGCGGCCGCCGCAATCGCACTCACCGCGGGCGCCGCCGCCGCGGCACCAGAGGCCGCACCGGTCTCAGGATCGGTCGAGGTGTGCCTGCCCATTCCGGTCGGCCCGATCGAGCTCAGCATCTGCCTGTGATCGTGTCCTGAACTGGGATTTCGGCGGCGGTGACGACAACGGGATCGCGCGGGTCTCCGAGCTCACCGCCTGGCGGTTTCCCGGGCCGGGCGCGCGGCCGGATCCGCCGGTTCCGCGCCCGGCCCGCCCCGGAAAGCGAGGGTTGCGTGCTCGAAGTGCTGGCGAACGCGTCGGCGTTCCATGCTGCGGTGCGGCGTCGTGATATCGCGGTGGCGGTACTGTTCCATGCCCGCTGGGATTCCAATTCCCGCATGCTGCTGGACGAATTCGAACGGTACGCGCGCACTGCCGACGCACGGATTATGTGCGCGGCGATGGAATTCGACGACTGGTCGAAGGTCGTCGAGCAATATCGGGTCACCGCGCTACCGACGATATTGATATTCACCGGTGGCCGGTTGTCAGGCCGCATCATCGGCGCCAGAAAGGCTGCACGGGTGCGCCGCGATATCGCCCGGCATCTTCCGGCACGATCCGGCACCTCCACGCATGGCCAGGGGCCGCGAGCAAGCGACCCGGACGACCGGATACCCGGTGAGCCAAGGCCCGCACTGTGATCTCACCCAGGCAGAGTTGTCGCAAGCTATAACGTGTCCCAGTGATCTCTTATCGGTCGTCACAAGCGAACACTGGTCGACTGACGCCTACTCGGCAGTAACCTGACCTGATCCCGCGACCTCGCGGGAGTGAAAAAGGAGTCGCCGATGACTGCCAACGCTGCCGCTGAGCCGTTCCTGACACCCGCAGGCCGACCGGTCTCCACGCCGCTCAAAGACGTCCGCACCGTCTCCCGCCAGATGGTCGGCCATTTCATCGAGAACGTCGTGCCGTGCGCAACGCTGCCTGGCGAAGCCCTCGACGGAGACATCACGACCATCACGAAGGTGTGCCTGGAACTGACCAGGAGCATACTCGACGGGCGGGACCCGCAGGGACGCACCGACCGGGTGCAGGCCGCCGCAGCCGACTGGGCGCGGGAGGGTATCCCGATCGGGACGGTCAATCACGCCATCCACGAAGGTTTCAAACTGGGGTTCGATCTGCTGCTGGCCAATGTCAACACGCTCGACTCCGATACCGTCGCCGGGGTGGCGCGACGGTTGATGGACGCGGTGGACATGATCACCACGGCGGTCACGGTGGCCTACTTCCGCGAACTCCGATCGGTGGTCAACGAGCATCACACAGCCGTGCACACCCTCACCTCCGCCCTGCTGGGCGGACAGAACGTGGCCACCATGGCCAGGGAATGCGGTATCGAGGTCTCCGACCAGTACCACGTGCTCGGGATCATCCTGCTACCACACGCCGAGGAATCGACGTCATCGCTCGACGCGAAAGTCGTTGCCCGGCGCAAACTGCGGCGGGTGCAGGCGAAACTAGCCGACCGCTGCGGCGGCAAAGCACTCTCCCTGCTCAGTGTGGACGGCGGCACCCTACTGTTGCCCGCCACCGACTACACCGACACCGAACTCGACGATCTGATCGCCAGCCTGTCCATCGCCGCGCAGGCGCCGGTGCGCGCGGTCGCGACCGTGGCCGCACGCACCGAGATCCCCCGCGCCGCTGAACAAGTGCACGAACTACTCGACATCGTGCACGTCACCGGCGCCGACAATAAGGTCTACCGACCGCACGAACTGGCGTTCGAATACCAGCTCACCCGACCCGGCCCAGCCCGCGACGCACTGGCTTCCGCAGTGGACTCGCTCGAGGAGAACCCGGAACTGCTACACACCCTCGAGGTGCACATTTCGACCAACCTGCAACGCTCGCGCACCGCGCGAGAGTTGTTCGTGCACACCAACACCGTGGACTATCGGATGAAACGAATCGCTCAGATCACCGGATTCGACCCCGGCGATCTCACCGGACTGTGCTACCTCCGGTCCGCTCTGCTGATTCGTGCCTACCGCCGACCGCGCGGGGCGACGACGAATCGCCACGTCGTTAATGGCCAGCGGCATGCCGTTTGACCTGGACGGTGCGCCTCCTAGTGGTCATGCTCGCGCTGTTCGTCACCGTTGTCGGCTACGAGTATAAATCTGACGGAAATACTTGACAGCCGGACCTCCTGGGCCGTAGGGAGATTCGGTCAATAGACGCCCATTGGATCGCGAGGTGCGTCGACGCCTCGCGGTCCTTCGTCATGTCGAGGAAGTCAGCGGCAACGTCGCGCGACCGTGTCAATAGCCGAAGATGCAAGCGGCCCAAAGGATCTCCCCCAAGCTGAACGAAGGGCGCGAGGATCGTATCGACCACGGTGGGCATCGCGTCGGGCCCCGGGGTCGCACGCGCCAGGCCATCGGCCCACAGCGGTCCCAGTCGATCCTCGATCAGCGCACCGACCAGGGCTTCCTTCGATCCGAAGTGGTAGTGCACCGCGGCCGAGTTCGCCCCCGCCACGGTACAGATGCCACGCACCGACACCTCGTCGTACAGCTCGGTCAGCAGCAACGACTCAGCAGCGGCCAGCAGTCGCTGCAGCGTCCCCGTCTTGACCTCATCGACCATGCTCAGAAGTGAAACATGTTTCAATCGGCAATTCAATCATTGATTGAATCAGTGGTTGGGCCATCGGATCGGCACAGATCGACAGGCGTGGTGATCTCCCTACCGAGGGCTGCCAGCCCGGCTACGGTGCGGCCGTTGCCTCGCTGACGAGGACGGCGGCGACGCGGCCCGCGTAGTCAATGGCGGTGGCCGGTTCGTCGCCTGCCTCGACTCGGCGCACGCACGCGTCGACCAGCGCCTGTATCGACGCCGTCACCAGGGCGGGATTCGTCACCGCCGCTGCGGACAGTTCCGCGCGCAGGAGGTCGGCCAGTTCGGTGTGCAGCGCGATCACCCGCGCCCGCGCGCTCGCCGAGAGGTTCATCCGCGAGAGTGCGGTGCGCCAGGCGTGATCCCCGTCGACGGCCAGTTCGATGTTGGCGCGCACGTACGCCACCACGCCTGCGGCTGGTGTCGGCGCGGCCTCGATCGCGTCGCGGACCGCGCTCGTCCAGCGCGGGAAGCCTCGGGCGGCCACCATCTCGATCAGGTCGTCGATCGAGTCGACGTAGCGGTAGATGCTGTTGCGGGCGATTCCCGCGCGGGCCGCCACGGCCCCGGCGGTCAGGGTGGTGCCGCTGTCCTGTGCCAAGAGGAACTCGGCGCTGTCGATCAGTGCCGCGAGTACTTGGGCGCGATGCGCGCGGACGCTGTCCGCATTGATCTTGGGCATGGGCCTCGGCTGCCTCCTTTTCCCCGTGTCTGGTTCAAGTTCGGGTACGTGCTAGCGTGCGTCGAGCTCTTGGAGACACCCTGTCTCCAAGATGACTTCGTGTGCGGCCGGAACCTGGTCAGATCTGCGCCGCGCACCCGACGACATGGAGCTACTGCGATGAACGACTTTAGTGGGATCGACGGCTTCCTCGGCACGAGGGCGTCGTTCGCGATGGACATGATGGTGACGTTGATGGTGCTGGTGGTCCTCGCCCTCGGGTGGAGTGTGTACCAGGTCAAGGTCGGCCGGCGGCTCCGGCTGCACCGCGGGGTCCAGCTCGGGTTGGGTGTCGCGCTACTGGTTGCCGTCGTGCTGTTCGAGCTGGATGTGCGCTTCAATGGCTGGCAAGAGCGCTCCGCGGGAGTCGTGGGCGGCACGGCGTCTACCGCGGTGTCGACTTCGCTGGCGATCCACCTGGTGTTCGCGGTCACCTCGGTACTGCTGTGGCCGGTGGTGATCGTGCGGGCGGTGCGCAATTTCGGCAATCCGCCGCACCCGGGCGCGCACGCCGCGTGGCACCGGCGGTGGGCCAGGGTCGCGGCGATCGACATGACGCTGACCGCAGTGTCCTGCTGGGTCTTCTACTGGCTCGCGTTCGTCGCCTGACCGGCAACGGAGATCCGCACATGAGGAAGGCCACCTCGCCACCGCCGATGCCTTAGTACTGCAACTGCACTCGCGTAGTTCGGTGCTGAAAGACCTGTCGGGTGGTGTTGGATCGGGCTGTGGCCGAACTGGATTCGTTGATGGATAGTGGCGAGTCCCTGATAACGAGTCCACCCGGCAGTAGAGCCGGCTCTGGTCGCGGGTCTGGAATGTAAGAACGGGTGGACTCTGGCCGAACGCGCTGGTGAGAGGGTTCCGGATGGAATGCAGCGGCTGCTGCGCGCTGCGGACTGGGACGTCGAGGGCGTGTGTGGCGATGTGCGCGACTTCGTCGTCGAGCATCTCGGTGATCCTGGCGCCGTGCTGGCCGGTGACGAGACAGGTTTCCTGAAGAAGGGCATCAATCCGCTGGCGTGCAACGTCAGTACTCCGGCACCGCCGGACGCACGGAGAACTATCAGATCGGCGTGTTCTTGGCCTATGCCTCCCGACACGGGCACGCTCTGATCGACCGGGAGGTGTAACCGGTCCATGGTGTCGTCTGGGCGTCGAACTCGGCGGCGTCGTGGGTCGCCGGAGGCCAGGACCGCGGCGGCGGCCGTCGCCATCGCTACCGCCGCCGCACCCATGCGGGCAACGATCGGGCGCATGGATTCGGGAACGACGTGCTCGGGATGGCGACGACGCGCGATGTCGGCGATGTGCACGGTGAGCGCGCCTATTCTGTGCAGGTTGGCGACCAACTGGAGCGCGGTGACGACTTTGCGTAGCTCCCCAGCCACCGGCGATTGCAACGCCAACAACGCCGCAGCGGTGTCGTCGCACCGATCGCGCGAGCCGTCGAGTTCCTGACAGATCTCGATCGCCCGCTCGCACTGCTGCGGATCGGCGTTGAGTAGCCCGCCTGTCGCGGCCGCGATCGCCGCGCGATCACCCAAGCACCTTGTGTCGAACTGATCGGCGAGCTGCTCGAGGTCTTCATAAAAGCGTGTTCGCATAGCTCATCGCCCTGCGGCCTCGGTCGCACTCATACTTGCCGCGACCCGCCATCTACTGACATCCCGACAACAGCCCATTATCCGCGGTAACTCCCTCAGCGCCGGATTTCGCAGGAGTAGGCGTCAGTCTTTAACGTCGAGTTCAGCTGCCTGCGGGATCCGCTGGCTCGTCGCCCAGCTGACGGCCCTCGTCGGTCGGCCGGGCTTGTCGGCCGATATCGCCGGAGTCGTTTACGCCGTCGTGCCGAGACGATAAGTCGGTTCGCGGGGCAACTATGAGGACGAGGCGGTGGTGTTCCAGCGCGCGCGGGCGGCGGCGAACAGGTCCACACACACCGTCACGAGGTCGGCGGGGT
>NZ_BDBR01000066.1 GCF_001613085.1 Nocardia salmonicida NBRC 13393
CGCGCGGCGCGGGTCGCTGGTCAGGTAGCGGATGAAGGCTTCGAGTCCGGCTGCGGTGAGTGTGTCGGGATCGGGACCGGCCTGCTCGAGGGCGGCGATGGTCTCCGCGCGCATCGCCTCGGCCAGGTTGTCGTAGAGGGCGGCCAGGCAGAACTCCTGCCAGGATCCGACGAACGAGCCACGGTGACACTCCAACGATTTTGGCTGTTCGGCGCATCGAACCGGTTCGGGTGAATACCGACCGAATCAGTTGTGGGTCCACCGATGGCGATCGCTTGGTCTGCCCCACGGGTCGGTCTACTGCCCGCAAGATCGCGTAGCACCGCTGCCGGGGAATTCCCAGTGCCGCAGCAGCTTCTGGTACCGACACTCCTGAATCGACCAGCCGGACCAGCTGCCCACTGAACCGAACCACTTCCTCGGAAACGACACGGTCGCCGCAACCTCTCATATTGAGAGTGTTGCGACGACCGGTTGAACCCAAGTAACGAGTTCGGGGCGTTCGTGATTGGGTAATCGGCCGCGCACAGGCTTGATGCAAGCTAATGGTTGGCGTTTCACAGTGTAGGTGACGCTGGCGGTTATGGGAATCGGACAAGCCGCAGGCTAAGCATGACGACGAGTTGCCTCCGACGATGCCTGCTGGCAGATGCCGAACTGTCGCGTCGCCCTATCATCGCCAACTGCTCGGGCCTGCCGGATACCACTGTCGACGGGTGCACCAACCCGCCGGCCACATGCGAGCTTGGTCCCATCCGCCACCGCAGCCAGACGCAGACCACCACAACACCCCGGGTGTTCAGCCAACTGCTGGCCGAATCAGCGTCATACAGCGAACTCTCATTTTGAATTGACTGACGTACCTGTGACGGGCGACGGCCACCGGTGTAGAAATCGTCGCACTGGGCGGTTCAAACCGGCGAGAAAGCATGCGCTACAGCAGAACAGCAGCACGGACGCGCTCGGCCAGGACATGGTTACGCATATACTGGGCCTGGAAGAGCGACTGATCAGGGGAAACGAGACCTGGGTCAGTTCATGCCTTCATACTCCGCTCCTTGCGCCTGCACCGCCCGACACATTCGTCCTGGTGAGGCATCAACTCTCAGAGCGGTACGTCGCTGGAGCGTGCGTCAGCTGGCGCTTCGCCGCCAGACGCGGATCCGGTGGTCCGTCGCGCGGCTCGTGACCCATGCGAGCTCCGGCCGACGGTATACCCGACCGCCCGTCATCTTGCCAAACTCGGTTGCTGAACAGGCTGACTCATCGCCGCTTACGTCGACGATCGGCTCGATCTCCTCAGGGTGTCGAAGCAGACTGAACAGCCGCAGGAACGGCGCCCACACGGAGGCCGGTTCCGCGCGCCCGCACTGGCCTGAGAATCCTCTTTGCCCTGCAATCACAGCACGCGCCCCACCGTGCTCCCAGCAGACCGTCTGGATGCGCGGCCGACTTCGACTGTGCTCATCGAACCCATACGCGCGATGCCAATTCCTCGCGCACGATCGCCCAGGTGCGGCCACACACGCAAAGTCACCGCCACGACACGAGTTCACCCACGCGCGCCCCGACCCCGTCCTTGCTCCAGTCACCGCACGGGTTCCCTGTTCACGCAACTTTGCCGATCCGGCTCTCCTTCCAGCGAGCTCGGAGGCCCACCCATGCCGCACATCTTCGACAAGAGGAGGTCCAGTGCCACCGAAAAAGTCTCGCTCACGTGCAACCCGCCACGGTTTCGGCAGAATCCGACAACTACCCTCCGGTCGTTGGCACGCAAGCTATATCGGCCCAGACACCGGCTTACACAAAGCCGCCCATACCTTCGACATCAAAAGTCGTGCAGAAGGCTGGCTCGCGGCAGAACGCACATTAATTGATCTTCAAACGTGGGAGCCTCCGGCAACCCGACACCAGGCGACCGACGTCCCCGAGCCACCGACACCGGTGCTGTTCGGCGCCTACGCCGAACGCATCATCGCCACGCGAGTGTCGCGACGAGGCCAACCCCTCTCCCGACGCACCGCAGACTCCTATAAGTCCCTGCTGCGGCTGCATCTCAACCCCACCTTCGAGTTAACAGCGGTGGAAGACATCACTTTGGAGATGGTCCGGGACTGGTACAGCAAAGTCTCGCGCGTGCGCAAGCGTGGACGGAAGTCGAATCCCGACCAGGCTCGCACCGATGTCCCGACGGCGCGCGCACGCGCTTACGAGGTCTTGCGGATGGTGCTCAATGTCGCCGTCGAGGACGGCCTCATCGTCAAGAACCCGTGTCGTATCAAGGGCGCGACGGCGGTCCAGCCAGCCCATGACCCCACAGTGTTGAGCCCTGCCGAGATCGGCAATCTCGCGGCTGCCATGCCCGAAAAGCTTTCCGTCTCAGTCCTGCTGGCCGCATGGTGCGGGCTTCGTCCATCCGAGACCTTCGAACTACGCCGACGCGACTTCAACGCGGATTGCTCGGTCATGACGGTCTCGTTCGCCGCTACCTACCGTGAAGGAAAGATCGAGATCGGCCGTCCCAAATCTGGTTCAACCGGCCCGGTGGTGATCCCTAGCCATATCCGACCGGCGGTGCGCACCCACCTCGACCGGCATGTCGATTCAGCGACGACCTCACTACTGTTCCCCGATCCCGAGACCGGTAAGACCATGCGCGAATGGGTCTACCGCCGGATCTTCAGCGCGGCGTGCGTCAAAATCGGGCGCCCGGACTTCCGACCCGGCGAGCAACGACACACTGGAGGAACTGTCGCCGCACAAGCCGGCGGTACGCTGGCCGAAATCATGGAACGCCTGCGGCACAAAACCCCTGCCGCCGCGATGCGCTACCAAAAGGTGGGTGCCGGACGCGCACAAGCATTGGCGGAAAACATCGCGAAGCTGGCGAAGAACGACGGCGCGCACTCCGCGGACCAGCCCTAGTCAACAGGTTCTTCGCGCTGGTCCACGACCGCTTTGGCCTCAGCACCCGCGCCGAGCATCACGCGAGGCGTTGGGATATCTGATTTCGCCAAGCTCAGCAAGCCTGGCTCCCAAGTTTTACCCGACGCCGTAGCCGCTGCCCGCGCACCCGAGGAACTTCTGCGCGCTGATCGTCCGATCCGATGACGCCACCCGACTGCCCGATCGCACCCGTTGCCATCGCGGCGCTGAAGACAACCTTCACGCTCGGAGTGACCCGACCCGTCAGCCACCGCGGGGGCACGTCCGACCGACGCAATGTTCTGACCGTCAACATCCCGAGTGAGGGGGACCAGCCATGCAGCCTGCATCACCACGATCTACCCGAGCTCAGCCAACTGCAACCGAAGACGTGCGCACGGACCGTGCGCACGTCTTCTTCTGGACCGAGCTCTGCATCGCCGCCGGAGTCAGCGTGGTCGGCAACGCAACCCAAGCCGTCCTCCACACCACCGCCATGCCAGCAGTCGCAGCCACCGTCGCAGTCATCCCACCCCTGGCCCTGCTGGCCGCGGTACACGGCGTCGCCCTGCTCACCCGTGCGCACACCGCCTCCCCCACCGCGCGCCGCGCCGCGACCGCGCTGACCGTCGTCATCGCCGGCGGCGCGTTCTGGCTGTCGTTCACCGCGCTGCGCGCTTTGGCGATCACCGCAGGTGTGCCCGCCGCCGAAGCATGGTTGTGGCCGCTCATAGTGGAAGGCAGCATGACCCAAAGTTCCCTAGCCCTGCTGACGTTGGCTCACACGCAGCAGCCCGACACCGACACCGAGTCGGCAAACACCGCCCCAGCACCACAGCCCACTCCCGAACTACCCGCATCTACCAGCGCCCCAGTCGCACTACCGGCCCCACAGCAAGCCGTATCCGAACCCGTCGAGGACGCCGCCCCCGAAAATCCTGCAGGCAAAGGCCCCGATCTCGACGTGTTGGCAGCATTGATCTGCGAACAAGATCCCGGCGGGCGACGCGATCACGGCACTGTCACCAC
>NZ_BDBR01000067.1 GCF_001613085.1 Nocardia salmonicida NBRC 13393
CGGCCAAGCCGCTGACTGTGCGTGCGCACGCCGACAGCGGTCGTGCGCACGCAAGACACCTATGACCGGTTGGGCCAGACAATGTTTCAACATGCGCATACCTGCCCGAACTATGCCGATGTGTGCCAGGCCACATCGACAGTGCAGGCCATCCGGTGTTGGATCGATGCACGGTTCGTTGCCAGGCATCACCTCTCGTGTATTCACTCCAGCGAAACCCACGTCCTTGGGGGGACCAGTGAACATCGATATCAGCTGCCCGCAATGCGAAAGCATCGACTTGGTCCAGAGCGTGCCCGCTGCCATGTCGGAGGGAACGCACAGCGGCTACAGCACCGGCATGCATGCCGGGTTCGGCGTCGCCCCGGGAGGAATTGTTCCCATTATCGGGACTTCTACCCGCGAGTTCAGCCACAGCTCCGCCCTCGCAAGGAGCTTGGCGTGGCGACCAATTCTGCCATCGGCGGGCCCGCTGTCGGCCCTCGGTACGGTCCTGATGTTCTTCGTTCTGATCATGTTCGGTTTGTGCAGTATCGGGTTGACCATGGATCCGTTGCCATCCAATCCGCTCCGGATGATGGCGTCACTGCTGGGCCTCTATCTGTTTCCGATCGTGCTGTCGATCCCGGTTGTAGCGATCTTGACCGTCGCGTTTAAGCGTGCGCGCCGCAACGGCAAGGTCGATGCCGGGCGCAACCGTGCGCGCGGTGTCTGGAGCCACGCCTACTACTGCCACCGATGTGGTGTCGCCTACTGGCCATACCCGACAGAACCTGGTATCCCCTACCGGGTCGCCCTCGCACCCAGCCAATTCCGTTGGCATGTCTGGAACACCGGCGGCTACGCCAAACTCTGACCGTCCGATTCCTCAGTAATTGGCATGACCTGCGGTTCCCTCTGGACCTCTGTGCGTCCAGGTCCCTGGGCAAATCCGGGGAGTAGACCGCGCTCCCGCAGATCAGGATTATTCGCTGTCCTATTGGACCCTCGGGCCGAGGCCATCAGTTGTCGCACTTGTTTGTTGGTCAATTCGAGAAGTTCACCGATGCTGTCATCGGACTCCCCCAAGTCGCGCATCGCCGCCACCGCGCCCGCTTGCTGACCGCGCCACTCAGTGACCTCGGCCTCGTACTCGTTTTCTAGCTGTTCGATCCGTTTGCGCAGCTCACTAACGCGCTGATCACGTAGCCCGGTGCACTTTCGGATCGATCCTGAAGCTTGCAGGTAGGTCTGGACCGCGTCCATCGTCGCGGTCTCGCGGCGTTCGGCTGCGTCACGCCGAACCTTCATCACGTTATGGACCTCATCCAAACGCCGACTCAATTCGGGATCGCGCTTGGAACGTCGTTGTTTGCCAGTAGGCATCTCAATCTCCTGAGAATGGCCCGACCAGCGGCTCTTCCATCGTCAGACTACGCCTGAGCCATGGGCGCTCGCCCAGCAATGGGGCGAACCACGCGCCAGAGCGGCCGCGCGTAGCACCGGGCGGTCTTCACCGCACTCCGGCACTGACCATTCGTCCGTCGCATCGTTTGCGCAGAAGGGACAACAATGACTCACGCCCTCAACAGGTTCGAACCGTCACCTCGCGAAATTGCGGGACCAGTGTTCACCGAGATCGTCACAACGACACTCACACAGCAAGACTGGGCCGAAGACGAGATCAGTCGAGCGCAACAGCGACATCCCGATGTCGCAGATGTGTTGCATCACAGCTTTTCGTTGTTGACCGCGACGCACGAACGGATGACCACCGAGTTCATTTATCGGGCCCATGCCCGGGCGCTGATCGAGCGGGTTGCGACCGGCGTCTTGACCAAGCCCGGGACCTCGGTGGAGGTTGTGTTGTTGCTGATGCGGGCCAGTCTCGTGACGCCGTTGAACACCACCGCGTTCGGCTTGTACTTGCGGATGTGGCGCCGAGCAGGACTGCCTGATCTGGGTGGTCCGATCGAGGACCTTGACGGGCACTACGAAGCCATCAGTGCCAGCGGGATCGATGAGTTCGAAGCGATCGCGCGT
>NZ_BDBR01000068.1 GCF_001613085.1 Nocardia salmonicida NBRC 13393
CGCGACGGCATGGCGGGCACGCTGGTCCCCGGCGCCCCCGCCTCCTACGCCGTCTGGGATGCGGGCGACCTCGTCGTCGCCGCGGCCGCCGATACCGTGCAGCGCTGGTCCACCGACCCCCGCTCCCGGGTCCCCGGGCTCCCACGCCTTGACCCGGGTGCCGAGTTGCCGACCTGCCTGCGCACCGTGCACAACGGCACCACGATCTACACCGCCTGACCCGCCGTCGGCACCACGCCGGCAACGAATCACGGAGCAGCACACCATGATCGACCCCGCTACGACCCATCCCGACGCTACGACGTCCGACGTCGCCGACACGGACAAGGGACAGAACTCCACGATGATGCTGCGGATGCTGCTGGCGACGGCGGGCGGGTTGTTGCTGTTCGGCAGCTTCCCGCCCCGCCCGTTCTGGTTCCTCGCGCCGGTCGCCATCGCCCTGCTCACCCTCGCGGTGCGCGGGCCGGGCAAGCTGCGTGGTGGGTTCGGCCACGGGATGCTCGGCGGGCTGGCGTTCTTCGTGCCGCTGCTGCCCTGGACCGGGATCTATGTGGGGCCGGTGCCGTGGCTGGCGCTCTCGACGGTGTGCGCGTTGTACTTCGGGCTGTGGGGCGTGCTCGCCCGGTGGTTGAGCGCGCTGCCGGGCTGGCCGGTGTGGCTCGCGCTGGCGTGGACCGCGAGCGAATGGGTCAGGTCGAGTTTCCCGTTCGGTGGATTCCCGTGGGGACGTGTCGCGTTCGGGCAAGCCGATGGTTGGTATCTGCCGCTGGCTGCCTACGGTGGCGCGCCGCTGGTCGGCTTCGCGGTGGCGCTGACCGGCACAGGCCTGGCTGCCCTTTCGCTGCGCCTGCTCGCCTGGGCGCGCACCCCCGCGCCGCGCGCGAATACCCGCGCCGCGCGCATGGGATTTGCCACCGCCGTGGTGACCGTGGCTATCATGCCCCTGGCCGGAGTGATCCTGCGGCCGACGCTGCCCGACCCGGATGCGGGCACCCGGACGATCACGGTCGCCGCCATCCAGGGCAGTGTGCCGCGGCTCGGGCTCGACTTCAACGCCCAGCGCCGTGCGGTGTTGGACAACCACGTCCGGCGCACCGAGGAGTTGGCCGACGCCGTTACCCGCGGACAGGCCGCACGGCCCGACATCGTGATCTGGCCCGAGAACTCCTCCGATATCGATCCACTGCGTAATGCCGACGCCGCCGCGGAGATCACCGAAGCCTCGGTGAAGATCGGCGCCCCGATCCTGGTCGGCGCAGTCCTGGTGAATGGTGACCGCACGACCACCAACTCGGTGATCGTGTGGAACGGCACGGCCGGCCCGGGCGAGCGACACGACAAGAAGATCATCCAGCCGTTCGGCGAATACCTGCCGATGCGTGGTTTCTTCCGTTTGTTCTCTTCCTATGCTGATCGTGCGGGCTATTTCGTGCCGGGTAACGGTGACGGAACGGTGACGGCCGCCGGTGTTCCGATCGGTGTGGCGACCTGCTACGAGGTCGCTTTCGATCGAGCATTTCGGGAATCTCTCGCCGCGGGCGCCCAACTGCTGACAGTGCCGACCAACAACGCCACGTTCGGTGAGAGCGAGATGACCTATCAGCAACTCGCCATGTCGCGGGTGCGCGCGGTCGAACACGGGCGCGCGCTGGTGGTCGCAGCAACCACGGGAGTCAGTGGGATCATCACTGCTGACGGCGTGCTCAGGCAGCGCACCGAGCAGGTCGTCCCCGCCGCGCTGGTGGCTCAGCTACCTTTGCGCGACGCTACGACAATCGCTACCCGAATCGGTGTATGGCCTGAACTGGCGTCCGTTATCCTGTCCGCGATCGGCGTCGGGCTGGTATTTCTTCGACGCCGCCGAGTGAATCCGACGAAGTCTGTGCGGATTTCGGACAATTCTGAATAAGCGGTTTGTTTCAACCCGGGGGAAGCGGCACCAAGTTGCAGCTGCAGGGGCGTAATCCAAAGAGATCAAAATAAATCCATCTCGGTAGCCATCCGGCTGCCGGAGTACTCCGAATCATGGGCGTGGTAAAGCCACGCCCTGGGTCCTCGTGTGCCCGGGCGCTGCTCGGGGAGTTGTGACACAAGGCAGAAACGGAGTGCTTGATGAGTTCTTTGGCCACCGACCACGTCAGCTCGAGCGTCACCGACGAGGACCCGGGCCAACCGTTCGCCCTCTCACCCGGTCAGACAGCACTGTGGTACGCGCAACGGATCCGGCCCGACATCCCGCTCACCATCGCTCACTACGTCGAACTGCGCGGTGATCTCGATGTCGGGAGGCTGCTCTACGCGGTGGAGCGCTACGGCGCGGAATCCCAAGTGGGACATGTCCGCCTACTCGAGATCGACGGCGTACCCCACCAGCGAGTGGATCCGACCTGGCGGCCCGGCTGGGCTCGGCTCGATCTGCGCGGCGAATCCGACCCGCGCGCTGCCGCGCTGGGATGGATGAACTCCCACGCCAGCACCCCGATCGACATGGAGCACGAGCCCCTCACCATCAATGTGGTGTTGCGGGTCGGTGACCGGGAATGGTTCTGGTACGAGCGCGGACACCACATCGTCATCGACGGTTACGGTGCGATGAACGCGCTCTCGCGCACCGCCGAGATCTACACCGCCGTCGGCGAGCAGCGCGAACCGTCGGTGTCGAGGGCCGCCGCGCTCGTCGACCTCTACGCCGACGAATCCCGCTACCGGGAGTCCACCCGATTCCGCGCCGACCGCGAGTACTGGATGGAACAGCTCGCCGGCGTGGGCGAACCGATGACACTGTCGTCGGTCACCGCCGCGGGCGATAGCCACGCCGCGGGTCGCCACCGGGCCACCGCGGTGCTCGACACCGACCTCGACACCCTGCTCACCGACGCGATCGCCACCCACGGTTCGGCCAACTCGGCGCTCATCGTCGCCGCACTCGCCGCCTACGTCCGCTCGGTCACCGGTGACCCCGATGTCGTACTGAGCCTGCCGGTTTCGGCCCGTACCACGGTCGCGCTGCGCCGTTCGGCGGGCGTGGTGTCGAACGTGGTGCCGCTGCGGGTCCGGTTCGACGAGCACACCACCGTCGCCGACGTCGTGCGCCAGACCGAACTGCAGATCACCGGCGCGCTGCGGCACCAGCGCTATCGCTCCGACGACATCCGTCGCGACTGCGGCTACTCCCGCGACGCGCGTGGTTTCTTCGGGCCGATGGTCAACATCATGCTGTTCCACGACGAGCTGAAGTTCGACGATATCGCCGGTCAGGTCAACGTTCTCGCCACCGGACCCGTCGAAGACCTCTCGATCAACATCTACAACGGCGACGGCGGCCGCATCCAACTCGACTTCGAGGCCAACCCGAAGCTCTACGGCGAGTCCGAGAACGCTGCCCACCACTCCCGCTACCTCGACTTCCTCGCGCGCTTCCTCGCTGCCGAGCCGACCACCCCCACCTACACGCTCACCGCGATCACCGCCGCGGAGAACGACAGGGTGCTGCGGGAGTGGAACAGCACCGAGATGCCGATGCAGGCCGCGACCCTGGTCTCGCTGTTCGAGGAGCAGGTGCGCCGTAGCCCGCATGCCGTCGGTCTCGAATTCGGTGACCGCACCATCGGATACACCGAACTCGGCGACCGAGTGAACCAGCTGGCGCGTGAACTCATCGCCCGCGGCGCGGGCCCGGAGACCACCGTCGGTGTGTGCCTGCACCGCAGTATCGATCTGGTCGTCGGGATCTACGCGGTGCTCGCGACCGGCGCGGCCTATCTGCCGCTGGATCCCGAGCATCCGGTGGATCGCATCGAAGCGGTGGTGACACAGGCGGATCCGGTGTGTGTGCTCACCGCGGATCGCGACGGTGTCCGGCTGCCCGCGGGCACGGTCCGGATCGATCTGGACGCCCTCGACGTGAGCGGCAACGATGTCGCGCCGATCACCGATGCCGACCGTCGCGCGCCCTTGCGGCCCGAGCACCTCGCCTACGTCATCTTCACCTCCGGCTCCACCGGTAAGCCCAAGGGCGTCGGCGTCACGCATGCCGCGATCGTGAACCGGTTGCGCTGGATGCAGGCCGAATACCCCATCGATCACACCGACGCGGTCCTGCAGAAGACCCCGGCCACCTTCGACGTGTCGGTGTGGGAGTTCTTCTGGCCGCTGCAGGTCGGTGC
The DNA here is from genome assembly GCF_001613085.1 of Nocardia salmonicida NBRC 13393. Taxonomy (GTDB): domain Bacteria; phylum Actinomycetota; class Actinomycetes; order Mycobacteriales; family Mycobacteriaceae; genus Nocardia; species Nocardia salmonicida. Next base: position 4,170 of record NZ_BDBR01000068.1, read on the forward strand.
GCGCCTGGTGGTCGCCGCTCCCGAAGGGCATCGCGACCCGGCCTACCTGGCGCGGATCATCACCGAAAGGGCTATCACCACAGCACATTTCGTGCCGTCGATGCTGTCGTTGTTCGTCACCGACCCGCGCGTGCGCGGCGGGGCGGGACTGCGCCGGGTGTTCTGCAGTGGCGAGGCGCTACCGGGCGCCACCGTTCGCGATTTCCATGCCGCGCTGCACGGTCCCGACGGGGGACCGGAACTGCACAATCTCTACGGGCCCACCGAGGCCGCGGTCGACGTCACCTACTGGCCGTGCCCGGCCGACGCCACCACGGTGCCGATCGGTTCGCCGGTGTGGAACACCCAGACCTACGTGCTCGACGCGCATCTGCGACCGGTGCCGCCCGGTGTCGCGGGCGAGTTGTACCTGGCCGGCGTGCAGCTGGCTCGCGGCTACCTCGGCCGCCCCGACCTGAGCGCCGACCGGTTCGTCGCCGATCCGTTCACACCGGGGCAGCGGATGTATCGCACCGGTGACCTGGCGCGCTGGCAGATCGCCGGCGGTGTCCTGGAATACTTGGGCCGCACCGACTTCCAGGTGAAGATCCGCGGACTGCGGATCGAACTCGGCGAGATCGAATCTGCGTTGCTCGCCCAGGACGGGATCGCCCGCGCCGTCTGCGTCGCTCGCGCCGGGCGTACCGGTGACGACGAACTCGTCGCCTACGTGGTCGCCGCGCGGGGCGCCTCGGCGCCGGAGCCCACCGCCCTGCTCTCGGCACTGCGCCGCGGCCTGCCGTCCTACATGGTGCCCTCGGCGCTGGTCGTGCTCGACGAACTGCCGTTGAACGCCAACGGCAAGGTCGACCGCAAAGCGCTGCCCGCGCCGGAGGTGGGCGTGCGGGTCACCGCAGGCGCCGCGGCGCCGCGGACCGAACTGGAATGCGCACTCGCGGAGATCTTCACCGAGGTTCTCGCCTTGGACGGCACCGCGATCGGTGTCGAGGACAGCTTCTTCGACCTCGGCGGCAACTCCCTGGTCGCCGCTCGTGCGGTCGCCAGGATCAACACCACCCTGGACGCGAACCTCACCATCCGGGAAATGTTCGAGTCGCCCGACATCGCCGCGCTGGCCGCCTACATCAGCACCCATCGGCCCGAAACCTCCACGCCGAAACTGGTTCCCGTGCGCAGGCCCGAACTGGTGCCGCTGTCGCTGGCCCAGCAGCGGCTGTGGATCCTCAACCGCTTCGCCGAACACGCCGCCGCCTACAACATGCCCTTGGCCCTGCGGCTCACCGGACATCTCGACCTCGACGCGTTGCGCGCGGGTCTGCGTGACGTGCTGGACCGTCACGAGAGCCTGCGCACCAGTTTCCCCGAGGGCCCCGACGGCCCGTACCAGCTCATCCACCCGGCGGCTGGGGTGGAACCCGAACTCACGCCGGTGGACGTGTCCGCCGCCGAGATTCCCGCGCTGGCAGCGCAGGTGGCGGGGCGCGGTTTCGATCTGCGGACCGAGACACCGCTGCGGGTCGCGCTGTACCGGGTGGGCCCCGAGGATCACCTGCTGCTCGTGGTGCTGCACCACATCAGCGGTGACGGCTGGTCGGTCGCCCCGTTGGCCAGGGATCTGATGGTCGCGGTGTCGGCGCGCGCGGGCGGCGCCGCACCCCAGTGGGCGGCGCTGCCGGTGCAGTACGCCGATTTCGCGATGTGGCAGCGCGAACTGCTCGGTGAGGAAACCGACCCCGAAGCGCCCATCGCGCGTCAGCTCGGGCACTGGCGCGGCGCGCTGGCCGGGCTGCCCGATCAGCTCGACCTGCCGCTCGATCGGCCGCGGCCGATGCAGCGTGGCACCGGCGGAGATACCGTCGAATTCGTCATCGACGCCGAAACCCGGCGTGCGGCAGCCGAACTCGCGACCGGTCGCGGGGTGAGCATGTTCATGGTGCTGCACGCGGCGCTGGCCACCCTGCTGGCCCGGCTGTGCGCGAGTACCGACGTCACCATCGGTACGCCCATCGCGGGCCGGTCCGATCCGGCGCTGGACGAGCTGGTCGGCATGTTCGTCAACACCCTGGTGTTGCGCACCGACGTGAACCTCGATGCCGGGTTCGACCGCATGCTCGACCTGGTCCGCGAGACCGATCTCGATGCCTTCGCCAACCCCGACGTGCCCTTCGAACGACTCGTGGAACTGGTCAACCCCGATCGCTCGACCAGCAGACATCCGCTGTTCCAGGTGATGCTGTCCTACGACCGCACTCCCGAGCTGAGCGTCGAATTGCCCGGTGTCACAGCGGAACTGGTGCCGATCGAGATCGGTGTCGCCAAATTCGATCTTCAGCTCGAGGTGCGCGACAACCACGACGACGGACCACTGCACGCCGAATTCGGTTTCGCCACCGACGTCTTCGATCGCGCCACGGTGGAGGCCATCTCCCGGCGGTTCACCACGCTGCTGGCCGCCGCCGTCGCGACCCCCGACACGGCCGTCGGCGACCTCGACGTGCTCGACCGCCGCGAGATCGCCCGACTGGTTCCGGTGGCCGGCGCGCCCGCCGAGCCTGCTGGCACGCTGGCCCGGCTGCTCAGCGACACCGCGCAACACCTGCCCGACTCGGTGGCTGTGCGCTACCTCGGTTTCGACACCACCTACCGGGAGCTCGACGAACGCTCGAACCGGTTGGCGCGCAGCCTGATCGCGCACGGTGCGGCCCCCGAATCGGTGGTGGCCGTCGCGCTGCCGCGCAGCCTCGAGTCGATCATCGCCATCTGGGCGGTCGCCAAAACCGGCGCCGCGTACGTGCCCGTCGATCCCGCCTACCCGACCGAACGCATCGCGCACATGGTCGGCGACTCCGGCGCCACGCTCGGGCTCACCCTGCCCGAACACCTCGCCGCGCTGCCCACCATCACCGGCAAGCACCGGCGGTCACCGGAGTGGATGGTGTTCGGAACGGCCGATTTCGAGGCCGACTGCGCGGTCCGCTCCGCGACCCCGCTGTCCGACGCCGACCGCAGGAATCCGATGCGGGCGGGTCAGCCCGCCTACCTCATCTACACCTCGGGCTCGACCGGCATCCCCAAGGCCGTCGTGGTCACCCACGCGGGTATCGCCTCGCTGGCCAGCGAACAGACCCAACTGTTCAAGGTGACCGAGCACGCGCGCACCATGCACTTCTCCTCGCCCAGCTTCGATGCCTCGGTGCTCGAACTGCTGCTCGGGTTCGCCGCGGGCGCGACGATCGTGGTCGCCCCGGCCGATCTCTACGGCGGCGCGGAACTGGCCGGTTTCCTGCGCTCGGAACGCATCACCCACGCGTTCATCACCCCCGCCGCGCTGGCCACGGTGCCCGCGGGTGAGTTCCCGGCCCTCGGCACGGTCATCGTCGGCGGCGAGGCATGCTCGGACGAGCTCGTCGAGGCCTGGGCCACGAAATACCGGATGCACAACATGTACGGCCCGTCCGAGGCCACCGTGGCGGTCACCGCGAGCGCGGCCATGGTGCCGGGGGAGCCGGTGCCGCTGGGCGCACCCGTGCGCGGCATGCGATTGTTCGTCCTCGACGGCAGGATGAACCCGGTGCCGCCGGGGACGCCGGGCGAGCTGTACGTCTCCGGGCCCGGTCTGGCTCGCGGGTACCTCGGCAAGTCGGCGCTCACCGCGCAGCGATTCGTCGCCAACCCGCACGGGCGAGTCGGCGAAAGGATGTATCGCACAGGCGATCTCGTGGTCGCTGATATGACCGGCCGCCTGCGTTTCCTCGGCCGCGCCGACGATCAGATCAAGATCCGTGGCTTCCGGGTCGAACTGCGCGAAATCGACCATGTGCTGCGCGAACACCCAGGCGTGCGGTCCGCGCTGACCATTGTCCACGTAGACGAGCAGGGGCAGCAGCGGCTCGCGTCCTATGTCACCGCCGACGGCCCGGTCGAACCGGCCGCCCTGCTCGACACCGCCCGTGGCAGGCTGCCGGGCTACATGGTGCCCGCCGCGCTGGCGGTGCTCGACGCGATGCCGGTCACCCCCGCGGGCAAATTGGACCGAAAGGCGCTGCCCGCACCGGAATTCGTGGTCAACGGAGGGTCGCGCGCGCCGCGCACACACCTCGAGATGCGGGTGGCCGCGGTGTTCACCGAGATTCTCGGTCGCCCGATCCCCGGCGCCGAGGACAGCTTCTTCGACATCGGCGGCAACTCGCTGCTGGCCACCCGGCTCGCCGCCGCGCTGCACGCCGACTTCGAGGTGGACCTGCCCGTCCGTCAGATCTTCGAGGCGCCGACCGTGGCGGGCATCGCCCGGCTGATCACGGAAGCGCCCCGGACGCAGCGGGTGGCGCTGGCGGTACACACCCCGCGCCCGGGACGCATACCACTGTCGTTGCCGCAGCAACGACTGTGGTTCCTGAACCGATTGTCCCCCGAATCCAGTGCCTACAACATCGCATTCGTCTTGCGAATCGGCGGAGATCTGGACGTCGACGCGCTGCGGGGCGCCCTCACCGACCTGGTGGAGCGTCACGAAGTACTGCGCACGGTGTTCCCGGAAGACCTCTCCGGCGCCCAGCAGGTGATCCTGCCGCTCGCGCAGGCGATGCCGGTGATCGAGGTCGTCGACTCCGCACCGGATCGGGCGCAGGCGGCGCTGACCGCGCTGGCACGCCAGGGCTTCGATCTCACCCGGCAGACGCCGTTGCGAGTGTCGTTGCAGCGCACCGCATCCGACGAGCACCTGCTCGGCGTCGTCGTGCACCACATCGCCGCCGATGGCTGGTCGCTCGGCCCGCTGACGCGTGATCTCGCCATGGCGTACGTAGCGCGGACCGGCGGCACCGCCTTCGAGCACGCGCCGCTGCCCGTGCAGTACGCCGACTTCAGCCTGTGGCAGCGGGCCGTGCTCGGTTCCGAGGACGATCCGGACAGCATCACCGCCACCCAGCTCGCGTTCTGGCGCGAGACCCTGTCCGAGCTGCCCGACGAGTTGCCGCTGCCGTTCGACCGCCCCCGTCCGGTCGAACCGACGGGGGCGGCGGGCACCGTCACCTGCCAGGTTTCGGCGCCGCTGCAACAAGCACTGGCCGAGCTGGCAGCCGATACCGGTGTCAGTCTGTTCATGGTCGTGCGCTCTGCCCTGTCGGTGCTGCTGCGCAGCATCACCGGCGGACGTGACATCCCCATCGGTACTCCGGTCGCCGGGCGCACCGACATCCAGCTCGACGACCTCGTCGGCATGTTCGTCAACACCCTGGTGCTGCGCTCCGATGTCGACCCCGACCGCAGCTTCACCGAACTGCTGCACGCCGACCGCGACAGCGAACTGGCCGCCCTCGCCCATGCCGATGTGCCGTTCGAACGCGTCGTCGACGCGCTCGGCCGGGAGAGCAGGGCGAGCAACCGGCACCCGCTGTTCCAGGTCGCGTTGAGCATGCAGGACAACCGCACGCCGACGCTGGAACTGCCCGGTCTGCGGCTGGACGCGCGCGAGCTCGACATCGCGCTGGCCAAGTTCGATCTGGAACTGCGGGTCGCGCCCGCCGACGAGGACGGGCTGCGGTTCGAGTTCGTCTACGCCGCCGAACTGTTCGACGCCGCCACCATCGACACCCTCGCCGATCGGTTCGTGCAGATCCTCACCCAGGTGACCGCCGACCCGCGGCGGCTCGTGTCCGATCTCGACCCGCTCACCGTGCTCGAACATCGCGATCACGTCCCGGCCCAGGGACCGGCCGCGGTCACGCCGGTCATCCTGGCCGACATTCTCGACGGCGCGGCGACGATGTATCCGCGTCGGCCCGCGCTGCGCTGGTTCGCCGGGGGCAGTGTCAGCGGGGAAGTGGGCGAGCTGGACTACGCCGAAGTCGCCGACCGGGCACACCGGCTCGGTCGGGCTCTGATCGCTCGCGGGATCGGCACCGGCGACCGCGTGGCGGTCGGTCTGACCCGTTCTCTGGACTGCGCCCTCGCCATCTTCGGCGTCGCGGCCTCGGGTGCGGCGTTCGTCCCCGTCGACCCGCGCTACCCGGCCGACCGGGTGCGGCACATGCTCACCGACTCCGGTGCAGGCGCGGTCATCACCGTGCGCGCCGACGCGGACGCACTACGCGAGGCCGCGGGCCCGATCGACACCCAGTGGTTGCTGATGGACGACGACGAGCTGAACGCCGAACTGGCGGGCTACGACGGGGTCCGGATCAGCAATGCCGAGCGGATCCGTCCGGTACGCACCGCCGACCTGGCCTATCAGATCTACACATCCGGCTCCACCGGCCTGCCCAAGGGTGTCGCCGTCACCCACAGCGGTCTCACGAGCCTCGCGCTCGACCTGCGCGAACGCATGGGTCTCGATCGGTTCTCCAGGACGTTCTTCTTCTCCACGCCCAGTTTCGACGTCTCGGTGCTGGACATGCTCCTTGCCGTCTACTCGGGCGCCGAGATGGTGATCGGCCCGATCGACATCTACGGCGGAGACGAACTCGGGGCCCTGCTCGAACACGAGCAGATCACCCACACCTTCCTGACGCCCGCGGTGCTGGCCTCCATCGATGCCACCCGCCACCCGCTGCCGATGCTGCGCGGTCTGATGGCCGGTGGCGAGGCGGTGCCACCCGACCTGGTGGACAACTGGGCGCCGGGCCGGCGGTTCGTCAACGCCTACGGGCCCACCGAGTTCACCGTCATCGCCGCGATGTCGGAGCTGCGGGTGGGTGTCCCGGTGGCCATCGGAACGCCGGTGCGCGGTTCGCGGGCCCTCGTGCTCGACGAACGGCTGCGGCCGGTCCTCACCGGAGTGCCGGGTGAGCTCTACATCGGTGGCGCCGGTATCGCCCAGGGCTATCACGAGCGCTACGGCCTGACCGCCGGACGATTCATCGCCGATCCGTTCGGCCCGGCGGGCAGCCGGATGTACCGCACCGGCGACGTGGTGCGCTGGACCGCGGGTGGGGAGATCGACTACCTCGGTCGCAGTGACCATCAGGTCAAGGTGCGTGGTTTCCGGATCGAACTCGGCGAGATCAGCGCCGTCCTCGGCAGCCATCCCGAGGTCCGCTTCGCGCACACCGAGGTGCGCCGGATCGCCGGCGACGATCGGATCGTCGCCTGGATCCAGCTGAACGAGGGCATCGACCCGGCCGAAGTGGCCGGGGTGAAGCGTCATGCGATGGTCCGGCTGGCCGGGCACATGGTTCCGGCGTCGCTGAACCTGATCGACCAGGTGCCGCTCACGCCGGTCGGCAAGCTGGACCGCACCGCGCTGCCCGATCCGGAATTCACCGCCACCGCGGGCCGGGCGCCACAGACCGAAGCCGAGCGGACCGTCGCGCGGGTGTTCGAGGATCTGGTCGGGGCGAGCGAGGTCTGCGCCACCGACAGCTTCTTCGACATCGGCGGCAACTCGCTGCTGGCCACCCAACTGGTGGCCCGCCTGGCCGCGGCCAGCAATGTGCGCCTGGAAGTGCGCACCGTGTTCGCTACGCCGACGGTCGCCGAGCTCGCCGCGCTCATCGAATCCGGACCGTCCGGCGACGAGTACCGGCCGGACCTGGTGCCGCAGCGTCGACCGGAACGGATTCCGCTGTCGGCGGCGCAGCGCAGGCTGTGGTTCCTCAACCGCTTCAACGCGGGCGCGCAGGGCGAGAGCCAATCGTCGGGGGCCTACAACATCCCGGTCGTACTGCGTCTGCACGGCACCGTCGACCTCGATGCACTCATCGCCGCTTTGCACACGGTGCAGCGTCGGCACGAGACGCTGCGCACGGTGTTCCCGGAAAGCTCGGGGGAGCCCGAGCAGTTGGTGCTCGACCCGGCGATCGCCGCCGTCACCCTGTTCCACGCGACGGCCACCGCCGGTGAGGTCGAAACGGCCGTGACCCGTTTCGTCACCCCGGGATTCGACTTGTCGGCCTCGGTGCCGATGCGGGCGGCGCTGATCAGCGTCGACCACACCGGGCAGTCGGCGCCGACCAAGGCCAAGTTCGCCGTCGCCCGGTCCACCGAGCATGTGCTGGTGCTGGTCGTGCACCACATCGCGATGGACGGCTGGTCGCTGGAACCGCTCGCCGCCGAAGTGGCCGCCGCCTACCGTGGCATCCAGATCGGTGAACCGTTCGGCGAACAGATCCCGCAGATCCAGTACGCCGACTACACGCTGTGGCAGCAGGACCTCCTCGGCACCGAAAACGATCCCGATTCGCTGATCAGCAAGCAGCTCGAGCACTGGCGCGGCGTGCTCGACGGCCTGCCCGAACTGCTCACCGTGCCCGCCGATCGGTCGCGCCCGCCGGTGCCCTCCTATCGGGGCGGCACCGTCGACTGCGCGGTCGACGCGGCGACCCACCGGGCGCTGCGCGGCATCGCCACCGCGAACAACGTCAGTATGTTCATGGTGTTGCACGCGGCCCTGGCGGTACTGCTGCACCGGGTCACCGGCACCGAGGACGTCGCCGTCGGCACCGCCAGCGCCGGCCGTGGGCATCCCGCGCTCGACGCGATGATCGGCATGTTCGTCAACACCCTGGTGCTGCGCACCGAGGTGGCCGACGAGCGCGCGTTCATCGACCTGCTGCGCACCGTGCGCGACGGAGACCTCGACGCCTTCGCCAATGCCGACCTGCCCTTCGAACGGCTCGTAGAAGTGGTCAACCCGGCGCGCTCACAGGCACATCACCCGCTGTTCCAGGTGATGCTCTCGGTGCGCAACAGTCCCGTGCGCATGCTGGAACTGCCCGGCCTGCGGATCGAAGCGGTCGACGCCGACGCCGGTATCGCCAAGTTCGACCTGCAGTTCACCTTCACCGAAACCCAGACCGCCGACCGGGTGGGCGACGGCATCAACCTGTCGGTGAACTACGCGGCCGACCTGTTCGACGAGGTCACCGCGCGTCGGCTCGGCGACCGTCTGGTCCGGCTGCTCACCGCCGTGGCCGCCGACCCGAACACCGCGGTCGGCGACCTGGCCTTGCTCGACGCGGTCGAGTGGACCGCGCTGGCGCCGGTGCACGGGGCCCGCGCCGAGCAGCCGGTCACACTGCCCGAGGTCTTCGGTGCCGCCGTGGCCCGCTCGCGCGACGGCGTCGCGCTGTGCGCCGGCGACACGGTGGTCACCTACGACGCGCTCGACCGGTGGACCAACCGGCTCGCCCGCGTTCTCATCGATCAGGGCGTCGGGCCGGAAACCCTGGTGGCACTGGGTATTCCGCGTTCGGTGGAATCGGTGGCGACCATGCTCGCCGTCGCCAAGGCGGGCGCCGCGTTCGTGCCCGTCGACCCGAACTACCCGGCACAGCGGATCAGTCACATGCTCACCGATTCCGATGCGGCACTGGGTCTGACGCTGCTCGAGCATCGTGATCGGCTGCCCGCCGACACCCGCTGGCTGGTCCTGGACGATCCGCAGACCAGGGCCACCGTGCTCGGCACCGACGACTCGCCGATCATCGACGCCGAACGCATTCGCCCACTGCGCCTGCACAATCCGGCGTACGTGATCTACACCTCGGGCTCCACCGGGACACCGAAGGGCGTCGTCGTCACCCACGGTGGTCTGTCGAATTTCGCCGCCGAGACCGCCGACCGTTTCGACGTGCGACCCGGCAGCCGGGTGCTGCACTTCGCCACCCCGAGCTTCGATGCCGCCATGCTGGATATCCTGTTCGCGCTCGGTGGTGCGGCGACGCTGGTGATCTCCCCGGCCGGGGTGGTCGGTGGCGAGGATCTGCGGCAGGTGTTCATTCGGGAACGGATCACCCACGCGTTCGTCACCACCGCCGCGCTCGGCACCGTCGACCCGGCGGGCGTGCATTCCCTTGCCCATGTGCTCACCGGTGGTGAAGCGCTGCCGCCGGAACTGCTCGCCCGCTGGGCGCCGGGACGCAACTTCTACAACGTGTACGGCCCCACCGAGACGACGATCGTCACGTTGATGCCGCAGGCGATGAACCCGCAGGGGCCGATCACCATCGGTGGGCCGATCCGTGGCGTCGCGGCGACCGTGCTGGACCGGCGACTGCATCCGACGCCGATCGGCGTCACCGGTGAACTGCAGTTGGCCGGCTCGGCACTGGCCCGCGGCTACCTGAACCGGCCGGGTCTCACCGCCCAGCGGTTCGTCGCCGATCCCTATGGCGCACCGGGCGAACGGATGTACCGCACGGGCGACCTGGTGCGCTGGCGCAGCGGCGCGAGGTCGGCGCTGGACGTGGAGTACGTCGGCCGTACCGACCACCAGGTGAAGGTGCGCGGTTTCCGGATCGAACTCGGCGAGATCGACGTCGCGTTCGCCCGGCACGCCGATGTCGAGCTGGCGCTCACCATCGGTCACACCACGCAGGCCGGGGTCACCGCGCTCGTCTCGTATGTGAAGGCGCGCAACGGGTCCGCGCCGAGCGTGCCCGATCTGCTCGCCCACGTCGCCGGGCACGTGCCGAACTACATGGTCCCGCAGGCGATCATGCTGCTCGACGAGGTACCGCTGAGCCCGGTCGGCAAGCTCGATCGCGCCCGGCTGCCCGAGCCGGTGTTCACGGCGTCCGGTGGATACCGCGCGCCCGTGACCGCCGCCGAGAGGGCACTGTGCGCGGTGTTCACCGAGGTGCTCGGGGTGGAGCGGGTCGGCGCGGACGACGGGTTCTTCGAACTCGGCGGCAACTCCTTGCTGGCCACCAAAGTCGTTGCGGCACTGCGTGAACAGGGCTACGAGATGCCCGTCCAGATGATGTTCGGCGACGCCACCCCCTCGGCCATCGCGGCCAAGCTCGACGGCGCCGACCCGGAGGCGGTGATCGAGGCGGCGACCAGCCCGGTGCTGCCCATCCGCCCGTCCACCAGCCCGCACGACACCCCATTGTTCTGCGTGCACCCGGCGATCGGTCTGGCCTGGTGCTATGCGGGACTGCTCGCTCATCTCGCCCCGCAGCGCCCGGTTTACGGCCTGCAGGCCCCGCACGTGTCCGGCGACGACAGCTTCACCTCGATTCCCGAAGCCGCCGGACACTATGTCGCCCATATCAAGTCGATCCAGCCGCACGGTCCCTACCACCTGCTCGGCTGGTCGCTCGGCGGCCTGATCGCGCAGGAGATCGCGGTGCAACTGCAGGAAGCGGGTGAAGACGTCGCACTGCTCGCGATGATGGACAGCTACCAACTCGGCGACCGCTGGCTCGACACCTCGATGCCCAGCGTCGCCGATATCCTCGGTGAGTTCGGCGCCGACCTGGTCGACGGCGCACCGTTGCCCGCCGACCTCGACCTGCACGACGCGGCGGATCTGCTACGGGCACAGGCGGGCCCGTTCGCCGCGCTCTCGGTGGACCACCTGCAACGCCTCTACACCGGGTATGCCGACGGCACCGTCATGGCAAACCGGTTCCGGCCGCGCACCTTCGACGGCGATCTCGTGTTCTTCACCGCCACGGCGGACGAGATCAACGCCGCCGATCCGAGCCGGTGTGCCCAAGCCTGGCAGCCGTTCGTCACCGGCAACATCCACAACCACGACCTGCCCTGCAGGCACGCGGCGATGACCACACCGGAATCGCTGGCGGCGATCGGCCCCGTGCTGCATCGCCACCTCGACGGAATCCCGGAGATCACCGTGTGCGGCAGCGGCCAGAAGGAGATGCATCCGTGAGTCTCGCGGTAGAAGTGCGTGGCCTGGCCAAGAGTTACGGCAAGGTGCGCGTCCTGAAAGAAATCGATTTGGAGATCCCGGCGGGCACCGTACTGGGGCTGTTGGGTCCCAACGGCGCGGGCAAGACCACCACCGTGCGGATCGTCACCACGCTGTTGCGACCCGACGCCGGTTCGGTGCGGGTCGCCGGTATCGACGTGCTGGCCGATCCGGCCACCGCGCGCACCAGGATCGGGTTGTCCGGCCAGTACGCCGCGGTCGACGCGAACCTGACCGGTTACGAGAACCTGCGCATGGTGGCTCGCCTGTACGGGATGGGCCGCAAGCAGTCCGTGGCCCGCGTGGAGGAACTGCTCACCGCGTTCGGGCTCGACCACGCGGCGGGCAGGCGGGCGGGCACCTACTCCGGCGGTATGGCACGTCGTCTCGACCTGGCCGGTGCGCTGGTGGCGCGACCGCCGGTGGTGGTGCTCGACGAACCGACCACGGGCCTCGACCCGCGCGGTCGCCTCGACATGTGGCAGGTGATCGGCGATCTCGTCGACGACGGCACCACCGTCCTGCTCACCACCCAATATCTCGAAGAAGCCGACCTGCTCGCCGACCGGATCACCGTCATCGACAAGGGCACCGTCATCGCCCGTGGTTCCGCCGACGAACTCAAGACCTCCATCGGCGGCGACCGGCTCACCGTCACCCTCGCCGCCGGGCAGAGCCCGTGGCCCGCGATGTCGGTGCTGCACCAGGTGGGCGTCGGCGAACCCCTCCACGACCCCGGCAGTGACGAGGTGTCGGTGGTTGTCGGCAACGGGTCACGCACGATGGTCGAAGCGCTGCGCCGCCTCGACGACGCGGGGGTCTGCGTTCTCGACGCGACCGTCGTACGCCCGACGCTCGACGATGTCTTCCTGTCGCTCACCGGCACCCCGGCCGAGCCGATCCCCGAACCCGAAACCGACGATGTGCAAGAGGAGGTCCTGTCGTGAGTGCCCCCGAGGTCACGGTGGACGAGTACGAAACCCGCGACCTGCCGGTCCAGTCGACCACCCCGCGGTCGGCAGGCCCCGAGGAGATGGAACCGCGGGCCCGGTTCGTGCGTGACAGCGCGATCGTCGCCTACCGCAACCTGCTCACCATTCTGCGAGTGCCGACGCTGCTGGTCACCGCCACCATCCAGCCGCTGATGTTCGTGTTCCTGTTCGCCTACATCTTCGGTGCCTCGCTCGGCGGCGATCAGTACCGCGAATTCCTGCTGGCGGGCATCTTCACCCAGACCGTGGCGTTCAATGCCGCGTTCACCACCGTCGGGCTGGCCGGTGACCTGCAGAAGGGCATCATCGACCGGATGCGGACGCTGCCGATGTCGCGGCTGGCGGTGTTGATGGGGCGGACCCTGTCGGACCTGGTCGTCAATATCGTGAGCCTTGGCGTGATGTCGATCTGCGGGTACATCGTGGGCTGGCGTATCCACGGCAGCTTCGGCGACGCCGTGATCGCCTTCTCGATCATCTTGCTGTTCGCGTTCGCGATGTCGTGGGTCGGCGCCCTGACCGGTCTGGTCTCGCCGACGGTGGAAGTGGCACAGAGCGCGGGCCTGATCTGGCTGTTCCCGCTGACGTTCATCTCCTCGGCGTTCATCTCCGCCGAAACGCTGCCCGGACCCCTGCGCGCCATCGCCGAATGGAACCCGATCACCGCGGTCTCGGCAGCGGGTCGCAAGCTCTTCGAGAACGACTCACCGCCCACCTTCGTCCCGGCGACGGGCTGGGCCGCGGAGAACTGCATCCTCTACGCGATCATCTGCTCGCTGGTCATTCTGGCCATCGCGATGCCGGCCGCCCTCCTGCAGTACCGCAAGGTCGCGAGCCACTGAACAAGCCCTCGAACGCCGAAGGCCGCCTTCCCCGGTGGGGGAGGCGGCCTTCGGCGTTGTGCGGTCGAACCGTCTTACCCGCGGCGGCGGGTCTTCAGGATGTCGAGGCGCTCCTTGAGCAGCTCCTCGAGCTCCTCCTTGCTGCGACGTTCCAGCAACATGTCCCAGTGGGTGCGCGGCGGCTTGACCTTCTTGGTCTCCACGGAGGTGCCCTCCATGAGCTGCCCCTCCTGGCCGTTACGGCACAACCAGGTGGGCGGGATCTCCGCGTCGTCGGCGAACGGGACGTCGAATTCCTCACCGTTGTCGGTGCGGTAGCGGGCGATCCGGCGCGGGGCCAGGTCGTGGTCGCGATCGGTCTCGTAGCTCACCGCTCCGAGCCGACTGCCCCGGAGTACGCGATCTGCCATGTGTGCTCCTGTAATTTTTGGCGGCTTGCGCCGCGGGTTCCTGTGCCTGTCGGCGGCTTGCGCCGCTGTTCTCGGCGCCGAACTCGCCGAGAACAGGTCGTCGTAGTACTACGTCAACGCACGGGAAGTCTGAACTGTTCCATTGTAGTCGTAGGGCTGGACAGGCCGGTCGACCCCCGAATCGCGCGGCGTCGCCTCGGCCGACATCGCCGAGGGTGCCCGCTCAGCGAGACCTGAACCGGCGAAGACCGGCACGGGCCGATAGGGTTTCCGATCATGTCGCGCAGTCGCCTGCTGTCCTGTCTGTGGTGCGGGCGGGAGATCGTGGATTCGGAGTCGGGTCGGCGTCGCCGCTATTGCCGCCAGTCGTGCCGCCAACGTGCCTATGAACACCGCAGCAGTCTCAAGGGGACCGGGATTCCCGAGGACGCGGTCGTGCTGACCGCGCAGGAAGCCGCGGATCTGGCGGATCGGTGGTTCGCGGCGCGGTGTGCGGCCGAGGACGTGGCGACGGCGGTGGGCGAGGGTGCCTCCGCGGCGGAGTTGGCGCAGCTGAGCGCGACGTTGGTGCAGTTGGCCAGGGAAGCGGAACGGCTCCGCTGAATGCGCGAAACCCCGTGCTTCCCACTGTGATTCGGTGGGGCGACACGGGGCCTCGGCATCGGGCGGGCGACAACGGCGTCAGGTCGACAATGCCTCGCGCGAACGCAGGTACACGGCCGTGACGCCGCCTGCGACGAACAGCGCGAGGGCCGCGGCGGCGCCGGCGGTCGCGAGGTCGGGGCTGGTGAGGGCCTGTCCGCGCAGCGCCTGCCAGGCCACGAGCGTGAGCAGGCCGAAGTAGCCGAGGACGGCGACCACGAGCAGGGCGGCCCGGGTCGTTTCGGTGCGCAACCAGGCGTATCGAGGCGCGAGGGCGACCAGGACGACGGCGAGCAGGAGCAGCACCTGGATGCCGTGCAGGCCGACGAAGTGCGGGATGCGCAGGTCGCCGCCGATGGTGCTCCAGTGGGTGATCGGCATGCCCGCGGCAGTGTCACGTGCTGTATCGCCGGGCCGCACCGTGTGACCGGCCACCAATCCCACTACGGTGCCATCGGCCTGGCGGACGAGCTGCGGCCCGGTGAGCCCCATCAGGTATCCGAGTGCCATCCCGGTCACCGCCAGCCACAGCCCCGCCTTCAACGCGATCCTGGTCGGCCGGTCGGCCAGCTTCTGCCAGGAAATGATCACCGCCAGGACGAGATTCGCGAGGAACAATCCGGGCACGCCGGAGGCGAACACCTGCTGCCCGATCTCGTTGACCGGATCGGCGGAGTCGTTGAAATGGCTGAACGTTCCGCGTGCCGCTTGCACTGCGATGAACCCCACATCGACGAGGCCGGTGATCGCGAAGACGGTGCCCAGCCACCAGGTGGCACGCCGCCCGCGATGTGGCAGCCGCAGGATCCAGGCCAGGGTCACGCCGTAGAGGGCGAAGGCGAGGCCGAACTTGGCAGGCTTGAGCCACACCGACTCGCCGAGCAGCAGCCGGTCGTCGACGACCATCCCGACGATCGACACCACGACCAACGCGGCCATGAGCGCGGAATTCACCAGCAGCGGGCCGTGCCAGGGCACGCGGTCGGTGCCATCGCGCGCGGTGTGGAACCTGATCCGGGAAAGAGTGTGGGTGAGATCGATCGTCGCCATGGATCGAAGGTAGAAATCCGGTGCGCCACACCACGTCCCGCTGCGGAACGGTTCGACTCCGATACCGGGGTACGGGTCGTCCCACCCGAGTTCTAGGGGTTGTCTCAGATTCCCATGCGCCAGATCGCGGCATCGACCGCACGGGGGGAGACGAGCGCGAGTGCCTGCAGAACGCGGGTGTAGGTCGGGTACAGCTCGACCGGGCGAGTGCGGATCGCGGTGGTGATCCAGTCGGCGGCCTCCTCGGCCGACAGCGCCGCCGCGTCGGCGTATTTGCCGGTGGGTGCGATCATCTCCGTGCGGACCAGCGGATAGCCGATCGTGGTGACGTGCACGCCGCGACGCCTGGTCTCCGCGCCGAGGCTGCGTCCGAACGCGCCCAGCGCGGCCTTCGACGCGTGATAGGCGGTGAACAGCGGCATCGACCCGGCGGCCACGCCCCACGTCGCGACATTGATGATGTGCCCGGTGCCCGCGTCGAGCATCGACGGCAGCAGTCCCATCGTGAGCCGCGTCGCCCCGAAGTAGTTCAGCGCCATGGTGCGCTCGTAATCGTGGAACCGGTCGGTGGTGTCGGCGGCGCCGCGGCGGATCGAACGGCCCGCGTTGTTCACCAGCACATCGACGGTCCCGAACTGCTCGAGCAGGGCCTTGGCCAGTGCGTCGTTCTGCTCGGCGTCGGCGAGGTCGCAGGGGATCATCTCGGCATTGCCGCCGTCGGCGCGGACCGCGTCGCGCACCTCGGCCAGTGGTTCGGCGTTCCTGGCGACGAGAACCACCCGCGCCCCCTCCCGGCCGAGGGCATGCGCTGCGGCTTTACCGACGCCCGAGGAGGCTCCCGTCAACACGATGGTCTTGCCCGCGATCTCCTGCCGCTCACCACGGACCCATCGCGCGAGCATGCCGGGGAGGGCGGGCGGGTTGAGCAGCACCGATTGTGCGACTTGGGCGAACACGGGGGACTCCTGTCGAGTCGAGCGGTGGGGACGATCAGCGAATTTACTTAATAGTAAATTACAAAGAGGCCAATTGGGTGTCAACCGGCGGGGGGTCCAATGGTTGGATGGCTGGGTGAGCACAGCCGGTACCAAGGGCGTCCCGCGCCCCGAGCGCGAACAGCAGATCCTCGACGCGGCTGTCGCCGAAATCGGCCGTGTGGGTTACGCGGGGCTCTCCCTCGCCGACGTCGCGCAGCGCGCCGGAGTGTCCAAGCCGCTGGTGTACACCTATTTCCACTCCAAGGACGGGCTCTACATCGCCTGCGTGGACCGGGCGGCGGGTGTGCTGTTCGACGCGATCGAGTCCGCCATCGCCGGGGCGGGTGGTCTCAGCAAGGCCGAACGTACCCTCGACGCGATCTTCGTCGCGCTGGAGCCGCGCCCGCACGACTGGACCGTGCTCTTCGATCGATCCCACCCCGACGACGGACCCGCCGCCGACGCCGTCCGCGCCGCCCGTCGCCGGATCGCCGCCCAGGCCGCCCGCGGTGTCGCCGACGCCATCGGTGCCGTCGAGCTCACCGACCCCACCGACCTTTCCGCGCTGACCGATGTCTGGATGGGCGCGGTGACCTCGCTGGTCCTGTGGTGGTTGCGCCACCCCGATCAGACGGCTGCCCAGATGACCGCCCGCAGCCACCGCCTGATCGGCGCTCTCCTGACGGCCCCACGCTGAACGCGATCCGCACCCCGACTACCGCCGGGGTGCGGATTCAGTTGTGCGACAGCCGCTTACGAGGCAACCGTGGTCGCTCCGGCAGGCGGGAGCAATTCCGCGAGCAGTGGGGCCCATTCGTAGCGGCGTTCGGGGAAGCAGCGCTCGAGCAGATCCCGCATGATCGACGGTGCGATGGAGGCGCCGGGAGACGCGCCGAGGAGCCCGGCGATGCTGCCGTCGGCACCGGAGACCAGTTCGGTGCCGAATTCGAGTACTCCGCCGCGTCGACGATCGGGTTTCACCAGCTGGGCGCGTTGCCCGGCCTGGATCAAGGTCCAATCGGCGGGGTCGGCGGTCGGGTAGAAGCGTTGCAGCTGTGCGAACTTGCGCCGGGGTGAGGCCAGCAGTTCGGTGACGAGGTAGCGGACCAGATCGAAGTTCCGCAGGCCGACCGCGAGCAGCGGGACGATATTGTGCGGTCGCAGGGTGGTGAACAGGTCGGTGAGCTTGCCGTGGCGCAGCAGCCGGGTGCTGAATGTCGCGTAGGGACCGAACAGCAACGCGCCCGTGCCGTCGACCTCGCGACGATCCAGATGTGGCACCGACATCGGCGGTGCGCCCAGCGCGGCCTGGCTGTAGACCTTGGCGTGATGCTCGGCGACGACCTCGGGATTGTCGGTCCGCAGGAACTGCGCACCCAGCGGGAACACTCCGTACCCCCGCACCTCCGGCAGCCCGGCCCGCTGCAACAGCCGCAACGCGTATCCGCCCGCGCCGACGAACACGAACCGGGCTCGCACCTGGAACCGCCGTCCGCTGTCGAGATCGCGCCCGCGCACGGTCCACAGTCCGTCCTTGCCTCGGGTCAGGCCGGTGATCTCACGATGCATCCGCACCGCGTTGCCCGCCGCGCGCATCGTCGACAACAGCGACCTGGTCAGCGCGCCGAAGTCGACATCGGTGCCCGCGATGTGCCGGGTGGCCGCCATCGCCTCGTCGTCGGCCCGACCGCGCACGAGCAGCGGTGCCCAGTCGGCGATCACCGCGCGGTCCTCGGTGTACTCCATCTCCGCGAACGCGGGCAGTTCCCGCAGTGTCGCGTAGCGCTGCCGCAGGTAGGCGATGTCGGCCTCGCCGAACACCGCCGTGACATGCGGTGTCGGGGTGAGGAATGTGGTGGGTTCCAGCTCGCCACGGTGGGCCAGCGCGGACCAGAACCGGCGCGAGAGCGCGAACTGGTCGGCGATCACGGCCGCCTTGGCCCCCTCGCTCGGGTCGGGCATGTAGTTGAGCTCGCACATCCCGGAGTGCCCGGTGCCCGCGTTGTTCCACGGATGACTGCTCTCGGCCGCCGGTTCGCCGAGGCGCTCGAACAGTGCGATCGACCAGTCCGGCGCGAGCGTGCTCAGCAGGGCGCCGAGCGTGGCCGACATGATGCCGCCGCCGATCAGCACCGCGTCGAGAATGTCTTCGCCACTGCCGGATTCGGGCCGGAGGGGTGTGGTGTCGTTCATTGTCGAACCTCCCGTGAGCTGTGTTCCTCTATCGTCACGCCGGGAGCAGTGATCCGTCCAACACGGAATTGCCGAGGATATGATCCGGATATGGATGATTCATCGGAGTCGGGAGCGCAGGCGCTGGCCCCGCTTCTCTCCGCCTTCGACGCGGCAGCCGAAGAAGGTCACTTCACCCGGGCCGCCCAGCGTCTCGGCGTGCCGCAGTCCTCACTGAGCCGCCGCGTCAAGACGATGGAGCAGCTACTCGGAGTGGCCCTGTTCCAGCCGGTCGGGCGCGGCGTCGCGCTCACCCCGCAAGGGCGTGACCTCTACGAACGCACGCGCGGACTGGTGCGCGCGCTCGACGACGCGGTGCACCGGGTGCGTGCCGACGCCGACCCCGACAGCGGGCTGGTGCGTTTCGGGTTCCCGCTCACGCTGGGTCCGGTCAGCATTCCCTCGCTGCTCGCGCAGTTCCACACCCGCGCGCCGCGAATCCGGCTGCATCTGGTGCAGGCGCACGGCGAGGCGTTGGCCGAGCAGGTGCGCGACGGCAGGCTCGACCTCGCGGTGATGATCCCGCCCCCGTCCGACTTGCCGACGGTCGACCTCGGACGTCAGCGCATCGACCTGCACGTGTCGCGCACGCATCCGCTGGCCGGGCGCACCCGCATCGACCTCGCCGAACTGGCCGAGGAGGCGTTCATCGCGAACCCGCCCAGTTATCAGCTGCGCACCCTGCTCGACACCTGGTGTGCCGCAGCGGGGTTCACACCACGAGTGGTATTCGAGATCACCGAGTTCGAGACCCTGCGCGCCCTGGTCGCGCTCGGGCAGGGGGTCGCGCTCCTGCCTGCCGCCGAGGTCGACAATCCCGACCTGGCGGTGATCCCCATCGATGGCGAACGCGACCGCGAGGTCGGCCTGGTCTCGGGAGACCATGACTCGACGCTCGCGGTCGCGCGGCTTCGGGAATTTCTGATCGCGCGTCGGGCGGCGATCAGTGGGTGAGGATCAGTCCTGGGCGACGCCGGCGTCGATCCCACGCGCGGCGAGCCACGGGTGCGGGTCGATCGGGGCGCCGTAGAGCGAGCCGTCCGGCACGTGCACCTCGTAGTGCAGGTGGGGGCCGGTGGAGTTGCCACGGTTACCGACGGTGGCGATGGTGTCACCGGCGTTGACGTGCTGACCGACCTGAACCAGGATGTCGTTCACGTGGCCGAACACGCCGATGGTGCCGTCGTCCTGCTGGACGCGGACCCACAGGCCGAAGCCCGAAGCCGGCCCGGCCTCGATCACGGTACCGTCGGTGACGGCGAAGATCGGTGCGCCGATCGGGTCGCCGAAGTCGATGCCGTTGTGTGCGGTGCCCCAGCGGGCGCCGTAGTAGGAGGTCAGCCTGCCGCTGACCGGGCGAACGGTCTGCGGGCGCGGCGGCGGCGGGGGAGCGATGAACGGCAGCGCCGGCAGTTCAAGGCCGACCGCTTCGCGGTGCTCTTCCCACGGGATCGGGGCGGAGGCGGGGGTCTCGCCCTGCGGGCCCTGGGCCTCGGCAGGGGTGTACGCGGTGAAGCGGTACGGTGACTGGCCCGTGTTGATGGCCTCGGTGGCGTCCGCGGCGATCGTGGTAGTGGGGACAGGGCTCTCGGGCTCACTGAAAGTGGCGACGGAGGTACCCACGAGTGCGGACAAAGCCACCGCACCCGCGACCACGCCTCCCCAACGACCTGCGAAGGCGTCGGAGACTCGAGCAGATAACGGGTTGGTCACGAACATGTTTTAGAACGTAGCTAAACCGTAACCTTCGCGGCGAATCCTGTGGCTGCGATCACGAAGCGGCAAAACCCCAGTTGATCTATAACAATAGCCTAACGATAGCTGGCATCCTCGGACTCACCGGGTGAAATGTCGCTGGTCAAGATCGTTGCCGAAATATCGCATCCCGGGGACACTGATTCAGTGGACGCTAACGGAGTCCGTGCCATCACGGCGTTATCCGATCCCACCCGGCGCGCGATCTTCGAATCGTTGCCGCAGGGTCCCCGTTCGGTGTCCGACCTCGCTACCGCCACCGGAATCACCAGTTCGGCCGCGTCGCAGCACCTGCGCGTGCTGCGGGAGGCCCACCTGGTCCGTATGCGTCGCGACGGGAACCGGCACCTCTACTCCCTGGACCCCCGCGGCCTCAACGACGCCCGCGACTACCTCGACAAATACTGGCCGAGCGCGCTGGCGGCCCATGCCGCCGCGCTGCGTGACGCGGTCGGTGACGACCCGGCTCAGCCCACTCGGCGGTAGCGCGACCTACCGGATTCGGCCCAGGCCTGCTTGTCCAGCTGCATGTCGACCGCCGAGATCACCTCGGGCACTCCGATCCGCAGCAAGCCGGGGTCGGGTGAGAGCCCGTCGGGATCGCCGACCTGTCCGGCCCACAGCACCGCGTGCCTGCCGAGCAGGTGCGCGGGCGGGCCGCCCCGGCGCGGCGGCGTCGGACCGAACAGAAGCACCGTGCGGGTGCCGAATGCCGTCGCCAGATGCGCGACACCGGTATCGCCGCTGATCACGAGGGCGGCTTCGGCCACCGTCGCCGCGAGATCGGTGAGGTTCTGTCGTCCCGCGAGGACGCGGTCGTCGGGCAGGCCCGCCTGCGCGGCCACCTGTCGAGCGATGTCGTGCTCGAACGGGTCGCCGGTGAGCACAACGTCTCGGCCGAGCACCAGCAGGTGCCGCACCACCGCGGCGAATCGCTCCGGCGGCCACCGGCGCGCGGGCGCGCCCGCGCCGATGTGGACGACGATGCTGTCGCGGCGGCTGATCGAGGCCACCGGCGGAACCAGCCCGAGGTTACGTCGATCCGCGTCGATGCCCTCGCCTTCGAGCAGACGGCACCACCGGTCGACCACATGCGCCTCCGGATCCCAGCGCGGACCGGCGAGCTTGGGTAGGGCGGGCGTTCGATGGCCGATGATCCGCTCGGCCCCGGTATCGGCCAGCGCTCGTGCGCTGGCGCCGTCGTGGCCGTGCAGGTTCACCGCCAATTCGGGCGCGGGACCATCCCAGATCAAGGCGGCCGGATCGGCGGTGGCGACGAGTTCGTCGACCGAGGAGATCAGGTCGACGATCTGCTCCAACCGATGCGGGGCCGCCAAGACGATCCGCTTGCGTGGTTCGGCCCGGCGCAGGGCACGCAGAGCCGGGACCGCGGAGAGAAGCTCACCGAGGCCCCGAGCTTGCAGCACGAGTACAACCGACACATTCTTCATCTACCCGAGACGGTCGCCGACCAAACTTTTCGCCAGGGCAACGATGTGACGGGCCGGTGCGATGGCCGCGGCGGGCGAGGCACCCGATCGCGACACGATTACAGCCCCAGCTATTGTCCGGAAAACCGGAGCGACCGGGCATAACATCTCGTTATGACGACAAATACCGTGCTAGGGAGCCCGTTGACGGCTCTTGCCAAGAAGACCTGGCAAACAATTCTGGTCACCGGCCTCCTCGCGGTGGTCCTGGGCATCATCGTGCTCGTGTGGCCCGGTCCGTCACTGCTCGTGGCGGGCATTCTGTTCGGCATCTACATGGTTGTCAGCGGCATCTTCCAGCTGATCGCCGCCTTCACTCACCTGCCGAGCACCAGCTTTCGCGTGCTGTCCTTCATCAGCGGTGTGCTGTCGCTGATCATCGGCGTCTTCTGCTTCCGCGACGACCTGGCCTCGATCGTGCTGCTCGGGCTGTGGATCGGTATCAGCTGGCTGTTCCGGGGCGTGGCCGTGCTGTTCGCCGCGATCTCGGACCCGGGCGTGCCCGGCCGCGGCTGGCAGATCTTCTACGGCATCATCAGCGCGCTGGCCGGTGTCGTCTTGATCGTGTGGCCGATCTCGTCGCTGTCCACGCTGGTCTGGGTCGTCGGCATCTTCCTGATCATCATCGGTGTCATGGAAGTGATCACCGCCTTCGGTGTCCGCAAGGACGCGCATCTGCTGGACCAGCAGGTGGTCTGAGCTCCCCACGGAATAGTTCGTCTGAACCGGCCGGTGCCTTCGGGTACCGGCCGTTTTCGTCTGAACTACGCTTCGCACCCATGGAATTCGTTTACAGCCTGGTGGTCGTCACCCATCTGCTCGGCATGGCCGCGGTGGTCGGTGGCTACGTCGCGGGGCGCCCGGTGGTGTCGGAGCTGATGGTGTGGGGTGCTCGCGCGCAGCTGATCACCGGCGTGATCCTGGCCGGAATGGCTTCGGGCATCGACTCGCTCGACAAGGAGCCGGATACGGCGAAGCTGGCGGTGAAGCTGGCGGTCGCGGTCGCGGTGGCCGCGTTCGCCGAAATGGGCAGGGGTGATGCGAAGCGGGGCAAGCAGATCGACTGGATGACCGACGCCGCCGGTGGCCTCGCGATCGTGAATGTGCTGGTCGCGGTTCTCTGGACCTGAGCGCGACAGCGACATGCAATTTCTCGGGCTCCACCACATCGCGATCATCGCGACGGACTACGCCCGCTCCAAGCGTTTCTATACCGAAACCCTCGGCGGCGCCGTCCTCGACGAGAACTACCGGGCCGATCGCGATTCGTGGAAGATCGACATCGAGCTGCCCGGCGGGGTCCGCATCGAACTGTTCTCGTTCCCCGACCCGCCTGCCCGTCCGAGCAGGCCGGAAGCCGCGGGCCTGCGGCACCTGGCGCTGGCGGTGACGAGCGTGCCCGCTGCCCTCGACGAGTTGCGGGCGCGTGGCGTCCGGACCGAGGAACTGCGCACCGATGAACACACCGGCAAACAGATGGCCTTCTTCTTCGATCCGGACGACCTGCCGCTCGAGCTGTACGAGGCGTGATCAGTTCGTGGCGCGGGCCCGTCGGGTCAATTCGACCGTCGCCGCGCGCAATTCGCTGATCTCCGACAGCGGGGCGGCGTAGCCGACCCGGGTGCGCGCCACTCCACGGGGGGATTCCACGCGCAGGTCGAGGCCGTAGCGGTCGGCGCGCTCGCAGGTGGCGGCGATGGCGTCGGGGAAGCCACCCAGCTGCTGGGCCATCGCCAGCAGTGCCTCGGCGTGGTCGGCGTCGAGGTGCGCGATGCCGGGCGCTGCGTGCGCGACGATCGGGTCCGGCTGTGCGGCAAGGTAATCGGCGGCCGAGGCCGAATCCATCCGGCCGTAGCCGCCGACCCAGCGCACCCGTTCGATCCGCAGTACCCAGAGGGTGAAGTCGCTGTAGTCGATGTAGTACTTGGCCGCCGGGATCGCCGCCAGGTGGGCCGCGCGGGCGGCTTCGGCCTCGGCGCCGGTCGGCCGTTCCACGAAACCCGCGAGGGTGATCCTGGTGCCCGCGAGGGGGTCGGCGGGGATGTCGGGCGTGACGATCGCGATGCTGGCGCGCGGATCGGCGGCCAGGTTGCGGCCGTGTTCGGCCAGTCGCGACACGCTCAGAACCGGTGCGCCGTCGAGCAATCCGTAGGTGATGAACGAGGCCCATGGTGCGCCGTCGGCGGTGAGGCTGGCCAGGGTGCCGGTATTGGTGCCGGCCGCGATTGTTCTGGCTTCTTCGGCCGGCGAGGGGCGGGCCTCGTTGGCCAGGGGAGCGGTCGGCAGCGGAATGGCAGGTGCGTCGCCCGGATCGCCGTGGTCGAGAGTCATGGCCACAGCGTATCCACCTGACGCGAGCGGCGGGGCGTGCTCGACAACCAGCTGTGCAGCGCATCGTAGACAGCGTCGTGATTGAGCAGGCTGAAGTGGTTGGCCCCGGGGATGTGCAGGCCGTTGACCGCGTCGAAATCCAGGCGCCTTGTCCGTCCGCGTCCCGACCCGCTGCCGGTGAGAACCATGCCGTCGCCGATGATCATGCCGAGTGGATGCTTCGGGCTGTGGGTGATGGTCGTGGTGACGAAGTAGTGATCGACGCCGGCGAGCAGCGGCACTTCCTTGACCGCCCGTGCGCGCAGGGTGTCCACATCGAGGTCGCGCCAGTCCTCGTCGACCAGCGAACCCTGACGCAGGTCCCGGATGCCCGCGCTACGCCTACGCAACAAGGTGCTCAGCGGCCGGGTCTCGGGCAGTCGGTCCAGTGCGGCCGAGGCGTAATGCACGAACTGTTCGAGCGGCGCACCGTGGTGCGGGGAACCGAGGCAGACGATTTGTCGCACCGATCGCACCCACGCCTCGCCCGACTCCTCGGCCTGATGGCAGGCGCTACGCATGATCAGCCCGCCCATCGAGTGTCCGACCAGGCAGATCTCGTGCACCGGCATCGGCCAGCTGTCGACCAGACGGGTCAGCAGGGCGCTGAGCTGGGCGGCGTTCTCGGAGATGTGCAGGCCGGAATTGAAGCGGACGAAGACCGGTATGTAGCCGAGATCGGCTTCCAGGCGCTCGCCATAGGTCGGGCGGTGACCAAGGCGCCAGGAGTGTTCGGTCTCGACTAGTCCGTGCAGGAGCACGACCAGTCTGGTCGTCGGCACCGGGACGTGGGCGGCGAACTCTTCGGGCGGAACAGGGACGCCGTCGATGCGAAAGGTCATGGGGGAGGAGAGGATCGGGGTCTCGTCTTCCAGGGTGTCACCGATCAGCCCCTGGATCGCGGCCAGTACGCCCGAGCCCCACACCGTGCGCGACGGCGCGGTGACGCCGGGCAGCGTCACCGCGCTCGCGACCTCGCCGACGACGAATCCGGTGCCGCTGACGGCCGCGTAGATGCCGTCGGTGATGGCGTCGTGCACGATCTTCACCGGAGCCGCCGCCGGTCCGACGCCGAACCGCACCGCCGCGAACACCCGATCGGAGATGGCGCGGTGGATGGCCGCGATCCCGTCGACCGCACCGACGAACTCGTCACCGGCGAGCCGCGTGAGCGCCTGTACTTCGGCCTGGGATTGGGGGAGCTGCTCCGTCACAGTCTTGAGAGTACAACTGTGCACTGAAAGGCGTCAGATCTGGGGGCGGCTTCGAGACCTGCGACGATGCCGAGCCGCCGGGTCTGGGGTGGGTCACAAAATTAATGTTGATACAGCGATATGCGCATTAATGAATGTAGTCGCGCCAGGATGACTGAGGGGTCGGCTACGCCGACCGGGCTCGGGACGGCGGGAGCCCCGCCGTCCCGGCGATCACGGCCGGTGCATGATCGCGTACCAGAGCGCGCCCATCGTGCCGAGCACGAACAGGGGGGAGATGACCCAGGTCTCGACCCGGTTCCCGGTCCGTTCGATCAGCGGCACCCTGGTACGCAACGGAAACGGCCACAGCAGTCGGCAGCCCCGGTCGGTCAGGCAGTCGCCGAGCAGGTGCGCCAGACACCCGAGGCCAACACAGATCGGGAGCCACACCGGCCGATCGACGATCCAGTGATCGACGGCGAAGGTCCCCGCCGTGGCCAGCACGATCACCGTTCCGTAGGTCCGCACACTCTTGCCCGGCGGGCACAGGTGCAGCGAGCGCACCGCCAGCGCGAGGAGGAAGAACACCAGGCCCAGCGTGAACGGCCGCCCGAGATAGTGCTCGCCCGCCCAGGTCGCCGCGACCGCGACGACGACGAACAGCAGCGAATGTGTTCCGTGACGATGCCCGCCCGACACCCAGGAGATGAAGCGGCACAGGTGATGTGACACCGGGCCGAGCACGTGGGAGATGGTGCCGCTGGGATGATCCGCGTCCGGCAGCAACGCCGCACCCGCGGTGAGCAGCGTGCCCATGATGAGCTCCGCGATGCCGAATCGCGTTGTCTCGCTGTCGAACAGGGGGAAAGCGGCGACGGTGAGTGGTAATGCCGCGGCAGTACCTGCCCAGGCCAGCGCCCCACTCGTCGCATGTGAATGTCCTAGCACCCCGCAACGTTAGAGTACGTCACGACTTCGGCGCATATGCCGTGGACAGCGCCGGAATGCGGGGCCCATCAAGATCGTTGGGGCAGGGGAGCTATCCGACGAGAGTGCCACGATGGACGCTGTCAACGACCATTCGCGGGGTATCGCTCGAGTTAGTCGCTGCCTCGAGCGGAATGGTTGCCGGGGTGGGTGAGCTGCTGGTTCTATCGCCCGGTGACCGAAACCATCGACGTGCCACGCATAGTCCACGCCTCCCGCGACGTCGCGGCGAGCCCCGCCGCGATCTTCGACCTGATCGCCGATCCCGAGCAGCAGCCCCGCTGGGACGGCAACGACAACCTCGCGCAGGCGAGCTCGGGCCAGCGGGTCCGCGCGGTCGGTGACGTGTTCACCACGACGCTGACCAACGGTGCCGACCGCGACAACCACATCGTGGAGTTCGAGGAGGGTCGTCGCATCGCGTGGAATCCGTCCGAGCGTGACAAGACCCCGCCCGGACACCTCTGGCGCTGGGAGCTCGAGCCGATCGACGGGACCCACACCCGGGTGACCCACACCTACGACTGGACCGAACTGCACGACGAGCTGCGTCAGGTGCGGGCCAAGGCCACGACCGCCGACAAGCTGCAGGCGTCGGTGGACCGGCTGGCCGAGCTCGCCGAGTCCTGACGACAGCGAAACACCCCGCGGCGCACAGTGCGTCGCAGGGTGTTTCGCTGTTCGGATCAGGCTGTGACGTCGAACCGGTCCAGGTTGCTCACCTTGGTCCACGCGGCGACGAAGTCGTGCACGAACTTCTCCTTCGCGTCGTCGGTCGCGTAGGCCTCGGCCACCGCTCGCAACTGCGAGTTGGAGCCGAACACCAGATCGACCCGGCTACCGGTCCAGGTGACCGCGCCGGTGGCGCGGTCGCGGCCTTCGTAGACGTTGTCGTCGGTGGCCGACGGCGTCCACTCGGTACCCATGTCGAGGAGGTTGACGAAGAAGTCGTTCGTCAGCGCCCCCGGGGTTTCGGTGAACACACCCAGCGACGAGGACTGGTAGTTCGCGCCGAGCACGCGCAGACCACCGATCAGCACGGTCATCTCCGGCGCGCTGAGCGTGAGCAGGTTCGCCTTGTCGATGAGCAAGAACTCCGCGGGGACCTGCGCGTCCTTGGACACGTAGTTGCGGAAACCGTCGGCCGCGGTCTCGAGCGCGTCGAACGACTCGACGTCGGTCTGCTCCTGGGTCGCATCGGTGCGGCCCGGCGTGAACGGCACCGTCACCGGGAAACCGGCGGCCTGGGCGGCCTGTTCGACACCGACCGCACCGCCGAGGACGACCAGATCGGCGAACGACACCTGCACGCCGCCGCCGGCGTTGAACGTGTCCTGGATGCCCTCGTAGACCCGCACCACCTGGGCGAGCTCGTCGGGCTGGTTGACCGCCCAGCCCGCCTGGGGCTGCAGCCGGATCCGGCCACCGTTGGCGCCGCCACGCTTGTCGCTGCCACGGAACGACGAGGCCGCCGCCCATGTCGTCGTCACCAGCTGGGCGATGGACAGGCCAGAGGCCTGGATCTGGCCCTTGAGGGCGGCGATCTCGGCGTCGCCGATGACCGGGCCGTTCTGGGCGGGAACCGGGTCCTGCCACAGCAGCTCCTCGGACGGCACCAGCGGGCCGAGGTAGCGCACGACGGGGCCCATATCGCGGTGGGTGAGCTTGTACCAGGCGCGCGCGAACGCGTCGGTGAACTCCGCGGGGTTGTCCAGCCAGCGGCGGGTGATCGGCCCGTAGATGGGGTCGAACCGCAGCGACAGGTCGGTGGTCAGCATGACCGGCGCGCGCTTCTTGCCCGCGATGAACGGATCGGGCACGGTGTCGGCGCCCGCGCCGTCCTTCGGGATCCACTGATGCGCGCCCGCCGGGCTCTTCGACAGCTCCCACTCGTACCCGTAGAGGGTTTCGAGGAAGTTGTTGTCCCAGGTGATGGGGGTGCTGTTCCAGATGCCTTCCAGGCCGCTGGTGATCGCGTCCTCGCCGACGCCGGTGCCGAAGCTGCTCTTCCAGCCCAGCCCCTGCAGTTCCAGCGGCGCGGCTTCCGGTTCGACCCCGACCAGGTCCGCGTCACCCGCACCGTGGGTCTTACCGAAGGTGTGCCCGCCCGCGATGAGTGCGGCGGTCTCCTCGTCGTTCATCGCCATCCGGGCGAAGGTCTCGCGGATGTCGACGGCGGCGGCGAGGGGATCCGGATTGCCGTTGGGGCCTTCGGGATTGACGTAGATCAGGCCCATCTGGACCGCGGCGAGCGGACGGTCGAGGTTGCGTTCACCGGTGTAGCGTTCGTCGCCGAGCCAGGTGCGCTCGGGACCCCAGAACACGTCTTCCTCGGGCTCCCACGCGTCGACGCGGCCGCCACCGAACCCGAAGGTCGGCAAACCCATCGACTCGAGCGCGACATTGCCGGTGTAGACGATGAGGTCGGCCCAGGAGAGCTTGCGGCCGTACTTCTTCTTCACCGGCCACAGCAGGCGGCGCGCCTTGTCGAGGCTGGCGTTGTCGGGCCAGCTGTTGAGCGGGGCGAAGCGCTGCAGGCCGGCGCCCGCGCCGCCCCGGCCGTCACCGACCCGGTAGGTGCCCGCGGAGTGCCAGGCCATCCGGATGAAGAACGGGCCGTAGTGGCCGAAGTCGGCGGGCCACCAGGACTGCGAGGTCGTCATGACCTGCTCGATATCGGCCTTCACCGCCGCCAGGTCGAGGGTGGCGAATTCGGCCGCGTAGTCGAAGTCTTCGCCCATCGGGTTCACCGAGGGCGGATTCTTCTGCAGCAGTGTGAGATTGAGCTGGTTCGGCCACCACTCGGCGTTCGCTCCGCGCGCGTCGGTGGAGGCGAACGGACGATGCATGACGGGGCAACCACTGTCACCGGCTTCCGTGTTGGCTTCCGCGATAGGTGGGTGTTCCTCGGGCACGGTGAATCCTTTCAGGAGAGTGATGGTGATGTCGTGCAGTCGGGGCACCTGCCCCAGTAGATGACTTCTGCCTCGTCGACGACGAAACCGCGGTCGTCGAGGGGAGTCAGACAGGGCGCGTCGCCGACGGCGCACTCGACATCGACGATCACCCCACAGGATCGGCACACCAGGTGATGATGGTTGTCACCGACGCGGGTCTCATAGCGCGCGACGGTGCCCATCGGCTGGATCCGCCGGAGCAGTCCGGCGCTGGTGAGTGCCCGCAGTACGTCGTAGACGGCCTGCTGGCTGACGGCCCCGAGGGTGGCTCTGACTCGGCTCAGAATGGTGTCCGTGTCGGCATGCGGATGCTGGTGCACTGCGGTGAGCACCGCCAGGCGTGGCGCGGTGACGCGCAGTGAGGCTGCACGCAGCATCTGTTCGAAGTCCGATGTGGTGGACACATTCCAAATTATGACTCATTCCAGATTACGAGGGAAGGGTTTTCCGGAATCAGTTGTGATGACATCGCGGGCAATCCACGCAATACTGGCGGGGAGACCGGCTCGGGGAGGCTGGTTCAGGATCATGGGGTGGGAACAATGTCGAGTCGTCAGTGGAATGCCGTGTCCGCGATCGCGGCGGCCCTTCTGGTAGGTGGATGCGAGTCGGGGCAGTCCGTCGACGCCGCGCCGACGAGCAGCACGTCGAAGGCCACCACGACCGTGCGCGCGAGCACTCCCGCGGCGCCGGTTCTGAACCGTCGCGGCGAGAACGGTGCGGTGGTCCAGCAGGACGGGCTGGTCGGTGCGGGCAAGCTCGACATCGTCAACGGCAACAGCGACGACTTCGCGGTCGTGGTCACCAACGGCGATCCCAAGAAGCCACAGGCCACCATCTACGTCCAGGGCAAATCCAACGCCACGCTCAACGGTATCGACGGCACCTACTACGTCTATCTGAAGACCGGAAAGGATTGGGACGAGGCGACGCTCGCCTTCACCCGCGAGCGCGAGTTCCAGAAGTTCGACGACCCGTTCGATGGTGACTCCGACTGGGAGATCACGCTGCAACCCTCGATCGGTGGCAATGCCAGCACCAGCGACGTACCCTCCTTCTGAGCGCGAAGGAAGGCGACAGAACTGTGAACTGTGCCAAGGAATGTCCGCTCCGCCTGCGCGTCGACTAGCCTGCCGGGTGTCCGTTCCCCGAACGAAGGTGATTCATAGTGACTTCCGTAGTCGATGTCCCGCCCGTCGATGCCCCTGATACTGCGTCGAAGGTAGGGCACTACTACCGGGTAGAGGGTGTCTACGAGGTCGGCCGCGAGAAGATCCGCGAATACGCTCGCGCGGTCCAGGACTTCCACCCCGCGCACTGGGAGGACGAGGCGGCCGCCGCCCTCGGCTACCCGGGTCTGGTCGCGCCGCTGACGTTCGTGTCCATCCCCGCTATGGCGGCCAACAGGCTGCTGTTCGAAACGGTGGTGGTCGGCTACGACATGTTCGTGCAGACCGAGCAGGTCTTCGAACAGCACAAGCCGATCGTGGCCGGCGACCGCCTCGTCGTCGACGTGGAGCTCTCCTCGGTGCGCACGATCGCGGGCAAGGACCTGATCACCGTCACCAACACCTTCGTCGACGACCTGGGCGAGACCGTTCACATCATGCACACCACTGTCGTGGGTATCACCGGTGACGACGGGGTCGATCCCGCGATCACCGCCGCGGTGGAGAACATCATGGTGCACGGCGTGAGTATCTACAGCGCCGACAAGAACGCCGTCGTGGAGACCACCCTGCGTCCCGAGGGTGAGGTTCCGCTGTCGGTCGAGGGCGGTGCCCGCGTTCCGAACACCACGATGTCGTTCGACGAACTGACCGTCGGCGACGAACTCCCGCTGCGTGATGCCCGCATCTCGCGCGGCGACCTCGTCAACTACGCCGGTGTCTCCGGTGACGTCAACCCGATCCACTGGGACGAGAAGATCGCCGAGCTGGCCGGCCTGCCCGACATCATCGCCCACGGCATGCTGACGATGGGCCTCGGCGCGGGCTTCCTCTCCACCTGGTCCGGCGACCCCGGAGCCGTTACCCGCTACGGCGTTCGCCTGTCGACCTACACGATCGTCGGCAGGGAAGGCGGCCAGGTCGAATACGTCGGCCGCGTGAAGTCGCTGGACCCGGCCACCCGCAGCGCGGTGATCGCCATCGTCGCCAAGTCCGGCGGTCGCAAGATCTTCGGTCTCGCGACCGCGAACCTGCGCTTTCGCTGAACCCGGCGCGGTGGACCCGGATTCCTGATCGGGTTCACCGCGGCGCGGCGGCGACCTCGGATCGCGCTGTGGCGTCCGGGATTTCGATCCCGACCGGGTTCACTCGCACCCACGTGCTGTTGACCGCTGAGGTGCCCGACAGCGGGTCGGTGCGGGCCGGGTCGTGCAACAGGTTGACATTGGCGCCCGGCAGTCCCGCCGCGACGGTCCAGCCGACCCCGGGTTCGCGATGCCCCCATCCGTGCGGAATCGCCACCACCCCGGGGCGAATATCGCCGCTGATCTCCACCGGTACCTCGATCGAACCGACAGGAGATTCGATCGTCGCCGGATCGCCGTCGGCAAGACCACGGGCGGCGGCGTCGTCGGGGTGGATGAGCACGGTGCAACGGTCACGGCCCTTCACCATCGACGGGATGTTGTGCAGCCAGGAGTTGTTGCTGCGCAGGTGGCGCCGTCCGATGAGTTGCAGGTCGTAGCCGGGCTCGGGCGTCGCGGTCGTCTCGTCGAGGACCGTGCGCACCGCCGCCAGGAAATCCTCGGGCACCAAGTGCGTCTTGCGGTCTCTGGTGCCGATCAGCTCGGGCAGCCGTGGCTGCAACGGGCCGAGGTCGACACCGCCCGGTGTGTCGCGGATCTTGCCGAGCGTCAACCCTTTTCGCCCGCGGCGCAGGACACCGTAGGGGCCTGTCGCGACAGCAGCCGCCGTCAATCGCAGGGGACTGAGCTGTTCGAACACGGCGTTGAGCGCGCGTCCGGCGAACCGTCGTCCCGGCAGCGGTACCAGTTCGGTCACCAGTCGGGCCAGGATCTGCCAGTCCTCGAGTCCGTCGGCTGGTGGATCGAAGACCTTGGCGTCGTAGCGGGCGTTGTTGCGCACGCTGAATATCGGGAACAGCAGGCTCAGTTCCTCGCGCTCCAGCGCCGAGACGGGCGGCAGGATGAAGTCGGCGTGCCGGGTCGTCTCGGTGACGTACATATCGACCGCCACGTAGAAATCCAATGATTCCAGCGCGGCGTCGAGCTTGTCCGCCTGCGGAGTCGAGAGCACCGGATTGCCCGCGTAGGTGATCATCGCCTTGATCTGGCCCGGTCCGGGGGTGAGGATTTCCTCGGCGAGGACCGCGACCGGCAGTTCGCTGCGGAACGACTTGTGCGCGCCGGACCGGTCGGTCCACGCGCCGTGGCCCATCGGCAGGTACTTCGCGTAGCGGGCGGCGTCGACGGCCGGGGAAGCGAACATCTGACCGCCCGCCCGATCGAGATTTCCGGTCACCGCGTTGATCGTGTTGACCAGCCAGTGGGTGAGTGTGCCCGTCACCTGCTGGCACACCCCGATCCGCGCGTACAACACCGCGGAGCGCGCCGCCGCGTGGTCACGGGCCAGCCGTCGGATGGTCTCGGCGTCGACGCCGGCCAGCGGCGCCATGCGTTCGGCGGTGGTATCGGCGACCAGTTCGGCGAGCTCGTCCCAGCCGGTGCAGAGCGACCGCACGGCCTGTTCGTCGCACAGTTCCTCGACGATCAGCACATGCAGCATCCCGAGCAGCAGGTAGATATCGCCGCCGGGACGGACCGCCACGTGCTCGTCCGCCAGCCGGGCCGTTTCGGTGCGGCGCGGGTCGATCACGACCACGGTGCCGCCGCGTGCGCGGACGTTCTTGATCCGCGTCTTCGCGCCGGGCATGGTGGTGATCGACCCGTTGGATACCGCGGGATTGGCGCCGAGCACCACCAGTCGGTCGGTGCGGTCGATATCGGTGACCGGCATGAGAATGTTCGAGCCGAACATCCGCCACGCGACGAATTCCTGCGGGAACTGATCGATCGAGGACGCGGAGAAGAAGTTGCGGGTCAGCAGGGCGGTCCGAAGCAGCGCTCCGTACATCACCGAGGAGCTGTGGGCGGCGGGGTTACCGATGTACATCCCGGTGGCGCTGGGACCGTGCGCGGACCGCACCGAGCGCAAACGTCGGCCGATCTCTCGGAATGCCTCGTCCCAGCCGACGGGCTCGAAGGTGTCGCCGACGCGGCGCATCGGTGTCCGCAGCCGGTCCGGATCGTGGTGCAGACCGCCCATGGCTGTCGCTTTCGGGCAGATGTAGCCCTTCGACAGCACGTCGTCAGGGTTGCCCTCGATGCGGGTGACCTGCGAATCCTCGACGGTGACCAGAATTCCGCAGTGTGCCTCGCACAGTGTGCATTGCCGTGCAATCGTCGTGCTGTCCACAGCTTTTCCTACTTTCCGCTGAGCCCGGTCCTGCCACGGTAGCGCGACCGGGTGCTCGGCATATCCGTCTACGGTCGGATTTCCGCGCAACCTGGCGAGCGGGCGTAATATCGTTTGCGATACGAAGGGCCTTCCTTTCCGCTCGGGTGAGGGGCAGATGCGATGCGTTCCATAGTTCGTCTCGGCTTCGCGGCCGTCGCGGTCACGGTCGCCGGGATCGCCGGGCAGGCACCCGCCGCCGCCCAGCCCACCTATTACGACCCCGTCATCACGTCGTGCAGTCACCTGTTCCGCACCCCGCTCGAACCGCCGCGGCCCGGCACCGACGTTTATTGGAGCCCGTTCGGCACCTCGAACATCGTCTGCTTCGACGATGGCACCGGGATGGAGCGCTACTACCAGCGAGACCCATGGGGTCGCTGGCACGACATGAACGAACTGACCCCCGGTCACTTCTTCTACGTAATCTTCGATTCGTCGGTTCCGGACCACGCGAGCTGGGGCTGAGCGGACCGAGGGACGCGGCCGGCGACATCGTGGTCGCCGACCGCTCGGGGTCAGGCGGAAACTGCCGCGTCCCCGGAGTTCTCGGTCGCCACCGGAGTGGTGACGTCGCCGGGCGATTCGACCGCCTGCCCGGACCGTACGGCGAAGCCGATGAGCCCGGCCAGGACCGCGACCGCGGCGGTCACGTACCAGGCGCGCTGGAAGGCGTCGAGCGTGGCAGCCGGGGTGTTCGGGGTACCGAGTAGCGCGACGAGCACCGCGACGCCGATGGCGAGACCGAGTTGGCGGGCCATGCTCAGGACAGCCGATCCGGTCGCGAAGCGTTGCGGGGGAAGGGTTCCCGCGCCGACGGCGAAGGCGGTCGGCAGGGTCAACCCGACGCCGAGGCCGGTGAGCAGCATCCCGCCGAGCAGGCCACCCACGTAGTCCGGTGACAGTTCGGCCGCGCGCGCCCACCACAGGAGCCCGCCGCCGAAGGCGAGCCCGCCTGCCGCGATCACCGGGCCCGGGCCGACCCGGGCGATGAGCTTGCCCGCGGCGACGGCGACGAAGGGGACGACCATTGGGCCGGGCGCGATCGCCAGACCGGTCTGCAAGGCCGACCACCCCCACACGTTCTGTGCCCAGAGCGTGACCGAGAGCAGCATGCCCGCGAACGCGATCTGGAACACCAGCGAGTTCGCCCCCGCGAGCGTGAAATTCGGGACCCGAAGCAGGGCCGGGTCGATGATCGGGCTGTGATGACGGGCCGAGCTCACCGCGAAAACGACACCGAACGCGATCGCGACGCCGAACCCAGCGAGGACCCCGGCGGAGGTCCAGCCCCACTCGGGACCTTCGACGACGGCCAGGATCAACGATCCGACCGCGCCGATCAGCGCCCCCGCGCCCAACAGGTCGGGCAGCGGACCGCCCGCCGCGGGCGGGCACGGCAGCTTTCGCACGCCGATCGCGAACGCGGCCGCGCCGATCGGCACGTTCACGAGAAAGACCCAGCGCCAATCGAGTTCGACCAGCAACCCGCCGAGGACCGGACCGAGCGCGGCGCCGAGTCCACCGAACGCGACCCACAGCCGAACCGCGCCGGCGCGCCGCGCCGGTGGCGTCGCGGCGAGTACCAGCGCGAGCGAGGACGGCGTGAGGAGCGCGCATCCCACGGCCTGGACAACACGGAAAGCGATGAGCGACTCCACGTTCCAGGCCGCCGAGCACAGTGCCGACCCGATCACGAAGATCGCCAGTCCGGTGAGGAACGTGCCGCGGTTACCGCTGCGGTCGCCGAGCCGACCGGCCGGAACGAGCAGGGCGGCGAAGACGATGGCATAGAGATTGAGCACCCAGGACAGCTCGGTCAGTCCGGCGCCGAAGTCGGCTGCCACGGCCGGCATGGCGACATTGACGATGAACAGGTCGAGGCTCGACAACAGCACGCCGATGGAGACGATGGCGAGCACCAGGCGTGGATTCGTATCCCGCGACGGGGCAAGGGATTTCATGATCGAGCTCTCGTTCAGCCGAGGACGCGGCGGGTCTGACGGGCGGTGGCGAGCAGAACGCCCTCGCCGTCCCAGATATCGGTGTCGTCGACCGACCAGCCGCCACCGGAACTGACGTTCGCGGCGCGGACCAGCACGGGCGTGTCGCCGGGGTGGGTGAGATCGGCGTGTAGTTGCAGCGACAGGGTGACGGTCGGGACGGCGACCGGCGCGGTGAGCAGCGGGAACAGGCCGGGCGGGAGCGCGTCGGCGAGAACGGCCAGACTCGGCGCGTCGAGGGGCAGCGCGGGGTCGAGTGCGATCCAGGCGCACATCATCGCCTCGTCCGCACCGCTGAGGGGTAATGGACCCGCGGCGGGTCGGATGACGAAATGCGTTCCGACGGGGACGATCTCGGGCGGCAGCTGGAACAGCGCGCAGTCCTGTGGCGCCGCCACGACGGGCGCGGGCCGGGCGCTGTGGGCCGGGATCGCTGTCGCACTGGTCGCGCCGAGAGTGATGGTGGCCCCCGCGACCGGCGCACCGTCCTGTTCGGCGATCACATCCAGAATCGTCGTGCTGCGTCCGGCGGTGTGTTCGGTGGCGCGCAGGGTGAACGCGCCGGTCGCCGGTCTGCCGAGGAACCGGACATCGGCTGCCCGCACGGGGTAGTCGCGCGAGCTCGCCTGCTGGGCGACCTCGATCAGCAGCCCGGCGAGCGCGCCGCCGTGTGGGCCGGTCCAGCCGCGCCACGAATCGTCGACCACGGCATGCCACCGCCCGGATTCCGTGGCAGTGAGGGCGAATTGCGCGCCGAGACCGCCGGTGAGTTTCATCATGCAACTCACGCTAGATCGGTGAGTTCTTTCATGCAACCGACTATGCTGGGGTCATGCGGCGCACCAGCTTCGAAGACATGAACTGCTCCATGGCCCAGTGCCTGGAGGTGGTCGGGGAGTGGTGGACGTTGCTGATCGTGCGCGACGCCCTCTTCGGCGTAACCCGGTTCGACGACTTCCGTGACCGGCTCGGCATCGCCCGCAATGTGCTCACCCAACGCCTCGAGGGCCTGGTCGAACACGGGATCATGACCAGGGAGCCCTACCAGGACAATCCCGTCCGCTACGACTACCGCCTGACCGCCAAGGGTCGCTCCCTGTGGCAGGTGGTGACCGCGATGCGTCAGTGGGGCGACGAATGGGCTGCCCCGAACGGCGCCCCGGTCGAGGCGCTGCATCGCGGCTGCGGCCACGTCGCCACGATCGAGCCGGTGTGCTCGCATTGCGGGGAGCGGGTCCACGGCCGCGATCTGAAGCCGGTGGACGGCCCCGGCGCGGGCGACCGTTCCCCGCTGCCCGCGTCGCTACGCGGGTAATACGCGATCTCTCGTTCGTCGGCCCGGCCCAGTCGGCCGAATATCCCTGCCGGACAGCCTGTTCCGTGAATTCAGCCGCGTAGGCCGCGCAGGGCGGTCTCCACCACACGATCGGCGAAGTCGGTGTTCAGTGTGCCCGTGCGCAGTAGCCATCGGTCCATCAGTGGGCCTCAGATCATCGCGATGGCCACGTCGAGGTCGATGTCGGCGGCGATCTGGCCCGCGGTCTGCGCGGCGGCCAGCCGTCGGCGTTTCAGGTCGTCGACGGGGCCCTGGAGTCGTTCGACGTAAGTCGCGGCCAGGGCGGTGTCGTGCATGATGGCGCTGGTCAGGCCGCGCAGGGGGAGATCGAAGCGGGGGTCGGCCAGTTCGGCGACGGTGGCGCGCAGGACGAGTTTCAGATCCGCTTCCAGGTCGCCGGTGTTCGGCAGACCGGGTGTCGCGTCGTCGCCGGTCTCGCTGAGCATCAGGAAGGCGTCGAGCAGGACGGCGCCCTTGGACGGCCACCACCGGTAGATCGTCTGCTTGCCGACGCCGGCCCTGGCGGCGATCGCCTCGATGGTCAGCTTGTCGTAGCCGATCTCGCCCGCCAGCTCGAAGGCGGCGGACAGGATCGCGCGCCGAGATCCCTCGTTGCGCCGGGTCGCGTCGGCCGTCGGCCGGGCCTTCGCCGAGGCCGCGCT
>NZ_BDBR01000069.1 GCF_001613085.1 Nocardia salmonicida NBRC 13393
ACCACCTGCCACGGCGGTGGCGACCTGCGCGATCGAGCGCACCTGCGCGGTGAGGTTGCCGGCCATGAAGTTCACCGAGTCGGTGAGATCTCGCCAGGTCCCGGACACACCCTTGACGTCGGCCTGCCCACCCAGCCTGCCCTCGGTGCCGACCTCACGCGACACGCGGGTGACCTCGTCGGCGAACGAGGAGAGCTGATCGACCATCGTGTTGATGGTGTTCTTCAACTCGAGGATCTCCCCGCGCGCGTTCACCGTGATCTGCTGGCTCAGGTCACCGCGCGCGACCGCGGTGGCGACCTGAGCGATATCACGCACCTGGCTGGTCAGGTTGCCAGCCATCGCGTTCACCGAGTCGGTGAGGTCCTTCCAGGTGCCCGACACACCGGGTACTTCGGCCTGCCCACCGAGGCGTCCGTCGGTGCCGACCTCGCGCGCGACACGGGTGACCTCAGAGGTGAACAGCGACAGCTGGTCCACCATGCCGTTGAACACCGTGGCGATCTCGCCGAGCAGCCCGTCGGCGTCGGTGGGCAACCTGGTGCCGAAATCACCGTCGCGCACCGCGGTCAAACCGGCCAGCAGCCGCCGCAGTTCGACTTCGTCGGTGGCTACCGCGGCCTGCACGGGCGGGGCTTGCTCGGGCACTGCTCGGGCCGGTGCTGCGGTATCCGTCATGGCTGTCCTCGTTGGTCGACCGGTCCGAATCGAACACCTATCCGATCGGTGTGAGGTAGGGCCGACCGTCACCCCACACGACCGAGCGGTGTGTTGCGGATTCGAATGACCACCCGACCGAAGACTTTACGCTGCGACCGTTCGGCGTGAACGCGGCTGACCAGGATTGGGCCCGCTACGGGTTTATCGACGATATGCGAGGCAGATTCTGATTCACACGTCGAGATAGAAGCGGATCGTCGTGCCGTCCTCGCCGGTGTGTATGCGCACCAGATCAGCCAGGTAGTGCACCAGCAGCAGGCCCCTACCGCCGAACTGTCCCTGTTCAGGTGGCCTGCGCCCAGCCAGTGGATCGCTCAGGCACCCGCCGTCGCGAACCTCGAACACGAGCTGTCCCGGCTCGGACCACATCGCGAAGACACCCCGGCCGCCACCGTGCACCACACTGTTGGTTGTCAGTTCCGCGACCGCCAGCTTGGCGTCTTCGAGCCGTACGGCGTCGAGTCCCCCTTTGCTCGCGTGGTCGACGGCGAAGTTGCGGACCGATCGAAGCTCGGCTTCGCCGAAGGCGAAGACGGCGGCATCGGGCGCCGACACCAGCGGCTCGTTGTAGCGGGCCACGATCGTCTGCCAGTCGTAATCGTCGCTGGCCTGCTCGCGCCCCTGACTGATGAGGGTGGGGTGGGTGAGCCGCGCATCTGCCAGGACCGCCGCGTCCAGGCGGGTTTCGTCGTAGGGGCACAGGATGGTCACCGCGCGGCCTTCGAAAGCGGCATTGATCAGCGCTTCGTGCTGCGCGCATGCGGGGTATTCCACGGCGCTACGCCCAGCCCAGATCGGCTCGCCGATGATGCGCACCCGCCCCTTCGGATGCGCGTCGGCGAACCCCTTGAGGACCTTCGGAATGATCCGCCCCGGGTTGCGACCGACTTCGGTCATATCGAGAAACGAGATGCCGCGAGCATCGACGCCGAGCTCGTCCTTGATCAGCTCGAGGTTGGGCCCCGGTACCGCGACGGCCATCGGCTCACCCGCCGCCAAACCCTCGCGCAGGAACACCCCCGTCTGCTGCCTGTATTCCTGCTCGTTTCCATAGAAGAGGGCAGGGTGTTCGAACGCCTCGTTGGCGGTCGCTGTGCTCATCGGGGCATTACCGTCGATTCGGTTCGGGCGGACAACGTTGATAGACGCGGCCACCGGAAGGCGTATCCACGCGCGGGCTCCTTCGCCACCGTCGGCCGACTCTCAGCCGGAATCGGCAGAAGGTAAGAGCCTTCCGGGCGCACAGTCTAGCTCGCCGCGTCGAGCACCGATGATCGGACTCAGCGTGCCGGGCCGGCTCGATGCGTGGAGCCCTGCCCCACCACCGCACTCGGGCAGGTCGACGGTGCGCACGTGGTCACGAGACGAAGTCCGGGCACAGATTCGTGGTCGCGGCACTCACGAACAGCGGGCCCTGATCGAACTGGTAGATCTGCTCAACCGCGGATGTCTCGTCCAGAACCGACACGCCTCCACGCAGATGTTCACACGTCGCGTGGCCCGCGGCGACCAACTCCTTCCCCGACTTCCCCGGCAAGGCCGCGTCGTTAATTCTGATCTCTTCGAGGAACGACTCTTCGTCGGTACTGAACTCGGCTGCTTCGGCGGTGCGGGTCGTGGTGACCTCTACGCTGCGGGGCCCGGTCGTCGGGTCACAGCCCGCGACTGCGGCACCGAGAACCGCGACAGTCAGACTGACCGCTACCACGTTGGCACGCAACTGAATTCGCCCTACGAACATGGTGTTTTCCTTTGATCTCGAGCAGAGGGACCGATACCCTCGATCGATCCTCTCCGACACCGTTTCCGGTGTGCCATCAACGATCCCGCAGCAGTCGACTGCCCGGAACCCACCCCAGGGTTGGCACAACCCAACCTATGAGAAGTCGACCGATCCCCACCCGAGGGTGCCCTCCTCACCGCGGATGGTTGCTCTACGCCTCGGGGCCCCGGCTTAGTCCGCAATGAGTACCGATCGGGGCTCGGAGAGCAGGCCGAGTATCCGCTTACTTGAATGGGATTCATGAGCTATTCGCGGGCTCGCATGTCGCCTCGAATGGTCGGAGTCATTTTGGTGGATGATTAGTGCGCTCATCCATGCCTCCATCATGGCAGGCTGAGGCGGTCGTGGCCGAAGCCGGTCAGCTTGGAACAGACCAGCCGAATCAACGACCCAGAAGGCATAGGGACACAACATGATCGACCGCTTGCGGGCGACGGTTTGTTCGCTACCTACAACTCCGAGCCGAATTGGGCCAAGGTAGACACCGTTCTCGCCCCCGCCTTCACCAAGTCGGCGATGGCCAACTACCACGGCTCGATCATCGAGACCGTTCGGGAGTTGACCGATGTCTGGTCTGCGACACCGCAGTGGATCGACGTGCCGGCGACGACGAACAAGCTGACGTTCGAAATTATTGCGCGCGCGGGGTTCTCGCATTCCTTCGGTTCGCTGGCCGATTCGAACAGCGGTTCTTTCGTCGAAGCGATGGTGCGTGAGCTCGCCTACGCCAACCGCCGCACCGATGTACTCCCCCTGTTCGACAAAGTCTTCCGCTGCGACGACCACGATCGACACAACGCCGACCTGACACATGCGCACGCTTTCGTCGACGACATCATCGAGGCCCGCACAAGCGATCCCCATCGTGAGTATCACGACATTCTCGATCTCATGCTCGACAGCGTCGACCCAGAAACCGGGGAACGTCTCGACACGGTCAACATCCGAAACCAAATCCTCACCTTCCTCATAGCGGGCAGTGAGACCTCCGCCAACACCATCGCCTTCGCTCTGCACTACCTCTCGACCCGCCCCGACATCGCCGCGACCGTCCGCGCCGAACTCGACGAGCGTTGGCCCACAATGGAATTTCCGGACGTCCGCGACGACGACGTAGCCAAGCTGCGCGGTCTGCGCCGCGTCATCGACGAAACCCTGCGGCTGTGGCCAACCGGGCCCGGATACTTCCGCCGGGCCAAACGCGACACCACGCTCTGCGGCCGCTATCGCTTCGCCAAGAAGGACTGGGTACTGGTTTGCTCCTCGCCGCCCACCGAGACCCGGCCTGGGGCCCCGACGCAGACCAGTTCAACCCCGACCGATTCCTGCCGGACAACATCCGCGGCCTACCGCCCCGCGTCTACAAACCTTTCGGCACCGGGGCCCGTGCCTGCATCGGCCGCCAGTTCGCCCACCACGAAATAGCGGTCACCCTCGCAGCACTTCTGCACCAGTTCGACCTGGAATCCGACCCGGGATATGACTTGGATGTCCGCGAAACTCTCACCCTCAAGCCCGCAGGTCTCCGACTTCGAGCATATCGACGTCGCCGCTAGGTCATAAGTCTGTCCCCCGCGTCTGCTCACACCCACCGCAGCAGTCACAGGATAGGACTGCTGCGGCCACTTCCACGGTGAACTACCGATGCGGGTTCGTCGGTGCACCCATGTTTCCGCCAATGATCAGCAGCGAGGTTCTTCGCGACGGGTACGCGGCCGCTGCCGTCGGCGGACCGTCGGACTGTCACCGAAATACCCTTGGCGACAGCACTATTCGGCCGCCGGACTTGTCGTACCCGCCTGGTACAAATTTGTCGTCGGTCGCTCATCGGTGACCGACCGGGGGATCGGAACGACGAAGCTCGAGGTGGGTCTGCGTTGGGTCGAGTGCCAGGCACCCCGTCGCCATCGGCGTCGAATGAGTTCGTCGACAGCAGGGGAACCCTTCGACCCATCTTTGGGGATACTGAATTGCTCATCGTGGCCACCGATCAGAAGTACCTATCAGTGGCCTGACTCAGCGTGTCGGCTGCGGCACCTCTTCGTAGACCTCGCCGACCTCGCCGCCCAGCAGTCGGTCGGTCATCTCCTGTTTCAGCACGGTCAGTCGTTCGTCGTCGGCCGGAGTGCGGTCGCTACGGGCTCCGAGCTCGATGAATTCGTCGGTGACGAATCCCGCGTCGCGCAACCGCACCAGCACGGTCCGGTCGCGGTAGCGAAATTCCCAGACGTAGCGGGCCAGGGTGACACCGCGGTCGGTCGCGGCGAGTTCGGGCACGACGACGAAACGATCGCCGGTGACCGCACGCAAGGCCATTTCGATCGCGTCTCGGCCGCCGGGGCCGGGGAACGCGGTGCGGACGGTGACCTCACGGCGCTCGACGGGACCGAGCACCGCGACGGCATGGCGCATCGCGCAGTACGCGTGCGCCACCCCGCCGGGGAAGTGTGGCCCGTGGTACTTCATCAGATCGGTGAACGAGATATCGATCGGCGTGCCCGATTCGAGGACTGTCAGCATGTTTTCCTCCGGTCGGCGGTGGCCCAGTACAACGCTGAGTAGAGCAATTGCGTTGCGCCGGGCATGAATCCGGACCCGTGGTGATAGACCGGGTCCATGGTGGTGACCAGCAGACGACCGGGGGTCGACTGCTCGTCGAGATAGAGAATCGAACCGTCGCGGGCGCCGTCCTCGGTGTGCAGATCGACCAGGCTCACCGCGCCGGGTGGGGGCTCGAGCACACCGTGGTAGTGCCAGATCACCGCGCGATCGGCAAAGAAATCCCAGGCTGGATGGTCCGGGGCGCGTGTGCGCAGCCGGTGGTCCTCGCCGGTTCGCCACCACCAGAACACGGTGGGACGGCTCTGTTGGCGGACACCGGGCACCCAA
This sequence comes from Nocardia salmonicida NBRC 13393, assembly GCF_001613085.1. Classification (GTDB taxonomy): domain Bacteria; phylum Actinomycetota; class Actinomycetes; order Mycobacteriales; family Mycobacteriaceae; genus Nocardia; species Nocardia salmonicida. Next base: position 5,393 of record NZ_BDBR01000069.1, read on the forward strand.
CCCTCCACGGCGTTCTCGCCGAAGACCAAGACGGTGGCGCCGCGGTCGAGGGAGGCGAGAATGCTTGCGGTCCAGTGCCCCAACAGATCCGGGCGGAGCCGGTCGGACACCACGATCACGTCGATGTCGGTGAGTTCCTCGGGCGTCCCGGTCCGCACATGGATCGGACGGAGCCGGTAGGGCGCCAGTGCGGGGTCTGCCAGGGTGGCCAGTTGCGCGTGGCTGCCGCCGTGTAGCAAGGCGATCGAGCAGGCGGCGCGAACGAGGTCAGTCATCGCGGCCTTCCAGCCATCGGACGAGCTGGGTGCGCAATCGCTGCGTGCCACGCGCGGCGGTGGCGAACTGCAGCAGATCGTTGCCGCCGTGTACCAGGACCCGGCCCGCGCCGAGCGGGTAGTCGTAGTCGACCGGGGCGTTGGTTGTCCCGAGTGTGTGCACCACTCGGGCGTCGTCGGGCAGGTCCGCATACCAGCCACGCCCGTAGAAGCCGGCAACGCCGATCCGGGCCAGTACTTCGAACGGCACAGGCCCCGGCGTTCCGGTGTTGTACAGGAAGGACTTCGGGTCGGTGCCTGCCCACACAGGATGCACGTTCACGCGGGTCAGCGTGAGATCGCGCGGGCTGCGGAAGTCGAGCTTTCGCCACGTGCTCAAACCGTCCAGGAAGCGGCGTTGCACGTGCCCGTTGATGACCACGCGTCCGCCGCGGGTGACAAAGGAATCCAAGAACGGTCGCTGGTGGAGCAGGTACTCCTGATCGACATCGCCGGTCAGATACACCCCGGTGACCGCGTCGTCGCATTCGGTCGACAGGTCGTAGACATCTATTTCTCGCATGCCGTCGATCACCTGCCGGTCGCGCGGGGCCATGAGGGCGTTGAGCACCGTCACGAGATTCCCCTGCCGAAATCGGGAACTGTCAGTCGCCTTATCGCACTCGGCGTTTCGATGTCGGCGGTGACGATCGGCACCCCGTACATCTCGGAAAGCAGTGCACCGGTGAGCAACTCGCGGGTCGGACCGATCCGCTGGTCGTCGGCGCTCACCATCAGCATCGACCGTTCGGCCACGTGCAGTGCGTGATCGGGGTGGTGGGTGGTCATCACGACCGCCATTCCCTCGTCGGCGAGCGCGCGGAGCACAGTCAGCACCTGGGCTTGGTTGCGGAGGTCGAGGGCGGCGGCGGGTTCGTCGAGCACGATGGTGTCGCAGTCGGAGACCAACGCCCTTGCGATGAGCACCAATTGGCGCTCGCCGCCGCTGAGTCCGGTGTAGTCACGGTCCGCGAGATGGGAAACGCCGACCCGGTGCAGCGCCTCCCGCGCGGCCTCGCGGTCGGTGGCGGTGGGAGTGCTGTAGATCTTCACCGTCCGCGCCCTGCCCATGAGCACGATATCGAGCACCGAGAACGAGAACACCACCGAATGGCTCTGCGGGACGTAACCCACGCCGCCGGTCGTCGTGACGGAACCGGTCACCGGGCGCGTGATTCCGGCCAGACACTTGAGCATCGTGGTCTTGCCACGTGCGTTCGGTCCGAGCACCGCGAAAACCTGACCCGCCGCGGCGCGGACCGAGACATCACGAAAGATCCACGGCCCCTTGGCCGAATAGCGGAACGACAACGAGCTCGCCTCAAGCATCCGAACCCCACAGGCGGGTTCGGTTGCGGATCAGCAGCGCCACGAAGAAGGGTGCGCCGATGATGGCGGTGAGGATGCCGATCGGGATCTCGGCGGTGCTGATCGTGCGCGAGAGGGTGTCGATCAGGGTGAGGTAGATGGCGCCGAGCAAAGCGCTGACCGGCAGCACCATCCGGTTGTCGGTGCCGACCATCATGCGCACCAGGTGCGGCACGACCAGTCCCACCCAGCCGATCACCCCGGCGACCGATACCGATCCCGCGGTGATCAACGCGACGCACACCAGCAGCAGGTTGCGCAGCCGCTGGGGTGAGAGCCCCAGCGCGGTGGCGTCCTCGTCGCCCATCGCCAGAATGTTCAGCCGCCAGCGCAGCGCGAGCACCACCAGTCCCGCCGCAACGATCGGGATCGCCGCGGTCAACACCTTCGGGTAGCTGGCCGTCGCGAGTGAACCCATGAGCCAGAAGACGATCGAGGGAAGTTCGCTGTAGGGGTCGGCGATATAGGTGATGAACGAGACCATCGCCCCGAACATCGCACCGACCACGGTGCCGCCGAGGATGATCATCAACAGCGGCGCCCCCGGCACGGCCCGAGCGATCGCCACGACCAGCGCCAATGCCGCAACGCCGCCGAGGAACGCCCCGCCCACCAGTGCGGCGCCGCTGAATCCGGCGAGCAGGATCAGCACGCCGCCGAATGAGGCACCCGATGACACGCCGAGGACCTGGGCGCTGGCGAGCGGGTTGCGGAACACCGCCTGCATCACCGCACCGGTGAGCGCGAGCCCGGCCCCCAACAGGATCGACAACAGGACGCGGGGAAGGCGCACATCGAGCACCACCGTGGCTTCCTGCGGGTACCAGGTCTGCTCGATCGGCAGGAACTGTCCCAACAGGATTCGAACGATCTCGTTCGGCGGGACCGCGTAGCGGCCGACGGCCAGTGCGCCGACCGCCACGACGATCAGCAGCAGCAAGAACCCCGGAACGGCCAGCATCCGCCGATCGAACCCCGCCCGCGGCGGCGCCGGATCAACCGGCGCCGCCGCCTGATCAACGGAGGAACTGGTCATAACCGGCAGCGTCTTTGTTGAGGTCCAGACGCAGGACCTGGTCGATCTCGTCGTCGGTGATCCGATAGGCGAACAGATTGTCGAACCCGGCGCGAATGTCTTCGCGCAGTTGCCCATCGCGCGTGCCCGGGTACAGGATCTGGTGCATCCACAGCCACATCAGTGGTGATTCCGCGCCCGGCACCTGCCAGCGGTAGCCACCGAGTGGGGTCTTGTAGACGCGCTTGTTCTGCACAGCGCTGACATCGGCCAGCCTCGGGTCGGCATAGATGTCGGCAGGAGTGCTCTGGTCGAATCCGCTGAGCATGATGACCTCGGGATTCCAGGCCAGGATCTGTTCGGGGCCCACCTGTCCGGAGTCGGAGACGAAACCCTTGCTGACCAGATCCCCGCCGACCAGGTCGAACTGGAATCCGTCGTAACCCTTGGCGCTGGTGGTGCTATAGGTGTCACCGGTGCGCGACAGGATCATCGCCCGCGGCCGTTGGCCCTGCTTCGAGGCCACTCGGGCGCGCATCTCGGACTGCTCGGCGCGCTGCCAGTCGACGAGTTGCTGTCCACGTTCCGGCTTACCCGCGATCTGCGAGAACAACGTGATCCACTGTTCGAGGTCATCCTGGGTTCCGTATTTCAGTCCGACCACCGGGAAGCCCGCCGACTCGATCGGCGCGATCACGTCGTTGCCCCGATCACCCCACTGCACAACGACATCGGGATCGAGTTGCAGCAGCGTCTCGACGTTCGGCACGAAATCGTTGCCCGCGACAACCGCAGAGTCGGCCGAGGCGGGGAACATGGTCGCGAACATGCCACCGCGATTAGCGACCAGCGTCGACTGATTGAGGCCGACGATGCGGTCGTAGCTGCGGTCCACCGCGGCGAAGATCGAGGGTGCCGGCATCACGGTGAACGCCACTTTGTCGGCGGGTCCGTCCAGGGTGACGGTCTGGCCGCGCTGGTCGACGATTGTCAGCGCTCCCGCGCCGGCCGCGTTGTCGGCCTGCGCTTCTCGGCTCGAGCACCCAGCGGTCAGAGCGAGGGCTCCGATCATGCCGACGGTCATCCATCGCCGGGCCCGAAGGCTCCCCCGCTGCGTAATCGCCATGCGCTGTACCGTCCCACTCTGAAACCATCATCCAATAAGTGAAGTTAGCCTAACCTATGTCGATGGATGGCTGGGAAGTGTCGCACAGCCCGGCCCACGTCGGATTGACCGCGTGGCATGGCGCTGCCGATCAGGAGCTGCTACGCCGTACGCCCTCGGCGCGCCGACTATCGGCCGAGCCGGGTTCTGCTCACTCCTCGGTTTCGCTATGCGATTCCATACGGGTGAGAATTTCCTCGATCCGGTCGCGCATCCAGAGGGCCAGCCGGTCGCTGCTCATGGCGCCGGCGACCGGGGCAGGGTCGTCGAGCGGCATTACGTAGCGCCCGTCGTCGGGAAGGTCGCGCCACAACAGGCCCGTTTCGATCCGCCCGCGGGGTCCGTATTTCGAGTGGCCTTGCAGCACTTTGACGATGCCGGTGCTGAGAGCGGGGGTGGCGAAGAACCCGGCGCTGCGGGCGGGGTCGTCGCTGAGGTCGTCATCGGCGTCGTCATCGGCGATGCTGGATACCGGGCGGTCGCGCTCCTGTATCGGTGCGGTGTCGGGCAGTGAGAGCGCAATGTCGGCGAGCTTGCCTGCGCCGCAGCGCGGGAGTAGTCCGATCACGGTGTCGGCCAGGGAATACGGGTCGCATTCGACGGCGTCGAAACCGCCGCTGTGCGCGAGGGTTTCACCCGGGCGCTGGGTGATCACGTAGCCGCGTGCCCGATGCCGGATCGCGTGCACCCGGATGCGCGCCGCGGGATTTCCGAAATCCTGGTCGTTCCACGCGTGCGCGACGACGAAGACGTCGGGTTTGGCGATCGCGCCCGCCAAGGCGTCGAGATCGTGGTCGAGTCGGTGTCGCAATTGCTGGCGTACCTGCGATTTCTCCCGCTCGTAGTCCTCTTCGAGACGGGTGCGGCTGGTGAAGATGAACGGTGCGGGCAGCTCGCCCCGCCGGACGTCCTCGCAGAGGAGATTGAACTCCAGGTCGGTGAATTCCCAGGTCTGGCTCATGAGTCGGCCACCGGTCGCACTCGGTCGGGCATCGGGCCGAGGGCTTCGTCGAGGTGAACTCTCGACTGCAGAAATTTGGCGGGCTTGTGCCCGCCGCCGGCGTTCTGTCCCGCGCCACCGGCGCCGCCGGGCGGCATCATGGGCATCCCGCCGCCGGGCAGGCCGTCGGTGCGCGCAGCGGCCGCCGCGGCGGGATAGATCGGCTGTTCGGCCCCGGGCAGCCCCGCGCGTGGGTACAGGGCGGTGCTGGAATGTTGGGCCAGCGTTTCCGCTGCACCGACGCCGCCGACGACTCCACCGCCGCCTGCCCCCGCGCCACCCGCGCCCGAACCACCCGCGCCCGCAGAATCGACGGGGGCGAGCCCCGCGGCTGTGGACAACGCGTCCGGATCGAATTGCCGCAGCATGTCTTGTATCTCCTGTGTGCCAGGTAGTGCGCTGCCGAATTGAGTGAGCGAATCCAGTCCCTGGGTCAGCGCCTTCCCCAGTTGGCCGAGGAAGTCGCTGCCCGCGGAAGCGAGTGAACTCTGTGCGCCTCCCGCACTCGAAGCCGCGTCCTGCGAGGCGATGCCGGCCCCGGCCGACGATAGGCCTTCCGTGCCGCCGGTCGCCGCCGCCAGTGCCTGCTCGTCCAACGCTCCCGGCAGGTTCTCCAGCACGGCCCGCACCCCCGCCGGATCCACCCCGCTGAGCTCGGCGAGCGCGTTCTCGTCGACCACGTCGGGGATGCTGTCCAGAATCGACCGCACCTGTTCCGGGGGCAATCCGGTGAGGTCGGACAATAAGTTCTCGTCGAGCAGGTCAGGCAGGTTGTCCAGGACCGACTTCACCTGCGTGGGGTCTGCGCCCATCGCGGCGCCGAGAGCATCCCCGAGCGCGCCTGCGCCCAACTCCGAACCCGTGCCGCCCGAACTGGACTGTTTCCCGCCCGATGCCCCACCTCCCGCACCGGAAGACCCGCGCGGTAGCGGGACCGAACCAAGGGAGGGGACCGCCGGCATACCGGAACCGGTGGCTGATGCCAGCTGTTCGGCGGATGGCAAGCTGCTGCGGGGGAAGGCCGAGCTACCCGATCCACCAGCCGAACGCGTCGGCGTCGCGCTGCCCTGGGACGCCGCACCTCCGCCGACCACGCCTGCGGGAGTGGCACCCCCACCGGACGCATCCGCACCGAGGCCCGCGCCCGCGGCGTCGTAGCCCGCAGGCAGCGAACCGATGTCGGGCGCGGCGCCCCCTGTGTTCTGGGTGCCGGGCAGACCCGCACCCGACCCGGCACCACCACTGGATTCCTGGTCCTGCTGCCAGTGGGCACTGCGCTGGTCCTCGCCGAGTTGCTGGGTGCCGTCGCCCTCGTTGCCGTAAGGATTGCCCTGGTTGCCGTAACCATTGCCCTGGTTGCCGTAACCATTGCCCTGATCGCCGTAACCATTGCCCTGGTTGCCGTAACCATTGCCCGTGTTGCCGTAGCCGCCACCCTGGTCGCCGTAACCGTTGCCCGGGGTAGCCCAGCCGGGACCGCCCTGCTGTCCGCCACCGTTCTGGTTGTCACCCGGCGTGTTCTGACCCTGACCCGGGGTGGGTTGTGGGGTGGCGATCGGCCCGTCGACTGCCGGAATTACCGACACCGTGTTCTTCATGCCCTCGCCGTAGTGCTTTTGCCACTCGTCGCGATACCGCCTGGTCACCCGCCCGGGGCAGCAGTCACCGGCGTCCGACGTCGCGGGCATGCTCAGTTTGGTGAGGTGCAGCCACTGCGCGGTGTAGTCGAGGTTCTGGCTCATGGCGATCATCGAGTTGACCAGCGGTTGCACACCGTTGGAGTAGTTCGTGACCGCCGTCGCGGCGGCGGTCGCGCCCTGTCCCTCCCAGCCATCGGTCCCCGCCGAGATCACCGTGACGAAGTTGTTCAGCCTGCTGAGCAGGTCGGTGGACAGGGAGTACCAGGTCCCCGCGGCCGCGAGTACCGGTTGCGGATCGAGATCGCGCCCCAGTTCGTACATCTCGGTGAAGCTGAGACTGTCCTTGTTCTCGATGCTGGCTTTGGCGCCGGTATCCTTCGCGCCCTGGTAATCCTTCAACGACGACGGGAAACTCTCGGCCTTGAAGGGCGACGGATTGCCGAAGGTGGCGTCGGGGGCACCGGGGGCCGCGGTGCCCGGTTCGTACGGGGTCGCCGCGGTCGGCATCTTCAGTTCGCCGAGCGCCTTGATGTTGTCTCTGGAACCGTCGTCGGTGCTCACATACGACTTTCCCGCGGCGATGTAGGTTTCGCCCATATCGGTGACGATCTTCGCGTGGTCATTGAGGATGGTGAACAAGCGGGATCCCTTGGCACTGAACGCCATCGCGAGCTGGGTGCCGGAAGTCAGGGTGCCGATAGGCGCGAAATTGTTCAGGCGCAGATCGGTCACCGCGGCGCCCATCCCGAGTAGATCGTCGACCAGATCGGCGCAGGCTTTGGCCGCTGCCAAAGCCTGCGCCGGGTCGAAGGCGAGATATCCCGCCTTCGCCTGGTTCTCCAGGCCGGACCACGTGTTCGGTTCGAGGGCCATCGTCGCCTTTCTTCGCCGGGATCGGATCCCGCTTCGTTCGAATATCCGCGTGCGGGTGCGTCAGTCGTCGTTGTCAGCGACCGCGGAGCGCGGCCCGGGGATGCCGGAACCGTCCGTCGGCCATCGGCTGTGATCAGGCGGAACCGTCGGCGGAGCAGGCGCGGTCGGTAATATCGCGCCCAGATCGGGTGCGCCCTCGATGATCTCGGAGAGTTTGGGCAGCGCATCGCGCCGTTCGAGCAGCGGCGTCATCAATTCCCTGCTGCGACTGGCTACGTCGGCGGCCGCGGACTGGACGGCCGCTGTCAGGTTCGTGGCGATTTCCTCGAGGCTCAGATCGAGGACGTCGTCGGCGAATTTTGTGGCGATCAGGAGCCCATCGGCGTTCACTGTCACTTCGATGCGCTTATCGCACGCGGTCACTGTGGCTGTGAGGAGCGCGCGCTGCTTCTGGAGTTCGGCGATCCCGCGGAACTGTTCGCCGAGGCCGTCGAGCATCGTCGCCATATCCGCGCGCAAGCGGTCGTTGAACATGGGGCGCTCACGCCTTCCCTGGGCCGAGGTTCTCACTGGAGGCTTGGTCGGTGCCGGTGAGCGAGTTCGCTGCCTCGCGCTGACCCTTCGCCATATCGCTGAGGGTCTGCGCGGCGCCGATGGCGCCTTCGATCAGGTTGTTGCGCGCCGCCATGTAGCCCGTGGGGCCATCGGCGAATTTCTTGCCACGCTTGTCGGTTCCCCACGGAAGGAAGGTGAGGTCGGCTTCTACTCCGGCGAGCGTGCTGCGGAGTTTGTCGGCGGCTGCCGTCACTTTCGTCGACAGCTCGTCGGTCAATTCCGATGCCTTGCGCAGTTTCTGGGGGTCGACCTCGACGTTTCCGGCCATCGCGCACTCCTTTCGATATCGGTTGGCTAGAGGGTGAAAGGAACATCGACGTTCGCGTCGGCCTGGGCGGGATCCGCGCCCGCCCAGTCGCTCGAGTGCGAAGCACCTGCGGGAGGCGGCTCGTAGGCCCCAGGCAGCGGCTCCACCGATGGCACCTGCTTCGGGCGGGGCTTGCCGCGTACGTCTTTTCCCTCACCCAGAAACGGTTCGTCGGCCCCGGCCCGGTGGTGACCGGCGCCGTCCGGGGTCGGTGGCCGACTGCCAGTCGGGGTAGGTGGTTCGCTGCCGACCGGGGGCGGCAGCTGCCCACCCCCGACCAATCCGGTGTTGCCGTGCGGCGGCTGTCCGGTCGGGCCCCAGCCGTCCACCGACGACTCGAACGAGGTCGGTGGCCTGCCGGTGAAGGCGCCGGGTTGACTGGCAGCCGTCACGAAGCTGGGGGTCGAACCCGCGTGCGATCCCGAAACCGTGCTGGCTGCATCGTGATACACCGTCTCGGGTGTGCCGGGGCGAGGGGCGGGCCCGCTCGATGCATCGTGGTACACCGACTCCGGTGTGCCGGGGCGTGGACCGTGCCCGCTCGCTCCGTCGCCGCGCACGGAGGATCCCGAACTCGAGCTACCGGAAGACGAACCACCGTCGCCGCGACCGGAGTACGTCCCGGCCACACTGCCACCGCTGAACCCCGAGCCGGGGCGCGACGGGGCGACGCCGGCGCCGGACGAGGAGCTGGTGGACGATCCATCGGTGACCGGCGGACCGGCGGTACCGCCTGCCGCGGGTTTCGGCATCCACACGTAGGAGCGAATGTCTCCGCGCCCCGGGGGAATCGAAGTTCCCAGGGCGAATCCGCCCCGCGCCCCGCCGACGGCGGCTCCGCGCGCGATGCCGCCGGTCCAGCCCGCACCGGAGGCGAACGACGACCAATCGCCGGTGGCCGCGCCCACCGCCAGGTTTCCGAAAGCGGTACCGATGCCACCGGACACACCGCCGATCACCATGCCTCGGCCCACTCGCCCCGGCGCGTTGTTCAGCTGCTTGCCTGCGACTTTGTCGATGCCCTTGCCAAGGTATCGACCGACCTCACGGCCGGGAATCATTCCGGCAACGCCCGCGAGGACCGACAACCCGAACTCGCGACCGTTGAAATGCCGGCGCTTACCATCCGCGATCTGGCCGACCTGCACCCCGCCGTTGATCGCGCCGACGATGGCAGTAGCCTCGATCGCCCGCACACCGTAGACGCCGTACCCCTTGGCGGTCGGCAGTACCGGCTTCAGCCGTACCGCTTGGGACCAGAAGTGCCGTTTGACTGTCGGGGCGCCGAGTCTGGCGGCGATCGAAGTGATGATCTTTTGAACGAAGTCCTCGAACACCTTGAGAAAGGACCGGGTCGTGGTGATCGCGGCCGCCTCGACCGCAGGCGCGGTCGGCGGAAACACCCATGCCCACAGGATTTCCAGCGCCAGCCAGACCAGGGTCACGATGACGGTGATCTTGGTCGCCTGGATTTCGGTGCCCATGTCGAACGCGCTGTCGGAGATCGTCTGCATCAGTTCGGCCAGCGCCTCCACAGACTGGTCCCCAGTACGCAGGATGTCGTAGCGGCTGCCCATCGCGACACCGCCTTCACCTTGCGGATAGGCCGACACGGTGGTCGCCTTGGCCTCATCGATGCCTGCGAGCAGCGCCTCTATTTCCGCGCTCGCCGCCTTCCATGCCTCCGCGACATCCCAGCACGCATCCTCGTCGCCTTCCGGCCAAGCCGTGCCGGCCACCCAGGCCAGCCACTTCAACCCGTCCGGCATGATGAGGGTCACGACTGCTCAGCGGGGCACCGGAGCACTCTTGGTTCGCTCGGCAAAGCGGTCCTCCTCGGCGTTCGATGTCCTCGGATTAGACCGCAAGAAGTTGAACCCGCAGCGACCTGAAAGCGAATTCTGCTCGCGCACAGCATGTGTCGGTCGGTAAAGAGCGAAAGTTCGGTTTCACCAACACCGTTCGTTTCCCGCCGGGTGGTAGCGTGCGCCGCGATCGAGGAGGTGCTCTATCGTGACCGACACCGAGGACCCGACCGAGGCCGGACCGCCACCGCCGGATGCGGCGAGCCGTCGTATCGCCGCGCTGCTGACCGGACTCGCGGAGCCCGGCAGGGGGATCCACGCAATATTCGTGCTGACGGTCGCCGCGGAACTGGCCTCGGTTGTCGCCACTGACGAGCAGGGCCAGCCGGTCCAGATCCTGCCGCCGGAAGAGGTCATGGGACTGGTCCGCGTGCACCGGGAGGCATCGACCGGCCGGCCCGACGGCCCCTGGTGGCGCTACCTGCTCGTGGTTTCGGAAACGGGTGAGGTGCGCACGGATTACGACTTCGGCGAGCAACCCTTTCCCGACGAACACCTTTTCCCCGCCGAGGTCTATCGAGCCGATCTCGAGGCCTTCCCACGACGCCGACTGCCGGTGTGGCTCGCCGCCCATATCGGGCACGCGGACAGGCAGTCTCGCCCCGCCGAGATGGCAGCGAGGGCTGAGCCGGTCGTGGCGGCCGTGACCGTCGAGCTACCCGCGCTGCCGTTGCTGGTGGCACGGTGGGCGGTGCTGTCCGCGGCCTTCGTCGCGGTCGGCTCACCGTGGGGGCCACGGGTGTTGCCCGCGCTCGGCTTGTTCGAGGGGACCGAGCGCAGCGGCTCCTCGCTCTGGATCATGCCCGGTGACCGCGCCGTCCTGTCCGGAGGAGTGTGGAACGATCCCGTTCTCGACGCCGTCTACAACAGCGAAGCGCCGATGCCGGACTTCTACGCGGGCGCGCCGGCGTGGGTGGCGAATGCGACGCTGAACCCGCGCGCGGGCATCGGCCTGCTGTCCTTCTGCTATTGGTGGGACGACGGCCGGTGGTATCGCGCACCCGGACACGCCGCCGGCGATATCGCCGCAGCTGTGCCCGGTGTGTGGAGCGAGGAGAGCGTCGCTGCCATCGTGGCCGCGCTGGTGGCGGAGGAACCCGACGCCCACACCCGTGAGGCTGCGCTCGGGCTGGTCCGCGCCGCCGATCGCGGGGAGGTCGGACGCGGCTTACTCGCAGAGGTTTTCGGCGAGGGCGCCATCGACGACGCGTATCTCCAATTGACCATGGCGGGTATATCTACACCTCGCTCGGCATGGACGGTGCCGTCTCAACCGGCATGAAAGCGAGGACGAGGTAATCCCCGCTGATTACATCAGAATCCTCACTAACTTATATGCACGTCGAAGGGTCGCGGCACCATTGCCCGTCCACCCCCGAAACTGAGCGGGTCACGTTTCATCGAGCGTTCGCCACTGGCCCTGCCTCAGCTCCTCGGAATGGGAACCACGATGCCGAACGGCAATGTGATCGCCGGCGGCGGAGTGGGTGCAGTCGACTCGATCGGAGCATCTGGGACAGGCACGGCACTCGGATCAGGGGCCGCTTCTTGGCCAGGTCCCGGTTCCTGCACCACCGGCGGGCAGAAGATGCCGCACGGGATCGGCGGCAAGCCCGGGATGGTGATCATTCCCGGGGCGGGTTGTTGCGTGTCGGGGACCTCCGCGGGTGCTTCGGCCGCCATCTCGAGGGTCTCCGAGGGTACTTCGGCCGGGGCAGTCGGGGTGTTGTTGTTCGCCGCGACGACATCCTCGTTGCCCGGGCCAGGCGTCGGCATCGAGGGAACCGATTCCACGATGTGCGCTTGACTCGCGGTGCCGCCGGTGCGATAAGCCGTGGACCAGCTGAGCACATCGGCCGCATAGGACCGCGAGTTGTTGTAGCGCAGCACCGCCCGTAGCTCCTGTGCTGGATCGCGCAGGTCGAGGCCGCCGGAGCATAGATATTTTGCCGCTGCCGAGGTCGCATCGAAGACGTTGTGCGGATCCGAAACGCCGTCACCATTTCCGTCCGCGGCGTACCGGCTCCAGGTGCCGGGCAGGAACTGCATCGGCCCCAGCGCGCGGACCGCACTGCCGTCGCCGGCAACGATGACCTCGTTGCCAGGCAGCGTGCCATCCAACGCCGGGCCGAAGATCGGGGTCGTCGTTGTCCCCGCAGCGTCGGTGCGACCGGCGCTTGCGTGCGCGGATTCGATCCGGCCGATAGCTGCGAGCAGGTTCCAGGTGACCCCACAGCTGGGCTGTGTCGATTCGAGTGTCAACTCCGCATTGCGATAGGCAGCGAGAACTATCTCCGGGATCCCTAACGCACCACGGCCGATCGGCAATGGGACGCTCCGCACTGAAACTGCCTCGGTGACAATCGGATCCACGTCAGCAGAGGACTTCACCTCTCGCCAGCCGCGGGAGGGCTCGGGCACCACAGGAAGCAGACCCACCATTCGAGACAGTGCCGTGTCCCCGTCGCCCTCGACACCCCCGCTACCTTCGTTTCCGGCAGCGGAGGTGGCGAGCAGGGCTTCCGCCGGGTCGACCGACGTGTCGGAGTTCGGGACATGAACGCTGGACCCCGAGCAGACCACCCCGGCCACGATTAGAGCCGACAGAGTTACGGGAGCACTGAATCGCATCCGGCCACACCACTTTCTCTACGTTCGGACGGGAGGAACCATCGCGTCGTTGCGCTTCCCCGAAGTGATGCAAACCCGTCGGAACTTCCCGCCTTTGTGAAGAATCACCATTAACTTACACGGTATCCATAGCTGGCGTCAGCGAATGTCCTCGCAATCTCCGCGATCGCGCCGCAGGCCATAGGCAGCCTGCGGCGCGGCGCGGAGGCTTCATCGTGATACCGCGGTGAAACCCGGCCCCGACTCCGCCGATGCAGCGCAGGCATCCGTCAGGAGTGCGCCCGGCCAGGACCGATGGCCTGCGCGCGCAGACCACCGACGCCCAACGCACGCTCGCAGGCCTTACGCCAGCAAGCCTTCTCCGACTCGGGCAGGTTGGCGGCTTCGAGTTCGCGCACCTTGTCCGCGCCGCAGGTGATCGCCCACGGATTGGCCGGTCAACCGATACTGGAGGCGCGCTCGACCAGGTGCGCGCGGTAACAGATGCGCTCCGGCGCACGCTTGCCGCCTTCGGCCGTCGAGATCAGCAGATCGATGGCGGCAGCGCCGATCTCGGCGCGCGACTGGCGGACCGAGGTGAGCGGCACGATGGCGGAGCGGGCGAATTCGATGTCGTCGTGCCCGACCAGCGCCACGTCGTCGGGCACCGAGACCCCATGCAGGGCAAGCGCTTGCAGGACGCCGATTTCCAGCAGGTCGTTGTCCGCTTTGCTGGGCCTAGATGTCATGACTACACAAGGGTGGATTGCCGAGGTCGGGCAACGTGGCACCTACGCGGCGGTGGTGGCACAACGAATCACCACCCGCCCGAATTGAGGTACCGGCCCAGCCCACACAATCCGCTGTGCGACTGAAGATCTACAGGCCTGACGGTGCTCGCGGCGCCATCACTCGATGCGGGTGAGGTAGGCCCGCCGGAGTGCAGGTCAACAAGGTTTGCGAATTCACTATCTGACTTTCGTTCAGAAAGTTCTTGACCGCGTGCGCGAAAGCCGCTTACGCTCAGTTTATTGATTTTCGTTCAGAAACTGGAGGTGCGATGGGCGTCAACCGACGCGGTGAGGCGTCACGAGCGGCGTTGCTGCAGGCGGGTAAGGCCGCGTTCAGCAACGAGCGCTACGAGGAGGTCTCGATCGTGGACTTCGCGCGCTCGGCCGGTGTATCCGCGGGGTCGATCGGCTACCACTTCGGCGGGAAGCGCGGCTTCTACCTGGCGGTTCTCGAGCAAGCGGCCGACGAGTTCTGGGGCGATCTGCTCGCGATGCGTGGACCGGCACTGGATCGGTTGACCCGCGGCATCGATCGGTTGCTCGACGAGGCCGAGCACCAGCCGCGAGCGTTCGAAGCGCTGTTCGCCGATGTCGCCGACGGCGAAGTCCGCGAGATTCGCGATTTGCACCGGGTCCGGTTGATCGATGCGTTGGTTGTGGAGGTGACCGGTTCGGATTCCTCGCCGGTGTTGCGCGCCGCGATCGGTGGGTTCGTGTCGTTCATCGAGGGGCTGGTAGTGGACTGGAGCCGCACCCGCGACATCAGCCGCGACCAGGTCAAAGACCTCGTCGTCGGCAACCTGTTCGGCACCATCTTCGCCGCGCTGCGCACCGACCCGAGCATCGAGCTGACCCAGCGGGCTATCGACGCCGCTCTCTCGGACCCCCAAGCCGTGGCCTTCCTCGGCCCCTTGTCCACCATGTCGAAGACGACGGAGTGATCACTGATGTCTGAAGTTCTGCCTACTGGTCCCTCGCGGATCGTCGAGACACCAGTCGCGCGCGCGATCGCGTGGGTCATCGGCCCCCGCGGGCTGCGCAGCCGAGCCGCGCTGCGCAGGGAGGTAGAGGGCAAGGTAGTCGTGATCACCGGGGCGTCCTTCGGTGTGGGTGAGGCGACGGCGAAGTGGTTCGCCGCCACGGGTGCCCGCGTGGTCATCGCCGCCCGGTCGATGGACCGGCTGCTCGAGGTGGCCGAGGAGATCAACGCCGCCGGTGGCGAGGCTTATCCCTATCGCCTGGATCTGACCGATGAGCAGTCGATCGCCGAGTTCGCCGCAGCGGTGCGCTATGACCTGGGCGAGGTCGACGTCCTGATCCACAACGCGGGCAAGTCGCTGCGGCGCTCGATCCATCTGTCCTACGACCGCCCCAAGGACATCACCGCTACCTCCGGTGCGAACTACCTCGGCCCGATGCGGCTGACGCTTGCCCTGCTGCCCGGCATGCGTGCGCGCGGTAGCGGTCACATCGTGAACGTGTCCACGGTCGGGATCATGTTCCCCAACGCGCCCAAGTGGGGCTTCTACCTGTCGTCGAAACTGGCTTTCGATTGGTGGATGCGAGCGGTCGGTGCAGAGGCCCGCGCCGATGGGGTCACTCTGACCACCTTCTACGGCGGTTTGCTGCACACCCGGATGAGCGCGCCGAGTCGCTGGATGCGGGTGCTTCCCGGCCAAACCCCCGATGACGCGGCGAAGGTGCTGGCCAAGGCCGTGGTGCGCAAGCCGCGCACGATGACCCCGCTCTACGGGTACCCCTCCGCAGTCCTGGCCATTGTGTTCCGGTGGCCCCTGGAACTGGTCACCGAGCGGATCTTCCGCAACCTCGGCGACACACAGGCATCCCTGTCTCGGCTCCAGCAGTCGCCCCCGGCCGCCCAGACGCTGTCGGCGGTGGCCGATTCCGCCGGTGACGATCAAGTACAGGTGAGCACGAATGCCCGCTGATCTGACCCACAGCTTGCGGCAGTGGGGTTCGGCGATACCGGCAGTGTTCGCCTCGGGCATGCTCGCCCCGGTCGGACCCCGCAAAGCCACAGCGCTCGCGCGTAGCTTCTACCGGTACGGTCCCACTCCGGCGATGCTGTTGGCGGCCACCGCGATTCGCCACCCGGACAAGATCGCGATCATCGACGACTCCGGGCAGCTGACCTATCGGCTGTTGCAGCAGCGTACCGAAGCGATCGCCGCGGCGCTGCATGCCGCGAGCACCACCTTGCTGCAGTCGGTGGGCATCATCTGCCGCAACCATCGCGGGTTCGTCGAGGCGATGGCCGCTGGTGCGCAGCTGGGTGCGGAGTTGATCTTCATCAACACCGAACTCCCCGGCGCGCAATTGCAGGCAATTCTGGCTCGGCACGACCCTGACGTGCTGATCTATGACGACGAGTACGCGATCACGGTCGATAAGGTCGGCTACCAGGGGCTGCGGGTGCTCGCGTGGCGTGAACCGCACGCCGACCTTGCTGGGGTGCCGACGCTGGATGATCTGGCTGCTCGTCGTCATCCGGCGCCGCCGCGGGTCCGTCACGCGGTGAAGATGACCCTGCTGACCTCGGGAACCACCGGACTAGCGAAGGGAGTGCCGCGTGCGGTGAAGCCGAGCGCGATCGTGGCACTCACGCTGACCGCGATGGCGATTCTGCGGCTGCGTTCCACCGATCGGGTGCTGGTCGCGCCGCCGATGTTCCACGGCTTCGGGCTGCTGTCGCTGCTCGGTCCGCTGACTCTGGGCGCAACGGCGATCTGCCGACGCCGCTTCGACGCCGCGACCGCGCTCGACGACATCGCCCGCCACCGGGTCACCGTGGTGATGGCGGTACCGGTCATGCTGCAACGGCTGCTCGCCGCGCCAGAACTGGCTGAGAATGCCTCGGCGCGTTCGTCGTTGCGGATCATTGTCACCGGGGCCGCACCGATTTCGCCGACCGCCATCTCGAACCTGATCGAGGCGTTCGGCCCGATCCTGGTCAACGGGTACGGATCGACCGAGGCAGGTCTGGTCACCATCGCCACCCCGGCCGATCTTGTCGCCGCACCCGACACCATCGGCCGCACCGCGCTCGGAGTGTCAGTACGGATCCTGCGCCCCGACCGCTCCGAAGCCGCACCGGGTGAGATCGGTGAGATCTTCGTGCGCAGCGGTCTGGAATACACCGGCTACACCCCCGACCCCGCGGCGAAGATCTTGACCAAGGAGGTCATCGACGGACACGTCTCCACCGGGGACATGGGGCATGTCGATTCTCAGCGGAGATTGTTCATCGACGGCCGTGCCGATGACATGATCGTCTCCGGCGGGGAGAACGTCTTCCCCGGCGAGGTCGAAGACCGCCTCGCCGCGCACCCCGCGATCACCGACGCGGTCGTGATCGGCGTTCCCGATGCCGAGTTCGGGCAGGTACTCAACGCCTTCATCGTCTTGGGACCCGACGCTACCGCGCCGGTCGAGGACGCGCTCAAAGCGCACGTGCGCGACGAGCTCGAACGCTACAAAGTGCCCAAACGGTTCATCGTGCTCGACGAGATCCCCCGCAACGCCAGCGGCAAGATCCTGCGAGCACAACTGCACACCCCGACCGGGTCCTGAACCCGTCTGTGCCCGAAAGGCGAAGACTCATGGCAACGACGCCGATTCGTGAGCCGAAGATCATCATCATCGGCGCCGGTATGGCCGGGATCGCGGCCGCGGTCACCTTCAAGAAAGCCGGGTTCGACGATTTCGTCATCCTCGAAAAGGGATCCGACGTCGGTGGCGTGTGGTTCTGGAACCGCTACCCCGGCTTGACCTGCGACGTGCCGTCGCAGCTCTACCAGTTCGGCTTCGCCCCCAAACCTGATTGGACTCGTGTGTGGGCGACCGGCCGGGAGATTCAGCGCTATCACGCCGAGGTCGTCGAGAAGTTCGGGCTGCGCGAGCACCTGCGCTGCGACAGCGAGGTCACCGACGCGGTGTTCGACGGACGCCGGTGGGTAGTCACCGTGGCCGACGGCACGGAACTGACCGCGGACTTCGTCATCGCCGCGACCGGTGTACTGCACCACCCCTTCACCCCCGACATCCCCGGGCTCGACAGCTTCGCCGGCGACACGGTCCACACTGCGGCCTGGAACGATTCGCTGGTCACCGACGGTAAACGGGTGGCGGTGATCGGGACGGGATCGACCGGTGTGCAGGTCGTTTCGGCGTTGCAGCCCGGTGCTGCGAAGTTGACCCAGTTCACCCGCACTCCGCAGTGGGTGCTGTGGGCGCCGATGGGTATCGGTCAGTCCTCGTTGATCACCAAGGTGTTCGAAACGTCACCGGCGTTGCATGATCGGGTGTACGCGGCGTCGTTATGGGCGTCGGGAATCCTCGCCGATGTCGCGCTGCGCCCGCCATGGCGACGGCGCGGCCTGCAACGATTGGCACGACTGTCACTGCGCGCCCAGGTCCGAGACAAGGACCTACGCGAGACACTGACTCCGGACTATCAGCCACTGTGTAAGCGGCAGGTCATCTCGGGCACTTACTACCGGGCGATCCAGGCCGACAACGCCGAGTTGGTGACCGACAACATCACCAGATCACCCCGACCGGCATCCGCACCGCCGACGGCCGCGAACACCGCGTCGATGTCATCGTTTTCGCGACCGGATTCCACCCGCACAACTACATGCGCCCGATGAACCTGCGCGGCCGCGACGGACTCACCATCGACCAAGCCTGGGCCAAAGGCCCCCGCGCGTACCGGATGTCGGCGATCCCCGGGTTCCCGAACCTGTTCACCGTGCTCGGGCCCAACTCGCCGACCGGGTCGATCTCGCTGCAGTACTCGGCCGAACTGACCGCGCGCTATATCGCCGCCTGGCTCGAGCGGTTCGCCGCGGGAGAGTTCGACACCGTCGAAGTCACCGAGGAAGCGACCACCCGATTCAACGACGCCGTGACCGAAGCGATGGGGCCCACAGTGTGGAACACCGGCTGCAACTCCTGGTACTTCACCGACCAGAACACCATCGATCTGTGGCCATTCGACCGCAAGACGATGACCAGCATGCTCACCGAACCCGACGATCGCGACTTCTATCTGCCGCCGACGCCGCTGCCGACCAGCACGCCGAGGCAGATTCTGCGCAGTGAGAACTTCTCGCTCGCGCTGGCGATTCCCGGACAAGAAGGACAGGTCCCGGCCAACGCCACCCGGATCATGTATCTCAGCGCCGACACTCACGGCGCCCCGGCGGCGGTAACCGGCACCTACCTCGAACCGACCCTGCCGTGGTCGGGCCCTGGACCCCGGCCGTTGATCGCGGTCGCGCCGGGCACCCAGGGCCAAGGCGACCAGTGCGCTCCGTCGAAGGGGTTCGCCGAACTCATCCACTACAGCTTTCCCCTCGATGTCTGGGTCAGCTACGAGATGATCACCGCCTATTCACTGCTCGCGCGTGGAATGGCGGTCGTGATGACCGACTACTACGGGCTGGGCACTCCCGCGGTCCACGACTACGTCAACCGGGCCGCCGAAGCCCACGCGGTCCTCGACTCGATTCGCGCCGCGTAAGACCTGACCGGAAGGACACGGCCCAGCGCAATATTCGGCTACTCCCAGGGCGGTGGCGCCGCCGCGGCGGCCGCCGAGCTGCAAAGCGAATATGCCCCCGAGTTAGACCTGCGAGGCACCTACACCGGAGCCCCGCCCGCAGACCTGCGCTCGGTGATGCTCAGTGCCCCGGCGATCACCAGGATCGCGCCTGGCGTGATCGGGGGCTTCGCGGGCGGGCTGCTGGGCTATGTACTCAACGGGATCGTCGCCGACTATCCCGAGACCGCCCACTCGTCGACGCCGCGACCAACCCCGCGGGCAAACAGATGATGGCCGAACTCGCCAACACCTGCATCGCTGAAGCTGTGATCCGAACCATGCTGCGCCCCGTGACCTACTACACGGCCGGTGGACGCACCCCCGCCGAGATCATCAACAGCTCACCGGAATTGGCCGCGATCATCGACGATCAGCGGATAGGAAACCGCAAACCAGTCGCACCTGTACTCATCGCGGGCGGCACCAACGACGATGTCTCGACCCACCCGCAGGTCCGCCAACTCGCCATAGACTGGTGCGCCCAAGGCGCGAGCGTGCAGCTCGAACCAACAGCCTGGCTGCCCCCACTGTTCCCGAGCACAGCGATCGGCCACCTGCTCGAATTCCTCCCCGTCCCGACATCGAGTTCGCATTCGGCGTGGAGTGCGTGCTAGCCGGTCTCACTGCCGGTCGGGTCGCTGACCGGTCATTACAGGCGCTCCGCGCCCCTAGATCGAGGTCGACCACGCCTTTGCCGCTCGCCATGTCGAGTGGCACCGAGACCTGGTCGTGTGCGATCAGCCAGGTGTCGGCGATCTTCTGCCCGCTACCGATCACAAAGCAATCGCCGCAGGGATCTTCGAACCGCCGAGAATGGATCCGGCGATGAACGATGGGCACGCGTGCCGTACCCGCCATGTCCTCAAGCATGGTCCGAGCCACTGCGTTGTTCGTCGATGCGTTGGCGCTGGCGGGCCCCGTACGCCGCATCCTTGACCGCGGTGTCGTCCTCGAGACCGGACCCGAGCGCCCCACCGACAGTCGCGATCGACGCCAGCAGCCAAGCAAGGGTGAGGTAATCGGAGAAGTTCGCCTCGTGCCCCAGAACGGGCGACAGCAGCTCCGGAGAAAGAGCCAGGCACGCGGTGAACAGCAGCAGGCAGAACAGGGCCACATACAGGACGCCGACGCCGACGACCAGCGTGATCACGGTGGCCGAGTTGTACAGCACTGATCGATCGCGTTCGGCCGCCGACCGCGGTCGCTCCCAGAGTTCGTGGTCGAGGATCAGCCACAGAATCATCGCCACGACCGACAGAACCGTCACCGCGCCCATACGCCATGGGCCCATCGTGTCGGCGAACATCCAGATCGTGTCGGTGGCCAGCGCGATCGCTCCGGTGGCGAACGCAGCGACGAGTACCTTCGAGAGTCCCGTGACCAGTCGCCACGGCCGGTTGGCCCGCACCATCCCCGACAGCAGACGCGATCGCCGCAGTCCCGGGGGTGTGAAGTACCTGATGCCGCTCGTGATCTGCGCAGACGGAAACCGTCGCGCCGCTCCGGCCGGCGTGAGTTCCGGGTCCCCGACCATCTGAGAGATCGCGAGTTCGGTGACAGTGCGAATGCGTCGCTCGATCTGGATCCCGCCCACCCCAGGCACGGAGATGAGCGCAAATCGGTGCTCGGCACTGACATCGGCCACCACCGGAAGCGTGTCCTCACGACGCGGCAGATCGGTGAGGTACACGACGAGGTCCTCGGATTCGGCGGACGGATCGACCGCGTCGATCACCTCGGCGAAATCCGCTCCCTCAGCGAGAAGATAACGCTCGAGGCGCACACACGTCGACCACTGGCGTTCGAGCCTGCCACGGCTTCGCAGACGCCCTGGCAGGCACTCCGCGAGGCGTTCCGCGACAGCAGCAGGCTTGCCCGGATCCGCGATCAACAACACCGAGACCCGCTCTCCAACCGCACCGGCTCTCCAGAACCCGTTTGCGTCCACCGCCTCGCATACCCGCTCGAGCTGGGCACAAACTCCAGGCCACTGGACGGACTCGTGTCCCGGCGGCTCCGTCCCCGCGGTGTCCGCTGCCCACCGTGGCCCCACAGAAGGTGGCATCCATCGACATGCCATCCCCCACCGTGAACCCGCCGAGACCCGACCTCGTCTTCCAGCCGAGCGTCACCGTGCTGCCCATCACTCCCCTCGCCCATCCCCTTACCCGTC
The DNA here is from genome assembly GCF_001613085.1 of Nocardia salmonicida NBRC 13393. GTDB lineage: Bacteria > Actinomycetota > Actinomycetes > Mycobacteriales > Mycobacteriaceae > Nocardia > Nocardia salmonicida. The sequence goes on from NZ_BDBR01000069.1 coordinate 26,755, forward strand.
GTTGCCGCTCGGGGCCAGTTCGATCCATTAGCGACGGATTCCGTCTCTGTGTATCGAGGTCGCCTCGGTTACCGTTATGACACGCCTGGGTGCGATGTTGTCTTGCCGGTACGTTATGCGAACGCGAGATGCCGGCCTCGGTAGCGAGACGCATTGTGCAGCGCAAGATTTTGGTGGCGATGCCCTGGTTTTCGGGCCTGCGGTGCGCCAGCGATCTTCGGTCGCGGTGCCTGCGATGGAGATCTTTCGAGATCAATCCGTTCTTCTGCTGCCAATTCGGTTGGACCAGCACGGTTTGCGGGTCATGGCATTGTTCGCGGGTGGTGACAGGGTTGGGTTGTCGGCAGACACACTGAATGCGCAGCGACTCGCACATCATGTAGACTGCTGCGCTATGCAGGGACATCTCATTTCTACGACGACGCCGGATACTTCCGGCGCCTTCGTGATGGACTGATTTCCCGCAGACATCTCGAGCCCCGGAACAGTGTTCCGGGGCTTCGTCGTTTCCCCGTCTGTTCCGGTACCAACCACCAGGAGCAGACACTATGGTCGCCGACCACCGAGATCTCAATCTCGACATGGACATCTTCGCTACCGACCCGCTTGCCGGTTCCGGTCTTCCGATGTGGCTGCCTGCGGGGGCCGTTATTCGGGAGGAGCTGCACAAGCTGGCCAAGGAGCTGGCGTCGGCCGATGGCTGCCTCGGCGTGTTCTCACCGGTCCTCGGGAAGCGGGCGCTCTACGAGCGTTCCGGCCATCTGAGCAAGTTCAGCCAGGACATGTTCCCCGCCATGCGGATGGGCGAGGACGAGCTGATGCTGCGGCCGGCGAACTGCCCCCACCACGCGCTGATCTATGCATCGACTCAACGCTCCTATCGTGAACTGCCGCTTCGCTTCAACGAACTCGCCGCCATGTTCCGAGCCGAACGTTCCGGTGTCGTCTCTGGTTTGAGTCGCGTCCGCCAGATCAACCTCGACGACACTCATGTCTTCTGCCGACCCGACCAGGTCCTGCACGAAGCCGAACTCGGGCTGCGGGCAGCGCTGCGTGCGCAACAGATCCTGGGACTTCCCGTCGATTACGTCCGACTGTCGACCAGAGACGACGCCTCCTCGACATGGCTCGGTACCGACGCCCAGTGGGCGCACGCCCAGGACAACCTTCGTACCGCCGGACGGTCCGTCCTCGACGAGCACGGACTGAAACTGGTCGAAGCTCCGGGCGAAGCAGCGTTCTACGGCCCCAAGTTGGATCTGCAGGTTCAGGACGGACGCGGCCGCGAGGAAACCATTGCCACCGTGCAACTCGATTTCAATCAGCCCCAACGATTCGGTCTCACCTATATCGGCGCGGATGGCGGCGAACACCATCCCGTCATGATCCATCGAGGCACCGTCGGTTCGATGGAGCGCGTCACCGCAGCGCTACTCGAACGCTATGCGGGGCGCCTGCCGTTCTGGCTGTCTCCGATCCAGATCGCAGTCCTGCCGGTCGGCGCCGACCAGGACGGTGCAGCGCGCGCACTCGCCGACAAAGCTCGTCACCGAGGACTTCGTAGCCGAGTCGACTATGACGGGTCATTGGGAGCGCGCGTTCGACACGCCCGTACGAAGAGAGACCACATGATCGCGGTCATCGGACCGACCGAATTCGCGCAGAACGCCGTTCAGATCACCGACATCGCCAGCGGTGTCCGCACCCAGCTCACCCAAGAACGTCTTCTCGAGCTGATGGATGATGCCTACGTCAACCGCCGGACAGCACTGGATTGGTCTTTGTGAACAGTCGTGCCTCGACAGTGAACTGGCAATACCTTCGTAGATCGCCGCGCACGTCCCCCCACCCGACATGGCACGGTGATCGCCGAGCCGAAGGGCAGCCGACTCAACTTTCGACGAACGCCGGATCCGACCAGTATTCGGGGTTCGCCCATAGTAGGGCGTCCGAAAGGCGCGATCCCATGGCGCGTTCGGCTTGATCAGTTCCCGCCAGGTGTCGACCTCGACGTAGATGACTCGCATCGAGTTCAACGACGCGAAATGAAGGTCGGGGCCGTCGGTGCTGACCGCGTCCTCGGCGACCGCGACGGAGAAATTGTGTTCGAGCCCGGCCCGAACAGTCGCTTCGACGCAGACATTGGTCTGCAGTCCCGCGACGATCAACCGCTCGACCCGCAGACTCCGCAGCACCGGACCCCATTCGGTCCACGCGAAGAAATTGTGCATGGTCTTGGGTAGCACGACGTCGCCGGCCTTCGGCGCCACCGCATCCATGATCTGAGCGTTCCACGAGTGCACCCCCGGCATTCCGGCCTCGCGTGCGGCCGCGAGCAGCCCAGCACACTCGCCGACGATCTCGGACAACCGCCAGATAGGCGGCCACCCCAGCGAATCGCGCAGATCTTGGCGCGTGCATCCGTTCTGCATGTCGATCATCAGCAACGCGGTGTGGTGTGACATCGTGCCCCTCCCGATCGGGCGCGTCAGCGCCCCGTCGCCGATGTTCGGCAGATCAACGCTACGGCCGAATACTTTGTCGAAGAACAGGATTGACTATTCATGCTGACACTGCTGACATCGACTCGGCCTCCAGTGATCGTGACGGTGCACTGGTCACCCTTCCCGTGTCCGCGACCGGACACCCAGCCAAGGCCAGTAGCAACGACACATCCACCACTTGCTTCGTTCTCTTCGCCTGCCCCGGTCGGTGAGGTGTCAGCGCCGCGAGCGCCTCAATTGGCTATCGTCGGAGCTGGTGCAGCGTGTGGGCCGCAGATCCGAGGAATCTACTGGACCGAAAGCGTTGGTGCGATGGCTGATTCGGAAACCGTGTTCGATGCGAAACTGGCGACCTTTCAACAATGGCAGACGACCCCGTGGGGCAAACTCCGCTACAGCATCGCCGCCGCGAACCTGATGCCTCACCTCCACCAAGGCAGCCGGGTACTCGACGTCGCCGGGGGCAATGGCTTCGACGCCATCGAGCTCGCGAATGACGGGCACCACGTCACCATCGTCGACATCTCCGAACCGGCGCTGGCTGATGCGCGCGCCCTCGCCGAGAAGCAGGGCGTCGGTGACCAAATCAGCACGCGGCTCCTCGGCGTCGATGAGCTGGCCCAGCATTTCGCGAACAGTCAGTTCGATGTGGTGCTCTGCCACAATCTGATCCAGTACGTGCCCGACCCGAAAACGCTGATCGCCGTGCTGGCAGCGTTGGTGGCGCCGAACGGCGTGGTGTCGGTGATCGCACCGAACGCCTACGCCGATCCCCTACGCTCGCAAGAACGACCCGCGGTTCTTCGAACGACTCGAACTGGCGATGGCCACGCGCGCGCCCTACATCTACACCGCACGGTTCTTCCAGCTCATCGCCGCGCCCAGAGCGAGAACCAGGTCCAACTGTTCGCCCACTGATCGGGAAATCGAAGGGTGTTGCTGCGCCACAGAGGCCAACCGAGGTCGGCTCCACTTCCCTCAGCTGATGGAATTGGTTCGACTTCGACTGAGTCAGGGACCAAGATGCGGGGTATGTCGGATCAGCTGACCGAAGCAGTAGATGCCGCGATCATCCGTGAACTGCGACTCCTCGATCCGAGGGTGCGGTCATCACCGGAACTCATCTCCGAGTTGCTCGATCCCGAGTTTTGCGAGATCGGCGCCTCGGGGCGCCGATGGAGCCGATCAGAGATCATCGCGGTGGTCGTCGAGCAGGCCGCGACGTTGGCCGAACCGATCTCGGCGCTCGGTATGCGCGGCGAACTTCTTGCCGACGATGTCGTCCATCTGACCTACATATCCGAATCCGATGGGCGCGGCGCCTTCCGGAGTTCGCTGTGGCGGCGGACGAAACACGGCTGGCGACTGTACTTTCATCAGGGCACCGAGAGCGCGAGACAATGACTCATATGCGCGTTGACGACCTCGTCTCCCTCGTCGAGCGGAGCATGCCACTGCTGGGGTCGACGAGGTTGGTCGCTGTGGACGGCCCCGGCGGCGCTGGGAAGTCCACGCTTGCGGCACAGCTGGCCGCTGCCTGCGCCGCGACGCTGCTCCATACTGATGACTTCGCCTCTTGGGACAATCAATTCGACTGGTGGCCTCGTCGCGAGCAGCAGATCTTGTCGCCGATCGCCCATGGAGGAGTCGGCCGATATCAGCGCTATGACTGGGACACAAAGACTTTGGCGGAATGGCATGGTGTCGCCCCACGTTGCTGGAGTTGTTCGGTCACCAAGACATCAAGCGCATGATGGACCGTGTCGGTGGTGTCCGCGCGCTGGTCCCGATGGGGGTCCAGGGGGTCCAATCCGAGGATGCCGAGCATCGCGCGCACCTGACCTGCAGCGTCCGTTGCTGTGTCTATGTCGTTGCCCGACAGCGCCTTGTTGCCTTCGCCGACCTGCCGCGGCGGCTTTGTCCAGGATCTTTTCGTTGATATCGGTGACGTTGCGGATGAAGCGCATGTCCTGGTCGTGGGCCATCAGCCACCGTCGGAGCACGTCGAACGCGACTCCGCTGCGAACATGGCCGGTGTGCGGCAGATCCTGCACCGTGGCACCACTTACATAGACACTGGCCTGGCCATGAATCAGCGGAGTGAACTCCCGCGAGCTTCGGGTGGCGATATCGAACAGGCGCAGCGTCACGGGCGGCGATGCTACAAGTTGATTTGTCGGTCCAACGGATGTTCTGCGCGGACCGCGTATCAACGATGCTCGTTGTCGCAGTGAGGTTTTCGGGTGACCCACCTTCAATGAATCCGGCTCGGCCACCGCACAATCCAACACCACGCCACGATCTACCAGCACTACTCACCCGAGAGTCGTTGCAGTCCTAACTCAGCGATGCCAGCGCAAGCAGGATGATCGGTCCCAAAAGGATGACTGCGACGGCCAGCAGAAATTCGACACGCTGGAACAGCGGCTTGCCCGGCTGCATGGGGGTGCGCGGTCCGCCAGGAATCGGCGGTGGCAGTTTGGTGAGCGTCGAGCGGGAGCCGAGATTGATCAGCATGGTGACGGGATTGATCACGGCTGACAGGAAGCCCCACCAGCCGATCCACATGCTCTCGACCGTCATTCTGCGATAGGTCGCGAGTCCGCAATCGCGGCAGAACGGGCCGGGGGACTTCAGGAACTGCATGAAGATGACGAAGCCGCGGTGCCCCCGAATGTCGACCTGCGCCGCTGGCGTCGAACCGCAGTAGGCGCAGTAGAAGCCGTTGGCGGTAGACGCGAAATAGCCCGATGCTTGTGGTGCCGACATGGATATTCCCCCGGTGCGATGATGTGGCCGTCCCCGGTCGTGGTCCGACGGCAGTGTGCAGGCTAACGGCTGTGCGAGACCCAGGCAACCCGGTCACACGCGCAGCTGGGTGGGCCCGTCAGGCCAGATTTCGCCGTGGCCGCGGGCCGGACGAACCGCCTCAGCGCTTGTCGGCGATGGCCGCCACGATGAGTTCCTCCCACACCGACAACTCGTGATCAGGTGAAACGATCGGTGCCGAACCATCAGCGAATCCGAGGTCCTGATTCCAACGGGCCGCCGGGATCACGCCGGGTTCCCGCACCGCGAGTTCGCCGAACAAGGCCGTGATCTCGTCGTCGGTGCGCCAGCGACCACGCCCGAACGTCGCCTGCAACTTCGCCTCGGCCTTGATGGTCTCGGCATTGTCACCGGAGCGGAAGTGGGAAATGAACACGCTGCTGCCGACGGGCACCTGGTCGGCCCAGTACGCGACCACCGCCTGCGGGTCCTCGTCGTCGTTGAGGTGGTGCAGGATCGCACTGAAGATCATCGCGATCGGCTTGTCGAAGTCGATGAGCCGCGACACTTCGGGGTCGGCCCGGATGCTGGTGTAATCACGCACGTCGGCGTGGATGACGGTGGTGTTGTCGTTGGTCGCCAGCAGAGCACGCCCGTGCGCGAGCACGATCGGGTCGTTGTCGATGTAGACCACCCGTGCGTCGGGATTGATCCCCTGCGCGATCTGATGCACATTGTCGGCGGTGGGCAGGCCACTGCCGAAATCGAGGAACTGGGTCAGTCCGGCTTCAGCCATGGTGCGCACGGCGCGGATCAGGGCCTGGCGGTTGGTAAACGCGATGGCCACCGATCCGGGCAGATCCACCTTGAAGTGGTCACCGATCGCGCGGTCCACTTCGTAGTTGTCCTTGCCGCCGAGAAGGTAGTCGTAGACCCGGGCGATGCTCGGCTTCGACTGATCGATCACATTCGCGTTGTCGCCCATCGTCATCGACTCCTCATACTGTGCTGGTATCTGCCGCCGTCCATCGTAGGAGAACTGCGGCGTGTCGGCGCGGCTTCAGTGCGCAGAACGTGCGAAATCGTCTCGGGGCGTGGCGGTTTCAGAGCTGTTGATCTGCGAGGCGTTTCGCCGCATGACGCGTTTGTCCAAGACCGCAGGGCACGGCCCTTATACGGTGAAGGCACTCGACTATGGGAGTTGCGATAATGACCGGATACATTGCCACCGCAGAGATCGATATCAGCACCTCCTCGACGCACGTGTGGGCCGTGATGACCGATCCCGAGCAGCTCCGCGAGCTCTGGTTCGGAGCCGAGGTGATAACCGACTGGGAGGTAGGCGGCCCGATCGTCTGGAGGGGCGAGTTCAAGGGGCAGCAATACGAGGACAAGGGTGAGATCCTCGAATTCGAGCCCGGCCGATTGCTGAAGATGACCCACTTCAGCTCGCTCACCGGCCAGCCGGACGTGCCGGAGAATTACCACACGCTCACCTACGAGCTGACCGAGAACGGCGCGACGACTCATCTGCTGCTGAGCCAGGACAACAATGCCGACGCGGACGAGGTGGAACACGCTCGCGGCATGTGGGAGAGCCAAGTCAGCGGTATCAAAAAGGCCGCCGAACAAACCTGCTGACGCGTCCAGGAAGTTTGATGCTGTGACTGCGAACTGTCCCAGATCGTGCGACGCAGTAAGCATCCGATCCGACCGGACTGATTGGCCGACCTCGGTGCTCGGACACGCTGTGTCGATCAGTGCCCGAGCTCCAGCAGCGTCCGCCCCAGGCGGCCTCCGGACTCCGGCGGAGTCGGGGTGGGTATCGGTCGGCATGGTGAAACGCTGCTTTTGGCGCTGCTGACAACATGTGTTGCACGATTTCGTCCCCCAGTGGAGTGACTGAGCAGACCGCCCGGTTCAGACTTTCCTAACCACCGCTATGCAGCGATGCGCATCACATTCTCCAGCGATTGTGGTTCGCCTCACAGCAGCTGCGGGCTCGTGGATGATCAGATGGGACTTGCACATATGTTTGCAACGAAGCAACGAATTCGGCGGACTGCCATAGCCACTGCGATCGTCGCCGGGCTATCGGTCGCCGGACTCGCGCCTATATCGGCGAGTGCGGCGCCTGCCGCCTCGGACCTGCAGGCACTTGCCGATTCGGTTACTGCCGGTTTGACGCCTGCGGCTGACGGCCGACAACCCACAGCGATCGTTGACTCAGGGAGCGGCACGGGGAGTGGAACAGGTAGCGGTTCCGGTGGCTCGTCGGGCAGCGGCACTGCTTGGGGAAAGAGCACTGCGGCTGCCCCGACGGGCGAAGGTCCGGAATTGACTGCTCCTTTGGCCGCGTTCGCCTACGGACTCGCCAATCCTGATGTCGCACCGGTCGGCGCCAACAAGTGGGATTGCAAGCCCAGCGTTGCCCACCCGCGCCCAGTAGTGCTGCTGCACGGCAGCTGGCTCAACGCCTTCGACACCTTCAGCGCCCTGTCACCGCAGTTGTCTCGCGCTGGCTTCTGCGTCTTCGCTCTCAACTTCGGACGCTCCGGGCTCATCGAGGGCGGGGGTCTTGCCGGCGTTCTCCCCGGCCGTTACGGCGTTGGCCCCATCGAGGACTCCTCACGTCAGGTCGCCGACTTCATCGAACGCGTCCGCAGCGCCACCGGCGCGGACCAGGTCGACATCGTCGGCCACTCACAGGGCGGCACAGTCGCGAACCATTATCTGAAATTCGAAGGCGGCGCCGAAAAAGTCGGCAAGCTGGTCACCTTCGGGGCAACCCACCACGGCACAACACTTCTGGGGATCGCCACACTCGGGCGCGCCATCAACAACCTCGGAATCGACATCTTGGGCTTTTACGAACCGATCATCGGGATCTCCAACATTCAACAAGTTGTCGGCTCCCCGTTCTACGCCACGCTCAACGCCCAAGGCGATACGGTTCCCGGCGTCGACTACACAGCAGTCGGGTCTCGCTACGACGAGGTCACCAACCCCTACGACCTGACCTTCCTCAAAGCTGGAGTGGGCGCCACCGTTCGCAATATCACCCTGCAAGAGGGGTGCGAACAGGACCTGTCCGACCACCTCACCATCATGTACTCGCCGCGCGCGGCATCGATCACCCTCAACGCCCTCGATTCTGTCAACCACCCGAAGCTGGACTGCACGTTCAACCCGTGGTTGATCGGTGGAACCGGCAAACTGTGAGACCGCGATGAGTCCCACACAGCTCGAGTCGCCCGCGAGTTCACCGCGGGCGACGCAGCACATCGTCGACGGGGTCCTCAGCGCCATCCCTGCCCGCAGTATCCAAGGCAACGTCTTGCGTGAGGAGATCCGAGCCGTTGTCGTGGAGTACCTCGAACATGCCGATGGTGCGCGCAAGCTCGATTCGCGAGCGGCGCTTCACCCCGCCGCTGCGCGTTGGGCAGCCACCGGGGTACCGATCGAAACCGTCCAACACCTAGTCCACACCGGGTTCCGGCTCCACCTGGACGACCACGCCACGAAGTTGTTGCGCCACAACAACATCAGCTATGTCATGGATGCGATGCACACGGTGAACGCGACGGTCTCCAGGGCATATCTCGAGGTCGCATCCTCGGCCACTCAACGCAGCGGACACCAGGCCGTCGCCCGTGCGCTCCTCAGCGGACGCCACGCCACCAGCGTCGCCCGAGAATGCGGCATTTCACTCACCGACCGGTACACGGTTCTCGCGGTGGCTGCTGATACTTCTGTCCGAGGCGCGGTCTCACCCGGCAGCTTCCTCGAGATGCTGGCCGACCGTGTGGGACAACCGATGTCCGCACTGCACAGCGACCTCGGGGGCACAATCCTGATCCAAGGCTGTCCCGACACCGAGGAAATCGGTGATCTTGTCAGCCGTACAGCACTGGTTGTTGTGGCGATCGAGGTAGATCGAGACCGGATCCCATCCGCGACCGAAGACGGACATGAATTGCTCGACGTTGTACGCCGACTCCATCGACCGCCCGGCCTCTACCATTTCGACGACCTTGCTATCGAGTATCAGCTGACTCGACCCGGTCGCGGTCGCGATCGCCTCGAAACCGCCCTCGACGCGGTGGCAGAAGATCCGGAACTGGTCGCAACCCTCCGTGCGCACATCAATAACGGTTTGAATCGTCGACTCACCGCACGGGAAATGCATATCCATCAAAATACTGTCGACTATCGGCTGAAGCGGATCTACCGTCTCGCCCGCCTCGATTCCCACGATCCGGGGCTCATCTGGAAGTTGAGGGCAGCGCTGACTGTACGCGAATATCTCGGCCTGGAGAATAACAAGGAGGAAGCATCGCCTACCTGAGCAGCCGGCGCAGTGCGACTTGACCTACTGGTCGTCCGAGTGGAATGTGACGGTCGTCGAGCCCTCGAATCTCGACGCACTTCTTTTGGTATAGCTGTCGAAGTCATTTCGCCCTCCTGCACTGCGAGAACCGGCCGACCGCACAGATCACTGGCCGAAGGCACCGGTCTCACAAATATTGCATCCTAGGCCTCGGGTTGATTTTGAGAGGATCCGAGCCGGTGTACGGTGAGCGCCGCTGCCAGCATGCGTGAATCCGTGGGTTCGGCCGGGTCGAGACCGGTGAGTTCGGCGATGCGGCGCAGCCGGTAGGTGAAGGTATTGGGATGGACGTGGATGCGGCGCGAGGCTGTTTTGCGGTCGGCCCCATATCGTAGGTGGGCCTCCAATGCCTCGAGCAGATGAGGGCTCGCCAGTAGCGGAATCACACGCTGCGCCAGCCGTTCTCGCGCAGGACCCGGCCGGGTGAGCTGGTACTCCAGCAACAGATCATCGAGCCGGTAGCAGCCCCCGGGTTGACCGCAGAGACGCGCCAGCTCGGTCAGTTCGCCCGCATCCTTGGCCGCCGCCGGAATCCCGTCGCGGCTTACTCCAGAGAATTCCGCGAGATACACCGTGACTCCGAACTGCTGCGACAGCCGGGCGGCCAGCTCATCGAACCGCTTGGCGTCGATGATGTCGGACTCAGAGCTGTTGCCCACCAACGCAATCCCGCTCGCGCCGTCGAAAGTCGCGGGAGTGATGGCGCCGGTGAGCTCGTAGAGTGCCCGTTGCAGCAATCGAATCCGGCGCCGGGTCACCAGGTTGACCGCGCTGCCGATGCGCGCCGGTTCGCTGACATGGATCGCCAGCACCGTGTACCGGTCAGCGAGGATGGTGTCCGCGCGCACGGCGAGTTCTTCGGCGGGTAGCCCGCGAACCAGCGCCGAGCACAGTTCGCGCCGGGCCTCCCGCTCGGCATGGTAGATCGACTGTTCGACCTCGGCGTAGGTCTCGACGACGGTCATATTGATGCGTCGCAGCAATTCGAGCAGTCGGTTGAACACCTGGACGAACTCATCCATTTGTGTGGGGTCAGCGACCGCCGCGGCTTCGGCGAGCACTGCCTGTGCCGATCGATGGATCGCGCTGATCAGCATCGACAGCGGCAGTCTGTCCTCGGCATGGCGCTCGGCCACCGGCGCCACGAACGCGGTGACCTCGGCACGGGTGAACTCACGGTCGGCGCCGATAGCTTCGAGGACAGCCCTGCCACAGGCATAGATCGTCGGCAAGACCTCGGCGGTGAAGTGACCGTCGGGCAGCTCGGCGGGTGCGGTGGCGTCCAAGCCCTCGGTCAGCATCCGCTCGGCGATCTGTGGCCAACGGCTGAGCAGTCGAGCCGTCAGCGGGGGCGAGGCAGAAACGGGTTGTTGCACGAGCATGGCTCCGATTGTGTCCTCACACAGCACGACAGGGAACAGTCTGGTGAATACAGCGAAGAACTTGGTTGCTAGGACAATCATAGGAGCACTTTCTCAGTTCACGAGTGCAAGTAAGCCCGGGCAGCAGCTGCGATGGATTCGGTTACGGCCCGCCGGGCAGCCTGCGCTCACGCCTGCCGGCCGATCGCTGGCATCGGCGCTCCTATGTCGCCAGATATAGGAGACCGCGCTCAACGCATAGGCGCCGAAGAGGACTAGGCCGCCCGTGCCGGCGACAGCTCAGGTTCGAGCTCGCTCAAACAGCCCGGTCGTGCGGCAACAGATCACACCGCGACGACCTCGTGAGTCTGTTGTGTGAGGTCGGTGAACGAATCGCGCTCCCCGACATCGAGCCACCCTCCTCGCAGTAGGTTAGCTGGAAGTGACTTGTGACCATCAGTCAGTGGATAACCGCACTTCAAAGCCAAAAGATAGCTCACACTCCAATTTATTAACCAATTACTTATGGTTGCAAGGACCGCACGGCTGAGACATCATGACTGCGCAGGCGCACATCGCGCCCATTCATTGCCTGGCCCGGTCGAGGCGGGCACAGTCGAGAGGTGAGGGTCCGATGGGCCATTACAAGAGCAACGTCCGTGACCTGGAGTTCAACCTGTTCGAGGTTTTCGACCTCGGTGCCCTCTTCGACGCGGACGCCTTCGGAGATCTCGACGAAAACATCGTGCGGACCATGCTCGGCGAGGCAGCGCGCCTAGCCGAAGGCCCCGTTGCCGAGCCCTACGCTGAAACCGACCGTAACCCTCCGGTATTCACACTCGCGACCCACTCCGTTCGGCTTCCGGAACCATTCAAGGCTGCAGTCAGAGCATGGCAAGACGGCGAATGGTGGCGAGTAGCCAAGAGCGAGGTGGTCGGGGGTGTACACGCACCATCCATGGTGGGATGGGCCATCAACGAACTGGTGCTCGGCGCACAACCGGCGGCTTACATGTACCTGACCGGTCCCTTGATCGCCGACGTGCTCGGCGGCATCGGAACCGAACAGCAGAGACGTTGGGCCGCACAGGCTGTCGAGCGCAACTGGGGCGCGACGATGGTGCTGACTGAGCCCGACGCCGGTTCCGATGTCGGTGCCGGCCGGACCAAGGCCATCGCACAGCAGGACGGCTCCTGGCACATCGAGGGAGTGAAGCGCTTCATCACCTCCGCCGATTCCGACGACCTGTTCGAAAACATCATCCATCTCGTTTTGGCCCGCCCCGAGGGCGCCGCACCGGGAACCAAGGGCTTGAGCTTGTTCGTCGTCCCCAAGTTCCGTTTCGACCCCCAGACCTGCGAGCTCGGAGACCGTAACGGTGCCTTTGTCACCAACGTCGAACACAAGATGGGCTTGAAAGCTTCGGCAACCTGCGAGCTGACGTTCGGCGGACACGGCACTGCCGCGGTCGGCTATCTCGTCGGGGAGACTCACAACGGCATTACCCAAATGTTCAAAATCATCGAGGAAGCCCGGATGATGGTCGGAACAAAGGCTATCGCCACGTTGTCCACCGGCTACCTGAACGCGCTGGAATACGCGAAGTCCCGGGTCCAGGGACCAGACCTCATCCGAGCCTCCGACAAGTCGGCACCGAAGGTGCCCATCATCCACCATGCCGACGTACGCCGGTCCCTGATGATGCAGAAGGCCTACACCGAAGGCCTGCGTTCGATCTACCTCTACACCGCCGGCCATCAGGATCCCACTGTCGCCGAACACATCTCCGGCGCCGGCGCCGACCTTGCCGCGCGGGTCAACGATCTGCTACTGCCCATAGTCAAAGGGGTCGGCTCCGAACGTGCCTATCAGTACCTCACCGAGTCCCTACAGACTTTCGGCGGTTCCGGCTTCCTTCAGGACTATCCGATCGAGCAGTACATCCGCGACGCCAAGATCGACTCCCTTTACGAGGGAACCACCGCGATCCAAGCCCAGGACTTCTTCTTCCGCAAGATCGCTAGAGACCGCGGAGTCGCCCTGACTCATGTGCTCGGCCAGGTGCGGGCCACCGTCGAGTCCGACGCCGACGGTGGACGACTCAAGACCGAGAAGATATTGCTCGCCCATGCTCTCGAAGACGTGCAGGAGATCACCGGCACACTCACCGCACACTTACTGGCCGCTGCCGAGCATCCGGCCGAACTCTACAAAATCGGTCTCAACGGCGTGCGGTTCCTGCTGACCGTCGGGGACTTGCTCGTGGCTTGGCGCCTCATCGTCGCCGCTGAAATTGCCCTGGCTGCCACGGAATCCGTCGAAGACATCGCGTTCTACCATGGCAAAATCGCGGTGGCTTCGTTCTTCGCCAACACCGTTCTCCCTCATGTCACTGCCGAACGGGCTGTCCTCGCCGGAACCGATCTGTCCGTTATGGAATTGGACGAAGCCGGATTCTGACCTCAGCAACCCGCCGGTCACCGTGCGATTGCTCGATTGCTCACACGCAGTAAGGCGCGGAGGCGTACGCAACGAACCCAACCTCCTTCAGGAATGAATTTGGCTACCACCACGACATCGCGAACAACCGCAGGGTCATCTGCGACAGGCCGGCAGATCCGCCGCAATCAGCTCATCGACGCCGCCCGGACGGCCTTCTCCACCCACGGCTACCACGGCGCCACCATGACCACCGTCGGAGCATTCGCGAAAGTCACCAAACCCGTTCTTTACCAACATTTTTCAAACAAACTCGACCTCTACCTCGCAGTGGTTCAGCAGTCGCTCGACGATCTGACGACTACCCTGAGCGAGGTCCTCGCGACGACCAAGACCGAACTCGACAGCATCCACGCCACGGTGTCCGTACTCTTCGACCTGGCCGACCGAAACAACATCGCGGTCCATGATCTTCTCTTGGCTTCCGTCCCGGATGAGCCGTCCGTTGAATGGCATATCCGGTCAGCCATGACCGAATGCACCACCACCATCGCGACACGGATACGTCTGCACAACCGCGAAGCAGCCGACGCACGTTTGCTCGCTTGGGCGCTTCTCGGCGCGAGCCTCACCGCCGCACGTCACTGGCGACAAGCCGGGCGGCCGATCCCTAAACATCAAGCCGTGGAAACGATGACCGAATGGTATTGGTCCGGGTTGCGCAGCCAGACGGGCCGAGGCAAGGAGCGTGCCTCACCGGGCACGCTAGCCCTAGATCTGCAGTCTCCTCGTCGACAACATTGACAACGCTCGCCGACCGACCGGACCTGCGATGCCTGCCAAACATCCTCGCGCGGCGTGCTGGCGTCCTGGTCGAGCGGTCGAAATCACCGGGCCGACAGGTGGGCAGGCGCCGAAGCAGATTCGCCGCCGACGATGCCGCATGTCGGCGAGTTCTTCGTCGCTGCATGCTCCGGGGATGCGGCGAGCTCTGAAGACTACTGGCCGCCGGCGTGGTGTCGTGGATCGACGCCGGTGGCGCGACCACCGGTTTGCACCGGCGGACCCACATCGTCAGATCGGATAGGAATCCGCGATGACCAGGCGTTTTCCGGTTACCCATGTTTTGTGTGTCCTGCCGAGGGCACGAACCTGCGACGCGCGTCTGGATACACCT
>NZ_BDBR01000070.1 GCF_001613085.1 Nocardia salmonicida NBRC 13393
CCCACCACCCGCGACCCCTAGGGAGCGGCGGCCACGAAGTGGCCGGTCCGCGGCCGGGTCGCCGGTCAGGCGCCGTTGCGTAGGCGACGAAGGAGCAAGCAACGGTGCCTGACCGGCGGCCCGTGGGGGCCGCGGACCCGCGCGCGCCAGCGCGCCAACAAACACAGCGTCAAACCTGCCTGGGACTACTGAACCCCATGTCCCAACAGAAAGAACCCGGCACCACCGAAGCGATACCGGGCCCTCACCGAACTACTCAGGCCTGCTGAGCGATCCAGTTGTGCATCCAGCTGATAGCGGTCTGCCCGCCACCCACCGAGTAACTGCCGTACAGAGTATGAGCCTGCGACCGGTAGAACTGCTCGAGATCCTTGGCCCGCTTCTGGTTGGCCGCGTCCGTCAGCTGCGCCCCCAGCGTCGGGATGCCACCGAGCGACATCAGGTCGGTCACGATCGCCCCGGCCTCGAGCTGGTAGCGCCACAGGTTGGCCGGATTCGCATCCGAACTCTGCGCGAGGAACCCGGCGAACCGCGTCACGAAGTCGTCGCTGGCGGTCGCGCAGTACAGGTCGTCGACCGCGCAGATCGTGCGCGTGCGATCGCTCAGCCAACCGAACCCACCCGGCCGGGCGCCACCGGCACCGGCACCCGGGGCGAACGGGCCGACCTGCACATCGGTCGGCGAACGGCGCGGATCGGAGATGAGGCCGACAGCGGCGACCCGGTCCTGTGGGATCGGGCTGATGCCGGTGCCGATCTCGGCGGCCAGATCGCCTGCGGCGTCGGCACCCTGGCTGTAGCCGACGATCGCGGCCTTGGTGTTGCCGCAGGCGGCCAGCTTCTCGCTGATCAGCCCGCGGGCGGCGTCGACCGCCTGCTTCTTGGAGTTGCCGTAGACATCGCCCTCCCAGGGGAAGGCAGTGGCGGCATAGGTGACGTAGTCGACGTCGGTGTTTCTCGGTAGGCCGTTGGTGACGCCGGCGAGCATACCGGGGCCGGGGGTCTTCTCGTGGCCGGTTTCCCAGGTACCGGGAATGGCGACCACATACAGACTCGGGCAGGCGGGCGCCGCGCTCGCGCTCGTGCTGCCGACAACAATTCCGGACATCATCGCCGCGGATGCTCCCAGAGCCGCGACAACCTTCTTCACCTGCATACCGCTCCAGTTCACCCTTGCTCCATCGATGTGAGAGCAACCCCGATTAAGGACGTTTGGCCCCAGATCTCGCCGCGAATCAGAATAGGCGTACGAGCCATCCCGTGCCACACGACCTCTCGATCTTATGACAGTTTGCACCGACGGACCCACGGCTACGCCACCGGAGTGACGAGATGTCGGCGGCACGTCACCGCCGACTCACCCCCTGTTCGCGGAACTCACACCTCCAGGTCTTCTTCGATGCCCTTGAGCTTGTGCCGCGCCAGCGCCAGATTGGACCGGGCACGATCGAGGGCGAGGTAGAGAAAGAGCCCTTTGGACTTGCGCCCTGTCATCGGGCGGATCAGGTGGTACTGCGTGCCGAGGGTGATCAGGATGTCCTCGATGTCCTCGTTGAGACCGAGCTGCTCGATGGTGCGCATCTTCGCCCGCACCACCTCGGTATTGCCCGCCGCGGCGACCTGTAGGTCGAGCGACTTGGTGCTGCTGAGCATTCCGAGCGCCATCCCGCTGCTGTAGTCGACGATCGCGGCGCCGATCGCGCCTTCGATCACCATCATGTCCTTCAGAGCCAGATCCATATTCGACATATCGTGCCTTTCATTCGTCGATCTTCGCCAGGTCGTTCCCGGGCGAGTGCGCCGCCGCCAGATGGCCGGCGATGGCGCGAGCTACTGGTCGCGACTCCAGGTGGAGCCGACCGACATTCACTTCTGGTCCGGCGAGCACGGTCAACGAGGTGTAGCCGGCGGCGTAGATCACCACCTGCCCCTCGGTGCCGTGCACGACGACTTCGCTGAACCCGCCGCCGTGCGCGACGTTCGCCAGCCGATACGACAGCGACAACTGCGCGGCCGACAGCGCGGCCATGCTCGCGGGTTCCAGATGGACGGGTAGGTCGTGTTCGATGAGCAGCCCGTCGCTCGAGGCCACCAGCGACCCGGTGAGCTGCGGTAGCCGCTCGCGCAACACCTTCAATTCGGCCAGCACGGCCGGATAGTGTTGGGGCGCTGTGTGTTCGGGCGCCCTGGGTTCAGGCGCGGTCATCGCCGGTTTGGTCAACCTACCCCTCCATTCACCGAGCAGCTTCTTCCGCACGGTCACGCAAGCTCCTCCAACGCCGCCCTGAGCCGGATGAGTGTTTCGCGGTCGACCTGTCGCCAGCGTTCGGGTTCCGCTCGGCCCTGGTCTCCACGGTGTCGGGCGGTCGCGGTCGCTTCCTCGTCGATCGCGTGCCTGCCCGCTCGTGCACCCGTCTCCTGCTGGAAACGGGTCGGTCCCGCGCTGCCGGGAATACGTCTGGGCAGCGTGGGCACGGATGTTGTCGAAAGTGTCGAGCTTCGGTGGTCGGCCGGTTCCGGGGCGAGGGCGAGATGACGTCCGCGCTGCGGTTGTTCGGTCCGGATGGGCTCCGGGGTCTCGATCAAGCCCGCTGTGGTGAGGTCGCGAACCGCGACGAGGCAGCCGTAGGTGGTGCGGCCGAGATCGCGCGCGATGTCGGCGATGCTGCGGCGGGTGTCGGCGGCGGCGAGGACTTCGGCCTGACTTCCGGTGATCACCACCCGGTTTCGCTTGACCCGGCGGGCGGGGACTACCGGGACCGTGGTGACCAGGTCGGGCGACCACGGACCGTGGTCGTTGTCGTTGCGACGTTCGCATTCGTGCACAAGCGCGCGGGGGGCGATGTGGCAGACCGGGGCCAGCCAATGTTCGGGTGTCGGGCGGAATTCCGGCTCGCCCGCCGAGGCCAGCAAAAAGTAGGCAGCGTCGAAGACCGACAGCAGCGCGAGGGTTTCCAGTTGCGGTTGTTCCAGCAGCGGGCCGGGATCGCCCGCGCCCGCGCGGCGCCAATCCTCCGCCGTTGCCACCCCGGCTTCGACCACCAATCGGTCTAGTCCGATGGTGCGCCCGCAGCCCACCGAGGCGATAGCGCCACGGACCAAGTGGAATTCGCCGTCCCCGGCCCGCAATACTCCGGTAGACCCTTCTTCGCCGAGCCGATGCAATTCATCGGCGAGCGCGACACTCATCGGCTCCCGCCCGTCAAATCTTCCAGTGCCGATCTGAGTTGATAGCGCGCCATCCCGAGATTTCCTGTATCGCTGTCGAATACGACATGCATGAACAACCTGCCGTCGAAGTCACCGTCGACCAGGTGTAAGAGATGGAACCCCCTGGTCCGGCACACCACGATCTCGGTGAGGTCGTCATCGGAGCTCCCCAGTGCCGGACACCCGAGCGCGGCTCGTACCACATCGGTGGTCCCCGCCGCGTCCTCGTGCTCGTCGACGCCCTGGTGTTCTCCGGCGGCGGCGACAGCCAACCCGCTCGCCCCGTCCACCAGCGTCGCACTGCGCGCTCCGGGAATATCCATGATGCGTTTCAGACACCCATCAAGCGAATTCACCGAGCCCCCGACCGTCATCGACTATTGATCGAGACGAGACGTTATACCCCGCCGCTATTCTCCGCATCTTGAACGCCGGAAAATTGCTGCCGCACAATATGTTTGCTGATGGTTGCTGGAAAACCGCTCGGTATCAATACTTTTCAGTAACTTCTGCGATCATTCGCTGCCCATCGCCATAACCGGTGATCACTCGCCTTTTCCACTCTCCAGCGATCATCGGGTGAACTTACGAATCAGCGTCTTCGCAGACCTCGCCTGACTCGGCGCACACCACTGCCACACCGATGTGCTCGAGAATTGCGCGATCAGCCCGCCGCGCGGCGGTACCAGGTTTCCGCTTCGCGGTGGGCGCCTTGGGATTCCAGGAGCGCCGCGAGATTGGCCATGGCACGGGGGTGGCCGAGGTCGGCCGCACGCCGGAAGCAGCGCCGGGCCTCGGTGGTGGCGCCGCGGTGACGCAGCAGGATGCCGAGGTTGTTGACGGCGTCGATGTCGCCGTGGTCGGCGGCCTCGCCGTACCAGGCTTCGGCGTCGTCGAGGCGGTGCTGGTCCTCGAAGAGCCGGGCGAGGTTGTACATGGCGTCGACGTGTCCCGCCATGGCGGCGTGGTGGTACCAGGTCTCGGCATCGCGACGGCCACCACACTGGTAGAGCATGGTGGCCAGATTGAACATCGCGTTGCAGTTGCCCGCGGCCGCCGCACGGCGGTACCAGGATTCGGCCTCGTCGAGTTCACCGAACTGATCGAGCAGGACGGCGAGGTTGTTCATCGAGCGCGTGTGTCCCGCGGCGGCGGCGCGCCGGAACCAGTGCTCGGCAGCCTCGAAATCGCTGTGGTCGTGGTAGAAGTGGGCAAGATTGTGCATAGCGGTACCGTCACCACGCTCCGCGGCGCGACGCAGGTTCGCCAATGCTTCCGGCGGCAACGGCACAGCTCCCCCTCGGATCTTCCCGTACACCTCGACACGGAAAGTCTATGTGCTGCAGGGAAGATCAGCCATGTCGTTTGCGTAGCCATCGAAACCATCGAGTAACTTCGTCGTTCAGCCCCCTACGCATCCCCTCGGCAACACGAAAGCGCCCGCGGACTCGAAAAGTCCGCGGGCGCCTCGGTGGTTACGCGATCAGCGCTGGGCGACAGCTGTCGGGGGGATCGGCGCGGGCAGCGCGGTCTCGCCCTCGAGGAACTTGTCGACGGCCGACGCGGCGGCGCGGCCCTCGGCGATGGCCCAGACGATGAGCGACTGGCCACGACCCATATCGCCGGCGACGAAGACGCCGGGGATGTTGGTGGCCCAGCTCTTGTCGCGCTGGACGTTGCCGCGACCGTCGTAGCCGACGCCGAGATCGGTGAGCAGACCCGGCTTCTGCGGGCCGACGAAGCCCATGGCCAGCAGGACCAGGTCGGCTTCGAGGGTGAAGTCGGTGCCCTCGACCTTTTCGAAGCGGCCGTTGGCCATCTTGACCTCGTGGGCGTCGAGGCCGGTGACCTTGCCGTCCTTGCCGACGAAGCGCTCGGTGTTCACCGAGAACAGACGTTCGCCGCCCTCTTCGTGTGCCGAGGCGACCCGGTACATGAGGGGGTAGGTCGGCCACGGGGTCGAGCCCGCGCGCTCCTCGGGAGGACGCGGCATGATCTCGAACTGGTGGACCGACTCGGCGCCATGGCGGTGCGAGGTGCCGAGGCAGTCGGCGCCGGTGTCGCCACCGCCGATGATGATGACCTTCTTGCCCTTGGCGTGGATCGGCGGCAGGCCGTCCGCGTCGGCGATGTCGTCACCGAGCTGGACCCGGTTGGACAGCGGCAGGAATTCCATCGCCTGGTGGATGCCGTCGAGCTCGCGGCCCGGGATCGGCAGGTCGCGGGCGATGGTGGCGCCACCGGCCAGCACGATCGCGTCGAAACGCTCACGCAGCTGCTCGGCGGTGATGTCGACACCCACGTTGACGCCCGCCTTGAAGATGGTGCCTTCGGCTTCCATCTGGGCCAGACGACGGTCGATGACCGACTTCTCCATCTTGAATTCCGGGATGCCGTAGCGCATCAGGCCGCCGATGCGGTCGTCACGCTCGAACACGGTCACGGTGTGACCGGCGCGAGTGAGCTGCTGGGCGGCGGCCAGACCGGCCGGGCCGGAGCCGACGACGGCGATCTTCTTGCCGGTGAGACGGGTCGGGTACACCGGGGTGACCCAGCCCTCGTCGAAGGCGTTCTCGATGAGCTCGACCTCGACCTGCTTGATCGTGACCGGCTCCTGGTTGATGCCGAGCACGCAGGACGCCTCACACGGAGCCGGGCACAGGCGGCCGGTGAACTCCGGGAAGTTGTTGGTGGCGTGCAGGCGGTCGATGCCTTCGCGCCACGCGCCCTTGTAGACCAGGTCGTTCCATTCGGGAATCAGGTTCCCGAGCGGACAGCCCTGGTGGCAGAAGGGAATTCCGCAGTCCATACAGCGGCTGGCCTGGTTCTTCAAGGTGTCCTGGGAGAACTTCTTCTCCTCGTAGACCTCTTTCCAGTCGAGCAGACGCAGCTCGACCGGACGACGGGCCGGGGTTTCCCTCGAGGTGTGCTTCAAAAATCCCTGTGGGTCAGCCACGAGCCGCCTCCATGATCGCGGTGTCGACATCCTTACCGGCCTTTTCGGCCTCGGAGATGGCGAGCAGAACCTTCTTGTATTCGCGGGGCATGACCTTCACGAAGTGGTTCACCTGCTGGGACCAGTCGCTCAGGATGCGTTCGGCCACAGCCGATCCCGTTTCGTCGCGGTGGGTCGCGATGATGTCGCGCAGCCAGGTGAAGTCGTCACCGGAGAGCTGCTCGATCGCGTCGACCTGATCCGGGTTGACCCGGCCGGGCAGCTTGCCCTCTGGGTCGTAGACGTAGGCCACACCGCCCGACATACCCGCGCCGAGGTTGCGGCCGGTGTCACCGAGGATGACCACGCGCCCACCGGTCATGTACTCGAGCGCGTGGTCGCCCACACCCTCGACGACCGCGGTCGCGCCGGAGTTGCGAACGCCGAAGCGCTCGCCCGCGACACCGTTGATCAGGATGCGACCGCTGGTGGCGCCGAACATGATCACGTTGCCCGCGATGATGTTGTCCTCGGCGACAAAGGCTTCCGGTGCGGAAGCCGACGGACGCACCACGATGTGGCCACCCGACAGACCCTTGCCGACGTAGTCGTTGGCGTCACCGAACACCCGCAGCGTGATGCCGGCCGGGACGAACGCGCCGAAGCTGTTGCCCGCCGAACCGGTGAAGGTGATGTCGATGGTGTCGTCGGGCAGGCCCGCGCCACCGTAGAGCTTGGTCACCTCGTGGCCGAGCATGGTGCCGACCGTGCGGTTCACGTTGGTGATCTTGGTTTCGATCTTGACCGCCTGGCCACGCTCGAGCGCGGGGGCGCTCTGCGCGATCAGCTCGTTGTCGAGAGCCTTGTCCAGACCGTGGTCCTGGGTGGTGGTGCACCGGGTGTTCTGGTTCATGAACGCCGTTTCCGGCATGTCCAGGATCGGCGACAGGTCCAGCTTGGCGGCCTTGTAGTGCTGCTTGGCCTTGGCGGTGTCGAGCAGGTCGACCCGGCCGACGGCCTCGTCGAGGGTGCGGAAGCCCAGCTCGGCGAGCAGCTCACGCACCTCCTCGGCGATGAACATCATGAAGTTCTCGACGAATTCCGGCTTGCCGGTGAAGCGCTCGCGCAGCACCGGGTTCTGGGTGGCGATGCCGACCGGACAGGTGTCGAGGTGACACACGCGCATCATGACGCAACCCGAGACGACCAGGGGCGCGGTCGCGAAACCGAACTCCTCGGCGCCGAGCAGGGCGGCGATCATCACGTCGCGGCCGGTCTTCATCTGACCGTCGACCTGGACGACGATGCGGTCACGCAGGCCGTTGAGCAGCAGGGTCTGCTGGGTCTCGGCCAGGCCGAGTTCCCAGGGACCACCGGCGTGCTTGAGCGAGGTCAGCGGCGAAGCGCCGGTGCCGCCGTCGTGGCCCGAGATGAGCACGACGTCGGCGTGTGCCTTGGACACACCGGTGGCGACGGTGCCGACGCCCGGCTCCGCGACAAGTTTCACGTGAATCCGCGCCTGCGGGTTCGCGTTCTTCAGATCGTGGATCAGCTGGGCCAGATCCTCGATCGAGTAGATGTCGTGGTGCGGCGGCGGCGAGATCAGGCCGACGCCCGGCGTGGAGTGACGCACCTCGGCGACCCACGGGTACACCTTGTGCGCGGGCAGCTGGCCGCCCTCGCCCGGCTTGGCGCCCTGGGCCATCTTGATCTGGATGTCGGTGGCGTTGGTCAGGTAGTGCGCGGTGACGCCGAAACGACCCGACGCGACCTGCTTGATCGCCGAACGACGCCAGTCGCCGTTCTCCTCGACCTCGAAGCGAGCGGGGCTCTCGCCGCCCTCACCGGAGTTCGAGCGGGCGCCGATGCGGTTCATCGCGATGGCGAGAGTCTCGTGCGCCTCGGCGGAGATGGAGCCGTAGCTCATCGCACCGGTCGAGAAACGCTTGACGATCTCGCTCGCGGACTCGACCTCGTCGATGGAGATCGACGCACGCTGGTTCGACTTGAACTTGAACAGACCACGCAGCGCCGCCAAGCGCTCGGACTGATCGTCGACCAGCTTGGTGTACTCCTTGAAGATCGAGTACTGGCCGGTGCGGGTCGCGTGCTGCAGCTTGAACACCGTGTCCGGGTTGAACAGGTGGTACTCGCCCTCACGACGCCACTGGTACTCGCCGCCGACCTCGAGCTCGCGGTGCGCGCGCTCGTTGCGGTTCTCCAGGAACGCGACGCGGTGGCGGATGGCCACCTCTTCGGCGATCTCGTCGAGACCGATGCCGCCCAGCGGGGAGCGCAGGCCGGTGAAGTACTCGTCGACCAGGTCCTGGGCCAGGCCGATGACCTGGTACAGCTGGGCGCCGTTGTAGGAGGCGAGGGTGGAGATGCCCATCTTCGACATCACCTTGAGCACGCCGTTGCTGGCCGCGGTGCAGTAGTTCGCGACGGCCTTGCGGAAGTCGGCGGACAGATCGCCGGTGCTGCCCGGAATCTGCAGCGAACCGCGCTCGAGCATGTCCTCGATGGTCTCGAAGGCCATGTACGGGTTGATCGCGGCGGCGCCGAAACCGATCAGCAGGGCCATGTGGTGCACCTCGCGGGCGTCACCGGCCTCCACGACCAGGCCGACCATGGTGCGGGTCCGCTCGCGCACCAGGTGGTGGTGCACCGACGAGGTGAGCAGCAGCGACGGGATCGGCGCCAGCTTCTCGTTGGATTCACGGTCGGACAGCACGATGATGCGCGCGCCGCCGTCGATGGCGGCCGAGACCTGGGTGTTGATGGCCTCGAGCGCCTTGCGTAGACCCTCGCCGCCCTCGGCGACCGGGTACAGACCGCGCACGACCACCGAGCGCAGGCCCGGCTGGCTGCCGTCGTCGTTGATGTGGACGAGCTTGGCCAGCTCGTCGTTGTCGAGAATGGGCTGTTCGAGCGCGATCATGCGACAGGAGTCAGGGCCCGGGTGCAGCAAGTCGGCCTCGGGGCCGAGGTTGCGCTTGAGGCTGGTGACGACCTTCTCGCGGATGGCGTCGAGCGGCGGGTTGGTGACCTGCGCGAACAGCTGCGAGAAGTAGTCGAACAGCAGACGCGAACGGTTCGACAGCACCGCGATCGGGGTGTCGGTACCCATCGAGCCGAGTGCCTCGCCGCCGGTCTTGGCCATCGGCGTGATCAGCAGGTTCAGGTCCTCGGTGGTGTAGCCGAAGATCTGCTGACGGATCAGCACGCGGTCGTGCGACATGTGCACGTGCGGGCGATCGGGCAGATCGGCCAGCCGGCTCACGCCGGCGTCGAGCCACTCCTGGTACGGCTGCGCCGCGGCCAGCTCGGACTTGACCTCCGAGTCGGTGACGATGCGCCCCTTCTCGGTGTCGACCAGGAACATCTTGCCCGGCTGCAGGCGGATCTTCTGGACCACGGTCGCGGGATCGATGTCGAGCACGCCGACCTCGGAGGCCAGCACGACGAGACCGTCTTCGGTGACCCAGATACGACCGGGGCGCAGACCGTTGCGGTCGAGCACGGCGCCGATCTTGGTGCCGTCGGAGAAGCACACCGCCGCCGGGCCGTCCCACGGCTCCATCAGCATCGAGTGGTACTCGTAGAACGCGCGCCGCTCGGGGTCGAGGTTCTCGTTACGCTCCCACGCCTCGGGGATCATCATCATGATGGCGTGGTGCAGCTCGCGACCGCCCAGGTGCAGCAGTTCGAGCACCTCGTCGAAGCGCGCGGTGTCGGAAGCGCCGGGGGTACAGACCGGGAAGATCTTCTGCAGGCGGTCCTTGCCCGCTTCGTCCTTGCCGAACACGTCGCTGCGAAGCAGCGCCTCACGGGCGCGCATCCAGTTCTCGTTGCCGGTGACGGTGTTGATCTCACCGTTGTGGGCGACCCGGCGGAACGGGTGCGCCAGCGGCCACGAGGGGAAGGTGTTGGTGGAGAAGCGCGAGTGCACGATGCCGATGGCCGACTCGACGCGCTCGTCCTGCAGGTCCAGGTAGAACGCACGCAGCTGGGGCGTGGTGAACATGCCCTTGTAGATGAAGGTCTGGCCGGACAGGCTCGGGAAGTACACCGATTCCTTGCCGACGGTGCCCTCACCGGGGCCTGCCTTACCGAGCTCGTGCTCGATCCGCTTGCGGATCACATAGGCGCGACGCTCCAGGTCCATGCCGGAGAGCTGCTCGGCGGAGTTCTTCGGCGAGCCGATGAAGATCTGCCGGAAGGTCGGCATGGCATCACGGGCCAGCGCGCCGAGCGAGGACTCGTCGATCGGCACCTCGCGCCAGCCGAGTACGGCGAGGCCCTCTTCGGTGACGATCTTCTCGACGCCGTAGGCGGCACGCGCGGCTTCGCGACGGGCCTGCGGCAGGAAGGCGATACCGGAGGCGTAGGAGCCCTCCGGCGGCAACTCGAAGGGGGCGGCACTTTCGGCGATGATCGCGCGGAAGAACTTATCCGGGAGCTGGATCAGGACGCCCGCGCCGTCGCCGGAGTTCGGCTCGGCACCCGCAGCACCGCGGTGCTCCAGGTTCAGGAGGGCCGTAATGGCCTTGTCGACGATGTCTCGACTGCGTCGTCCATGCATATCGGCGACGAACGCGACGCCGCAGGCGTCGTGTTCGAATGCCGGATCGTAGAGCCCGGTGACTCCGGGTGACCTGTGGCCAGGAAGTTGCGTCATGCCTCTGCCTTCAAGAAAGTCGGCTGTCGATGTCGGCCACCCAGCAAGCTGAGCGTGGGCCCTTCGTCGTTTCGCCTCCGTCAAGACTGCGTCCGTACGATCCGAAACCAGCGACGGTGGTGGTTTGCGGCGTTGACGTAGTTGGGGTGCTCAGAGGTAACGGGATGCTTACTTCTCCCTTACCTCTGCGCGGGGTTTCACCCGCTACTCTTGGCCCGGTTTCACCGGGCCTCGAACAGGTGGTTGGCCGAACATGGGTGTGTTCGGCGTAAGAGCAAACGATAAGTCAGACCGCAGACCCAACCAACTAAGGTTGTGCTAAGTAACCCGTCTAGCTGGGGTTTGTAACGGCTGCTTGCATCGTCGCGCGCGTCGTCCAGTGTAAAGCAGACTGGGGACCGGATCGATCCCGGACAACCCGTTCCTACCTGCGTGAACACCGTGGACGAGCAGACTCGAATCAGCCGCCGACCCGGGGTCGAAAGCTGAACTCACCTGCACCGCAGCAGATTTCCCTACAGATGCCCTGGTCAAACCTCCCACCTCCGCTAACCGGGGGTGGGGACTGTGAGATATTCCCGACACGGGCCCCCACAAGCGCGCCAGTCAGCCGACCGTACGGTCTGTATTGCGAAATGTGCGCCACAGCACACCTCTGGCTAACTTCTGGCAGTGTCGTTCGACACAAATCGGGCGCGGACGGCGGTAGAGCCCGGCTCGCCGCGTACGACACGCCGAGGTGGGCACGGAAATATCTCGGTCGACGCGATGGCTGGACTCACTCGACTGTGAGGCTGACCACAAGCAGCACCTCGGCACTCGGTGTGTCGGTGTCCGGCCTGTCACGCTGACACAACGAATCCATGCCAGTTTTGCCATGCCTACCAGTTTCGCCATGCCCAGTGGAGCGCACGACCCGGGGAGAATTCATGACCGGCTTACTCACCTGGCTCGGCGGAGGCCTCGCCTCGTCTCGGCGCCGGGACCCTGAAACGGGTGCTGACCTGGCTTTCAGCCACGAACAAGGCCGTTATCTGGTCACCGGTGCCGCAGTGTCGTCGTTCGCGCTGATCGCCGGTCTCGTCGCGTTGTGCGCGCTGCTCGCCGCCGATGTCGGCGTGGTCGGCGCGGTGCTGTTCGCGCTGGTCGTCGCGGGCGCGGCGGGCGCGCTCGGGCGGGCGCTGGCGACCACGCATCCCGGGGCCGACGATGACCGGTTCGGCGTCGCGGCCCGGATCGGGGTCGGGGTGCTGGCGGGGGTGTTCGTCGCCGAACTCGCCGCCACCGTGCTGCTCGGCGGGACCGTCGACCGGGAACTGGATGTGCGCGCCCAAGCCGGCGCCGAGAACGCGCCCGCCGTGGTCGCCGCCCGCACCACCTTCGACCTGGCCACCGCCGACCGCGCCGCGCTCGACCTGAGCATCGCCAAGTCGCAGGCCGATATCGACCGCGCGCTGGTCATCGCCCGGTGCGAGTACAACCCCACCTCGGAATGCCCGCGGACCAGGATCACCGGGGTGCCCGGTCGCGGTCCGGAAACCCAGACCGCCAATGACATGCTCGACGACGCCCGCAAACAGCTCGCCACGGCGCAGGGCCGCGTCGAGGGCCTCGACCAGCGGGTTCGCACCGAGTCCGCCACCCTCGCCGCCGCGCGGACCAGCGCGATCGCCGAGGGCGACCGTGGTCTCGGCGCCCGCTGGCTGGCCATGAACAGCTACACCGCTTCGCACGCGGGGGCCGCTGCCCTGCGCCTTCTCATCCTGCTCGCGGGGATCGTGGCGGCCCTGCTGCCGCTGCTGTTGCGCTGGTGGCGCGGGGAAACCTCGCTGGACCGCCGGGTCGACGCCGCGGACGTGGCCGACCGGGCCCAGCGCGAAGCCGACGCCGCCATCGCGGTGAAACGCGCCGAGGTTCGCACCGAGACGGCCGCATTGCGCGCCGAACACGAGCTCACCGCCGCGCAACTGGCCATCGAAGCCGATACCGTGATCGATCGAGAACGTCAGCGCACCAGGATCATCGCCGCGATCGGCGGTTTCGAGCTCGGGTTCTCCGAGCCGCATCGAAAGGACGACTCCGTGTCTCTGGAGCCGAACGTGCCATCGCAGCTGCCCGCCGGTTATGTCCAGCACGCGCTGCCCACCGGTCCCGCCGGGACGCTCGTCCCCGCGCACCAGGCCCCTGCTCAGCAGGCCCCCGCGCCCGCGCCGACCAGCGGTGGCGGCCTCGAACTGCCGATCATCGGAACAGTGCCGTTCACCGACACCGCGGCCCGCTGGATTCGGCCGCTGGTGCCTTCGTTCGTGGCCAACGCGTTCGACTCGGCCACCCACCCGATGCGGACCGCGCGACAGGCGTTCGAAGAGGTCGAAGAGGTGACGTTCACGCTGCGCCGCTCGCGCAAGGTCACCGTCGACACCCAGGATTCCTCGGCGCAGCAGCAGGTTCCCGCCGGATACCAGCTGCAGGGACAGCCCGCGCAGGGTTACCTACCGCCCGGCGCCTACCCGCAGCAGCCGTACCAGCCCTATGCCCAGCAGATCGCCTCGAACGTGGTCGACGCGCCGTCGAGCCGCTTCCACCCGGACCCGCGTCAGTACCAGTCGGCGCCGACCTACACCGCCCTGCCCGCCGGACAGGGCAACGGTCTGCCCGAGGCACAGGGCCACGACGAGCTTCCCGGCGGCGGCGCGGGCGAGCTCCCCGGCGGTCGTCGTCAGCTGCCGCCCGCCCGCTGATCGCACGAGTCGGGACAGCAGGCCGCGCCCGCTGTCCCGAACTCCCGCTCAGCCGCGCGTGGTCTTCGTCCGGACCGCGCTGTAGGCCGCGAACAACAGCACCGCGACGATG
Source organism: Nocardia salmonicida NBRC 13393 (assembly GCF_001613085.1). Taxonomy (GTDB): domain Bacteria; phylum Actinomycetota; class Actinomycetes; order Mycobacteriales; family Mycobacteriaceae; genus Nocardia; species Nocardia salmonicida. Next base: position 13,680 of record NZ_BDBR01000070.1, read on the forward strand.
CCGACCACCGTCAGATGGATGCCGCTGACGAACGCCTGATTCGCCGAGGACAGGAACTCCTGCGCCACCGCGGCGGGCAGCTCGGCAGCCACCTCGACCGCGCCACTGAGCGAACCCGATGCGGTCGCCACCGCGTCGTCGGGCAGCAGGGACAGGTCGAGGCCACGGCGGAAGATCGCCATCACGGTGCTCCCGAGCAGGGCGACACCGAGTGCGAGACCGGTCTCGTAGGCGGTCTCCGAGATCGCCGCGGCCGCACCGGCACGTTCGGCCGGAGCCGATCCGACGACCAGGTCGGCGGCCACCGTCATGGCCACGCCGGCGCCCAGACCGATTCCGACGAAACCGAGCACGAACGCTTCGGCGCCGCTCACCACGTCGACCGCGAGGAACGCCGCCGTGCCCAACGCCGCGACCACCAGCGCACCGGCCAGCACGACCGTCGCACGCCAGCGCCGTACGAGCAGGGCAGCCGCCAGCGAGCCGAGCACGCTCGCCGCGAGTCCGGGCAGCATCAGCAGACCCGCTTGCAAGGGCGTGCGGCCGAGAACCAACTGCAGATACTGCGAGCCGAAGAACAGCACGCCTGCCAGGGCGAACACCGCGAGCAGGTTCGTGAACACCGCGACCCGGAACCTCGGCAGCTCGAACAGCCGCAGGTCGAGCATCGGATCGGTCAGGCGACGCTGCCTGCGCACGAACAGCACAGCCGAGATCACACCGACCAGGCCGACCAGTAGCGCACTCACCATGGGACCGTGCGCGGCGGTTTCCTTCACCGCGTAGACCACCGGGACCAGCGCCAGCATGGACAGCAGCGCGCTGAGCGCGTCGAACCGGCCCGGATTCGGGTCACGTGATTCGGGGATGAGCAGCGGCGCGAGTGCCAGCAGCACCAGCATCACCGGCAGGTTCACCAGGAACACCGAGCCCCACCAGAAGTGTTCGAGGAGCCAGCCGCCGACCAGCGGACCAGCCGCGGCGCCGCCACCGGCCATCGCGCTCCACACGCCGATCGCCATCGTGCGCTGACGCGCGTCCTGGAACATCGAGCGGATCAGCCCCAGCGTGGCGGGCATCAGTGTGGCACCGGCCACACCCTGCAAGACCCGCGCCGCGATCAGCATTTCGGGCGAGACCGCCCATGCGGCCAGCGCAGAGGCGACGCCGAAGCCGACGGCGCCGATCAGCAGCAGTCTGCGCCTGCCGATCCGGTCGCCGAGGTTGCCCATCACGACCAGCAGGCCGGCGAGCACGAACGAGTACACGTCGATGATCCAGAGCAGCTGCGGGGTGCTCGGGGCCAGGTCGGCGCTGATCGCGGGCACGGCCAGGTCGAGCACGGTCGCGTCGACGGCGAGCAGCAGTAGGGCAAGGGCCAGTACGCCGAGGCCCGCCCACTCACGCGGGGTGGCGTGTGACGGGGCGAGTGCGGTGGGGGTGTTCATCGGTCTCTCGACTTTCAGGTTGGTAAACCGTCCAGCCGGTACAGTAACAGGAATACCGTCCAGACGGTACAGTGAGCGCTGTGAGCCCCGGCACCCGCGATCGCATCCTCGACGCCCTGGAAACCCTGCTGCTCGAACGCGGCACGGCCCAGATGACCCTCGACAATGTCGCCGCGGCGGCGGGGGTGTCCAAGGGCGGACTGCTCTACCACTTCAAGAGCAAGGACGCGCTGCTCGTCGGGCTGGTGCATCGACTCGGCGAGCGTGCCCGCACCCAACTCGACGAAGCCAGGGCGAGCGGGAGCTCGATCGCCGAGTGGTACCTCCAGACCCCCGATCCCACCGCGCAGGCCGATGCCGTCGAACTCGCCCTGTACCGCTCGCTGCTGGCGACCATGCGCACCATCGACGCCTCGGCGGGCAGCGAACCCGACGAGGTGCAGCGCGCGCTCGACGCGGTGATGGCGGCCTGGTCGGACAACCTCGAGACCGAGGTCGACGACCCCGTCCGCGCCGACACCATCCGCCTCGTCGGCGACGGGGTCTACCTGCGCGCCCTGCTCGGCCTGCCGCAGATCGAGCCCGCGCGCTACCGCGCCGTCGTCGACCGGCTGCTGCAACGCTGACGACCCACGAGCGCGCACACTGAGTGGACGCTTGTACACCGAACTCCGCTGTAAACAACGACACGACCGCTGGGCCGGTGGAGGCTCACAAAAGCCATCGCCACCAGTTGGTATAGCAACCTGACTCCAATAGTGACCTACGCAACTCTGTGGTCACTGGTCGTTTCGCCGGTTTACAGTTCGAGTGTGATCAACCGCGATGGATCGACACGCGCGGCGGGATCGGCGCCGTGGGGCTCTCCGCTGCTCGGACCAGCCGACGAGAAGTCGACGGCCCGGCGCGTTCGAGTGCAGTTGTTGCTCACCATTCCGCTGCTCATCGCCAATCTGATCGGTATCACGATGGTGGTGGTGCTGGCGGGCTTCGTGCTGCCGGGACCGACCGTGTTCACCCAGGAACTGCTGTTGGTGAACAGCGTCTTCACGCCGCTGTGCGCCGCCCTCGCGCTGGCGGTCGGCACCGCGTGGGGCACCGTGGCCGGTGTGCGATCGATGGGCTGGGCCACCGACCCCGAGCATGTGCCGACGCCGGCCGAACAGCAGGTCACCGTGTCGGCGCCGCGCTGGATGGTGCTGCAGCAGGCCCTCCTGTGGACGCTGACCTTGACCGCGCTCACCATTGTCTACGGAGTGCTCGAACCGGCGCTGATCCCCAAGGTCGTCCTCGCGATCGGCGCCGCGGCGATCGTGGTGTGCGCCAACAGCTATCTGATCATCGAATTCGCGCTGCGTCCGGTGACCGCGCGCGTGCTGGCCGCCGACCCGCACCGCCGCCGCGGCATCGGCGTGTTCGGCCGGACCATGCTGTCGTGGTTCGTCGGCGTCGGGGTACCGGTGACGCTGACGATGACGGTGGCGATCTGGGCCTTGGCCGATCCCGCGGTGAGCAAGGCCAGGCTCGCGGTGTGCATGCTCTGCTTCGGCGGCTCGGCACTGGTGTTCGGGTTGATCCTGATGGCCCAGGTCGTCGCGGCGACGGTGGCCCCGATCAAGGGTGTGCGCCAGGCGCTGCGCCGCGTGGAGAACGGTGACCTCGACGCCGAGATCGCCCTCTACGACGGCACCGAGCTGGGCGAGTTGCAGAGCGGCTTCAACACGATGGTGCACGGCCTGCGCGAGCGGGCGATGATCGAGGACCTGTTCGGCAAGCACGTCGGCCACGATGTCGCGATGGCGGCGATCGCCTCCCAGCCGGTGCTCGGCGGCACCGAAACCGAGGCCGCTGCCCTGTTCATCGACATCATCGGCTCGACCACGATGGCGGCCACCCTGCCCGCGCCCGAGATCGTCGGCATTCTCAACCGGTTCTTCGACATCGTCGTCGACGAGGTGGAACGCCACGGGGGGCTGCTCAACAAGTTCGAGGGCGACGCGGCGCTGGCCGTGTTCGGCACTCCGGCTCCGCTCGACGACCTGGCCGGCTCGGCGCTGTCGTGCGGACGGGCGATCCAGCGTCGATTGCATGGTGCGTCCGATCTCGACGCGGGGATCGGCGTCGCGGCGGGACGGGTGGTCGCGGGCAATGTCGGTACGCACAACCGGTACGAGTTCACGGTGATCGGTGATGCGGTCAACGAGGCCGCTCGGCTGTGTGAGCTGTCCAAGCAGTACGACGAACGTTTGCTCACGTCGGCGACCACGCTCGCCGCCGCCGCCGACTCCGAATCCGCGCAGTGGATTCTCGGTGAGACGGTCACCCTGCGTGGGCGTTTGAAGCCCACGCAGGTCGCGCTGCCGAGGCTGTCCGAGCGGGCCGACGAGCGCGCCTCCGCCGGGCGTGGATCCGCTGACGTTCGGTAGGGCGCAGTACGCATGACCGGGTGGTTCGGGTGGGATTGACTACACTCGGGCCCGTGCGTCCCGCCGTCGAAACGGTTGGCGCCGTCGGGGCGGGAGTCGATCCGGCACGGGCGCCTGCGCCGGGGCCGCCAACACCGCCGACGGTGCCGATCCGCCCCTTGCGTTTCCGCGAATTGCTCGATGAGCCGTTCGCCCTGATCCAGGCCCATCTGCGGACCTTCGCGGTGCTCGGCGGCAGTGCGCTGGTGCTGGCGGTGCTCGGCGTGCTCGGGCTCACCGGGCTGGTTTCCCACCTCACCGACGGTTCCGACGCGGGTACCGCGTGGGCCGCGATCCTGGCCACCGCGGCAGGTGTGTGGCTGGTGCGCCTGGTCCTGCGCGGCACGACCGTCGCCATCGGACTCGCCGATTTCCACGGGGTGCGTTACGGCGTGCTCGACGGGTTGCGGGCCGCGGGCCGACGGGCGATGCCGTTGGCGCTGGCGCAGATCATGTTCACGCTCACCGGTATCGGCGTGCTGCTGCTCGGCAGCATTCTGGTGATCACCTACCCGCTCGCGCTGATCTGGCTCTCGCACGTGCGGGCGCGACGGTTCGTCGCCGAACCGGTGATCGTTGCCGAGCACGCGGGTTTCGGTGTGGGCGTGGCCCGTTCGAAGGAGCTCGTGCACGGTGGCGTCTGGTCGACGGCGGGTCTGTGGCTCACCCAGCGGTGCATCTTCGCCGTACTCGCGGTGCCCGCGTTCGGTATTCCGTTCTTCCTCTCCGACTTCTCCGGCACCCACCGCTGGGCTGTCATCACCCTGCTCGTCGGCGGGTTCCTGCTGGTGGTGACGGTGAGCGAGATCGTCGAGGCGACCAGCCGCGTGCTCTGCTACATCAGCAGGCGCTGCGTCCGGGAAGGCATGGACATTCGAATCCCTGGTGATCGCCGGTGACCGACTCCCCCGGCGGCGTCCCACCGCGGCCGCGCCTCGGCGCCGCCGCCGAACACCGCGCCGCCGCCGAGAATGCCGCGGGCCGACGCGATTACGACCGCGCCCTGCGCGAACGCTTCCGCGCCGTCCTGCGCGGACTCGAACAGGACGGCAGCTTGCCGGTGCGCCGCTCACGCACGGCGCAGGAGACCGCCGACGACGCGACCACCGCACTCCCGCTGGAGCAATCCACCGAATTGCATCCGGCGGCACGCAGCTTCGACGAAGTCGTCTACGGCGGACGCGCGGCCACCGAGGACGAGTACCGCCGTCTCGAGTACGCCGACCGGTACTCCCAATCCGCGCCGCCGCCGGTACTCGACCCGCTCGAGATCGAGGTCGTCGAACGAGAACCCAAGCAGCGCAGGAAACTTCCGCCGCTGCCCGGTATCTTGCGCAGCCCCCGTTTCTGGGCAACGCTGGCCGCCGGACTCGCCATCGCGCTGCTGATCTACGCCACCATGCAGTCGTGCGGCGCCCCCAACGCGCCCGACACCCCTGACCTGCCAGACCCGCCGGACCCGCCCGACAGACCGCCGCCCGACGACAGCGACCTCGATTTCGGCAGCGGCAAGGACTCGATCTTCACCCGGCTGCCCGGCTGGCTGGCATTCGGCGGTTTACAGTTCCTGCTCGCCTTCGCGGCGCTGATCTGGTGGCGAGCACGCAGGCGTGGCGCGCTGGTCGGCGAGCCGCGCCCGGTCGAGGTCGCCGCGAACGAGCTGCTCGCGGGGCAGGCGGGGCTGTACCGGCGCTCCGGCGACGGGGCCCATGTGGCGCACATCCTGCGCGCCGCGACGCTGCGCCGGATCAGGCCTCGGCTGGGCGGCGAGCTCACCGACGATCAACTCGTCGCAGTCGTGTCGAGTCGACTCGGCGTCCCCGCTCAACAGATCGGCACTGTCCTGTTCGGTGACGTGCCGGACGAGACGACTCTCAATTATGTTGCCGCACACCTCGAATGGATCGAGACGGAGCTCGGATGACAAATATTTCCAAGGACGCTGTCGCGCTGGAAGCGCCGAGCGCACAGGAAGCCGCCGCGGCGCTGGCCGCGCTGCGCACCGAGATCGGCAAGGCGGTGGTCGGCAACGACCAGGCCGTGCTGTACCTGGTGCTCGCCCTGTTGTGCCGCGGGCATGTGCTGCTGGAAGGTGTTCCCGGCGTGGCGAAGACGCTGCTGGTGCGCGCGTTGGCCACCTCGCTGGCGCTCGACCACGCGCGCGTGCAGTTCACCCCGGACCTGATGCCGGGCGATGTCACCGGATCCCAGATCTACGATCCGCATTCGGCCGAGTTCACCTTCCGCAAGGGCCCGGTCTTCACCAACCTGCTGCTGGCCGACGAAATCAACCGCACCCCACCGAAAACCCAGTCCTCGCTGCTGGAATCGATGGAGGAGCGCCAGGTTTCGGTGGACGGTCAGCCGCGTGCGCTGCCCGATCCGTTCGTGGTGGTCGCCACGCAGAACCCGATCGAGCAGGAGGGCACCTATCCGCTGCCGGAGGCGCAGCTCGACCGGTTCCTGTTCAAGGTCGACATCCGTCTGCCCGACCGCGACGACGAGTTCCGCATCCTGCAACGCCACGCGAGCGGCTTCGATCCGCGTGATCTCGGCGCCGCCGGGCTGCGGCCGGTCGCCGGGCCCGGGCACATCGCGGCCGCGCGCGCCGCGGTGGGCGAGGTGGCGGTGAGCCCGGAGGTGCTGGCCTACATCGTGGATCTGTGCCGTGCCACCCGCTCCTCCCCCGCTGTCGCGCACGGCGCGTCCACCCGCGGCGCGACCGCGCTGCTGGCCGCCGCCCGTGCCTTCGCCTGGCTCAACGGGCGCACGTATGTGACGCCCGACGACGTGAAAACGGTGGCGATGGCGGTACTTCGGCATCGCCTGCAGTTGCGGCCGGAGGCCGAGCTGGACGGGGTGAGCGCCGAAGGCGTGCTCTCGTCGTTGCTGGTCTCGGTGCCGGTTCCGGTCTAGCGACGTGGTGGTCACAGGCCGATTCGCGCTGCTCGCCACCGTCACGGCGGCGGTGGTGATGTTCGTGGTGCCGACAGTGGTCGGGGTGCTCGGCGCGTGCGCGGTGCTGCTGGCGCTGCTGCTGACCGATGTCGCGCTCACCGCGCGCGCGGATTCGCTGTCGCTGACCCGTGATCCGCTGACGGTGGTGCGGCTCGGTCGCGGCACCGAGGTGGAACTGGTGGTCACCAATTCCGGCCCGGCCACCGTGCGCGGCATGCTGTGGGACTCCTGGCCCGACAGTGCCCGTGCCGAGATCGACGGCAGGCACCTGGATCTGGCCCCGCACACCCGAATCCGATTGCGTACCAGCCTGACTCCGATCTATCGCGGTGATCGGGTCGCGGGTCCGGTGACGCTTCGACTGCTCGGACCACTGGGGCTGGCCGGACGGCAGAGCCGCGTCGAGGTGCCTGCCAGGGTGCGCGCGCTGCCCGCGTTTCGCAGTGAGCGGCTGCTGCGTTCGAAAGTGAAGCGGCTGCATCATCTCGAGGGGCGCAATGTCGCCGATACGCGCGGGCAGGGCACCGAGTTCGATTCGTTCCGCGAGTACGTGGCGGGCGACGACGTGCGCAGCATCGACTGGCGGGCCACCGCACGTGCCAACGACGTGCTGGTGCGGACCTGGCGGCCCGAACGCAACCGCCACATGCTGATGGTTCTGGATACCGGGCGGGCCAGTGCGGGTCGGGTCGGCGAGGGAACCCGACTCGACAGTGCGATCGAAGCGGCGTTGCTGCTCGGTGGGCTGGCCGCGGCCGCCGGCGACACCGTGGACCTGATGGCCTACGACCGGCGAGTGCGCGCGGAAGTGAGTGGAGTCGGCGGCAATCAGCTGCCTCTCAAACTTATGCACACCCTCGCGGGGGTTACTCCACAGCTGGTGGACACCGACACCGACGGGCTGGTCCGCACCGTGATCTCGCGGGTTCGCAGGCGGGCGTTGATCGTGTGGTTCACCAGTCTCGACGGGCCGACCGTCACCGAGCACCTGTTGCCCGCACTGCCGACGCTCACGCGTCGTCATCGGGTGCTGATCGTGTCCGTCACCGATCCTGACATCGCCGCTGCTGCCCGTGATCGTTCGGCGGTCTACACGGCGGCCGCCGCCGAAACCGTGCTGGCCGAACGCGCTCTCGTGCAGGAATCACTGCGCAGGCGCGGGGTGGCCGTGGTGGCCGCGGCCCCCGATGAACTGCCAGAGGCGCTGGCCGACGAATACCTCGAACTGAAGCAGTCCGGCTCGCTGTGATCGGTGGACGTCGCGAATTGTGCACAACCGCACGTGGTTGTGGATAACCGCAGTTTCCACCGGTACTCACAGTTCATCCACCGACTCACCAACAGATTCATCCACAGGCTGGTCTGTGCACAGGTGGTTCGTGCACAGGCTGGTGATCTATACCCGTGAAAGCTGCTGTCGCCGAGCGAGAATCGCGCCGAGCACGTGATACGGCGGGTAGCCGACGGGCACCGGGCAGCGCAGCGCCGCACACATGGCCTCGACGAGCTGAGTGCCCAGATAGTGCTGTGTGGGCGGCGTGAGCGTCGGCAGCCGGGTCAGATACCGTCGTGCCGCCCCGGCCAGTTCGTCGGAGATCCCGCTCGGGTCCAGCTGCGCCGACCAGCCCGTCAACCACGGCGGCGCGACGGCCAGCGACGGCATCGGCATGGTCTGGCGGGTGTGCACAACTACTGTTCCGGCGAGCACATCGCCCACCCGCTTGCCATCACGCGAACACAGCGACGCGACAACGGCCACCGCGCCGAACGCACCGAGCAGCCAGAAATCAACGATCGCGCCCGCGAGACCGCGGGTGAGCGCGTGCCGGAAGTCGATCGGCCCCGCGTCGGCTCGCACGACGCGCAACCCGAAAGCCAGTTTGCCCAGCGAACGCCCGCGCGAGACGGTTTCGCTGCACACCGGATAGGCGATCAGCACGGTCACCAACGTGATGACCGCCGTCACCGAGAACCAGGCCGAATCGGCGTCGGTGGCCAGCAGCACCAGCATCAAGACGTATTGCAGCGTCGCGGCGAGCGCGAGCTGGAGCATCAGGTCGAGCAGAAAAGCGCCCGCACGGCTGGGAATGCGCGCGATCGGGAGTTCGAGCGCCACCGCTTCGCCGGTGGTGAATTCAGCCATGTGGCTAGCATTCCCGATATGGACACCGATGCCTACAGCTGGGCGAATCAACGGTCGTGGTATCGGCTCGATCAGCTGGTCCGCCAGCGGAAGTTGTCCGGCGCGGAGGCCGACGAGTTGGTCCGGCTCTACCGGTCGACCTCGCAGCAGTTGGCGAGATTACAGGGGCACCATCCGGATCCGGAGCTCGTGGACCGGCTCAGTGCGCTGCTGGCGCGGGCCCGCGGGCGAGTACTCGCGGCGCGGTCACAGCCGTGGCGCGAAGTGGGCCGGTTCTTCACCCGGCACTTTCCGGCGGCTGTGTACAGAGCCTGGCCCTGGTGGCTGGGGACAACTGCGATCTTGCTCGCCGTCGCGGGGGTGATCGGCGTGCTTGTGAATCGTTCGGCCGCGGCCCGCGACGCGCTGGGGATACCCGACGGTGACCTGTCAGATATCACCGGACCTGGGGGTTCGTTCGAGTCGTACTACTCCGAGCACCCCAACGAGGCCTTCGCCGCGAAGGTCTGGACCCACAATTCGCTGGTGTCGGCGATCGCGTTGTTCACAGGCGTACTGATCCTCCCGGCTGTGTACGCACTGTTCATGAATGCGCTGAATCTGGGGATAACCGGTGGATTGATGGCCGAGGCCGGGCGGCTGGATTCGTTCTTCGGCTTCATCCTGCCGCACGGCACGCTCGAGCTCACCGCGCTGTTCGTCGCGGGCGGGGTGGGATTGAAGCTCGGGTGGACGCTGGTCGATCCGGGACCGCGCAGCAGAGCGGCCGCGATGGCGAGGCAGGGGCGGGCGACCGCGACCGTGGCGCTCGGGCTGGTGGGCGTGCTGCTGGTGTGTGGGCTGCTGGAGGGTTTCGTGACGCCGAGCCCGCTGCCCGTACCCGTGCGGATCGCTCTGGGGTTCACAGCCGAGGCGCTGTTCCTGTACTACGTCTTCGGGATCGGCAGGCGAGTGGCCGAGGAACAGGATGCCGAGGCAGCGGTACCGGTCGTGTCGGCTGATCCGGCTGATCGGTGGCTGATGGCGCAGCCACAAACTCTGGACCGGGCGTGAGCACGCATCTGCACGTACATCTGTGAGGCCGACAACTCCGAGCACACCGCCCGAAGACAGCACCGGACAATCGGCAGCTACAGAAGGTCAAGAGATGGTTTCGAACTCCCCCATTTGAGTTCCGCTGGCCGCAGCGAGTCGGGCTCGAACTGCGGCCAGCGTTACCGTCAACTGTACACAATCGTTATCCCCACGCAACCCCCAACGCGCAGGTCCGGCGTACGAACTGCGAACATGCAAAGCCCTGTGGACGCACCGTTTTTCACACCCTCAGCAAACTCTTGGCACCGCATTCATCGAGCAGTCGACAGCACCGAGAATTCACCTCGGGCAAACCTTCGATAACGAGTCGCGCATCCTCGGCGAAGTCCGCGCGCGAATGTCGAGCAAGGTTGCCCCGGATCACACCGAGTCCTGGACATAGCTGTCACCTGGGGTTTCGGCAACGGAATTACGGTTGCCGACTACTTGAAACAGTAAAAGAGACCTGAAGTTTGTTAACTGCGTTGCAAACGAGATGCGCGCTCAGCAATCACGCTGAAACACCGAATTCATCGCCTCAAACTGGACGGACGACTGGTTGCGAACGGGCCGCCGAACGGACAGATATCGGCAGAAGAACATCCGGAATACAAGGTTGCACGGGCAGTGTGACCTTCGCCTCACCTGCGGGAATCAGGAGTATCCGACCCGCCCACGGGCAAAGGAACCCGACCTTCGGCTGGGCGGGCGTTTCGAGGTCGGCACGCGGCGGCAGTAGTCAGGGGCCCGCCGAAACAGGCGTGAGGTCGGATCCAGGGTGCGAGACGCACTCAGCCGATTCGGACGACCCCGGTTACGGTTCCCTGCCAGAGCGCGCCGCCGCGGGTGATGAGCGCGGCCATCTGCAGCGGGTCCTCCGCGACCGTGCCCGGCAGCGGAGTCGAGGTGCGAACAGCGCCGGTTGCCGGGTCGATAACGACATAGTCGAATCCGTCGAGGGGGGTTGTCGCGTCCGTTCCGATGCGGCGCAGGGTGTGGATGCCGCCGTCGGCGAGAGACAGTCGCGGAACGGCAGCGCTGCGTACCCCGCTGTCCCACACCGGGACACATCCGTCGGCAGTGAGGTCGACGCGGCTCAGCCCGCCCCGGAACGGCGCGCTCGCCGGAACGGCTGGGCCCGCGCCCTCGGGAACGGTGGGATACGGATAGCCGTAGGTACTCGCGACGAAGATCGACGAACCGACCCCGATCGGCGAATTCTCGCTGCCGCCGACGGGGACCGGGACCGAGCAGACCTGCTCACCCGAACCGGAGCGCGCCACGATCAGCCGCACCCCGTTGTCGGCATTGTCGACGATGGCGAGATATTCGTCGCCGCGCACTGGTCCGAAGTACGTCGGCGTCGAGCCGGTACCCCAGCTGAGCTGACCCGGTTTCCGCGCGGTGCCACGGTCGTAGGCAGACCGCCAAAGAATCTCCGGTTCACCGTTTTTCGCGCGCAGCTCGTACAGCGCGTGTGTACTCGCCACAGCCACAACACCATTGGGCGCGGACGAAATACTGTTGGCCACCAGTTCCCCGGACGGCAGCGACACCGTCGCGACACGCCCCTCTCTTCCGACGAACCCGACGACCCCGTGGCCGGTCGCGAACCAGACATCGCCCGTCCAATCGGGAACCAGTCCGGTCACGTTGTCGCCCTGCGGAATCGAGCCACTCAGATCCGCCTGCACGGTGGCAGCCAACCGCCACGCACCGTCCTCACCCCGAACGTGCGCGACCCGCAACAGCCGTCGCCCACCGTCGACGACCACCAGTCGATCCTCGTTGTCGAGAAAGGCGTATACCCCGCCGAGCAAGCTCCCCTTGGTCAACGGCAACGAGGCAAGCGCCCCACCGACCGAGCCCGACGCACCCGAGTCGAACAGGAACACCGTCGGCGTCTGCCCCGCGATGGCGGTGCACAGCCCCACCACCAGCCCATCCGCGCCTTCGAGCAGTGTCGGGCAAGCCGCGCCGAGCGGATACACCGTGACGTCGGCCCCGGGAGCAGGCCCGGCCAACGGCGTCACATCCGAGGACCCCGCGTCCCCGTGCATGGTCGCCGTCCCGAGCGGACCGAGGAAGGGGTTGGCCGCGAGCGGACCGGTGACCGGCGCCGGGTCCGCCGACGCGGGCCCCGACCAGGCGCACGCCGAGGCGAGGACCAGGACAGCGGCGCGGGCAAGGAAGCGGCGGGTTGCAGACGGCACGGTCTGTATCGAACCCGAATTCCGCGCTCAGGAGAAGTATTCCGCTCACCCTGCGGCACCGACGGCGCGAAAACGCCGCCTACGACGACGAAATGACCGGGGTCAAAGATCGCCTGCTCACGACAATCGCCGGGCAGCTCGGCAATCCGCACGGTGTGCTCGGTAAGGGCGTGGCGTTCGTGCTCAATCGGGGGAACAAGCGCGCCATCGCGGCGGCTGTGGATGCGGCGTCGCCGACAGCCGGCGCGACGGTCGCCGATATCGGCTTCGGCGGTGGGGTGGGACTGGAGTTGTCGCTGGCCCGCGTCGGGGCCGAAGGCATGGTGCACGGCATCGAGCCGTCCGCCGACATGCTCGTCCGCGCCCGCGGCCGTTTCGCCATGGAGCTCGCGGAGGGCCGCCTCGCGCTCGCCGACGGCACCCTCACCGCGCTCCCAGTGCCCGACGCGAGCCTCGACGCGGCCATCACCGTCAACACCATCTACTTCCTCGACGACCTCCCGGCCGCCTGCGTCGAACTCACCCGCGTCCTTCGCTCCGGCGGCACCGCGGTGATCGGCATCGGCGATCCCGACGCCATGGCCGAAATGCCGTTCACCCCTTACGGATTCACCTTGCGTCCGGTCGCCGATGTGGTGGCGGCGCTCAGCTCCGCCGGACTGACCGTGGAGCAGCGCACCTTGGCGAATCCGCCGATTCCGCACCATCTGCTGATCGCTCGCAAGGTGTGATCGGACTCTTGACCGACCGGTCGGTCATGGCTACCGTCGGGACATGAGCACACCGATCACCGTCGTCACGCCGTATGGCGACGTGGTGGTGCACCTGAGCGGGCGCTCGCCCGCCGATGCGCCGGGACTGCTCCTGCTGCACGCGAATCCGGGCGACCACCGCGACTTCGATCAGATCGTCCCCATGCTGGGCGAGACGTGGGCCGTGGCGGCGATCGACTGGCCGGGCTACGGCGCGTCGCCGGTCATCGATCCGGACGCGATCACCGTCGACGCGCTCGCTGACGTAGCCGTGCGAGTGTCGAAGTCGTTGGCGCAGATCGGTTTCGGTTCGCTGACGGTGATCGGCAACAGCGTCGGCGGATACGCGGCAGTCCGCCTGGCCGAGCGCGCACCGGACCTGGTGCGCGGGCTGGTGCTGGTGCAGTCGGCCGGGTTCGCACCACTGAATGTGGTGACCAGGGCGATGTTCCGATTTATCGCGCGGCCCTCGGTGGCCCGGCGGTTCGTGGTCGTGAACGCACGGCTGTATCTGGGATCGCCGCGTAACGAGGGTGTTCGGCCCCTCTTCGAGCGGGCCCGCGAGGTACCCGGCGATCCGATCCGGCTCGCTGTGTACCGCAGTCTCTGGCGGAGCCTGGACGACCCGCGCGTCGACCTGGCCGGCGCCGCCCCGCTGCTCCCCGAGGTTCCCGTCCAGGTGGTCTGGGGCCGCAACGACCCGAGTAACCCCTGGCTGGTGAACCGGCGCGGCATCGCCCGCGCCCTGCCCACGGCGCCGGTCGCGCTGCTGCCCACCCGGCACGAACCGTTCGCCGAGGCCCCCGAACTGTTCCTCGAAACCGTGCGCGAGTTTCTCGCGGGCCGTGCTGGAATGCGGCAATGAGATCCGCCGAGCCCGGCCGCAGGGCCCTGTTGAACGCGGGCAGGCAGCTCCTGGCCACCGAGAACCTGAGCAAGCTCTCGGTCAACGCCATCACAGCCGCCGCCGAGATGGCCAAAGGCAGCTTCTATCAGCACTGGCCCAGCCGGGAGTCCTACCTACTCGCCCTGCACCGCGCCTTCCACGACGAGCTCGACGCCCGGGTCGGCACGGCGACCGCCGATCTACCCCCCGGCGAGGAACGCCTCGCGGCCGGCATCACCGCCTACCTCGACGGTTGCCTGGCCGCTCCCGCGACAAAGGGCCTATTAGTACAGGCGAGAACAGACGCGGGCCTTGCCACCGAAGTGAGCGCCCGCAATTCCGCCGCCGCCACCCTGCTCACCACCGAGCTCACGGCGATGGGCTGGACCGACCCGGAGCCCGTCGCCGTCCTGTTGGTAGCGGCAACAGCCGAAACCGCCTTACTCGAGTTGGACGCACAGTCCCCGCGACCGGATCTTCGCGCCGCCCTGCTCCGCATCGCCCGCCCCTGACCCCGGAAACGACAGAAGGCCCGATCCAGAAGGATCGAGCCTTTAGTCTTGTGGGCGAAGGGGGACTTGAACCCCCACGTCCTTACGGACACTGGCACCTGAAGCCAGCGCGTCTGCCATTCCGCCACTCGCCCGAGCGACTGGAAAAATCTAACATGCCCCGCGGGCGAAAATAAAATCGATTCCCTGACCTGCGGCGATGCCGTGGAATCCAGCCGGGGAACCGGGGGGCGCCGCCGGGAGTTACCCAGGTAGAGGATCGTGGATATCATGCAAGGAACGTGGTCGGGTCCGGACACGCCGTAACCAGCGTGTCGAGGAGGGCGGACACGCGCACCGAAGGGAGGGCTGTGATGGGCATCGTGTCGAGATTCGAACGTCGCTTGCAGGGCGCTGTCGGTGACGTGTTCGCGAGGGTGTTCGGCGGCAGTGTGGTTCCCCAAGAGGTGGAGGCCGCGCTGCAGCGCGAAGCCGCAGATCAGATCCAGGATCTGGACGGCGGGCATCGACTCGCGCCGAACAGTTACGTGATCACGATCAACGAAACCGATCACGGCAAGCTCGACGCCGATCACGACCTGACAACCAAAGCGTTCGCCAAACATCTGCAGGATTACATCCGGGAGCAGGGCTGGCAGACCTACGGCGAAGTACACGTGGCGTTCGAGGCATCACCTACGCTGCACACCGGAATGTTCAGAGCGAGCGGCCGCGTCGACCCCGACGCCGGTCGCGGGACGGCCCCACCTCGCACCGGACCGCCACAACGACCCGCACACCCGCAACCAGGAGCTGGCCCCATGACGCATAACTCAGGCTACGAGCCAAGCCGAGAGCCCGCGGAGTCCGATCCACGCAACCGCGGGTACGCACCGCCGCCCGCCGGCGCGCCAGGGGCTCCCTACCCGGCAGACGACTACGGCCGCGGTGGCGGCTACGGCGCGCCCGAGGCGCAGCCCGGATATGGCGACGCGTACGGCCAGCAGGGTGGCGACTACCAGAACGGCTACGACCCCGCCGCGCCCGCTCAGCAGGGCTACGGCCAGCAGAGTGGCTACGGCGCGGCGCCCGCGTACGGCGAGCCCGGTTACGACCAGCAGGGCGGCTACGGCCAGCAGGCGTACAGCCAGCAGGGTGGCTACGGCGCGCAGGGCGCCCAGCCCGGTTACGCCGAGCCCGGTTACGACCAGCAGGGCGGCTACGGCCAGCAGGGCTACGCCGAACCGCAGCAGCAGGGCTACGGCCAGCAGGCCGGTTACGGCCAGCAGGGCTACGCCGACCCGGGCTACGACCAGCAGGGCGGCTACGGCCAGCAGGGTTACGCCGAACCCCAGCAGCAGGGCTACGGCCAGCAGGGTTACGGCGCGCAGCCCGGCTATGCCGAGCCCGCCTACGGCCAGGAGGAGCAGGGCGGCTACGCCCAGCCCGCCGGCGGCTACGGCCAGCAGGGCTACGGCCAGCAGCAGGGCGCGGGCTACGCCGCCGCCCAGTCGAGCTACTCGGCCACGCTCCAGCTCGACGACGGCAGCGGCCGCACCTACGCGCTGCGCGAGGGTTCCAACATCATCGGCCGCGGCCAGGATGCCCACTTCCGGCTGCCCGACACTGGCGTGTCGCGTCGGCATATCGAGGTGCGCTGGGACGGCCAGACGGCCATGCTCTCGGACCTGGGTTCCACCAACGGGACGCTCGTCAACGGTTCCCCCGTGCAGGATTGGCAGCTCGCCGATGGCGACGTGATCCGGGCCGGACATTCCGAGATCCTGATCCGGATCGTCTGATCCCGTAAGCTGCGCGGTGCACGTCACGAGTCGACGCTGTCGGCTCTATGATGCTGCCATTACACGCACGGTCCCGACCTCGGGGCCCGCAAGCCAGCACGCTGGTGGGGGTGGTTCGGCCCGCACCTGCCGTACCGACGTACCCGGGCAAACAGGAGGTGGAACGCCGTGCAGGGATTGATCCTGCAATTGACCCGCGCGGGGTTCCTGCTGCTGCTCTGGTTGTTCGTCTGGGCCGTTCTGCGGACCTTGCGCAGCGATATCTACGCGGCATCCGGCATACGGATACAGCCGAGGGCAACCCGCGGTAATCGCGGATCCATCGGTCTGCCCTCCTTCAGCCGAAGCCAGAAGGGCGCCAAGTATCTAGTGGTGACTCATGGTTCACTCGCCGGCACTCGAATCACCCTCGGCACGCAACCGGTTCTCATCGGACGCGCCGACGATTCGACGCTGGTACTCACCGACGACTACGCCTCGACCAGGCACGCGCGACTGTCTCAGCGTGGTGACGACTGGTACGTGGAAGACCTCGGTTCCACCAATGGCACGTATCTCGACCGCGCGAAAGTCACCACCGCCGTCCGTGTTCCGCTCGGCACTCCGGTGCGAGTCGGCAAAACAGTGATCGAGCTGCGATCGTGACACTTGTTCTGCGCTACACCGCGCGAAGCGACCGCGGACTCGTCCGGGGCAACAACGAAGATTCGGTCTACGCGGGCGCACGCCTGTTAGCGCTGGCCGACGGCATGGGTGGGCACGCCGCCGGAGAAGTGGCCTCGCAGTTGATGATCGCCGCACTGGCGCATCTCGACGACGACGAGCCGGGCGAGGACATCCTCGGCAAGCTCGACCACGCCACGCATTCCGGCAATGCCGCCATCGCCGACCACGTCGAGGCCGAACCCGAACTCGACGGCATGGGCACCACGCTCACCGCGATCCTGTTCGCGGGCCGCAAGCTCGGCCTGGTCCATATCGGCGACTCGCGGGCCTACCTGCTGCGCGACGGCGAACTCGCCCAGATCACCCGCGACGACACGTTCGTGCAGTCGCTGGTCGACGAGGGCCGGATCACCGCCGAACAGGCGCACACCCACCCGCAGCGTTCGCTGATCATGCGTGCCCTCACCGGCAACGAGATCGAACCGACGCTGATCATGCGCGAAGCCCGCGCCGGTGACCGTTATCTGCTGTGCTCCGACGGACTTTCGGACGTGGTGAGCGACGAGACCATCGGCAACACCATGCGCGAGGGCAACACCGACGAGTGCGCCGACCGGCTCATCGAGCTGGCGCTGCGCAGCGGTGGTCCGGACAATGTGACCGTCGTCGTCGCCGATGTGATCGACCTCGACTACGGCCAGAGCCACCCGATTCTCGCGGGCGCCGCCTCCACCGAGGAGGAGGAAGACTCCCCGCCGCCGAATACCGCGGCAGGGCGCGCCGCCGCCATGCGTCCGCCCCGCGCGCAACCGCGCCGGGCCGCCGCCGCGCCGCCGCCGCCGGAAACGAAGTCGCACAAGCTGCGCTGGCTGCTGTTGTCGCTGGCGTTGATCGCCGCGGTGGCCATCGGACTCGTGGTGGGCTACAAGATGATTCGCAGCAACTACTACGTGGGTGCCG
Source organism: Nocardia salmonicida NBRC 13393 (assembly GCF_001613085.1). Classification (GTDB taxonomy): domain Bacteria; phylum Actinomycetota; class Actinomycetes; order Mycobacteriales; family Mycobacteriaceae; genus Nocardia; species Nocardia salmonicida. The sequence continues at coordinate 31,538 of NZ_BDBR01000070.1, forward strand.
ACAACGACAAGGTGGTCGTGATGCGCGGCCTGCCCGGTTCGATCCTCGGCTACTCGATCCACGACGTGGAGCTGACGGGCTGTGTGAACAGCAAGAGCGAGCTCACTCTCGTCGAGGTGGGCAAGCCTGCGCCGAGCGGTTGCAAGACGCTGACGGTCAGCGACCTGAAGCAGACCGGGCGCGACCAGGTGCAGAAGGGCCTGCCGCCGGATTCGCTGGACAAGGCGCGCGGCAGCATGAAGGTGCTGGCGCAGAACGAGCTCCTTCCGCCGTGCCCGAAGAAGGAAACGGTCCCCCAGCCCGGCGTGCTGCCGCCCGAGCAGACCCCGGTGATCCCCGGTGGCGCACCGACTCCCGGCCCTGACCAGCCCGCGACACCGACCACCCCGGCGCCGACCACCACAACTGTTCCTCCGACAACCCCGCAGATCTCAGGGGAGAACTGCCGGGTGACGGACTGATGTCCGCACCGCCACCGCCGTCGGCTGGGGCGTTCCCCAGTCCCCCTGGTGGATTCGCGCCGGCGCCGCCGCCGTCGACGCGACGCAACCAGGAGTTGCTGTTGCTGGCGGGCGCGGCGGGCATCACGACGGTGTCGTTGTTCATCGTCGAGGCGAGCCAGGAACAGTCGATCACCACCGACATCGCCAAGTACGGGGTGGCGTTCCTCGCGCTGTTCGGGATCGCGCATCTCGCGGTGCGCCGGTTCGCGCCGTTCGCGGACCCGCTCCTACTACCGATTGTGGCGCTGCTCAACGGATTGGGGCTGGTGCTGATCCACCGGCTCGATCTCGCCGAAGCGCAGAAGGCGGCGTACGACGCGACAGCGGTCCCCTCCCCCGACGCCAACCAGCAGATCATGTGGACCGGCCTCGGCATCGTGGTGTTCATCAGCCTGCTCATCGTCTTGCGGGACTACCGCACGCTGGCGCGCTATACCTACACACTAGGCCTGGTCGGCCTGGTCGCGCTGGCGATTCCGGCACTGTTGCCGAGCCGGTTCTCCGAAGTCAACGGCGCCAAGATCTGGATCCGGCTGCCCGGATTCAGCATGCAGCCGGGCGAATTCGCGAAGATCCTGCTGATCATCTTCTTCGCGGGCGTTCTGGTGGCCAAGCGTGACCTGTTCACCGCGGCGGGCAAGCACTTCCTCGGCATGGAGTGGCCGCGACCACGCGATATGGGTCCGATCCTGATCGTGTGGATCGTCTGCATCGGCGTGCTCGTGCTCGAAAAAGACCTCGGCACTTCGCTGCTCATCTTCGGCACGGTGCTGGTGATGATCTACATCGCCACCGAACGGGTGGGCTGGCTGATCATCGGCGGCGGGCTGCTCGCGCTCGGATTCGTGTTCGCCTACGAGCTGTTCGGGCATGTGCGCGTGCGCGTGGACACCTGGCTGCACCCGTTCGACGACTACCACAACACCGGCTACCAGATCTCGCAGTCGATGTTCGGCTTCGCTACCGGCGGGCTCGCGGGCACCGGCCTCGGCAGCGGACGACCCCAGCAGGTGCCCTTCGCCAAGACCGACTTCATCGTCACCACCATCGGCGAGGAACTGGGCCTGATCGGGCTCACCGCGGTGCTGATGCTGTTCCTGATCTTCATCGTCCGTGGGCTGCGCACCGCGCTGGCCGTGCGTGACAGCTTCGGCAAGCTGCTCGCGGCGGGCCTGTCGTTCACCATCGCGATCCAGGTGTTCGTGGTCGTCGGCGGTGTCACCAAACTGATTCCACTCACCGGTCTGACCACGCCGTTCATCTCCTACGGCGGTTCGTCGCTGCTGGCGAACTACGCGCTGCTCGGGCTGTTGATGAAGATCTCCGATGCGGCTCGCGCACCGGCACCGGCCCGTAAGCGCGCGCCCGCACCGATCGCCGACGCGGCCACGGAACTGGTCCGCAGGCCGGAAAGCAGGGTGAGCGAATGAACACACCTCTGCGTCGTGTCGCCGTCGCCGTCATGGTGATGGTGGTGGCGTTGCTCGTGAACGCGACCTACCTGCAGGTGGTCAAGGCCGACGATCTGCGCAGCGATCCGCGCAACTCGCGGGTGCTGCTCGACGAGTACTCGCGTCAGCGCGGTCAGATCTCCGCGGGCGGCACTGTGCTCGCCGGCTCCGTCGCGACCGACGACCGGTACAAGTACCTGCGCGAATACCCCTCCGACCCCTCGGCGTACGCGCCGGTCACCGGCTTCTACTCGATGCAGTACGGCAAGACCGGGCTCGAGTTGGCCGCGGACCCGCTGCTCTCGGGCAACGACTCGAGCCTGTTCGGGCGTCGGCTCATCGACATGTTCTCCGGGCGCGATCCGCGCGGCGCGAACGTGCTCACCACGCTGAATCCGATGATGCAGCAGGTCGCCTACGAACAGATGACCTCGAAGGGCTACACCGGCGCGGTCGTGGCGATCGAGCCGAGCACCGGCAAGATCTTGACCATGGTCTCCACGCCCAGCTACGACCCCAACGAACTGTCGGGCCACGACGGCGCGGCGGGTCGGGCGGCCTGGGAGCGGCTGAGCACCGACCCGAGTCAGCCGATGCTCAACCGCGCTGTCTCACAGACCTATCCGCCGGGATCGACGTTCAAGACCGTCGTCACCGCGGCCGCGCTGTCCAACGGTGTCGCCGGTCCGAACGACCAGTTCACGGCGGCGCCCAACATCACCCTGCCCGGGACCAGCACCACGCTGGAGAACTACAACGGCAGCACCTGCGGTGACCAGCCGACGGCCAGCCTCTACGACGCGTTCCGGCGTTCGTGCAACACCGCGTTCGTCGAACTCGGCGTGAAGGTCGGCGCGGCCAAACTCAAGGACGAGGCCGCCGCGTTCGGCATCGGAGTCGAGGATCCGCCCGGTGTGCCGATCCCGGTCGCCGAATCGACCGTCGGCCCGATCCCGGACAACGCCGCGCTCGGCCAGTCGAGCATCGGTCAGCGCGATGTGTCGGTGACACCGCTCAATGTCGCGGTGATCGCCGCGACCATCGCCAACGGCGGCACCAGGATGCAGCCGTATCTGGTCGATCAGACCCAGGCACCCGATCTGTCCGAGCTCAGCAAGACCAAACCGGTCAGCGTCGGGCAGGCGGTGAGCCCCCAGGTAGCGTCGACCCTGACCGATCTGATGGTCGCCTCGGAGGCCAATACCGTGGGCGGTGGGCGGTCGCCTTACCAGATCGCGTCGAAGACCGGAACGGCCGAACACGGCAGTAATCCCCGTAACACCCCGCCACATGCTTGGTATATGGCCTTCGCGCCCGCGCAGAACCCGAAGATCGCCATCGCGGTGATCGTCGAGAACGGCGGCAACAGGCAGTTGGCTGCCACCGGAGGTTCGGTGGCGGCACCGATCGCCAGGTCTGTGCTAGACGCGGGCCTGGCAGGGGGCTGAACGAAATGAGTGTGCGAGTGACAACACGGGGGCCCCGATGCTGAACAACGGCGCCATGATCGCCGACCGCTACCGCCTGCAGCGGCTCATCGCCACGGGCGGTATGGGTCAGGTGTGGGAAGCGATGGACACCCGGCTCGATCGCCGGGTGGCGGTCAAGGTCCTCAAAACTGAGTTCTCCGCAGACCCGACCTTCCGTGCGCGGTTCCGGGTGGAAGCGCGCACCACCGCGCAGCTGAACGCACCCGGGATCGCGGGCATCTACGACTACGGCGAGACCACCGACCCGTCGGGCGGCGAGACCGCGTACCTGGTGATGGAGCTCGTGCAGGGCGAACCGCTCAACGCGGTGCTCAACCGCATGGGCAGGCTCTCGGTCATCCAGGGTCTGGACATGCTCGAGCAGACCGGGCGCGCGCTCGAGGTCGCGCACGCGGCAGGCGTGGTGCACCGCGACGTGAAGCCGGGCAACATCCTGGTGACGCCGACCGGTCAGGTGAAGATCACCGACTTCGGCATCGCCAAGGCGGTCGACGCCTCGCCGGTGACCAAGACCGGCATGGTGATGGGCACGGCCCAGTACATCGCGCCCGAACAGGCCGTCGGCGAGGACGCCACCGCGGCCTCCGACGTGTACTCCCTCGGCATCGTCGGCTACGAAGCACTGGCCGGAGTCCGTCCGTTCACCGGTGAGGGCGCGATCACCGTCGCGATGAAGCATGTGCGCGACGCGCCGCCGCCGATGCCCGACGACCTGCCCGCGAACGTGCACGAACTGATCGCCATCACGATGGCCAAGGATCCGTTGCAGCGCTACAGCAGCGGTGGCGAGTTCGCCGACGCCGTGGCCGCGGTGCGCGCCGGACACATGCCGCCGATCCCCGGCGGCGCCACCGGTCCGTCGATGACCGGTGCGACCCGGGTGCTGCCACCCGGCCCGACCGTCGCGATTGC
>NZ_BDBR01000071.1 GCF_001613085.1 Nocardia salmonicida NBRC 13393
GGCCCGCGAGGTCGGCACCGAGGGCAACCTCGGCGGGCAGGCGACCGTTCGCGGCGCCTCGGGCACCTGGAAAGACCTCACCGACAACGTCAATGTGATGGCCTCCAACCTGACCAACCAGGTGCGCTCGATCGCCCAGGTCGCCACCGCGGTCGCGCGCGGTGATCTGAGCCAGAAGATCACCGTGGAGGCCAAGGGTGAGGTCGCCGCGCTGGCCGGGGTGATCAACACCATGGTCGACACGCTGTCGGCGTTCGCCGACGAGGTCACCCGCGTGGCCCGCGAGGTCGGCACCGAGGGCATGCTCGGTGGTCAGGCCCGCGTGCCCAACGTGGCGGGTACCTGGAAGGACCTGACCGACAACGTCAACTCGATGGCCAACAACCTGACCAATCAGGTGCGCAACATCGCCCAGGTGACGACCGCGGTCGCCCAGGGCGACCTGACCCGCAAGATCGACGTGGATGCGCGCGGGGAGATCCTGGAACTCAAGACCACGATCAACACGATGGTCGACCAGTTGTCTGCCTTCGCCGCCGAGGTGACCCGCGTGGCCCGCGAGGTGGGGTCGCAGGGCCGACTGGGCGGTCAGGCCGAGGTCGAGGGCGTCTCGGGCACCTGGAAGCGGTTGACCGAGAACGTCAACGAGCTGGCGGGCAACCTGACCCGCCAAGTCCGCGCTATCGCCGAGGTCACCAGCGCCGTCGCCGAAGGCGACCTGACGCGCTCGATCACCGTCGAAGCCTCCGGTGAAGTCGCCGAGCTCAAGGACAACATCAACTCCATGGTGGAGTCGTTGCGCGAAACCACCATGGCCAACCAGGACCAGGACTGGCTCAAGAGCAACCTGGCCCGCATCTCGAGCCTGATGCAGGGCCAACGCGATCTGCATGTGGTGGCCGAGCTGATCATGGACGAGCTCGCGCCGCTGGTGTCGGCACAGTTCGGTGCGTTCTACCTGGCCGACGAAACCGCCGAGCAGCCGGAGCTGCGATTGATCAGCTCCTACGGCAGCCCGGACGGACCGGGCAGCGCGCCTCGACTCACCTTCGGCCAGTCGCTGGTCGGCCAGGCAGCGCGCAGCCGCCGCACGATCGCCGTGGACGACGTTCCCGGTGACTACGTCACCATCTCCTCGGGGTTGGGGCGAACCGCGCCGGTCAATCTCCTTGTGCTGCCGATCGTGGTGGAAGACCAGGTGCTCGGTGTGATCGAGCTGGCCTCCCTGCATCGCTTCACCCGCATCCACCTCGATTTCCTCGATCAGCTCATGGAAACGGTGGGCGTCAACGTCAACACCATCGTGGCCAACGCGCGCACCGACGAACTGCTCGTCGAATCCCAGCGCCTGACTTCTGAATTGCAGGCACGCTCGGAAGAGCTGCAGGTACGCCAGGAAGAACTGCAGCTGTCCAACGCCGAGATGGAGGAAAAGGCGGCGCTGCTGGTTCAGCAGAACCGCGATATCGAAGCGAAGAACCTCGAAATCGAGCAGGCCAGGCAAGAGCTCGAGACCCGCGCCCAGGAACTCGCGCTCGCCTCGAAGTACAAGTCGGAGTTCCTGGCCAATATGAGCCACGAGCTACGCACACCGCTGAACAGTCTGCTCATCCTCGCTCAGTTGCTGGCACAGAACCCGACCCGCAACCTCACACCCAAACAGGTCGAATACGCGGGCATCATCCACTCGGCGGGTTCGGATCTGCTGCAGCTGATCAACGACATCCTCGATCTGTCCAAGGTCGAGGCGGGCAAGATGGATATCACCCCCGAGCGGGTGCCGCTGCGCAAATTGCTGGACTACGTCGAGGCGACCTTCCGGCCGGTGACCACGCAGAAGAGTCTGGGTTTCCGGATCACGACCACTGCGGGTCTGCCACTGGAGCTGCTCACCGATGATTCTCGGCTGCGGCAGGTGCTGGGCAATCTGTTGTCCAACGCGGTCAAGTTCACCGAGAGCGGGTCGGTGGAGTTGCGAATCGAGCCGACGGAGACCCACGAGTTGCCCGCCGCGGTACGCCGCCACGGCATGGCCATCGCCCTGCGAGTGATCGACACCGGGATCGGCATCGCCCAGCATCAGCTGGAGTCGATCTTCGGCGCCTTCCAACAGGCTGACGGCACGACCAGCCGCAAATACGGCGGCACCGGGCTCGGCCTGTCGATCAGCCGCGAGATCGCCTACCTGCTCGGCGGGGCCATCGCGGCCGAGAGCACCCTCGGCCAAGGCAGCACCTTCACCCTCTACCTGCCGGTCGCTCGTCCCGACTTCCACGAAGTGCTCGAGCTCGAGCACACGGACCGACAGCAGACCCACGACCGTCTGGAACTCGCGTCGAATTCGGCGACGCCACAGCAGCGTCGGCTGTTGGTGGTGGAGGAGCGGCCGCAGGGCCTGCTGTCGCTGGTCGCGCAGAGCGCGGTGGCCGACCTCGCCGACAACAACGACCCGCGCGGGCCGGTCCAGGTGGTCAGCGCGATCGGTGTGGTGGAAGCGGCCGGAGCACTCGCCGCCGAGTCGTTCCACTGCGTAGTGCTGGAGCTGGACATGCCCGACAGCGCCGCGCTGGAGTTCCTCGAGACGATGGACGGCGATGCCGCGTTGAGCAGCGTGCCGGTGCTCGCCCACAACCGCCGCCTCGACGCCGAGCAGGAACGCCTACTGCAGGATCGCATGCGGCGACGGCCGCTGGAGTTGCTGTCGAGCCTGGATGAACTGCGCGAGCGGATCGCCCTGCACGTCACCGCCGAGGCACCCGGGGACGTACTGCCCCTGGTGCGCCGGGACGACGCACCGGTTGCCACGCCGCATCGCCCGCTCGGCGAGCTGGCCGGGCGCACTGTGCTCATCGTCGACGACGATGCCCGTAATCTGTTCGCGCTCAGCAGCATTCTCGAACTGCACGACATCACCGTGTTGCACGCCGAGAACGGGCGCGAGGGCATCGACAAGCTGCTCACGCACCCGGAAACGGATCTGGTGCTGATGGACGTGATGATGCCCGAGATGGACGGCTACACCGCGACATCGACCATCCGCGAGATGCCACAATACGAAAAGCTGCCGATCATCGCCGTGACCGCCAAGGCCATGCTGGGTGACCGGGACAAGAGCTTGGCCTCCGGCGCCAACGACTACGTCACCAAGCCGGTCGACGCGGATGCGCTCCTGGCCTGCATCGTGCACTGGCTCGGTGTCAGATGACCGACTCCGGAATCGGTGACACCGACGCCGGGACAGACCCGGTCGTCTCGCGCCTCGCGGCCACAGTGGAGCGGCTACACAACCAGATCCGGCAGGCACAGGCCACAGCCGACGGCCGGGCGCTGATCGAAATGGCCAAGGGTGTGCTGGTCGAACGGCTGCACTGCGGGCCCGCGCAGGCGGCAACCCAACTGGAGATCCTGTCCGCCCGAGCCGGGGTCGCGCCCCTGGAGTTGGCCGTCGACCTGGTGAACCAGGCGGCGCAGGACAAAATGAGCGCGGTGGTCGGGGAGTTCCTGCAGGCCACCGCCACACCACCCAGCGAGCCGACGGCGGTCGTGCGGCTGCGCACCGCCGAGAGCGGACTGCTCGCGGCGGGCGATACCCAGCGGGTAGCGGAGTCGGTTCTCGAACACGCAGTGTCACCGCTGGGTGCCACGGCGGTCGCGATCTGGTCCGCGGGCATCGACGCGTCGCTGTCGCTGGCGGGTTTCGCCGGGATCGCCGGGCACGAGGCCCGGCGGTGGCACTATGTGCCGCCGGGGGTGGTGACCCCGGCGCGGCAGGCGCTGATCCAACGCACGGCGCAGTGGATCGAGGACCTGAGTGTGTCGGGGCTGCCGTCGATCGGAGACCGTGCCGGCGGCCGAGCGGCGATCCCGGTCGGCGCGGCCGGCAAAATAGTGGGGGTGCTCGAGGTGTGCTGGCCTCGGCCGATCGACGTGCAACCGCGCCAGATTCACCAGCAACTGCAAGCGCTGGCCGAGCTGTGTGCGCACACGCTCGAGTCCGACTCGGCCGCCGTACGGACCAACGAACGCGCCGATGCCGCCGACCTCGTGCGTTTGGCGGATGGATTGTTCGACCCCGCACTGGTGCTCATACCCCACCTCGACGAGGGCAGGCTCGCCGACTTCTCCATCCATCACCTCAACAGTTGCTTCGTCGACCCGGCCGGTCGACCTCCCGGCCTGATCAGCGGCTCGTCACTGCTCGAGATGTACCCGATGGCCGCGGTCGAGGGACGACTGTTCGAGCGGATCGAGCATGTCTTCGCCACTGGTGAGAGCTACCGCGCCGACCGGGTCATGCTGACCGAACTGGTCGACCAGATCCCCTTGACCGTCGCGGCCGCGCTCAGTATCAGCCGCCACGGCGACGCCGTGCTCATGGTGTGGCGGATAGAGGACGAGTCGGGGCGACTGGCGACGCTGCTGCAGCACGCCCAACGGCTCGGCCGCGTCGGCGGTTTCGAGGAGAACGCGGCCACCGGCGAGATTACTTGGAGCGACCAGCTTTTCGCGCTCTACGGGCTGGCACCGACCACCGACCCCGTCCCGCTGGCGCAGCTGCCAGGCCACGTCCACGACGCCGACACCGAGGCGGTGCGACGGTTTCTGCGCACGCTGCTGCGCTACCGCCGTCCTGCCTCCACCGCATGCCGACTGACCAGAGCCGACGGCGTGACCCGTCACGTCCGGATCATCGCCGAACCGGTGGTCGACGCGGCCGGGCACCTGCACGCCATCCGCGGTGCGTACCAGGATGTCTCGTCCCAACACTGGACCGAGATCGCGCTGTCGGCGACCCGGGACCGGCTCACCGACACCGAAATGCGCGCCGCCGAACAGAGCAGTCTGGCAAGGCAGCTCCAGCAGGCCATCATGCCCGACGCGCAGCCGTCAACCGACGCGTTCGGTTTGCGTATCGCGGTGCGCTACCGACCGACCGAGCAGGACGAGCTCGTCGGTGGCGACTGGTACGACACCATCGTGCTGCCGTCGAAGGAGATTTTGGTATCGGTCGGCGACATCACCGGCCACGGCATCACGGCCGCGACCGGAATGGTCGTGCTACGCAACGCCTTACGTGGTCTTGCCGCAACCGGTGCCGGACCGGGCCAGATGCTGGCATGGCTGAATCTGGTGGCACACCACCTCACCGACAGCATATTCGCCACCGCCATCTGTGGCGTCTACAACCCAGTGACTCGGGTCCTGCGCTGGGCTCGCGCAGGCCACCCGCCACCAGTGCTGGTCCGAGCCGGCCACGCCTGCTCCCTGCCTGAACTCAAAGGCATAATCCTCGGCGCGCTGGCGGAAACAAGCTACGAGGAAGGCGAAATCCAGCTCGAATTGGACGACACGCTCCTGCTCTACACCGACGGCCTCATCGAGCGCCGCGACCGGGATCTGGACCTCTGTATAGAACGACTTCTCACGATCTCGGCCGCATTCACCGGAAGCCTGGATGACCGTCTCGACCACCTGCTCGACAGCAGCGACGCCGACACAGACGACGACACCTGCGTGGTCGGCATCCAAGTGGGAACAAGCCAGGGCCCGCCGACCGGCAACCTCTGATCGCCGCCCTCACGTGTACGAGGCGGAGATGAAACAAGAGCAGTGAGTCGATTATGTTGACGCGCAGCTGCTTTGGGCCGCCTCCCGGATCAGACGGCGTAGGAAGCGGTGCTCCGGATCATCGGTGAACACCGGATGCCACCACATCGCCTGGGTCAGCTCGCCGAGGTCGACCGGACACGGATAGGCCGTGAGACCCTCGCTCATCCCGGGGACCGCGAGCAAGCGGCGGGGGACCAGGGCGATGCGGTCGCTGCCGGTGATCAGGCACCGGACGGTCAGGAAGTTCTCGGTGACGATCTGACGCGTCGGTTCGATGCCGAGCATCCGCAACCGGCGCGCGGCCGGGGTGGAGGCGGTCTGGGAGTGGTAGACGAGAACCCAGGGGCGCCGCTGCAGGTCCTCGGCGCTCAGTTCTCCGCTGGACGGTTCGTGGTTCCGATCCGTCACGACCATCCAATCATCATGGAAGACAGTCTCATTGGGTAGATCGGTGACGAAACCGTGCGGCACGAGCATGACGTCGTAGGTGGTGAGGGTGTGCTCGGCTCGGGCGACGAGTTCGGGTGAGGAGGGGAGTATGCGCAGGCGTGCGTGGGGTGCGGCCGAGGTGAGCAGCTCGGCGAGGCGTTGGCCGAGCAGGGCGGTGGTGTAGTCGCTGGTCACGACCGAGTATTCGCGGCTGGTGTCGGTGGCGTCGAAGGTGCCGCGCGCGGAGAACACTCGCTCGACGCTCGTCAGCGCGGCCCTGGTGCGCTGACGCAGCTCGATACCGAAGGGTGTCAACCGGTACCTGTTGCCGACCCGCTCGAGGATGTCGTCGTCGAAGTGGCGGCGTAACCGAGCCAAGGCCGCCGAAACGGCCGGTTGCGTGACGCCGAGGTGCTCGGCGGCCCTGGTCACACTCTCGTGCTGCACCACGGCCTCCAGCGTGACCAGCAGGTTGAGGTCGAGATTGGCCAACGGGCGAGCAGGCTTCGGCATAACTCCCATTTATACAGACAATCAGAAATCACGCCTTCCCTGATGGTGATGTGGGTCTCAGAGTGGAGTGAGTCACCACAACGCTCGCTTATGTGCACTGTCCCAGGGAAGTGATTCGATGCACCCTCACACCGCCCACACCGTCCTCGTACTCGGCGGCGGTCTCGCCGGGTCGGCGGCCGCGGTCTTTCTCGCCCGCGCCGGTCTCGACGTCGATCTCGTCGAGGCGCGCGGCCGCGGCCACGCCATCGGTTCCGGCATCACGTTGCAAGGCAACGCGTTACGCGTGCTCAGGGATCTGGATCTGTGGGCCGATATCAGCCGCGAGAGCTGGGGTTTCGACACCCTGGGCATCCGCGCGACCGACGCGCACGGCAGCCTCCTCGCCGAGATTCCCGATACCAAGACCGGTGGCCCCGACCTCCCGGCGGCGGTCGGGATGGAGCGGCCGGTGCTGGCGGCGATGCTGCACGACGCCGCGGAAAAGGCCGGTACACGACTACGTTTCGGCGTGCGCGCCACCAAATTCGAGGCCGACGACACCGGCGTCGATGTCGTCTTCGACGACGGCGCCAGCCGACGCTACGACGTGGTGATCGGCGCCGACGGTGTCCGCTCGCCCACCCGTCGCGCCCTCGGCATCGACTCCGACCCGCAGCCAACCGGCATGGGCATCTGGCGGTTGGTGTGCTCGCGTCCGGCATCGATCACCCGCACCGATCTCTACTACGGCGGCGTCGCGCACATCGCCGGATACTGCCCGACCGGACCGGACTCGATGTACGCCTACATTGTCGAGGACACCCATGATCGTTCGGCGCTGTCCAAGACCGAGCAGCTCGAAATGATGCGCGCACTGGCCGCCGAGTACCACGGACCGTGGGACGAGGTCCGTGCGCTGCTGACCGATCCCGACGCCGTCAACTACACCCGGTTCGAGCAGCACGTGATCGACGGGCCGTGGAATCGCGGACGCATCGTGCTGATCGGCGACGCCGCCCACGCGTGCCCGCCCACCCTCGCCCAGGGCGGCGCGCAGGCGCTCGAAGACGCGGCGGTGCTCAGCGAACTCCTCATTGCCGAACCGGTCGGTCCGCAGCTGTGGCGCAGCTTCACCGACCGTCGCCTGCCGCGGGCGAAAGCCGTGGTCGAGGCCTCGGTGCAGCTCGGCCGATGGATGCTCGACCACGATCCCGACGCCGATGTCCCCGGCTTGATGCGCCGCATCGCCGAGCTCGTCGCGACACCGGCCTGAACCCCATCCCTCGTTTTTCGGAGCCTCCTCATGAGCGATCATGTCTTCACCCACCTGCGGCACACGGCGCTGGCCGTGCCCGACTTCGACAAGCAGCTCGACTTCTACACCAACCACTGGGGCCTGTCGGTGGCCGCGACCGATGGCGATGTCACCTATCTGGCCGCGGAGGGCTCGCCCGAGCAGTACGTGGTGCGCATCCGCCGCGCCGCCGAAAAGCGCCTCGACCTGATCTCTTTCGGCGTCACCGACAGCGCGGCGGTCGACACCGTCGCCGATAAGCTCGGCCGGGGCGGGGCCACCTTGGTCAGCGAACCGGACCGATTGCAGACACCCGGTGGGGGATACGGTTTCCGGTTCTTCGACAACGAAGGCCGCACGATCGAGGTGTCCGCCGACGTCGCGGCTCGCCGACATCGCAAAGTTGAAGTGGGCGAGGCGATTCCGGTACGGCTGTCGCACGTGGTGGTGAACTCCGCCGACCCGGAAACCACCGTGGCCTTCTACGAGAAGCATTTCGGCTTCAAGGTCTCCGACATCCTCATGCATCCGCGCATGGGCAAGATGATGTGGTTTCTGCGCACCAACCGTTGGCACCATTCGCTGGCGATCGCGCGCGGCCCCCATCCCGCGCTGCACCACGCGTCGTTCGAGCTGCGCGGTCTCGACGAGTACATGCGTGGTACCGGCCGCATGTTGCGCTCGGGCGTCGAAAAGATCTGGGGCCCCGGCCGGCACCTCGCGGGCAACAACACCTTCTCGTACTTCCTCGACCCGAACGGCAACACGATGGAGTACACGACCGAACTCGAGTCGCTGGACGAGGACACCTGGCACCCGCACCTCTACGACTTCACCCAGCCCGAGGTCAGCGACCAATGGGGGACCGCCAACGCGATGGACGAATTCGTCGCCGCGAAATCGTTCAACGACCCCGACAAGGGTCTGTTCACCGCACCGCCGGTGTGAAAGGAGTTATCCACCATGCGTTTTGCCATGATTCGCCATAACGACGCGGCTCCTGTCGCCGCTGTCGTCGACGACGACAGCGTGTACCTGTTCCCCGGTGGCACCACGGTCCTCGAACTCGTCCGGGCCGGGCTGGCCGCCGCGCTGGAGATGGGCGGCCAGATCCAGTCGATGACCACGCCGATTCCTGCAGACGAGGTCGCGTTCGACGCTCCGCTGGCACCGCCGACAATTCGCGATTTCGTCACCTTCGAAGAACATGTCGAAGCAGTCCGTGCGAGTGTCCAGGGTCGCGGCGGAGTGCCGGCGGCCTGGTACGCGGCGCCGCATTTCTATTTCACCAACCCGCACACGGTGAACGGTCCGCGCAGCGAGATCCGGGCACCGCACCACTGCGCGGAACTGGACTTCGAACTCGAGGTCGCCGCCGTCGTCGGCCGTGCCGGTCGCGACCTGACCGTCGAGCAGGCCGTCGATCACATCTTCGGCTACACGATCCTCAATGACTGGTCGGCACGTGATCTCCAGCGTCTGGAAATGCAGGTCGGGCTCGGTCCGGCGAAAGGCAAGGACTTCGCGAACACACTCGGCCCGGTGCTGGTGACCGCCGACGAAATGGTGCCGTTCCTCGACGCCGACGGCTTCCTCGCACTGCACTGCACCGCACGGGTCAACGGGATCGAAGTGGGCAGCGACGTCTTGTCCAACATGGGCTGGACCTTCCCCATGCTGCTGGCCTACGCCTCACGCGACGCCGCGCTCGCGCCGGGGGATGTACTCGGCTCGGGCACCGTCGGTAACGGCGGCTGTCTGGCCGAGCTGTGGGGCCGCCGCGGCCGTCTCGACCCGCCGCCGCTGACAGTCGGCGACACGGTCGAACTCACAGTGGAACACCTGGGAACCCTGGTGAACACCGTCGGCGAGCGCACCAGCGCGCCGCACGCTGTTCCCGCACCCCGGCTCCGCGACCGCGCGCAGCACCGGGCCGAGGTGACCGCACCATGACAACCCGAACCGTGGTCGTCACCGGCGCGGCGGGCGGCATCGGCCGCGTTGTCGCCGAGCGACTCACCGATGACGGCTACCACGTCGTCGCGCTCGATCGCCAGGGCAGCGAAAGCGTGCGCGCGTTCGATGTCACCGACGAGCGGCAATGGCGAGAACTGGCAACCACTCTCGACGCACCGGTGCACGGACTGGTCAACTGCGCGGGCATCACCCGACGCGCGCGCCTGGGCGAGGTGACCGTCGCCGACATGACCGATGCCTACGCGGTCAACGTGCTGGCACCGCTGCTGGCGATCCAGGCGCTGGCCCCCGTGATGGGCGTCGGTTCGGCGATCGTGAACATCGGTTCGCTCGCGGCGCTCACCGGCCACTACCCGGTGGCCTACACCACGAGCAAATGGGCACTGCGCGGTTTGACCCACACGGCCGCACTGTCCTTGGGTGAGAACGGAATTCGGATCAACATCGTCCATCCGGGCTTCATCGACACCCCCATGACGGAATCGGCGCCCGCGCGATTCCGGGAGTCGTCGATCAGTGAGACCGCGTTGGCGCGTGCCGGCACCGCCGCCGAGGTCGCCGGCGCGGTGGCCTTCCTCCTCGGCGCCGATTCCACCTACATGACCGGCGCCGAGATCACCGTCGACGGCGGAGCGAGCTCGCACGGCGGCGTGAAGTCGATCTCGGACGCGCTGCGACCCGAACTACAGGAGCACAGATGACCGGAACAGAAACCGCCGCAACGCCACTGGACCGCAGTGATCCCGAGTCCGCGATCGCCGCCGCGGCCCAGCGATGCTCGAACTGGGCACGGTGGGGTGCCGATGATGTGCACGGCACGTTGAACTTCCTCGACGACGCCAAGAGGGCCGAAGCCGGGGCACTGATCCGGCACGGCCGCAGCTTCAGCCTGTCGCAGAGCTTCGATACGAACGGGCCCCAGCGCGGCTGGCGGCGTCGCTCCAATCCCGTGCACACCATGCTCGATACCGGCACCGACGCCGAAGCTGGGATCCAGGGATTCCCGCACGGTCTCGGCGGCGCCGACGACGTGGTGTCGATGCCGCTGCAGTGTTCGACGCAATGGGACGGGCTCGGCCACATCTTCGACCACGGTCGGGCCTGGAACGGGCGGCGCGCGGGCGAGGTGGTCACCTCGCAGGGCGACCAGGTCACCGGCATCGAAACCGTGGCAGATCGGATCGTGGGCCGCGGCGTGCTGCTCGACGTCGGGCGTGTCTACGGGACAGCTACGGAACTGCCCGACGGGTTCGCCATCACGACAGCGCATCTCGAAGAAACGATCCGCTCGCAGGGTGCGTCCTCGGCGGTCGGCCGCGGTGACATCGTGACCGTGCGCACCGGCCAGCTCAGCCGCGCCCGGCGCGAGGGTTGGAACGAGTACGCCGGTGGCGCGGCCCCGGGTCTGTCGTTCACCACCGCGGACTGGTTGCACCGCACCGAGATCGCCGCGATCGCCACCGATACCTGGGGATTCGAGGTGCGGCCCAACGAATTCGACGACGCCTTCCAACCTCTGCACCAGGTCGCGATCCCGCACATCGGGTTGTTCCTCGGCGAGATGTGGGACCTGGACGCGCTCGCTGAACACTGCGCGCGCACCGGCACCTACGAGTTCTTCCTCGTCGCCGCGCCGATCCCGGTCACCGGTGCGGTCGGCGCACCGGTGAACCCGATCGCGGTTGTCTGAACCCCGACGAAAGCAGCGTCGAGTGCGGATCTCGTCGCGTCTCGAAAACTTGTCAATGAGAGGAAAACCCTGATGTTCGAATACTTTCCCGGAAACTATGTGTGGAACCTCGGTGTGGTCGCGGCGCTGAACAGCGGCGGCTACATCGACGAGGTCGATCGGGCCTGCCGTCCCATTCGGGAAGCGGCCACCCGCGGTGAGGACGCAGGCACCGAGGAATTCCTGGCGTCCTGGACGGCGGTCGTCGACGACCTGGTCGAGGCTGCGGGGCGTGACCGTGCGGTCGGACGCACCCGGTCGGCGGGCCGAGCCTACGCACGTGCCGCGAACTACCTGATTCACGCCGAGCGGATGCAGAGCCCGCAGACGCCCGATCGCAACGCGATCTATCGCCGGGTGCTGGAATTGATGCAGCAGTCCTTCGACCTGGTCGATCCGAACACCGTGCGCGTCTCGATTCCCTTCCGCGGCACCACACTTCCGGCCTATTTCATGCGGCCTGACGTGGCAGGCCCGGTGCCCTGCATGATCGTGTGGAACGGCCTGGACAGCACCAAGGAACACATGTACCTGTCCGGGTTCGCCCACGAGCTTGCCGAGCGAGGGATCGCCACCCTCATGGTCGACTGTCCCGGCAGCGGCGAGGCACTGCGCCTGCAAGGACTCACCGCCCAGATCGAGACCGAGGAATGGGCGGCCGCCTGTGTCGACTACCTCGAGACCGTCGACGACATCGACACCACGCGCATCGGGTTGGTCGGCTGGTCGCTGGGCGGCTACTATGCCCCCCGCGCGGCGGCCTTCGAGAAGCGGCTGGCGCTGTGCGTGGCATGGGGCGCCAACCACGACTGGGGCAAGGTGCAGCGTCGCCGAATCGAACGCGAAGGCGAACGGCCCGTGCCGCACTACTGGAACCACGTGATGTGGGTCTGGGGTGAGAACGACCTCGACACCTTCCTGAACAACGCCGACGGCGTCAACCTCGACGGCGTCGTCGAGCAGATCAGCGTGCCTTTCCTCATCGTGCACGGCGAGAACGACCGGCAGATCCCGCTCGAATACGCCCACCGGTCCTACGAGCAGGCAACGGCCAGCCCGAAACGGCAGCTGCGTGTTTTCACCGCTCGCGAGGGCGGCGCGGAACACATCGGGCTGGACAACTTTCCCCTGGTCAGTGCCTATATCGCCGACTGGGTCACCGAAACCTTCGCCGAACTGGGGGCAGAACAGCAGACGGCGACCGCCGTCCGCTGAAGGCCGCGGCGATGTCGGCCGGTGCGCTGCCCGGCCGCCCCCGACATCGCCGTCGGCTGTTCTCACCAGACGAATGCCAGGAATGGACACCCGATCCCACGTACCGTCCGAGGCAGCGCGATGGGGACCGGCCAACGACACGCGTACGGGTCGGCGCCGTTCGTCGCGTTCGCGCTATCCCGCAGGCAATCGGATAGCGGCGGCTCGTCTACCGACCTGCACCCAGATCGATGATGGCCAAGTCCTTCTCGATCTGGGTCCTGGCGTCCAGCACGAGGGGGACCAGTGTCTTGTCGACCAATTGTGCGAAGCGCTCGGCGTGGCACGACAGCGACACCGCGCCGATGGCCTGACCGTCTCGGTCGGTGATCGCCACGCCCACCGCGGCCACTCCACGTTCGGTGCCTTCGTAGTTGATCGCGAACCCGCGACGCCGCGTGGTGTCCAAATCGGCTGTCAGGGAATGGAATTCGCCGGCGCCGAGCAGTGGCTCGCCGCCCGCGCGGGGAGCCGATACAGCCGTTCCACCTCGTCGAAGGGCAGGGCGGCCAGTAGCGCCTTGCCTCCGGAGGCCTGGTGCGCAGGCATCACCACGCCATCGCGATCGTTGGTCGCATACACCGATTGCGCGCGCACGGTGCCGAGGAACCGCACGCTTTCGCGCACCCGGATCATCAAGTTCGCCGATTCGCCGCTGCGCCGCGACAACACCTCGAGATGCGGCTGGCACAGCGCGCGAAACGCTTTGGTCCACGCCAGTCTGGCCGGGGCCGCGTCCAGTGAGGGACCGGGCAGGTAGACGTGGTTGTCGTTCTGCACCGCGAAACCCCGGTAAGTCAACGTCTGCAGTAGCCGGTGTGCGCTCGACCGCGAGATGTCGAGGTGGGTGGCGGCGTCCATCACACGCAGGCTGCCGTAGTCGCGCAGCAGTTGCAGCAACCGCAACCCACGGTCGAGGGAGCCGACCGCGCTCGTCGGTCGCTCGGGCAGGGGAGTGTTCCGCATAGCGGAATTATATTCCCTCGTGAGAGCCCACGGACTTAGTTTCGCCCCATGCAGAATTGTGACTCAGATTACGCACCTACCGTCGTGGTAGGTGGCGGCATCGGCGGTCTGGCCACCGCGCTCGGGCTGATCAAAGCCGGTAAACAGGCCGTTGTACTGGAACAAGCTCACGAGTTCGGGGAAATCGGTGCGGGCCTGCAGCTCGGCCCGAATGCCACCCGCATCCTGGATTCGTGGGGCTTGCTCGAGCGGGTATGCGCGGTCGGCGTGCTCCCGAACAATATCGTCATGCGGGACGCGATCTCCGCTGAGGAAATCGGACGGCTGCCGCTGACGGGCGAATTCCGCACCCGGTTCGGTGGCCCCTACGTCGTCATCCACCGCACGGACCTGCACGCGATCCTGCTCGAGGCATGCCGCGAGGCCGGGGCCGACCTGCGCACCGGCGTCCGGGTGGAACGGGTCGAGGACATCGGCAACGGCACCCTCGTCGTCGCCGAAGGTGATCGCAGCTTCACCGCCGAAGCCACCATCGCCGCCGACGGACTCAATTCCGTGCTGCGCCACACGATCGTCGGTGACGACCTCGTCGCGTCCGGG
This sequence comes from Nocardia salmonicida NBRC 13393, assembly GCF_001613085.1. GTDB lineage: Bacteria > Actinomycetota > Actinomycetes > Mycobacteriales > Mycobacteriaceae > Nocardia > Nocardia salmonicida. Next base: position 14,355 of record NZ_BDBR01000071.1, read on the forward strand.
TACGTCGCCTACCGCGGGACGGTCCCGATCACCGACGTGTCGAGACAGGACCGCGAACTCGACGATGTCGTCGTGTGGGTCGGGCCCGGCAGCCACCTGGTCCAGTACCGGCTGCGCGCCGGCGAAGTGCTCAATCAGGTCGCGGTGTTCGAGTCGCCCTCCTTCGTGCGCGGCGACGAGGAATTCGGTGGCACCGCCGAGCTCGAGGCCGCGTTCGCCGGCTGCCATCCGCAGGTGCGCGACGCGATCACCCACATCGGCAAGCAGCGCCGGTGGCCGCTCTACGACCGGATGCCCGCCGACACCTGGGGCGAGGGCAGGCTCGTGCTGACCGGCGATGCGGCACACCCCATGCTGCAATACCTGGCCCAGGGCTGCTGCCTCGCACTCGAAGACGCCAAAACGCTCGAGTTCCTGGTCGCCGCCGATGCCCAGGACACCGACTGGCCGACGGTGATCCGCCGGTTCAGTGACTCCCGTATCCCGCGCACCGCCGAAGTGCAGACCAGAGCACGCATGTTCGGCGACATCTGCCACGCGGGCGGTGTCCACCGCGTGGTGCGCAACGAACTGCTCGCCACCCTCGGCGCCGAGGACCTCTACGGCCACGCCGACTGGCTCTACCGGGGCCCGGTCTTCGATCTGCTGCTCCGAGCCCGCCTCGCTGTCGCCTGATCCCGCCCCGATTCCTTCCACCGAAAGACGATTCCGACCATGCGACTCGCAGTTCTCGACGGCGACCGTGCCGCGATTGCCACCGACACCGACCTCTACGACGTCACCGATCTGCTCCCGACCTCGGCGGGCCCCTATGGCGGCCCGTGGCTGCCTTGGCTGGAACGCGGCGGCCTCGTCGCCGACCTGCGCGCTCTGGATCTCTCGCAGTGCCCGCGCCATCGCCTCGGCTCGGTCGCGCTGCGCGCACCGCTGTCGCGGCCGGGCAAGATTGTCGCCGCTCCGGTGAACTACCTCGATCACAAGGTAGAGATGCACGAGCAGAAGACGATCGCCGAGTACGGCGTGTTTCTCAAGGCCAACACCTCGGTGATCGGGCCGGGCGAGACCGTCGAGCTGCCCTACCTCGACAAACGCACCGACCAGGAAGGCGAACTGGCCATCGTGATCGGCCGCACCGCCCGGCACGTGCCAGTGCAGGAAGCTCTCGACTACGTCGTCGGCTACACCTGCCTGCTCGACATCAGCGTCCGTTCCACCGAGGACCGCTCGACCCGCAAGTCCTTCGACACCTTCACCCCGCTGGGACCGTGGATCGTCACCGCTGACGAGGTCGGCGACCCCGACACCTTGGCGCTGAGCTGCTGGGTGGGTGGGGAACTGCGCCAGCGGACCAACACCTGCGAACTGATCTTCTCGGTCGCCGAACTGGTCTCCTATGCGAGCTCGGTGATGACCCTGCACCCCGGCGACGTCATCGCTACCGGGACGCCCGCCGGGGTCGGCGCGCTGGACGACGGCACCTCGATCCGGCTCGAGATCGACCGGATCGGTGTGCTCGAGGTCGGCGTCACCGCCGAAACCGCCATCGCCTACGCCGATCGTCCGGGCGCTCAGCTCGACGCCCGTTTCGCGAGTAAGTGAGCGACGCAATGGAAATCGCAGCTCACAACATCAAGGCCCGCATCGAATCCGCGCCCATGCAGCCACTGCAATACGCGGTGGTGACGATCTGCGTGCTGTTGAACATGCTCGACGGATTCGATGTGCTCGCGCTGGCATTCAGCGCCTCACATATCTCCGACGAATGGTCGCTGAGCGGGTCGCAACTCGGCATCCTGCTCAGTTCGGCGTTGTTCGGCATGGCCGCCGGATCGATCGTCGTCGCCCAGGTGGCCGACATCGTCGGGCGCCGGCGCACCATCGTCGTCGCCGCGCTGATCGTCGCGCTCGGCATGGGGCTGTCGGCGATGGCCACCGGGTTCACCATGCTGCTCGCGGTGCGGATCGTCACCGGCATCGCCGTCGGAACCCTGCAGGCCTGCCTGAATGTCATGGTGGCCGAGTACTCCTCGGCCCGGCACCGCTCGACCGCGATCAGCGTCTACACCGCCGGTCAGCCGATCGGCGGCACACTCGGCGGCATCATCGCCGGTATCCTGCTCGCACAATTCGATTGGCGTGCGGTCTTCGCCTTCGGCGCCGTGGTAACGCTGTGCGTCGCACTGCTCGCCGCGGCGATCCTGCCGGAATCGGTCGATTTCTTGATCAACCGGCGCCCCCGCAATGCCCTGGCACGTACCAACGCCATCCTGACCCGGCTGCGCCAACCGGCCCTGACCGAGATGCCGTCGGTTGCGATGCGCAACAACGACATCACCGGGCACTGGCGCGACATCACCACCGGCCCGAACCTGCTCACGACATCGCTGCTCGGATTCAGCTTCTTCGTGTTGATGGCCGGGTTCTATTTCGCCAACTCCTGGACGCCGAAACTGGTCACCAGCAGCGGGTTCACCTCCGCCGACGGCGTGCAAGCCGGTGTGTGTTTCAGCGCGGGCGGAATTGTCGGGGCGCTGGTGTTCGGGCCGCTGGCCATGCGATTCGGCGTGCGTCCCACACTCACCGCATTGTTCGGTGTCGCCGCGGCCGCCTTCGCGCTCTACGCGCTGTCGATGGGAACGCTGCACACGGCCCTGGTCGCGGCCGTGCTGCTCGGCATGACCACCAGCGCCGTGATGGCCGGCATGTTCTCCATAACCCCGATGTACTACGACTCCTCGGCGCGAGCGACCGCGGTCGGGCTGGTCATCGGTATGGGACGGGTCGGCGCGATCTTCTCGCCCATCATCGCCGGCAGGCTCATCGACCTCGGCTGGGCGCCGAAGAACCTCTACTTCCTGTTCTGCCTGCCCCTGATCGCGGGTGCGCTGGCGATCTTCGCGCTGCGTTCCCGGCGCGCTGTCCTGACCGACAGCCGCACCGAGCCGGGGGCGACCGATGCCGCGCCGTCACTGGCGCACTGAACTCCGACCGGCGGTCCCCGAGCCGCCCCGCTCTCCGAGGGAATCACCATGACCAGCAACAACATCACAGAACCCGAATCCAGCCCCGAACTCGACCGTCTCTACGCCGACTTCACCCGCAACTCCACCGCCCCGCTGTGGACCCAAACCGGCAACCTCATGCCGGAAAGTCCTGCCCCCGCCGCGGTCGCGCACCTGTGGCAGTGGTCGGAGCTGCTCGACATCGCGCGCCGCTCCGGTGAGCTCGTCCCCGTCGGCCGCGGCGGTGAACGTCGAGCGATCGGCCTGGCGAACCCCGGTCTCGCCCCCGCCCCGTATGCCACGCCGACCCTGTGGTGCGCGATCCAGTGGCTCGGCCCGCGCGAAGTCGCACCGGAACACCGCCACGCCCAGAACGCGTTTCGCTTCGTGATCGAGGGCGAAGGGGTGTGGACCGTCGTCGACGGGGACCCGGTGGCTATGCGCCGCGGTGATCTGCTGATGACGCCCGGCTGGTGTTTCCACGGGCACCACAACGAGACCGATCAGCCGATGGCATGGATCGATGGACTCGACGTGCCACTCGCGCACGACCTCGATCTCGGGTTCTTCGAGTTCGGGTCCGAAGTGGTGACCGACGCATCGACCCCACCGATATCGCGATCGGAGCGGTTGTGGAGTCATCCGGGTCTCACTCCGCTCTCGTCGGGTGCATCACGGCGATCCACGCCGATCGCCGCGTACCGCTGGGAGTACACCGACCGGGCTCTGCGCGAGCAACTGCTGCTGGAGCAGGAAGGACATCCGGCCACCGTCGAGCCGGGTCACGCGGCGATCAAATACACGAACCCGACCAACGGCGGCGATGTACTCCCGACTATCCGCTGCGAATTCCACCGCTTGCGGGCGGGCACGAGCACTGCGGCTCGGCGCGAGGTGGGCTCGTCCATCTGGCAGGTTTTCGACGGCACAGGTCATGTCCGGCTCGGCGACCAGCGCCGGGCACTGACCACCGGCGATCTATTCGTCGTGCCGTCCTGGGTGCCGTGGTCGCTGGAAGCGGAGACCGAGCTCGACCTGTTCCGGTTCTCCGATGCTCCTGTTGTCGAGAAGCTGGCATACCACGACCCGGCCAAGTAATGAAAGCGGCTGTTCGACAACCACGATGGCCCAGGCGCAGGCGTCGGCCGACAGCTCGGTTGAGCAAGTCGGCGGCGGGCGCTGTTCTCGCAATTCGACGCGAAGCAACATCGAGATTCATCCGGATCGTCGCGCGCGGGACAACAACGGATGCGCGCAGCGCCCGAATGATACGGAGGTTCCCGCCGGCGTCCGGATGGAGAGCATCACGGCGTCTGTGCTGGTACGAGGACGGCGGTCACCGCGGACTGGACTCCCTGCCCGGCAATGATGATGGGTTCGATCGAGCGCAGTGTGCGACACAGCACGAACGCTCCCTCGAGGGCGGTCAGCGTTGACATCGCCAGAGCACGACTCTGTTGCTCGGTGATGTCGAGTTGTCCGAACCATTGTGCGAGTCGAGTCAGCCAGTCCTGAAAGACCTCCGCGGCCTCGTTCCTGAGCCGTTCGTTGGTGCTCGCAACTTCCAGTGCGATGGTCTCGATCGAACATGCCTCGCTGTAATCCTGGGATTCCATGAGTCTGCCGGCGTTCTCGAATAGTTGCGGTATTGCGGTCGCGGGATCGGCGTCGGCCAGTTGCGTGCCGACGAAAGCGCCGTAACGGACTCCTTCGCGCCGAATGACTTCCACGCTGATCGCTTCCTTGCCCCCGGGGAAGTGGTGGTAGATCGAGCCGAACGGTGCCTTAGCTGTGCTGGAGATCTGTTTGAGGCCGGTAGCGGACATGCCTTGGCGGCGATACAGCTCCGCTGTCGCCTCGAGTATCCGTTCACGTGTGCCGAGATCTGCCATGGCGATCACTCCTTGCGCGGTGGTATGCGACAGCATATCGTGGGCCAGTAGAACGATCTATCTAGGAGGTGCGGGATGCCTACAGTGCAGGTACCGGCGGGGCCCATCGCCTACGAGGACACCGGTGGATACGGACCCGTCCTCGTGTTCGGCCACGGCCTGCTCATGGACGGTCGGCAATGGCGCAAAGTCATTCCGTTGCTGCCCGAATACCGTTGCATCACACCGACGTTGCCCCTGGGCGCGCACGTCGAGCCGATGCATCCCGACGTGGACCTGACCGAGCAGGGAGTCGCTCGCATCCTCGCGGACTTCCTCGATGTCCTAGGACTCGAGGCAGTGACGTTGGTCCTCAACGATTGGGGCGGTGGGCAGTTCATGATCTCCGAGGGTCGTGATCAGCGCGTGGGAAGGCTGGTGCTCGCCTCGTGCACCGCGTTCGACAACTACCCGCCCAAGCCGGCGCGCCCCGCGGCCCTGCTGTGCCGACTGCCGGGTGGGGGATGGCTGCTGAGCAGGATGTTCGGGACGAAGTTCTTTCGGCACAGTCGCCGCGCGTACGGTGCGCTGAGTAAGACGGGGCTGCCGGACTCGCTGTACGACGAATGGTTTCGCCCCGCCATCGAGAACGCCGCGATCCGCCGCGATCTGGTCAAATTCGCCACCGGGGCGCCCTCTCGACGCCGACTGCTCGAATTATCCGATCAACTGCGGACATTCACACGTCCGGTACTCGTGGTGTGGGCACGCGAAGATCGGATGATGCCGCTCGAGCATGCGGATCGATTGGTTGAGCTGTTCCCTGAGGCGGCCAAGCTGATCATCGATGATTCGTGGACTCTTGTTCCGGAAGACCAACCGCGAGCCATGGCAGAGGCATTGCAGAAGTTCGTAGGATGATTGGCCTCATCGGTGGGGCGCTGTTCAGTTGACCAGAATCGGTGCCCCGTCGGAGGGTACATGCGTGATGTTGCGGACCCGGCCCCGCGTCGTCGTGGACGCGGGCAGGGACAAGACGTGGCGGCGCAGGATCTCTTGGAGCACCGCCGCACCCTCCATCAGCGCGAAACCCGCTCCGATGCACCGGCGCACCCCACCGCCGAAGGGCAGCCAGGTATTCGGTGCCACGCTGCCGTCGAGGAAGCGGTCAGGCCGGAACACCGCGTCAGGGAAGGCTTCGGGCCGCTTGTGTGCGAGCAGGATCGAGGTCGCGACGACGGTTTCAGCGGGCAGGTCGTGGCCGCCGATCATTATGTCGCGGGTGAGCTTTCGCACGACACCTCCGATGACCCAGTGGTAGCGCAGTGCTTCCTTCATCACCGCTTCGAGGTAAACGGTGTCGCCGTCGAGCGCGGCTCGACGGGCGAGGTCCTGCTGGGCGGGGTTGGCGGCCAGTTCGCGTAGCGCCCAGGACAGTGCGGCCGAGGTCGTCTCGTGCCCGGCAGCGAGCAGGGTGACCAACTGATCGCGGAGTTCGTCTGAGGTGAGCGGGGTGTCGTTGCCGCTGCCAGCTGACATCAGGCGCGACAGCACATCAGCGCCCGGGGCGTCGCTGCACGTGCGTCGCTGCTCGATCTCGGCGTAGAGATGGGCGTCCAGACTGGCTCGGTCGTGGTGAAACCGTCTCCAGGGTCCACGGTTTTGTAAGGCTGGGTATCGGGAGCCGAGCAGGGTGAGCGGGGCGATGTCGGTGATGCGGCGCATGGGAGGACCGAGGAGGTCGCGACGGCGCGGATCGGCGACACCGAGCACCACCTCGCCGATGACATCGAGGGTGATCCCGGTCATCGCGTCCAAGCTGCGGACGGTCGACCCGGCCTGCCAGGTCTCCACGTGGGTGGCGGCGATCTGCTCGATCATCTTGCGATAACCGGTCAGGGCGGGCCCGGTGAAGGCGGGCATCAGCAGTCGGCGGGCGCGAGCGTGCTCGGCTTCGTCGGTGATGAGCACCGAATGATCGCCGAGCAGCGGACGCAGAATGCCGTTGCTCTCGCCGGCGTGCAGGTCGGTGGGGGAGGCGGCGAAGATCTCGCGGACGTGTTCGGGGCGGGTGAACACGACCATATGCCGGGCGTACGGCGGCACCATGCGCAGTGTGAAGGTGTCGCCGTAACGGCGAGCGGTGGCGGTCAAGAACCGCTCCCGCGCTTGCACATACCGGATCGTCTGCGCGATCGCGGGTAGCCGGGGGCCGGGCGGGTACATGGCGACGGTCCTCTCCTAGACGCTCACTCCACGGTAACCCCGGTTACTCGGGCCGGGCGTCGATCTGGAAATCCACGTGTTCGCTACCTTGCGGGCAGCGCGGCGGGAATGGAGTTCTGTCTGAATTGTTAGTCTCCGTAGATGATTTCAGCACGGAACGGCTTTCCGGTGCTGGCGGGGGTCGCGTTGATCTGTTCGATGGTTGCGTGCGCCGGCGAGAACGCCGCCGCGACCTCGCCGAGCCCGTCGGTGTCGCGCACCAGCCCGTCAGAGCAGCCGAGTAGGCGGCGACCAGCGATTCGTCGTGTGCGAAGGCTAGACCGGCATCCGGATCATGCGGGCGGCAGCGCCGACGCTGCGGCCGGACCCCTTCGAAGGAGCCTTCTTCACTTTCACCGCCAATAGTCAGCAGTTCGTGGCCGATGGCATGAAGATCGACCTGGCACGCGCGACGATCACCGTCACCGTCACCGACGCCCCGAAACGCCCCGAATTCCGTGCGGTGACATGGACCGTGAACGAATACTGGTCTGCTGTCTACTGATTCGGCCGCTCGGTCCCGACTCGGCCGTCATGGTGAACGGGCTGTTCGACCGCACCGACTGTCAGGGCGCTCGGTTCACCACGGCGAGTGCGAGTTCGGTGCACAGGGCAGCGACTTCGGTGGTCGGCCGACCGGGGTCGCCCAGCCAGGTCGCCACGAGCTGGTTGATCCCGCCGACGACGAAAAGTGCTTCCTGGCGCCGGATCTCCGGATTCGCGGGGGTATCGAGGAACTCCGCGCTGTACTGCATCACGAGGTCGGTCACGATGCCGACGGCACGGGAGCGCAACTCTTCGAGCCCGGCGACGCTGTGGGTATCGCTGGTGAGGATGCGGTGGATGCTGGGGTCGTCGGCGATCGTATCGAGGTAGGTCGTCAGTGCCCGCCGGAGTTTGCGTTCGAGGGTGCCCGGCTCGGCCTGGCTCGCCTCGACGAGAGTGGTGAACAGCTCCTCGTGCACCTGCTCGGCGACGGCGAGGACCAGTGCGTCCCGGGTGGCGAAATCTTCGTAGAAATAGCGCGGCGTCAACCCCGACGCGGCACACACGCGGCGCACGGTGACTTCGCTCGGGCCTGCCTCGCCCCAGATCTGGCGACCCGCGGCGAGGAGTTTGTCGCGGCGTTCGTCTCGTCGATTCGCCGCGCTGATTCCCCGGTAGGACCGGACCACCTCTGCACGCGCCATTGACAGGACTTTAGCAGCCGACATACTTTGGATATCAGTCGTTATCCAAAGTATTGTCGCTCAACGAGGAGTGTCGATGACCACCGTTCCCACCCGTCACCCCGATCGCCCCCACCACGTCCCCGCCGTCGTCGGCGGCTTCGCGGCGATGCTGGGGGTGCACAGCCCCGACTCGAAGCAATGGCAGCGTCTCGGCGAGGGCCTGCTCGTCGGTGACGACGCGATGGATCGGCTGGTGGACTGGATGGTCGCCACAGGCTCGAAGCAGATGCGTCCGCTGTTCGATCGAGCGCTCGCAGAGGGCATCGCCGCGGTGCCGGATGCGCCGGATGCGCTGCGCGAATTCTTCGCCGCGGTCGAGACTGTTCCGGCGTGGGTCGATCACGACAAACTCGTGCACGGGGCCAAGGTCCTGCGCACCGGCGGGTCCGACGGCATGTACATCGCACGCGACGTCGCCATGCTCGGCGGCTACCAGTTCTCCGGCTTCAACAAGACCTTGTTGCGCACAGGAGCACTGGAAAAGGGCTCCAATCAGCGGTGGGCCGAGACGATGCAGTGGGCGATGGACGTCCTGTCCGAGGACGGATTGTCCCCGCTGGGTCTGGGATACCAGTCCACGATCCGGGTGCGACTCATCCACGCCTTCGTCCGCAGGCACGTGGCTGCGATGCCGGATTGGCGGACCGAGGACTGGGGCCTGCCCATCAACCAGACGGATATGGCGGCCACGCTCGTCGGCGCCTTCATCGCACCGGCGATCGGTGGGATGGGCCTGGGTCTGTTGCTCACCCCCGCCGAAACCGACGCTGTCGCGCACCTGGTCCGCTACGTCGGCTGGCTGCTCGGCGTCGAGGAACAGTGGCTGCCGCACTCCTTCCGCGACGGTGTGCGCGTCCTGGTGCACACGCTGTCCGCCTTGGCCGACCCCGACGAGTCGACCCGTCAACTTGCGGTACCGATGTCACGAGACCCGTTGTCGTGGAACTATGACCGGCTGCCCACGATCCGGCGCCGTCTCGCCTATGCCCAGCATCTGTCGGTGACAGGGACCTTCCTCGGCCGCCACACGATGCGTGCGCTCGGCCTGCCGACGGCGATCGTTCCGTGGTACCCGGCGATCCGCATCCCCGTCAATGTCGCGCGCTCGGTCACCCGGCTGTTGCCCGGCGGGCTCGACCGTGCGGCGATTCGTGGTGCGCGAGAACAGGATCGGTTCATGTCGACGCTGGTCAGCGCCGGACCGACCGTCGGCGCGGCGGCCGCGCGACTCACCCACGCGGCCTAGCGCCGCAATGGGTGGGATCCGGCCGAACACGGTACGGCCGGATCCAGACAACGGTGGTTGCCCCGGATTGCACGCCGATGAGCCTCGGTCGGCCAGTTCCTAGATAGCGCTGGCCATGGCCTACCCCAATGAGTGTGACCGTCTGCCAGGCCGCGCGAGAATCTCAGCGATTCAGTGCTTGGAGCGGTTCGAGGCAGACCACGAACTTCTCGATTTCATTGATGGAGGGTTCTTCGCGGGGCCCGCATTTGGTTCCGTCTACGGTGTCTGGGTTGATCGAGACGACCTTGAAAAGGAAATCGTCGGGTTTGGTGGTGCACGGTATCTGCTTGACAGGAGTTTCGGTCCTATCCCAGCAGGTGTTGAGTCTCCAATTGACGTCCCAGCACAGGACCCAGCCGGTCACTGACGAAGTTCCATCGTCCGGGTTGCATTTCTCCGGTCCGCTGACGATTGCGTTGATCTTCGCGTCCGCCTCGGTACTGTCGCAGGGGAGCTTTTCTATCTTGTCGGTGAATCGGGACAGTCGCGCGCATTCCCCGTCGCTCCAGTGGATGGGAGGGGGCCGCGTCGAGAAAGAGATCGCGGCGGCTATTGCGAGAGCGGCGACGGCCGCGCCAGTTCCGATCATCAAGACCCGTTTCCAGCGGATGTTGGTCGACGGTGACTTGTGTTCGAGACATTCGCGGCGACGGGCGGCGGCATCACGATAATCCGGTGTCGTCGCGAGGATCTCACCGTAGAGATCGGCGGCGGCGCTCCAGGCGCGGCCTTCTTGTGCGCCGATGGCTTGCTGATATTTGTGTGCGAGATCTTGTTCTTCGGCGGCGGCGCGGCGCAGTGCGGCGGCATCGCGGTAGTGGGGGTCCGACACCAGCAATTGGTCGAGTTTACCTATGACGGTGTCGTAGTCGTGGTCATCCAGTGCGGTGCGGGCCGCAGCGTAGAGCTGCTCATTGACCGGCTTCTCCGGCTGTGGTTCCAGGATGAACGGTCGGCTGTTTCCTCCTCGCAGGTAGAGGACGGGGGTGACCCATTCGAGGGTCCCCTGTGCGCCCATGATCGAGATTCGGCCGCTGCGAACAGCGTTCTCGACGGTGCGGTTTCGCGCGATCGCCGTATAGAACCCGGCAGCAAAGGAGGTCGCGGCCGTGTCGCTGATTCTGAACTGCATGGCAGCGACAGCGCTGACTCCGCTTCGCGCCAGCACTGCTGCGGTGCCGGAGAACAGATCCCTGGTGCTCTCCGCACCGGATGAGCAGGAATTGAGGACAACCAGTCGGGGTGTCGGTCTTGCTTCGCTGAGCAGACAGGCCAAGCGAGTGGCGGGGATCGGAACTGCGCCGCCATCGGCATCGACCCAGGCGATAGACCCTTCATCGTTGGTGACGTCGTAATGGCCGTGGCCGATGAAGTGCAGGACGTGCCATTCATCGGACAACAGTTTTTCCTGTACGCCCGCCCAACCTGCTTGCTGTAGCCACTCGAAGTGCAGCAGGCCGCGGGTGGTCAACGGTTCCAGTGCCTTCTCCAGCCGTTGTTGTTCAGTGGAAACGGCTAGCGACGACATTCCCCGTGGGGTGGCCACCAGCCCCAAGATTCGCAGTGGCGGTGTCACTTTGAGTGGTTCGCAGGTGTAGGGCGCCGGTACATGACGAACCAGGGGCGCGGTCAGGCAGACGTAGTTCTTGGTGTCCTGGTCCCATAACGCTTCCCACGGCAAGGCAGCCAGCTCGGGAGCGCCGAGGCGCAGTTCCACCCGCAGTTGCTCGTTGTGATCCTGGGCGGCGGCGACGCTTGCCCGATACGTCTCGAGGACAGCGCCGGTGAACAGTGCCCGGAACAAGTGTCCGCCGACGTCCTGTAGGGCCTGCTCGCCCGGGTCAGCGACCCGACGTCCGGTTACCGATGACGCCAGTACCACCGCCTCCAAATAGGGTTGCTTCTCGAGTAGCTGGTGGGCATCCAGCTGCATGGTCGCAGAGGGTTCGGCCCCGACAGGTGAGTGCAACACGCGCGTCGTGTACTGATCGCCGCCGGAGTTCGCTTCGATCTTGATTTGAATCGTGCATGCCATTTCGCTGATCACACCCTCGCATCAAGCTGCGGCTCACGTCGTTCGACAGGCAGGTCTTCGCTCGCCGGCCGAACGCCGACAACGTTGTTCGTACGTCGGGCAATCGGATGCCATGTGAGGTCCACGCTGAGCTGGGCGGCCGCGCCCGTCTCGGCCACGATGGCACCCGCTTTAGCATTGAATTCCAGACCGAACTGGACCCGTACCTCGGCTGGCGGCGCGGCCAGCTCACCGAGTTGACCCAGAATTCCCTCTGCCATGACCCTGATCACCGAGAGCGCGGAACCGAGCGAACGCTCGGCCTTCTCCACGGCCTCTGCCATCTGGTCCCGCCCACCGCGGGTCACCACGTCGCCGTACCGGGGTAGGGAGTCGACATGCACCAGCACCTCGCCGCCGCTTTCGACCGGAAAACTGACTATCGACATCACTTCTGCTCCTTCGATCAACCTCGGAATCGGTGAACCTCCGGCGCAGAACTCGTCACGCGGGTCGTGCCGACGAAGGGCACCGAGCCAGACGCCGCTGAGCGGCATACATCTGGATTTCTAGGCATTCGCCACCGTCGGTAACGGGCAGGCCATTCAAGTGGCGCTTTTACTACTGACCCAGCTCTCGCTTTTGCCTCGTAGAAAGATCATCTCGCGCTGAGCGGGCGCTGGGATCGAGTAGTCCTCTACCTGTTTTCCAGGGAGGCGGTCCGCCGCGACAGTTCGGCCCGTAACTGCAGGAATCGGAATAGTCCTGGCCGGCCGACGACGGCTTCGTAGCGGTCGACGACCTCGTCGATGAAGGCGGGGACGTCAGCGGCGGGAATGCGGGCCGTCCAGTCCGCGAACCCGACCGTGCACCACCGGGCGAAGGCCTCGCGTGTGCCGAAGTCCCATTCCCGGTCGACTACGGTGTGCGCGGTGACCTCGAGGTCGGCACTCGCCGCGATCGAGGGCAGCGTGCCGGCGTCGATATGCACGAAGGGGCGCGCGAATCCGGCGAACGCTGTCGACCAGCGCACATCGCCGGTGACCGCCATCGCGACGTTCTCGATGCTCGGGCGAGACCCGCCGCAGACATACTGCACGAGCACCCGTCCGCTGGGTTCGAGTGCCGCGGCGATGTGCCGGTAGGCAGTCTCCTGGTCGAGCACCCAGTGCAGTGCGTTGAACGAGACAACGAGGTCGAAGTCGCGAGGGAAAGTCATGGTCGTGACATCGCCGACTTCGAAGGCGATGTTCGTGAGCTGGTCGTCGGCGGTGCGGGCGGCCTCGATCATCCGCGGCGACGGGTCGATACCGAGCACAGAACCAGCGGGCACCCGCGCCGCGATCAGGCGAGTCACATAGCCGTCGCCACAACCCACGTCGAGGACGTGCTCGGCACCCGCGAGCGAGACGGACTCCACAGCGTCCGTCGCCATCGCACGCTGGAGTCCACTGATGTGGGCGTAGCCCGCGCCGTCCCAGTCGGCCATCTACGACCCGCCCTGCGGCGGAACATCCTGCTTGACCGGCGGGGCGTCGTCCGGGGCGAGGTACGTGCCGATCTCGCGGAACAGCGCGTCGCCGCCATTCGGGTAGCCGCTCGACGCGCTGAACGGTTGGGGCTGGGTCAACCATGCAGCTTCGACACTCAGTTCATGAGCTGGCATACCCGTATTGTCGCTCGCCGGCGCAAATGAAAGCTGCACCAAGACCACGCAGGCGTGTTCGGCGCGCGAGCCGGGTGCTGAACAGTTCTCGTTCACAGGGCGTCGTCTTCCGAATGTCGGAGTATGCGTGTTTAATGGAGTTACCTGACAGCGTTCTCGCTCAGGTTCTGTGAAATGAGGTACGACCATGATCGTGCTCGGGTTGATATTGTTGTTAATCGGCTTCCTGACCGGGATCTCGATCCTCTGGACGATCGGAATCGTCCTTATCGTCATCGGAGCGATCCTCTTCCTGCTCGGTACAACTGGGCGCGCGGTCGGCGGCCGGAAGCATTGGTACTAGAGGTACGCGGATCAAGACCCTCAGGGTGATCAACGAGGGCACCCTGAGGTTTGAGTATGTCTGCCGGCTCGCCGGATCGAGACCAGCTCAGCGGTATGTTCGGGCAGTCGGCGATTGCGCCTCGAGTTCGCGATGCCGGGTGCGGCAAAATCATGGCGCGCCCTCATCGAACTAGGACGCCAACTGTCCTATATCAGCGGCATACTCGAATCATGAACGACACCGAATCGACTGCGGGACAGCTGAATAAGCCCGACATTACCGCCTACGACGATCCGGACGCGCCGTGGAACCAGGCGTGGGACGGAGAGGGCAGCATCGCCGACTGGAACGCCGATGTGATCACCGAGTTCCGGGCGAACTCGGGCAAAGTGGGCGGCGCTTACGCGGGCGGGGATCTCGTCCTGCTCACCACCACCGGAGCCAAGAGCGGCAAGCGCCACACGACTCCGCTGGGTCCGCTATATCGGGATGACACCATGTACGTGAGCTCGTTCATCGAGGACAAATACCCGGCTTGGTGGCACAACATCAAGGCGAATCCGCAGGTCACCATCGAACTCCGGGACAAGACTTACCAGGCGACCGGAAGGGTGCTCGAAGGCGCGGATTACAACGAGTTCGCAGCCTGGGTGCTGGCCAACAACCCACTGAGGGCTGACTTCCAGGCCAAGATCGACCGGCCCGTGCCGCTGGTCGTGCTGACCCTCGACAGCGAGTGCTGAGCGCACTCAGGCGCGTCGGCCACCCCGCCGATATTGTCGACATCGTCTCCTACCTCGTCAGCGACGACGCCCGGTCGATTACCGGCCAAACCCTCGACGCCAGTGGCGGTACCACTCCTCTGAGTGGTCCAGATCGGCTGTGCCGCAGTCGATCACGGTGCGCGATAGTGCTTCCGGTCGACACGCTGCTGACCGAGTCGGATGTTTCCGTGCCGACCGACGCTGAGTCTCCAGATCCGTTGTGCCAGAGCGAATTGCATGGGTTGTCCTGCAGGGGACTGAGGGCACGTTCGGTCACTGACCGGATCCGACCAGCGACCGAGCGTCACCTTCCCTTGAAGGGCCGTCGCAGGGTTTGAGCGCTACGGAAACCGAGCCATGGCCCTGAACCGACGCTTCTGAACGCCCGAGCTCCGGCTTCGGCCTGGTCGGGGTGCCCTTCTCACGGGTGAGCCGCTCCCTCGGAGCGAAGGCCGCCGGTGCAGACGGTGATGAGCAGACGGTCCTCGGGGAGTTCCATGCACTACGTGAGCCGCAGTGCCTCGGTCGTCGGGGTGCTGCGCGGTGAATTTGTCGTCGCGGGCGCACTCGGTGTTCACGATGCGCTGGAAGCGGGAATCGCGGCCCCGACCGCGTCACTGGAACACACGGCAGACAGCGCCTGCTGCTGATCAGCGTTCAGCTGAACAACCACTGATCTGGGTGCCGCGCTACCCACCGGGCTCACGCCGAATTCTGCAATATCTCACCCGGGACACGATCGACAACTGTTGCGGCGCAATGTTTGAATCATAAGTGCGGGGTAGTCGACATAGTGGTGCAGCGTTGCGCCTCCCTGACGTCGACATCGAAGGAAAGACTTCATGAGCACACGCAACACCGCTACGACCTTGCTCGCGCAACTGCGCGTTATCCGCGATCTGACATATACCGAAATCCGAATCGCCGGGACTCGAATCGCACAGGCTCGCACTGAGGCAGTACGCCGCGAACTGGCTGATAACGCCGACAACGCCCGCGCCCGCGCAGAAGCCATCGAGGCCGCGATCCGTGAACTGGGTGGCGCGCCGGAGCGGATCGGCCCGTTCATCGGACGGGCTGCCGCAGCGGTCAAGGCGATCGGCGAACAAGCCCAACCCTTCGACGAAGCCCTGCTCGCAGACCTCGTCCTCGAACATCAACTGCTCGACCGTGCCCGCTACGTCAAAGCACTCGCGACCACCGTTCAGAACGCCGATGTAGTCGCAGTGGCGCAGCGGTTGATCACTGCCCATACGGCCACCGTCGAATGGTTGACGACCGTACTCGCCGAGGACGCGCTCGGCGGGCCCGCGGCTTTGCGTCGAACACCGATTCAGGCGGTTACGGGGACTGCGGTGAAGCTGATCAATATCCCTGTTACGTGGTCTACTCGCAGCATCGACCGCGCGTTGGACACATTCCGTGCTGCCCCGCCGGCACTGGGCGAGTTGCTCGCCAGGGGTGCGCACGCGGGCGATGTCGCCGTGAAAACCCTCGCGGCCTCGCGCGATGCTGTTCTCGAAACCACCGAGCAGGTCTCGCGGCGTGAAGGCGCGGACTCCACCGCCGAGGCAACGCATTCACTGCGCACCACCACCGGCCTTCTCGATCCCAGCGAGCTGCCCATCAGTGGCTACGACGACTTGAATGTCACCCAGGCGGTGGCAGCGATCAAGGAACTCACCGATCCCGCCGCAGTCCGGACGATCCTCGCCTACGAGGAGGCGCACAAGGCGCGGCAGGGTGTTGTTTCGGCTGCGCAGACCCGTGTCTCGACGATCGCCCGAGAAGTGAGTGGGCTGAACTGAGAAGTCCCCTGACAGCTACCCCGTCGGTGCCGCCCACAGCCGTGGCGCCGACGGCCGGTCCAGCGGTCCGCCTGGCCTTGAGCCAGTACCGCGAAGTTCGACTACGTAGCATCGGCGCTCTCGTTCCCGCCAGCTGATCGCCTACGACCGGCCGCGCGAACACCGCAACAGGGCCGAATCGCACTATAGATGGCCCAAAGTTTCCGGCCGTCGATCGTCGGCGGGCTGTTTCATGTTGCCGGAGAGGGGAAGTCCGCGTGGAAATAAGCGAAGGACATTGGGCATCGAGTGGGCTCAACAATTTGTCGAGTCGTTCGTAGCCTGGGCCGGGACGAGCCAGTCGGTATCCGGGTTGTTCCGAATGATAGGTGACTTGCGCGATGATGCAGCAACAACGATGACCACTTTCAATATCGAACGCCTATACCTTGCAGCCGGAATCGCATTGCTATTGGCCGCGACGCTCCCTCGCCTCTTCAAAGATCGGGCGATCACCGCGCCGATGCTCATGTTGGGAGTCGGAGCCATCGGTGGACTCGTGATCGGACCCAGCGGCCTGCAAGCGGTATCACCCCTGTCTCATCCCACCGTGATCGAGCATCTCGCAGAGCTGTGTGTGATCGTGGCCCTGATGGGTGTCGGGCTCGCGATCGACCGGCCCTTACAGTGGCGCACCTGGGGCTCGACCTGGCGCCTGCTGCTGATCACCATGCCGCTGTGCATCGCAGCGGTAGCGATGTTCGGATGGTGGGCGGCAGCGCTGACCCCCGCCGCGGCAGCTCTGCTGGCAGCTGCGCTGGCACCCACAGACCCGGTGCTTGCCTCGGATGTGCAGGTCGAGGGCCCGACGCCCGGCGGCGCCGGCTCAGCCGAGGAGGACGACGAAGTCCGTTTCGCGCTCACTTCGGAAGCGGGCCTCAATGACGCTCTGGCCTTCCCGTTCGTTTATCTGGCGATATTTCTCGCGACCAAAGGCTCGGTCCAGACCTGGTTCGTCGGCTGGTTCACCTGGGAACTCATCGGCAAGATCGCGGTCGGTGCCCTCGTCGGCGGGATCGTCGGAAGTTTGCTCGGTCGTGGTTTGTTCCGATTCCCCATCAAGGACGCACGCCTCGCCGACCGCGGGGAACCGATCGTCGCCTTGGCCGCGGTGTTCGCCGTCTACGGGCTCACCGAACTCGTCGGCGGCTACGGATTTCTCGCGGTGTTCGCGTGCGCGATCGCTATTCGACGTATCGAGCGTGGCAGCGAATACCACGAACAGATGCACAGTCTGGTCGAACAGTTGGAACACGTTCTCACCCTGGTCGTATTACTGCTGCTCGGAGCGGCACTCACCACGGGCCTGCTTGCCGCTCTTTCTTGGCAGGGAGTCGCGGTCGGCATGCTCCTGGTCTTCGTCGTTCGGCCTGTCGCAGGGTGGCTTGCACTGCAGCGATGTGCCGGGATGAGGCCCAAGGAGCGCGTCATCACGGCCTTGTTCGGCGTCCGCGGAATCGGTTCGATCTACTACCTCGCGTACGGCCTGACCCAGGCGGACCTTCGCTCGGAAGCTGGTGCGCTATGGGCGATCGCAGCGTTCACCATCGTGTTGTCCGTGGTCGTTCACGGCGCCAGCGCAGGCTGGGTGATGCAGTACCTGGAGAACGCACGTGTAAGTAAGTCACCGACCCAGCCGAACTCCTGACGCACTGTCGATTCAGGCAATTCGTTCCGACCCGCGGCACCGCTGGCGCTGTTTACGCGCGGCCCGGCTGCCACTCGGGTGAGCGGCCGAGAATTCCTACGATGTGGGCCAGGGTTACCGTCGTGTCCGCCACCGCGAGTGCGGGGCCGAAAGCGGCGCGGGGGTGAAGGCGAGCCGTGCCGGTGGGGACCGCTTCGGCGATCCGCAGGGCCGTCGGAGCCAGGTCGGAGTCCAGATCGATGTCGTGGCCGACCGATCGGGCGACATCCCAGGCGTGGACGACGCTGTCGATGAGATGGAAGCCGAGCGCGGTCGCGGTGGGGAAGTGACCCGGTGGAATCTCGGGGAGAAACACGGTACGGGCCTCGCATGTGGCGAAGGCTGCGACGACGTCGTGAGCTGACCGGACATAGTCACCGATCGGATCGACGGCGTGGTGCACCACCCAGACCGCCGGATCGTTCCCACCGCGAGCGGCTGCGGCGAAACCGCGATTCTGGGTGCCCATATGTTCCAGCAGCGCGCGCAGATCCCATCCGGCACAGGGTGTTTCGATCGACAAGGACGCGCCGGACGCTGCCTCCACCGCGTCGATACTCAGTCGCACGGCACGCTCGTGCCGGGCGAGCAGCAGCCGATCTTCGTCCGAAATAGTACGCATGTGCTGACCGTACGCTCCTGCTTATGATCTGCCAAGGGTTATCGATCGATCCGCCCCGGCGGTAGATTTCGACCATGCCGAAAGCGACCCGCCCGGATCTCGCGGCCATGCTCGTACCACTCGGCCGTGCGTTGACCGAAGCGGAGCGGCCCATCCTCGACCGGCACGGGCTCACGATGTGGGCCTACGTGGTGCTCCTCGGCCTCGACGAACGCCCCGTCCACACCCAGGCCGCGCTCGCCAAGGCGATCCGGGCGGACAAGACCCGGATCATTCCCGTCCTCGATGACCTCCAGCAGCGCGGCCTGATCCTGCGCGAGCCCGATCCGGCCGATCGGCGCGTCAACCTGATCAGGCTCACCCCCGACGGCGCGAGCCTGCGCGACCACACCCAACGCGACATCCAGGAGCAGGAGCAGCGGCTACTGGCCGAGGTTCCCGCCGCCGATCGCCGCACCTTCCTTCGAGTACTGCAACTGCTCGCCGATCGCACCGGAACCGGCAATTCGCAGCCGTGAAGAACGACATCGACCACCTCTCGGGTCATAGTGACAACGGCATCTAACCGGGCCTTACCGGTGGCCAGGTAGGACATCGTCCGCTCGTAAACGGCGATATGGCCCGTCTCGGCCGCGGCGCTTGCTGACCGCGTCGACAACCGGCAAGAGCGCCGACCGTTCTTGGTCTGCATCAATCGCTGTCCAGCGCGCCCTGGCGGCGCCCGAATTCAGCTGGAACCGACGCTGGAAGTCAACTGTCTTATCACGCCCTGCGCTGGCGTCAACAACGTCATGACCCACAACACCTAAGGGATGTCCCGTAAGTCTGAATTAGCGACGGCGAACGATCCGCCCGCCAGGAATCAGTAAGCGTGGGCGAGGTTGGCCAGAGTCGCTACCCCAGCCATCGCGACACCTACCCCGTCACCACGTAAACGGCAGTCCCGCAGTATCTTCCATGTCTTCATCCGAGCGAAAGCGTGCTCGACACGGGCACGGACCTTGCGGTGGGACTTGTTGTGGGCCTGTTTCCATTCCGGCAGCTCGACACCCGGTGAGCGGCGATGCGGGATGACCAGACCGGTGCCCTGGTAGCCGCCGTCAGCGATCACCACCGCGTTGCGGCATGCGTGGGCGGCCCCGGACTCAGTCCACGCTCGGCAGTCGTTGCGGTTACCCGGTAATGGTTTTCCCAGCGCGACGACCAGTTCGGTGTCGGCGTCGATGACGACTTGGTGGTTGGTCGAGTACCGGTAGTTCTTGCTCTGGGCAGCGACCTTGTGATCTCTGGTCGGGACCAGGGTCCCGTCGACGATCAGCACGGCACCACGCGGGAACCGGGTGCGGGGCCGTAGCGCCAACGCTGGTCCGAGGTCCTCGGTTACCCGGGCCGCGGCCGATTTCGAGACGCCGAACACGGCCGCGAGTTGCCGCATGGTGAGGTTGGTTCGCCAGTAGGTCGCCACCAGCAGCACCCGGTCTTCGAAGCACAAGCCCCACGGTCGGCCGCGCAACGGTCGGTCGGCGCCCTCGCGCCGCAACTGTGTGATCAGGCGAGCGAACGTGGCTGGCCGCAGCCCGGAGAACAACTCCACCATCACCGGGTCAGCTGCCGAGATCACCACTGTGGAGATGATACCTGTTGCTGCTCAACGACTTACGGGACATCCCTTAGG
>NZ_BDBR01000072.1 GCF_001613085.1 Nocardia salmonicida NBRC 13393
ACGAAGTCAAATCGGGTGGTCAAGGGTGGTTTCCACGCAGCAGATCGGCAGTGAACCAGCCGGGCGCGGCTGCGGTGAAGCGGTGGCGCTCCCACTGCCCCGCGCCTGCGGGGATTGTGCCGACTATCGGAGTCTCGGTGACTCGTGGAAGGTCGTCCCGGTTGCACTGAGCGGCGAGGTCGGGATCGGTCGGCCAAGAGCCGATGACCAAGCCTGCACAGGGAACATCGGCCGCGGCGAGCGTGCGGGTGGTGAGTTCGCTGTGGTTGAGGGTGCCGAGGCCGGCCGCGGCGACGACCACGACCGGGGCGCCGATTTTCTGGGCGAGGTCGAGCAGGGTGAACTCCCCCATCCGCACCAGCAGTCCACCCGCACCTTCGACCAGCACCACGTCGGCGTCGGCGAGCGAATCGACGGCGGCGACGGTTTCGCTCAGCGTCAGTAAGGGCATGGCCGCGCGGCGTGCGGCGGTGTCGGGGGCGAGCGGGTCCGGGTAGCGGGCGAGCTCGAGGGTTCGGGTCACCCCGGTCAGGCGGGTGACCTCGGCAAGGTCGCCGGGCTCGCCGGGGGCGATGCCGGTCTGGGCGGGCTTGCAGACCGCGACGGTGCGGCCCTCGGCCTGTACGGCGGCGGCCAGTGCCGCGGTGACGACGGTTTTGCCGACGTCTGTCGAGGTGCCGCTGATCAGCAGGACAGTCATGCCGTCACCGATTCCTTGCCGCGAGC
The DNA here is from genome assembly GCF_001613085.1 of Nocardia salmonicida NBRC 13393. Lineage (GTDB taxonomy): Bacteria > Actinomycetota > Actinomycetes > Mycobacteriales > Mycobacteriaceae > Nocardia > Nocardia salmonicida. The sequence goes on from NZ_BDBR01000072.1 coordinate 727, forward strand.
CGCCGCGAGAACATCGCCGAGGACCTCGGCGATCGTCTCGAGTTCGGCGGACGTGAGGTCGGCACGAGCGGTGAGGCGCAGTCGCGAGGTGCCTTCGGGGACCGAGGGCGGGCGGAAGCAGCCGACGTCGAGACCGCGGGCGCGGCAGGCCTGCGCGGCGTCGAACGCGACTTGGGCTTCGCCGAGGACCACCGAGACCACTGCGGAATCCGGGTCGGATACTCCGGCGATCCGGGCGATGTCGGCGGCGCGGTCGAGGACGCGGGTGGCCATCGACGGGTCGCGGTGCAGCAGCGCCAGCGCGGCGCGCGCCGCGCCGACCGCGGCGGGAGCGAGACCGGTGTCGAAGATGAAGGTGCGAGCGGCATCGATGAGGTGGGCGCGGATCCTGGCATCGGCCAGCACTGCCCCGCCCTGGGCAGCGAAGGCCTTCGACAGGGTCGCGGTGATCACGAGGTCCGGTTCGCCGGCCAAGCCCAGCTCGTGCACGAGTCCACGGCCGCCCGCGCCGCGCACCCCGAGGCCGTGTGCCTCGTCGACGATCAGGATGGCGCCGTTCGCCCGGGTGACGCGATGGAGATCGGCCAGTGGCGCGAGGTCGCCGTCGGCGCTGAAGACCGAATCGGTGAGGACCAGCGCGCGCTCCTCGGCGCGGTCGGCGAGCAGTCGTTCGACCGCGTCGACATCGCGGTGCGGTGCGATCGCGACTCTGGCGCGGGAGAGCCTGCACGCGTCGACCAGCGAGGCGTGCGAGCCCGCGTCGGAGACCACGAGGGTGCCGCGTCCGGCCAATGCGGTGACCACACCCAGGTTGGCGGCGTAGCCGGTGGCGAAGACCAATCCTGTTTCGGCGCCGACGAATTCGGCCAGCTCGGCTTCGAGGAGCGCGTGCTCGGTGGTGGTTCCGGTGACCAGTCGCGAACCCGTGGCTCCCGCTCCCCACCGGCGCACCGCCGCGATCGCGCCCTCGACGACTTCGGGGTGCCGGTGCAGGCCCAGGTAGTCATTGGAGGCGAGGTCGATCGCGGGCGACTCAGCGGCGCGCTCGCGCAAGTGCCTGCGTAGCCCGGCGTCGACCCGCTCGGCCGCGCGCTCGTCCAACCAGCTCAACGGATCCATACTCACAGTTGAGCAGCATACTTGAACACCGTTCAGGACGGTTGCCCGCGCACTCATCTGAGCGCTGCCGTCACCGCGGTCGGCGTGACGCTCGACCAGTCGGTCCTACGAGCCGCACTGCGGTGCCGATCCGCCGCGAGGTTCATGCGACCGAGGCCTTCACCGCCGCGCGCACGGCCTCGGTGATGGTGGCGATGTCGGCAGTGGTGCTGATGAACGGGGGCATCGTGTAGACGAGGTTGCGGAACGGGCGCAGCCAGGCGCCCGCGTCGACGGCGGCATCGGTCGCGGCGCGCATCTCGACGGGTTCGTCGAGTTCGACGACGCCGATCGCACCGAGCACGCGGACCTCGGCGACACCGGGCAGCTCGGCGAGCGGCGCGAGGCCGGCCCGAAGTTCGGACTCGATCCTGGCCACCTCGCCTCGCCAGTCTCGCGAGCGCAGCAATTCGATCGAGGCGACCGCGACGGCACAGGCCAGGGGATTGCCCATGAAGGTCGGCCCGTGCATCAACCCGCCGTGCGCCGCACTGATCGTCTCCGCGATCCGCGCGGTACACAGCGCAGCGGCGAGGGTGAGATAACCCCCGGTCAGCGCTTTACCGACGCACATCACGTCCGGCGCGACGCCCGCGTGGTCGGCGGCGAACAGCTCGCCGGTGCGGCCGAATCCGGTGGCGATCTCGTCGAATACGAGTAGGACATCGTTGTCGTCGCAGATCCGACGCAGTTCGGTGAGGTAGCGGGGGTCGTGCCAGCGCATGCCGCCCGCGCCCTGTACGACCGGTTCGACGATCACCGCGGCGAGCTCGTCACGATGGGTGGCCACCGCGTGCTCGAGTTCGGCGACGTAGTCGGGTTCGAAGTCGCGCGGCGGCGCGGGGACGAAGACCTGCTCGGTGAGGACGTCGGTCCACAGCGCGTGCATTCCGCCGTCGGGGTCGCAGACGCTCATCGGCGTGAAGGTGTCGCCGTGGTATCCCCCACGCCAGGTGAGCAGGCGGTTCTTCGCCGGGCGACCGACGCCGCGCCAGTACTGCAGGCACATCTTCGCCGCGACCTCGACCGAGACCGAGCCCGAATCGCAGAGGAAGACCTTGTCCAGGCCCACGGGCGTGAGTTCGACCAGCAGTTGGGCCAGGCGGGTGGCCGGTTCGTGGGTGAGGCCGCCGAACATCACGTGACTCATCCGCTGCGATTGCGCGAGTAGCGCCGCGTCCAGGACCGGGTGGCAGTAGCCGTGGACGGCCGCCCACCACGAGCTCATCCCGTCGACGAGTTCGCGGCCGTCGGCGAGGGTGAGTCGCGTGCCCGCCGCGCTCGCCACGACCAGCGGCTCGGTCGTGGCCGGAAATCCGCCGTAGGGATGCCAGACATGCTCGGCATCGAGGGCGGTGATCTGCTCGGGGCTCAGGTCCACAGGTTTCCTCGTCGTCGCCCGGGGCTGCCGAGACGACAGCCTTGAACGCTGTTCAAGTTATCACTTGCCGCCACTCGCGGACCGAGTGTCCGACTGATTCGCGAGCACGGCGGGCAGGCGGGCGAGCGCGTCGCGGACCACGGTGAGCGATTCCGCGCCGAGCTCAGCCTCGATCACCTGTTCGATCCGCTGGATGTGCTGCCCGGCCAGCGCCACGGCCTCCCGCCCGGCCGCGGTGGTGACGACCAGCCGCGCGCGCCCGTCCGCTGGATCGGGTGTGCGCTCCACGTAACCGCACTTCTCCAAGTGCGTGACCAACTCCCCCATCGACTGCTGGGTCATTCCGGCAGCCTCTGCCAACGCGGTCACCCGAGATCCGCTCGGTGCCAGATACCGGAATACCGCGTAGTGCGCGGGACGCAGGTCGGTTCCGAGCCCCGCGCGCAGCGAAGGGTTCACCGCGCGCTCGTAGGCATCGGCCGCCTGGACCAGCAGTTTCAACAATGAGGACGGCTCGACCATTGACATAATAGGAAGGTTACCTTTATATCTGGATGATGGCTGACATCGGTTCCGTCCTCACCTTCCGCAACGGGCATCGGGTCACGCTCGTCGACCGCGGCGCCGACGCGCGGGGCGCCTATCTGCGCCTCGAGCACGTGCTGCCGCATATCGGCCGAGAGGCGGGCCCGCACTGGCATCCCGAGATCAGCGAAACCTGGACCATTCGGACCGGTCGGGTGCGGTTCCGAGTCGACGGAGAAGACATCGTCGCGGGGCCCGGCGATACGGTGACCGCACCCCCGAGGGCCGTGCACGAGTTCTGGAACGAAGCGAACGACACCGTGCTGGACCATGTGATCCGTCCGCCGCTACAGCACTGGGAGATGTTCGCGTTCTGGAGCGGCCTCGACAACGCGAACAAGACGACAGCGAGCAAACTCCCCCGCAATCCGCTCGCCCTCGGACTGCTCTGGGAGTACCAGGACGGTTATCTCGCCGGTCCCCCCGCGTTGCCGCAGCGGTTGATCTTCGGCGGGTTGGCCGGGCTCGCGCGGCGCACGGGCTACGCGCGGCGGTTGCTCACATCCGTCTCCGCCTGAGCCGAGGTCAGCGAGCGGCCGGTCACATCGTGCGCGGTGGGGCCAGAGGTTCCATTACTGTCGTAGCATGTCGAGCCCGAACGACCGATCCGATGAGGTGTGGCCGGGTACCGCGTATCCGCTCGGCGCCACCTATGACGGCGGGGGCACGAACTTCTCGGTGTTCTCCGAAGTCGCCACGAAGGTCGAGCTCTGCTTGATCGCCAAGGACGGCTCCGAGACGCGTATCGATCTCGACGAAGTCGACGGTTACGTCTGGCACGCCTATCTTCCCTCCGTCATGCCGGGTCAGCGCTACGGCTTCCGCATCCACGGCCCGTACGAGCCGGAGCTCGGATTGCGCTGCGATCCCAGCAAACTGCTGCTCGACCCGTATGGGAAGGCGTTCGACGGCGAGTTCGTCAACGACCCCTCGCTCTACACCTACGGACTGGATTCGCTGGGCCACACGATGACCGGGGTGGTGATCAACCCGTTCTTCGACTGGGGTCCCGATCGGCCGCCGAACCGGCCCTATCACGAGACGGTGATCTACGAAGCGCACGTCAAGGGCCTGACGATGACGCACCCGGATATCCCGGAGGATCTGCGCGGCACCTATGCGGGCCTGGCGCATCCGGCGATCATCGGGCATCTGAAGTCGTTGGGCGTCACCGCGATCGAGCTCATGCCGGTGCACCAGTTCTTCCACGATCACGTGCTCACCGATCAGGGACTGCGGAACTACTGGGGCTACAACAGCATCGGGTATCTCGCACCGCACAACCAGTATTCGGCCCGGCCGCGCGGCGACGGTGCGGTCGCCGAGTTCAAGGCGATGGTGCGTGCGATGCATGTCGAGGGCATCGAGGTGATTCTCGACGTCGTCTACAACCACACCGGCGAGGGCAACCACAACGGCCCGACACTGAGCCTGCGCGGGATCGACAATGCCGCCTACTACCGGCTCGACGACACCACTCCCGAGCACTACAAGGACTACACCGGCACCGGCAACAGCCTCAATGTCCGCCATCCGCACACGCTGCAGCTGATCATGGACTCGCTGCGGTACTGGATTCTGGACATGCACGTCGACGGTTTCCGCTTCGACCTCGCCGCGACACTGGCGCGCGAATTGCACGATGTGGACCGGCTTTCCGCGTTCTTCGACCTGGTGCACCAGGATCCGGTGGTGAGTCAGGTCAAACTCATCGCCGAACCGTGGGATGTCGGCGAGGGTGGCTACCAGGTCGGCAACTTCCCCAGTCTGTGGACCGAGTGGAACGGCAAATACCGCGACACGGTGCGTGATTACTGGCGTGGGGAGCCCGCGACGTTGGGCGAGTTCGCCTCCCGGCTCACCGGGTCGTCGGATCTGTACGAGTCGACGGGCCGTCGGCCGGGCGCCAGCATCAACTTCGTCACCGCGCACGACGGCTTCACGCTGCGAGATCTGGTGTCCTACAACGAGAAACGCAACGATGCCAACGGCGAGGGCAATCGCGACGGCGAAAGCCACAATCGATCGTGGAACTGTGGCGTCGAAGGCGAGACCGACGATCCGCGGATCCTGGCGCTGCGTGCTCGTCAGCAACGCAATCTGCTGGCCACGCTGATCCTGAGTCAGGGCACGCCGATGCTCGCCCACGGTGACGAGATCGGACGCACTCAGCTCGGCAACAACAATGTGTACTGCCAGGATTCGCCGCTGGCGTGGATGGACTGGTCGCTGGCGCAGGCCAATGCCGACCTGCTCGAGTTCACCCGCACGGTGATCGCCTTGCGCACCGAGCATCCGATCTTCCGGCGGCGCCGTTTCCTGGCCGCCGGTCCGAGCGACGACCAGGGACACCGGCGGGAGATCGCCTGGTTCACGCCCGCGGGCAGCGAGATGACCGACGACGACTGGGACAGCGGGTTCGGGAAGTCGCTGGCCGTGCTGCTCGACGGCGACGGCATCGCCGAACCGGGTCCGCGCGGTGAGCGCATCACCGACGACTCGTTCCTGCTGTGCTTCAATGCGCACGACGAAGCGATCGATTTCGTACTGCCCGGCCCGGACTTCGGTGCGCAATGGTCGCTCGCCCTGGATTGTTCGACCCCTACCGGCGCGGCCGACGCGGTGCACACCGCGGCGGCGACGCTGCCGGTTGCCAGCCGCTGCCTGCTCGTATTGCGCCGAACCGCCTAGCCGCCGAGCGAGATCATGACCGAGACCTATGTGACCGACCCGCTGACCATGCTGCATCGCGCGCCCGTGCGAGCGGGCACGGTGCGCAGCACCTACCGGTTGCAGCTGCGCCCCGACGCGCTCACCTTCGCCGATGCCCGCGCCATCGCCGAATACCTCCAGCAGCTGGGCATCTCGCACCTGTATCTGTCGCCGATCCTGACCGCGGCGCACGGGTCGACGCACGGTTACGACGTCACCGATCCGACCACGGTCTCGGCCGCCCTCGGCGGGCCGACGGGGCTCAAGGTGCTCTCCGACGAAGTACGCAGTCGCGGCATGGGATTGATCGTCGACATGGTGCCCAACCACGTGGGCGTCGGCGATCCGCGACAGAATCCGTGGTGGTGGGATGTGCTGCGCAACGGGCAGAAGTCGCAGTACGCCAAGTATTTCGACATCGACTGGAGCTCGGGCAACGGCGCGGGCGGGCGGCTGGCGCTGCCGGTTCTGCAGAACGAGAACGACCCGGCCGCGCTGACCGTCGACCGGTCGGGGGCGGAGCCGATGCTGGCACTGCACGATCTGCGGTTCCCGATCGCGGCGGGCACCGACGGCGACAACGCGCTGCGCATCCACGACCGCCAGCACTACCGGCTGGTGAGCTGGAAGGCGGGAGTGTGTACCTACCGGCGGTTCTTCGCGGTGAGCAGCCTGGCGGCGATCCGGCAGGAAGACCCGGAGGTGTTCGAGGCGACGCATCGGGAGCTGGCAGCGTGGTGCGAACACGATCTGATCGATGGCGTCCGGGTCGACCATCCGGACGGATTGTCGTATCCGAGTGCCTATCTGACCCGGTTGCGCAGGCTGATCGGACCGCAGCGGTTGCTGCTGGTCGAGAAGATCCTGGCCAATCGCGAACCCCTCGACGCCACGCTGCCGATCGACGGAACCACCGGCTATGACGCGCTCGCCGATCTCGGTGGGGTGCTCATCGATCCGGCGGGTGAGACGACGCTGACCGAACTGTCCCAGCACGTCGCGGGACACGGTAGCGACCGTTCGTGGTTCGGCGAGACCGAGCATCGGATCAAGCGGGCCGTCGCCGAGACCATTCTGGCGCCGGAGATCCGGCGGTTGGTGGCCGCGATCAAGCGCGACGGCAACGCGGGCAGTTTCGACACCCTCGCGGTGAGCAACGCGACCATCGAGGTACTGGCCTTCATGCCGGTGTACCGGGTGGACTACGCCCCGCTGGCCGGGATGACGGCCGCGGTCGTGGCGGAGGTGGAGAAACGCAATGCCGAACTGACGGTACCGCTGTCGGTGCTGGTGACCGCGCTGTCGGTGGGTGGCGAAGCGGCGACCAGGTTCTCGCAGGTGTGTGGGGCGATCACCGCCAAGTCGGTCGAGGACACCATGTTCTATCAGGGTGCGCGGCTGGTGTCGTTGCAGGAGGTGGGCGGCAATCCGGCGCGATTCGGCCACACCGTCAACGACTTCCACCTGTCCAACAGTGAACGCGCGCAGCGCTGGCCCGCGACCATGACGACGATCTCGACCCACGACACCAAACGTGGCGAGGATGTGCGCGCCCGGATCGGGGTGCTGTCGCAGGTCGCCGATGTCTGGTCGCAGCGGGTTCGCGGCTGGCTCGAGACGACCCCCGCGCCCGACGGCGCGACGGCACTGTTCCTGCTGCAGAACATGTTCGGGGTGTGGCCTGCCGACGGACGGCCCGCCTCCTCGGTGCCGGGGCTGCGCGATCGGCTGCACATGTTCGCGGAGAAGTCGATTCGCGAGGCCGGGACCAAGACGTCGTGGGAGGAGCCCGACGCGGAGTTCGAATCGGCCGTACACGGTTGGCTCGACGCGGTGATCGACGGGCCGGTGGGTACCGGCATCGGCGACCTGGCGCACGAGCTCGCACCGCACGCGTGGTCGGACGCGGTGGCGCAGAAGCTCTTGCAGCTGGGCGCGCCGGGGATTCCCGATATCTATCAGGGCACCGAATTGTGGGAGGACTCCCTCGTCGACCCCGACAATCGGCGGCCGGTCAACTTCGCCACCCGCGTGGGAATGCTCCAATCACTCACCGACACACCGACTCTGGATACCACCGGGGCGGCGAAGATGTGGGTGGTGGCCTATGCGCTGTGGTTGCGCAGGGAGCGGCCGGAGTGCTTCGTCGGCGGGATGTACCGGCCGCTCTATGCCATCGGTGAGCACGCGCATCGGTTCATCGCCTATGGGCGGGGGCCGGCGGGCGAGGCGCCGGAGGTGATCGTGGCGGCGACCCGCCATTCGGTGGGGCTCGCCGCGACGGGCTGGCTCGACACCACGTTGCCGCTGCCGCAGGGCAATTGGACCGATCGACTCACCGGGAACACCTTCGCGGGCAGCGCGCGGGTGGACAAACTGTTCGCCCGACTGCCTGTCGCGTTGCTGGTGCGCTGAACGCCGCGCATCACGTACTGCCCGAGTACGGGGCGAAGGGACCGACGCGGTGTGCGTCGGTCCTTCGGGTCCGGCTCAGTTGCTGCGGCGTAGGCCGAGGTACTGCAGGGTGGCGAAGCCACCGACGGTCACCGACTGCAGTACCGCCCACACCGCGCCCACCGTGGTGAGACCGAGTGCGCCGGTCGACAGCGCGGCAAGACTGGCCACCACCCAGGCGGTGTTGCCGATCGCCACCACCGACGCCGCAGCCCGGTTGACGGGCGACGAGCGGCCGACGAACGCGACGGCCAGGCCGTAGGCGGTGAGGAACGCGCCGATCGCGAGGCCGACGCCGGCATCGAGTCCGAGTAGCCGTTCCAGCGGTTGCGCCAGCGCCAGGTAGGCGATGCCGTTGACGGTGGTGACGACCGCGTCGAGGCGCAGCGACACCCGCAGCAGGTTCTCGCCGGAGGCGAACAGTGTGGACAGGCGGGACGGGGCGGTGGTGGTCATGGCGAATCTCCTTGGCTGCGAGAGGGTTACGTGGTGGCGGGGACCTGGTCGAGGAAGCCGTAGACGCTGTCGATGCGGCCGTCGGTGAGGACGGCGACGTCGAAGCCGATCACTACGGCGGGGGCGTCGGCGGGCCCGAGACCCCAGGTGAAGCGGACCTGGTCGTGATGGGCGTCGACGGGGCCGGCCAGGGTGAAGGTCCAGTCGGGGAACTGCGCCTGCACTCCCGCGATGGCGGCTTCGAGTTCGGCGTGGCCGGTGACCGCGACCAATGGGTCGACGTAGCGGGCGTCCGGGGTGAACAGACGGGCGACCGCGGAGCGGCGGGCGGCGGGCTCGCGGGTGTTCCAGGCTTCCAGGTACTGTGCGACGACGGTGTTCATCTCGACCTCCGAAATAGGCTTTGAGCTGGCATTTCGCGGGTTGTTCCTGCGATGACACCAACGTTATGGCGCGAGGGGGGTCGGTCGAATCAGTCGCCTATAGGTACTTTTTCCGTCGCGACTACTGGCGATACCGGTACGGCGATACCGTGGTGCCCATGCTGCACGGACGCGACACCGAACAGGCCATGATCGACGACCTGCTCAGCGGGGCGCGCGCGGGCCGGAGCGGGGCCATGGTGCTGCGCGGCGAGGCCGGGATCGGGAAGACCGCCCTGCTGGATTACGCAGCGGCGCAAGGCATTCCGACTGTGCGCAGTGCGGGCATCGAGTCCGAGGCCGAATTGCCCTTCGCGGCACTACATCTGCTGGTCCGCCCCGGCATGGAGCTGGTGCGGCAACTGCCGTCGCGGCAGCGCGACGCACTCGAGGCGGCATTCGGACTGGGCGAGGGTGCCCCCGCCGATCGGATGCTGATCGGGCTGGCGGTGCTGACCCTGCTCGCCGAGGAGGCGGCGCAGGGGCCGCTGCTGTGTGTGATCGACGACGCGCACTGGCTGGACCGGGCCACTGCGGAGGCACTGCTGTTCGCGGCCCGCAGACTCGATGCCGAGGGGGTGGTGATGCTGTTCGCGACTCGCTCGGGACCGCAGGATTTTCCCGCTCCCGGGCTGACGGAACTCGCACTGGCGGGGTTGCGTCCCGATGCCGCGGCGGCACTGCTCGACGCCGGTGCCACCGCGTTGAGTCCGGCCATGCGGTATCGGCTGCTCGCCGAGTCGGGCGGTAATCCGCTCGCGCTGCTGGAACTTCCGGCTGTGGTCGGTGCGAGCATTGTCGACGAGAGCAATCCGCTGCCGCTGACCCAGCGGTTGCAACTGGCCTTCCACGGGCGGGTCACCCGCCTGCCCGCCGCGACCAGAACCGTGCTCCTGATCGCCGCGGCGGCAGGCGCGGCGGACCTCGCCCCGGTTCTGCGTGCCGCGTCCGCGCTCGGCGCGTCACTACCGGATCTACAACCCGCGCAAGACGCGGGCATGGTGGCCACCGACGGTCAGGTGCTCACCTGGCGCCATCCACTGTTGCGCTCGGCGGTGTACCAGGGCGCAGCGCTCACCGACCGTCTCGGCGCCCATCGCGCGCTCGCCGACACACTGGTCGACGACGACGCCGCCGACCTGCGCGCGTGGCACCTCGCTTGCGCGGCAACAGGTCCCGACGAACACACCGCGACCGCGCTGGAACGAACAGCCGATCGTGCCCGACGCCGTCACGGCTTCCACGGCGCGGTGGCCGCCTACGATCGCGCGGCGGCGTTGAGTACCGACGCCGGTGCGCGGGTACGCAGACTCGTCCTCGCCGCCGAGACCGCGACCGAGGCCGGCCTCACCGACCGAGCGGAGCGACTGGCCGAGCGAGCCGAGTCGCTGTCCCACCAAGCTGAATTCGATGCCGACGGGGTCGACCGAGCGGAGACCGACCCGACGAGCCGGTCACGTGCGGCAGCCGCCCTCGGTTCCGACAGGTCCGCGTTCGCACTGCGGCTGGACTCGGTGCGCGCGCAGGCCGAATTCGCCTGTGGCAAACCGGCTTCCGCGCATCGACGGCTGATGTCAGCGGCCGTCGCGGCGCGCGAGACCGATCCCCGTGGCGCTGCCCGGATTCTGACCAAGGCCGTACACACCGCGTGGTATCTCGGACCCGATGAGCTCGACGAGGTCGCCGCCGTTCTGACGACGCTGCGGCTGGTGGAGGACGATCCCGCGACGCCGATCGTGCGATACCTGACCGGGTCGGTGACCGGACACCGGGTCGCTGACCTGCGCGACGCGGCGGCTGCCGCCCGGGCGGGCGGCGCGGACAGTCCGGCCGACCTCGTGCAGTTGTGTGGCAGCGGCTTGGTTGTCGGCCAGGACGCGCAGGTCGAAGAGCTGGCCGGCGAGTTGGTCAGGGAATGCCGGGATCAGGGGCGGATCGGTCTGCTGGCGCCGCTGTTGTTCTTTCGCTCCGAGGGATTGTCGTTCGGCGGGCGGCCACGCGAGAGCCGGATCGCGGCCGAGGAAGGATTGCGAATCGCACAGGACATCGGGCAGGCGCAATGGGTGAGTCAGATCCACGCGTTCCTGGCGTATCTCGCCGCCCTGCGGGGCGATACGACAATCTGTCGCGATCATGCCGATCGTGCGGTGGCCGAGGAATTCGGTGGGCCGGGCGCGGTGGGCGCGTCGTGGGCGCACGCGGCCGTGGCGCTGCTCGCGCTCGGCGAAGGCAGGTTGGAGCAGGCGCAGACAGAGCTCGCGCATATGACGATCGAGCCGGCTCGCCACCACGTGATCGGGCTGCGCACGCTCCCGGATCAGATCGAAGTGGCGGTTCGCCTCGGCGCGACGGACCGGGCGACCGAAGCACTGGATCGACTCACCCACTGGGCACAGCGGGCCGGACAGGCGTGGATCGAGGCGCTGGCGGCCCGCGGGCGTGCGCTGCTGGCCGACGGATCCGACGCCGAGCAGCACTTCGTGGCCGCGCTCGCCGTGAACCGCCCGTTCGACGAGGCCCGCACCCGGCTGCTCTACGGCGAGTGGCTGCGCCGCGACAAACGTAAGGTCGACGCGCGGACTCAGCTGGAGCTGGCCATGGACCTGTTCGATCGGCTCGACGCGACGCCGTGGGGCGAGCGAGCCCGCACCGAATTGGGCGCGCTCGGCGTCGGCACAGGCGCCCGTGCGAGCGGCGGTCCGCTGAGCTCGCTCACCCCGCAGGAATCACAGATCGTGCGACTGGCGGCGCAGGGCTTGTCGAACCGGGAGATCGCGGCACGGTTGTTCCTGAGCCACCGCACGGTCGGCCATCACCTGTACAAGGCGTATCCGAAGCTGGGCGTGCTGTCGCGCGGTGAGCTGAGCGCGCTCGACCTGACGGAGTGAATCCGCGACCGACCTGGGCGGATCGAATCAATTGCGCGAGGCGGTCCGAGTCGCGCCCACGGTCCAGCGGGCGGCGGCGACCGCTGCCGCGGCGAGCACCGCGACCTGCGGCGACCCGACGACCAGCAGCAACAGCGCACCGACCACGAGCGCGGCGACCAGCGCCTCGAGCTTGTAGACCGGCCAAGCGCTACCCGCGATGTCGACGGTCGCGGATGCTGCCGATGAGGTGAGCACTGCCATGAAGACCAGGATAGGCGCACATCGAAGTTCGGGCCACCGAACTTATCCGCATGACTCTGTCAGGAACATCACAAAGCGACGATTCGTTGTGCAAGTTATGCCATTGACAGGAGAGTACGCACCGAGCACTTCGGACTGGGCACGCGAACAGGCCGAGACCTACGAGAATTCCGGCGGTGCCGAGGGCACTTCGCTGCAAGGCAAACCCGTCATCCTGCTCACCACCAAGGGCGCCAAGTCCGGCAAGCTGCGCAAGACACCGCTGATGCGGGTCGAGCACGACGGCGAGTACGCCGTCGTCGCTTCGCTGGGCGGGGCGCCGAAGAATCCCGTCTGGTACCACAACATCAAGGCCGATCCGCACGTCGAACTGCGCGACGGCACCACCACCAAGGACTACACCGCGCGCGAGGTCGTCGGCGACGAGCGAGCGCAGTGGTGGGAGCGCGCGGTCGCCGCGTGGCCCGACTACGACGAGTACACGAAGAAGACCGATCGCGTGATCCCGGTCTTCGTCCTCACCCCGCGCTGAACCGCAGGTCGGAGCACACCCGCCGTGGTTACCACGGCGGGTGGTTCCGCTGACGGAGCGCGCGAGGAGCCTCGGTAGCATGGTCGGGGTGTCCCACATCGCTGACGTCGCCGAAGTGCCCGTAACCCGTCCGCCGCTCACCGCGGACGAGATCGACGCCGCCGCGAAGCGAATTTCCGGGATCATCGAGCCGACGCCGCTGCAGTACAGCGCGCGACTGTCGGCCGGCACCGGTGCGCAGGTGTACCTCAAGCGCGAAGACCTGACCGCGGTCCGCTCCTACAAGCTGCGCGGCGCCTACAACCTGATGGTGCAACTCACCGCCGCCGAGCGCGCGGCCGGTGTGGTGGCCGCCAGCGCGGGCAATCACGCGCAGGGCGTGGCCTTCGCCTGCCGAACGATGGGCGTGCGCGGGCGCATCTACGTACCGACCACCACCCCCAAGCAGAAGCGTGACCGCATCCGCGTGCACGGCGGCGAGTTCGTCGAGCTGATCGCCGTCGGCGAGACCTACGACGCCGCGGCCGCGGCCGCCGCCGACGATGTGGCCCGCACCGGCGCCACCATGGTTCCGCCGTTCGACGACCCGCGCACCGCCGCGGGCCAGGGCACCATCGCCGCGGAATTCCTCGAGCAGCTCGGCACCGCGCCCGATCTGGTGGTCGTGCCGGTCGGCGGCGGCGGCTGCCTCGCCGGCATCGGCACCTACCTGCGCGAACGAGCACCGCACACCAGTCTGCTCGGCGTGGAACCCGCGGGCGCGGCCTCGCTCACCGCCGCACTGGTCGCCGGTGCTCCGGTGACGCTGCCCGAGATCGACCCGTTCGTCGACGGTGCCGCTGTGCGCCGCATCGGTGAACTGCCCTACCGGGCGGCCGCGTCGTTCGGCGGGCGGATGGTCTCGCACGCCTCGCTGCCCCTGCTCACGACACCCGAAGACCACACCGGCACAGCACCTTTCCGGGTGATGCTGGTCGACGAGGGCGCCATCTGCACCGCGATGCTCGACCTCTACCAGAGCGAAGGCATCATCGCCGAACCCGCGGGCGCGCTGGCCACCGCGGCACTGGCCGAGATCGACATCGAGCCCGGCAGCACGGTCGTGGTGCTGGTCTCGGGCGGTAACAACGATGTCTCGCGCTACGGCGAGATCATCGAACGCTCACTGGTGCACCGCGGCCTCAAGCACTACTTCCTGGTGGACTTCCCGCAGGAGCCCGGCGCGCTGCGCCGCTTCCTCGACGATGTCCTCGGCCCCGACGACGACATCACCATGTTCGAGTACGTCAAGCGCAACAACCGGGACACCGGGGCGGCGCTGGTCGGCATCGAACTCGGCGCCACCGACAACTTGGCCTCGCTGATGCACCGCATCGAGGAGTCCCCGATCCAGGCCGAACGCCTGGAACCGGGTTCCCCCGCCTACCGCTACCTCACGTAGGGAGTCCGCGCGGCGGTTAGGCCGCCGCGCGGTCCTCGCGATGTCCGGCCTCGCGGCCCGCGGCGCGCACACCCGACAGCACCAGCGGCAGCAGCCAGCCCATGGCGATCTGGTCGTACGGCAGCAGGATCTGGTCGAGCCGGTTGTGGACGTAGGCCACCGAGAGCCCCGACTGCGGGTCGACCCAGCCGAAGGAACCACCGAGGCCGATGTGGCCGAACCCGTTCCGCGCACCGACCGCGGGCATCGAGTGGTAGCCCAGGTGCCACATCATCGGCAGGTAGAACAAGGCGTGGTCGAGCCGGTAGGTCTGGACCTTGCGGATCGCGGCGTGTGTGCTCGGCTGCAGGAAAGGCGAGCCGTCGACGGTGACGCCGTCGGCCAGCGCGGCATACATCTTCGCGAGGCCGGGAGCGGTGGCGACCCCGTTGCCCGCGGGCATCTCGGTGCTCAGGATCGGCGGGTGGTCGCCGTCGAGAATGCCGTCGAGGCCGGGCACGAACAGGCAGCGGGCAGCCGCGCCGAGCGGGCCGGGCAGCCGGAAGCCGACCTTGCCGAGGAACGCGGCGGCGAGGGGGTGCGCGGCGAAGCTCAGGTGCGCGCCTGCCAGCCGGGCGTACTCGGTCGATGAGTTCGCGCCCGGGTGGCCGAGGTGGATCCCGTCGATGCCGAGCGGGTCGGTGACCTCGGTGCGGATCAGCTCGCTCATGCTCTTGCCGGTGACGCCCCTGGCCAGGCCCGCGAGCAGCCAACCGTAGGTCAGGGCGTGATAGGTGGGCACGCCGAGCATCCGGTCGGGGGCGGCCATCGCCAGCCGGTCCTCCATCAGCTCGTGATCGAGGGATTCTTGGGCGCTGTTGGCGACCGCCGACAGCGACGACAGCCCGGCACGGTGGGTGAGGACGTCGGCGACGGTGATCGAACCTTTGCCGTGCGCGGCGAAACGCGGCCAGTATTCGGCGATCGGCGCCTGATAGTCGATGAGTCCGCGGTCGGCGAGCCGGTGGATGACGGTGGCGGTGACGCCCTTGGTCGCGGAGAACACGATGGAACCGGTGTTCGCGGTCCACGCGGTGTCACCAGCACTGCCGATCCAGAAATGGGCGAGTGGTTCACCGTGCCGATATACCGCGAGGGCGCCGCCCGCGCCGCGGCGGTGGCCGATCAAGCCGGCGAAAGCGCGCACCAGCGGGCCGAACCCAGCAGGGGCGAAACCCCCGACACCGGCCGGGAGGGCAGCGCTATCCTGCCCGTAAGCGTCGTTGCTCATCATCCAACTATACGGCGTTATGCTTATTCGGCAATGGCGCGTTTCGGACTGTGGCCGACCCGTGCCCTGTCGTCATCACTCGGTGACCACCGTCCCCGTGCCGTCGCCCTCTTCGAGCACCGCGAAACTGTGACCCGAAATGAGTGTTCCCGCACCACTTTCGGTGGCAGGCGACCAGGCGAGCAGCACACGACCGTGCACCGGGATGACCACTTCGTCCTCGGCGAGGTTGCACACCACCGAGATTCGACCACGACGCAGGATGAACCAACGCTGCGCTTCGTCATAGTCGGCCCACACTCGTTGCAGCCACGGGTCGGTGAACTCCGGCCTCGATGCGCGTAGCGCGAGCAGGCCGCGATAGCAGGCGAGCAACCGGGCGTGCGGTTCGCGACCGATCTCGGTCCAGTCGAGCTTGGAGCGGGTGAAGGTGGCCGGGTCCTGCGGGTCCGGCACCTCCTCGCTGGACCATCCGTGCTGGGCGAATTCGGCGCGGCGCCCGGTGGCGGTGGCCGCGGCGACGACGGGGTCGGTGTGGGAGGTGAAGAACTGGAACGGGGTGCGCGCGCCCCACTCCTCCCCCATGAACAGCATCGGGGTGCTCGCCGAGAGCAACACCAGTGCCGCCTTCACCGCGAGTTGGCCGGGGGTGAGGTAGTCGCTGGGGCGGTCACCGATCGCGCGATTGCCGATTTGATCGTGGTTGCAGGTGTAGCCGAGCAGGGCGCTGCCGGGGACGAGGTCGCGGGGAATGGGCGCCCCGTGGGTGCGACCGCGGAAGCTGGAATAGGTAGCGGCGTGGAAGAACCCGTGGGTGAGGGTGTGCATGAGGCAGGCCAGTGAGCCGAAATCGGCGTAGTAGCCCTGTCTTTCGCCGGAGACAGCGGTGTGGACGGCGTGGTGCAGGTCGTCGTTCCACTGGCCGGTCAGTCCGTAGCCGCCCGCCGCGCGCGGGGTGATCAGTCGGGGATCGTTGAGGTCGCTCTCGGCGATCAGGCTGAGCGGTCGACCCAGATGTGCTGCCAGCGCGGTCGTTTCGACGGTCAGCTCGTCGAGCAGGTGGGTGGCGGTGCGGTCGACCAGCGCGTGGACGGCGTCGATGCGCAACGCGTCGATGTGGAACTCGCGCAGCCAGCGCAGGGCGTTGTCGATGATGTAGGCGCGGACCGCGTCCGACCCGGGACCATCGAGATTGAGGCTCTGACCCCAGGTGTTGCGGCCGGTGGCGAGGTAGGGGCCGAAGCGCGGCAGGTAGTTGCCACAGGGGCCGAGGTGGTTGTAGACCACGTCGAGGCAGACGGCCAGGCCGCGGGCGTGGCAGGCGTCGACGAAGCGTTGCAGGCCGTCGGGGCCGCCGTAGCTCTCCTGCACCGCGTACCAGAGGACGCCGTCGTAGCCCCAGTTGTGGGTGCCGTCGAAGGCGTTGACCGGCATGAGTTCGACGGTGGTCACGCCGAGGGTGACGAGGTGGTCGAGATGGGCGATCGCCGCGTCGAAGGTGCCGTCGGGGGTGAAGGTGCCGATGTGGAGTTCGTAGAACACCGAGCCGGCCAGGGGTCGACCGGTCCAGTTCCGGTCGGTCCAGGCCGTCGGGTCGAGGTCGTGGACCGCGGAGGTTTCGTGCACCCCGTCGGGTTGACGGGCCGAGCGCGGGTCGGGTAATACCGTCGGATCGTCATCGACCAGGAACCCGTATCGAGCACCCTGACCTGCGTCGACGCGCACCGACCAGTTGCCGCCGCCGTTTCGGCGCATCGGGTGCTCCACCCCGTCCAGTTGCAGCCGCACCGCTCCCGCCTCCGGCGCCCACACCCGAAACTGCCTCATCGGCCCAGCATCGCATGCCCCGCGCCGGTGTGCTCGATCAACGAATCACCGCGGGTACGCGGCGACCCCGACCGGTCCGGCGCCGACGCACAGTGACTGCCGCACGTCGAGAGACCGGATGCGCAGGGTGTCGCCACCGCCGAGCAGCCGGACGTACACGGTGTTCAGGCCCGCGCGCACGTCGGCGATCGTTTCGGTCTCGCCTTCGAAGGACAGGGCGATCCGGCCGTCACGGTCGGCGTTGTAGTTCAGCTGGGCGGTCCAGTCGCGGATCTGCATGGGTCCGTCGAGTGGGAGGTTGGCGCCTGCGGTGCCGCGCACGCGGTGGCCGCAGCGGGGTTCGGGGCCCGCGACGATCGCGCGGTTCCACCAGACCTGGGCGTCGACGATGTCGCCTTCGTCGGTGATCATGCGCAGGCGTGGGGTCGACAGGGCGAAGGTGGTGGGTGCCGCGATCGGGGCGAAGACGCGGTCGGTCATGTTCTCGGGGAAGGCCAACGGGTTCAAGACATTCCACGGCACCTCCTGCGGCAGCAACGGCGCGTCGGCGGCTCCGGGAAGAGCGGCTCGCACTCCGGTGATATAGGTGCGAGCCGGGCTCGGTTCCCACGATCTGGTGAAGGTGATCGTCGAGTACACGCTGCTCGCGAGGAACAGGGTGATCGCCGCGACACCAGCTACTTGCCGCGCTCGGGCGTCACTTTTCTCGATCGAAGCCGACCCGCCGACGATGCCACGACGGACACTCGACAGAACCCGTTGTCGTGCAGGCTTGTTCGATCCAGGCAGCGCACCCGACCGTGACCGACCGGGCGCCGCGGCGATCAGCGCGAGCGCGACGGTGGCGATGACGGCGAAGTCGGCGAAGTAGCGCAGGGACTGGAGCAGGAGGCCCGCGGTACTCGGGCCGTCGCGCAGGAGGACGACGGGCGCGATGGTCAGGACCGCGTACGCGGCGGTGCATGCCCACACCGCGACCACCCGGCGACGGGTGCGAATCGTCCACGCCGCGAACAGGATCAGCAGCAACCAGCTCAGCGCGACCGGCAGGCCCGGTGGATCGGCCCACGGCGTGGCGGGTTGCCAGCGTTCCCAGCGCCACGGACCGCCGAGCAGGGCGGGCACCAGCCCGTCCGACAGCGCCCGGCTCCACAGCGATCCGGGGTGTTCGGGAGCCGAGAGTCCCCGTGGGCGTTGGATCACGAGCAGGAAGCCCGCCGACCACACCAGCAACACCGCACCGGCCGCCGTCCACAGTGCGGCGCCACGGCGGGCGGTGTCGCGCACCGACCCTCCCGAGACGTGGGCCGCGAGCACGGCCACCGCGAAAGCCACCGGTAGCACGACCACCGATTTCTCGAAGAACAGCAACGCCACCGCGAACACCACGGCCCCCGACACCGCATACCCACGCCGCCCGGTCCGCACCAGCCGCACAGCGTCCGCGCTCACCCAGGCCAGCGCGATCTGCAACGGCAGCGCGTTCACCGCCGCCGCCCACCAGGCGAACGCGGGCACCGTCAACGGCACGAACAGGTAGAACGCCAACGGCCCCAGCATCCTGGCGCGAACTCCGAGCAGCACGACGACCAGACGCAACACCGCCAGCGACGCGAGCAACTGCAACGCCACCAACACGATGACCGCCGGCGTCCAATGCAGCGGCGCCACCTCGGTGACCAGCCACGTCAACACGAAGGCCAGCGGCATCACGTGCCCGTCGTGACTGGTGAACAGCAATTCCGTCGAGAACACCGGCTGACTGCTCACCCGCCCGATCAGCAGGAAATCGTCCCAGTAGAAGAACCCGGCCCCGGCCACCCACCCGCGCAGTATCAGCTGCGCCACGATCAGACAGACCGCGGCGATCAGCACCCCCCGCCTCGACAGCGCGAGCCGCCCCTGCCCTGACGACATCTCGGCGGGCGATGGCGAGTCGAGCAGCGGCACGGACGTCACGTCTCTCGACGCTAGCTCGTCGTTCGCGGGGCGGCCATCACGACCCACCACAGGGAAGCCGCCGATGGCCTGTGCCCGCACACAGCCCAATTTTGGACCGATCTATTCAAAACATGCTACGGTCGTCGCCATGGCCCGACCCAAAGAATTCGACGAGCACCGCGCGGTGGATGCCGCGATGCGTGCGTTCTGGTCCGCGGGCTACGAAGCGACGTCCACCCAGGATCTCTGCACCGCAACAGGTTTGGGTCGCAGCAGCATCTACAACACTTTCACCAGCAAACGCGACCTGTTCGAACGCGCACTGCGGCACTACATCACCATGAAGAACACACCTCTGTTCGACCTCCTCGACAGCGACGCACCGGCCAGGGAGCGGATCAGCGCCGTCCTGCACCGGGCCGCCGACGCACCCGACACCGAACCGACGGGCTGCCTCGTCGTCAACTCGATCGTCGAACTAGCTCCGCACGACGCCGACATCAAGGCCACCCTGCGCGCCGATCAGGAGCGCCGCCTCGACGCGCTCACCGCGACCATCGTCAGCGGCCAACGCGCAGGCGAATTCGCCTGCGATGGCGATCCCCGCGCCATCGCCGAGTTCCTGACCGCCACGATCAGCGGCATCCGGGTCGCGGCGCGTGGCGGTGCGGACCACGCCACCCTCACCTCGATCGCCGACACCGCGATGCGCTGCCTCTGAGCTCACCTAACCCGAGCCGTCTTTCGCCATGCCTTCATTTTGGACTGATTGATTCAAAACTATTCACGTCAGAAAGGCTTGTCATGCCGACCGCTGTCTACATCCTCGGCCTGTCCATCTTCGCGCAGGGGACCTCCGAGCTGATGCTCGCCGGTCTCCTCCCCGAGATGGCGGCCGACCTGGATGTCTCCATTCCCGCTGCCGGACTGCTCATCTCGGCCTTCGCGCTGGGCATGCTGGTCGGCGCGCCGCTGCTGGCCGTGGTGACCCTGCGCTGGCCGCGCCGCGACGCACTGCTCGCCTTCCTCGCGATCTTCGTCGCCGCCCATGTCGTCGGCGCGCTGAGCGAGAACTACTGGGTGATCTTCGGGACCAGAGTGGTGAGCGCCTTCGTCTACGCCGGGTTCTGGGCATTGGCGGCCGCGACCGCGGTGAGCCTGGTGGCGCCGCGGTTGCGCGGACGAGCGATGAGCATCGTCGCGGGCGGACTCACCATCGCCACGATCGTCGGGGTGCCCGCAGGCACCGTGATAGGCCAGCACTGGGGCTGGCGCGCGGCCTTCTGGGCGGTCGCCGGACTGTCCGCGCTGACCATGATCGGCGTGTTCGCGAAGATTCCCGGTGGTCGGCCGAGCACGGTCGCGGCGCTGCGCGGCGAATTGCGGGTGATGGCGAACCCGCGCCTGTGGGTGTCCTACGGCGCCACCGCGCTGTCGACGGGTTCGGCGTTCGTCACCTTCGCCTATCTCGGTGCGTTGCTGGCCGACACCACCGGTATCTCGGCGGCATGGATCCCGGCGGTGCTGGGTCTGTACGGCGTCGGCGGGTTGATCGGCATCACGATCGGTGGGCGCTTCGCCGACGCGCACCCGTTCCGCACCCTGTACGTGGGGGCCACCGGAATGACAGTGGCCGCGGCCGCGATCGCCGTCTCCGCGCACTCCCCCGCGGCGATGGTCGTGCTCGTCTTGCTGCTCGGCGCTTTCGGATTCGCCACGAACCCGGCCTTGAACACCCGCGTCTTCACCCTCGCCGACGGTGCGCCGACGCTGGCCGCGGCGACCAACTATTCGGCGTTCAACATCGGGATCACGGTCGGCCCGTGGCTCGGCGGACTGGCCATCGGCGCCGGGCTCGGCTTCACCTCGGTGGGCTGGATCGGCGCCGGGCTCGGCCTGGCCATGGTCGCCACCGTGGCGCTGTCCCACCGGCTCGAGCGTGAACCCGGTACAGCCACTGCCTCTTCCGAGGCTCGCGTACCCGAGTTCATCCCTCAGTAGACCCTCGACGAAACGACTCGCAGGGCAGCGGGTCGTTTCGTCGTTGTTCGCTCAGCCCAGGCAACCCGGTCCGAGCAGTGCTTTCAGATCGCCCATCAAGGCCGAGGACGGGGAGACCCGCCAGGCGTCGTCGAGTTTGAGCATGGTGGTCTTCTCGCGGGCGCCGACGTGGCGGATGAAGACATCCGAGGTGCCCTGGTGGCGGGAGAGGACCTTCTTGAGTTCGCCGAGCTTGTCGGGCGTGCACATGCGAGTGGTCATCACGACCGCCACCGGCTTGGCCACGCCGATGGCCGAGAGATCGGGCACGACAAGGTCATTGGCGATCAGCGAGATGCGGTCGTCACGCACCGAGACGCGGGCCTTCACCAGCACCACGGCGTCTTCGACCACATCCATGCCGTACACCGAGTACGACTGCGGGAAGAACAGCACTTCCACACCACCGGTGAGGTCCTCGAGCTGGGCCGAAGCCCAGGCCAGGCCATTCTTGTTGATGCGGCGGTTCACCGAGGCGAGAATGCCGCCGATGGTCACCTGCGCGCCGTCCTTGACGTCGCCTTCCAGGATCGCCGGGATGGGGGTGTCGACCTGGGCGGCCAGCACGTGCTCGACGCCGTTGAGCGGATGCCCGGACACGTAGAGGCCGAGCATCTCGCGTTCGAGGGCGAGCTTGTGCTTGGTCTCCCATTCGTCTTCCGGCACTTTGACGTTGAACACCGACGCCATCGAATCGTCGCCGTCGCCGAGACCGCCGAACAGGTCGAACTGGCCGATCGCCTCGGCCTTCTTGGTCGACATCACCGCGTCGATCGCATCGGAATGGATCAGCAGCAAGCCCTTGCGCGGATGCCCGAGTGAGTCGAAACCGCCTGCCTTGATGAGGGATTCGGTGACCTTCTTGGAGCAGGCGATCGCGTCGATCTTGTTCAGGTAGTCGGAGAAGTCGGTGAACTTCGACTTCTCCTTGCGCGCGGTGATGATCGAGCCGACCACGTTGGTGCCGACATTGCGGACCGCGCCGAGGCCGAACCGGATATCGGTGCCGACGGAGGCGAAGTTCAGCTCGGATTCGTTGACATCGGGCGGCAGCACCGTGATGCCCATCTTGCGGCAATCCGACAGGTAGATGGCGGCCTTGTCCTTGTCGTCACCGACGGAGGTGAGCAGACCGGCCATGTACTCGGCCGGGTAGTTGGCCTTGAGGTAGGCAGTCCAGAAGGAGACGAGGCCGTAGCCGGCGGCGTGCGATTTGTTGAACGCGTACCCGGCGAACGGGAGAATCGTGTCCCACAGCGCCTTGATGGCGGGCTCGGAGAAGTCGTTGGCCAGCATGCCGTCGCGGAAGCCCGCATAGGCCTCTTCCAGTACCGACAGCTTCTTCTTACCCATGGCGCGGCGCAGGATATCGGCTTGGCCGAGCGAGTACCCGGCCACTTTCTGCGCGATCTGCATGATCTGTTCCTGATAGACGATCAGGCCGAAGGTGTCGGCGAGGATCTCTTTCAGCGGCTCTTCGAGCTCGGGGTGGATCGGTTTGACTTCTTGCCGGTTGTTCTTGCGGTCGGCGTAGTCGTTGTGGGCGTTCATGCCCATCGGACCGGGGCGGTACAGCGCGAGGACGGCGACGATATCGCCGAAGCCGGTGGGCTGCATGCGGCGCAGCAGGTCGCGCATGGCGCTGCCGTCGAGCTGGAACACGCCGAGGGTGTCGCCGCGGGCGAGCAGCTCGTAGGTGGCCGGGTCGTCGAGCGGCAGGTTGTCCATGTCCAGATCGATGCCACGGTTGGCCTTGATGTTCTCCAGGGCATCACCGATGACGGTGAGGTTGCGCAGACCCAGGAAGTCCATCTTCAGCAGCCCGATGGCCTCACACGACGGGTAGTCCCAGCCGGTGATGATCGCGCCGTCCTGCGCGCGCTTCCACACCGGGATCGCGTCGGTGAGCGGCTCCGAGGACATGATGACCGCGCAAGCGTGCACGCCCGCGTTGCGGATCAGGCCTTCCAGGCCTTTCGCGGTCTCGTAGATCTTGGCGATATCGGGGTTGGAGCCGATGAGCTCACGCACCTCGGCGGCTTCCTTGTACCGCTCATGGTCGGGATCGGTGATGCCCGAGACCGAGATGTCCTTGGCCATGATCGGCGGCGGCAACGCCTTGGAGATCTGGTCGGCGATAGCGAAACCGGGCTGGCCGAACAACACTCGCGCGGAGTCCTTGATCGCGGCCTTGGTCTTGATGGTGCCGAAAGTGATCACCTGGGCCACACGGTCGCTGCCCCACTTCTCGGTGGCGTAGCGGACCATCTCACCGCGGCGGCGATCATCGAAGTCGATATCGATATCGGGCATCGACACACGCTCGGGGTTGAGGAACCGCTCGAACAGCAGACCGTGCGGGATCGGGTCGATATTGGTGATACCCATCGCGTAGGCGACCAGCGAACCCGCCGCCGAACCACGACCGGGACCGACACGGATGCCGACCTCGAGCGCGTGCTTGATCAGGTCACCGACGACGAGGAAGTAAGCGGGGAAACCCATCTCGCAGATGACTTTGAGTTCGAAGTCGGCGCGGTCGAGATATTCGCGCGAGGGACCGTCCGGGAAGCGGCGATCGAGACCGTCGAGGACTTCCTTGCGCAACCAGCTGGCCTGGTCGTGGCCTTCGGGCACCGGGAAGATCGGCATCCGGTCACGGTGTTCCCACACGTCGTTGTAGGGCTGTACGCGCTCCCCGATGAGCTCGGTGTTGTCACAGGCGCCGGGGACTTCGGCATCCCAGATGGCGCGCATCTCCGCGGCGGACTTGAGGTAGTAGCCGTCACCGTCGAACTTGAAACGGGTCGGGTCCGACAACGTCTTACCGGTCTGAATACACAGCAGCGCTTCGTGGTTGACCGACTG
Organism: Nocardia salmonicida NBRC 13393; assembly: GCF_001613085.1. Lineage (GTDB taxonomy): Bacteria > Actinomycetota > Actinomycetes > Mycobacteriales > Mycobacteriaceae > Nocardia > Nocardia salmonicida. The sequence continues at coordinate 24,945 of NZ_BDBR01000072.1, forward strand.
GTCCTTGGTGACGTAATGGCAGTCGTTGGTCGCGATCGGCGGGATACCGAGCTGCTTACTGATATCGATCAGGCCCTCACGGACCCGGCGCTCGATGGACAGACCGTGGTCCATCACCTCGAGGAAGAAGTTGTCGGCGCCGAAGATCTCCTGCCACTTCGCGGCGGCTTCGAGCGCTTCTCTCTCGTGGCCGAGGCGAAGTCGTGTCTGTACCTCACCCGACGGGCAGCCGGTGGTCGCGATGATGCCCTCGGCGTGCTGGGCGATGATCTCCTCGTCCATGCGCGCCCACTTGCCCAGCTGACCCTCGATGGAGGCCAAGCTCGACAGCTTGAACAGGTTACGCAGACCGGTCGCGTTCTCGGCGACCATGGTCATGTGCGTGTAGGCGCCCGAGCCGGAGACGTCGTCGCCCTTCTGGCCCGGATCGCCCCACTTCACTCGCTTGGTGTCGAACCGCGAGCCCGGTGCGATATAGGCCTCGATGCCGATGATCGGCTTGATACCCGCCTTCTTGGCACTGTTGTAGAACTCCGAGGCGCCGTACATGTTGCCGTGGTCGGTCATACCGACCGCGGTCATGCCCAACCGATCCGCCTCCGCGAACAACGGCGAGATCTTCGCCGCGCCATCGAGCATCGAGTACTCGGTGTGGTTGTGCAGGTGAACGAACGATCCGGACGGAGCCAAGACGGTCCTTCCTCCCATTGAGTCGGCGGGGGTTGGCCTTGGCATTCTATGCACGGGGGTCCGACAGAATTCGCACTCGGCGCGCGCGCCTCGAGCGGCACCTCGGCATGGACCGGCGTGTCGTGGTGAACGTCACCGGCATACTCGGTGGGTGTACTCCGATCGGCCCACTCGTTGACCACCGTCATCGTGGCCGTTGTGATCGCCGCTCTGCTGGTCGTGGCCTTGCTGGTCTGGCGGCGGACCCAGCGTGTCGTCACCACACCCGCCCAGCGCGCCGTCCATCAGGCGCTGCACACCGCATCGCTGGCCGCGGTGCCGTTGCGGCGCGGATTGACCGAGGAGTCCGCGAGCGAGGCGGCGCCGCATCTGCGTGCTCTCGCCGGTGCCGAGGCGTTGGGCGTGGCCGACGCCGACGCGACGCTGCTCGCCTGGGATGGGCCGCACACCGGGATGCTCGCGCTGTTCGCCGATGCGGCGCGGCGTGCCGTCGCCGATGAGCGGCCGGTGCTGGTGACCGGTGACGAGCACACGTTGATCGCGCAACCGTTGCTGATCGACACGGGGGCGGCGGTCGGCGTGCTCGGCATGGTGACGACCGGGAAGCCGGGGCCGGGCATGCTCGGGGCGGCCGCGGAAGTGGCGCGGTACGCGTGCGGGCAGTTGGAACTCGCCGAGTTGGATGCCTCGAGGGCTCGGGTCGACCGGGCCGAATTGCGGGCGCTGCGAGCCCAGATCAGCCCGCACTTCATCTACAACGCGCTCAACACGATCGCCTCGTTCGTCCGTACCGACCCCGATCGGGCCCGCGAACTGATCCTGGAATTCGCCGACTTCACCCGCTATTCCTTCCGCGCCGCAGGCGAATTCACCGTCCTGGCCGACGAATTGCGCAATATCGAGCGATACCTGGCATTGGAACAGGCCCGCTTCGGCGACGCCCTCGATGTGCGCCTGCGCATCGCGCCGGAAGTCCTCGGCGTCGTGCTGCCCTTCCTCGCCTTGCAGCCACTGGTCGAGAACGCGGTCCGACACGGCCTCGCCGGCGGCGGCCGGGGCGGGCAACTGAGCATCGTCGCCACCGACGCGGGCACCGACTGCCTGATCAGCGTCGAAGACGACGGCATCGGCATGGACCCCGACCTCTTGCGCTCGGGTGCCCTCGACGCCGTCGACACCGACTCCGGCCCAGCCCGCACCGGTGAGGCCGCCCACGTCGGCCTGGCCAACGTCGACGACCGCCTGCGCGCCGCCTTCGGCAACGACTACGGCCTGGTCGTGGAAACCGCGCCCGGCGCCGGGACGAAGGTCAGCATGCGCGTCCCGAAATTCCGCGCCGGAATTCGCGCCTGATCCACCTCGCGGGGCATTGTTCGACACCGCGCCAACAGTGCCGGTTACGATGGATGGGTTGTGACTTGGAACACCGATGAACCCTCGACCGCTCTGCGGGTGCTCGCCGTCGATGACGAGAAACCGGCGCTGGATGAGCTCGTGTATCTACTGAGCACCCAGGCGGGAGTCGGTGAGATCCATCGGGCGGGTGAGGCGACCGGGGCGTTGCGATTGTTGCGGGCACATCCGATCGACGCGGTGTTTCTCGATATCGATATGCCGGGGCTCACCGGAATGGAGTTGGCGGGAATTCTGTCGGAGTTCGCGGAGCCGCCCGCCGTGGTTTTCGTGACCGCCCACGATGACCACGCGGTGGCCGCCTTCGATTTGGGGGCGGTGGATTATCTGCTCAAACCGTTGCGGGGCGCTCGATTGGGCGAGGCGGTGCGGCGGATTCTGGCGGGGCGGGTTTCGGCGCCCGCGACGGTGGTCGCGAAGTCCGCCCATCCCAGTGAGGTGATTCCGGTGGAACTCGGTGGGGTTACCACGCTGGTGAATCGGGCCGATGTGGCGTGGGTCGAGGCGGACGGGGATTACGCGCGGCTGCATACCGGGACCGGGTCGCATCTGGTGCGGATTCCGTTGTCGGCATTGGAATCACGGTGGGAGGACGCCGGCTTCCTTCGGGTGCATCGGTCGTATCTGGTGGCATTGCGATCGGTGACCGGTTTGCGGAGCGCGGGCAATGCGACGGTGGTGTGTTTGCGGGCCGAGGGGGCCGCCGGAGCGGTGGAGTTGCCGGTGAGTCGGCGGCAGGTGCGCGAACTCAAGCAGCGGCTCGTGCACGGACCTCGACAGAACTGGTCGCAGCGGTGACGGGTCCGCAGCGACCACCACGCGAACGGGTGGTGTTGGCGCAGCGGCGCGGGGCGCGTCAGGTGCGCACCCGCACGGAAGTGGTCGAGCAGACCGATCTGGGCGCGGCGTTGATCGGTGGGTTGATCCGGGCCCAGCTCGGCCTGGCCTTGCGCCTGGGACTGGTGGTGGCGGTCGGCTTCGGCGCGCTGCCGGTGCTGTTCCGCGTCGACGCGATCGCCGAGGCCGCGGTGGTCGGCATTCGGCTGCCCTGGCTGATTCTCGGCGTGCTCGCGTTCCCGATGCTGTACGCGGTGGGGTGGTCGTATGTTCGCCTCGCCCAACGCAACGAAGACGATTTCCTGGAACTGGCCGGGGACTGACGCCGAGCTCATGAGCCCCGACACTCCCGCGCTCACGGTCGCCGCGCTGCTGCTGGCGGCGCTTGCCACTGTCGGCATCGGGTTCTATGGAGTGCGTCTTTCCCGCACGACGTCGGACTTCCTGGTCGCGTCGCGCACGGTGGGTTCGCGGTGGAACGCGGCGGCGATTTCCGGTGAATACCTTTCCGCGGCTTCGTTTCTCGGTGTCGCCGGATTGATCGCCAAATACGGCGCCGATGCCCTCTGGTATCCGGTGGGATTCACCGCGGGTTATCTGGGCCTGTTGATGTTCGTGGCCGCGCCGCTGCGCCGCTCCGGTGCGTACACCGTGCCGGACTTCGCCGAATTCCGGTTGGGGTCGATTCGGTTGCGGCGCATGGCCGCCGGTCTCGTCGTCTTGGTGTGCGCGGTGTATCTGATCCCGCAATTCCAAGGGGCCGGACTCACTCTGCATATTCTGCTCGGAGTGCCCGCCTGGGTGGGCGCGGTCGCGGTGGGCGCGATCGTGCTGGCGAATGTGATCGGCGGCGGAATGCGGTCGGTGACCTTGGTGCAGGCATTCCAGTATTGGCTGAAATTGACCGCGGTGGCGGTGCCCGCGCTGGTGCTCGGAATGCATTTCCTCGCCGACGAACGACCGGTCGACACCTCAGTGCCGCCGACCGTCGACGAGCGCACCACCGTCGACATCTCCACCGATGTCGTCGTACACCTGGATGTTTCGCAGCAGGTCACGATCACCGGAACGCTCGACGGTCATCCCATCGCAGGTCCGGTCGTGCTGGCACCGGGCGATCACACCCTCGCCGAAGGGACCGAGTTGATCCTCGCGCCGGGTTCGGCCGTTCCGGTGGTGGCCGGCGCACCGGCCGACGGCGCGAGCTGGGTGGCGGCCGGTGGCGGCTTCGGCGGGGAACACCCCCAGTACCAGGTCTTTTCGCTGATCGTGGCTACCTTCCTCGGCACCATGGGCCTGCCACACGTACTCGTCCGCTTCTACACCAACCGCGACGGCCCGTCCGCTCGCCGGACCGCGCTGACGGTGATCGGGCTGGTCGGCGTCTTCTACCTGTTCCCGATCCTGCTCGGCGTCTTCGCCCGCCTCTACGTGCCACAACTGCTGATCACCGGCGCCTCCGACGCGGCGGTGGTGCTGCTGCCCGGCGCCGTGCTCGGCGGACTCGGTGGACAACTGCTGGCCGCGCTGGCGGCGGCCGGAGCGATCGCGGCGTTCCTGTCCACCTCGTCGGGGCTGCTGGTCAGCCTGGCGGGCGTGCTCAGCACCGATGTGCTGCGCGGGCGCATCCGCGACTTCCGACTCGCCGCGCTGGTCGCGGGCCTGGTCCCGCTGACGCTCGCGGTGACCGTCGCGTCCCTCGACCTGTCGCGCACTGTCGCACTGGCCTTCTCGGTGGCCGCCTCGACCCTGTGTCCGCTGCTGGTCCTCGGTATCTGGTGGCGCGGACTCACCGCGACCGGCGCGGCCGCCGGCATGCTCACCGGCGGCGTCACCGCGGGTGGAGCGACCGTGCTGGCGGTGCTCGGTGGCGTCTCCCCCGATCTGGCGAACGGCTGGCCCGCCGCGATCGTCGACTATCCCGGCGCGGTCAGCGTGCCCTTGGCCTTCGCGGTGACGATCCTGGTGAGCCTGGCCACCAGGGGTCAGGATCCTCGGGCGGTCGCGGGGGTCTTCCTGCGCATGCACGCCCCCGAACGGCTCGGGATGAGCGCCGACCGCGACCCCGAAACAGCCACCCACCGGTGATCTCACGACGACCGTTCGTCGCACCACACCGACCGCTCACCGCACGGGCAGCCACCTTCACCGAGTGACCCACACCACACCGTCATGCGCGCGCGTCCGGGCACTTACCGTCATCTCCACGCACGACCCCCCTTCACGCTAGGACGACCGGCATGACCCGAACCGACACCGAAGAAGCGCCAGATCCGCGCACACCGAGTGCCGACGAATGGCTCGCGGTACAAGCGAGTCCACAGTTCCAAGATCTGCGCAATCGACTGCGCCGCTTCGTTTTCCCGATGACCGCCCTGTTTCTGACGTGGTACCTGAGCTATGTGCTGCTCGGCGCCTACGCGCACGACTTCATGGCGCAGAAGGTCTTCGGCAACGTCAATGTGGGTCTACTGCTCGGCCTCGGGCAGTTCGTCTCCACATTCCTCATCACCGGGCTCTACGTCCGTTTCGCCAACCGTGAACTGGACCCGCGCGCCGCGGCCATCCGCGAAGAACTCGAAGGGGGCCAGGCATGAGCGTCACCCTTGCCACGTCTTCGACGGTGGGCAATCCCATCGCCAATATCGCCATTTTCCTGCTGTTCGTCGCGGTCACGATGGTCGTGGTGATCCGGGCCAGCCGCAACAATGCCAGCGCCGCCGACTATTTCACCGGTGGACGCGGCTTCTCCGGCCCGCAGAACGGCATCGCCATCGCCGGTGACTACCTCTCGGCCGCGAGCTTCCTCGGCATCGCGGGCGCGATCGCCGTCTACGGCTACGACGGGTTCCTGTATTCGATCGGGTTCCTCGTCGCCTGGCTCGTCGCGCTGCTGCTGGTGGCCGAAATGCTGCGCAACACCGGCAAATTCACCATGGCCGACGTGCTCAGCTTCCGATTGAAGGAAGGCCCGGTGCGCACCGCCGCCGCGCTGACCACCCTCACCGTCTCGCTGTTCTACCTGCTCGCGCAGATGGCCGGCGCCGGTGGCCTGGTCGCGCTGCTGCTCGATATCTCCAGTCGCGCGGGACAATCCATCGTGATCGCGGCCGTCGGCGTGCTGATGATCGTGTACGTGCTGGTCGGCGGCATGAAGGGCACCACCTGGGTGCAGATCATCAAGGCGGTGCTGCTGATCGCGGGCGCCGCGCTGATGACGGTGCTGGTGCTGGCCAAGTTCGGCTTCAACTTCTCCGACATCCTCGGTGCCGCACAGGAATCGGTGAGCGAATCCACCAGCAAGGCGGTCGCCGCCCGCGACGTGCTCGCTCCGGGCGCGCAATACGGCGGCAGCGAGATGTCCAAGCTGAACTTCCTCTCGCTCGGCCTTGCCCTGGTGCTGGGCACCGCGGGTCTGCCGCACGTGCTGATGCGCTTCTACACGGTCCCGACCGCGAAAGAGGCTCGGCGCTCGGTGGTGTGGGCGATCGGCCTGATCGGCGCCTTCTACCTGTTCACCCTGGTGCTCGGTTACGGCGCGGCGGCCATCGTCGGCCCGGACAGGATCCTCGCCGCGGCGGGTGGCCAGAATTCGGCGGCTCCGCTGCTGGCGTTCGAACTGGGCGGGGTGATCCTGCTCGGGGTGATCTCGGCAGTCGCGTTCGCGACGATCCTCGCGGTCGTGGCCGGACTCACCATCACCGCGTCGGCCTCGTTCGCCCACGACATCTACGCGAGTGTCATCAAGAAGGGCAAGGTCGACGAGGTCAAGCAGGTGCGGGTCTCGCGGATCACCGCGGTGGTGATCGGTGTGCTCGCGATCGGTCTCGGCATCCTCGCCAACGGCCAGAACATCGCGTTCCTGGTGGCGCTGGCGTTCGCGGTGGCGGCGGCGGCGAACCTGCCGACCATCCTGTTCTCGCTGTTCTGGAAGCGCTTCAACACCTCCGGCGCGCTGTGGTCGATGTACGGCGGCCTGATCTCGACCATCGTGCTCATCGTGTTCTCGCCCGCCGTGTCGGGCAACAAGACCGCGATGATCAAGGATGCGGATTTCGACTGGTTCCCGCTGTCCAACCCGGGCATCGTGTCCATTCCGCTGGCATTCGCGCTCGGTGTGCTCGGTACGTTCCTCGGTGGACGTGGCGAGCAGGTCGATCAGGCCAAGGCCGCGGAGATGGAAGTCCGGTCGCTGACCGGCGTCGGTGCGGAGAAGGCGATCTCGCACTGACGCCAACCCTGCCCGTGCCGGTGGTTCGCCCCACCGGCACGGGTTGTACCCCACGTTTTCCGAAGGAGAGTTTCTTGTGACCAGTTTCCCGTCTGCCCCCGAGTTCGCCGCGTCGGCCAATGCCGATGCCTCGCTGTACGAGCGGGCGCGCGCCGATCGCGACGGTTTCTGGGCCGAGCAGGCCAACCGGTTGCACTGGCACAAGCCCTTCACCGAGGTGCTCGACTGGTCCGACGCGCCGGTCGCGCGTTGGTTCGGCGACGGCGAACTCAACGTCTCCTACAACTGCCTCGACCGCCACGTCATCGACGGACACGGCGACCAGGTCGCCATCCACTGGGAGGGCGAACCGGGCGACTCCCGGGCCATCACCTACGCGGAATTGCTCGATGAAGTCTGCAGGGCAGCAAATACTTTCACCACCTTGGGCCTCGTGGCCGGTGATCGCGTCGCCGTCTACATGCCGATGGTGCCCGAAGCCATCGTGACGATGCTGGCATGCGCGCGGCTCGGGCTCACCCACTCGGTGGTGTTCGCCGGGTTCTCCCCCACCGCCTTGCGGCAGCGTGTCGACGATGCCCAGGCGCGGTTGATCGTGACCACCGACGGACAGTGGCGGCGAGGCAAGCCCGCCGCGCTGAAGTACGCCGTCGACGAGGCGCTGGGTTCGGATCCGTCGAGCGTCGAGCATGTGCTGGTGGTGCGCCGGGTCGGACTCGACGTGCCGTGGACCGAGGTCCGTGACCTGTGGTGGGACGAAACCGTCGCTGTCGCTTCGCCTTCCCACGAAGCGCAGCCCTTCCCCGCCGAGCACCCA
>NZ_BDBR01000073.1 GCF_001613085.1 Nocardia salmonicida NBRC 13393
CGTCGAACACCTCGGGTGCGGCTTCGGTGAGCGGCCCGGCGGAGTCGTGCCAGGTGAGGGTGAAGCCACCCACCCGGAACTGGTAGAGCAGACTGCCGCCTTCCTGATCGGACAGCGACGACCCGAGCGCGACGAGATCGCACAGTTGCGGCGGGTTCGCGATCGAATCACGAATGTCGGGCACCGGAAAGAACGGCGCGGAACCCTCGCCGCTGCGGTCGGGAGGTTTCGGTCCCGAATGCACATGCCGGACCGCCGTCACCTCGACCGATCCGACCGAATGGTGATAGGTCTGGCCGAGCGCCGACGTAGCGTCACCGAGCACTACGGTGCGCAAGGCCGTCGCCCCGACCTGGCGCTGCACCTGGGCACAGTGCTCGGCCGTGCCGAACAGCACCGCGCCGGAGGCCTGCGCCAGCGCGGCCGCGTCACCGGCGTGGTCGAAGTGTCCATGGCCGAGGAAGATCGCCTCCGGGCGGAGCTCGCCCACCTGCGCCACGGTGGTCGGGACGTATCCGCTGTGGGCGCCACGGGGAACCCACGCGTCGAGCAGGACCACGGTCCCGCCCAGTGCCGCGGCGAAACTCGTGCATCCGAACCAGGACAGGATCACTCGATCGCCGCGTACCGCGCCCGTCACCGGATCGACGTTGGCAGCGCCGAAGAAGCGGGTGCGCGCGGCGGTCATGCGCTCGCCCGGATCCGCGAGGGCCCGGCCCGCTGTCGCGACCAGCCCGGCGCCGATCGCGCCGCCGAGGAGAGTGCGCCGGGTGAGGGGGCGCGGACTGTGTGAGAACTCTGACACGTGGTCATCCTGACAGCTATCGGAAACGGGTGCTAACTCGTTGGGGCGGTTCGTCATTGACTCCAACCCCCGTAAGGATACAAAAAGGTATCCGTTGTGTAGTGTTGCACTCGCTGATGTTGCGATACCCGATCGGGGAGTTGTATGAAGAGGGCCCTTCGGCATCGATCGCTGGCGGTTGCGGTCGTCATGCTGTGCGCGGCGATGCTCGCTGCGCTGGCATGGATGCCGGCCGCAGCGGCGCGGGACGGCGGTGCCGACGGTGCACGCTGGTTGTCGAACTACGAGGCACCGCCGAAATACCCGGACGTGCACATCGAGTGGGACGTACCGCTCACCATGAGTGACGGCACGGTGTTGAAGGCGAACGTCTACCGGCCCGCGGACGCGCGTGGGCCGATCGCCGAGAAGACGCCGACGATCGTCAACATCGCCCCGCATACGAAAGTGTCACAGCCGTCCGGTGAGGAGTCGTCGAGAAATGTTAGGGCGGCGGCACGTAGCTAGGTAGTCCAACGGAATTTATAACCGCAACATCGGCGCTCCATGTGCGCGATGTTGGTCATCCTCTCATTTTTCGCAAGAGGAATATCGAGGCATTCAAAGTAAAGTTCCGTGGCTGGAGCTCCGCCGCTGGAGCCTCATGGACGTTCGGTGTGACTGTCGCTGAGTTATGTTGCAGAGCAACACGTTTCTCGTTAGCCTCGCCTTGAGGTTGATATCAGCAGTAGTAAATTTTGTCTGTAATTCGACTGAACCTCGGTACGAATCGGGCAACAGGGGTTAGTTAGGGGTGTCAAATGTTGGATCGTCACAGAATTTTTCGGCGGACAGTGCAGGCAGATCTAGCGGCTATCGAGGCTCTGGACAGTCTCGGTGCGATTTTCGCCCGCCGCGACGAGATCGAGCTCCAACTGGAAAACTTGGCGCGAGTCAGGACGCCGGATCGGGGCAGGTTCGCCGACCGTTCCGACGTCGTAGCGGAGATTGTCGGTGGCACGCCTCTGGATCAATTCGGCGTGTGGGTTTTTTACCCCTGGTCGGGTTACCTCGTACATATGCTGGACGAGCCGGAATTCGTCGAAGTTCGCACTGCGGCCAACCGCAATAAGATCACCTCGCAGGAACAGGCGCGGTTCGCGGACAAGACCGTTGGTGTGCTCGGTTTGTCGGTGGGCAACTCGATCGCGCTCACGATGGCCTCGGAGCGGACGTTCGGCACGATCAAGCTCGCCGACTTCGACGAGCTGGACATCTCGAACTTGAACCGATTGCGGGCGAGCGTGGCTGACCTCGGTGTCAACAAGGCCGAGCTCGCCGCCCGACAAATCGCGGAGTTGGACCCTTACCTGACCGTGCTGGTGTACGAGGACGGTGTCGACGACCTCAGCATCGACGAGTTCTTCGACGACGCACCGGGTCTCGATCTTCTCGTCGAGGAGTGCGACATGCCCTTCGTGAAAATTTTGGCGCGCGAACACGCGAGGTCCCGAGGGATTCCGGTGCTTACCGAGGCCAGCGATCGAGGTCTGCTCGAGATCGAACGCTTCGACTTGGACCCGACCCGACCCCTGCTCGGTGGCCTGCTCGGCGAGCTGAGCACCGAGATACTCGAAGACGCGGACCGCGACATGCAGCTGGCCGCGATGGCGACGATGATCGGTGTCGACACCATCTCCGACCGCAGCGCGACCTCCGCGATCGAGTTGGATACGACGCTCACCACGTGGCCGCAGCTGGCCGCCGAGGTGAATCACGGTGGGGCAGTAGTGGCCTCGACCGCGCGGGCGATCTTCCTTGGCCACGACGTGCCTTCCGGCCGCAGGCATGTGGACATCCCCTTCGGTCTCGGCATGGTCGCGCTCCCGCAGGCACAGCCGACTTTGCAGCCGCCGCCCCTGGCGGCGGTGCCCGATCTCACGGCGTTGCCCGCCGACATCCGGGAGATTCTCGAACTGGCGATGCGCGCCCCGTCGGGTGGCAATACCCAGCCATGGCAGTTCGTCGTGACCGGCAGGGTTATCGAGGTCGTCTTCGTGCCCGAGACCTTCCCCACGCCAGCGCTGTTCGAGTGCAAGGGCACCGCGAGCGCGGTGACCCTGGGTGCGGTGACCGAAAGTATCGTCGTGGCCGCGCGCGCCCGCGGCCTATCAGCGACTGTCGAATACGACCCGCGAGGGGCTGACAGTCTCGTCTACACGAAGGTCACCGTCGGCGAGGTCGGCGCGGAGTCCACTGCGCAGGAGCGTGCTCTCGGTGCCGTGCTGAGTACCAGGCGCAGCCAGCGGACTCGCGAGCAGGGTCGGCCACTCACCGATGACGAACGCGCCATGTTGCAGAGCGTCGTGGCGGAGTTCGCCTCGACCGTCTGGCTCGGCGAGGACGACAAGTGCAAGGAAACCTTCGGTGAGGGCGTGGCCGTGGCCAACCGGCTCCGCGTGCTGATCGAGGAGATGAACAAGGAGACGTTCAGCGAGTTCTACTTCCGGGAGGAGGAGCCCGAGCGTCGCGACGGCGTCCCTCTGGAGACCCTCGGATTGACGTTGCCTGAGCGGACGATGATGCGGGTGCTGCGCCGCCCTGCGGTGGCACGGTTCCTGCGCGAGCGTGGCGAGGCGACAGCGTTGCTGCAATACAGCCGCGATTGGGTCCTGGGTGCCTCCGCGGTCGGGGCGATCACCGTGGCAGGTGACGTGCGTCGCGACTTCGTGGAAGCGGGTCGGGCGTTCCTGCGCCTGTGGCTGGCGGCATCCTCGGTCAATGTCGGGGTACACCCGTTGACATCGCTACTGTTCGAGTCCGAGATGCTCACGGTCCCCGAAGGGGACCTGTTCCACGACCACGAGCGTGCGCTCCTGGGCAACCATATGACCGAGCTGCGCAACTCGCTGCTCGAAGGCAGCGACGCGCCGCTGGCGATGACATTCCGAATCGTCGCGGGTCCCGCGTTGCAGGCAGGAGAGCCCGCGCCCCGCAGGTCCTTGAGCCAGCACCTCGAAATCGTCGGTGAGCCCGCATGACCGAGACTTTGGTGTCGGATGCGGGCACCGCTGACATCGAGATTCGTTTCGCGGAGCCCGCCGACGCCGAGAAAATCGCCGAGCTCTACGACCGGGTTTATGACGGGCGGTTTCCGATTCTGGATTGCGTCGATCCTCAGCGAATTCGTCGACTACTTTCCAGCGGAGAGCATATCTGGGTGCTCGGTCTCGACAACGGCATTGTTGTCGGTTCGAGCGTGGGAACCGCGGAACCGCACACCTCCGCCTATGAATTCGGGCGAGCCGCCGTGCTGCGTGAATACAGCGGCAATGGTCACTTCCTGAAAATGTTCGCCTACACCGGGTACACGGCGAAGGAACGCCTGGACGCCGACCTGGTCTATGGCTACGCCCGGTCGGAACGTTCGCGGATGTTGTTCGGTTACGTCGCCGATCAAATCGGCAATCCGGTGGTGTGGGTGGGTACCGACGGGGGAATGCACCCGAACGGCGATATGCGCGAGGAACACTTGATCGGCTTGACGTTCTTGGCCGAGCGCGATGTCGTGCGAGTGCTGCCACCGAAACCGTTCCTGGACCCGGAAACCTCGCTCGCTAAGCACATCACCGAGTTGAGGGTGACAACCACCGACGGTGTGTACCCGGCCGCGATCGCCGCTGGGCGCGAAGCGGAGTCCACCCATGTATCCGGCGATGGGCGGGTGTCGTACTCGCTGTTCGCACCCAGTCGCGCGGCGATCGTGAGCGCGGTGCACGGCGATACCCCCGACGGCGTGCGTCGCGCGCTGTGGAACGTCATCGACGAAGCGAATCAACTTGGTCCGGCCCGGATCTCGCACATGACGGTGTATGTGCTTGCCGACAAGACCGACGTGATCGCCGCCCTGTGTGACCGGAGTGGAGACGATGCGGGCCGCCGGTTCACCGTCAACGGCTACCTGCCCGCTTGGTACAAGGACGGCGACGCTCGATACGACTGCGTACTGCTGACCACCAGGGTCGATGACCTGCCGCGGAATCTGCTCGGTACCGAAGACACCGCGAACCAGATCTATGCAAGCCTGCCGACCGACCTACGTTGACCCGCGCACGGATCACGAAGCAACACTGAGGAATTAGAGCTGTGGATATCACTGGAACGTGGGAAATGACAATCGAAACGCCCATCGGAACTCAGCATGGACTCGTAGACATCTCCACCAAGCCCGATGGTTCACTCGACGCGTACGCACGCAGCGCGACAACTGGCGTTGTGATCGAAGTCCACGAGTTGGTCTTGACCGGCGACCAGCTGACCTGGCGTCAGATCATCAAGAAGCCGACCCGGCTCAACATTGGCTTTACGATGACGGTCACCAGCGAGGACGAGATGACGGGCATCGCCAAGGCCCGCATGATGCCTGGTGTCGGTAAGGTGCTCGGGCGTCGAGTTCGCTCGGCCGACACCGCATCTCAGGGCTGAGCGCCGGTGTTGTCGACAGTGGCCCGGTTCGCCACCGGATCTCCCCGTGCGGTGATCGCGGCGGCGCTGCTGATCATGATGGCGTGCGGAGCATTCGGTGCGAGCGTGCAATCGCACCTGAAGTTCGGTGGGTTTCTCACCACCGATGCCGAGTCGGCGCAGGCAAGTCGGTTTCTCGATGAGAATTTTCCCGGCGGCAATCCCAACCTCGTTGTGCTCGTGCACGCCGACGGCGGGGTCGACAGCGAGGCGGCGCGGGCGGCAGGGCGCCGGGTGCTCGATGCGCTGAGTCGGCACAAGGAAGTCGTTGGCGTGCAGTCGTACTGGACACCCGTCAGCCCGGCCTTCACGGCGAGCATGCGCAGCCAAGACGGCAAGAGCGCGCTCATCCTCGGAAACATCCCCGGCGACGAGAGCGCGGCCCAGATCGCCGGTGGCAAACTCGAAGAGGAACTCAACGGCACCGACGACAACGGTGTCAGCGTGCACGCGGGCGGTCTGCCGGTGTCCTTCTCCGATATCTACAACCAGACCATGCACGACACGATTCGCGCGGAAGCCATCGCGATCCCCGTATCGTTGGTGCTGCTGGTCCTGGTTTTCGGCAGCCTCATCGCGGCGTCGCTACCGCTGGCCATCGGCCTGTTCGCGATGGCCGCTTCACTAGGCATCCTGCGGGCGCTGACGCTGTTCACCGACATCTCGATCTATGCGATGAACATGGTCAGCATGCTTGGGCTCGCCCTAGCCATCGACTACAGCCTGCTCATCGTCAGCCGCTATCGCGAAGAACTCGCACGCGGCCTCGAGACCAGGGCGGCAGTAGTGCGCTCGATTCAGACCGCGGGCCGAACGGTGGTGTTTTCGGCGTTGACCGTGGCGTTTTCACTGGCAGCGCTGGCGGTTTTCGAGCAGTACTTCCTGCGATCGTTCGCCTATGCCGGGGTCGCGGTGGTGATCGCGGCGGCCGCAGCGGCCATTGTGATCCTGCCCGCGTGCCTGATTCTGCTCGGCGAGCGGGTCAACTCGCTCGATCTTCGCGTGTGGTTGCGGCGTCGTATGGGTCGCGTTGCAGGCGATCCGGTGCCACCGGAGCACAGCCGCTGGTACCGGGTGGTCACCGCCGTCATGAAGCGGGCGGCTCCGGTCGCCATCGTTGTCACGGCGATCCTGCTGCTGCTCGGCGCACCCTTCTTGGGCGCACGTTTCGGCTACCCCGACGATCGGACCTTGCCCGCGCAGGCATCGGCCCGTGTTGTCGGAGACGCGTTGCGCGAGGACTTCGACGCCCGGCTTGCCTCCGGTTCAGTGATCGCCGTGCCCGGATACCAAGGCAACCAACACGACATCGGCGCCTACGCCACCGGATTGTCCCGAACCGTCGGAGTCGTCGCGGTGACCTCCAGCGACGGCATCTACGTCAATGGTGGCAAGGTGTTCGCCGCGCCGCCGGGGATGACTGGACCCGCGGGTACTTTCCTGTCCGTCCGCACCAATGTCGATGCTTACTCCGCGGCAGGCGAGGACCAGTTGGCCGCGTTGCGGGCGGTGCCGCCGCCCGCAACGGTGCAGTTCGGCGGAAACACCGCGATCAACCACGACTCGATGACGTCGATGGGCGACCGGCTGCCGTTGGCAGTAGCGGTGATCCTGCTGACAAGTCTGGTGCTGTTGTTCTTGTTCACCGGGAGCGTGGTGCTGCCACTGAAAGCGTTGCTGCTCAACATGTTGTCGCTGACAGCGACCTTCGGTGCCATGGTGTGGATCTTTCAAGACGGTCACCTCGCCGACATTCTCGGCTTCACCCCGACCGGCAGCCTCAACCCAGCGATGCCGATCCTGATGTTCTGTCTCGCCTTCGGAATGTCGATGGACTACGAGGTGTTCCTGCTGTCCCGGATTCGGGAAGAGTGGCTCGCCTCCGATCGCACGCCGACGGCTAATACTCACGCCGTGGCCATGGGAATCGCTAAGACCGGAAGAATTTACACGGCGGCCGCTGGCTTGATGGCGTTGGTCATCGGGGCGACGGCCACGTCGAAGGTGTCGTTCATGATCATGTTCGGCATCGGTTTGTCCTTGGCAGTCATCATCGACGCCGTCGTCATTCGCACCGCGCTAGGGCCCGCATTGATGCGGCTGATGAGCACATCGAACTGGTGGGCACCGAAGCCCTTGGCTCGGCTGCATCAGCGGATCGGGCTGGATGAGGCGCCCAGTCACACGAGCAGTACAACAGCAGTGAAGCCCGGTGGCAGCGTGGCCACGCCTGCCACCAGGTAAATCTATTTCTACTGGAGTGAACCGTGCTCGACATTTCGTATGCAGTTTTTCTGTGCCAAAAATGGGACGCACTCTGCGCTGGTTTCGGTATTTCCGAATCGGAATATGCCCCTATATCCAGCCATATTCGAGCTCTTCTCGACCCATGGGGCGACTGGTCGATCGGACAGATTCCTCGATATCAGTCCTTTGTGTCAGGGGACGGGTTCCCCGCCGAGATATCGCTGAGCTTCGCCGACGGGGTCCCCGAGTTCCGGATTCTCTTCGAATCTCTCGGGAACCCGGCGACGTCGCTGTCCTGTCGGCAGGCAGGGGCGGATTTGACTGAACGGCTGGCGGACGAGTTCGGCGTGCACCTCGGCTCGTACGATTTGGTGAAAGGCCTTTTCCTGCCCGGTGATTCCGACGGGGGATTGATCTGGCACTCGCTTGCCTGGCGGCCGGGTAGCGCGCCCAGGTACAAGGTGTATTTGGGAACGCAGGTGAACGGGCCGGAGCAAGCGTATGACGTGGTGGGCAAGGCGATGGCCCGGCTGGGGATGTCCTCGGCTTGGTCTGTGGCGCTCGACAGCATGACTTCGGAACAGCGATCGACCCAAGAGTTGGACTTCTTCGCCCTCGACCTGTCCGATGAGCCGACCGCGCGTGCCAAGGTGTATCTGCGCCACCACGGTGTTACGGCGGTCGAGCTCGATCGTTTCGCCGGGCTCGCCGCCTTGCACCGTTCGTCGAATGCGATCGATGCCTATCGCAAGGTTGTCGGCGACCAGGACCGGATTCTGACCGATCACCCATTGACCTGCTTGGCATTTCGGCAAGGCGACGAGGGCGTCGCTGAGGCGACCACCTATCTTCGCCTACCCGGTGCCGCGGATTCGGACGCGGTGGCCTGTGACACCATCGCGTCGGTTGCCGATCCGAACAATTTCGACGTCGATCGATATCGGGCGGCGATCACGGGCTTGGCGTCGGGTGGCTCACCGGGAGTACAAGAATTAGTCGGCCTGCGAACACGACATGACGAGTTGGACGCGACGATATACCTTCGCTTCGACGTGTACGGCCCCGATGCCGTAGCTCCCGAAACGTGCTCCTGCGCCCGACGAACAACATCTGATAAATGAGAGAGGCTTCGATGGTCGACAGTGTTGTAACAGATCGTGAGTCCTTGCTGGTTGAGCTGGTCGATGAATCCGGTACGACAATCGGCTCCTGTTCGGTCTCCCGAGCCCATCAGCCACCGGGACAGCCACACCGCGCCTTTTCGGTGTTGTTGTTCGATGAATCCGGCCGGATACTGCTCCAGCGTCGGGCAGCGGTGAAGACACGCTTCCCGTCCCGATGGTCCAACGCCTGCTGCGGTCATCCGGCACCGGGGCAAACCATCGCACAAGGTGCGGCATTGCGCCTCGTCGACGAGCTCGGCATCACCGTTGCGCTGACCGAGGTCGGTGTCTACCGTTACCGTGCCGAAGACTTGGCGACCGATCGCGTCGAAGACGAGTGGGACCACGTCCTCGTGGGGATCGTGGTCGGCGAGACAATCCAGCCCAACCCGGCGGAGGTTTCGGAATACGCGTGGGTCGAGCCGGTGGACCTGGATGCCGCTTTGATTGCTTCGCCGCAGAACTACACCCCCTGGCTGGTTGGCGTTCTCGCCGCCGCAGCCTCACCGAAGGCCAGAGTATCTGAAGGGGGTGTTTGGGTCGGCCCCACCTAGCGCGCCGATCTCGTCATCTGCCATCGAGGCCAGGGGCTGCTCGGTACGAGCTGTCCGTCTGGAGAACGGCTGTCGAGCTGGTCAACGGTCTTGACGATCGTGATGCTGTAGGCGCGGCGGGTGCGGGACGAGCCAACGAGGTGGCGAGGAACTTTGGTGCAGGTTCGCAGGGGCTGGGCCCTGAAGGCGCCTTTGGCAAGCAAACGCGCAGAGCGAGCCCAATCCCGCTGGCACTAGTTGTTGTGGGGCATAAGGTTGTTGACGCCCGGGTAGGGGTGAGGTGAGGGGACGGGCCTCCCAGCGGCAGGATGGAAAACACCACATCCTCCGTCCGCTCGACCGGGAAGACCCGTCCGTGACCCACCGTAATGCCCCGTGCACCAACTGCTCGGGACTCGTTCCGACTCCCTACTTAGTAGCCCGAGCTGTAACAGTTGAACAGAAAGGGCTGTCCACACAACGGCCGTGACGGGATAGCGCCCCGCCGGCTCAGGTCAGGCCGGGGAACATGAAGCCTTCGGCGACGCACAACACCGGCGCTGGATGTTCCGGGTCGAGCGCGTTGCGGACGAATCCCCATGCTCGCTCGCTGTAGTGGATACCGAGGTGGTCGGTTTGGTTCTCTTCGCAGCCGTCCTGCATGAGGATGTTGGTGACGTTGGGTCCATCGAGAAATTGGTTGGTGAACGGGGTGACCACTTCGTCGTATTTGGTGACGATGGTGGTGTAGGTGACACCGGGGCGGGTGTCACCGTTGGCGTAGGTCTGCTTGACCAGCTCATGGCCGACGGTCTGCTGGATGGAGGCCGGCAACAGCATCTCCAAACCGTTGACGACGAACGGCCCAAGGGGTGGGAACGATTTGCGCAAGAAGACGATGCCCGAGAGGGTCGTGCCGTGGTTGCTGGGGCTGAGGCCGATGAGCTTGTCGACGTAGCGGTCACCGCCGAGGAAGTTGATGTAACGGTGCGCGACGAGACCGCCACCGAGCGAGGCACCGACGAGGTCGACCTTCTCGGTGCCTGTCTGTGCCCGGACCTTGTCCACCTCGGCGGCGAGTTGCCGCGCGCTGTCACGCACATCAGCTACCGATTGCACGGGGATCTCGGAAATCCAGGTCGGATTGCCGTAGTTGAAGGTGAACACGCAGTAGCCGTTGTTACGCAGGAACGGAGCGCCTGCCTGCCAGTTCGCCGCCTGATTGACGAAGGTCCCGTTGACCAGAATCACCGGCCGCGGGTGCTCGGGAGTCAGCCTGCAGTTCGGGTCGTTGGCGCCGGCCGGCACGTCTTCGGGAAAAAAGAACGGGAGTATGGCTGCGCCCGTATCGAAAGGGACAGGCAATAGACCGGAGGTGACCGGTTCAGCGAAGGCCGTGGTGGAACCAACGGCGGTCGTGCAGGCAACCATCACAGCGAGCGCTCCGGCTACATGGCGGCCTAGCTTATTTCGCAATCGGGGATGACGGAGCCCAACAGTTGGCTCTGCTTTGTTCTTCATGCGTACTTCTTCCTCAAATTCGAGCCTGTCTATTCCCGGCCCGTGCTCTCGACGACATCTCTCGGCGAATCCCAACTCGGTGCCGACGGTTGGGCCGAGCGCGCTGATGGCGGCGACTTCGGCCGTTGCCCAGGATTGGGCGCGCGTGCTTCTTTCAGGGTATTGCTGTGTGACTGCTGTTGGGCTGTCAGATAGTGGGTGCCTTCTGCGCGGTCGCCGGTCGAGTGGTCGGGACCGCCGAGCGATTGCGGATAACAATAAAGCCGAACGCGGTGGCGAGCACATACATCAGGATCGAGTACACCGCACTGGGGATCGCCACCTCTGAGCTCCCGAGAACGCTGAGTGCGATGGTCAGCGCGACCGTCGTGTTGTGGATGCCGACCTCCATCGAGGTGGCGATCGCTTGGGGCTGGCCGAGATTCAGCAGACGAGCTCCCGCGTAGCCGAGTGCGAGGCTGGACAGGCAGAAGATGCCGGTGACCAGGCCGATCTGACGTGCGTACTCGGCCAAGTTCTGCCGCTCGGATAACAACGCGCCGATCGAGACCATGACCAATACCGCGATCGAGAAGATTCTGACTGGGCGGTCGGCCTGTGCGGCGAAGGCGGAGGAAAATCGGCGCACGATCATTCCGACCGCCACCGGCACCAGAACGATCACGATAACTTGCATCACTTTCCCGAACTGCAGGCCGACCTCACCATCTGCGTCGAAGTACGCGATAGCGAAGTTCGTGATGATCGGGATGGTCAGGACAGCCAGTAGTGAATTGATCGCGGTGAGCGTGATGTTCAGTGCGACGTCACCGCGGAAGAGATGGCTGAACAGGTTGGCGGTCGTCCCGCCCGGTGACGCGGCCAACAGCATCACCCCTACCGCCAGCAACGGGCTGAGGTCGAAAATCCTGACCAAGCCGAATGCGATGGTCGGCAGAATGAAGAGTTGCAGAATCAAAGCGACAACGACCGCCTTGGGCTCCCGTCCAATTCGACGGAAATCGCCGGTGCTCAGCGTCAGACCCAGTCCAAACATGATGATCGTTAACGCGATCGGAAGCCCGGTAGTGATCAGGCCAGTTGAGTTCATCGATTCTCACAGTTCAAAGGAGTGCTTCACCCGCCGACTGGGATGGGCAGAAGACGCGACACCGGGCCCCTCGCCGGATAGCGATATGTGTCACATTCGGAATCCAATGCGATGTAGATCATAGCGAATACGATACGAGATTGCATCAGATTCGTCAATGAATCGAAAGGTTGTGTCGATCGAAAGCGGGCCGGCGCACACAGTGAGAACATCCCGCTTCGGGGCTTCGGCCATCCCGCGGACCGGTCCGGAGCGCGGCACGTCCCGGCATGGGCGGCGCTACCGACCTCGACGTCTACAACGGCACCCGGAACGATCTCGCCCGCTTTGCCGACATGTCGGAATATTTGGCGGCGGCAGCCGTCAACGGACACCGGGAAAGAATGGACTCACCGGGATGCAAGGGACCGGAGTGGCCGTGCTGGGCGAGAGAGCGTTGAGCACAAAGCGCCACACCCGTTCGCTGTACATGGTCGACAGATGCTCTGACAGATCGAGCGAACACCCATCCTGGAGCGTGATATTCGTGACGTTCGGCCCGGACAGGTACTGCTGGTCGTACGGGGTGACGATTTGGTCGTACTTGGTGACCAGCGTGGTGTAGGTGACGCCCGGGCGCGTGTCGCCTAGCCCGTAGATCTCGGCGGACAGTCCGTCGCCGATCGCCTGCTGTGTCAAAGCGGGGGCGACGTCGCCGAGGCCATCGTAGATCCACCATCCCACCGGCGGGATGAAGCTGCGCAGGAACGCTATCGAGCTCAGGGTGGTGCCGTGATTGCTAGGAGAGATACCGATCATCTTGTCGACCTTGGAGTCGCCGCCGAGCACGTTGATGTAGTACAGCGGCATGAGTCCGCCGCCTTGGGAGTGGCCGACGAGGTCCACCTTCTCGGTGCCGGTAGCCGCGAGCACCCGGTCGACCTCGGCGGCCAACTCGCGAGCCGAGGCCCGGATATCACCGAGCGCCTGCAGCGGGACCTTGCCTGGCAGCCAGGCAAGGTTGCCGTAGTTGAAGGTGAACACGCAGTAGCCGTTGTTCTTCAGGTATGGCGCGCCGGCTTGAAACGCGATCGCCTGTGAGGTCGACGTGGAATTCACCAGCACCACCGGATTCGGATGCGCGGCGCTGGGTCGACAGTTCCAGTCGTTGGCACCCGCTGGCGCTGTTTCGGGAAACAAGCCGGCGGGCAATATGCCGGCCCCCAGATCGAACGGCACCGGCAAAGGCCCCGTCACTGGTTCCTGCGGCTGCGCCGCGACCGGGCCCGTGGCAGTCAGCGCGATCACCGCACCGAGCGCCACCATCGCACCGTTGAACCATGCGCGCATTTCACTACCCCTCAATACACTGCCGCACTGACCACGGCAACTGGGCGCAGCCTACTGAGACAACTGACACAGGTTGCATAAATCTGTGTACGTTGTGACTACTTCCAAAACGTCTGCGCACCAACCGGTTTGCCCGAACAGATCCGGCGGCGGCTACTCAGCAGCGGGCAGGATTCATCGAACACGCTTCATCGTCATGCCAACTGATCGGCTACACGCCGATGCGACCGCCGCTTCCATCAGACGACCGCGACGGGTAGGGCGAGGTTGGGCGGTGCCGCCGTCGGGCCAGCGGGACTGCGGGTTGTCGGGGGCGTCGTCGGCTTCGCCGAGGTGCTGGACCGAGACAATGACATCGAATTCGGTGACGATCGGGCCGCAGGTTTCCGCGCTGCGAGCGACAGTCAGAAACTGCTTGGTCTCACCGCGTTTCGGGCCGTCGACGATCACCGAGAACAGTCGTTGTCGGTCAGCGTCACGTACACCGTGTAAATGTTCACCACGCTATGCCTCGGCTCCGACATCTCCCACTGCCTCGGGGCGACCGGTTGGCAGTCGGTTGGCCCCGCGGCCACAAAACTGCTCGATCACCGGCTCGGAGTCGCCGTAGAGTCGCCCGACGAGGGCGTGATGTCGCAGCAGCGCTGCCGGATCGGTTTCAGCGTCGGTTGTGAGACGTCGACTCCCCACCTCAGTTCTTGCCAACGACCAGTTCCGGACAGACACAGACGGAAAGACCCGTGCTGTGGTCGTCGACCTGACATCTGCTCGGCACGGGATCGGCCTCGACACCGTCCCCGACGGCTCTCGATGTCGGGTGCAAGCCGTCGCATCTGGCGCCGCAACCGCTATGGCGGAGAGTCCTCCGTTCGCGGTCGAACGCAAGCCCCGGAGGGCTTATGTGATCAATCCGCGCGAACAGGCGGCCGTCGCTCACCCGGCCAGCGAGCCTCAACGACTTCACGAACGCCAAGAACGCGATCGCCCGTTCACTATCCCGGATCCGGTACTACAACTGGCCGGTCCGCAGGTCCAAAGCATTGAACATGCCGGACCACGTCGTAACGGTCCTAGGTGGCACGCAAACGCTCGGCCGTCCGGCCTGCTGCGATCCGCGGCCGGGGCGAGGCACCAGGTTCAACGGCCCGAACTCATCGACACAGACCACACGGCCCTGTGTCGGCGGGTGGTCATAGAGGTCCAGCACCCGGTTCATCGTCTCCACGAAATCCGGGGCCGGTGCTTGCCTCCCAGGTCTTCGTGGCCTGCTACGACACCCCACCAGTTTTGAGGATCTGCCTCAGCGTTTCGCGCCTGATATCGGCGATACCATCGCCCCGCAAAACATCTGCCAGCTTCGACAGGCTCCACGTCGAGAAGGCAACCCGAATCCAGGGGAAAGCACCGAGCGATCTGACAGATCCGATCACGCGTGCCGGGTCCGTCTTCACTGCTGTGCATGATCTCGCGTTCGTATCGGATCATCTCGGGGCCTTCCACCACGTGATCGGCGAGGACGTCGGCCATCGCCACGATATCGGCCAGTGAGGGTTCGCCGGGCGTGGACTGTCCACCCAGAATGCCATCAGCGGAACACAACCACCGAGCGTCCCCCCCAGTCGATTTTGCCGAAATGGGCGAGATACAACTGCTGTCGCAATACGCTCTCGCGATGGCGATCGCTGAGGGTGCCCGTGCCCGGCTCGTGCTCAAGAATGCCCCCATTGAAGAACACAACGATGAACTACGTTCCGAGCTGGTCAAGGCCCTCGATGCCCCTAACTATCAAGCCGAAGCGGGCCTCTCAACGCGGCCAACCCCGACACCCGACAGCGTGCCGTCGTCGAACCCAGATTGGTTCGACGACGCAGGGGTCGACGCCGAGACGACCGTCACCCGCACAGGCCGACCCGCGCTGGTTATCGCGCGAGACACCGTGCAACCGACCTTCACCGATCCCGACGGGGAAGTATGGCGGACCCGTTTTAGGCGCGGCTTCTGACACCTCGGTCTCCCTGTCCACGTGATCTGCTCGGTATCGCGCTCTGCCATCAACTGCCGTACCGCGACGAGCACGGCGGCGTCGTGTCAGCACCACGCGGCCGATCGGGGCGCGGCGAGTTCTCCGAAGTCACCGCTACATATCAACCTGTGACGTCATTTTCGCGGATGAGGAGCTGGCGCGTCTGCGTCCCGGAGATCGGACGTGAGGAGTTGTGCCGGTTCTTCACGCTCTCGCCGACGGACCTGGCGTTCGTCGATCCCGAGCGTGGTCGTGGTCCGGCTGATCGGCTCGGTATCGCGGTCGCGATGTGCTTGTTGCCGTGGCTGGAGTTCGTGCCCGATCGTGTGGTGACCGCCCCGCCGGTCGCGGTGGCGCGGCTGGCCGAGCAGCTCAGGGTCGACGGTACCGAGATCCGTTCCTACGGCCGCCGCGCCCAAACTCGCACCGGCCATCTGCGGTTGGTCGCGCAGTACCTGGGCTGTCGACCGGGCCGGTGGAAGCTTCGGCGGTCGCGGTGCGCGCCGAGGTCGACAGGCTGGCGTTCCCACGCGGCCTGGGCGCGGACCGCCTGGATAGTCGGTGCTGCCCGCCGAGCGGCGACGGTTCCTGGCCACGATGGGGCGCAGATTGACCCCGCAGGCCCTCGAGCGCCGCGATCCGCAGCGGCGGTATCCGATCCTGCTCACGGTGCTGGCCCAGTCCGGTACCGATGTGCTCGACGAGGTCGTGGCCTTGTTCGATCAGGCGATCTCGGCGAAGTTCGGTGCTGCCGCACGCCGGATGCAGCAGGAACTGGCCGAAACGCGGCAAGTCCGGGGAAGACCGCCAAGCCCTGCTCGACGACCTGCTAGCCATCCTCACCGACCCAGCTGTCGCCGATGAGGAGATCGGCGCGCTGATCCGCGGGGAGAAGATCGGATGGGAGCGCCTGCAGGCGGCGATCGCGCAGGCCAAACCCCGGTTGCCGCTTGATCACGGGCATCTGGCCGCGCTGGATTCCTCCTACAACTACCTGCGCCAGTTCACTCCCGCGGCTCGCGTCGGTGGGGTTCGCGGGCGGGACCGCCGCGACGGAGTTGTTGATCGCGGTCGCGATGCTGCGTGAGCGCAACGCCACCGGGCGCCGGAAGGTCTTCGACGAGGCCCCGACCGGGTTCGTGCCCACGAAGTGGCGCGGCTACCTCGATCAAGCCCGTAAGTCCGGCGACACTACTGGGAACTGTGCGTGCTGCTCGGGCTGCGCGACGGCTGCGCAGCGGGGACGTGTACGTATGCGCGAAAAATCGACCACCGCCCGCCCGATGAGCCGCTACTTCGCAGGTGAAGGGCTCTCGACCTATACCCATGTCACCGATCAGCACACCACCTACGGCACCAAGGTGATCGTGGCGACCAAACGCGAAGCCCACTACGTGCTCGACGAGATCCTAGTCAACGCCACCGATCTGCCGATCACCGAACACGCCACCGACACCCCGGGGTCACCCTGGTCAACTTCGGGCTGTTCGACCCGCTCGGTACGCAGCTATCCCCACAGATCCGGGACCTGGGCCGCATCACCCTCTACCGGCCGGGCCCCCGCGGCGACGCCGAATCCCGGTTCCCGCACGCGGGACCGTTGATGACCTGCAAGGCCAATGTCGAGTTGATCGCCGAGCACTGGGACGACCTGCTCAGGTTGGCCGGGTCGTTGAAGTTCGGGCACGCCACCGCGTCGCTGCTGGTCGGCAAGCTCTCCGCGTCGGTGGCGCCAGAACACCCTGGCCGCGGCTCTGAAGGAGTACGGGGCGTGCGGCGCACGATCTGCGCCGTGAAGTACCTGGCCGATCCGGACTATCGACGCAAGGCCTCCCGCCAGCTCAACAAGGGCGAATCCCTGCACGCGCTGTGTCGCGATCTGCTGTATGCCCACGAGGGCATGATCCGGGCCCGCCAGCTCGTCGATCAGACCGAGCAGGCGTGGTGTCTGACCCTGGCCACCAACGCCGTGATCGCCTGGACGACCGAGTATTACGGGCTGGCAGTCGAGCAGATGCGCCGGTCCGGGCAGCGCATCGATGACGAGGTCTTGGCCCACATCTCTCCGGCCCACAGCGCCAACATCAACTTCTTCGGCGCGATCGAGGTCGACATCGACGCCGAACTCGCCGCGCTCGGCCCCACCGGGTACCGGCCGCTGCGGGTACACG
The DNA here is from genome assembly GCF_001613085.1 of Nocardia salmonicida NBRC 13393. Taxonomy (GTDB): domain Bacteria; phylum Actinomycetota; class Actinomycetes; order Mycobacteriales; family Mycobacteriaceae; genus Nocardia; species Nocardia salmonicida. The sequence goes on from NZ_BDBR01000073.1 coordinate 17,386, forward strand.
ACACTCTGTTCTGACCCCCTGGGCCCTCGCCCCGGGGGACGGGCGTATCGGTCCCTCGGAGCTCGCGCCAGGGGTCCCGGATTAGCGATCTCCGGGGCGGGTCAGCCCCGAAGTGTCTGGGTGCTGGCTGTGGATGCGTGTTGTGGGGGCCAGTCGGGCAGCCCAGCGATGTGACCGTCAGGCGGTCGGGCCGTTGTTCGCGTCGATGCTCTCGACGAACTGTTCGACGCTGTCGAGTGCGCGTCGTGCCTCCGACAGCTGCGAGTATCCCATCTGGAACACATGGAACATCCCGGACCACAGCTCGAGTTCGCACCGCCCGCCGGCCGCGCGCAGTGCCGCGGCATAGTGTTGCGAGTCCGAGCAAAGAACCTCGCTGCCGCCCGCCTGCAACAGCATCGGCGGCAGGTCAGGTCCGACCGCGGCGAGGACATCCAGGCGCGGATCACTGAAATCGGTGTCCACGAAATAGGTTTGGGTGATCCGTCGACCGGTGCGGGCGGAGATGAACTGGTCCCACACGTGTGTGTTGTGGGCCACCGCGAGCTGCCAGGTCGGGTCGACGAGGCTGGAGAATCCGATCAACGCCGCAGGCTGGTCGACTCCGAGTTCGCGGAGTTGGACACACAAGCCTAGGGCGAGGTGGCCGCCGGCCGAATCGCCCATCACGATGATGTCGCTCGCTGTGTGCCCTTGGTCGATCAGCCACAGGTAGCCGTTGAGGATGTCGTCGTGGGCGGCAGGGAAGCGGTATTTCGGTGCTCGCCTGTAGCGCACGGCGAAGGCAGGTCGGCGCAGTCGGCGTGATAGTTCCGACACCAGGCCGCGATGGGTCCAGGGACTGCAACTGATGTATCCGCTGCCGTGGATGTAATAGATCACCCGGGCGTCGGGCTCTGCCTGCCCGCCGACCCATTCTCCGATGGTCCGGCCCGCGGGGCCTGCGGCATCGACTCTCATGGGTGGCAGCGTCGCAGCGAACCACATCCGACAGGCCACGACCTGTGTGAAACGGTAGCCGAGCACACCGAGCGGCGTATGTAGCGGAAGTAGCCACAGTATGGGCCGCACGAAGAGCCGCGACGCCCAGATGGTCAGCCACGCGGCGACGGAGCGCGGCAGCGTGGTCACAGGATCATCGAAGCGACCGCTTGCCGGGTGCGGTGTGCCGGGTGCGGTCGGCCGGGTCGAGGCGCTGACCGGCTCGGGTGTGTTCATGGGGTTCCTCGAGATCAGGGTGCGGAGGGAGGTCCGCCCGTACCGGCGGTGTGCGGATGCGGGCGGGGCGTCCGGTATCCGGTGCGGGCAGGGGTTCTAGCCCGGTTACCGGGTGGGGACGGTGATGGTGCCGTAGTCCAGGCCGCCGTGGCTGAAGGTCGGCACGACCGGCCACTGTCGCTTCCAGTTCGCGCATTCGGAGGACGGGATGATCTGGCGCCATTGCGGGTTCCGCGGCGACGGGCTGGCGAGGGTCTTCTCCTTCACCATGGAGTCGTACTGGTCGAGGGAGTCTTCGAGGGTGTTGGCGTTGAGCACGACCTCGCGGCCGTAGAACTGCGCGGTGCGGCGCACGCCGGGGATCTTCGACAGTTCGGGTTGCCAGCTGTCGGCGGCCATCCCGTTCTCCGACGACACCCACACTCCGTCGGGGGTGTTGACGACCAGGGAATGGTTGCCGTCGGTGTGGCCGGGTGTCCACAGCAGGCTGACGCCGACTCCGAGTTCGACGTCGCCGTCGAAGATTTCGAGCCGGTCGGCGGGTACCCCGTTCATGCCGCCGTCGACATACCAGGCCCACTGCATGGGATGCATGGACTCGAAGGTGCCCAGTTCCCGGCGGTGCACGAGCAGTTTGGCGTTGGGGAACAGGGGCTTGCGCGGTTGGGTCTCGCCTTCGATGGGCTCGCTGCTGCCCACGATCATGCGTGGGTCCTGGACGTGGAGGTGGTCGAAGCTGATGTAGTCCACGTCGTCGTTGGTCAACCCCAGGCGCGGCAGCACCTGATCGGGATCGTTGTAGTACTTGACGAACAGCGATTCCAGGCCGACACGGCGGCTGAAGCGCTGCAACTGGCCGTAGAACGGGGCTTGCGCGGATCCGGCGGCGACGGTGGGTTCCCACACCAGGGTCTTGAGTTTGCCGTCGAAGCCCTCGAACTGGATCACGAACATGCGGTTGATGATCGAGATGAACGGGTTGAGGTTGACCGAGTAATTCTGGAACGCGTACTGCGCCGGATACGGCGCGGCGGCGATATCGAAACTCTTGACCGCTTTCACCTGCCCCTGGCGCAGAAACCGTTTCCGGTAGCTCAGTGCCGCTTCGCGAACGGCGTCGAGCCGCCGGCCCCGGGGCCAGATGTCGTGGACGCCGGAGAACTCCGGGATCGGGCGAACGGTGGCGGTTTCGATGTTGGTCATCAGGGCTCCTTGGGGTCGGTGGTCTCGGTCAGGGCGCGGTGTTCGTAGCCTGCGCGGGTGTTCGAATCCCGTGTTGCCTCGACTTGGTTGGGCACCGTGCGGCGCAATACCTGGTCTCGGATCGACTGCGGGAGTACAGCGGTGATGCGGACCAGCAGACCGATCGAGGCCGGCAGGGTGACCTCGAAACGTGGGCGGTGCAAGATCTGGACGACGGCGGCGGCGACGTCGCCGGGCTGCAACCGCGAGGTCGCGCCGCTGTCGGTGCCGATCGCGAGTTCGGTATCTACGACGCCGGGCATGATCACCGAGATCTCGACGCCGCTGCCGCGCAGCTCCTCGCGCACGCCGGTGAGGTAGCCCAGGACGGCGTGTTTGGTCGCGGCGTAGGTGGATTCTCCGGGCGGGGCCAGTTTGGAGGCGGCCGAGGCGATGGTGACGATGTGACCGCGGCCGCGCTCGCGCATCGGCGGTGCGACCAAGCGCACGCCTCGGATCACACCGCGCAGGTTCACCGCGAGCATGCGATCGGTCGCGGTCTCGGGTTCGTCGCTGAAGGCCCCGACCCACATGACACCGGCGTTGTTGACCAACACATCGAGTGGACCCCACAAGACGGTGATGTCGGAGAGGAACCGGCGAAACGACCCGGTATCGGTCACATCGAGGGTGAATGCATGCACCTGCCCCGGTAGTGCCTGCGCGGTGGCCTGGGCGGCCTGGATATCGCGGTCGCCGATCGCCACCCGGGCACCGGCCTCGGCGAGCTGGCGCGCGATCTCGCGCCCGATGCCCTGCGCGCCGCCGGTGACGGCCACGATGCGCCCGGCCAGTGTTGTTTGCTTCATTGCTTGATGCCTTCCTTGCATCGTTTCGACACAGCGATCAATGTTGGGCAATCGCGATTGTCAGAAATAGTTCGGCTAGTATTGCACTCCGTCGGCAGGAAGGAAAGGCCCCAAATGACCCGCCCGGCACCCTCCGGCCCGAAGCCCTCCAGCCGTAAGTACTCCGGTGTCGCTCCGGAGGAGCGAGTGCGTCAGCGCCGTGCGGCCATCCTCGAGTCCGCTTTGGAGCAGTACGGCACGACCGGCTACGCGGCCGCGTCGATCAAGCAGATCTGCCGCGGCGCCGGCGTGACCGAGCGGTACTTCTACGAGTCGTTCCCCAATCAGGAGTTCTGCCTGGCCGCCCTCTACGACAATTTGGCCGAGGCGATGCGCGCGGAGACCATCGCCGCCCTCGAGCAGGCCGGTCCCGATCTCGACGCACTCACCGCAGCCGGACTCGAAGCCTTCATCCGCTACCTGACCAGCGACCCGCGCCGCGCGCGGGTAGTGCTCATCGAGGTCGTCGGGGTGTCACCGGACATGGAACAGCGTCGCCATCGGGTGCTGCGCTATTTCGTCGAAACCGTGATGGCCATCTGGGCGACAGAGAGTCCTCGCTCGCTGACGCGAGGCCAGCGGTTGACCGCGACCGCACTGGTCGGCGGCGTCAACCACCTGCTGGTCGACTGGTTGATGGACGGTTGCCATGACGACCCCGCCGACCTCGTGACGGTGTGTGTGGACCTGTTCGCCGCCGCCCGCGCGCGCTGGAACACCACCGCCTCGTCCTCATAGTTGCCCCGCGAACCGCCCCTCACGCAAGCCCCGGGCGCGTTCGTGACTGTCACAGCAAGTGGCGCCATCTGAAAACGCCCCAGAGCCCGACGCTCAGCCCGACCATGAGAGCGAGAGCGAACGGACTTTCCCGCATCGAGTGCAGTACCGGCATGTGGACGAAGTTGGAATTCGCCGTCACGGATGGGTAGTTCGCGGCCCGTACACTCGCGCAGAGCAGCGCCAGACTTCTACCGGCGGAAATCAGCTATTGCGTTCCACGAACGCTCGTACCGCCCGGGCAAGCAGTTCAGGCTGTTCGACATTGGGCGAGTGGCCTGCGCCCTCGATCACCTCGACCTCGGCGCCGGCTGCTGCGTAGCGCGCGAGGGTGGCAGCGCAGTCATACATTTGGTCCGATCGGCCGTGTACGGCCAAGGTAGGCAGACCGATTTCGCGCAATTGGACGTCGAGCGGGCGCTGCGCCAACCGCTTCTTGCGTTCGACGAGGACCGTATGGGCCGCGGCCGCTGCCATCGCCCGGTGGTCGTTGAACATTCGGTTCGCATCGAGACCCGCATCGATGACGAACCCGGGAGCGAACGCGATGCGACCGAAATACTCGGTCGCCGCCGGCCACGCCAGCCGGTGCATCACATCGCCGACGAATGGCAACGTGAGCAGTGCTTGCCCCACGGGGAAATTCGCGTAGCTGTAGTCGGGAGCCTGCCCGACCAGCACGAGCCGAGATACGCGGCTGCTCTGTTCGGCCAGCGACAGCGCGACATCGCAGCCGAACGAGTGCCCGAGAGCTGTCACGTCGGTGACGTCGAGGGCATCCAGGACCGCCGCCACGACGGAGCCCTGAGCCGGTCCGTCCGGAGCTCGGTCGCCGCCGGTGCAGCCGTAGCCGACGAGATCGATGCGGATGACCCGATAGCTATCGGTCAGCAGTGGGGTGAGCTTGTCGAACCAGTGCATCGACGCGTCGAAGCCGTGGACGAGAAGCAGTGCCATGCCATCGGTGGGGCCGTCTTCGCGTACGTGGATCGTGCCGATCCCGACATCGAGCATCGCGCCTATCCGTGCACGTCCGCGGGATCGCGGTGGCATCGATGCGCGAGCTTTCGAGCGCGGCGGGCCACCCTCGGCGGCCGGTGTCGGAGTCATCTTTTCGCCCGCTTCTGCTGTTCGTCGAAATTGTGGTCAGGACTGTCGCGAGATCGTCGCATCTGTTGCTGACCGCGACAGTCGCCACGAACGCGGCGGTGTGCGTCATCGTTCGGCGTCAAATCACGCTGATCAAGAATCTGGTGAGAACTTCGATCAGATCGTCGAGTTCAGCACGTGTCCCATCGATGCTCCACTGGTGCACGAGGGCCATCAACGCACCGATGAAGCCTGTCGCGGCGGCCTTGTACCCGCCCGCCGGCGGGAGATCCGAACCCCGCACCCGCTTGAGTTCCTTGATGAAGAACCCCATCCAGACCTGACGCTGTTGGATTCGATGTTTCTCGACTTCAGCGCTCACGCCCACGATTTCGATGAACGAGACCCGTGCACGATGCGGATTCGTTCCGATCGACTCGGCGTACGCACGGACCGCAACACGCGCACGACCGGCCACCTCGGGGTCCTCGGTTGTCGAGAGAGCTTCGGCAACCGCTTGGCGGGCATCGGAATGAATCATGTCGTACACCGCCAGCAGGAGCTGCTCTCGGCTGCCGAAAAGCTCGTAGAACTGCGCTCGTGCCAAGCCCGCGACCTGGCACAACATCGTGATCGAGGTCTCTTGGTAACCATGCTCACCGAAGGTGGACAGGCCAGCGGCGATGAGCCGTCGTCGTCGCTCCGCCCGCCGGTCCTCGACCGGGCGACCGCTGTACACCCGTTGAGAACCGTCTACCGTCACGCGTTTCACTGTAGCCGCGCGAGCGGCTGCCGCCACACGGTGTATCAGCGGCGGTGTGATCCAGAAACCATTCAGGGGCGGTTGCGATCTGCGTCACCTCGATGCCATACTCTGCCGAATTGTTAGACTGCGAGTCTGACATATGAACAGATGGAGATCGGCGTGACCCCTTGGTACAGAGCGTTCAGGCATCTGACGGCTGGAACTCTCTTACTCGGCGGGTTGCTGGTGCCTGCCACCGCTATCGCCGCTCCGGTTTCGATCCAGCCCGCGGTCGCCGTTCCGATGCCGCCGGAGCTCGATCGCGACTTCTACTACCCGCCCGCCGACATCGTGACCACCAAAGCGCCGGGCGAGATCATCGCGGCGCGGCAGGTGACGGTCGCCAACATGGGCCTGATCCCGGTCAATGTCGATGCCTGGCTGCTGTCCTACCGCTCGAACAACTCCCGCGGTGAGCCCATCGCGGCTGTTGCGACGGTGTTGAAACCGCGGGGTTCGGCGCCGGACAAGCTGATGTCGATGCAGGCCGCCGAGGACTCTCTCGCGGCATACTGCTCGCCGTCTTATGCGATGCAGCAGTGGACCCTGGCCACGCTCGGCGGTCAAGTGGTCGTGCCTTTGGAATTCTTCATCACCCAGGCCGCGCTGCAGCAAGGCTGGGGCGTGGTGGTCCCTGACCATCAGGGCCCCAACAACGCGTTCGCCGCCGGTCCGCTCGCAGGTCGGATCACCCTCGACGGCATCCGCGCCGCGCAGAACTTCGAACCGATGGCCCTGGCACCCCACACACGAGTCGGCTTGTTCGGTTACTCCGGTGGTGCGATCGCCACCGGCCACGCCGCAGAGTTGAAGCAGAGCTACGCGCCCGAACTCAACGTCGTAGCGGTGGCTGAAGGGGGCGTGCCCGCCGACCTCGGCGCGGTCCTCAACGTCGGTAACGGACAGCTGTGGTCCGGCATGATCATGTCGGCCGTTCTCGGCCTGGGCAGGGAGTATCCCGAATTCGACGCGCTGCTCGACGCCAAGCTCAACCCACTCGGACAGGGTCTGGCGACGGTCAAGGACGGGCTGTGCGTCGCATTCAACACCTCGGTGTTTCCGTTCGTGAACATGAAGGGCATGTTCACTGTGCCCGGCGACCCACTGGATCACCCGGTCGTGGACGAGGTCATCGACAAGACCCGGATGGGTAAGACTCTGCCGGACATGCCGATGTTCATCTGGCAGGGCAACCCGGACGAACTCATCCCGGTCGGCCCGGTCAACACGCTGGTAGACACCTACTGCCAAAATCCGGCAGCCCAGGTCCAGTACACCCGCGAGCATCTCTCCCAGCATCTGAGCACGGCTGTCAGCGGGACACCCAGGGCGTTGCTGTGGATGCGCGACCGACTCGAAGGTATTCCCGCCCAGCCCGGCTGCAGCACCTTCGACGCGGGTTCCATGGCGTTGGATCACGAGGGTCTGGGGCTGCTCACCTCGATCTTCGGTGAAACGGTCGCCTCGTTCTTCGGAAAGCCGATCGGGGCCAAGTAGCACTGCGCACATGAATCGGAGACAGTTGTTGCTCACTACACCATTGCTACCCATGCGGCCTCGCCGCCAGCCCACCTCGGCGCCGACTGATCGGCATTCGGCGGCGAGGGTCGGCAGTATCAACCAGCAAGGGCGTGACCGTAACCTTTCCGATCACCTGATCCTCAGGTACTCACCTGCCCCGGCCTCTCTCGCCCTCAACGCCATCCACCCCGTCGACCACTCGGCTCCGAACTGGACCAACCCGTGGTTGATCGGTGGCGGCGCACTGTGAGCCCGATGGCCGGCCACATCGAACTCGGGTCATCGGCGCAACTCTCGTCGGCGCCCGATCGGATCGCGCACCAGATTTTCGAAACGATCCCGCGTTGTAGCCGACGAGGAAACGTCTTGCGCGAGGAGATCAGCGCCATCGTTGCCGACTGCATGGCACTGGTGTCCCACACAGAGCCCACGCACCACGGCGTCCAGGTGCCTCCGCCTACTTGTCCCGCTGTTGCGCGGTGGGCCAGCATCGGTATACCGATCGAAACAGTGCAGCAGCATGTCCACGCGGGGTTCCGACTGCATCTCGACGATCTCGAAGCCCGCTGCGCGCCCTTCGGCGAAGTTCGTCGACTGATGGATGCGTTGACCTGGGTGACCACGACGGTATCGTCGATCTACGCCGAGGTCGCACCGCCTAGCGGCGATCGCGATGGCTATGTGGCGCGCATTCTGCTCAGTGGCCGCCTTACGACAAGAGCTACCCGTGAGCACGAGGCACCACTCGATGAGCGGTACACCGTGCTTGCGGTGGCCGCGGATCGGTCCACGCGCAGTGCGGTGTCACCGCGCGAGTTCCGGGCGATGCTGTCGACGACCTACGGGCAACCCGTGCCAGGCCTGGATTCCCGGCACGGCGCGACGATTCTGGTTCCGGAATCGTTTGCCACCGAGGACATCCGCGGCATAGTCGGACGGACCTCACTCATCGTGGTCGGCGTCACCGTCGACCGCGACCGTATTCCCTCGGCGGCCGAGGAGGCACACGAACTACTGGATGTGGCGACAAGACTCCATCGCCCGCCGGGCATGTATCAGATCCGAGACCTCGCTATCGAGTATCAACTGACGCGGCCAGGGCCTGGACGCGATCACCTCGAATCGTTCCTCGACCCGGTTGCCCAGTTTCCTGACTTGATCGCCACGCTACGCGCGCATATCAACAACGGCCTCAACCGCCGACTCACCTCACGCGAGACCTATGTCCACATGAATACCGTCGACTACAGGCTCCGACGTATTTACGACCTCGTGGGCCTCAGCGCACACGATGCAAAGCTCATCTGGCTGCTACAGGCCGCGCTGATCGTGCGCGACTACCTGTCAACGAACCGGCCCGACAACAAGATCGCGACGAC
>NZ_BDBR01000074.1 GCF_001613085.1 Nocardia salmonicida NBRC 13393
TCCTGCGAGCGCTGCCCGGCAGCGACGTGCAACTGGGCGCCATCCAGGGTTTCAACCAGCCACTCAACGGTTTACGCGATGTGCGCCAGTACATCGAGGCGATCAGACCGGCGATGTTCGTGCCCAGCCATCACGACAACTGGCTTCCCGGCTTCACCGCGCGTGGTGACACCTATGAGCAGACCTTGCGCGGCGAGCTGGAACGCCTTCCCGCGCAGGGGCGCCCGACCTTGCGTTTCCTCTCCGATCCCGGCGACTACCTTCGACCGGACGCCCTGACGTTCACCCTCTGAGCGACAGCTGGCCAACCTAGCAATCTCGTCCAGGGTTGCTTCCCATGCATGTCGGGGATATTGAAGATCGTGTCGTGAGCAGCCGACTCACCGCCGCGACGTGCTAGCGGCGCGCCAGTCACAGCCTGCAGCCGGGAAGTCCGGCTACAGCCTGGTCGGCCGCGGCTATCGTGGTGGTAGTTCGGGGTCTGGATCGCATCATTGGCTGGGCAGGCGCTCGAAAGCCGCTGCTGCGGCGGAGATGTCGGCGTAGGTCACAATTCCTGGCGGCGCCGATACGACATGGCGGATCGCGTTCACCGTCGGCATCGCGGTGATCGTCATGCCTATCCCGTAAAGGTTGTCGGTCGTGGCATCCGGCACAGTTGTGCCGGATCTATCTCGAACACACCGATGAATCCGCACACCGGGAGCCGTCCAAGGGCGGTGGTCAAGAGTTACCTCCTCACTCGCCTCGCGAACTGTTCCGTCCTCAAACTGTGTTTGAGCGTGTCCACGGCACCGCATTTAGAGGATGTCTCATGTCGTAGGCAGTAGTCGCGGCATGGCCGGAATCGGCTGTCGTGCATGATGTTCGGTCATGACCGACAAACTGTCGTTGCGTTTGGTGCCGATGAGCCGTGGGAGATGGTCGAGCCGCTGCTGCCGGTGTTCACCCCACGTCGCCAAGGCGGCGGCACTGCCCCGACCGATGAGCGAGCCGTGTTCACCGCGGTCGTCTATGTGTTGACCAGCGGATGTGTGTGGCGGATGCTGCCGCCCTCGTTCGGGGTGACTGTCCCGACCGCGCACCGCCGGTTCACCGCCTGGACCGAGGAAGGTCTATGGCGGCGCCTACAGTGCGCCGTGCTCGACGAGCTCGGCAGCGAGGGTTTGCTCGACTGGTCGCGCGTCGTGGTCGACGGTGCGTCGGTTCGAGCAAAGGGGGGCCCATGACCGGGCCGAATCCTCCTCGATCGGGGCAAGTCGGGCTCGAAACTGCACGTACTGTCGGACCGGACGGGGATACCGTTGACGGTCGCGGTCTCGGAGGCCAACACACCTGACGCCGCCGCCCTGCGACCGTTGGTGCGAGCGATCCCGGCGATCCGTTCCCGGCGCGGTCCGCGTCGGCGCAAGCCGGGAAAGTTACACGCAGACAGGCCTATTACCACCACGAACTGCGGAAATGGGTGCGGGATCGAGGCATCGGCGTCCGAATCGCTCGCAAAGGAATCGAGTCGAGTCAACACCTCGGCAGGCACCGCTGGGTCATCGAACGAACCATCGCCTGGCTCGGCGGCTATCACCGGCTCTCGATCCGCTACGACCGCAAGGACACTCACTACTGCGGGTTCCTCACCCTGGCAGCGGCATTGACCTGCTACAAGAAACTGGTGAAAGCCCGGTCAGCGCCATGAGACACGCTCTTAGCGGCTGGGCTCCGAATTTTCGTTCGCGACCTCGCGCAACGCGTTCTTTTCCAGCTAGGAGTCAGCGAGTAGCCGCTTGAGCCGGGCGTTCTGTTCGCGCAGCTCTTTGAGCTTTTTGGCGGCGTCGGTGTCCATGCCAGAGTGGTTTACCGCTCTGACGTTGGCCAGACCGTTCGTCCGCGCCGAGGTGTCGGCGTGGTCGCGATGGCGCCGAGCCCACCAAGCCGCCGCACGTCGCAGCCATCACCGCAAACAGGTTCAGGCCGACTTACGGCTTTAGTACTAGGTGTCAATTACGTCGGTAGCGAGCGCCCGAGGTCGGCGCTAACAGGGAGATACAGGCGTTCGGTGGGCAACCGGGGCAATCCATTGGTGCTACCGTGCTCCACGGTCACCTGGTCGATATAGCGCTCACGTAGGTGCTCGCGCAGAAACAAGATGGCGGCAGTGCGGCAGGCGCAATAGTCGAATCGGATGCCTCGCAGACAGATCGACAGGTGCAAATCCGGTTCGCTCGGGCGTGGCGAGTCCACAGCACCTTTTGGGCTTCCGCCCGTCATGCCTCGCGATTCTCTGTCGGCGGGTGGCGAAGACTCGCCGTCCGATACTTCCCGACGAAGGGCTCGTGACCCGTGTCCTTTAAAACTCATATCGCGGGGTCTTCCAGTCGGGGGGGGCAGGTTGCCGACACGGATTCGGTGTGAGTGGTCGCCCACCGGGATGGGCGTAATCTTGTTTCCGGTGGCGAAGTCGATCGCACTCACCTGGTCGGCGTTGCTCTCAGAGATCACCCATGCCTTCCCGTCACCGCTGTCGGTTGCCCAGTAGGGCTTGGCTGTCGGCACCAGCGGTCCTTTTTCGAGGGTTGCGCGGTAAACGAACGGTGGTGTAGTCATCGTTTTGTTTTGGCGATGCACAATTTGTTACCCGTGGGGTCCATCGACACCGCGCGGTGGTGTGAGTCGTTGACGAAGGTGTTGCGTTCGTCGCTGGTCTTCGGGTTCCTCGGCAACCAGTTGTTTCCGACGAGCATCACCTCCTGCAAGCCGGCCCCGGCACCGGCTTGGCCGACTTCGTAGGTGAACATGCCGACCGTCATGTTGCGACCGCAATCGCTACCGCGCTGCGGGACACACGTCCGCGTTGACTTGTAGCAGTCGAGATGCGCATAGAATTCCTCCAGGAACGAAAGTACTGCGAAGGTGGGGCGTGACTACAACCACGCGCCACCACGTGGTGACACGCGAGAAAGGGGCGGTCACCGCATCCACGAACAGACAACATGGTCGGTCGGTCGCGCATTGCGCAGAGCCTTGTAGGCGCTGCGACCTCAATTTGAATACTGAAATATTCAAATTGAGGTGACTGCAGAGTAGTCACTTAAGGCGTAATCCACAACCCTCTGATGGGAGGTATCGACCGACTGAGGAGAGGGGTATCAGTGGCCAGGATCGAGTCGGCGACCGGCCGTTACGGGGGGCGGCCCGCGTCGGAGCGCCATGCCGAACGGAGGATTCGATTCCGCGAGGCAGGGCTGGACGTATTCGGTGCCGGCCCGGGTTTCCGCGCCAGTCGCCTGGTCGATGTGTGCAAGCGGGCGGGGTTGTCCACCCGGCAGTTCTACGAGGAGTACAACAGTCCCGAGGATCTACTGGCCGACCTGCACCTCTACGTCAACGATCTGGTACTACAGAGCGTCATCGACGCTATCGAGCAGTCGCAGAGCCTTCCACACCGTACGCGCGTGGACCGACTGTTCCACGCCTACATCGGCGCTGTCACCACCGACCCGCGTCACACTCGCATCACCTTCGTCGAGATCATCGGCGTGAGCGAGCGACTCGATCAACAGCGTCTCGAACGACGAGCACAGTGGATCGAGTTACTGGTCAGCCTCTACGAGGAGGCAGTCGATCGCGGCGAGATCGCTCGACGAGACTTCCGGCTCGCCGCGGCGGCGCTCGTGGGATCGATCAACGGCTTGATGCATGACTGGACCATCGGGTGGGTCGATGCCAGCATCGAACATGTTACCGACGAGCTCATCCTCATGGCGACGAGCGAGTTGAGAGCATAGCTTGTCGGGACCAGGCGCAACTCGCGCTCACGTTTGGCACCAGGCATGGGTCGAGCGAGTGTCTACGGTGCGACGATCAACCCAAAGAAGTCGAGCCCGCCGACGAGTGTGAGTCAGGCCTTTCTGACCGCGGCCGCGACGAGAGCGGGGCGACACCGACATCCTCGACTTCGCCGATTCCCTCGCCAACGCCGGACGTACGGTCGGGACTACGTGTGACGTACCGGCCTTCCCGTTGCTCGCGCCGCTATCCGGGAGTCGCGAAGCCATGCAGGTGACCACGCAATTCCTCCGCAGGACCAACGCTGTCGCGCGTGAGGTTCCCGCACCGTCGGTCAGCGCCATACGTCGCGGCCCGCGCAACGGCGTCGGCGACGTCGACCGCACTCATACCCAGCCGAGCAGCAGTTCCCGACCCCTCTCTGCCACCACCGAACGCACGGTCACACCGTGTTCAGGCTGTTCGGGCACAAACAAGCGGTTTGCCTGAAACCGCCAATGGGACTTGATTAACTACAACATGATTCGGGGCTACCTCGATGTCGGGGGTGAGACGACGTCGAGGATGGAGCTGACGGCGCGGGCGTATTCTTCGGTCGCGGCTTGCGCGTCGCGATCGACGAGCATGCTCGCGAAACCGTGCGGCATGTTATCGAAACGTCTTAGCTCGGCGTCGACACCGCTGCTACGCAGCCGTGTGATCAACGCGTCGCCCTGATCGCGGAGCACATCCATGCCTGCTGTTGCGACGTAGGTGCGTGGCATCAGCGACAAATCGGTGGCAGCCAGAACCGAGAAGCGCGGATCTGCCTGCTCGTGCGAGGTTGGCGCATACCACCGCATCGCGCGCCGGATACAGTTTTCGTCGATCGGGACGGTGAACATCGTCGTCGACTCGTAGCGATCCAAGTCCCAGTCCAGCGCTGGGTACAGCAACGTGACCGCTGCGGGTCGATAGCCTGCGTCCGCCGTGAGTGCGACGGCCGCGGCGAGATTGCCGCCCGCACTGTCACCGCCGATTCCGATGCGGGCGGCATCGACACCCCACTCGTCAGCATGGTCGACCGCATAGCGGAATGTCGCGCTGACGTCATCGAATGCAGCAGGAAACGGGTGCTCCGGAGCCAGACGATAATCTGCCGAGAGAATTGAGATTCCGGCCCGGTCGGCGAGGAACCGCAGCGTGTTGTCATAACCTGAAACGCTGCCGACATGCCAGCCACCACCGTGCACGAAGACCAACAGCGACTGTGGTAGTACTCCGTTTTCCGGCTTGTACAAGCGGGCGGCCAGGGGCCCCGCACTCGTGGGGATCGCCCAATCCGATGTGCGGACTGGGCCGGTCCGAACCGCCGATGCCGCACGCATCAGCCAGTCGAATTTTCCCCGTGTGAAGGCTGAAGGTGCACGTCGAGCGAGAAGATCGCGTTTACCAGTCGTGGCCAGCAGATGTAGCCGCGGGTTCATCTGCTGGCTGTCGCGGACTGGAGGCCGCACCGGCAAGCGATCGGAGATCCTTGGTGATACGGCCAGCACTCTCCCGACCGACCGCTCCACCATCACGCCAACCTCATCGACCAACCGCATTAACCTACCTCGATCCGACTGCCGGTGGCGCGGCGATCGATACCGCCGACATCATGCTGACCGATGCCACAACATATGGTGCCAGTTTCAGCCGCGCTCGCTTCGATCGAAGCCGCATTGCTCCTCTATTCCCGGCATCACCATTTGAGCGGTGTTGCTCGTTCCTGATTCTCGGCGTGGGGCGCGGACTGTTCTCCTGCGTCGAGGATCCGCTGCGCTCTCGGCAGGCTACGAACCGCTTCGGCTGTGTCACCAGCGCAGATTCCCACCGACCGGAATATTGACGTAGCTGGGCGCCTCTGGATCGAGCTGGAGGTGTTGGGGCGCGAGTTTGCTGTCGACGAGAGTTGGCCCGAACGGAACAGCACGCGGGAAGTTGCTCGCGAACACATCGACGCGCAGCCGGTGACCGGGCTTCAGGATCGCGTCGGTGGCCCGCATGCTGATGTCGAGCACCGTCGGCTGACCGGGCACCACCGGCTGACGGTCGCTGATCGCGAGCGTCGTGTACGGATCGGTGTAGTCACCGTTGGCAGATCGGGTCGACTTGGGTTCATCGATCGTGCGCATCGAGGACACGAGCTGACCCGAGGTGATCGCCGTCGACGTGCCATCAGGGGCGACATCGTTCACCGTGGCGGTCCAGTATCCGTCGGTGGTGTCGTGAACCGTGTTCAGATGCAGCGCGATCGGACCCGAGATGGTGGTCGGCTGATCGACCGGCAGGCTGGTGAACGTCAGCGCGCTGGTTTCGGCCACCCTGCTGTCTTTGGCGCAGATATCGAACACCGACGTGATGCCGGCGGTGATCTGCGCTGAGTCCCGCGAGCAAATCGTGGACAGTCCTGGGGTGACGGTGAGTCGCCGGCTGTCTGCGGGCGGCTCGGCGGTCAAGCTACCGTCGTGCGCGACGGGAAAGCTGGTCGTACCGCTCGGTGCACCGGAAAGGTAGAGGCGGCGATGGACAGCGTCGGGTCGGGGGAATGCGTCGACACCGGTCCATCCTCCGCCTTGCTGGAACAAGGTGAAGGGGTCGTATCGGTCGATGCCGTTGTCGATGCCCTTGAGCCACTTGTCGAACCAGGCGCGCTGCAGGACGTCGAGGCGCGGTGGTGTGCCGGGCTCGCCGTGACGCGCTAGCGGAGTGATGTGGTAGCCGTTGCCCATCATCAACTTCTTCTTGTCCGATGACAGCGGAATCTGTTCGAATGCCTTGACCTCGGAATAGGCGAACAAATCGAACCAACTGCCCACCATGAAAGTCGGCACCGTGACCTTGTCGGCGCCACTGCCCAGCCATGCCTTGTGCCTGCTACCGGTCGACTCGAAGACTTCCCGAGTGGCCGACGGCATCAGTTCCGGCGTGGCGCTGAGGTAGTAGCCGAGCAGAGCATCGATCATGGTGAACGGGCTGCTCACGCGATCCTCCAACCATGTCCAGTCGAACGACCCCGTCAGCATCGAGATGAGGTCGGGCAACACCTTCGTCGTATTGACAGTAACGATCCAGGGAGCGAGGAAGCCCACGCCGAATCCGCCGCCAGTGTTGATGATGTCGTGGGACAGGTCGTTGCCCGCGTCGACCGGGAAGATCGCTTTGAGCGCTTTGGAGCCCTTCTGGGCGGCATGCAGCTGGTTGATCGCACAGTACGACGCACCGGTCATACCGACGTCGCCGGTCGACCAAGGCTGACTTCCCGCCCAGTCGACGATCTCGGCGGCGTCGAGTTGCTCACGTTCCCCGAACACATCCCACACGCCTTGGGAGAAGCCTGTACCCCGTACGTCTACCACCGCGACCGAGTAGCCACTTTGGATCAGCTTGCGGTCGACACCGGCGAAGATACGCCCGAGGCCCGCGGGCAGGTTCTGGCCCATATCCGAGAGACCGCTCATCCCGACCGCCGAGAAGTCGGCCAGCTTCAGCAACCGGTTGAGAGCGTCGTAGAGGACCGGCATCGCGATCGCGGAGTCGATCAGCATCTGAAACAGCTTCGTATACGGGGTGATGTTGACGATCGTCGGTGTCTTCTCAGCGATCGGTCCACGCGCATCCGCGGGCCGGTAGACGTTCGCCTTCAACACCGTGCCGTCACTCATGGTGAGCGGTACGTCCCACTCGATGTGCACGTCGGGGTATTTCGGCGGTGCCTCGTAGTCCGACAACCAGCGCGCACCGTCGGCACCGCCGTCCGGCGCTGCGGTGGCCGGCATCCATGTCAGCGCAGCGATCATCGCCGCGGACAGCATGACGACCGCAACCGCCAGCGATCGATGTCGAAGGACCTTCTTCACTCAACTCCCCGATCGGGTATTGCACATTCATCAGCGAATGCGACTTCGGCCACATTACACATCGAATACCTTTATGTATCCATATGGGGTCAGGGTCAATGGCGTACCGCCTCAAGGGCTGGTGCCCACTGCGGTAGCTGTAGGGATGCCCACGTGGATGTCCTTACAGGCCGCGGTGATCGAAGGCGGACCGGCGCACACGGCGCAGCAAGACCGGCCCGCTTCGGGGATTCGGTCAAGCGCGCTCAGCGGCGGACCGCGACCGCGACCAGTCCGGAGAAGATGCACCCGCCGAGGAACGTACCTTCCAGCGTGTTGTATCCGTGCAGTCCGCCACCACCGAATCCGGACGCTTCCTCCGCTGGGTAGAGACCAGGGATCGCCGCCCGTCAGCGCACGGGAATGGAGGTCGGTCTGGATGCCACCGAGGGCTTTTCGGGTCAGGGCAGGTTATCCGGTCACCGAGATAGCGGCGCGGGTTGTGGATGCCCTGGCATCTGAGCGTCCTTGCTGAAGGCACTGCTCACCCGGAGATCCCGGGACAGAATCTGATCTCGCAGCCCCGCTGCGCCAGTAGTGGCCGTTCGGTGAGGGTGTAAATCTGCCGTGTCGGCGACAACGAAGTCGGCGTCGCGCTTCTCGAAGGCTTCCACCGGCACGGGGTGGTTTGCCGAAGGCCCTCTCCCGCACCATCCCGGTCCGGTTCTTCGCGGTGACGTCGGGGTTCCGTTCCGAGCCGGACAGCGCGCATTCCTCGGCGATGATCCACTGGGTGGTGATGAACCAGGAGTGGTCGCGTTCGACCAGCTCGGGCGTGGTGCGAAGATTACGCAGGGTGCCCAGGGTGTCGTAGCCGGGCAGGTATAGCTCGGGCAGCGCCGACCCAGCGCGACGAATCACATCGACGAGGGGCCGGGCAGAATACGGATCGCGTGCTCCGGCCAGTTCGGATTCCAGTTGCGAATGCCCTCGGTGCAATGCCACATACGACCCCGGTTGACCAGCCGAGCACCGGCGTCGGCGGCAATATCGACTATCCGGCCGTCGACATAGGCGGGGACACCGATGATCATGCGCTTCGGCAGAGTGCCCATTCGTGATGGACTGTGCCGACGGACGATCTCGTGGTCGCCGCACCTGTGGCGAGAACGACTGCGGCAGGTGAGAATTCGAACTCCCCGACGACGTCACGGTTCGACAATGCAGCGCGGTCGGCGTCGTCGTCGGCCGAGACGACTCAGCACGCCGGTGACGGCACCGTTGGTGAATACGAGACCGTCGACCCGGTGCCGGTGCCGGTGCCGGTGCCGCAGGATCACCCGGCTCGTGTCGGCGGCGCGGAGTCGGTGAACGGTGCCACGACGCCGGTGCCGGTCGCCCATGCCACGTGAAAGCGTGGCACCGAGTTGCCGTGCCCGTCGGCACGGAGGTCGCCGCGATCGGCCCAGCTTACCGATGGCACGAAGCTGATGCCGAAATCGGTGAGGTAGGACTGCTTCTCCCCGGCGGCGAATTCGACGTAGGCGCGAGCCCATCGCGCCGCACATGCGTCTTCGTCGCCGAGGCGGTCGAACCCGGCGCTGCCCGACCAATCGTTAAGCGAGGTCGAGCGAACCGAATTCCAGCCCGCCGTTGCTCAGGACTGTCGACCCGGCCCGCCGAAGGATCAGAAGGCCCGTCCACCGAGGTTGGCGTCGTTCTCCTGATCGACCACGAGGACGCGTTTACCTCGGCGTCCCAGTTCGTGGGTCGCGACCAATCCGGCCAGGCTCGCACCGACCACGATGATGTCAACCTCCATGTGACCACCTCGATCTTGCGTTCCGCCGCGCGACTGATTCATTTATGAATCAGATACGTTAAAGTATTGAATTTGACGGTATACTGTTGGAATGTGAATTCCCGTCCATCCGCACTACCCAAGCCGCCAGCCAAACCTGTCGCGGACACGGACAAACCGCCTCGCGTGACCCGGCGTCGAGCCGAAACCAGAGCGCGCCTCCTCGAAGCCGCGTTCGGCGTATTCGCCGAAAAAGGCTTCGGATTGGTTCGCATCGAAGACGTCTGCGGCGCAGCGGGATATACACGCGGCGCGTTCTACTCCCAGTTCGCCAGCCTCGAAGAGCTGTTCTTCGTCCTTTACGATCAGCGAGCTACCCTGATCACCGACCAGGTACGGGCCGCGCTGGACGCGGTAGAGGACCCGACGGAACTAGAGATGTTCGTCGACCGACTATCGGCCACGTTGCTACTCGATCGAGACTGGCTGCTGGTGAAGACCGACTTCCTTACCTATGCAGCTCGTCGACCCGAGACCGCAGCCCGGCTGATCACCCACCGCGCGCAGCTGCACGCCGCGATCGAGGAGAAGCTGACGCAGAGCCGGTTCAGCGTGCCCGCAACCTTCGGGACGATCGGGGAGGCGGCCCACGCGGTCATCGCCGCCTACGACGGCGTCACCGTGCAATTGCTACTCGACAACGACCAGGCCGCCGCCCGCGAATGGCTTGCCCGGCTGACCGGCCAGCTCGGACTGGTGACACGAAGCAACAGCGCTTCAAGTGTGTCGCGGCAGTGACGGTTTCTTTGCGTTGTCTGAGGCTCAGCGGCTACTGAGGACGCACTGGGCCGGCATACCCAACGTTGTTTACCGGGCAACGCGTGAACGTATCGCCCGGTGCTGCCCGCGAGACCTGGGTTGGTCGTTCTCGGTCCGAGGGTCTGTCGAAACTACGAGAAGTGTTGTCCCTTAACGAGATTGCCGACATCGGCCGTGAGACACTGCGCAAGATCTTGAAAGCCGCGGGCGTCGTGGCATGCGGTCGAAACCTGGAAAGCCGACACCGACCCTGAGTTCGCCACCGGCTCGGCGCCTTGGATCTGGCTACCGGGAAGATCCACTACCGGCGCCAGACCGTAAGCGGTGGTGGGAGTTTCTCGGGCTGTTGAAGTCGCTGCAGGCCCGTTGGTCTGGCGAGAGGCTCTACATCATCGCCGCAAGCTTCTCCCCGCACAAGCTGGCCGAGGTCTGGGAGTTCACCGCCGGGCATGACGTGGAGTTCGTGTCCTCGCCGACGCATTCGTCGTCGTTGAACTGGATCGAGTCCCAGTTCGCAGCACTGCGCTACTTCGCGTTGAACAGCGCTGATCATCGCAGCCACGGCGAGCAGCACGCTGCGATCGGTGCCTATATCCGCCGGCATAGCCAGCATGCTCGTCCCAAACGACCTCGCCGTCGACTGCAGATCCGGCGACCGGACTACATACTGATGGTTTCTTGACGAGGCATTAGCAACGAACACCAACCGTTTGGCTGGTAGGCCTGCACTGTCGGGCCCGTGCCTGTGGAGGTCGGGGCCCAATCGTGCCGGTGCGGAAAGGTAGGGCGAGCCCCGTCAACTCGGCGAAATTGGTTAGGGGGTGATGGTCATCGGCGCGCTGGGATCGAGCTCGACTCCGACGGCGCGCAGGTGCAGATCGATGACGACCCATGCCTGAGCAGTGAGGGAGTCGATGAGCTGTTCGCGGCTGCAGGTGGGCCGGTCGAGCCAGTGCAGCATGCTGGCATCGACCATGCCGATGAGGGCAACTAGAGTGGCTTCTGCTCGGTGGGGGTCCTGCCCGAAGCGGGGGATGTGGCGGGCGGCAGCGGCAGCGAGATCGGCAGCGAAAGCACCGCGATCGCCGCGGCGTCGCGCCAGCTGCTGGTGACCTAGGGCGACGAGGAAGCGATAGAGGTTGGGGTGCTCGCCGGCCCAGGTGACCTGGGCGGCGATGGGGGCGCGGGTGACCTGCAGGGCGGTGCCGGAGGTGGTGATCTGCTCGAGGATCGCTGCCCGTAGGTCCCGGTAGGCGCTGCGGGCGACGAGATGGTCGAGTTCGTCCCTGCTGGCGAAGTGCCGGTAGACATTGGGGCGGGCGAGCCCGGCGCGGGCTGCAATCTGGCCGGTGAAGGCCCCGGGGCCGTGTTCCTCGATGACTTCTCGAGCGGCCTCTACGATTTGCATCCGGCGCGCGTCATAGAGCATCGAGCTACGACTCGCCGGACTGGTCGTCACCTACGCATTCTAAAGGCCGTTCCGATCCCGCCGCTTGATACACCCTGTATCGTGGTGCCGATCGTTGATACATGATGTATCGAGTCGTCACTGCAATAAGAGAGCAGGTGGACGGTGAACAGATCCCGACATCATCAGCCCGGGCAAGAGCGTCGCACCGGAACGTTCCCGCAGCAGGCGGCCTCGAGGCTGGGTGACACCGGGCAGCTGGCTGGACGGGTGACCACCCACGTCTTAGATCGCGTACTGCACATCCCGTCCACCTCGCGGGTACAGTTGGGCGCCGAAATCAGCGAAGTGGCCTTCGCATGCTTGGAGTTGGCAGCCGAGGCCCTCGATGCCCGCACCCCATCGGCGATTCCGCCGATAATCGGCATCACCGCTGGAGAGTGGGCTCGCGACGAAGTACCGCTAGAGGTGCTGCTGCGGGCGCTGCACGAGGGAATGAAGATCGTGCTGGAGGTCCTGGCCTGCACCAGCGCCGCCGATCTGCCGATGCTGACCCAGCGGCTACTCGACACCTTGGGTCGGGTCACCGACACGATCGGTCAGGTCTACCGCGACAACGGCTTGGGTGCTTCGCGTTCGCTGGCCGAATCGCTGCTGCGCGACGGGAAGACGCCGGACTTCCCTGGGGCGGGAGTCGGCAATCCGCAGGGCTCCTACTGGGTTCTTGCCCTCGTCTTTGACCCTGAGACCGACCGTGTGCCCGGATGGCGAACACAATGGCGGCTGCTGCGCAGCCTGGCCGCACGCGAATGCGACGGCGAGGTGCTGAGCTGGGAACAGGCCGAGACCGCTACGATGTTGCTACCCCGCCGGCACCTTGATTCCGACCGGCTCGATCGGCTCGTGGCACAGCTAGTCCATACCGCTGGCATGCCCTTGTCCGTCGTGGTGGGACTGGCTGCGGCACCGCAGATCCCCGCGACCGCGGCACTAGGTCACGAACTGCTCGCGGTGGCTCGTGCGCTGGGCCGCCCGCCTGGGCGGCATCGGCTCGCGCAGCTGGCCCTGGAGTACCAGCTCACTCGCCCCGGTCCGGCCCGCGACGTCCTTGCCGCGCTGCTGGATTCGGTGGCAGGGAAGCCGGATTTGCTGCGGTCGCTCGAGGTGTATTTGTCCAACGGGTGTGATCGACAGCGCGCCGCGAGGAGGCTGCATGTGCACGCGAACACCCTCGACTACCGATTGCGCCGCATCTCAGAGGCCACCGGACGCGACACCCGCCGCAGCAAGGACCTATTTGAACTGCACGCGGCACTGTTGGTGCGCCACTACGTCGCCCACACAGCCGCACCATGCTCATCAACTTCTTTGCAGCAGGGGGCAGTACAGGCGATGACTACGCCTAGGTGATCGGCTTCGCGGGTCGACCGCTGTCGGTCCGTGCTGGGATAGGTCACGGCCCGCACCACACGGCCAGCGAACGCGAAGCACCCAAGCCAAGACTTAGGTGGCAGCCGTGGCGATCCCCACTCCGCCAGCCGCAGCGATCACGGAAATATAGTGCCGCTGCCTGGATGCCCGCGGTCGAAGGACAGAGATTTCAGCGGCCACCGACTCGATAAGCGAGAGTCTCAACGGATGAACCCGCCGCTGTCGGAGGATCCGGTCGAGCCCATGTCGACCCGCGGGTCGATCTCTCACGGGAGTATCCGGACGGTTCCAACGCGCGGGATCGCGACTACGAACCCGCATGCGCGGAGTACGAGCGCATCTTGCCCCTGCATGCGTACGCAGGCCGCCTTGGCAAGCGTGAGCAGTATTACGCGCACCGCAAGAGACTGAACCGTGCCGTGCAGGCCCTCGCCGAAGAAGCTGTCCACGAAGGGCGCACCATCTCAACGCTCGCACATCCGGTCATGTCGACTGAAAAGGCAATATGGCGACTATTGCCGGGGCATAACCGGCTAGCCAGATCGGATGTGTCGATCTCCAGTAGTGGGATGCTCGATGGATGAGTGTGCAGAACTTCCGGGACGTGGCCACCACCCGATTGCGCGGTTTCGATGTTCGAGCCGTGGCGGATGTACCTGGGATGCGGCGCGCGGCAGTGGTGCTGTGTGTGCTCGAACATGACGGACAGCCCTGCGTGATCGTGATCAAACGCGCCTACCGCGGCCGCAACGCGGGGCAATGGGGACTGCCCGGCGGGCGGGTCGACGGCGACGAGACCACTGTCGCGGCCGGCCTGCGCGAATTGCAGGAGGAGATCGGCCTCGATGCTTCCCCTGCAGAGGTGCTCGGCCGGCTGGACGATTTCCTGCGGCCTCCGGTTTCGCGATCACGCCGATCGTAGTGGCGCTCGACAACCCCGGCGCCCTTTCTCCCAACCATGAGGTGCACCAGGTGCATTTCGTTGCTCTCGATCGGCTCGCCGCCGACGGGGTTCCATACTGGGCCGATCAACCGGATGGAACCCGCCTGCTGCAGATGCGACTCGGCGATGCCATGACCATCCACGCTCCGACCGGAGCGATGCTGCTGCAGTTCCGTGATGTCGTGCTACTCGGTCGAGAAACCAGGGTCGCGGACCTGCTGCAGCCCGTTTGGACACATAAGTAGCCGGTGACTACGGATTTAAGTAGCCGGTGACTTACGGATTCCACATCGGCAGGTTTCGATAAGGTTGAGGACCGGGTTGTCGGCTTGGCAAGTGAGTTTCGGTGGCAGTCATGCCCGCCAGCGCAATGGTCGCCGGTCTCGACCCTCTTCCGGAACTGCGGCGTCGGTCGAGCCTCCCGCCCGGCGGTTGGTCAGCGCACGTTCGGTTCCACTCTGACCACCGGTAAGAGATCGTTATCGGCGGTCAGACCGCCGGTCGGCCCGCGGCGTATGGATCGATTTGCCGATCTCTCTGTCCGGCCCCTCCCACCCGTGTAACGCCGAAGGCCCCGAGCTCGCAAATAATGAGCTCGGGGCCTTCGTGATTGGGTAATCGGCCGCACACAGGCTTGATGCAAGCTAATGGTTGGCGTTTCACAGTGTAGACGTGGCGGGCGGGTATCGGACGGTCACGGGTCAGTTCCCGATGACGATGCTCGTCACCGGCCGACTGGCATGTCGTGTCGCCCAGTTCCACACCAACCCGACATACGTCGTTCTCGTCGTTCTCTTCGCCGTCTATACTGAGGTGGGAAAGAGCCATTGATCACCGACGAAAAATTGGTGTGTCATGTCTTCTTCCGATTCCTCACCGTCGGCTCGACGCGACGGTTCGAGTAGCTCTCGTCCTCACACGGCTTCCGGCGACGAAACATGGCTCAGCACTGCTGAACTCGCCGCCCGCCTGAAAATTCCCGTCAAGACCCTCGCGACGTGGGCCGGCTCCGGTCGCGGGCCTCGTTATGCCCGGATGGGGCGCTACCGGCGCTACCGGCTCGGTGACGTCCGTGCCTGGGAAGACCAACGGTTCGCCGACGGCGGCGGCAGTCAGTAGCCCCGGCCGGTTGCGGCGACTTCCATGGATCCCTCGGCTGTGAAACCGCCTCCTCACCGTGTCCGCGGAGCTGTCACGCACATCGCACGTCCATCGAGACGGCGCTTCGCGTGCGGTTCGTGCTGCCCGATCACTGCGTCCGAATCACATGAAGGTAATCATGGCCGGGCGAGTCCCCCATCCGGTCGGCACCTTCGGCCGACCCACGCCGCCACGCAAACAACGTAACGGCACCTGGCGCACCACCGCCCGCTACTACGGCGCTTGGGGCATCCAGTACATCGAGCGCACCGGCCCCACCGCAGGCGAGGCAGGAAACCGCCTCGCTGAAGCGATACGCGACTTCCGGCCTCCGCCGGAACCGGACTGCGCTTCGCCCGCATGGCCCGCTACCGCCGATACCGACTCGGCGGGGTGCGTGACTGGGAAGCTCGGCAACTGTTCACGCGCCGCGATGGTCGCTGACCGAAACACCCGCACGCGGCGGACTTTTCCGTGCAAACACATCACACATGCTCGCCGGCGATGCCCTGCGCATCCGAGGCGGTCCTGCGCGTCCACCAGCCTGCCCTGCAGCGCCCCTTCCCCCAACTTTGCGAGCTGTCGCGCGCCGAGTATTCGGGCTGCCGGGCTGCCGCCGACACACGAATGAGGAGACCATGACAGGCCGCCGCCCACGTCCCGTGGGCACGTTCGCGACTCCGTCCAAACCCAAGAAGCAGCGCAACGGCTCGTGGAAAGCAACGGTTCGCTTCTACGGGGTCTGGGGCACTCCCCAGATCACACGATTCGGCGCGACCTCCGGAGAGGCAAGCGACCGACTGGCCGAGGCCATGCGCGATTTCCGCGAGGTTCCGCGCAACAGCCAGATCACACGAAGCACCACCCTCACCATGCTCGCCCAGGAGCTCTTGGCCGAGATGCGGGCCGATACCGCCTGCTCCGCGGGTCTGGTCGAGGACTACCGACGCGAGATCGAAGTCTCCACACACCGCCTCGCGAATCCGAAGACGATCAAGATCGACAACTCCATCGGTCGCCTCCAGATCTGGCAAGCCACTGCCGGCGAACTCGACCGCCACATCAAACAACTGACCACACTCGGATTCCGACGAAAAGCCAAGCAACACAAAATCATCCTGCGAGCGATGATGCAAATAGCCGTCCGGCACGGCGCCCTCGACGCCAACCCTATCGATGGCGTGGCAGCGTTCAGGAGAGTTGCCAAACCCGCCCGCGGCAAGATGGCCGACATGGAATCCTTGCCGGCATTCCGTGACCAGGTCCGCGCCTGGGCGCGGGGCGAGGAAGTTCCCGGAACACCGGCATACATCAGCGGGCCGAAACGGGACTGGACCATGGTCTGGGTTGTCGATGTCATCACCGGAACCGGCATCCGCCCCTACGAAGTATTCGCACTGTTGCTCGACGAGATCAATCTCGACGCGCCTGTCCCCTATTTCGACGTCACCGGCACCCTCGTGGAAGTCAAAGGCGCCGACAACGGCGGATGGGTACGCAAGCCCACACCGAAGACCGAGAACGGATGGCGCCGAATCCTGTTACCCCAGCACACCATTGAAGCCATCGGTGAAGCAATCATCGATCTCGAGATCACCCGATGCCCGAACCCGATGGGCCTGCTGTTTCCTGCCCGCAACGGATCACTCCGCAATCCCAACAACTTCGGCCGCATATGGCGAGCAGCCCGGGGCGAGAATTTCGCCTGGGTCACCCCACGCACGTTCCGACGCGGCGTCGCCACCGCGGTCGACCACGCTTCCGAAAGCCCCGAGCGCGCCGCCCGTCAACTCGGCAACACGACCGCTGTCGCCAAAGCCCACTACATCGACCGCCCCGACACCGCACCTGACAATCGCGAGATCCTCGAGCGGTGGGCCAAAGGCGGTCCGCAGGAACCGCGCCAGTCACCACTCGAGACCCCGTAAACCTAGACCGTGATCGCCCGATCGGCGCCCAAGAAGCACAGAACGCCGGAAACGCTCCACCGCGTTCCGAGCCCACAGATCGGACACAGTCTCCGACCCGTTTCCGTCGCTACTGTCGATGTTGATCAAGCCCATCGCACGATGAGAGATATTCCGTGACAGTCGATTTCATCGAACCCCAGCCCTCCGACGATGACCAAGAGCACCCACTCGGCGCTGATCGAATCGCGGCGATGGTCACCGACCTTCCACCGTTGACACCCGAGATGCCGAACGCGGCGATTCCATTCGAAGCCCAGGCCGCCGACATGGTGCAGGAAATGCTGTACGCCATCGAGAACCAACTGGATGTCGTCGACAGCCAAATCTCCGCGCACACCGACGGAAACGGCCGCCTCGTCTGTTGGACCGAACAGCGAGTCGACACCTGGGACATCGCGAGAACCACCCAACAACACGTCCCGACGTGGGCCACGGTCCGTGAGGACCGTCGGCCCCTGTACGCAATGATGTCCAACGCCATGATCCTGCGTGGTTTGATCTCCGCGGAAGACCCGGGTCCGCCCGTCTGGGCATACATAGCCAATGAGCGCAACAACCCCCCGCCCTCCAATTTGCGGGCCGTCGTCTGCGACTCTTCTTGCGGCAACGGCCTGCCCATGTGCCCGGGCCATCACGTGCCTCCTGGACATACCGCGCTATTGATGAGCGTCGATCCCGCACAGGTTGTGGCCAGCAACTACTCTCGCTGGGATCTCGCGCTGAGCGGTGCGTATATTCCGGCTGACTACCTCGATGCAACTCGCTTCCATCACCTGCTCTCCACCGTTTATCCGGATGAGGCTGCCGAGCCGACATCAGCCCGGGACTGGACGCCTGCACTGCGCATGCTCGCACGAGCGTCAGCTGTCCGAGCATTCGATCTCACGCCCGGAATACCTGGGATGGGCCCGCAGAACCTCTTCTCCAAAGCTGACGAGGCGCGTCGCGATCGCACCATGCAGGTCGCGTTACCAGCGTTGAAGCACTCGCAGGTGCGCCAGGTCGTTCATGGACCGTCATGGGAGCACAAAGACGAATGGTGGTCCTTCGCGGTCAAACACAAGCCCGTCGCCGCTGGGCAACGCAGGCACGCATGCCTACCCGTCGACCAACTCGGTCAGCCCGGCATCGAGGGCGACAGTGTGTGAAACCGGACCTGCGTTGTGCGTTGCCCGAGTGGAGACGTCCAACGACTGCTCGCTCGTGTGGCTCGGCGAATCCTCCACTGGCGGCAGACTCACAGAAGCTCCTGATCCGCCCAGAACACTCTCGAAATACGAACCCTGCCTGATCACCCAGGTTCGACTACGGAACTGGCCGAATACGTTCTGAACTGCACATACTGTGCGCCACGGGAAACTCGAACCTCTGACCCCCACACTGCGGCGACACACACAACTGTGGACAACTTTCGACTACTGTACCCGACGAGAAACCGATCGCTACCTGGGGCGAAGGCGATCCTTCGACTATCCTAGACATCTTTCGACAACCCTCAACAACTCTCCATGTCGGCTGAATTCGTTGGGAGATCGTTGGGGGATAGGCATCGCGATGTCCCCCCACAGCCGATCACACGCAGACCTTCTCCACCCCGGCGCTAGACGCGCGGTGATTGCTTCGCCGGATGCACATCCGTCCCAGGGACACGACCTCGACTGCGTCCTCCCCGGCCTAGCTTCTGGGACGCGGGAATGGGCGGGGTCCCGCATCGATTTCGAACACGCCGGGTGCGGTGCCAGTCACCCCCTCAATCCTGCCACTTGTGCGGACACAAGCAAGAAAATCTTCGCGACCTCGCCCTCGATCAGGCGCTGCGCGTCCGTTGTAAATCGCCCTGGCCCACTCAGCATCGTCGGCGCCGAGAGCCTGCAGACGCTCGCCTCGTTCGTCGCAAATGCTGACCATTCAATACTGAGCAGTCACATCACGGCGGAAGGGAGTGCCTGACGTCGCGGCTGTTGCACGCTCAAGGGGGGACGACGATCCGCCGGTTGCTCTTTCGACAACATCGCGCACTGGCAAATCGAACCAGTTGCCGGGGCACCGTGTGAGACCCGTGCTGCAGACATCGTCTAGCGACGGCCCGCGCGATGTATCCGATCGCAGCGATGTCCTGAACATTCACCCCGACGCGAGGGGAGTAGTCATGCAGACTGCACCACCACGATCTACCCGAACTCAGCCAACTGCGCGCGAAGACGTGCGCATGGACCGTGCGCACGTCTTCTTCTGGACCGAGCTCTGCGTCGCAGCCGGAGTCAGCGTGGTCGGCAACGCAACTCAGGCCGTCCTCCACACCACCGCCATGCCAGCAGTCGCGGCCACCGTCGCTGTCATCCCGCCCCTGGCCTTGCTGGCCGCGGTGCACGGCGTCGCCCTGCTCACCCGTGCGCACACCGCCTCCCCCACCGCGCGACGCGCCGCGACCGCGCTGACCGCGGTCATCGCCGGCGGCGCGTTCTGGCTGTCGTTCACCGCGCTGCGTGCTTTGGCGATCACCGCAGGCGTGCCCGCCGCCGAAGCATGGTTGTGGCCGCTCATAGTGGAAGGCAGCATGACCCAAAGTTCTCTAGCCCTGCTGACGTTGGCTCACACGCAGCAGCCCGACACCGACACGGAGTCGGCAACCCCCGCCCCAGCACCACAGCCCACACCCGAACTACCCGAATCTCGCAGCGCCCCCGTCGCACTACCGGCTCCACAGCCAACCGCCTCCGAACCCGTCGAGGACGCCACGCTCGAAGATCCTGCGGGCCAAGGCCCCGATCTCGACGTGTTGGCCGCATTGATCTGCGAACAAGATCCCGGCGGGCGACGCGATCGCGGCACTGTCACCAAGGTGCTCGCGCACCGCTATGTCACGAGTGGAATGCCAGTCGTATCTCTCGCGAGCTCGAATGTAGCCGCTCGGCGGTCAGCCGAATCCTGCGCGACGCCGAGCGGCTACGTGCGCACGCAGCCACCGGCCGTGCACACGCAAAGGCCGAGCCACTGACTGTGCGTGCGCACGCCGACAGCGAACGTGCGCACGCAGAACATTTATGACCGGTTGGGCCAGACAATGTTTCAGCGTGCGCCCACTCCGCCGAAACTCTGCCAATGTGGTTCAGGCCATATCGACAGGGGATGCCATCCGGTGTTGGATTGATGCACGGTTCGTTGCCAGGCATCACTTCTCGTGTACTAACTCCAGCGAAACCCACGTCCTTGGGGGACCAGTGAACTTCGATCTCAGCTGCCCGCAGTGCGAACGCATTGACTTGGCCCAGAGCGTGCCCGCCGCCATGTCGGAGGGAACCCACAGCGGTTACAGCACCGGAGTCCACACCGGAGTCGGAATCGGTCCAGGAGGCCTGTTCCCTGTCGCTGGCACATCGGCACACGAGTACAGCCACAGCTCTGCCCTCGCGAGAAGCTTGGCATGGCAACCGATCCTGCCCTCGGCGGGTCGCCTCTCCGCTCTTGGCGTGATCCTCTGCCTTGTCGTCCTGTTTGTGTACACCATGTGCTTTGCCTCACTACGGATCCATCCGCCGCAGGGCAATCTCGTTCAGGTCACCGGCTTCCTGATCGGGCTGTTCATCGTTCCGGTTGCCCTCTCAGTGCCGGTGGCTGCCATCCTGGTCGCGGCCTTCAAGCGTTCCAGTCGAAACGGCAAGGTTCAGGCAGGGCGCAACCGTGCACGCGGAGTCTGGAGCCACGGCTACTACTGCCACCGATGCGGTGTCGCCTACTGGCCCTACCCAACGGAGCCCGGCATCCCCTACCGCGTCGCCCTCGCCCCGAGCCAATTCCGCTGGCACGTCTGGAACACCGGTGGCTACGCCAAACTCTGACCTATAGGTGTGTCCACGTTCGATGCTGCCCGCGAGCCGGGCTGACCAACTGCACCCCCGTCGTACAGAGCAACCCCGGGCACACCACCCAGATCCTGTCCGTCGGGATCGATCCTTGGTTGCTCCGCCGCTCGCGCCGAGGCCACGAGTTGTCGCACCTGCTTGCTGGTCAATTCGAGTAGTTCGCCGATGCTTGTATCCGACTCGCCCAGCTCCCGCATTACGGTCACCGCACCCGCCTGCTGACCGCGCCACCGAGTGACTTCTGCCTCGTACTCGCGTTCTAGCTCTTCGATCCGTTTGCGCAGCTCACTAACGCGCTGATCGCGTACTACTGTGCGCTGTCGGATCGATCCTGAAGCTTGCAGGTAGGTCTTGACCGCGTCCATGGTCGCGGTCTCGCGGCGTTCGGCCTCGCTGCGCCGAACCTTCATCAAGTTATGGACCTCGTCCAAACGCCGACTTAATTCGGGATCGCGCTTGGAACGTCGTTGTTTGCCAGTAGGCATCTCAATCTCCTGAGAATGGCCCGACCAGCGGCTCTTCCACCATCAGACTACGCCTGCGCCCTGGTCGCTTGCCAGCGCTGTGAAGCGAACCACGCGCTCCGCGGGCTGTCTCAGTCGAAGCGGTCGCCCGCTAAATGTCGCAAGCTGCGGGCATGTAGCACGCGGAGGTGTTTACTCCGCACTCCCAACCCGAGAGTTCGCCCATTGAACCGATTGCGCAGAAGGGACACCAATGACTCACGCGCTCCACAGGTTCGAACCGCTACTCCGCGAGATTGCGGGACCCGAGTTCACCAAGACCCTTACAACGACACTGACGCAGCAAGACTGGGCCGAAGACGAGATCAGTCGAGCGCAACAGCGACATCCCGATGTCGCTGACGTGTTGCACCACAGCTTT
Organism: Nocardia salmonicida NBRC 13393; assembly: GCF_001613085.1. Lineage (GTDB taxonomy): Bacteria > Actinomycetota > Actinomycetes > Mycobacteriales > Mycobacteriaceae > Nocardia > Nocardia salmonicida. The sequence continues at coordinate 21,904 of NZ_BDBR01000074.1, forward strand.
TCGTTGTTGACCGCGACTCACGAACGGATGACCACCGAGTTCATCTATCGGGCCCATGCCCGCGAGCTCATCGAGCGGGTCGCGACCGGCGCCTTGACCAAGCCCGGGACCTCGGTCGAGGTCGTGCTGTTGCTGATGCGTACCAGCCTCGTGACACCGTTGAACACCACCGCGTTCGGCCTGTACTTACGGATGTGGCGCCGAGCAGAACTGCCTGATCTGAGCGGGCCGATCGAGGACCTTGACGGGCACTACGAAGCCATCAATGCCAGCGGGATCGATGAGTTCGAAGCCGTCGCCCGG
>NZ_BDBR01000075.1 GCF_001613085.1 Nocardia salmonicida NBRC 13393
ATCGTCGCGATCTTGTTGTCGGGCCGGTCTGCCGATTGGTAGTCGCGCACGATCAGCGCGGCCTATAGCAGTCCGAATGCATCGAACCCCCGAACCCGTGTAGCAGCACCACGACGGGCGCATGGTCGGATCCGTCGACAAGCACATGGACTGCCCCCGCGGCGGTGCGCATACGCGTGCCGATTCGGTATCGCGTTCGTGGGTCGAGTCTGGCCGGGTTCATCACGATCGCTTGGCGAGTGCGAGGCCGGCGGCCCGACCGGAGAAGATGCACCCACCCAGGAACGTCCCCTCCAGGGCGTTGTAACCATGGACGCCGCCGCCGCCGAATCCCGCGACCTCGCCCGCGGCGTAGAGCCCCGGAAACGGGGTGTCGTCGGGTCGCATGACCTGGCTGTCCAGGTTGGTTTCCAAGCCGCCCAGCGTCTTTCGGGTCAAAATGTTCAAGCGGACCGCGATCAGCGGGCCATGGGCGGGATCGAGGATGCGGTGCGGTGTGGCGACACGGGTGATCCGATCCCCACGTGAGCGGCGCGCGTTGTGAATCGCCATCAACTGAATGTCTTTGCCGAACGGGTTGTCGAGCTCTCGGTCGCGCGCCACGATCTGCGCCTCGATGTCGGCGACATCCAGTTGTGGCCCGCGCGCGATCTTGTTCATCCCGGCGACGAGTTCGGACAGGTTCTGCGCGACGACGAAGTCCTCGCCGTGCTGTTTGAACTTCTCGACGGGCCCTGGCGCGCCCTTGGACATCCGACTGGCGAGCACCGCGCGCAGATCCTTGCCGGTGATGTCGGGATTCTGCTCCGAGCCCGACAATGCGAACTCTTTCTCGATGATGGTTTGGGTGAGGATGAACCAGGAGTAGTCGTAGCCGGTGGCCAGGATCTGCTTCATCGTGCCGAGGCTGTCGAAGCCGGGGAAGTGTGGTGCGGGCATCCGCTGCCCGACCGCGTCGAACCACAACGACGACGGGCCGGGAATGATCCGAATCGCGTGGTCGGGCCAGATCGGGTCCCAGTTGTGGATGCCCTCGGTGTAGGCCCACAACCGGTCGCGGTTGACGACACTCGCCCCGGCCTGCTCGCTGATGGCAAGCATCCGTCCATCGACATGCGCGGGCACGCCGGAGATCAGATGCTGCGGAGCGGGGCCGAGTCGGGCCGTCGGCCAGTTCTCGCGGATCAGGGCGTGGTTGTGTCCGATTCCGCCGGAGGTGACGATCACCGCCGCCGCCCGGTGCTCGAACTCGCCGATCGTGGTGCGCGACGACGCGATTCCGCGGTCGAGGTCGGTGTCCTCGAGCACGCTGCCGCGGACACCGGTGCAGCTTCCGTCCTCGATGATCAGCTCGTCGACGCGGTGGCGAAACGCGAACCGCACCAACCCGGCGGTCTCGGCGCGCTCGACAGGTTCGGCGAAGACTCGCACCACCTCCGGGCCGGTGCCCCAGGTCAGGTGAAACCGTGGCACCGAATTGCCGTGGCCCGCGGCCGAACCCGATCCGCGTTCGGCCCAGCCGACGAACGGTAGGACGCGCAGGCCGAGGTCGCGCAGGTACTGCCGCTTTTCGGCGGCGGCGAACCGAACATAGGCCTGCGCCCATCGACGTGGCCACCGGTCCTCGCTGTCGAGGCGGTCGAATGCCGCCGATCCCAGCCAGTCCTGCAGCGCCAGATCGTAAGAGTCCCTGATACCCATGCGCTTCTGCTCGGGACTGCCAACGAAGAACAGTCCACCCAGCGACCAAAATGCCTGCCCGCCGAGGTTCTTGCGATTCTCCTGGTCGATCACGAGCACTCGCCGCCCGGCCTTGGCCAGCTCGTGGGTGGCCACCAGACCGGCCAATCCTGCCCCGACCACGACAACATCGGGTTCGAAGGTAGCGCTCATCAGGAAAGGGCCTCTCTCGGTGGCACAACGCGGGTCGTGAAGTGCGCCACGACAACTTTGAACAACATGGCCCGCCGGGCGCGGGCGGCCTCGGCATCGTCTTCGATCAGGCACTGGACCTGTGTTCCGTCGTGCACTGCGACCAGAGCCGGTCCCAGTGCCGCGCGGTCGGTGACCTCGAGCCCGAGTTGAGCCAGCAACCGGTCCAGCAGCGGCATCAGCGTGTCGAGGATCGCTGCTTCACGTGCGGCTATCACGCGCTTGAGCGAGGGATTACGCAGTGCGTGCGCGGTGAACTCGGAGCTGACCCGGTACCACCGGTCGTCGATGGGCACCAACGCCAACACGTATTCGACGACGTCGTCCAGTGACCCCAACCGCGGCTGCTCGCCAGGGGAGAACAGTGCCCCCACGTCGCCCAACATCTGCGTCGAACGTTGCTCCCACATCGCGAGGAACAGCTCCTCCATCGACGAGAAGTTCGAATAGAAGGCTCCTCGCGTAAACCCCGCGCGCTCGCACACATGCTCGACGCTGCTGTTTCCGAAACCGCGCTCCGCGAAGACCTCCAGCGCTGCGTCGAGGAGCCGCTGACGGGTGACGCCACGTCGGCGCTTCACCGGATTGGTCGTTTCAGCCATAGGTCGAGCCTAGCGGTATTTGGATTCAGTTTTGTATTCAGTGCGCTATTGTATCGAACTGAGACGCAGGTCTCACAGATGTCGACGACAGGAGCAGTGCGGTGGCACCAGGGCGAAAGATGCGAGTAGCCCCCTCAGCACTGATCCCACCCCCGCGCACCTGCGCACGGCAGGGATAGCAGACACGATGCTGGATCGATTTCCGCAGCTGCCCGCGACCACAAACGCGAGCGCACTACAGTGCGCGTTCCTTGGCACGTCCAGCGTGGTGCTGCGCGATCACCGCACCACGGTGCTCACCGACGGATTCATCAGCAGGCCACGTTTCGGCCGGGTGGCACTCGGCGGCGCACTGCACCCGGATCGACCCGCTATCGCAGGTACCCTCGCCGGGCTCGGCCTGACCGAAGCGGCGTCGGTAGTGGTGACCCATTCCCACTACGACCATGCGCTCGACGCGCCGACCGTGGCCACCACACTCGACGCTGACCTGATCGGCTCGCACTCCACCCGCGAGATCGCGCGAGGATATGACTTCGACCTGGGCCGCTACCGACTGGCCGAACCCGAAATACCTTGTAGTTACGGTGATTTCACCATCTCCCTTCGAGAGAGCGAGCACAGTCCCGGCGACCGGTGCCCGGGGGAAATATCCGTGCCGCTAGCCACACCCGCCCGGGCCCGCCAGTTCCGCACGGGCGAAACCTATTCGGTGCATTTCGCCCACCCGGCCGGCAACGTGATCGTGCACGGCAGCGCGGGCTACCGCCCGGATTGCCTCGCGGGGCTGCACGCGGACGTGATCTTCCTCGGTGTCGGCGCACTGGGTCGCCAGGACGCCGCGTTTCGTCGCCGCTACTGGGACGAAACCGTTGTCGCCGTCGGTGCCCGCCGCGTGGTACCGGTGCACTGGGACCGATTCTGGCGTCCGCTGACCGAACCGATGCGACCGATGCCTCGCCTGTTCGACAACTTCCGATCCACCGTCCGATTCTTGCGCGATCGCGCCGAGAAAGATGGCGTCGAGATCGCCATGGCACCGGCAACGACGTGGTGCGATCCGTTTGCGCCGCTGCGGTGATCGTTTCCCTCCCAGTGCGTACACCGTGCACTGAATCCACCGACGAAAGACCCAGGTGAAGTCCCGTGGTATTCCATGCAACGGTAAGCAGACAGATGGCTGAGCGCGCAGCTACGCCACTGGTGTCGCCGCTACGCCGAAGTGGGTGCGGTCGATGAACTCATCCGGCTTGATCACCGTCGGACTACCGATCGCTCTCGCGATCATCATGTTCGGTTTGGGTCTGACGCTGACCACCGGCGACTTTCGCCGCATCGGGCGTGAGCCCAAGGCGGTACTGGTCGCCCTGGTGCTGCAGATATTCGTCCTACCCGCCATCGCGTTCGGACTGGTCACGTTCTTCGGCCTCGACCCGCTGCTCGCGGTCGGGGTGATGTTGCTGGCCGCCTCACCCGGCGGGACGACCGCCAACCTGTTCAGCCATCTGTTCCGGGGAGATGTCGCACTCAATATCACCCTCACCGCTATCAACTCGATCTTGGCGGTGGTGACCATCCCGATCATCACCAACTTCGCGATCGCGCACTTCGGAGTGGCTGGCGACGTCGGCCTGCAGTTCGGAAAAGTGCTGCAGGTCATCGCGATAGTTCTGATACCGGTAGCGGTGGGCATGATCGTGCGGAGGTTCACCTCGACGTTCGCCGCACGCGCCGACCGTCCGGTCCGGATCTTCTCGATTGTGGTGCTCGCGCTCGTTTCGATCGGCGCCCTGGTATCCGAGCGGGACAATGTGGCCGACTACGCCCGTCAGGTCGGACTGGTCACCGGGCTGTTCTGCCTGTCGAGCCTCGCGCTCGGCTACGTGGGAGCCCGCATTCTGAAGCTCGGTCGGCCACAAGCGATCGCCACCTCGATGGAGGTCGGCATCCATAACACAACGGTGGCGCTGACCATCGCGATCAGCGTGCTCGGCAGTACGGAAGTAGCGATACCCAGTGCTGTGTATTCGATCCTGATGTACGCCTTAGCCACCGCGTTCGGCTATGCGGTCACCCGTGGCGGCTCCGAAGTATCCCCGGTCGATGCGACGACCACCGACCCGATTTCGGCGGAAAGCAGATGACGAACAAGAACAGTGCGCTGACACGGCGAACAGTGCTGGGCGGTCTAGTAGGGGCCGGCATGGCAGCCGCGTTCGGGAGCCTTCACCAAGCATCCGCGAAACCGCCGCCCACGTTGGATCCGCGATCGATCGACGCAAGGCAGCGGTTCTTCGGAGCGAGCAACGTCGATTCCGGCACCGGTGTCATTCGAGCCGACCGTGTCGTGATCGGTTGGCTCGGCTGCACCACCTACGCGATGGCGATGCGCGGCGCGGTGTTTTTGCTCGACGCGTGGATTCCACGCGGCACGGTCTCGGGGTACGTCCCGACCGATCCCGGCGAAGTCGCAGCCCTACGCCCCGACGCGATCTTCATCGGGCACGGTCATTTCGACCACGCGGCCGACGCCGGACGCATCGCCGAGGCTTCGGGTGCTGCGGTATACGGCAGCACCGAGCATTGTGCGGCGGTTCGACAATCGGTACCCACCTCGACGGTGCGTTATGTCGAACTGGGTGATGGCACGACCGCGGTGGGTGATCGCCGAGACTTCGAGGTGGGTGATGTCTCGGTCACCGCGATCCGGCATCTGCACTCCACACTCACCGCGCCCGAGGGCGGCCAGGAAGGTTCGGCCCCGTTCTTCCCCACACCCAACACGAGCGACATTGGCGCGCATCCACCTCAACCAGACGATGCGATCGACTTGGCGCGTCATCTTTTCGACGCCGAAGGTGGCAACATCCTCTACCAGTTCCGTACACCCGGTTTCGCGGTCCTCTGGCACGACACCGCAGGGCCGTTGGGCGAACGAGCTCCGCAGGTCCTGGCCCAACTGCACGAATTGCCGCCCACGGATGTGCATCTGGGGGCAATCCAGGGTTTCGGCCAATTCACCAACGGCCTGCGTGATCCGCGGGAGTACATAGAAGCGGTCGATGCACGGGTGTTCGTACCGGGACATCACGACAACTTTGTTCCCGGCGTCAGCGCACGAGGAGAAACCTACGAAGCACCGTTGCGCGCCGAGCTCGCGCGCCTGGCTTCCCCGCCCGAGCTTCGCTTCATGTCGGATCCGAGCGACTATCTCAACCCAGGACTGCTGACCTTCTCAGTTTAGAGCGTGTCTCACGTCGATACCTGTACAGGTCGGGTTCGCCGATTCGGGTGCCCACCTGCGCAATATGGCCTTCTGCAACTTCGGAATCCGGATGCTCGAACGGGTACGCATCCGCAAATTCATGCCTCTCGATACGGTCACTTCGCCGGAGGATTCGGCACCACCGTGCATGCCAGACAGTTCCTCAAAGCCATGTAGTCACCTCGCCCGGCCTGCGCGCCCGCCCCCGATCGATCCATGCACGACAAGACCCTGCTGTTCGGCCTGCCACCACGCATTCGCCCACCACTCCAACGAGGAAGCCTCCGATGTCGACCTTCCAGCCCCCAGCCCCAACTTCATCTACGAACAGCTCACACACCCCGTGGTCGCAGCCTGCTTCAGGACCAGAAGGCGTCGAGCGCACTCGAGCAAGAGCGATGGCGGGGGCGGCGGTCGTGGCGGTCGCGGCCTTGCTGTGCGGAGTCCAGCCACCACCGGCGCACGCCGCTCCGGAGGACTTCTACAACGCGCCCGCCGATCTGACTTCCACCGCGCCGGGAGATGTATTACGTACCGAACCATTGCCCTTGGCGCTGTCGATTCCCGGCACCGATGGACCGTTTCCGGGCCGCGCGACCCGGATCCTGTACCGCAGCAACGACACCCACGGCAACCCGATCGCAGTCAGCGGCTTCTACCTCGATCCCATCACCGCCTGGACCGGGCCCGGCGAGCGGCCGCTGATCACCCTGGCCGCGGGCACCCAAGGCCAAGGCGACGCGTGCGCGCCCTCGAAAACAGCCGGAGCACTGCTGGGCTACACCCCACCGCTCGGGCTCACCGCCGGTTACGAAATGCCCGCGATCGAGCTGCTCGCCGCCCGCGGCTTTGCGGTCGTGGTCACCGACTACCACGGCCTGGGCACCCCCGGGGTGCACGACTGGCTCAACCGCGAAGCCTCCGCACACGCGGTTCTCGATGCCGCGCGCGCCGCCAAGAATCTTCACTCCGCCACGATCACTCCCACCGCGCCTGTCGCGATCTGGGGATACTCCCAAGGCGGTGGCGCCGCAGCCGCGGCCGCTGAACTACACCCGGAATACGCCCCCGACCTGGACGTACGCGGCACCTTCGCCGGCGCGCCGCCCGCAGACCCGCTGCAGCTGCTCAGCGCACTGGACGCGACTATCGACAAGGGATACATCGCCTGGGCACTCAACGGCCTGGCCGCAGACTATCCGCAGGCCGGACCCGAGATTCAGGGCCTCCTGAGCCCGGCCGGGCAGACCTGGCTGCAAGAATCAGCAACCCAGTGCTATACCGAAATCATCGCCCGTTACGGCCTGCTCGACTCGCGCGCCTGGACCCGCACCGGTGAGACGATATCGTCCGCCATCACCGGTAACCGCGTCCTGCGTGAGCTGTTCGTTCAACAAAATATCGGCGCTCTCACCCCGAACGCGCCTGTACTGATGGTGTCCAACTCCGCCGACGACATCGTGCCGCACCAGTCGGTCGAGCAGCTCGCTACCGACTGGTGCGTCAAAGGTGTCGCCGTCCAACTCGACAAGGCCACCGAGGTACCGGCGATCCTGCCCGGAACCAGTACCGTCCACCTGCTGACCTACCCCCTGGCCACCGCCCGCGCCCTCGACTGGATCACCCAACGCCTCGCCGACGTCCCCCCGCCGAGCACCTGCACCCACTGAGCGGGGCAACGCGAACCGACTGGGCGCGGCGTCGCACCGGCGTTCACAGCGCCGACATCCTTGACGGCGATGAAAAGCCACCGGTCTCCCCGTTTCGTCCGGATCGATCAGGGTCAGGACACGGTCAGCGACGTGACGGACGTCCTGATATGGGGTGTATCAACGGCGGAGTGCCAGAGAACGGGTGGACGGTCGCCGCTTATTGCATCGACCGGATGCCAGCAGCGGTGCGGATATGACACGTCGTGAAGGCGGAACATGCCACAAGAGCTCGATGACCTACTTTCGCAAACTGCATACCGAGACTGCTGCCAACTTCGTCGACTTCGCCGAGCGGTTCCTCGGCGGCCACCGAGGCCATCTCTTGCAATAGCTTTCAGTCATTCGACGGTAAGCGCCCATCACGATCCCGGCTATGCGCGCCCGCCCCAGGGTGATCTCGATGTGCCTGCTCAGTCGCGCCGTCGCGCAGAGTTCCTCGCGGGTCACCCGCATCCTGGCCTCAAGGTTGTCGGCGCCCAACAATCGCTGTGGAGCCTTGACGACTTCGAACACGTTTCTCATCGCGCGACAGCGGTAGCGTGTGATGCAGGTGGGCTGCTGAAAGGGGAACAGATGGGTACCGTTCGGGCCGGATCGTGCCTGATGCGAGTGTCGGATCTGAGTCGCTCGCTGCGCTTCTACTGCGACGTATTCGAATGCCGTGTCGCGCTCGAGGAGCCGGACGCCGCGCTGCTGCTGACGCCCGCGGGTTTTCAGCTGTACCTGCGGGTCAGCGAGACTTCGCGCAGGCGCGCAATTGGCGACTTGGGCGTCGAGCAGATCGTCTGGTCCGCGGACAGCAAAACAGAACTCGACCGCGTCGAACACCGACTTCGCACCTACTGCTCCACCACCTATACCAACACCGCGAACGAGGTCAGTTTCGTCGAGGGTGTCGATCCGGACGGCTGCCGCGTCCTGGTCACCTACCCGACCCCGGCACAGCTTCCCCGCGCGGTCATCGACGCACGATTCCGATAAATCTTCAGCGCGCGGATCGGGAGCGGAGGCCACGCGCGCGTCCGGTGTCGAGTCCGCGGATCCGTTCTTGGACCGCGCCTCGGCGTCCTCGGCGACAGCCGTCCTGCGGCTGCGCGCTCCTGGGCGGTATCCTGCGCCGATCGCATTCCTCATCCTGCCGATCGTCCGCCGACCCACCGCGCTACCGGTCCGACCGGCACAGCCATGAACCTTCGGGTGCCCGACCTACACATCATGGCGAGCACTCGTGCCCGGAGTTATCCGTGTGACAAACCCGGCGATCCTCGACCATGCTCGACCGCATGCTGATTCGCACAGGTGGCACCGCCGACGCCGCGGCCATAGCCGCTCTCCATACCGCCAGTTGGCGTATTGCCTACGCGGGCATCTTTCCTGACGAGTACCTCGACGGCCCGGTCGACGCGGATCACGCCACCCGCTGGCGCACGCTGTTGTCCGAGCCGGTCACGGCGGGTGTTTTCGTTGCCGAGGAAGACTCAACCGTCGTCGGTTTCGCCTATTTCCGTCCGACCGAAGACGGCAGGGTCCTGCTCGACAACCTCCACGCACACCCC
>NZ_BDBR01000076.1 GCF_001613085.1 Nocardia salmonicida NBRC 13393
AAGTCTCGGGAATTGCATCTGGCGGGCGAGTTTCGGCTGGTTGCCAGGCGGGGGACGACGCTGACGTTTCCGGATTGGCTGCCTGAAAGTGCCTGTTGTTCAGCCGATTTGCGTTGAGCATCCCGGCTGATGCATGATTCGCTCACTCTTCGGTTGTCTTGGAGGTGGGGTGCGGCAGGTCGATTTGATGGGTGCGGCCCATCTGGAGCTGGTGTCGGGTGTGGTGCATCTGCACCCGCAGGACGCGATGGTGGAAGCGATGGTTCGGGGCTGGCGAGCTCAGCAGGCAGCGCGGGGGTTGCGGGCGGACACGATCGTCAACCGGGAACGGTCGGTGCGGCGGTTCCTGGGGTTCACCAACGAGTACCCGTGGGAGTGGACGCCGGCTCATGTTGACGAGTGGTCGTTGTGGATGACCAGCGAGAAGCGGTTGGCGTCCTCGACTGTCCGGGGCTATCAGGGTGATGTGCGGTTGTTCAGCGAGTTCCTCGTTGATGCCCGTTACGGCTGGATTGTGGCGTGCGAGAAGGAGTTCGGCACACATCCGGTCCTGATCTGCCACGAGTGGAACACGATCGCGCACCTGAACGCCTATGAAGGCCGCCCGGAGGCGAGGCCGTTCACTCGGGAGGAGTTGCAGCGGTTCCTCGATTACGCCGACGACCAGGTCGACCGCGCGGTCCGGGCGAAACGCAAAGGGGCGCTGGCGGCTTATCGTGACGCCACGTTGTTCAAAGTCATCTATGGATGGGGCCTGCGGCGCACCGAGACGTCGAAGCTGGATGTGGTCGATTTCGGTCGGAACTCGAAGGCGCCGCAGTTCGGTCGCTACGGCATGCTCAACGTCCGCTACGGCAAGGCGAAGAAGGGGCAGCCGCCTCGGCGCCGCAATGTGTTGTCGGTCATGGATTGGGCGGTGGATGCCGTCGGCGACTATGTCGAGAACGTGCGGCCTCGGTTCGGGTTCGAAGACCATCCGGCATTGTGGATCACCGAACGCGGCGGGCGACTCAAGCCGAGTGAAATCAACGACCGGTTCGTCACATACCGCGATGCATTGAAGTTGCCGAAAGCTCTTGTCCCCCACTCTATTCGGCATTCGTACGTGACCCATCTCACGGAAGATGGGGTTGATCGCCGGTTTATCCAATCTCAGGTTGGCCACGAGTGCGACAGTTCCACGGCGATCTACACCCACGTCAGCGACGACTACATGAATACCGCTCTGCTGAAGGCGCTTTCGCCTGCATTCGACCCGTCCGACCCATAGACAAGGACCGACATGGCACCGAAGCTGGACTATCGCTGGAATCTGCGACGAGTGATGGCCGAGCGCGGCATGTTCGCGACTACCGATCTGATCGAGCCGTTGGCTCGGCGCGAGATCGAGCTGTCGTCGAGCCAGGTCTACCGGCTGGTAGTCGAACGTCCGGAGCGATTGAGCCTGAAGATACTCATGGCGCTGCTCGACATCCTCGGCTGCTCCATGGACGACCTGATCGAGCCCGCCGCCGCGGCCTCGAAGACCACGCGGCGGAAGAAGGCCGTCGGCGCCGGAGACAGCGTCGGGGACATGCGACCGAAGCGAGCCCGCATCCGAGGAACCGCCCAACAGTGACCGCAATCGAACCCGACCGGCCGATCGCGGACCCAATCAGGGTGATCACGGAGTTGATTGCCGCGGTGGACGCGAGCTTGGCTCCCGACCGGATCCGTTCGGTGGTCCTCACGATCGCCGGCGGTCGGGCGAAATCACGGCGGCTGGCCGCCGCGCTGGCCTCGCGTCCCGGGGTTCTGCTCGACGGCAGATCCCCGGCACCACGCGTGGTCGGTGAACTGCTGACAGCGTTGCGCGCAGCCGGGGCAACGGGGGTCTCACCGCCGTGCTGCGCAGGCTGCGGCAAGCACCTGCGGACATTCACCCGAAAAGGGCAGGACTGGTATTGCGGCCCATGCGAACATCGACGAGCGTCTTGCGCCGGTTGCGGGGAGACCAAGCGCGTGAAGATCGTCGACCGGGATGGACAACCGCGATGCGCTCAATGTTGCGAGGTCGACGACCGTGATCCTATATCGGTGATCCACTCCGTGGTCGCCGAACTCGATCCGCGAGTCGACAGGGACGCGATCGCTAACCTGGTCGACCAGTCCTGTCGGCAGCGCGCCTATCAGCAGAAACTGGCTTGGGCTATCGAATCCGATCCCGCATTGCTCACCGGTGACGGGCATCGAGCAGCGCTGCGAGTGATCCCGAAGTTCGTCGAGCATCTGCACGCTGCCGGAATCGCCGGAATCGTGCTTCCGACCTGTCCCGGATGCCGACGTGTTGTCCGTATTGATAAGCCGCTCAACGGAGTTCGTGTCTGCCGAACCTGCATCGCGCACTCCCGCATCGAGGAATGCTCTCGTTGCCGGTCCCGCCGCGAACCGGTGACCCGAGACCAGCATGGCCGCCCGATCTGCGCCAACTGCTTCATCACCGATCCCGCGAACCTGGAGACCTGCATCGGATGCGGGCGACGCCGCTCGGTCAGCCGCCGCACCACCGACGGACCACTCTGCCCGACTTGTCACGCACTACCGGTGCTGACCTGCTTCGTCTGCGGCGACATCACGGCCTGCGGGATCTCCCGCACGACGGGGCGACCCTGGTGCCCGGCCTGCCAACGCCGCTCAGCGACGTGCTCGGGCTGCGGCGAGCTCGCTTCGATCGCCGCGGGAACCCTGGCCTGCCCGCTCTGCGCCGACTGCGCACCGCCCCCGGCCTGGCTCGACTGCCCCACCTGCAGCGACCCCGACCACCCGAAACCAGGGCAGTGCGAACGGTGTCGGATCAACAGGCGCTTGGACAAGATCATGGGCCCGGCCACGGCCGACCTGGCTCCCGGGTTGTTGGCCCTGCGTCACGACATCGCTACCGCCGAACATTCCATTACCGCCAACCGCTGGCTCACCAAACAACCCGTCGCATCGGTTCTGGCCGACCTCGCCGCCGGACGGATGCCTCTGACCCACGAGGCACTCGACAAGCTGCCGAAACGCCAGATCCTCGAGCACCTTCGTCTCACCCTGGTCGCCCTCGGCGCGCTACCCGAGCGTGACGAGGAGCTCATCCGCCTCGAACAGGCACTCACCGACTTCCTTGCCACACAACAGGATCTGGTTCTCCGGAAAATCCTGCACCGCTACCTGATCTGGAACCTGCTCAGACGTCTGCGCAGCCGGAACAACGGCCGCCCCACCACCCGTCAGCAAGCCCTGCGCATCCGCCTGCACCGACGCGCAGCCGAGGCATTCCTCGGCTGGCTCGACACCCACAACCTCACCCTCGCCACTCTCGGGCAGACCGAACTCGAACACTGGCTGACCGATCCCACCGGCGGCTACCGCTACGAAACCGCCACCTTCATCCGGTGGGCACACGCCAACAAGCTCACCACCGCCTACCTGCCTGCCCACCGCTGGCGCGGCCCGGTCAACCCGATAGACGATGACCTTCGCTGGGGATCCGCACGAAACCTATTGCACGACAGCACAATCGACACCGAGGACCGGCTCGCCGGTTTGCTGCTGCTCCTCTACGCCCAAGGCCCATCCACAATCAGCCTGCTCACCACCGACCAATTCACCATCTCCGACACCGACGTTCGGATCACTTTCGGCCGAACACCGATCCGACTGCCGGACCCCGTCGACGGCCTGGCCCGCACCGTCGTCACCACACGCAAAGGTCACGCCACCATCGGCGCCAACGGTCGGTCACGCTGGCTGTTCCCCGGCGGCCAACCCGGCCGCCCCATCAGCACCGAACGGCTCAAACTGCGCCTCAACCGACTCGGCATCCGCCCCAGCCAAGCCCGAAGCACTGCACTGTTCCAGCTCGCCACCGAGATCCCCGCGGCCATCCTCGCCCGAACACTCGGCATCAGCGTCAACTCCGCCGTCCGATGGCAACAAATCTCCGCCGGAGACTGGACCAGCTACGCCGCCGAGATCAGCGGCCGAAACACCAGCAAGGAGCGTTAACAATCATGACTGCTCAGACCTGCGACGCTGTGCTCTGCGACCTCGACGGCGTGATCCGTCACTACGACTATGGCGAGGTGCATCGTCTGGAGGCGATCGCCGGTATCGCGCCCGGCACGACCATGAACCTGGCGTTCGCGCCAGAGCGCGACCTTCCACTGCTTCTCGGACAGATCAGCCGGGCGCAGTGGGCCACGTCCATCGCCAACGCGCTCATCACGCTGACAACCCGCGGGCAGGCAGAGAAGTTGGCCCAGGAGTTCGCACACGCGCCGTCCTTCATGGATCAAGCAGTCGTGGACCTGATCGGTGATCTCCGGAAGCGAGTGCCCGTCGTCCTGGTCACGAACGCGACTGTTTGGCTTGACGACGATCTGGCAGTCCTCGGTCTGACTGATCTGGCCGATGACGTGGTCAACAGCTCTATGGTTCAGGTTGCCAAGCCCGACCCTCGGATCTACGCAATCGCCGCGGATCGGGCCGGCGTGCCAGCCGAACGTTGCTTGTTCATTGACGACAGCCAGATCAACGTCGACTCCGCTCGCGCGATCGGGATGGCAGCCGTTCACTACCGCTGCTTCGAGAACCTCTACGAGGCCGTCATCCCGTTATTCACCGGACTGGTGCAGGAGTCCTGATTCCACAGGCATTCCGGCGGTTCGAGTACCCGACTCGACCCTGCCGATTCCGGCAGACTCGATCCCATGTCGATATCACCGATCGTCACAGACACCGTCGAGTCCTATCTGGCCCTGGCCGACGCCGAAGCCCCCGGTTTGATCGAAGGTCTCTATCTAGAAGGTTCAGTGGCACTCGGGGATTTCCACCCCAAGGCCAGCGACATCGACTTCGTCGCGGTGACTGCGACACCGCCAGACGCCGCAGCGCTGGCCACGCTGGAACGAATCCACACACAACTGCGCCGGCAACGACCTCGACCGTTCTTCGACGGGACTTACCTCACCTGGAACGACCTCGCGGCAGGCCCAACTGCTGCCGTCGACCGACCGATCAGCCACGAAGGACAACTGCAAGCGGAATCCGTTGCAGGCCAACAGACTCCAGTCGCCTGGCACACCCTCGCCCACCACGGCGTCGCGCTACGCGGGCCGGCCATCGGCGACCTCGGCATCTGGACCGACCCTGCTGCACTTGCCGCCTGGCAGAACACCAACCTCGAAAAGTACTGGGCGAACGGGCTATCCCGCGCCGCCCGGCTGATCAGCAAACCTGGACTCGGCCTGCTCACCGACTACGGCACGGTCTGGACAGTCACTGGCATCGCCCGAATCCACTACACCCTCGCCACCGGCGACATCACTTCCAAAGACGGCGCAGGCCGTCACGCCCTGCACACTTTCCCCGACCGCTGGCATCGCATCATCAATGAGGCACTACGGCTTCGCCGCGGCGACTCCCGGCAATCGCTCTACCGAAACCCGCTGGCCCGCAGACGCGACATTCTGGCCTTCGGCCACATGGCGATCACCAACGCCCACAACATCTATGACAACCCTTCTCCTGAGGACGTCGGCTGAAGTCATCGATCGGCTCACGCCCCCAAAACCCCAGTTGAATGGCATGCATCACTTCGCGCGGACGGTTATCAGCCCGCCGACCGATCAGCATTCCTGAGTCGACCTCTGGTGACTGCCACGCCTGGTTGCAGATCCGCTGTCGAGTGACGCGCGTTCATGGCTGTTAGTTTCGAAGTATGGATACCTCGACGCCACCGGACAGCTCTGGCCGTGCTGCGGCATACGATCCGATCGCGGAAGCTTACGCTGCGGAGAACGCGACCAGTCTCCTCAACGAGTACTACAACAGGCCTGCGATCCGTGAGCTGCTCGGTGACATCTCCGGTAAGCACGTGCTGGACGTGGGGTGCGGCTCCGGTCCAACACTCGTCGACCTGATCGAGGGCGGAGCTACGGCCGTCGGAATCGACGGCAGCAAGGCGCTCATCGACATCGCCCGCGACCGCGTCGGAAGCGCCGCCGAGCTGTACGTCGCAGATCTGGCTGAACCGTTGCCATTTGACGACTCCACCTTCGACGACGTCGTGTGCTCTCTGACGCTCCACTACCTCGAGGACTGGCATTCCCCGCTGACGGAGATCCGGCGGGTGCTCAAGCCCGGAGGCCGCCTGATCCTGTCGGTGGAGCACCCGCTGGTCATGTGGTTCACCGCCCTCCAGGCAGGCAACAAAACGAACTACTTCGCCACGCGGCCCCGGCACGAGACGGACCTGGCGGGGCAGGACGCCGACCTACTGTTTTGGGACCGGTCACTGTCGACGATGTTCAGGACATTCTTCGACACCGGATTTCGAGTGACCCACCTCGACGAGCCAGGTCCCGCACCGGAGGCGCGGGAGCGGTTCCCAGAATTCTTTGCAGATTTCGCAGATTTCGCCGATAAGGACGATCCCCGTTTTCTGGCTTTCCTGTTCCTGGTCTTGGTCCCGGCAGCTTGATCTCTGTACAGATCCGATCAGTGACTGCAGAGACCGCCGGGCGAGGCCACGCAGGAACCCCAGCTTGTCCACCTCTGCCTTCACCGCGCTCGCCGACGCCCATATCGCCTGCGAACGTCAGTCTTGCCGCCAAGTCTTGTCAGCTGGCATCGAGGACAACGACAGTGATGTTGTCAGCGCCGCCTGCGGCTTTGGCCATATCCACGAGCTGGCGAACTGCGGATGCCGGATCCGACGCCATCACCGCGGTGATGATCTCCGACTCCGGGACATCGTTGAACAGGCCGTCGGTGCTGATGAGCAGCCGGTCCCCGGCACGGCATTCGACGGCGACAACGTCGGGGGTGACCTCTGATTCGATCCCGAGGGCCATGGTCAATAAATGCCGTTGCGGATGAGAGCGAGCCTGTTCCCTGGTGAGTTCGCCCGATCGCACCAGCGAACCCACGATGGTGTGGTCTTCGGTCAACTGCTCCATCCGGCCATCACGGATTCGATACAGGCGCGAGTCGCCGACATTGACGGCAACCGGACCACCTTGATCGGCGGGCAGCATAGCCAGCGCCGTGAGAGTGCTTCCCATGCCATCGAATTCGGGGACAGCCGATGCGTGCTCCCAGATCATCCGGTTCGCCTGCCTGCAGGCCCGAATCAGGCCATCAGGGCTGGGAGCGGCGGTGAACTCGGAACGAAGCGTCTCGAGTGCCCACCTGCTCGCAGTGTCACCGGCGGCGCCCATGCCGTCGGCGACGGCATAGAGAATCCCCTCGGCCAGAACAGCGTCCTGGTTCGTATCCCGCAACAAACCCTTGTCGGTCCCTGTTGCAGCGCTCATGACAGTAGCCATCGCCGTGGTCGTCCTTTCGTGGCCGGAATCCTGCCGAGGGCCGATCACCGTCGGCAGAGTTGAATTCTCGTTCAGTTCTTTACGAGCGGTGTCGAGTGCATGACGACGAATGTCGAACTCGTCGTCGAGTTGGGCCTGCCACAGCTCGATCTGGTCGTAGGTCGGCCCCGTCAGGAACACTGCGATCTCGGCAAGCGGGATCCGTGCCCGACGTAACAGGCCGACGGTCCTTGCCTGACCGACCTGTTGCTGGGAGTAGTACCGATATCCCGACACCCGGTCGACGGCCACCGGGGACAACACACCCGCCGCCGCATATGAGCGCAGCATTTTCGCCGACAAACCACAGCGGACCGAAAACTCGCCGATGCTCAGAAGGTCACCCATAGCACCCAGCATCGGCCTTGCCCCGTGGTCAAGGTCAAGTCCTCCGCTGCGCGCACTTCACGACCCCATAGCGCAGGCCTGCTAAGGACAGCCGATGCATCAGCCGGGACTCGCTGACCTGCGCGAGCGCGGAGTCGGCAGGCTCCCACACGACGCATTCGGACAGTTCCAATATCCGACGTCACCATTATC
>NZ_BDBR01000077.1 GCF_001613085.1 Nocardia salmonicida NBRC 13393
GCCGCCCCCGCCCGAGCCGCCGCCCCCGGTCTTCGTACCCGAACCCGCCCCGCCGCCGCCCCCACCACCTCCGCCGCCTGTCCTGCAACTCCCGTTCCCCATTCCGCCGATCCTGCTCCCACCGGCGGCAGCCGTTCGGCCCTGATCCGTGATCACACCGTGCCGTCCAGGCGGACCGGCTCTCCGGTGCGGTCGCGCGGGTGAGTCGGGTCCGCCGTTCGACCCCCTGACCGGCGGCGGGTCGATCCCCGCGCACCGGCGACGTCGGTGAGACTGGTCAGCTATGGACCAGTTGGTGCTGACTCTGGTGATCCTGCTCGCGGCCGTACTCGCCGAACCCCTCGCTGCGCGCATCGGTCTGGCGCCCTCGATCCTGATGACCCTGTTCGGCTGCCTGCTCGCCCTGATTCCGGCCGTGCCGAGCCTGAGCATCCCGCCCGAGTTGATCCTGCCGCTGGTCCTGCCGCCGCTGCTCTACGCCGCCGCCCGCCGCACCTCGTGGCGGCAGTTCGCGGAGAACTGGCAGATCATCGCGTTGCGCGCGGTCGGCCTCGTGATCGTCACCGCGATCGCGGTCGCTGCCGTCTTCCACGCCTGGAGTCCTGGCACCGCCGTCGCCGCGGCTGTGGTGCTCGGCGCTCTAGTCGCGCCGCCGGACCCGGTGGCGGCCACGTCGATGGCGGGCCGCCTCGGTCTGCCACGCCGACTGATCGTCACGCTGGGTGGTGAAGGTCTGTTCAACGATGTCACCGCGATCGTCATCTATACCGTCGGTCTCCAGGTGGTCATGACCGGCCTGTTCAGTCCGTGGCACGCGCTCGCCGACTTCGCCGTCGCCGCGGTGGTCGGGCTGGTCGTCGGACTGGTGCTCGGCTGGCTCGGCAGCACGCTCACCAAGCACCTCGACACCGCCACCGGCCAGGTCGCCCTGAGCCTGCTGCTGCCCTTCGCCGCCTACGGCATCGCCGAACACTGGGAGGGCTCGGCGGTCCTGGCCGTGCTGGTCTGCGCGCTGTACCTCACCGACGCCGTGACCGAGATCGGTGACCGTGACTATCGCCTGGTCGCCGACTCGTTCTGGGACATCACCGAAATGCTCATCACCGGTTTCGCCTTCGCCCTGATCGGGCTGGAACTGCGGGTGGTCATCGAAACCACCGGCCATAATTGGCCGGGGCTGGCCGGGGTCACCGTGGCGGTGATCGTGGTCGTCGTGGGATTGCGCCTGGCCTGGCTGATGGCCACCTGGGCGATCAGCGCCAAACTGCCCTACACCGACGAACCGTTCACCTGGCGCGAGGTCATCGTCACCTGGTGGGCCGGAATGCGCGGCGTCGCCACGGTGGCGCTGGCGCTGGCCGTGCCGTTCACCCTCGACACCGACGCCGACTTCCCGGCCCGCTCGGAAATCCTGTTCATCGCGTTCGCGGTCGTGCTGTTCACCCTGCTCGTCCAGGGCCCGACACTCCCGCTGGTGGTCCGCCTCACCGGAGTGCACGCCGACACCCGGCACGAACGCGCCGTCGAACAGGCCCTCTGGACCAGGGTCGTGAATGCCGAACTCGCCGAACTCAAAGCGATCGCCGCCCGCGACAATCTCCCCGAAGACGTCTACGAGGACCTCAAAGCCCTGTTGCGCAGGCTGTCCGCCAAGGCCGATCCCGAAGCGGCCGACGCCGACGCCAAGGCCGCTCTGGACAAGGAACGAAAATTCGCCTCGCAGATGCGCGCGGTCCGCGCCGCCGTCACCGAAGCGGGCCGCCGCGAGGCCCAAGCCGCCCGCCGCGAACCCGGCATGCCCCCCGACGTCGTCGATCGGGTCACCCGCCGCCTCGACCTCGGCCCGATGCACTGAGTGCGCAGACTCGGGTAGTTCACGGATTCGTGGTCTGACCTCAGTTTTTTTGGTAGGCGCGTACATCGCGGTTCGCGGATTCGCTGGTGCCGAGACAATTCAGCTGAATGGGGTGGTCGGAGCTCAGCCGGCGCTCAGTGTGTCGGTGAGGGCGCCGATTCCGTAGGTGATCGCCATGGCCAGCGCCCCGCCGATGACCACGCGGAGCACCGCTCGTCCGAGGTTGCCGCCGCCGAGGCGGGCACTCACCGAGCCGGTGATCGCCAGCGCGATCACCACCGCGGCGAAGGTCACCGGGACCCGCCAGGCGGTGGGCGGCAACACGATCGCCAGCAGTGGTAGCAGCGCACCGCAGGTGAACGCGACCGCCGAGGAGAACGCGGCCGCCCACGGGTTGGTGAGCGAGCGCGGGTCGATGCCGAGTTCGGCCTCGGCGTGCGCGGTGAACGCGTCGTGGGCGGTGAGCTCGGCGGCCACGACGCGCGCGGTGGCCGGGCTGAGGCCCTTCTTCTCGTAGATCCCGGCCAGTTCGGCCAGTTCGAGATCGGGCTCGTCGGCCAACTCGCGGCGTTCCTTGGCCAGCAGGGCCTTCTCCGAATCCCGCTGGGTGCTCACCGACACGTATTCGCCCGCGGCCATCGAGATCGCACCCGCGACCAGTCCCGCGATACCCGCGGTGAGGATCGTCTGGGCGTTGTTCGTGGTCGCGGCCACGCCGACGACGAGCCCGGCGGTGGAGACGATGCCGTCGTTCGCGCCGAGCACCCCGGCGCGCAGCCAGTTCAACCGTGACGCGAGGCCCTCGGCATGGGGTTCGTGGGGATGGTTGGTCGTCGACGAGTCCGGCACCGGCCCAGCCTAGTCGGGAGCGGCCACCAGCCCCGCGCGCAGCGTGTCGGCCAGGCGCACCGCGAGCGCGATCACCGTCAGCGTCGGATTGACGTGCCCGTTCGTCGGAAACACCGAACTACCGGCGATGTAGAGGTTGTCCACCCCGTGCACCCGGCAGTGCCGGTCCACGACGCCGTGTCGGGGATCGGCCGACATCCGGGTGGTCCCGCAGGGATGCGCCCAGTCGGTGAGCGGTAGGGGATCGGTGCTGTCGGGCCGTGCCGCGGGAACCACCTGCGGCGTCGGCAAACCGAGCCGGGCGAACTCACCGACGAGCAACGCCGTAGCGCGGCGCACCGTTCGATCCTCCTGCTCGCTCGTCCGCCAATCCACTTGCGGAAGCGGCATTCCCACCGGATCGGTCCGTGTCGAAAGCCGCACTCGACTGTCGGCGTTCGGGGTCTGCTCCACCATCGCCCGCACCTCGACGCAGGCCAGTCGATGCGGTATCCCGACACTGTCGACCAACCTGCGTCGCGCACCGTCGAGCAGAAGCCCGGTGTCGGACAGCATGATCAGCAGGTCCCGCCAGTGCGCCCGTCCGCGCAGGAACCGCTTCACCGAGTCCCACGGATCGTCGTCGGCGGTGACCTCCTGCAACCACAGCGCGCAGTTCACCAGCGACTCGCGCCGTTGCAGCGCGGACGACAACGCCATGCCGTGCAGATAGGTGTGGCGGCCTCGCACACTCTTGACCACGTACTTTCCGAACCGGTCGAGCGCCGCCCCGGCCTCCGCGGTGCGCAGGGTCGCCACCACCCCGCAGCGGTGATCCATCAGGTACCGCCCGACCTGGTCGTACCGATTCCCGATCCCGCCGGCGACGGTGCGCCGCGAGGCCAGCAGCAGCCGTGGCGTGGCGATTCCCCCCGCGGCCAGCACGAACATCCGCGCCTCGACGGTGCGCACGCGCCCGCCCGCACCGGTCACCTCGACCGAATTCACATGCGCGCCGGTGGCATCGGTGTCGATATGGGTGACCGTCGCGTTCACCAGCACCCGAGCTGTCGGCGCGACGATGTCGCGCACGTGCGGACCCCATCGTTTGCAGTCGAACCGGTCGGCCGGGTCGCGGCTGATCTGCCAGAAGTAGGGGCGCAACGCGGCGGTGTCGAGCGCGTCGGCCGGTGCTTGCCGCCCGGCCAGGGACCAGAACTCGTCGTCGCTGAAGCCGGTGCCGTGTCCGAGCCCGGCATGCGCGGCGGCCCGTTCGGCGTAGGGCCGCAGTGCGCCCGCGTCGATCGGCCAGCCGGATCGGGTGACCCAGGGCCGATGGGCGAAGTCGAGGTCGTCGAGCACGCCGCAACGTCCGGCCCAGCTGTGTGAGCTGCCGCCGAGTACCCGGTTTCCCGTGATCCGGTGTTGCTCCGCGCGTGCGGCGCCGATGCTCTCCATCGCGGCGAATGCTGGTTCGTCCGCGGTGATCTCGTGCCCGCCACTTTCCAGCACCAGCACGCGCAGTCCGGCGGCGGCGAGTTCGGTGGCCACCGTCAGTCCGGCGGGGCCCGACCCGATGACGCAGATCTGGGTGCGCAGCGCGTCGTCGCCGACGGTGCGCAGATCCTCCACAAGCATCGGCGGTCCTCTCACCAGCGCTGCCCCCGAAGTGCTGATTTCACTGTAGGAGCCGGACCACCGTGTGTCAGTCGGTCTCGCAATGCTGATTGACGAAAGCTCTGATGTACCCGGCGGATTGGCGCACATACATCCACGCCCAGAATTCCGGCCCGGAGTCCGACGGGCTCGCGACCATGGTGATCTCGCCGTCGTAGCACTTCTCGACGATGTATCTCGCGCGCGACACATGTGGCGTGAAGGTGACCACGATGATGTGGCGCCATTCGTAGATCTTCGCGCGCCGGACGATTTCGCGCGCCTCGCCGTCGGTGGTCCACGGGTCGGGCACGAAACACGAGACCCGGAAGGCGAATCGGCCGCCGCAGTACTTGTCCATCATCGGATCGTCGGGTCCGGTGGACTGCGAGATCAGTACCTCGGGGGCGAGGCCGCGCTCGGCGAGTTCGATGCCGAGGTCGAACCGTTCGTAGGCGGTACCACCGAGCACCACGATCACGTCCGCGGGCCGCAACGGGTCGACCTGGGGGTGCACGAAGACCGGCCATCCAGCGAACGCGGCAGCCAGCACGGTGACCAGTGCGCCGACGAGCAACCATCCCGCACGCCGAAAGATCGACACGGCTCCGACGATACCGAAATCTCGAAGTGGGCCGCCGGTCCCGCTGTCGACCGGGCACACGCTCTTCTGTCGCGGTCGCATGCCAGGCACACTGGAGCCCATGACCGACACCGCCGTTGCCCCCGAACACCTCGACGTCGTCATCGTCGGCGCCGGGTTGTCCGGCATCGGGGCCGCTTACCGGCTGCAGACCGAGCACCCGCATCGCAGCTACGCCGTCCTCGAGGCGCGCGCCGACCTCGGCGGCACCTGGGACCTGTTCCGCTACCCGGGCATCCGCTCGGATTCGGACATGTTCACCCTCGGCTACCCGTTCAAGCCGTGGCGCGCGGCCCGCTCCATCGCCGACGGTTCCGCGATCCTGGACTACATCCGCGAGACCGCGCAGGAGAACGGCATCGATCGGCGCATTCGCTTCGGTTCCCGCGTGATCGGCGCGGATTGGTCATCGGCGCAGGCCCACTGGCAACTCACCATCGCCCACGAGGGCCCCGACGGCCCTGAACTGAGCACCCTGACCTGCGGTTTCCTCTACGCCTGCGCCGGCTACTACGACTACCAGCAGCCGCATGCCCCCGAGTTCCCCGGCCGCGACGACTTCGCGGGCACCGTGGTGCACCCACAGTTCTGGCCCGCCGACCTCGACACCAGCGGCAAGCGCATCGTCGTGATCGGCAGCGGCGCCACGGCCGTCACCCTGGTGCCCAACCTCGCCGTCGACGCCGCACACGTCACCATGCTGCAGCGCAGCCCCACCTGGATCAGCCCCGTCCCCGGCCGAGACAAGCATGCCGACAAGCTCCGCAAACTGCTCCCCGCCGGTCTCGCCCACCGGCTCATCCGCACCAAGAACATCCTGTTCAGCATCGGTTTCTACCAGTTCTGCCGCCGTCGCCCCGCCGCCGCGCGCAAACTGCTCACCGACCTCACCGCGCGCATCCTCAAAGACGACAGGCTCGTCGCCGAACACTTCACGCCCGACTACGACCCGTGGGACCAGCGCCTGTGCGCCGCCCCCGACGCCGACTTCTTCAAGGCGATGAAGAAGGGCAAGGCGTCGGTGGTCACCGACCACATCGACGCCTTCGTCCCGGCGGGGATCCGCCTGGTCTCGGGGGAGACGCTGCCCGCCGACATCGTGGTCACCGCCACGGGCCTGCGCCTGTTGGCGTTCGGCGGCATCGCGCCCTCGGTCGACGGCACCCCGGTGCCGCTGGCCGATCAGTTCGTCTGGCAGGGCGCCATGCTCACCGGCCTGCCCAACTTCGCCATCTGCGTCGGCTACACCAACGCGTCGTGGACCCTGCGCGCCGACCTCACCTCCCGCCTGGTCTGCAAAGTCCTCACCCACCTGGACCGCACCGGTAGCGCCGCGGTCGTCCCCGAACCCAGGGGCTCGCTCGCCGAGCGCCCGCTACTGGATCTGAACGCCGGCTACGTCCTGCGCTCGATCGCCGCCTTCCCACGTCAGGGCGACCGTCATCCATGGCGGGTCAGGCAGAACTACCTGCTCGACGCGCTGATCACCCTGCGCACCGACCTCGGCAAGACCCTGCGACCGGTGTCGCGTCGGGTAGGGGAGTTCACCCGCAACGGGTGAGGCGCTCGACTCGCTGGGTTTCCTACCGTTGTCGTGTGCCGTGGTGGCACGTGGCGTTGACCTCATGGGAAGGCCCAGCGATGACAGACACGAATCAGCACCAGCTGCGCGACGGAATTGCAGCAGGAACCTCCATCGGCGCTGGCATCCTGCTGGCCGTGGTCGGTGTTCTGCAGATCCTCCAGGGAATCTCCGCGGTCGCCAAGGACGACCTCATCGTCGTAGGACCGGAGTACCTCTATCAGTTCGACATCACCGGCTGGGGCTGGTGGCACATCGTTCTCGGCGCTATCGCGGTGATCGTCGCGATCGGCCTGCTGGCCGGTCAGACGTGGGGCCGGGTAGCGGCGATGGTGATCGCGGCATTGTCGATCATCGCCAACTTTCTGTGGCTGCCCTACTACCCGTGGTGGTCGATCCTGATCATCGCCGTCGACATCGTGGTGATCTGGGCGGTGGCCACCTGGCGACCGAACAGGGTCTGAGCTGTCCTGATCCATTCGACAACGCCGCCCCGGTCACCGGGGCGGCGTTGTTCGTCGTTGCGGTCGTCGGATCGTTCAGTCGTCGAGTGCCGAATACTCCGTTTCGACGGCACCGAGCGTGCGGACGATATGCAGCGAGAGCCGCTCGCCCAAGACCGCGAGCTCGGCCTTCTGCGGATCGTCGAGTCCGTCGAGTACCAGCTTGCGCACCGCGAGGAGATAGTCGGGCGTCACCTCCAGCACCTTGGCCTGCCCGCTCGCGGTGAGTACCGCGTCGATCCCGCGGCCCGATTCCGCGGCCTCACGCCGTGCCCACCCCACCCGTTCCAGCTTCGAAACCACGTGGGAGAGCCGAGAGATGGACCCGTGCCCGCGCGCCGCGAGCATGCTCAACCGCATCCGGCGTCGCGGCGCGTCGTGGAGCAAGGCCATGACCCGGTACTCGAAATGGGTCACCCCGAACTCTCGCTGTAGTCGTGAGTCGAGGGCGCTCGGTACGCGCATCGAGAGGGTGATCACCGCGCTCCATACGCGACGCTCGACCGGGTCGAAATACTCCATCACCTCGGCCTGCCTTCCACCCAACTGATAGCTATAAAATTGCTGAACGTCGGCAAACTGTATAGGTGGTGATGCGTGCTGTCCATGGTTGTCGCGGCATATTGCCTGGTGAGCCGCATTTTGTTGATCAAGAACACACTGGACGAATGATCAGTTGCCGATCGATCGCCGCTTGTTCACCGTCGTCGCTCGTGATGTTCACCGGCGAGCGCCGGCCTGCAGCCCTGGGTAGAATGATGGCCGTGACCTGGGGAAATGCTGGATTCTCCAGGCGATTTGACTTCGC
>NZ_BDBR01000078.1 GCF_001613085.1 Nocardia salmonicida NBRC 13393
GTGGATGTAGCGCATCGTCGTCGCGATCCAGGCGTGCCCGAGCACTTCCTGAATCGCGAGGATGTCGACACCGGTCTGATAGAGCTGGCTCGCGCAATAGTGGCGCAACACATGCGGGGTGAGCCGACCCGCCCAGTTGGGCAGGTGCCGTTCCACCGCGCGACCCAGCGCCTGGCGCACTGTGTCGTTGGTGACCCGCAGCCCTGCCCCGCCACCGCTGCGTCGTTCTGACGGGAACAGCGGTGCGCCGGGCAAGGACTCGTCGGCGTCGAACTGGGCCCAGACGTCCTCGACGAACCACGTCAGTGCGCGGTCGGCGCCGTTGATCAGCGGCACCAGCCGTTGCCGCGGTCCACTGCGGTGCGCGCCCTTGCCGTGGCGGACGTTGAGCTTTCCGAACCGGCCCAGCTCCCACCGCACGTCATCGAGATCCAACCGGCAGGCCTCGTTGATCCGCAGACCGACATCGCAGGACAGCCGCGCGACCATGTAGTTGCGGGCATTCGGCGCGAACTTGCGGCACGACACCAGATCCTCACGCCACCCGCCGAACAGCTGCTCCATCTCGGTCTCGGTCGGCGGAACCCGGATCTGCACGTCGACCGACATCCGTGGCCGGTTCATCTCGTCGATCGGGCACTCGACGACTCGGCCGGTCAGCTCGTGCAGCAGCACCTGGTAGCGGGCTTCCAGGAACGCGAAGTAGGTCACCACGGCGCGGGCCCGCGCGCTTCGCGTCGCCGCCGAGACCTTGCGCAGCATGGTGCCGAAGTAGCGGTCCGCGTCGCGCGGTTCCATCTCCCACAACGGACGACCGAACCAATTCCGCACCTGCTCCAAATGCCCGATGTCGCCTCGGATCGTCCCGTCGTTCACCCCGGTGGCCGCGCGCGCCAGCACGAACTCCGCGAGCACATCGACCTCGAAGTCGACCAATTCCTCTTCGGTCGCCGGGCCTCTCGGCCCGCGCAGCGACCGCACCACCGCCAGCGTCAACCCAACCCCTCGATGTTCACCACGGATGAAAACTGATCACCGAGAGGACGAATCGAGCACCACTGGTGACGAACCTTCATTCGTCACCACGAGCACGACGGACGGGAATCTTCCACCTCGACGGCGCTACGACGGGGTTCACACCGCGCTCATCGGCCGTCGAACGCACGGGTTGTTGGACTGAATCAATGGTCAGGGGCCCTGCGGTTCACGGCGGGCGCCCCAGCGAACGCGCCGACGCTCGCGCGCGGGAACGGTGCGCGACAGGACTGCCCGCCCGAGCGCCTCGGCCGGGTCAATCCACGCCCCCCGATTCCGACTACACACCAGTCCCCCGAACAAACAGGCGGCGAGACTGCCCGTCGACGCACACCCTCCGAGCCACTTCGTGCCCGTGACAGACAGCTTTCATCTTTCGATGCTTTCGATACACTAGGGTTCATCGGTCCATTAGTGATCACCAAGCAAGGAGACATCGTCCATGGTGAAGAAGACAGCCACCCACGCCTTGACCGCGTATCGACGTGTGGTCATTGACGACGACCTGGAGACACGCATCGGCGAACTCGCGGTGAAGGTCGGTGAATGGCGACGCGCATCCGAGAACCGCGAGACCGAGACGGCACGGCTGATCGCCGACGAGGAGTCCGCCGAAGCCGCCGTGGCAGCCGCCTACGCGGCGGCTACGAACGCTGGCGCTGAACCGGACGCCCTGGAACGGATCGGCCTCAAGCCCACCGCCGCGATCCGCGCAGTGTCCAAGCGAGCGAAGACCAGACCTCAACCCCGCCCGTCTCAGACATCAACCACCGCCGCCAAGGCACCCCTGACTCCGCCATCGACAGAGAAGGTCGACGCCGGGGCCGCATCGCCGGAGGTCTCGGCCGCGCCGCGCGCCACACCACACTCCGATCCGGCTCCCAGCGGTTCCGGGGGTCGGCCCGCCGACACCAAGCCGACGCGGGCCACTGCCGACACGAATACACCGTCCGGCACCCGGACACGGAATTGACGAATGCGCCGTACCGGGCCCCCGCGCCCAGGCGGTCCGGTACGGCGCATTCGAGCGCTCGACGCTCACCAAGAAGGAGAACCCTCATCATGGCGCGCATCACCTACACCCACTACACCGACGACGGGACCGAGCTGTTCGGGATGTTCTACAGCGAGCAGGCCGACGAGTTCGAAGCGCTCGCACCGCTCGTGGATGGCCGAACCCACCTCGAGTGCCTGTATCGCACCAATACCGTCGGCTGGATTCTGAATCGCGTTCTGATCGACGAAGGCGGCGCGGACCACAGCGTCTACGAAACCGTCTCCGAGGGTTTCGCGCGCCGGTGGCTCGCCGACAACGACTTCCACGACGAAGCGATGCGCTGGTTCGGCCCCTCACCGGAGGACGATCCTCAGTCGTTTCCTCGATGAGAAGGGCGGCCTCCCGCACCCCGATCCCAGTTGGCGCTCCGCCCCAAGCGGCGACACCGGAGCGCTCTCGATCGACAGCATGCGGTATCCAATCCCTCCGCGCCGCTCGCGATCGGCGCGATTGCGACTGACCCCCTGGCCAGGCCAGAACGAATCAGATCCACCTCCATACAGCCCGACCGCCCCACCTTGCATTCGCCAGCATATCGGGTAATATATGACATAGAGAGATTCGGGCCCGGACACCCCGACCTCTTCGATCCCACTCGCACAGCATGAAAGGCATTCCGATGTACCCACCCATGGCAGTAGTCGCAAATCACGATCGCTTCTACGTGAATTTTTCCAGCGTCCCGCCCGGCCAGAGCCGGTGGCTGATCGAGGAAATCGACTTCACTTCCGAGGACGAAGCGCGTGCCTGGGCGGCAGAGGAGGTCAGCTCCTCGGCGCAGGTTTCCGGTTCCGCGTGGGACTTCCGCGCCGAACTCTGGCTCATCCCGGCAGGCGTTCGCCTCGACAAGAACGACGAAACAGAGCGCGTGCAGGCTCTCGCGCACGCGACTTGGGACCACCTCGCCAAGGCCGTGGTGTGGACCGATGGCGTCCCCGACGACTGGGACAACGACAACGAGGCGGACGACGACGCGGACGTGCCCGAGACCGGTCACTGACCTCGCGCACCTCACCACGCCGGGGCGGAAACCGGACACTTCCGTCCCGGCGTTCTTCCACTCGCAGCCCTGGAGGGCTCTATGTCTGCTTTCACTACCGGCAACAATCTGATCCCCGCGGCCGTGGCCGTGCTCAACGTCGGGCTGTACGCCTACGGATTCGTCGACGCCGTGCAGCGTGGCGACTGGCTCGCGGCGGCGGGGTACGGCACGGCGTTGTGCGTGCTGTACGTCTTCTTCCGCTGGTGGCGGCGCGCCCGCCGGGCTTGGTGGTGGTCGCCGGAATACCAAGCTCGGCACGCCGATTTCGTGGATCGACTGACGCGCCTCACCAGCGACCCCTACACCGCCTGGAACATCCACACCCGACAGTGGATCGCCGTCATCGCGCACACCCCGCCGTGGGCTAAGCCCTGCTCGGGTCGCCGGTACTACGAGGTCCTCGTCGAAGACTCCCCGGAACCATCATTCGTACCCGGACAAGCCACCGAGTTCGACTTCGTCACCACACGGTGCTACGGGGTGTACCGCAACAATCCACGCGTCGACATCGACGTCACCGTTGACCTCGTGGACCCCCATACCGGATACAGGCATCCGATGACCGACGCCGAACAGGACTTGAGCCTGCGCGCCTTGCTCCGCCGCCTACGAACACCGGCCGCCGCACGACTGGCGTGCACCACGGATATCGACGCTCTGCTCGAACTGCTCGATGAGGCCGAACCACGCGAGCGCAGATGAGCACCGCAACACCGTGAAGTCCCGGCGGGACCGGACACCCCGCCGCTTCACCCCCCACTCGCACTCCCAGACGAAGGGAACAGCTATGCCCTCCGCCAACTTCGACGCCCTCGTCGCCGAAGCACGGACACGATACGCACCCGAGTTGTTCGCCCTGGCCACGCTCGGCTACGACGCACAGATCCGCGTTGTCGGTCACGTGAACATCTACCTGCCCGGCGGCGAAGTGCGGGGCGTGCCGGTGGAACTGCTCGTGTGCAACGGCGACGGACTGGTGCTCGACGAGGACAGCACCGCTGACAGCACCGACTGGTGCGCCGCGGTCTACTCCCGTCTCGACGGCTCTCCGCTCGACATCTTCTGCTACGGGCGATACCGCCGTAGCAGCCGTGCAGGCCGCCACCGCGCTGTTGGACGATCCAGTCCGCATCGCGGCTCGTTCCCTCACCGGCAGTTGGCACTTCGCGATGCTGCCTGCCGCAGCGCTGGGCGACCCGACCTGCGAGGCGGCCTTGCTCGCACCGCTCACCTCCGACGGGCTGATACCGACCAACGTGATAGTCCTCGAGGACACGCCCGCCTGGACTCAGGGCTGCTCGACACATTCCGGCTGCTACCCGATCGAACGCGACGCGGCAGCGTTCACTCATCGCGATTGCGCGCACGACCGCCTCGCGCACTGGAGTAAGTACGGCCTCGGCGGCGACTGGTGGGCCAGCTGGACCGGTGGAGGGTTGGTGTGATGTCCGGCAACACCGATAGTGCGCGGGCGTGGGTGTCCTGTCCGATGCTGGTCACCAGTGCGGTGACCGCCGAACGCGCCCGGCGCCGATGAGCGGGCCCGCCGTGAGCGCGGCGCTGCGCGCACAGTTGGCCGCACACGAACCCGCACCGAAAGTGGTGTTGTCCTATGGGCTCGGTCTTTAGCCGGTTTCCAGTTGTTGCTGGGCCGATGATCGGCGAGTGCACATCTCGGCGGGGTAGTCCTGCGAGCATTGCGTCTCGTGCGATCTGACGACTATCCCGTGACGCTGCCGGGTGTATGGCGGCTGCAAAGGTGCTGTGTCGACCTGCCTGGCGTCGCGGCCCGGCTCGACCTACCCGGCGGCCTGAACGTAGCTGCGCTACATGCGAGGAACGGCACCGTCGACGGTCAAGAGTTCCTGATCGATGAGGTCGGTGTCGATCCCCTCCAGACACCGGCTGGCGAGAACTCAGGTGCCCGGACGATGTCCGGGCACCTGATCCTCAACGACGATGCTTCCAGGAATCCTTTTGCGCGGCTGGTCAGTAGGCCCAGGCTGTGCCGGTGCCCCGGTACTGCTCAACAGAGATCGGCTCCACACCAGGCTTCATATGGTCGAGGTAGAGCGTTGCGTGCAGGTGGTCGACTTCGTGCGCGACCAGGCGTGCGACTCCGCGCTCGAACACCGCGATTCGGGTGTTGCCGTCGATGTCGGTGTGCTCGACGTGGATTGTCAACGGGCGCGGTACCCGTCCGCGCAAGTCGAAGAAACTCAGGCACCCCTCGTACTGTTCGTCTTCGCCGCCGCCGGTCTCCACGATGCGTGGATTGAACAGGGTGACCGTGTCGCCGTTGGGGGTGCGGACGATCGCCGCGGCCCTGCTGATGCCGATCTGCGGGGCGGCGATGCCCATCCCTTTGCCGAACACGTGAGCTTGGGCAACTCGCTGTGCGGCGGAGTTGAGTTCGGCGATGACACGGCGTGCGTCTTCGGCCTCGGCGGGTAGATCGAACGGGCGCGCGACCTCGCGCAGGATCTCGTCGCCTTCCTGCGCTATGCCCAGGCCGGCCATCACCTTGCTCGGCGGCGTGCGCTCGTCGTCGCTACGTCCCC
>NZ_BDBR01000079.1 GCF_001613085.1 Nocardia salmonicida NBRC 13393
GCCGAGACGGTGTATTCGTAGTCGATCCAGCACGCTTGGCCAGGGTAAAGCGGAAAGTGGCGTCCACTGTCGGGTTCGCTGAACATCAGCCAGACCTCTTTGAACGCGTCACGGTCGTGGTGGGCCGTCCACGTCATCGGCTCGGTTCTGTTTTCGCCGTACCACGCGTGTAGGTCGATCTCTTCCCAGGTCAATGGGTGTTCCTGGTAGAGCTGGTTGGACCGTTCAGGGTCACCGGGGTAGCGGTCTACCGAGATCCTGATCAGGTAGCGGGTGATGGGGTCGGCCCCACCGTTGATCAGACGCCGCCGCTGGCGCAGCCGGTAGTTGAGCCCATCGAAGGACAAGCTCGCGTCGTCGTGGTCGACCACGAGCGACCCTGCCGAGTCGCTCGGGTCGACAGCAATGGGAGCGCGGACCGTGCCTGGTCGGGCAGCGACGAACTCAGCGAACGCGGCTCGCAGCGCACCGCCGGCTTGCAGTGCCGATTCGGCGCGCCCAGCGAATCCCTCCGAGGGCTTCTCGGTGCCGGACTCGATCTTGGACACGTACGGGCGGCTGTAGCCCAGTTTGGTGGCTAGCGCACGCCGCGACAGTCCACGGACATCGCGCCAGCGGCGCAACTCGAGCGCGAAGACGTTGACGTGCGTGTCCGCGGGTTCGTTGGCGGGCGAAGTTCCGGCCGAGGTCACTGTCGGGCGCTCCTGTTCGCGGGGGTGTGCGTGTGCGTGAGTACCCCGTGAGTATGAGCCCACTCTGTCGAAACAGCCTGCACCCGTGGGGAAATTGAACGCACTTCGACACGGCGATCGGTTCCCGCTTCGGCGGACAGCTGATGTCGGAACGGCCAGCCTCGCGTGGCACAACCAGACAGGTGCGCTCACATGACTCCACTCCCAAACTCGGTACAGACCTCGCCATATCTGACTCGCGTCGACCCTGGCGCCCCGTCACCGGTGCGCTACTTTTCCGACACGTTCGGCCCGACCTCCCCCGACAACGGGACTCCGACCGAGGGCGCGGTGTTCGGGATCGTCGGCCTGGACCGCCGCATCGACTGGCACACCGACCCCCGCATGCTCGAACTGCTGATCGCCAGCGCCCGCCAACCTCTCGACACCGCGGAGCTCGCGCACCGGTTCGGCGCGGACCTGGTCGCCGAAGCCGCAGCGCGGCACTGGATTCAACCGCCAGAACAGTTGTGCCGGGAATACCGGCTGGTGTCGGGGGAGATCGAAGTGACCGCCCACTGCAACTGGGGCTGCCGCAGCTGCCCGGTGGCCGTTGACCCGAAACCCCGTCAGACGATGCCGATGGACATGTTCACCGAGATCATCGTCAAGCTGGTCGAGCACGGCTCGATCGACTACGTGACCTTCCAGTTCTTCAACGAACCCACCCTCGACCGCTACTTCGCTGACCGCATCGAGGTATTGGCCCGCTACGGGATGCCGTTGGCGCTCTACACCAACGCTTCCGCGCTCACCGGCGACAAGATCGAGACCCTGCGCCGCTCGGGGGTGCTACGCACGATGGTGGTCAACCTGCCCAGCGACGACCCGGCCGAGTTCGCCGATCTGACCGGTTCGGCCAGCTACGCCCACAGCACACGAAATGTGGAAGCCGCACTGGCAGCGGGGCTTCCGGTGCAGATCGGCGTCAACGGCGTCGGCGAGCGCCTGGCGCTCAACCTCGACGGGGTGGAGAGGCGGTACCTCCCGCTCGGCGCGCAGGTCACCGCGAATCTGATGTGCGACCGGGCCGGTGATGTCGGGGGCGAGTTCGCACAGAACCTGCTGATCGACGGACCGCTCACCGGGTGCGGGTACCCGG
>NZ_BDBR01000080.1 GCF_001613085.1 Nocardia salmonicida NBRC 13393
AACGGCGCGCCACCGCGGGCCCGACCACCGGTGAACGTCGGGCCGCGGGCGGTACACCACCGCCGACCGGTCCACGCAACCGCCGCGACGGCGGTGGGGGCGACGACGGCTCGGGTAGTGATGGCGCGGTGAAGAAATCGCCGTGGCGAATCGTTCGACGGACGCTCTACGTCCTGATGGCCCTCGCCATCGTCGTGCCGAGCGCGGTGTTCCTGGTCGCCTACACGGCGGTTTCGGTGCCGAAGCCGGGCGATCTGGAGACCAACCAGGTAGCGACGATCTTCGCCAGCGACGGCACCACCGAGATCAGCAAGGTGGT
Organism: Nocardia salmonicida NBRC 13393; assembly: GCF_001613085.1. Lineage (GTDB taxonomy): Bacteria > Actinomycetota > Actinomycetes > Mycobacteriales > Mycobacteriaceae > Nocardia > Nocardia salmonicida. The sequence continues at coordinate 320 of NZ_BDBR01000080.1, forward strand.
CCCGCCGCAAGGCAACCGCACCGAGGTCTCGATCGATCAGATCCCGCCGCACGTGCGCAATGCCGTGATCGCCGCCGAGGACCGTGACTTCTACACCAACCCCGGCTTCTCGGTCTCGGGCTTCGCCCGCGCCGCCCGCGACAACGTCCTCGGCAAGGAAAGCGCCGGTGGTGGTTCCACGATCACCCAGCAGTACGTGAAGAACGCGCTGGTCGGTGACGAGCGGTCGATGACGCGCAAGATGCACGAACTGGTGATCTCGGCCAAGATGGCGCGCCAGTGGAGCAAGGAAGACATCCTCGCCGCCTACCTGAACACGATCTACTTCGGCCGTGGCGCGTACGGCATCGACGCCGCGTCCAAGGCGTACTTCGGCAAGCCGGTGCAGGAGCTGACCGTGGCCGAGGGCGCGGTCCTGGCCGCGACGATCCAGCTGCCCTCGATGCTGGACCCGGAGAAGAACCCCGACGGCGCGCGCTCGCGCTGGAACTACGTGCTCGACGGCATGGTCGCGGAGAACAACCTGCCCGCGACGGAGCGTCAGGGGATGCAGTACCCGCAGGTGGTCACGCTGGAATCGCTGGGCGACAAGAACAACGACGGTGGTCCCGAGGGCCTGGTGAAGAACCAGGTGCTCAAGGAGCTCTCGACCGCGGGCATCAGTGAGCAGCAGCTCAACACCGAGGGTCTGCAGATCACCACCACGATCGACCAGAAGGCACAGGACGCCGCGATCAAGGCCGCGCAGGGCAAGCTCGAAGGCGAGCCGGAGAACTTGCGCACCGCCGTGGTCTCGATCGACCCGCGCACCGGTGCGGTCCGCGCCTACTACGGCGGCAGCGACGGTCAGGGCTTCGACTTCGCCAATGCCGGTCTGCCGACGGGCTCCTCGTTCAAGGCGATCGGCCTTGCCGCCAATCTCGAACAGGGCGTTCCGCTCTCGCAGCTCTACGACAGCTCGCCGATCACCGTCAACGGCATCAAGATCGGCAATGTCGAGGGCGAGGGCTGCGGTATGTGCACCATCGCCGAGGCGCTCAAGCGTTCGCTGAACACCAGCTTCTACCGAATGCAGCTGGACATGCAGAACGGTCCGCAGAAGATCGCCGATATGGGCCACAAGCTCGGTATCGCCACCGAGCTGCCCGGCATCGGCGAGACGCTGACCGAGCCCGGCGGCGTCGGCCCCAACAACGGCATCGTGCTCGGCCAGTACCAGTCGCGCCCGCTCGACATGGCCTCGGCCTACGCCACCCTCGCGGCGTCGGGCGTCTACCACGCACCGCACTTCGTGCAGAAGGTCGTCACCGCAGACGGACAGGTGCTGCTCGATCGCGGCGAGCCCGCCGGCGAGCAGCGGGTGAGCGCGGCCGTGGCCGACAATGTCACCGCGGCGATGAAGCCGATCGCGGCCTACTCGCGCAACCACAACCTGGCCGGTGGCCGCGAGTCGGCGGCCAAGACCGGTACCCACCAGCTCGGCGACACCGGCAACAACCGCGACGCCTGGATGGTCGGTTACACCCCGTCGCTGTCGACCGCGGTGTGGGTCGGCACCGAGCAGGGCGACGCGCTCAAGAACTACGGCGGCGGCCCCATCTACGGTTCCGGTCTGCCTTCCGACATCTGGAAGGCGACGATGGACGGCGCGCTGTCGGGTACGTCGAACGAGTCGTTCCCCAAGCCCGCCCCGATCAAGGGCCAGGCCGGTGTGCCGGAGTGGTCGGCGCCCTACACAGCGCCGTCCACCACCGTGCCCGCGATCGTGCCGCCGGTGATCGTGCCCTCGCAGGTCGAGATCCTGCCCGGCATCCGGATTCCGGTGCCCGGGGTGCAGCAGCCCGCGGTGCCGCAGTCGCAGCAGACCCCCGCTGAGACCGGCGCGGGCCCGCTGCCCGGTCAGCCGACGGCCGGACCCGAGGGCTCGCCCGCGACGCCAGGAAACGGCAACGGCGGGTCGAACAGACCGAGCAACGCCGCCACAGGTAACGACAACGAGAGCGACGCGGGAACCACGCCGACCCGATCCCGGTAACCACCGGTAGCCTCGGATGTCGTGACCGATCAGCAACTCGCGGACCAGCCGGCGTCGAGTGGTACCCGGCTGGGCCGCGAGGGTTACGTGGCACCCGCCCGGCTGGCGCCCGACCTGCGCTCGATCGATGCGCGGGACCGGCCCAGCCGCAACGACTCACTCACGGCGCAACTCTCCACCGTGATCGGCGGCCCGGTCGGCGATCACGCGCTGATCGGGCGGGTGCGGTTCTGGACCCCGCTGCGGGTGATGTTCGCCTTCACGGTGATCTTCCTGGCGCTGGGCTGGACTGCCAAGGCGGGCTGCATCCAGCAGACGAGCGACGGCGACGGCGGTCTGATGCTGGACTGGAACAACGGTCGCCAGTACGTGGCCATGTGCTACTCCGACACGGTGCCGCTCTACGGCGCCGAACGGCTCAACGAGGGCGCGTTCCCGTACAAGAAATCCTGGACCGAATCGACGCCCGACGGTGGCACCGAGACCAGATACATGGAGTATCCGGTGCTTTCGGGCCTGTACCAGTACGCGGCGATGCAGATCGGCAATGTCTGGGACCACCTACCGCTGCCCGGCGCGATGTCGGTGGTGGTGTACTTCAACGTTGTCGCGCTCGGCCTTTCGGTCGGCTGGCTGATCACGGTCTGGGCCTCGTCGCGATTAGCCGGACGACGGGTGTGGGACGCCGCGTTGATCGCGGTGTCGCCGTTGGTGATCGTGCATATGTTCACGAATTTCGATGCACTGGCAACAGCTTTCGCGGCTACCGGGCTGTTGGCGTGGGCGCGGCGTAAGCCGGTGCTCGCGGGCATCCTGCTCGGACTCGGCGGGGCGGCGAAGTTGTATCCGCTGTTGCTGCTCGGACCGATCGTGGTGCTGTGCATGCGGATCGATCCGATGCAGCGTCAGCCCGCCGCGCGGGCCGCGCTGCGGTTGCGCGATATCGACAGTCTCGAGACCGCCCGAACTTGGTTGCGTGAAACACCGTCGAGGACGCACCTTTTCGCGTTGCGTCCGCTCGGCGCGGCCACCCTCACGGTGCTCGCCGCGGCGGGCACCTGGGCCGCGGTGAACCTGCCGATCGCAGCGCTGTATCCAGAAGGTTGGCGAGAGTTCTTCCGCCTCAACACCACTCGCCACGCGGACCCCGATTCGATCTACAACGTGATCACCTCGTTCACCGGCTGGTCGGGCTTCGACGGGCAGCTCGGACACGGCGAGCCGCCGACGATCCTGAACACCGTCTCGCTGCTGGCCTTCGTCGCCGCCTGCGCGGGCGTCGCCTACCTGGCACTCACCGCGCCACGCCGCCCCCGTCTGACCCAGCTGTGCTTCCTCGTAGTCGCGGCCTTCCTGCTGACGAACAAGGTGTGGAGCCCGCAGTACTCGCTGTGGCTGGTGCCGCTGGCGGTACTCGCGCTGCCACATCGCCGAATCCTGCTGGCCTGGATGACGATCGACGCGCTGGTCTGGGTGCCGCGCATGTACTACTACCTCGGCGAGGACAACAAGGGCCTGCCCGAACAGTGGTTCACCGGCACCGTCGTCCTGCGCGACCTGGCAGTCCTCGGCCTGTGCGCCCTGATCGTCTACGAGATCCTGCGCCCACAGCACGACGTGGTCCGCCGGGATTTCGTCGACGACCCCGCCGGCGGCGTCCTCGACCGCGCCCTCGACCCGCTACTCCCCTGGCTCCCGGAGTTCCTGCGCCCCCGACAGGCCACGGCCAGCTCGCGACCGGTATCGGTTCTGAACTGACCGGAGCGGGCCCGACGAACACTCCCGCACTACATCCGTAGGTAGCGGGCCTGGAGTTCGGGTTCGGCGGGGAGCATGTCGAGGTCGAGTTCCCAGGCGTTGCCGGTCCAGGGGTCGAACAGGGGGGTGCCGGGCATGGTGGGGAGGTGCCTGCACGACTGGGCGAGGAGATCTACTGGGCCGTCGCCGAATTCGCCGCTGCCGCTGCCGCTGCCGACGATGACCAGGGACAGGCCGATCAGGTCGCCGCGCACCATCAGTTGACCCAGGCGCACTACGTCGCTGCCTTGGTAGCCGTGCGGGAAGTCGGCGGCGACCAGGATGCGGTGTTCGGTGGGGGGTACGGCTTGTCCACTGTTGTAAGCGATGTCGGCGAGTTCGGCCGCGTGGGCGAGGTCGGCGAGGCGGGCGGAGATGTCGCCGTGGTCGGCGATGACCGGGCCTGCCAACAGTGGCGCCAGGGGGGCGGCGAGGGTGCGCAGGCCGCCGGTGAGGTCGATCAGGTCGACCTTGGTCGGCTTGTCGGGGATCGCGGCGACGAGGCGGGCCACCAGGGCGCCGACCACGCGTGAGGCGGCGGCGGTGGATTCGGTGTCGACCCAGAGCGGACGATTCAGCGGCACCGGAACGCAATACGGCACGCGCAGGCCGCCGCGGTCGAGGGCGTAGAGCTCGCCGAGCCGGATGCCGTCGGCGCGGGCGGCGCGGGTGGTCCATGCGGGAGCGAGCCACGAGGCCAGCGCGGCGGGCATGGCGGCGTCGGCTTCGGCGATTTCTTGGCCGAGCTGGTCGCTGTCGCGGCGGTGGTCGGCGTCGGCCAATGCAACCAGGTCGTCGTGCCGACGTTGTGCTTGCGCACGGGCCGCGTCGGCGGCGGGGGTATTGCGGGTCGCCGGGTTCGAAACTGCTTCGGAGAGTTCTTGATCCAGCCGTTTGGTCGCGTAGTCGCGGGCCGAGACCAGCGCGGCGGCCGAGCGGGCGGCGTCTTCGAAGATCATCCACATGCGTTGCAGACCGTGGTCGACTTCGAGCGGAATACCCGACGCGGGAACGGGTCTCGCGACCGTCTCGGTGGGAGCGCTCGGCGGCGCGAGCGGTTGCGGCTGCCAGGCCTGGGCGGGTGCGGGCTCCGGCGCGGTCACGCCGTGCGCGGTGAGCAACTGTGCCGTGCCGCCCGCGTACCCCTGACCGAGCGCGCGCAACTTCCAGCCACCGCCACGGCGGTACACCTCGAGGCAGATCAGCGCGCTCTCGCCCGCTGTCGGAGCGATGACGAATTCAGCTGCGGGACTACCGTTTTCGTATAGCGACGCGGTCACCGAACCGAGCGTCCGCCCGCCCGCGACGAACAGCAGCACCGCGTGCGCATCGGACCTGAGCTGCGACAGCGTCAGATCCACCGCCGCCCCGGCGAAGCTCACCCCTGGCGCCGCGGGCCGCGACGCGCACACGTGATCGTGCACGTCACGAACCCGCAGATCCTCGCCGACCACCAGCGCACCGAGTTCGACGGTGCCGGAGGTCTGCGCGGTGAAGCGCACGGAATCAGTGGTCAGAGCAGTGTTCTGCCCCGCTTTCAGGTGAATCACGGTGTCTGCCCTGCTCTGTCGCTTGGTTCAGTTGGCGCCGAGGAATCGGCCCAACTGTGGCACGGCCTCACCGGGGTGCTTGGCGTTGAAGCCCTCGCCGAGCGCCTGCATCTTCCAGTCGCCGCCTGCCCGGTACACCTTCGCCATCGCCATCGCGGTGAACGGCATGCCGCCCGCGAGGGTGTAGCGCGCCAGTTCGCCGTTGGTAGTGCCGTCGATGAGGCGGCTGAACGCGTTCTGCACCTGCTCGAAGGAATGGCCCTTGTACGAGGTGACGATGAACAGCAGCGTGGTGATGTGCGCCGGGATCCTGGTCAGGTCGACGAGGATCATCTCGTCGTCGCCGTCGCCCTCGCCGGTGAGGTTGTCGCCCTGGTGGCGCACCGAACCGTCCTTCGACGACAGCTGGCCGTAGTAGGCCACGTCGACGAGGTTCTGGTCGGCGAACAGGCAGACCGAGGCGTCGAGGTCGATGTCGACGGTGCGGTTGCCGAACATTCCGCGCGTGCGCACCGGGTCCCAACCCAGACCCATCTTCACGAAGGTCAGCGCGGCGCCGCCCTCCTTGCGCAGCGTGACCCGCTGGCCCTTCTGCAGGCTGACCGGGCGATCCTTGCTCAGGCTGATCTCACCGGCCGGCTGCTGCGGTGCCCCCTGCGCGGGCGGCGGATAGCCCTGTCCGGGCGGCGGCGGGTAGCCGCCGGGGGGCTGCT
>NZ_BDBR01000081.1 GCF_001613085.1 Nocardia salmonicida NBRC 13393
TGTGCGTGTGTTCTTTGAGAACTCAATAGTGTGTCGATGAATGTCAGTGCCAATAATTATTATTGGTTCCAATCTTTCATGTACCCCCCGGTCGTGGGAGGTTGGACATTGAACAACAGCGAATCTTTTTGCTGGTGTTTTGTTTTGCTAGGTTTTCGGACTCTAGTTAGATAATTTTGATTCGCTCTCCCCTTGGGAGGGTTGTTTCGAGAGTCTTCAACGGAGAGTTTGATTCTGGCTCAGGACGAACGCTAGCGGCGTGCTTAACACATGCAAGTCGAGCGGTAAGGCCCTTCGGGGTACACGAGCGGCGAACGGGTGAGTAACACGTGGGTGATCTGCCTTGCACTTCGGGATAAGCCTGGGAAACCGGGTCTAATACCGGATACGACCTGAGGTTGCATGACTTCAGGTGGAAAGATTTATCGGTGCGAGATGGGCCCGCGGCCTATCAGCTTGTTGGTGAGGTAACGGCTCACCAAGGCGACGACGGGTAGCCGACCTGAGAGGGTGACCGGCCACACTGGGACTGAGACACGGCCCAGACTCCTACGGGAGGCAGCAGTGGGGAATATTGCACAATGGGCGAAAGCCTGATGCAGCGACGCCGCGTGCGGGATGACGGCCTTCGGGTTGTAAACCGCTTTTGACAGGGACGAAGCGCAAGTGACTGTACCTGTAGAATAAGGACCGGCCAACTACGTGCCAGCAGCCGCGGTAATACGTAGGGTCCGAGCGTTGTCCGGAATTACTGGGCGTAAAGAGCTTGTAGGCGGTTCGTCGCGTCGTTTGTGAAAACTTGGGGCTCAACCTTAAGCTTGCAGGCGATACGGGCGGACTAGAGTACTTCAGGGGAGACTGGAATTCCTGGTGTAGCGGTGAAATGCGCAGATATCAGGAGGAACACCGGTGGCGAAGGCGGGTCTCTGGGAAGTAACTGACGCTGAGAAGCGAAAGCATGGGTAGCAAACAGGATTAGATACCCTGGTAGTCCATGCCGTAAACGGTGGGTACTAGGTGTGGGGCTCCTTCCACGGACTCCGTGCCGTAGCTAACGCATTAAGTACCCCGCCTGGGGAGTACGGCCGCAAGGCTAAAACTCAAAGAAATTGACGGGGGCCCGCACAAGCGGCGGAGCATGTGGATTAATTCGATGCAACGCGAAGAACCTTACCTGGGTTTGACATACACCGGAAACCTGCAGAGATGTAGGCCCCCTTGTGGTCGGTGTACAGGTGGTGCATGGCTGTCGTCAGCTCGTGTCGTGAGATGTTGGGTTAAGTCCCGCAACGAGCGCAACCCTTATCTTATGTTGCCAGCGCGTAATGGCGGGGACTCGTGAGAGACTGCCGGGGTCAACTCGGAGGAAGGTGGGGACGACGTCAAGTCATCATGCCCCTTATGTCCAGGGCTTCACACATGCTACAATGGCCGGTACAGAGGGCTGCGATACCGCGAGGTGGAGCGAATCCCTTAAAGCCGGTCTCAGTTCGGATCGGGGTCTGCAACTCGACCCCGTGAAGTTGGAGTCGCTAGTAATCGCAGATCAGCAACGCTGCGGTGAATACGTTCCCGGGCCTTGTACACACCGCCCGTCACGTCATGAAAGTCGGTAACACCCGAAGCCGGTGGCCTAACCCCTTGTGGGAGGGAGCCGTCGAAGGTGGGATCGGCGATTGGGACGAAGTCGTAACAAGGTAGCCGTACCGGAAGGTGCGGCTGGATCACCTCCTTTCTAAGGAGCAATTCTCCAGTGAGTGTCTCGAAGAGTCGAGATCGCTGCTGGCAGAGACAGTTTCGGACCCATTCGTGGTCCGGCTGGAGCTCATGGGTGGAACGCTGACAAACTTCTTCGCATCATGGTGTCGGCTCAGTCCGATATCGCGGTGAATATATCGACACACTGTTGGGTCCTGAAAGAACACGCGAGTGTCTTTCTGGCAAGATAACGATCCTCCCGGATCTTCGAGAAACCGCCGGCCACTTGGTCGAGTAGGTCTTGGAACATGATTTCGGGTTGGGTGTGTTGTTTGAGAACTGCACAGTGGACGCGAGCATCTTTGTTAGTAAGTGTTTAAGAGCGTACGGTGGATGCCTTGGCACCAGGAGCCGATGAAGGACGTAGGAGGCTGCGATAAGCCTCGGGGAGCTGTCAACCGAGCTGAGATCCGAGGATTTCCGAATGGGGAAACCCAGCACGAGTGATGTCGTGTTACCCGCATCTGAATATATAGGGTGTGTGGAGGGAACGTGGGGAAGTGAAACATCTCAGTACCCACAGGAAGAGAAAACAACAGTGATTCCGTGAGTAGTGGCGAGCGAAAGCGGATGAGGCTAAACCGTGTACATGTGATACCCGGCAGGGGTTGTGTATGCGGTGTTGTGGGGTCTTCTTTCTTGATTCTGCCGGATCAAGCGAGAGTAAGAAACCGTTGTGTTAGTCGAAGTGGTCTGGAACGGCCCGTCATAGAGGGTGATAATCCCGTAGACGAAAACTCAACGGCTCTCGTAGAAGATACCCGAGTAGCAGCGGGCCCGTGAAATCTGCTGTGAATCTGCCGGGACCACCCGGTAAGCCTGAATACTCCCTGGTGACCGATAGCGGACTAGTACCGTGAGGGAAAGGTGAAAAGTACCCCGGGAGGGGAGTGAAATAGTACCTGAAACCGTGCGCTTACAATCCGTCAAAGCCTTCGCAATCTTGATTGTGTGGGGTGATGGCGTGCCTTTTGAAGAATGAGCCTGCGAGTCATCGGTGTGTGGCGAGGTTAACCCGTTGAGGGGTAGCCGTAGCGAAAGCGAGTCTGAATAGGGCGAAACTTTAGTCGCACATTATGGACCCGAAGCGGAGTGATCTACCCATGGCCAGGGTGAAGCGACGGTAAGACGTCGTGGAGGCCCGAACCCACTTAGGTTGAAAACTGAGGGGATGAGCTGTGGGTAGGGGTGAAAGGCCAATCAAACTCCGTGATAGCTGGTTCTCCCCGAAATGCATTTAGGTGCAGCGTCACGTGTTTCACACCGGAGGTAGAGCTACTGGATGGCCTAGGGGGCCTACAAGCTTACCGAAGTCAGCCAAACTCCGAATGCCGGTGTGTGAGAGCGTGGCAGTGAGACTGCGGGGGATAAGCTTCGTAGTCGAGAGGGAAACAGCCCAGATCGCCGGCTAAGGCCCCTAAGCGTGTACTAAGTGGAAAAGGATGTGGGGTCGCTTAGACAACCAGGAGGTTGGCTTAGAAGCAGCCACCCTTGAAAGAGTGCGTAATAGCTCACTGGTCAAGTGATCCTGCGCCGACAATGTAGCGGGGCTCAAGTACACCGCCGAAGCCGCGGCATTCCAGCAATAGCCCGTCTCAACTGTAGTGGTTGGGGCCAGGTGCTGGGATGGGTAGGGGAGCGTCCTGTGGCCGTGGAAGCAGCAGTGTGAACTAGCTGTGGAGGCCACGGGAGTGAGAATGCAGGCATGAGTAGCGAAAGACGAGTGAGAAACTCGTCCGCCGAATGACCAAGGGTTCCTGGGCCAGGTTAATCCGCCCAGGGTGAGTCGGGACCTAAGGCGAGGCCGACAGGCGTAGTCGATGGACAACGGGTTGATATTCCCGTACCCGTGTATCCGCGCCCAATGCTGAATCAGTTGTGCTAACTGTCCAAATGTTGTCTTATCGAGCCTTCGGGTGAGAGGGGTGACGGCTGCACAGGACCCTGACTGTAGTAGGTAAGCGATGGGGTGACGCAGGAAGGTAGCTGGGCCAGGTGATGGAATACCTGGTGTAAGCCTGTAGGGCGAACGGTAGGCAAATCCGCCGTTCATGAAGCCTGAGAGGTGATGCGTACCCGTTGAGGGGAATTCAGTGATCCTATGCTGCCGAGAAAAGCCTCTAGCGAGCTGGTACACGGCCCGTACCCCAAACCGACACAGGTGGTCAGGTAGAGAATACTAAGGCGATCGAGAGAACTGTGGTTAAGGAACTCGGCAAAATGCCCCCGTAACTTCGGGAGAAGGGGGACCACGCCCGGTGATAACCCTTGCGGTTGGAGCTGGGTGGGGTCGCAGAGACCAGAGAGAAGCGACTGTTTACTAAAAACACAGGTCCGTGCGAAGTCGTAAGACGATGTATACGGACTGACGCCTGCCCGGTGCCGGAAGGTTAAGAGGACCGGTTAGCCTGTTATGGGCGAAGCTGAGAATTTAAGCCCCGGTAAACGGCGGTGGTAACTATAACCATCCTAAGGTAGCGAAATTCCTTGTCGGGTAAGTTCCGACCTGCACGAATGGCGTAACGACTTCTCTGCTGTCTCAACCACAGACTCGGCGAAATTGCATTACGAGTAAAGATGCTCGTTACGCGCGGCAGGACGAAAAGACCCCGGGACCTTCACTATAGCTTGGTATTGGTGTTCGGTACGGTTTGTGTAGGATAGGTGGGAGACTGTGAAGCTCGGACGCTAGTTCGGGTGGAGTCGTCGTTGAAATACCACTCTGATCGTATTGGACTTCTAACCTCGGACCATGATCTGGTTCAGGGACAGTGCCTGGTGGGTAGTTTAACTGGGGCGGTTGCCTCCCAAAATGTAACGGAGGCGCCCAAAGGTTCCCTCAGCCTGGTTGGCAATCAGGTGTTGAGTGCAAGTGCACAAGGGAGCTTGACTGTGAGACTGACAGGTCGAGCAGGGACGAAAGTCGGGACTAGTGATCCGGCACCGGCAAGTGGAAGCGGTGTCGCTCAACGGATAAAAGGTACCCCGGGGATAACAGGCTGATCTTCCCCAAGAGTCCATATCGACGGGATGGTTTGGCACCTCGATGTCGGCTCGTCGCATCCTGGGGCTGGAGTAGGTCCCAAGGGTTGGGCTGTTCGCCCATTAAAGCGGCACGCGAGCTGGGTTTAGAACGTCGTGAGACAGTTCGGTCTCTATCCGCCGCGCGCGTAAGAAACTTGAGGAAGGCTGTCCCTAGTACGAGAGGACCGGGACGGACGAACCTCTGGTGTGCCAGTTGTTCCGCCAGGAGCACTGCTGGTTGGCTACGTTCGGAAGGGATAACCGCTGAAAGCATCTAAGCGGGAAGCCTGTTCCAAGATGAGGTTTCTCTCCCACTTGATGGGTTAAGGCCCCCTACAGACCATGGGGTTGATAGGCCAGAATTGGAAGCCAGGTAACTGGTGTAGGTGACTGGTACTAATAGGCCGAGGGCTTACTACGAAGGTGTTACGCGTCCACTGTGCGGTTTCTGAAACAGCACACAGATCATGGAGACAACAACTGGTTGTCCATGCTTTCCCGTGAGGGAGGGTGTGGGTTTCTGGTTGTGGCTCTCTGTGTGACAGTTTCATAGAGTTACGGTAGTTATAGCGGTGGGGAAACGCCCGGTCCCATTCCGAACCCGGAAGCTAAGGCCACCTGCGCCGATGGTACTGCACTCGACAGGGTGTGGGAGAGTAGGACACTGCCGGAACATCC
>NZ_BDBR01000082.1 GCF_001613085.1 Nocardia salmonicida NBRC 13393
ACGTTGTCCGGTGCCGTCCGGGACCGCGCGGCCGTGAGCGCTGAGTTTGAGGGGAGAGACGCGAGTGACCTCGCGTCGTCTGCCCGAAGTGTCGCGGACGTACACCCGTGCACTCCAGCGACCGGGAGAAATTTCGGTGAGCATGGGTTTGCTAGGGACGCCGAGAGGCCGTGGCGGTCTACCGCGCCTCATCGTCGTGCTCCTGTGGTCGGTCGTTCAGGTCCGCCAAGGCGGTTTCGAGTGCGTCGATGTCCCAACGGAATTCCTTTCCGACTCGGATGGGTTTGGGTAGCCAGGTGTGCTTGCCTGGTTGGCGGGCCCAGCGCCGCAGCACTTCGGGATGGATGCCGATGTGGGCGGCCGCGGATCGGGTGTTGACCCACCGGCGAAGCGACGGCGGAGGTGGGGTTGAGGCTTCATCGTTCACCGACGTGCCTCCGGTCGTGGTCGACGTGGAGCACGGATGCGCAGTGCTGTACGCGCCGCGTCTGAGGAGGGCGGCAATCGCCGAGAGAATCGCGACTATTCGTGCGGTGTCGGCGGCGGCCACAGCGCACAGAATTGTCACCAGGTGGCGGGGCAGCGCTCAAGACACGGCAACTGTCAGAGCCGGTGCGGCACCGGAAATGCCACAGCAGATGAGCGAAGACAGCTCGCGGCGGCGGCGCTGAAGAATCCTCGCGCCTCGGGAGCGGGATGGCAGTCGTATGAAATTGCATCGGGCACCTTTCGGCCCGATCAGTGGCTCTTCCCATATACAGGAAAACACAAATTCGGCGATGTTCGCCACCAATTTTCTGCTGGCACCGAGAAATTGGCGCCGATTCGGGCACAGTGCGACAAGCTATCGCCTGTGAATGATCACAAAGCGCCGACCGGCGCGAGCAGATCTGTCGCCTCTACGCCGGTCGGATGTCCTTGGTAGCTAATCGATTTCGGGGCCGGAGTATTCCTCCGGTGTGGCCGTGAGGAGCTGGACATGGTGAGCGAGCATGCCGTCGGTCAGCGCCAGCTGGTAGGAGACCGGTCTGTGGTTGGCGTCGTAGGCGTGCAACGGGCACTGCGAGTCACGCCCACGGGTGACGTTCACGCTGGCTGCCCACAGTCGCCGAGCATCGCTGATCGGGGCCAAGGCGGAAACGAGCTCTTTTGCCTGTGCTGAACTCCGGTGCCTGCCCAGGGCTGATTTCAGCATCGCGACCGTCAATGAACCCTCCCCTTCGGGGTCGACGATCACGGCTTTGCTGTGATCGCTGAACATCCATATCGACGTCGAGCCGATGTCTTGGATGCCGGGAAAGGCTGTGGTGAGCAAGGCGTTGTGCGCCAACAGGTTCCCAAAGGGATCGACGAAGGCGGCTGGGATGGCGCGGACTTGGAGCCGCTCGAGGTTGAGCCTCAGGGACTTCTCGGCCCGGACATAGCTGCGCAAAGCGTCGGGTGGTGCGAGCATGATCGCGGGCCCTGCGAGCTCACGCAGGTGGGAGGCCATCGCCTTGTCCAGGCGCCATCCGCTGATGATCCCTTCGAGAGTGTCAGGGGGCGGCTTGGACTCGCCGCGCTCGAAACGTCCCAGATGGACGGCGCTGAAGTTGACCGCTGCGGCGGCTTGGTTCTGGGTGAGTCCGAGATCGTCTCGAATCCACGCGATGGTGGTGCCGAGGTCTGGGATCGAGACCTGTGGTCGCTTGGGGGCACGTCGGCGTTGGCGTCCCTTGTGGGGCCGTGCAATTCGTTCGTTCAATTTTCTTGGAGTACCAGCACCCGTCGCGCCAGTGCCCGCGCTGCTCGTTGAAGATGTAGGCGGGGTGCTTGAAGGCCGGATCGACAGTGAGGATCACGGCTTTGTCGGTGTCGAGCCAGCGTTCGAACCGGGTACGCCCGGTCCAGGAATCCAACGACCCGAACGGCAACCGCGGCAGGAAATCCTCGGCCGCGATCCGAGTATCGGAGCGATCGTCACCGGGGAGCGGGTGGACATGCTCGGGC
>NZ_BDBR01000083.1 GCF_001613085.1 Nocardia salmonicida NBRC 13393
AAGATCCCGTTATGGGCCAGCACACTTCGCTTGTCGCCACCGATCGCGAAGGGGTGACAGTTCGCGGTGGTCTGTTTGCCGTGAGTGGCGAAGCGGGAGTGAAACAACGCAGGCCCGTCCGGGAACAGCATGCGGGCCTGGGCGAATTCGGTGATCGTGATCTTGGGATCCAGCCCGTGCCCGATGACGAGCCGGTCCCCGGCGTGGACGGCCCACCCATGCCCGTGCGGATTGGCCTCGGCCCCGGCTGCGAGGGCGTCGTAGTCAGCGACGATGCTGGGCTTGATGAAGGTCAGGATGCACATGCGAGGTCCTCCTGGTTTCCGGTGGACACACCCGATCCGGTCGCGCCGAGTGCGGTCAGCTCCGCGGTCAGCGCCACGTATTCCGGTCGTGTGGCGACCCATGCGGTGAATGTGGTCCAGTCCCATCCCTGGTTTCGGGTGATGTCGTGGGCGCGCAGGGTGCGGGTGTATTCCACGGAGGCGTGGGCGAAACCGAGTGCGGCCTGGACCTGTTGGCGCTGCAGAGAGCTGGCGAAGATCCGCAGCTCGAAGGTATGCAGGGGCCGGGTGTTGATGGCGTGATAGCGCCCCCACCCGCGGCCGCCGTGCGCGAGCTCTCTTGCTTTTTCGCGGATGTCGGGATGAAAGCCCGCCCACTCCGAATCTCGCCGCCGCGCGAGCGTGCTGACGTCGTCTTCATTGCGGTAGACGAGTTTGAGCCAGCGGTAGATGTGGGCGGGTGAGTCGAAACCGGCCCGGGACAGGTGGACGTGGATGCCGACCTCGTCGTCGGTGTAGCAGCCCAGCACCCGCAACCGTGTCAGCACCGACCACGGAAACTCGGTGATCGCGTAGTCGAAACTCATCGGATGGGTGACCAGCTCGAATCCGCAGCTGATCGAGCCGTCGTGCTTGAGGTAGGCCAAACGCCCGAGCTGGTCGTTCGCGGTCTCGACCGAGTCGTCGAAACCGTGCGCCGTGGTGCGCAGTTCGAGCTCGAGGCCCAGGAACAGCGGGCCGCTGCCATGGAAGATCGGGCGCGGGGTGTACTCGGAGTCGTGGACCATCGCATGGTCGGGTCGGTAGCAGTCGTCGCAATAGTCGTCGCGGCCGCGGATGAGGGTCTCGCACCGGTCGCACTCGCGATAGTCCTGGCGGCAGTCCTCACACACCGCGCGTTCACCATTGATCGAGAACGGTTCGGCGACAACGAAGTTGCAGTCCTCACAGGTGGAATACGCTTCCGCGCAGGACTCGCAGACATCGCCACCGGAGAGGATCGCGATGTTGTAGCGGGTGTAGCGCATGCAGTCGTCGCAGACACTGAACGCCGATCGGCAACCGGCACACCGGTAGTCGTCATCAGTGGTCAACGCGTTGTCACGGACAGGCAGATCACAGCCCGCGCACAGCTCGAGATCGGTAACGCAACCCGAGCAGAACCGTTCGTGTTCCGCGGTCTCGACCAACTCCGAGAGCGGGTACCGAATGGAACAGGCCTCGCACTCGGCGAGGTCGACCAGGACAGCAGTGGGCATCGAATTCCTTCCCTGAAAACGACGAAAGCCCGCACCGACTGGGTGCAGGCTGATGCGAAAAGCGTTGTGGGCGGGCAGGTCCGTTACGTACTGGGTGTGGTTGGGGGGCGCGCAGCGGGCAGGGCGATCGATCGGTTGAGTGCGCGGTGGCGTGTGCTGCGGGCGCGGGGTTGGCGGCATTCGCAGTGCGGGAACCGGTTCTCGCAGGCGAAGCACCACCCGCACCTAATGCAATAGCGACTCACCCGGTACAGGTCGATGTCGTCACAGTTCTCGCAGACATACCGTTTGGGGTAGCGCTGGCTCAGTGGCAGGTAGCTGGTGTTCGAGTACCAGATCCCGTTGTCCCACTGGCCTTTCGATTCCCCGAACAGGTACACCTGCTGATCGAAGGCCGGGTCGACGGTGAAGATCAGCATCTTCGACGACCCCAACCAGGACTCGAGCCCGCGGAAACCGCGGTAGGTGTCGATCGACCCGAACGGCTCGGTAGGTAGGTAGTCCTCGGCGGCGATGCGGGTATCGGAACGCCAGTCATACGGCCCGGGATGCACGCGTTTGGGTAGGACTCCGTTGTGCGCCAACACCGTTCGTTGGTCTCCGGCGAGGCGGAAAGGGTGGCAGTTGTCCACAGTGCGGACGCCGTGAGTGGCATAGCGCGAGTGAAACATCGCCGGACCGCGCGGGTGCTGGGCTCGGACGCGGGCGAACAGGTCGATCACCTCGTCGGCGTTCATGCCGTGGCCGGTCACGATCGCCTGCCCGGCGATGACCGCGAACCCGTGCCCGTGCGGGTTCGACTCGGCGCCGTGCCGCAACGCGGTGGGGTCGGGGGCGACGGAGGCGGGGATGAAGGTCAGGAGGCACACAGCAAAACCTCCTGTTCACGGGTCAGGTCGGCGAGTTCGGCGACCAGGGGTGCGTATTCGAGGCGGTGGGTCAGCCAGTCGGTGAACCGGTCCCAGTCCCATCCGCCGGCCAAGATCTGGGGGATGGTGAGATCGGCGGTGTAGCGGATCGAGGCCTCGGTGAACGCCAATGCCGCCTGCACCGAGCGGGTTTCGAGCGAGCTGGCGAACACCCGCAGCTCCAGGGTGTCGCGGGGGTGCGGGTTGATCGCCTGATACCGGGGCAACCCGACCGCGTTGCGGCAACCTTTCGCAAGGTGCTTCGCGCGGGCGCGGGTTGCGGGTTCGAACGGGGCGTAGTGGCTGTTGCGCCGCG
>NZ_BDBR01000084.1 GCF_001613085.1 Nocardia salmonicida NBRC 13393
ATTACGGTGCACCGGCGGGTTGGTCGGCTCCCGGCTGGCCGCCGCGCGACGAGCAGCAGCAGCCACCGCAGCAGCAGCCTCAGCAGCCGCAGCAGCAGCCCCAACCGTCACAGGATCAGGGCAGTGCCTGGGGTCGACCCGAGCAGCAGCCGCGGCACGCCGGCGACGGCTTCCAGCCGTGGGGCGTCCAGCCGCAGCCGCCCGCGCGTGACGCCGATCCGGAGAACAAAGACTGGGAAGGGCCGAACGGCCGCCACTGACCGGTGGCCAACTACGCTCGAACGTCGAATGCCGGACGATTACCGGCGTCGACACAGGTTCTCGGCCCGCACTCGAGGTTTTCAGCGGTGCGTCCCGGTTCGCCAGGGACGGACGTGGTGAACAGGGCCGAGAACCGCGGCGCCAGCCGCAAATATCACGGAGGTGCGGAGAAGTTGTCGGCCAACAAGCAGGATCTCGATCCGGCAGGTGAGCTGGGTGCTACGAGTCCGTCGGTGCTGACGGCGCTGGCGACCGGTTTGCCGTTCGATCAGCAGCGCGCGGAGAACGCGGTGCGTGAGCTGCTGATCGCAGTGGGTGAGGACCCGGACCGCCCCGGTCTGCTCGATACGCCCGCACGGGTGGCGCGCGCGTACCGGGAGATGTTCGCCGGGCTCTACACCGAGCCCGACGCGGTACTGGCGACCACGTTCGACGAGGGCCACCAGGAACTCGTGCTGGTCCGCGACATCCCGATGTTCTCCACCTGTGAGCATCACCTGGTCTCGTTCCACGGCGTCGCGCACGTGGGCTACATCCCCGGCTCGCACGGCCGGGTGACGGGGCTGTCGAAGCTGGCCCGCGTCGTCGACCTCTACGCCAAGCGCCCGCAGGTCCAGGAGCGGCTGACCAGCCAGATCGCCGACGCGGTGATGCGCAGGCTGGATCCGCGCGGGGCGATCGTGGTGATCGAGGCCGAGCACCTGTGCATGGCCATGAGGGGGATCCGCAAGCCGGGCGCCAGCACCACCACCTCGGCGGTGCGCGGCCAGCTGCAGACCGATGCCGCCTCGCGATCCGAGGCGCTGGACCTGATCCTTCGCAAATGAGCGAGCCACTGGTGACCGCCCGCGACCACCGTTCGTGTGTGGTCATGGGTGTGGTCAACGTGACCGCTGATTCCTTCTCCGACGGCGGTCGCTACCTCGATCCCGAACTCGCGATCGCGCACGGTGTCGAGTTGTACGAGGCAGGCGCTGACATCGTCGATGTGGGTGGTGAATCCACCAGGCCGGGCGCCGACCGCGTCGATCCCGCCGCCGAGGTCGCTCGCGTCACCCCGGTGATCCGCGGGCTGGTCGCCGCGGGCGTGCCGACCAGCGTCGACACCATGCGCGCCGAGGTCGCCGAGGCGGCGCTGGAGGCGGGCGTCTCGGTGGTCAACGACGTCTCCGGCGGCCGCGCCGACCCGAACATGGTGAAGGTCGTCGCCGAAGCCGATGTGCCGTGGATTCTCATGCACTGGCGGGCCGGCGCCGACTACCGGCACACCGGCCCCGCCGACCACTACGACGACGTGGTCGCCGAGGTCCGCGCCGAACTCGACGCCCAGGTCGAACTGGCTGTCGCCGCCGGGGTGACCCCGGACCGGCTGATCCTCGACCCCGGCCTCGGTTTCGCCAAGAACGCCGAACACAACTGGGAACTCCTGGCCGCCCTGCCGGAACTGGCGGCGGGCGGCTTCCCGATCCTGATCGGCGCCTCCCGCAAACGCTTCCTCGGCGCCCTGCTCGCCGACGATTCCGGCCCCCGGCCCCCTGACGGCCGAGAAACCGCCACCGCGACGTTGTCCGCCCTGGCCGCCACCAACGGCGCCTGGGGTGTGCGCGTCCACGACGTCCGTGCCTCCCTGGACGCCATCGCCGTCGCCGATGCCTGGCGTCGAGCCGCCGAAGCCCGTGCCATCGCCGCCCGAGGAGTCCATCGATGAACCTGCCCCTGCTGCCGCCGCCCGCAGGCAGGTCCGCGTCGTCGCGGATCGAGCTGCTCGGGCTGACCGCGTTCGGCAGGCACGGTGTGTTCGATTTCGAGCGTCGTGACGGCCAGGAGTTCGTCGTCGACCTGACGGTATGGGTCGATTTCGCCGCGGCCGCCGCGTCCGACGACCTCGCCGACACGGTCGACTACGGCGCGCTCGCCGAGCGTGCCGTTCGCATCGTGACCGGTCCGCCGCGCAATCTGATCGAGACCGTGGTCTCCGAGATCGCCGACGACGTGATGGCCGACCCGCGGATCGAGGCGGTGGAGGTGGTCGTGCACAAGCCCTCGGCGCCGATCCCGCACACGTTCGCCGACGTGCGCGTGGTGGCCACCCGGTATCGCACGGTGGTCCCCGGGTCGCGGCGATGACTCGCGCGGTGCTCTCGATCGGCTCGAATCTGGGCGATCGGCTCGCGCATCTGCGCAGCGTCCTCGACGCGCTGGGGGAGCGGGTCGTGGCGGTCTCGCCGGTGTACACCACCGCGCCGTGGGGCGGCGTCGACCAAGACGATTACCTCAATGCTGTTGTCGTAGCGGAAGACCCGGCCTTCGATGACTACGCCTGGCTGCGGTTCGGTCAGCAGCTCGAGCAGTCGGCGGGCCGAGTGCGCGAGATCCGCTGGGGCGCGCGCACCCTCGATGTCGACGTGGTCCAGTGCACCGACGACACCGGCGCCGCGATCGCCCGCGCCACCGACCCCACGCTGATCCTCCCGCACCCGCAGGCCCACAATCGGGCCTTCGTGCTCATCCCGTGGCTGGCCGTCGAACCGTCCGCGCACCTGCTCGTCGACGGCGTCGCCCAGCCGATCGCGGAGTTGCTCGCCGGACTCGACCGGTCCGAGAAGGACGGCGTGCTCGTCACCGATCTGGTGCTGCGCGACGAAAGCGCCCGCCCGTGCTGAAACCCACCCGGGTACTCGACCTCGCGCTGAACGTGGTGGTGGCCGCCGCGGTGGCCTGGGTCGCCACCCGGTTCGCCTATTCCAGCTTCCCGTCGATCTCGGTGGCCGCCGGTGCCTCGCTGCTGCCGGTCGCCGCGATCGAGGCGGCGCTCGGCTTCGCGATCAAGGCCAAGATCGCCGATGAGCAGATCGGCGACGGCTCGGGCCAGATGCACCCGATCAACGTCGCCAGGGGCGTGGCATTGGCCAAGGCGTCGTTGCAGGTGGGTTCGCTGGCCGCCGGGGTGTGGCTCGGTTTCTTGCTGTGGGTTTTCCCACAGCGCGGCACCGTGACCGCCGCCGCTGCCGATTCGCCGGGCGCGGTAGTGGGTCTGCTGGCCGGTTCGACCCTGGTTGCTGCGGCTTTGTGGCTGGAGTATTGCTGCCGGGCGCCCGAGGACCCGCACGACGACCCCGCTACTACATAGCAACTTGCGAATGGAATCACCGCCACCTTTGGTGGGCCGACCAGCCGATTCCGGCTACCCTGGCCCTCATGGTTTCACCCTCCCGCAGCACGGCGCCCCGACGACGGCGGGACGACGCGGGAAAATTCTTCGTCGGTTTCCTCATCCTGCTCGGTCTGACGGCCAGTGTTTTCCTGATCTTCAGCGAAAACGTCCAGTACGTCAGGATCGGCCTGGTAGCAGCCCTGTGGGCAGCGGTGATCGGCGCGCTCGCGGCCACCCGCTACCGCAAGGACGCGGCGGTCGACAAGGCGAAGGTGCGCGATCTGCAGACGGTGTACGAGTTGCAGCTCGAGCGTGAGATCAACGCGCGCCGTGAGTACGAGATGGGTGTCGAGGCGAGAGTGCGTGCCGAAGTCGGCGCCGACTCCTCCGAAATCGCCGCGTTGCGCGCCGAGTTGACCCTGCTGCGCCAGAATCTGCAGGTTCTCTTCGACGGCGCGCTGCCCGACGAGCAACCTGCGCTGCAGGCCGACGCGGTGCGGGTCGACGCGTTGCCCGCCGGTGGCTTCAATGCCTTCGACGAGCCCGACCACGATTTCGACGTTAGCCCCGAGGATGCCACCGCCGCCTGGTTCGGCCCGTGGCAGCAACCGCCCAGCGCACTGAAACCCGTCTTCATGCAACCGGTTTCGGCCAATTTCGCCGACCCGTACGACGACCCGGTCACCGCGGAGACCTCCGCCGTCCAGCTGGACGAGTACGCCGAAACCCAGCAGCAGGCGGCCACCCCGCCGCAGCCCGCCGCCCCGCAGCCCGCGGCGCCGACCACGTCATCGGGGAAGACGCCCCCGCC
>NZ_BDBR01000085.1 GCF_001613085.1 Nocardia salmonicida NBRC 13393
TATTGGTAATGCGGGATGTTGAAACCTGCGGAGTTGTCAGTGGTCTCGCATCCTCGCGCGACGAACTAGCTCGGCTGCATAGGCGCCTTGTTGGCCCACTTCGTTGACCCAATCTTGGGCTGTTGTGACGTCAATGCCGAGAAGCGCGGAAAGGACCGCGGCTGGTAGTTGGCCGGCGAGGTCCATGAGGGCGGTGTTGCGGGCCGCTTGGGCCGGGATCCCGAGAAGCTTCAGGCGTTGATTGAGGTAGTGGCTGCTGATCGGGCTGCCTGCGCGGAGGCCTGGGAAGAGCCAATCGTGGTCGGCAACGCGGGCAAGGGCAGCGCGGCCGCGGTAGCGGTTGAGCACCAGGTCGAGCGCGAGATCATCGAGAGGTTGCGGCAATCTGATGGGCTCGCTGCCGAGGATCAGACAGACGGAGCGGTCGTCGATGCGTTGAACAACGGCGTCGGTTCGCAGCTTGACGATGCGGCTCGCAGGTTGGGCGAATAGCAGCAGGAGTAGCCCGCTGAATCTATCGCAACGATCAATACTGTTGTCTTGCAGAAGCATTCGCGCCAATGTCCAACGGCCGTCATCGGAGATGCTGGTGAAGTGCTGCCTCTGAGGAGGAGGGGCCAAGCTGAGTCCGGGTCTGCAAACCCGACGCTCGATCGCCCATCGCAGAAAGTCTCGCGCTATGTGGGCCAGGGGATATGAAGCCTGCCAGAGGTCGAGGTCTTGCTGGTCAGCGTCATCGAGTCGCCGCTGATTCTGGTGTAGGAAGTCGAGCAGCACCAAAACTGTGTTGAGTTTGACCTGAGCACTTTTGGCTTGCGGACGAGTGATCGGGCGTGCGGGTGACTGAGTCCGGAGCCGGCGCAGCAGCTTCCAGGTGGCGTAACTTCGCAAGAGCCGTCGCTCCTCGCCATCGACGACTTCCGCGATAGTTCCGTAGAGGTGTTCTTCGAGGCTATGAAGAACCTCATCGCGAGGTTCGAGCAGGCCTGCGCTAACCATCGCGTCGCGCAGTGATCGCAGCGCTGGCTGACTGCGGAATCCATCGAGCAGTTGGTGAGTGATCGGCTGGCCGGTGTCTCGAAGGTCGCGCAGAAGTCGTGAACCGCCGCCGTATTCGAGGTAGGTGAGTGCGCTGTCGGCAGAAGACCGCGCTAATGCGGTGAATACCGGTTGCAGCCGAGGGATTATGCCGGTGTTGTCACCGAGTTCTTGATGGAGAAGCTCGATGCAGGCGCAGTGTTTGCAAAGTCCGAAGTGATGCAGACGCTCCAGGCTGCCGCAACTCTGGCATGCTTGGAACGACTCCGGATGTTTGCGGTAGCAGGCTTTGCAGCGAGGGCCGTCGCTGCAAGTTCCGCCGATGAACATCACGCGATGGCAGTCGCGGCATGTTGCTTTTCGTCGGGCGCAGTCTTTGCAGATCGGTGCGCCGTCGGCGGTGCGGATGCTCACCGCACTGAACTTTTCGCAGCGTGAACATATTTCGCGGTGCAGCAGCTTGCTCGAGCAAGGTTCGCAGCGGGGCGATGGAGTATTCGCGAAGTAGCACTGCTT
This sequence comes from Nocardia salmonicida NBRC 13393, assembly GCF_001613085.1. Taxonomy (GTDB): domain Bacteria; phylum Actinomycetota; class Actinomycetes; order Mycobacteriales; family Mycobacteriaceae; genus Nocardia; species Nocardia salmonicida. The sequence goes on from NZ_BDBR01000085.1 coordinate 1,555, forward strand.
CAACTTTCCGCAGAACGCGCAGATGGTGACGGGTGCGCGTTGGCAGCGCCGACAACGTGGTTCTTGCCCCTTCCAATTGACCAGCCGCCCCTGCTCGCCGCAGCCCGGGCATTTTGCTTGGTTCTCGGGTTGCTTGTTGTAGCAGGTCAGGCAAAGGGCTGCGCCGGCGGCGGTTCGGCTGGCGACGGGCCGATCGAATCCGCAACGATCACATGTCTCGAACCGATGCTCGTCATAGCATCGACGGCAGCACCTTCGCCCCTCGCGAACCTCCTTCAACGCGACGTTGCGGCCGCAGAATGCGCAAGGCGGTGCAGCGAAACCCACGACGTTCGCATCGACCAGGGCGAGCAGCAGCCGCATGGTCGCCGCCGTCGCCGCTGTTGCTTCCGTCATGAGCCGGGCAGGATGATCGGCGAGCTCATCGGCCACTCGGCGCCGCGTCCCCTCGGTTGGCAGCGCCCGCAGCAGGACCTCCCGGACGGTCTCAATGTCTGCGGCGGGACTCGCGGCGCTGACCTGAGCGATCAGCCGATCGAGTTGGTCGACCTCGCGCAATTTGAGATCGCATGCGTAGCAGAACGAGCGTCCAGCCCAATCTCGATAGCGAGACCACCCCGGATGGCCGCAGCGGGCGCATACCTGACCCGCGCGGCGACGGCGGATTTCGCAAGGAGCGCAGATGCGCAGGTCCCCATCCCGATTCGTGAGTTTGACTTCGCGCTGGCAGTTGCCGCAGCGTGGCAGCCTGACTCGCGTCGCGCCCCGTCGCTGTAGTGCCTGAATCAGGCGATCCAACACCGGTGGCGCCGTCGGCTTCTGGGAGACCAGCAACTGCGGATCTTCGAACAACGCCTGCCCCAGCCGCCGCCTGGGGGCGACGGAGGCGGCGGCCTCGGTGATCGCTGCGGCGCATTCCGCGGCTGGCAGGGTGGGTTCGGCGGCGTGAATCGCGGCGATGATCCACGCCTCTGGATCCTTCAATACTTCTGCGGCATAGCCGGAGACCTTCCGGTTGCCCATCAGCGCTCGTCGTTGACGATTCGGGCGCGCTTCGGCCGAAACTGGCCAATCGAGGCGGTGCTATCGCTTCCAACCGCCTTGCGCTGCTTCGCTTGTGTCTTCACGGGCTCGATGAGCTCTTCCATGCGGCAACCCAAGATATCCATCAACGCGACAAGGGTCTTCAGGCTCAGCCGTTCAGGGCGTTCAACGACCAGCCGGTAAACCTGGCTGGCCGAAAGCTGTATTCCGCGTTCTGCCAGCTTGGGTTTCAGGTCGCTGGTGGAGAACATTCCGCGCTCAGCCATCAAGGTGCGCAGATGCCATCGGTAGTCGAGTTCGCTGCTCATTGCGTCCATTCCTCGTCTTCGGTGAACGCCCGATCCAACGCCCGCCGCATCATCGTGTTCATGAAGTCACCGCTGACTGCGGTGTAAATCGCTGTGGTGGAAGAAAACCGGTGCCCGACTTGTTCCTGAACGAACTTCGGATCCGCTCCATCCTCGATCTGATGGGTCACGTAGCTGTGCCGCAAACAGTGCGGAACCAAAATCGGGGACAGTCCCAGCGCGTCCCGATACTCGGCGAAACGGGCATCGATCTCTCGCGGCTGGAGCCGCCCACCGCGCTCTGTGAGAAATAGCGGCCCATCGGCTTGGTCGGTGAACCGCGGTCGAATATTGGACACGTAGTCGTCCAAAGCCTCTACCGCCCAAGGCATTACGCTCGCGACCATACGACGCTTCGGGGGCGAGCCCTTGGTTGCTTTGCCCCATCGGACGTGCAGTTGTCCGAACTTGCCCAGTTCGGGAGCCGAGGCGCTGCGATAACAGTCGGTGGTGTCCAATCGACTGGCCTCTCGTGCTCGAAGTCCCCATCCATAGATCACTTTCAGCACCGTGGCGTCCCGGTAGGCCGTCAGTGCCCCTTTCCGTCCAAGGCGAACTGCCCGTTCGACGCGATCGTCCGCGTAGTCGAGCAGGCGTTGCAACTCTGTCCGGGTCAACGGACGGCGGTCGGGGTCGCCCTCGTAGTCCACCAGGTGAGCGACGGTGTTCCACTCATGGCAGATTTGAACTGGATGAGTGCCGAATCTCGCTTCGCACTCTTGTGACCAGCCGTAATGGGGCGAGGTCATATAGGTGCAGAAGTCCCGAACCGCTCCCTGATAGTTCCGCAGCGTGGACTTCTTCTTCCGACCCGCGGCAGCCCCGATAAGTTCCACCATCCACTCATCGAAATGAGCAGCGGTCCACTGCCAGGGGTACTCGCCGGTGAACTCCCGGAACCGCCTGACGACGCCCAGGCTTGCGGTAATCGACCGAGGGGCCAGCCTTCGGCCGCCGCGCATCTGTCGCTCCCAACCCCGGATCATCGCCTCGCAGACCGCATCTTCGGGATGTAGCAGTGCCACGCCGTCGAGCAGTTCAAGTCGTGCCGAGCCCGGCATCTCACCCGCCCGATCAGCCACCATGGACCTTTCACTAGATGCGCAAAGTGTGCAACTGATGCAATATAGAGCTCAAACAGGCTGCTACGCGGCGGTTTCGAGAAAGATCTCCCATGACTACACTTGCCGAGGTCGCACCGTAGTCACCCCCGAATTGCATGCATCTGATGCAATTCCACTGAGTTCGGG
>NZ_BDBR01000086.1 GCF_001613085.1 Nocardia salmonicida NBRC 13393
CGTCACCGGCGCGGCGCGGCTCGCCGCTGCCGAGGCAGAGCAGGGTGGCGATCGAGACGGCCGAGCAGGGTAGGTAGCGATCGTCGCCGGTGTCGGTGTTGCCCGCTTGGATCAGCGCGGAGATCGCCGCGGCCGTGCCCGCGCCGTGCGGGTCGAGCGATTCGTCGAGCGCGCCCGCGATCAGCCGAGCCCCGGCGTCGGCCTCGGTCGGCGGCCAGTGCTGTGCGGAGACCGACATGCGCGCGGCGGCGGCCTGGTCACCGGCCAGGTTGAGGACCATGGCCGCGGGCGCCCAGTCGGCGCCGACTCGCTCCGGTCCGAGCCAGTTGTACAGTCCCGCCGCGCGGCTCACCAGGCCCCGACGGGTGAGCACGCCCGCGCAGATGCGCACCGCGGCGACGAGTTCGGTCCCGGGGATGTGCTGTGCGGTCAGCAGCGGTTCGGCCAGGCGGAGGGCGGTGTCGGTGTCGCCCGCGTGCGCGGCGGCCTCGGCCCAGCGCACCGCGATCGTCTCGACCGCGGCGCCCGCCGCGGCCGCGGCCGCGTAGCAGCGGGGGGCCTCGTCCGACTTCTCCGCAGTGCGACAGAGGAACTCCGCGAGCCGGGCATCGACCACGCCGGACTCGGCCAGGATCAGCGCCGTGCGGTCGCGGAGCAGGCCGGCGTCGAGGCGCGCGGTGAGCAGCCTGCGCTGCACGTCGACATAGCGGCGATCGCCGAGCAGCGTCCGCAACGGAGCAACGGCGGGTGCGAGGAGTAGGTCGGCATCGGTGACCAGGGCGCCCGCCCTGGCACGGTCGATCAGTTCGTGCGCGGTGGCGGTGTCGACGCCGAGCACCTCGGTGAGTTCTGTCGCGTCCAAACCGGTTCCGGTCGCCGCGACGACCAGCGTTTCGAGCAGCTCGGGTTCGACCGCTTCCAGCAGCGACCGCGTCCAGGCGGTGACGGACTCGTTCACCGCTGCCTCGCAGGTCTCGAGCGAGGCCGAACGGGCGCCCATCAGCGCCGCGACGACTCCGCCGGGAATCCCCGCGGTCAGCTGATGGATGTGCGCCGCGAGCGGCTGGGACACGGCCACGCCGAGTTCCCTGGCGAACGAGGTGATGTGGGCGCTACCCAGCGCGCGCAGATCCACCGTGCGGCCGTTGCGCGCCACCGCGTCGGCCAGCGCGCGCAGCCGGGGATCGTGTGGGCGCGGCTGGGTGGTCAGCACAACGGAGCGTTGTCCGGTCTCGATGGCGGCGCAGAGTGCGCGAAGCTCGGCGTCGCTGTATCGGTGGATATTGTCGGCGACGAGGACTGCCCGGTCGCGAATCTCGGTTTCGACCTGATCGGTCGTGGAGTCGACCATCGGAATGCCGCGGCCACGTAGATGCGCTCGGACGGCGTTGAGCAGGAACGATTTTCCGGTGCCCGCTCGGCCGCGGATCAACAGCAGCACGGTCTGCTCGTCGGCGGTGTCGAGTGCGCGGAAAACGGTTCGGGCGTTCGGGAAAGCGTCGTGAGCGATCTCAGCCACCATTTCCTCCGAGGACCCGGCCCGGCAGTTGCGTTCCCGATTCGAGGGTCTCGCCGACCGCGCCGCCCACGTCGTCGAGTAGGCCGCCGGGATCGACCTGGATGGTCGGAACCTGCGGCTTGGTCGGGGCGGGCACGGGCGCCGGAGCGGGGGCAGGTGCTGGAGCGGGTCCCGGCGCGGGCGCAGTGGCAGGTGCCGGGGCCTGCCCGGCGGGCGGCGCCTGCGCCGGTTGCTGCGCGGCGGGACCTGGTTGACCAGCGGTCTCCGGTGTTGCGGTCGCTGGTGTTCCGGCGGCGGGTGCGCCACCGGCAGGCGCCGGAGTTCCCGCAGCGGGCGTGCCGCCAGGAACGCCGGCGTCGGTCGTGCCGACCGGGATCACGCCCGACGGCGTCGCGGTGCCGGTCGCGCCTGGCAGAGCTGGGTCGGTGACCCCGGAGTTCGTGGCATTCGTTGCCCCGGCCGTGCCGCCCGCGCTGGTTGACGCGGGTGCGCCGGGAATCGGTGGGGCGTTGGTGGTCGCGGCGGGTCCGGTGGGTGAGAACTGAGTGGTGCCACCGAGCGCGAGGGTGCCGGTGGCCAGCGCGGCCATGGTCAAGGCCGCGGCCGCGACGACCGCCGAGCGTTTGGCTGTGAACATCTTGGTTCGAACCGGTTCCGCTGGTAGCGCGAGCACCTCGACGGCCGGGGCCACGGCCACCGAGGACGATGCCACCTGCACGGCCGGGATGGCCACGGTGGGCAGGCTGATCGCGGCGATGTCGAGGGCGATCTCGGCCGCGCCGAGTGCCGTGCAGGTCGTGGGGTCGGCACAGGCGATCACCGGAAGGCCGAATTCGGTGGAGATCAGCTCGGCTACCAGGGGAATCGCGCCACCGCCACCGGTGAGCAGCACCCGACCGACATCGCCGAGGGTGAGGTCGGCACGGCGGACCGCGTCCTGGAGCAGGCTCATCGAGTCGAGCAGGGTCGGACGCAGCAGATCCTCGAGTTCGCCCCGGGTCAGCCGCACCTGTTCGGTGTGCACGGAGGGGCTGAGCATCCCGACCGGAATCGCCGTCGCGGTATTCCTCGACAGTTCTTCCTTCGCAATTCTGCAGCGCTCGCGCAATGCCGACAATTCCTCTTCGACAACCGGATCGAATGGATCGATGTCGTTTCCACCCAGGGCATTTGCCAGCACATAGCGCATCGTCAGCAGATCGAATTCGGAACCGGCGATCGCGGTGCTGTGCACCGGCGTACCGAGCAGCCCGGCCTGCTCGCCCGTGCGCAGGACCGTCACCGTCGATCCGCTCGCGCCGAGGTCGTAGACGACCAGCGCGCCGTCGTCGAGCGGCCCGTTCTCGATCTCGTATCGGCGCACCGCGGCCAGCGGCTCGGGCACCAGCGTCACCTCGGGCAGGCCCGAGCGCGCGAGTGCCGACCTGGCGGCCTCGACGGTGACCTCGGGCCACCATGCCGGGTAACACGCGACGGTGGTCGCCGCGTCGTCGGATTCGGCGGCGGCGGCGCGGAGTTCGGCTGTCAGCGCGCGGGTCGCGGCGGCGAACAAATCGGCTGCGTCGTGGGTGGAACCATCCGCTGCCAGCAGGTCTACCGGATCGCCGACTCTGGACAAGTAATCATCGATTACCACTCCGCGATGGTGGCCCGTCGTGTCGGCGAAGCTCACCGATCCGTCGGTGCCGAGCCGCAGCGCGCTGCGGTGAGTGAGAACGGTGGCACCGGCCTCGTCGCCTGTCGTGGCCGCGGCAGCCGAATTCACCGCTCCGACAGTGGTGCCGAGCGCCAGACGCTCTGTCATTGGACAACCCCGTTCGCAGGACTTCCGGTGGACCGGTAAACGCTTGGGTAGAGCGAGATCGCCGAGGGCGGGCGTCCCATCCGATCTGTCGGTTGCTAGGGGGCAGCTGTTACCTGCGGTGGGGGAAGTACGGGGAAATTCCCCTAATCCGCGTCGGCCCCTAATGGGGTGCGTTCGGTGGGAACTAGGTATTCGCCCCGTTACCTGTAACGACGTGCCCGCCTAGCGTGAAAGACATTCCAACGACAAACAGATCGGGCATCACCGCCCATGATCTGGAGGAGCTGATCTCGATGACACCGAACGCGATTCTGGAGTTCATCCTCAATCTGCTGCGCGACCCTGATGCCGCGGCCAGTTACTGCGCCAACCCGTGCCAAGCGCTGAGCGTGGCAGGCCTGGCGGTGACCCCGGAGGACATTTCCGCGGTAGCGCCCATGGTGGCCGAATCCGCGCTGGTCAGCGGCGGCTCCCAGTTGCAGGCGATCGTGGCGGCGGGCGCCGCGGCGAGCACGAGCGCGGTTCTCGCTTCCACCGCGACGGCGGCCGCCGCTGTC
>NZ_BDBR01000087.1 GCF_001613085.1 Nocardia salmonicida NBRC 13393
GGCGGCGCGGGTGGCCTGACCATCGACCAACTCCGCTTCATCCTCAGCGCCGTGCGAACCTCTCAGGTCCCGTGCCCACGCAAACTCTCGAAAGCCGAGCGTCAGCGTGGCACACCGGTCAAGGCATACACCCCGCCCACTGTCGCCGAATACTGCGAAGGCGCTGACCTCGTCGACATCATCACCGTCTACGCCGCCACCGGACTACGTCGATCCCAGATGTTGGGGATGCTGTGGTCCGATATCGATCTGGAGGCGCAAACGCTGTGCCTCACAGGCAAGGTCGTCCGAGTTCCGGGCAAAGGGCTTGTCCGCGATACGAGAGAGGAAGACCCGAAAAACCGCCCCGGCACCACGGCACTGCCCGAGTTCGCCGTGGAAGTACTCAGGCTGCGCAAGGCCGCCCTGGCGGAACGACGCCTCACATCACCTCCACGACCAGGAACCGACGACCTGGATCTGGTGTTCCCGTCCGCGGTGTGGACCTTGCGCGACCCACAGAACGTTGGACACGCATGGCAGCGCGTTCGCGAGGCACTCGGCATTGCCGAGGACATCACCGCGCACAGCTTCCGTCACGCCATGGCCACCATCCTCGATGACGCCGGCTTGTCGGCCCGCATCACCGCCGACGTCCTGCGCCAGGCCGATGTGTCCACGGCCCAGAAGTACTACTTGGAGCGAGGTCGTCCGCACAAGGTGGCCGCCGATATCGTCGATAACGCGCTGACCGGCCAGCCGGACTGATGCCCTTCCGGTATCGGGATCGCATATCGGTGGCCAACTTCACCGCACCGTAGGCGGCTAGTTGGCAGTGCGTACCCTCGGCTGCAAACGGATTCGTGCGCGCTGTAGGGAGACGCAACGCCTATCGTCGCAGCTGCGTATCTGTATGGGTCGATGATGCGGGTGGACCGAATACGACATATCGGGAGGTAGTGGTGACGGGATCAGTACCGGACGAGCAGGCACGGCAGCGCGCGCGATGGGGTCAGCAGCAAGGACTTCGGTCCGACGCACAACTACCAACGACCGACCCCACGGAGCTGTTCTGGGTACCCATGCGGTTCGCCTGCGGGCACGCACTCGATGTCGGAGTAGACAGCATGGGTCATCCGGCGAATTTCCAGGAGAAACTGGCTCGATTCCTGGATTCGTCGTCTGCGTTCCCATGCACTCGGTGCGGTAGCACGACAGGTGCGGCTTCCGAGAACCCGGTCACCGCCGATCCGACCTATCTGGTGGCGCACGATTTGTGGTACCGCGCGTGCGCCAACGATCGCCAAATCGACGCGACGCGCAACGCGGCAAGCGCTCGTCTGCACCGAAGTGACCCGACACGCACGGATCGTTAGCGGGCGCCCAAGCACTTCCGAAGGGATGTACAACGGACAGACGTCGTAGTCGGTGACTCGGTCTGTGGTGGCCTGGACCATGCCCTGTTTGAGCTCATCTCGGATGATCGCCAGTACACCCATTTCCGTGGCCAGGGTGTGAGCGAGGGTGGACTTGCCCGATCCCGGGGCCCGCTGACGACGAGCACTGGAAAATGCGGGGAGTTCGCCACGACGGATTTAGCACGTCAGGCATCGTCGTCGATCCCACCATCGCTGGTGGCCGGTTTGGCTAGTCGGTAGGCGATGAAACCAGGCTGGCGGGTGAGGGTTTCATATTCGGCGGGGTGGGTTCGGGCCATCTCGGCGGCGGGCTGGTGCTCGGTGATCGCGTCGATCCCATTAATCCATCGCGGACGCAGTCCGGCGCATCCCGACCCTTCGCACTGACGGGCCATTGTGTCTCAGCTCGGTGGCCGTTCTTCGCAATAGCCGATCTCGCGGGCCACTAATTCGTCTTCGGTCGCCGTGTTCGCTGGTACTGGTGGGTCTCGAACTGGTCGAATCGCACAGGCGGGCCTCCAGACGCGGATTTAGCATCGGCGGCGGGCAAACACCTTGAATGCGCCGCCCGCTCCGACGTCCGCCAGCGAACAAGCTCACGCCGTCCGCGCATAGTGATACCCACGCGACGTCGGTAGAGATGATGCCCCTGTACCCACACCATGTCTCTATTCAGCAACCCTCCGAAGGCGATGCCGAACGGACAACTGCCGCCCGCATACGTCCGTTCGCGTAACTCGTAGTCCCACATGGAACCTACCGTTCCGAGGATCTCGAGCATCTTCCGCGCATGGGGCTGGCGACGAAGATAGCTAACCAAGCTGTCGGCCATCACCGTCCTCCCCTGATGATCCGCAAGGTCTGTCGGGCCGCGTCGCGCCTAGCAGGATCGGGGTGAAGTGTAGCGACTGCCACTGCAAGTGCCCAAGGAGCTTTCAGCACGACGATGGCCGCGAAAGCACTGTGAGCGAAGTCCATCAGGGTCATACCTCGCAGGTTTCACGATGGACTGATCCGGTACAAGCCGCAAGCCTCGTTCCCTTCGAACCTTGAGATAGTCGCAGTTCAGACAGGATTTAGCGCCTGAATATATGAATCGAATCACATATTGAGTCAACGACGCGTCTTCGGCATCCCGCGCGGTGAGATTCGTCATTTGGATGTCAGTTGGCGACCTGGGGGTTCGTCACTCGTGTCAGTAGCGTTCGTCACGGAACGTTAGTAAACCGCAGGTCAAGGACCGGTTCTGCGCGCGTGCGCGCGTGCGCGGAATCCTTCGGGAACCCCGTGGAGATGTCAGTAGCGACGCGTCACTACTGACAATTCGGCGCGTGGCCAGATCTCTGGTGCCGGAGCAGCGCCGCGATCAGGCCTTGCCCTGGGCCGGTTGGGTGGCGAATTGGGTGATCGCTTTGAGACCGGGCTGGTACCCGTCGGTGGTGTCGACCGCCAGTTCCGCGACGTCCATATTCACCGGCACGAACGCGCCGACGGGTTGGCCACCAGCGGCGATCGCCGCGAGGAGACCCTGGTCGTTGTGCGCTTGCCGGTGAGGATCACTCCCCACGCGGTGGGCGATACGTTCGTGCAGGACCGATTGCGGCGCGGTGCAGTGAATGACGCGGATCTCGGCGAATTCAGCCAGCGCGGTCAGGCCCGGACGCCACAACTTGTCCTGGAACGCAGCCTCGGCCACTACGCTGACCCCGGCGCGCGCCAGCAGGGTCAAGACGCCGAAGAAGGCGTGCAGTACGGGGATATTCAGGTCGTCGTAGTCGGTGACTCGGTCTGTGGCGGCCTGGACCATGCCCTGTTTGATCTCATCGCGGACGATCGCGGGGACACCGATTTCGGCGGCGAGGGCGTGAGCGAGGGTGGATTTGCCCGATCCCGGGGGCCCGCTGACGACGACGAGCACTGGAGAATGCGGGGAATTGGCCATGACGAATTTTGGCACGTCAGGCATCGCCGTCGGTTCCGCTGGTCGGTTTGGCGAGCCGGTAGGCGATGAAACCAGGCTGGCGGGTGAGGGTTTCGAACTCGGCGGGGTGGGTTCGAGCCATCTCGGCGGCGGGCTGGTGCTCGGTGATCGCGTCGATGGTGAAACCGGCCGCGGTGAACTCCGCGCACCATGCCTGCAACGGTTGATGCCAGAAGCGGTGCGTGATGCCGCACGACCACCGTTGTTGCACCCATCCGGTGTCGAAGTAGCTGCCCTCGGCGGTGAGCCAGTCCGCGGTCGGGTGGCT
>NZ_BDBR01000088.1 GCF_001613085.1 Nocardia salmonicida NBRC 13393
ACGTCGACAAACAACAGAAGCGGGCGAAAAGATGACTCCGACACCGACAACCGAGGGCGGCCCGCAGCACGCGAAAACCCGCACATCGAAACCGTCACAATCCCGCCAACGTGCACAGATAGGCGCGCTGCTCGACGTGGGCCTCAACACGATGCACGTCCGCGAAGACGGCCCCGCGCACGGCACGCCGCTGCTGACCGACCCCCACAGCCCCGAACACGCTGCTCTGCGCGATCAGATCATCGAGATCTGCCTGCCGCTGGCCGAGAACGTTGCCCGCAAATACGCTGGCCGCGGTGAAGTGTTCGACGATCTGCTCCAGACCGCGCGCCTGGGCGTGGTCATGGCGGTCGACCGCTACGACGTGTCCACCGGATCACCGTTTTTAGGTTTCGCGGTCCCCACCGTCATGGGTGAAGTACGCCGGCACTTCCGCGACCACATCTGGCCGTTGCACGTGCCGCGTCGAGAGAAGGAGCTCCAGGGCAAGGTCAGGGTGATGACCGACGAGTCGACTCGTCGACTGCACCGCTCGCCGACCGCCCGGGAACTCTCGACCGAGCTCGATGTTGCGGTCACCGATATTGCCCGAACTTTGGTGGCGGCCAACGCGTTCCAGACGCGAAGCCTCGACACCCCCGCACGCGAGACCGACGGTGATCCCAGCATGACGATCGCCGAGACCTTCGGCGACGAGGACCCCCGCTTCCAGCTCGCCGAAGACACGATCACCGTCGCGCCCTTGTTGGCGCAGTTGTCGTCCGACGATCAGCAGCTGCTGATCTGGCGGTTCTACGACACACTCACCCAAGGCGAGATCGCGCAACGTCTCGGTATCTCCCAGATGGGCGTGTCTCGCAAACTCAGCAGACTGCTGGGTGATCTGCGTGCGCAGACCACCGATGACCGCCTCGCGGTCGCGGCCTGAACTCCCACCTTCGCCTGCGCCGTCTGCCCGCTTCGCAGCCCGGCAACTTTGGGCCGTTCCTCGGATTGCCGCTCGGCCCGACCGGGCGGGGCCATCCGTACAGGTCTGGCCGTCGAATTACTGGATGAAGGACCGGTTACCGTAGCGCTCACAACCCTGCGACGGCCCTTCAGCGAAAGGCACCGCCCGGTCGCGGGTCGCGTCAACCTCGACCGGGCGTGCTCGAATCGGGCCCGCCGATCACGTCACCGCGTCAGTGACTGGTCGCCGACAACAGCCAGCAGTCCGCGGCTTCACGGGCCCCGAATATCGGATGATTCGGCATTGCTGCGAATGCCGGATCACCCCGTCCGCGGCCCGGGAGAAGCCAGCCGACTCACAACCGGTACCGGGTCGCGGCCGGAAAAACGCCCAGTCCACGCCGCCTTCCCAGTCCGAGTGCGTCAGGCGACCGGAAACAGTCGGGTGACGGCTATCGGTGTCAGGCCCATCGCGTCCAGCCGGTCCAGCACCGACCGCAACCCAGCTCGGCCATCTACTGGTCCGGTCAGCCGGGTCTGTTCGCCGGCGTGCATGGCTTGCAGTTCGGGGAATGCCGCGCACGCCCGAGCCGACAGCAGCCCTTCGACGACGAATTCGTAGAGCATCTCCCTAGTCTGCTCGCGCAGGCGGCGCTCAGCGTCATCCATCTTGGATGAACTGGCACGCTCAGTCAGCAAGCTGGCGCAAATTGTCCTAGACAGGTGCACGGTGTTCGAAAACGACGGCGTTTTTCGAACACACCAAACCCAGCAGATGCTGGATCAACTCGAATCCCGGGCTCCTGTCACGGCCTGGTGACCTCGATCTCGCCCTGATCGCTGACGATCTCGACGTGCGCCTTCACCGAACGCAGGTAATCCCATGTATCGCAATCGAACTGGTTACCGTCGACGACCTGAACAGAACCGGGACAGGTCACCCTGCCCACCGGCTTGTCCCCCACGCCCTGCAACCGGGTTGCCACCTGCTGCTCCAGCGCCGCCTGGTCCAGCACCCGCGGTGGTTCAGCGGGGTCGATCGGCGCTCGCCACCTTTACCGTCACCACCACCGCGCACACCGCGACCACGACCGACGAGACGGCCGTGACGATCCGGGCAACACTGTGTTGATCAGCCACCCGATATTGCTATCCGCCACCCATCCCGCTGACAAAAGCTGAGACGCTGCCATGTCCAGATCCTCGGAGGCTAGGGTGCCGCGTCACCGCGGACTGACCCGCACAACGGTGCCGAGAACTGGAGAAAACCTGTGCTGTCTGGCCGGTCGCGGACATAGCCTCTCGGACATGGACGACATCGAACTGCAACCGCCCCGCGTCGCGTCGGACAAACACACCGGTCTCGTTCTCGACATCGACATCCTCGCCCTGCACCACCCCCTGCCGCTGGCAGGGGAGGACACCCACGCCTATATCCGTTGCACCGACGGCACCACCTACCGGCTCCCGGCCGCGTTGCAGGACTGGGCGACCACAGTGATTGCCGCGCACTACGCCCACAAAGCAGCCGGGAAACCCTTGATCTTTCCCGGTCAGATCGAGTTCGGCATCTTGGACGGCACCGTGTACGCCGAACTGCTGTAGCCGAATCCGAACACCTCATCCGGGCAGAGATGGTTTCGCCGCGGGCAATCCTCGGGCGCGAGGTCTCCGAATATCGGGTGACCTGGTATTCGGGGGCGAGTACCGGTCACGAGGCCGTAGTCCCGGGTCGTCAGCCGACATCTTGTCGGGCCGGGCTACGACCACTTACAACCGGTTCACGCCGGTACCTGGGGTTGGTGGGTCGGCACAGTCTCGCTCTGGTCCTTCCGTGCGAGTCACACCTGCACCGACCTACCGATCTCACTTCCCTGTGCGCATTCCCGGCCCTGCGAACGGTCTTGGCCACCAGCGCGGTCATACGGGTTCAATTCCGCTCGTCGTGCAGGTCGGTCCAGCGTGCGGGGGTGAACCATGGCCTGTCCAGCTGGTATTCCTCGTAGAGGGCCTTCCCGATGCGCCGCGCATCGGACGGAACTGCTGTGCCAGGTAATCGCCCCGTCGAGGAGCGTGGCGGGTGTGAAAACACGGATCGGTGTGGACCGAACTGCCACGCCCGGCCGCATCTGCGGAGCAACAATCACAGCCTGCGCTACCTCGGCGCACGCCTGATCATCACCAAGCGCAACGAGAA
>NZ_BDBR01000089.1 GCF_001613085.1 Nocardia salmonicida NBRC 13393
GCGGTCACGATGCGGGCCGTTTCGCACAGGAAGCTGAGGTTGTCGATGGCGGAGTTGACGATGACGAGTTGTCGCACACCGTGTTCGGCCAGCGCGGACGCGATCTCGGTGACGAGCAAGGTGAACGTCGAGCCGCTGACGGCGATGACACCGGGGAAGGTTCCGCCGAGGCGTTGAGACGGGGTGGCGACGCCGTAGCCGATCGACGGGACGATCAGTGCGTCGATGTCGGCGGCCAAGCGGCGGGCGAAGTAGTCGCTGATCATCGTGTCCGCGCCCAGCGGCAGGTGCGGACCGTGGGGTTCGACTGCCCCGATCGGCAGGATCGCGCGACCCTGATGTGCGCGGTCATCGAAGTCGGGCCAGGTCATCTCGGCGAGCAGCATCGGTGAATCTCCTTGTGTAAGAGCGAATAACGGGTGATCGGTGGGTGCTAGGCGTCGGTCCAGCCGAGGCTGGGCACGACCGACGGACGGAGGTGCTCGGCCAGGCGCAGGTTGAGGAAGTCCTCTTTGTTAGCGCACCCGGTGGCGGCTTCGCATGGGGCCCAGGTGTTCTCGCGCAGGTGTAGCTCGAAGTCGGGGTCGAGGACGTTGCCGTAGCGGTGCTTGCCTAGGGTGGCGTAGCGCGAGCACCGGTAGACATCGCCGTGGATGTCGAGGAACACGTAGTCCGAGCCCGCCCGGCACGCCCGGTGCTGGGGCGAGGTCAGCCCGGTCAGGGCGACACGGGTGAGTTCGGTGTCGCCGCCACAGGCAGCGACCACGTCAAGGACGTTGCTGCCGTCGCGCAGCACCGGCACCGCGGCTGTGGCATCGGCGCTGGTGGAGTTGTTCGAGGGCACCGACGGGTCGTAGCCGAGGTCGAGGTTGAACCGGAGCCCGGCCGCTTCGGCGGCGGCTTTGACGCGGCCGATGGTGGTGGTGTCGTGGTTGGCGAATAGCAGGGCGTTCACGACGACGAAGCAGCCGTAGGTGTCTTGGGCAAACGCGGCGGCGGCGATGAACTTCTCCAACGGCATTTGCCCGCTGTGCCAGGTCAACCAGAGTGAGAGCTTGCCGAGGTTGGCGTGGGGTTCCAGTTTCGGCAGACGGCGTTCGATCAGTGAGGCGTTGGACAGCAGTTCGACGAACCGCACGCCGGGTTGGTGGGTGAGCCAGGCGGCGCGGTCGAGGAATGCCGGGGAGGCGAAGGGTTCGCCGAGGGTGCCGAGGCGGACATCGACCGGAAAGGGGCGGGTACCGATCCAGTCGACGACGGCGGCGAAGTTGTTGCGGTCTTGTGGAGCCCGCCAGTCCTCACGGCTGCTCTTGGCCCAGTCGCCGGTCGACACGCAATAGGTGCAGCCGAAGTTGCACAGTCGTTGTGCGGCGACGTACCAGATCCGCACCGGTCGTTGGGAATTCATCGCGTGCCCCATCATCCGAATGTCGCGATCGGTCGGAAGTCACGGCAGGCGAAGTCCAGGGTCTGGTTGTGGCAGCGCCTGCACACGAAGTCGTCCTCAGCGACGGCGACGCCGAACACCTTGCGGCGCGCGGTGACCGCAGCCTCGCTAGTCATCAACTCGTGGATCGAACCCTCGCGGATGTTGGCGAACCGTTCGCGCTGGTAGTAGTCGTTGCAGCACAGGAACAGGTCGCCGCCGACGCTGAAGCTGGCGTGATGAA
>NZ_BDBR01000090.1 GCF_001613085.1 Nocardia salmonicida NBRC 13393
GGTGGACACGATCAGGTACCCGCCGGGACGCAAGACGCGGTGCAGCTCGCGCAGCAGCGCGATCCGGTCGTCGATGTAGTGGATGACCAGGGCGAGTAGGACGATGTCGACAGTGTTGTTGGACAGCCAATACAGGGGATCGGTGAGGTCGTGCTGGCGCAGGGTGATCTGCCCGGCGACGTGTCGGCGGGCGAGGTCGATCATGTTCGCGGAGGCATCGACGGCGATGACGTGGGCGCCGCGAGCGAGCAGGTCGGTGACGTAGAGGCCGGGGCCGCACCCGGCGTCGAGGACGACGCGGTCGGTGAGCTCGCCCAACAGGTCCAAGACCGCGGGGCGGTCGTAGTGCGCGTTGTAGGGGCTGTGGGCTGCCTCCTGGGCGAACGCGGCGGCGTGCTGGTCATAGGACGTGGTGACAGTGTCATCGGTGCGCATCGGCTACCTGACCCTTGCTGGTTGACGGTGGGCTGAGTGGTGTTCGGGCAGAAGCGAATCCAGCACGGCGTGATCGGCACGATGACCGGTGACGAAGCGGTGGTGCAGCGTGCGCACCGCTGACTCGTAAATATGGGCCGGGGCCGGTCGGCCGTCTTCGATGAGTCGGTCCAGGCGTGCGTCGAACTCGGTGAACCAGGCACGGTAGTCGACAATCTGCGGGTCGGTGCTCGGCCACGTGCGAAACATGTTGCGGCGGGCGAGGGTGAACGGCGTCGGGCTCGACAGGTAGGCCGCCGAGACCGCACCGCCGCACTGGGGCACCTGGTGATAGACGCTGGTGGTTTCGCCGAGGTAGGCGAACCGGTAGCCGAGGC
This sequence comes from Nocardia salmonicida NBRC 13393, assembly GCF_001613085.1. GTDB lineage: Bacteria > Actinomycetota > Actinomycetes > Mycobacteriales > Mycobacteriaceae > Nocardia > Nocardia salmonicida. The sequence goes on from NZ_BDBR01000090.1 coordinate 813, forward strand.
TGGTGTGCAAGGCCAGCCACAGGTCCCAGTCCTCGCAGTGGGTCATCGACTCGGTGAACTGGGCGGCGGTGTCGGTGAAGTTGCGGCACACGAGCGAGCCTGTGTGAATGAAATTGGCGCACAGCAGGAATCGGCTGTCGAACTCGTAGTCCTTGCGTGGCAGCCAGCGGACGTTGCGGGGAATGGATTCGATCCATCGGGAGCTGACGAGCGCGCCGCCATAGACCACGTCAGCGGTGCCGCGGTCGAGCACCGTGTGGGCGGCGCGCAGGTGTCGGGGGAACACGATGTCGTCATCGTCAAGGAAGGCGACGTATTCGCCGTTCGCTGCGGCCATCGCGGTGTTGCGGGCGGCCGAGACGCCGCAGTGGTCTGTCTCGATCAAGCGGATCGGCAGCGCCGTGCGCCAGCTGTCGGTGACCGGGCGCACGGGTGACGTGCCTCCGTCGTCGACGACGATGACTTCGAAGTCGGTCAATTCCTGGCGTGCGAGGCTGCGCAGAGCACGGTTCAAGGGACCGGGCCGGTTGAGGGTGGGGATGATGACGCTGATCATGGTGTCCTCGCGAGGTCGAGCAGTTCGCAGCGCACCAGATCGCGGGCCGATCGGGTGGCAGGGCCATCGGTCGGGCCGAGCACCGACGCGGCGGTCGTGGGCGCGACGGCCGCCATTCGGTAGAACTGGGCGCGTTCACCGGCGGCGGTCAGAGTCCGCACTGCCCACGCGGTGTAACCGTCGCGGGCCACTTCGAGC
>NZ_BDBR01000091.1 GCF_001613085.1 Nocardia salmonicida NBRC 13393
AGTGCTGGCACAAGCATTATCGCCGTCGTCATCGGTCGCGCGCGGTGACCCCGACGTGACCGAGCAACCCGACTTGCGCGCGGTCCCGGCGTGGTTGCGTCGCCGCGACGGCACCCCGATCCACACCCGCGCGAACTCCCAGATCTACACCACCGAATCCACCTTGGCCGCCGAAGCCGAACTGATCGCGCTCTCTGTCGAGCCCGGCGGAGTCATCCTGAACCCCGGATTGGTCTCGCGCGCGGTGTACGAATACAACACCGCCCACCCCGACCAACCGTTGAATCCCGGTCAGATTCGGGTCATCGAATCGTTTGCCAGCGCCGGAATGCGTGTCCACACCGCCAACGCCCCCGCCGGAACCGGCAAGACCACCGCCATGCAAGTGCTCGCCACCGCCTGGCAATTATCCAGTGGTGGAACCGTGCTCGGAATGGCACCCACGGCCGCCGCCGCGTCCGTGCTGGGCGACTCGATCGGCACCCGCGCCGAAACGGTGGACAAACTTCTTCACGTCATCGACGCCCACCGCCCCGACAACCCCAACGAGAACCTGCCGTTTCTGCCGCAATGGGTCCTCGATATCGACGAAACAACGTTGGTCATCGTCGATGAACACGTCACCTTGCCGACCACCAAACGTCTGCAACTGCTGCGGTATCTGAGCGGACGCGGTGCGACCGTGCGGTGTATCGGTGACGACCGACAGCTCTCGGCGATCGATGCCGGTGGCGTCCATGCCGACATGACCCATGCCGCACCAGAGCAAGCACCGACCCTGACCGAGGTGGTGCGCTTCGCCCATCGAGGCGAAGCGTTGGCGTCAACCGGGCTGCGTGAGGGTGATCCGCTCGCCTTGGCCTGGTATCTGGACAACGGCCGCATCCACGCCGGGCACCTCGGCACCGTCTACGCAGACGCCTACCGAGCGTGGGCCGCCGACATCACTAACGGGTGGGACGCGGTGATGTTGGCCCCGACCCACGACATCGTGAGCGCGTTGAACGTGCGCGCGCGTGCGGACCGGATCGCGCGCACCGCTCCCGCGCTCACCGCGACCGGTGCACCCGACCCGCATGTGTTCCTCGCTGACCGGTTGGTGGCCTCAGCCGGTGACACCGTGCGCACGCGCCGCAACGACCCGCGCTTACGAGTCGGCGCGCGTGATTGGGTCCGCAACGGCTACTCCTGGACCATCCAGCACGTGCATTCCGACGGCTCTGTCACCGTCGCGCGGCGCGTTGGCGGTCGCGATACCGACGCGGCGGTGCGGCTGCCAGGCGAGTATGTGCACGAACACCTGCACCTCGGGTATGCCGCGACCATCGATTCCGCGCAAGGCATCACCGCGGATTCCTGCCACGTCGCGATGTCCGGGCGCGAGTCACGCCAACAGTTCTACGTGGCGATGACGCGCGGACGCCACGCCAACCACGCCTATATCGC
>NZ_BDBR01000092.1 GCF_001613085.1 Nocardia salmonicida NBRC 13393
GCCTGACCTGCTTGGGCGTCGCTGATCAGGATGCTGCCGCCCGCGAGCGGTTCGGCGCCGCCGGCCACGGCACAGAACAGGTTCCGTGCCGGGTCGGCGAGGTGCTGCCAGCTGATCGCATGCCGTATTGGATCAACCTCGACGACGCGGGAGAACCCGCGGCGTTGGCCGTTGTCGAACACCAGTAGGTGCCCGTCTGCCAGCATCGTCGGCTGGTGTTGGCCCGACAGCTCGCCGGGACCCCACCACCACCGCACCCGGTTGCCGGACAGGTCCACGACCACGATGGTGTCGAGCTCGCGCATCGAGACCAGCACATCGCCCACGCTCCACAACCCGGCCGGATGCGCCCGCAATACCTCGATGGTGTTGGCGTGCAGAAGATCTGCCGGAGAACCCGGTACGTCACGCAGCAGCCGGGATGCGTCACGCCCCGGTTGGACCGAACCGGCGCAGGCGAGGTCGTGATAGATCGCTCGGGCCGCGTGGTGGTGCGGGGATCGGCGACGGCGGTCGATATGGCTGGCGATCACCACCGACAGATTGGCGTCGCTCATCAGCAGGTCGAACAGCGAGTGGGTCGCGGTGGTCGCGCCGGTGACGTCGTCGAGGACGGTGATCGAGTTGTCGAGCAGGACGAACGGATCGCCGGGCCCGCCGAGGAGACGGGGTTGCTCGGTGAGGACAAAGACCTGACCGGTGTGGGTGATGTCGAGGTCGTGGTGGACGGGTAGCTCGGCCCGCCAGATCAGCGAGGAATCCGGCGCCAGCTTCAACAGCGAGTGCAACGGCACCGTGGCATATAAGGCGCCGTCGGCGCCGAGTTCGACGTGGTTCCATCCACGCAGGTACCCCGGTGGCGCGGTCGAGGGGTCGGGTTGGTCGAGATCGCTGCTCCACGCGTGGACGATCTCGGCGTCGCGGTTGATCAGGCACGCCACCGGGTTCGGATAGGTCGCCGACGGGGAGAACAGGAAGTGTGTGTCGGGTGCGAGCATCGTGATCACGCTCCCGCCGTATCGATGCCGAATTCGAGCCGCACCGCGGCCGCCATCTCGAGCGCGACCTGGTCGGCGACCCGGACGCCGATCTCGGCGCTGGCAGTGTGGGCGGTGTAGACGATGCCCGACGGTGTCGCGGCGTCGGCGGGCAGCGGGAACACGTCGTAGCTGAACCGACGCGCTCCTAGCCCCGTCGAGTCGGTATCGATGAGTTCGGGGCGGGTCGTGTCGGGTGCGACGTGCATGACCAGGCTGGATTCGACCATTCCCGCGTGGTGGTCATCGCCGCGGGCGACCCCTGTTTCCGTGGCGAGGGCGTTGCGGAATCCTTCACCGACGACGTCCCACCATTGCACGATCATGACCTGGGTGCCGGGGTGTGCG
>NZ_BDBR01000093.1 GCF_001613085.1 Nocardia salmonicida NBRC 13393
GCCGCCCGCGAGCGGTTCGGCGCCGCCGGCCACGGCACAGAACAGGTTGCGTGGCGGGTCGGCGTGGTGCTGCCAGCTGATCGCGTGCCGTGTCGGATCAACCTCGAGGACGCGGGAGAACCCGCGGCGTTGGCCGTTGTCGAACACCAGTAGGTGCCCGTCTGCCAGCATCGTCGGCTGGTGTTGGCCTGAAAGCTCGCCAGGGCCACACCACCACCGCACCCTATTGGCGGACAGGTCCACGACAGCGATGGTGTCCAGCTCGCGCATCGACACCAGCACATCACCGTCGTTCCACAGCCCGGCCGGATGCGCTCGCAATACCTCGATGGTGTTGGCGTGGAGAAGATCTGCTGGAGAGCCCGGCAGATCGCGCAGCAGCCAGGATGCGTTGCGCCCCGGTTGGACCGAACCGGCGGAGGCGAGGTCGTGATAGATCGCTCGGGCCGCGTGGTGGTGCGGGGATCGGCGACGGCGGTCGATATGGCTGGTGATCACCGCCGACAGATTGGCGTCGCTCATCAGCAGGTCGAACAGCGAGTGGGTCGCGGTGGTCGCGCCGGTGACGTCGTCGAGGACGGTGATCGAGTTGTCGAGCAGGACGAACGGATCGCCGGGCCCGTCGAGGAGGCGGGGTTGCTCGGTAAGGACGTAGACCTGGCCGGTGTCGGTGATGTCGAGGTCGTGGTGGACAGGCACCTCGGCCCGCCAGATCAGCGAGGAGTCCGGCGCCAGCTTCAACAGCGAGTGCAACGGCACCGTGGCATATAAGGCGCCGTCGGCGCCGAGTTCGACGTGGTTCCATCCACGCAGGTATCCCGGTGGCGCGGTCGAGGGGTCGGGTTGGTCGAGATCGCTGCTCCACGCGTGGACGATCTCGGCGTCGCGGTTGATCAGGCACGCCACCGGGTTCGGATAGGTCGCCGACGGGGAGAACAGAAAGTGCGTGTCGGGTGCGAGCATCGTGGTCACACTCCCGCCGCGTCGAAGCCGAATTCGAGTCGCACCGCGGCCGCCATCTCGCGGGCGACCTGGTCGGCGACGCGGGCGCCGATCTCGGCGCTGGCAGTGTGGGCGGTGTAGACGATGCCCGACGGTGTCGCGGCGTCGGCGGGCAATGGGAACACGTCGTAGCTGAACCGGCGCGCTCCTGGATGCGCCGAGTCGGTGTCGATGAGTTCGGGGCGGGTGGTGTCAGGTGCGACGTGCATGACCAGGCTGGATTCGACCATGCCCGCGTGGTGGTCGTCGCTGCGGGCGACCCCGGTTTCGCAGGCGAGGGCGTTGCGGAATCCTTCGCCGACGACGTCCCACCAGTGCACGATCATGACCCGGGTGCCGGGGTACGCC
>NZ_BDBR01000094.1 GCF_001613085.1 Nocardia salmonicida NBRC 13393
AGCCGTTTCCGTTGCCGGATCCGCTGCCGCCACCTGATCCGCCAGAGCCGCTCGAGCCGCTGGCGCCCGCGGGTGGTGTGGGGTCGGCGTAGGCGGGGATGCGGGCGGCGAGTTGGCGCATGCCCGGTGGGTAGCCGATATAGCCTGCCTCGGTCGAGTCCCACCAACTGATGACGTTGGCCAAGTCTTTAGCCGCGTCGATGCCGTTGATCTCGTCGACTTCTTTGTCTACGAAAGTGGCTTGACTGTATCGGGGTAGGTGTGACCAACAGTAGAGGCCGAAGTCGCCGGTATCGCCGAGTAGGTCGGAGGTTCCGGCGATCGCGGCGCGTAACGCGCTCGCTTGGTCGAAATAGGCGTTGAGGCACACGACGGCTTGGTCGGCGCCGGCGCCCTTCCAATTCCCGCTCGTGAACGCGGGTGCGACTTTCATTCGAAAGTTCTCCACCGACTTGTTCCAGATCGTCGACGCCGTTCGCCACTGTCCGGCCATTTCCCACACCTTGCCATCGTTGCGGTCGAAGATCGCCGCGATGTTCAGGTAGTCCATCAGCGAGAAGTGGTCACCGGACTCGATTTCGGCCTCGACGGCCCGCTGCGCGCGCGTGTCGATGGTGCTACCCGAAGCGCCACTACTACCGGACGCGCCGCTGCTACCGGACGCGCCGGATCCACCACCGGTGGCCTTGGGCGGGCCGTTCTTCCATGAACCGCCCGAGATCGGACTCCATATGATGAGATCGGGAGCGAGGTTACGCGCACTCGGCGCGTTGAACAAACTCTCGTTATCCAACTCGGTATGCGTGAACGCTTTATACGCGGCCGCGAAAGTGTTACCCATGTCAGCGACAACTGTTTGATACTTACGTAAGGCAATAGCCAGTTCGAGCGCCTTGTTCTTCAACTGCATGAACAGCATCTCCATACTGCGGAGAGTGGTTGTCAAGTTTCGCGCGTTGGTATGCTCGGAATTGTTATAGGTCCAGTTGGTGACCGAGTCCCACTTGATCGCCTCGATCCCGTTGGCGAGGCCGAGGATATCGGCGACATGATCCTCGCACGCTGTCGTCAACGACTTCAGCGTCGCACCATCGACATTGAGCA
>NZ_BDBR01000095.1 GCF_001613085.1 Nocardia salmonicida NBRC 13393
CCAGCATCGAGACCTGGTCCTGGTTGCGATAGACCAGCTTCATCCACCGAAAGATGTGGGCGGGCCCGGTAAACCCGGCCCGGGACGCGTGCACATGCAAACCGACACCGGTATCGGTCTCACACCCCAGCCGCGCGAGGTCGTCGAGGAGCTGCCAGGGGAACTCGGTGAGGGCGTATTGGTAAGTCATCGGGTGGGACACGATCTCGAAACCCGATGGCCGGATGGAGGAATCGCGCTTGAGATAGCCGAGTGAGCCGAGGGCGTCGGTCGCGGTGGTGATCGCGTCGTCGAAGCGGTCGTAGGGCACGATGACTTCCAGTTCCAGCCCGAGGAACAGGGGCCCGGTGCCGTGGAAGATCGGATCGGGTCGGTAGGTGTAGTTCCACAGCGCGTGCGGTTCAGCGCACCGATCACAACCGCGGCGCCCGCAGATCAGCGTGCCGCAGTCGCGGCACGAGCGCTGCAACCGTGCGCAGGCGGGGCAGGCGCGTTGGTTGCCGACGACGTAGCGGCTGTGCAGGGTGTAGCGCTCGCATTGGAAGCACTGGTCATAGAGCTGGTGTGCGCAGATCCCGCACACGAACCCGCCGGTGTCGACGGGCAACCGTGTGAACGTGGCTTCCGCGCAGGACGCGCACGGGTGCAACCTCGTGATGCAGGTCGAACACAGCGGTCCTGCTTCGGCGGTCTCGGTCAGGGCGATCGAGCGGGTACCGCAGCGGTGGCACTGTGCGCAGGTCAGCGCGCAGCGTGGGCAGATCAGTCCGCCGTCGACGTCGACGTGGATGTCGGGTTCACGGGATCGACAGATCCCGCACGGGTCGAGCAGATCGAGATCGGGCACAGCAAACATCCCCTTCAAAACGACGAACGCCGCACCCGAAATCCGGGATGCGGCGTGAAAATTCAGGACGAAATGGCGGTGGGAAGGCGGGAGGCGCAGGTCAGGCGGCGCGTGCGGACGTAAAGCGGCAGTCGGCCGGTTCGCCGAGGTGGCGACCCTCGCAGGCGACCAGCGTCAGCACACGTGAGGGCATCGCGAGCTTGCG
>NZ_BDBR01000096.1 GCF_001613085.1 Nocardia salmonicida NBRC 13393
GTCATCGCCGCGTCACACCTGATGCTGAACTACCTCGAAGACGTCCGCGGTCGCGCCACGATGACATCAGCACAGCCATCCAGCCGACGCATGCCGCAAACTCGGCGTGAACTCGCCCATGCGCTCATGTACGGCGATCCGCTCGATGAGCTGGCGAGCCAGGCCGAACTGGTCGTCCATAACAGATACGACCTCGTGGCCGTGGCCGCCGTCAGCGACGCCGGTCGAAGTCATCCAGTCGGGGAATTGGCGCAATGGCCGGCGCGTCTGGTGCGCTACTTGGACAACGACCCGCTCGGGCAAGGCGCGCTACACGTGTTCGATGCCAACGGGGGCCTGGTCCTGCTGCCGGCACCGGATCACGCGACGAACCGCGCACGGTACACCGACATCGCGCACGGGCTGTGCGATCACTTCGACCAGTCGCTTGCCCTCGTCGAGTTGCATGATGTGGCACGTGACGATCTACGTGACGCACAGCAAATGATCCACGAGCTTTGCCGCGTTGTCGCGTATCTAGGCAAGCCTCCCGGCACCTACACTCTCGACGATCTCGCGCTCGACTACCAACTCACCCGTCCGAGCCCAGCGCGAAGCCGACTCGCGTCGATACTGGCCCCACTTCGCGATCACGGACATCTCATGGAGACGCTGCAGGCGTATTTGCGATTCGGGACCGACCGCAAACGTGTCGCCGAGTCACTGACGCTGCACCCCAACACCGTCAGCTATCGGTTGCGGCGCATCACCGAGATCACCGGGCTGAATCCCGGGGATCCGGCGGATTCGCGAAAGCTGGCGGCAGCGTGGATTGCTTCGGAATGGCAAATCTGCGAGCTGGAGGCGCAGCGGGCGCGGCAGCCGTCTAGCACGAATGAGCCGACTACCCGTCCAGGACCGCGGCGTCGCGGTCGTGGACGCACAGCAGTCGCAGGACGGTAGCCGGTGAGGGTTGGCCC
>NZ_BDBR01000097.1 GCF_001613085.1 Nocardia salmonicida NBRC 13393
TGCGTTCGGTCTTCAGACCGACGACCTTGCCGTCGGCGCCGAGGATCTCCGAGGGCGATTCGAAGAAGTGCAGGAACAGCTTGTGCGGGCGGTCGCCGTGATCGCGGATGGCCCACTGCTCCAAGGTGTTGGCGACCATGTCGACCTGCTTGGAGTTACGGCGCGCGGCTTCGGAGCCCTCGTCGTAGTCGATGTCCTCGGGGTTGACGATGACCTCGATCGTCGGCGAGTGATCCAGTTCGCGCAGCTCGAGGGGCGTGAACTTGGCCTGCGCGGGGCCACGACGACCGAACACGTGGACCTCGAGGGCTTTGTTGGCCTTGAGGCCTTCGTAGACGTTCGGCGGGATCTCGGTCGGCAGCAGCTCGTCACCGGTCTTGGCGAGCACGCGCGCGACGTCGAGGGCGACGTTGCCGACACCGAGCACGGCGACCTTCTCGGCCTCGAGGGGCCACGAGCGCGGGACGTCGGGGTGGCCGTCGTACCAGGACACGAAGTCGGCGGCGCCGTAGGAGCCGTCGAGGTCGATGCCGGGGATGGTCAGGGCGCGGTCGGCGTTGGCGCCGGTGGAGAAGATGACCGCGTCGTAGAACTGGCGCAGGTCGTCGAGGGTGATGTCGGTGCCGTAGTCGATGTTGCCGAGCAGGC
>NZ_BDBR01000098.1 GCF_001613085.1 Nocardia salmonicida NBRC 13393
GGCGTCTGGACGCTCCGCTTGGCGAGATGCGTCAAGGATGCCGGGCAGCCGGTCGTGCGACCGCGCTGCCGGGAAGTCACACGGCGGACAAAGGCCGCCCATCTCGACGGTGAGCCGTCTCACAACAGGTGTCTCCGTGTCGGACATGACAGGTTTACAGGCGGACATCGGAATGCCATCAGCGCGTCACCACAACATCGAATATCAAGGCGCACAATGATTTCCGCACCCGGCACCGAGTGGACGTCCACACCCCATCACTCGGCGTGGCGTATCCGATCCGAGCTCGTCTCCAGTGCGTGCATCGGCCACGGGATGCCGCGCGCCTTCGTCGCCGAGTGCACTCCACCCGCAGCTCGGAGGTCTCTGTGTTCGAATCATGTTGTTCCCCTCATGAATCCGCCCATCTGCTCCGGGCGCGGTACGGGCTACCCGTAGAACTGTTCGCCGATCAGCTGTATCTGACCACCGGACACGACGTGGAAGCGATCGTCGTACCCAGCGGTCTGAGCGAACAGA
>NZ_BDBR01000099.1 GCF_001613085.1 Nocardia salmonicida NBRC 13393
GGCAGCGGGGAGATCATGATGGCGCCGGTCTCGGTCTGCCACCAGGTGTCGACGATCGGAGTCTTGTTCGCGCCGATCACTTCTCGGTACCAGCGCCATGCTTCGGGGTTGATCGGTTCACCGACGGAGCCGAGCACGCGCAGGGTGCTCAGATCGTGTGCGTCGGGGATTTCACGCCCCCACTTCATGAAGGTGCGGATCAGTGTGGGCGCGGTGTAATAGATGGTAACGCCGTATTTTTCGATGATCTGGAAGTGTCGGTGTTCGTCGGGGGAGTTGGGGGTGCCCTCGTAGACGACCTGGGTGGCGCGGTTGGCGAGTGGTCCGTAGACGATGTAGCTGTGTCCGGTGACCCAGCCGATGTCGGCGGTGCACCAGTAGACGTCGTGTCCGGCTTTGTGGTCGAAGACGTTGTGGTGGGTGTAGGCGGTTTGGGTGAGGTAGCCGCCGGTGGTGTGCAGGATTCCCTTGGGCTTTCCGGTGGTGCCGGAGGTGTAGAGGATGAACAG